>NZ_CP032100.1:0-1319634 GCF_003544815.1 Arcobacter suis CECT 7833 | reverse complement strand
AAATCTTTTGTTCTAAATTTTTCAATAATTTCTTCAAGAATAAATATTGCAGAAATATCTAAAAATGATACATTTTTACAATCTAAGATTACTTTTTTTGTATCTTTAATTTTTTCTAATCTTTCATCTAAATGAGATGCTGTTCCAAAAAATAAAGAACCATTTATTTTAATAATCTCAACATCATGATTTTCTATATCAATATCAAAAGAGACTTTTGAACGAGCTATTTTTATTTGTGTAGCTCTTGAAACTTGATAAACAGCAATTATCGAAGAAATTGTAATTCCAACACCAACTGCCATAATTAAATCTACAAAAACAGTAAGTAAAAATACTGTTACCATGATAAGTAAATCTTGTTTTGTTATTTTATTTAAAATTTTCAAAAATTTATAATCTAAAATATCAAAACCTACTTTTATCAAAATCCCAGATAACACAGCAAGTGGAATTTTTGATGCAAGTGGAGCCAAAAATAGAACAATAACTAAAAGAGTAAAAGAATGAGTCATACCAGATAATTTTGTAGTTGCTCCACTATTTATATTTATTACAGTTCTCATTGTTGCCCCTGCTCCTGGAATTGCTCCAAAAAATGAACAAATAGTATTTCCAATACCTTGACCTATTAACTCTTTTTTAGGGTCATGTTTTGTTTTAGTCATTGAATCAGCTACTAAGGAAGTTAATAAGGAATCAATAGAGGCTAAAAGAGCTAATGTTATAGATAACATCAACATAGTATTTAATTTTAATATATCAAATGAAATTGGTAAAACAAAAGCAGGTAATCCCATTGGAATTTCACCAATAGTATCTATTTGAAAGCCCATAAAAAGAGAAAAATAAGTTACTGTAACTAAAGCTATTAAAGCTGATGGAACTATTTTTGAGATTTTTTTAGGTGTTAAAAACATAATAGCTAAGGTTACAGTTGCAATTATTAATGCTTCATAATTTACTTTTTGAAAAGTATCAATTAAAGAAGTAAGAGTTTTAACTATCGAACCATATCCTTCAACACCTAAAAAAGGATTTATTTGAAGAATTATAATAATAACTCCAATACCACACATAAAACCTGAAATTACCGGATATGGAATATATTTAATCCATTTACCAATTCCTACAATTCCAAAAGAAATTTGCATTAGACCAGCTAAAAAAATTACCGTCATAACTGTTGATAAATCATTTGGAAATGTTGCAACTGTAGCTGCAACAATAACTGTCATAGGACCAGTTGGTCCTGAAATTTGAGTAGGAGTCCCTCCAAAAAAAGCAGCAAAAAAACCTAATATAATAGCACCATATAAACCAGCAATTGCACCAGCGCCACTTGCAACTCCAAAAGCTAAAGCTAAAGGAAGAGCAACAACGGCTGCTGTTACACCAGCGAATATATCATTTTTTACTCTATGCAAGGAATACTCCTAAAATTTTAGCTTATTTAGTATCTCTTTCTAAATATTCTTCATCACCCATTTTGTCATGTTTTCCACGTGCAATTACGTGAATAGGTGTTCCTTCAAAATTGAAATTATCTCTTAAATAATTTATTAAATATCTTTTATATGTAAAGTGTAAAAGATTTGGTTTATTCATAACTAATGCAATTCTTGGTGGTTTTATATCGAATTGAGTTGTATAATAAATTCTTAAATATGCACCATTTGGACTTGGAAGTGAATGTCTACTTACTGCTTCTTCAATTACTCTATGTAATTTTGAAGTAGGAATTCTTTGAGTATAGTTATTGAAGATTTCTATAATTTTATCTTTTAATCTTTCAATGCTTCTTCCTGTTTTTGCAGAAACTGCAATAATTGGAGCATAAGATAAAAATCTAAATCTTCTTCTAATTTCTTCTTCCATTTTTTGGAATGTTTCCATATTTTCATCCCATTTATTTAGAACAATAATAGTTGCAAGTCCATATTCATCAACAAGTCCTGCAATTTTTTCATCTAAATCAGAAAGTTCTTTTGAAGCGTCTAATATAACTAAAGCCATATTTGCTTTTTCTAACATCTCTTTTGTTCTCATTAAGGCAAATTTTTCAATTCCCTCAATACTTCCTCTTCTTCTTAAACCTGCTGTATCAACAAATGTTACATTTTTATCTTGATATTCAAAAGATTCATCAACAGGGTCAATTGTAGTTCCTGCAATTGGAGAAACCACTGATCTTTCAGCACCAACAATGGCATTTAAAATAGAAGATTTTCCTACATTTACTTTTCCAATGATTGCTACTTTAATATTATTGTCTATTAGCTCTTCATCTGGCATATCTTCAGGTAAAACTGATTCAAAATCATTGTTTTCTTCACTTGAAAAATCTTCTTCATCATCAAAATCAAAATTTGCTTCTTTTTCTTTTTTTAAAGCTTCTGCTTCTTCAAGAGCTACAGTTTCAAGATTAACTGGAAGGTGTTGATAAATCCAGTCAAATAGATTTTTAGTTCCCCTATTATGTGAAACTGAAACTCCAAAAAGATTTTCTTCCCCTATTCCAAACTCAAAAAACTCCCAAAGTCTTTCTAATTCTTTATCATTATCAATTTTATTTACAACTAAAGCTAATTCTTTTCCTAATCTTTGAAGCTCATAAAATAATTCTTTATCCTTATCATCTGGTATGTTTTTACCATCAACCATAAAAAGTATTATATCAGCCTCTTTTGCCGTCTCAATAGCTTTTCTTTTTACATTTGAAAATATAGCATCATTAGTTTCATCGATACCACCAGTATCAAGCATTAATGCTTTTCTATCTAATATTTCTATTTCATGTTTTCTAATATCTCTTGTAGTTCCAGCCATATCAGATACAATTGCAATTCTTTTATTTGCAATTCTATTAAATAATGAAGATTTTCCTACATTTGGTTGCCCAATTAGAGCAATTTTTTTTAACGTTTTATCCATAAATTTTTTTAATCCTATTTTTTATCATAAACTAAAAAAGGTATTAGCCATTTATGCTAATACCTTTTCACTAACAAAAGCTTTTTTTAATATAATCCAAATTTACCTTGGATTGAACTTTTGTAAAGAACTCTCATAACATCATCTTTGTCATAGAATACTTTGAATTGTGCATCAGATGCTTTTAATTCTTCTAACGCTTCTTCAATATCCATTGGTTTATATGATGTTAATCTTACTGGAGTGATTTCATCTTCAAATTTTTCTAATTCAAGTGCAATTTGGTCTTGAATCTCAGTTGCAACAACCTCAGTTAATTTTGTAGCTTTATGAGCTGCAATTTTATCATGATGTCTTCTTAAAACTTTTGATACTCTATCAACAGCTATATCAATAGCGGCATATAAATCTTTATCTTTTTGTTTTACAACAATTGTATCTAAGTGCGCAATGTTTAAAGTAAATTCAAAAGAAAAAGCTTTTTTACCATGTTTTTCATCTTGAGCTATAATTGCATTCACAGAAATAATGTCTAAGTTATATTTTTTAAATACTTCTACTGAGCTATTAATGTAATCTTTAATTGAATCTGTTAAATCTATGTGTCTTCCTACAATACCTGTATTCATAACATACTCCTTATATATAATTTATTTATTCTATCATAAAAATCGTTAAATAATATACTTATCAAAAAAAATTATACTTGTAAAACATAGTAATAATCGAATATATAGAATTATAAGTTGATTTTGGATTAAAATATTATTGGTTTCGTTGATATATTTTATTTTATAAAAATTTAGTTATGCAATTACGCATAACTAAATTTAGAAGCAGTAGTAGATGTTGATAAATTTGATACGTAAGTATTTAATTCATTATTATTACTTTGATTATTCATCATTTTCATAATATTTTGGAAACTACTTAAATTTAACTCTTCTGAACTATTTTTGCTATTTAGTTTAATAGTATCAAGTAATAATTTTAAAGTATTTTTTGTCTCATCATTAGATGCTGTGGCAGTTGATGAAGTTTCACTATTTGTTGATATTCCAAGAGCTGCATTTTTTTCTTCTTGAGAAACAATACCATCTTCATTTGTATCTAACTCATCATATTCTTCTTCACTTGAAGAAGCTCCACCGCCTCCTCCACCTGATGGTGGTGCAGATTGCGTTGCTCCACTAGCACTTGCAACTTGTTCATAAGCACCACTTAATTCTTCAGCTGATATTGAACCATCCGTATCCGTATCTAAAGCTGAAAATTCTTCATCACTTAATACTGAAACTTCACTTGAGCTAAGTAGTGAATCTCCATCTGAATCATATTGTGACATTATTAAAGAACTAAAATCATCACCAGAAGCACTACTTTGTTTTGATGTAGGAGGTTCAGGCATTTCAAGTCCTAAATCTGAAAGTAAACTTGAGAACTCTTCTTTTGATGGCATTTCTCCATCAAAAGATGCTAATTTACTATCTATTGCACTTGCAATTTCATCTTGAGTAACTAAACTATCACTATTTGAATCTAAAGCAGAAAATTGATCTTCATCTATTCCTAACTCTTCAATACTCAAAGATGAATCAGAATTCGTATCACTTTTACTAATGATGTCTTTTGAAATATTACTTACAGGTAACATCATACCCATAGAACTATACGAAGAAATTGTCATAATAACTCCTTTTTTTTTGAATCATATAATTTAAAAGTAAACAATGGGTAACGATTTTAAGAATTTTCACTATCAATAATTGATTGTAAAGAAGCAAAATCATTTTCCATTTGTGTAATTAATACTGTATATGAAGCAAATTGAGAAGCCATTTGTTCATATTTTTCATCCAATTTTTCTGATGCTGTTTCATAATCACTTGTCAAAGTTGATAATCTTGTACTTAATTTGTCATCATAAGTTGTTAATAATCCATCTAATAAATTATCAAGAGAATCTAAATAAGATTTAAGTCTTGTACCAATTCCTTCTTTTTCTGCATATCCTACAAATAACTCTTTTAAATCATCATAATTATCAGTTAATGCTGTTGATAATTCTGTTTCATTGACTTGCATATAACCATCACTATCAAAAGAAATTCCATACTTAAATAGATTTTCTTCATTGTTTAAACCATAACTATCAAATAAAATATCTTTTATAGAATTCATCATACTTTTAAGTGTACTTGAATCTGAAATTACAGCTGGATTCTCTTCATCACCTAAAATATAAGAATTTACTAAATCAACTAAATCATTATATTTATCTGCAATACTTGTTATTGATTCTACGATTGAAGCATCATCTCTTTCCATTGTTATAGAAGAAGTTCCTTCATCAACCATTTTAATTATTAAACCACTTTGCATAGTTAATTTATTTGAAGATAAATCATAATCTATTCCATCAACTGTTGCTTTCATATTTTGAGCAGTTAAAACATGATTTGATTCTTCTAATCCTAAATCAACTCCTGTTTGTGAAATAGTTATAGCATTTGATGTTCCACTTCCACTACTTTTTACAATCATTCTATAACTACTATCACCTACTTGTTCCAAGGAAACATCTAAATCTGGATAATTACTCATTTCTGAAACTAAAGTTTCATAAGTTTTACCATCAGTTGAAAAGTCATAGGTCTCTTCTCCTACTGTTATACTTATTGTTCCACTATCCAAAGTGGCAGTTTTATCTGATATGTTATTTGATTGATAAACATCTTTTTGTGCTAACTGAGTAACATTCACTGTTATTGTTCCTGGATTTAGATTTGAAGAATCTGTTGCATCAAAAGAAGCTGAAGATCCTGTTGTTGATGCACTTATTTGATTAAAAATATTTGTTTTACTTGTAAATAAATCTAAATCTTTTACTAAATCTAAAAATTCTGAAACCATAGTTTCAATTTTGTCTAAAGCATCTATTTCAGCTTGAGTATCTTCTTTTTCTGCTGTTATTGGATCTAAAATAGAAGTACTTTCTGCTGTTTTAAGTTTTGTTAATAATTCTGAGCTTAAATCAACACTTCCTGAACTTCCAAGTCCTAATATTCCCTCTGCCATTTTTTTCTCCTTTACATAGCTAATAAAGTTTGCAACATTTCATCTACTGCTGTAATTACTTTTGCATTTGCTTCGTATGCTGCTTGATATTGAAGAAGATTTATCATCTCTTCATCAGAATCTACTTTTGTTAAATTGTTATAAGCGCTTTCTAGTGAATTTACTATTGCATTTTGAGATTCCAATTTAAAATTATTATTTTCAACATTTGAAGATACTTTTACTAATAAATTTTGATAAAACTCACTAAATGAAGTATTAGAAGTTGTCCCAATAGTTAAACCTTTGTCCCATTGTATTTTCGCCAGATTTTCTAAATCTTCACTTGTAAGTGAAGTAATATTATCTTTTTCAAAACTCAAAGTATCTACACTAGAACCTTTAAATAAGGGTGTTTGACTACTTGAATTAACTGTATCAACTAATGCTTTTGCAAATGCATCTAAGCTATTCTTATATGAATATATACTTGAAGTTGAACTAGTAAGTTCTTGAGTAATTGCTTTTAATGAACCTCCACTTAGTGATAATTTATTATTATAAACAGCCAGAGAAACATTATTTTGAGCTTCAACAGAATTGGCATTTTTTGATATTTCATTTGTGGCTACGGAAATAGAAATATAAAATTCACCCTCTTCTCCTTCTATATTTGATTTTATTACTAAATTTTTACTAGAATCTAAATAAGCTGTATAATCAGAGAATTTTGAGTTTGTATTTATCTCATTTATAATCTGATTTTTCAATTCATTTTCATCAGTTCCACTAACACTTGCACTTAAAGTTAGTGTTGTTGTACCATTTAATACTATTGATATTTCATCTCCATCACTAAAATTACTATCATCCAAATCACTTGAATTATAAATATCTTTTTGAGCAATATTATTTTCACTAATACTTACTTCGTGAAGATTTGTATTATTAAAAATTACATTAACTCCTGCAATTTTTAGATTATAAGTATCACTAGTTCTATCTATTTCAATATCCACATAATTTGACAACTCTTTTTCTAGAGCATCTCTTTTATCTAATAAATCATTTGAATCGGTATTACTTTCAACTATTTGTTTATTTAAATAAACAATTTGTTCTAAAATATTATTTACAGTATCAACTTGATCTTCTAATTTTTGTGTTGTAGTATCAAGAGAATCATTTAATTCATCATTTAATGTTTGTAAACCATCAACTAAAGATTGAGCTTGAGTTGCTAAATCATTTTGATAAATTAAATTAGTTGAATCTGCTCTTAAAGATTCTACAGAGTTAAAAAAAGTACTTAAAGTTGTTGATAATCCACTAGTTTCAGTTTCACTAAACATAATTTCAAGATTACTTAAAATAGAATCTTCTTGTTCATAATAAGAGGATAAACTATTTTGAGAAACTAATTTATCATATAAATAAACATTTGTATTTCTAGTAACCCCATCAAAAGATACTCCATTTCCTATATCATTTTCTAGTTCTGGTAATTCAGAAGTATTAACCGTTCTTTTTACATAACCTGTTGTATTTTCATTTGCAATATTATTTGATGTAACATCAACTGAATATTTTGAGGCACTAAGACCACTTTTTGCCGTATATAATGAGTTAATCATAATTTACCCTAGTAAATTTTTTTAACATCAACAAAATCTATATAAGATAAATTATCATCCAATATAAATTTATTTTCTATGGCATCTATTCCTAAAATTTCATAACAAACTAAATATATTTTATTATCTCTTGTTGTTTGAATAGAGTTAACATTGTATTGTCTAAAATGTCTTCCATCTTTTAATCTTCCATCTTCAATTACCCTATCTATAACATTTACAATATTTGTCATAGTTAATAAATTCATTGATTTTTGTAATTGTAAAACCATTGATTCTAAAGCGTCAAAATTTGTATTTTGATAATTATTCATAAAATAACTATAACACTCAATTACCTGTGATTCTAAATTTTTTATTTCTAAATTAGTTTTCATGTATAATCCTTTATGAATTTAAATACTTAACAAGTGATAAGTTATTTACCTTGTTTATTGTTGAATATAAAGCAGTATATGTGCTTTCTAAAGATTGAGATTCAATAGCCAGTGCGGTAACATCAGCTGCTGAATAATTTTCTTGAAGAATGTCAAAATTTGAAAGTTTTGTTTGAACTATATCTTCATAATTTTCAATAGAAGCTGTTCTTGTTCCTAATTTGGCATGGGTTATATTCATTGTGTCATATGCATTAGTAACCGTAGATAAAGCATCAGATAAAAGAGTATTTGCTTCATCTTCCGTTATAGCATTTCCACTTGAATCTTGTTGTTTTAAAGCATTTATAATTTTGTCTAAATCATCAAATATAGAGTGTTTTGATTGTAAAGCTGTTGTTCCTGAATTATTTACTGTAAAACTTCCATCTCCATTGTCTGTTACAGGTAAAGAAATGTTTGAACTATCTCCATTTAAATACAAACCATCGAAAGAGCCATCATTATCGTTGTCTAATAATTTATATTGATTTTCATTTTTATCTAGGATAATTTCATTTTCCTCAAAAGTTAAATCTTCACCTGCTTGTGCTGTATTATTTGTATAATATAAAAGCTCTATTCCATTTACACCTTGTGTAGTATAAGAACCTGTTTCTACATTTACACTTTTGTTATCATTTGTTGCGGTATAAGTTATTTTTCCTGTTGTTGCATCTTTTTGAAAAGCTTGAGTTGATAAACTACTTCCTGAAAATAGATATTGTCCACTTGTATTACTATTTGCTAGAGAATAAATAGTATTTTTTGCAGATTCTATTTCATCAGCTATTGTTGCTTTACCTTCACTACTTGTGGTTGCTGTTAGAGCTTTTTGTACTAAAGATTGTATAGATTTCATAGAATCTTTCATACTTGCAACTGCTGTATCACTTGTGGTGTTATAAGCATTTGATAATTTCATTCTTTCTAGGATTGAACTATATGATTTAACACTATTATTAACAGAAAGAATTTGATTGTATTGTTGTGAATTATCACTTCCATATTGTAAAGCATCACCACTACTCATTTGGTAAGTTACTTTTTCATTTCTTTGGTTTAATAAACTTAAATTGTATTTAATTGTACTTATTGAACTAACCATAATAAACTCCTAATTATCTTTTTAAACCTATTAAAGTTTGTAAAATTTCATCTGCTGTTGTAATTGATTTAGCATTTGCTTCAAAGGCCCTTTGAAATACCATTAAATTAACTAAACTTTCACTTAAATCAGCATTACTTAATTCTAAAGATTCACCTATTATTGAAGTTCCATTATCATTATTTATGCTATAAATTGGATCTCCACTCTCTTTTGTTTTTGCAAGTAAATTATCTCCAATAGCTTCTAATCCGATATTATTATTAAATTGAGCAATAGCAACTTGTCCAACGGCATAATCAACACCATCTTGTTTCATTGTTATTATTCCATTACTATCTACAGAAAATTCTCCAAAAGATGAATCTGTTAAACCAAGAGAATCTAGTTTTAGTTGTAAAGATGATTTTGATGAAGTTTGGTCAATAGTTGAAATTATTTGCATAAATTCTGCACCAGCTCCACTATTCCCACTTAAATCAAGATTTTTTTCTTTTGTGTATGTAGTTGCTCCATCATTAAATTTTAATATTCCAGAAAATTCTTCTCCAGCTTTTTTTGATTCAATTACTAATTTTCCATTAATATTTTTTGCTTCAACTAAAAGTTGTAAATCTGGGTCTGAATTTATTTTTGTAATTAAATCATCAACGGCTGCATCAGAACTTGTAGCTGTTGCATCTGAGGTAACTGTAACTCCACCTATTGTGTAAGAAATAGTATCTCCCACATTAAAGGTCAAAGCATTAGCGTTATCATCACTTAAAATATCACTTGATTCATATACATCTTGTTGATTTCCACCAACCGCATTTCTTAAAGCTTCCATTGCACTTTTAACAGCTGCTTCACCTGTACCTTTTATAGCTTGGGTTAAAGTTGTATTTGTTCCTGAAGTTTCTGTTGTTCCTGATACTTCATTTATATCCCCAATAGTAAATGAAACTCCAGGTATTATTGAATCAATTTTTATAGTTCCATTTAAAACATCTACATTTGAAGTACTAGCTTCATTTGATGAATTAACCGTATAAGCATTTAAACCTGTTGTATTAGATATTTGGTCTGATAAAGCTTTGTACGTTGCAACTCTACTAGCAAGAGCATTGTACTCATCATCTGTTGTTACTCCTGAAGTTGTAATTCCAGCAGCATCCATTTCAGCTTTAAAATCCGTTGTTGCTGTTGTATTTACATAATCTTGTAGAATTTGACTTCCATTAATGTACACATATATTTTGTCTGTTTCCGCATCTAAAGTAGTACTTCCTGTATTTGGATAATCAATGATTGTACTTTGAGGAACTGATGAGCTTGAAATACTTTCTGGATTTAAAGCATAAGCACTTAAGGCTTTTGAATAATTTGTTATTAAAGCTTCAATATCTGAGATTTTAGTTGATTTGGTTTTTATTCCTGAACCTGATAATTCTGTTGAATCACTACTTGCACTTGTTGAATAATCTGATATTTTAGAAGCATAAGTTTCTATTTTATTTGAGAATTGAATTATTTGATTTCCAGCAACTTGAGTAAAAATATCTGTAAATGAATTAAGATTAGAATTTGTAGAAGTTACATCAGATGATGGGTCGATTGCACTTAATGCCCAACCTTGAACTTCATTTCCTGAGGCATCTTGTAAAGTTCCACTATCACCCATTCTGAAATTTCCAGCTCGTGTATAATAAAACTCTGATGTTCCTTTTGAACTTGTATTTGATACAACAAAAAAACCATCTCCCTTTAATGCAACATCATAAGAAGATCCTGTAAGATTAAAACTACCTTGTGTGTATTGTTTTTCAGCACTTGTAATAGCTGCACCTTTTCCAATACTATCTTGATACATTAAATCCGCAAATGAAACCCTTGAAGCTTTATATCCAACTGTATTAACATTTGCAATGTTATTTGATTCATTATCTAAAGCAGTCTGTTGTGCAGCTAATCCTGCTATTCCTGTCCATAATGCACTAATCATTTTAAATCCTTTATGATTAAATAGTGATTCTCACTGATTTAATCATAAGGTTTTAGTGTAAATATGTGGTATCGGGAAAACAAACACTTCTAATGATTTACTAACTGTTTGTAACAGTTAGTAAATTTTTGTAATATTATTATATGCAATTGTTTTTGCTTCACTTGAATACGCAGTTGCCGAATCTTGAGAATAAGTTAAAGCTAAATTATTTTGAGTTATTGAAGAGCTTCCATTACTAACAGAAAGTACCATTTGATAATTTCCAGCACTATTTTGTGCCATTGAAGCTGTAAGTCCTGAAGTTTTACTAATTTCTGCTGCTAATGCATCATAAGTTTTATTATAAGTTGAATAATTATAAGTAGTTCCAGCACTATTTGTTACTGAAATTGAGCTATCTTCATTTGTAGAATCAATAACATCAGAACCACTTGTTGCTTCATTAAAGTAATAAACATCATAATAACCTGTTATTTCATAAGCTGATAAAGATATTGTTCCATCATTCATAGCAACAGATGATACTTTGTATTGTTTAGTATTTCCATCATCATCTGTATCACCATTTTCAACGATATTTCCAATAATAGCAGCAGAACTTGATAGTGCTGATTGCTCAAAACTTAATTGCAATGATTCCATTGCTTCAACTGTGGCAGTACTAGCTTCTAGACTTGATAGTTGTAATTGAGTATCAAGCATAGTAGAAGAATCCACTGTATTTGTAGGGTCTTGAAGTTTCAACTCTGTAAGCATTAAAGTTATAAAATCTTCGCTTTGTAATTCGTCATTACTAACGGCTGTTGTATAAGTATTCCCGTATGCATCAGTGGCTGTACTTGTTGTAACTGAACTTGTTGTTGACATAAAATAGTCCTTATAGTATAGAATAAAAAATTCTAACTATCTGGGGTAAATATAGGGTATAGATAAGTAAATAAATTGTAAATGTTAATTTAACTTAATTACAAAATTATGATAGTTATCAATATATTCATACTCTAATTTAAAATTATGAATTTTGATAATATTATTTGAGACATATAAACCAAGTCCCAAGCCTACGCTTGAATCTTCATATTCATGGTTAAATGGTTTGTAATATTCATTTATATCTTTTTTTAGTTTTTCTCCTTTATTTACTATTTTAATAAAATCTTCACCAATAAAAATTTGTGGATTTCCATTTGTATTGTATGAAATAGCATTATCAATTAAATTTTTTAAAGCTATTGAAAACAATTCAAAATCTACATTTAAAAACAAATCTTTATCATAATCTATATCTATTTTATTACTATCTAATAATAAAATATCAAAAGCTTGTTCTATTAAATCTATTGCATGATAATTATCTTTTTCTAAAGAGATTTTTCCGGAAGTTAACTCTTCAATTTTTGCAAACTCACTTAATAAATACTCCAATCTTTGAAAAACTCTAATTAAAATATGTTTTCTTTCACTATCTTCATACATATCACTAACTAATTTTCCTTTAGTAATAGGAGTTTTTAACTCATGCATAATATTTCGTAAAAATAAATCTCTTGAATCTCTTAATTGTCTTAATTGTTTTACCGCATTTTCAAATTCATTTGCAACTTGCGAAATTTCATCTTTACCATTTGTTTTTGTTTTAATTGAAAGATCACCATTTGAAAGCTTTATCATATTTTCTTTTAAAAGAAAAAGAGGTTTCAATTTTTTTCTTGAAAAAAGTAAAAACCAAATCAATAAAATATCAATTGTAAATAAAACTATAACCCAAAAATATTTTGACTCTTTTTCATCTGCTGTATCAAGTAATACTATATTTTCAATTTTATTTAAGTCATGTTCAAAAAAATCACGAGAAAGAGGAGGAAACATAGTATTTGGAATAAAATCAGGAGGAGGTGGAGGACGCATAAAGTCTTCTCGACCAAATGAATGATTTAACTCTTTTAACTTATTAAAAAGATTTGGAGGTCTAACATTGATATATTTTTGCCCTTTAAATAAATAAATATGAATAGCATCATTATCATCACTATCTTTTTCTTCCATATATTTCTTTAATTCAGCTAAATTTATTGTTCCAATTTTTAAATCTAATGCTTGAAGTAAATTATTTATTTCATCATCATTTTTGTCCAATCTTCTAGAATCAAAAACAATTTTAAATCCATCAAAATATCTTTTTTCTTGAATTACATTATAAGCTTTATTATCAATAAGAAATTGGGCGATAATTAATACATTAATAACTAAAAAAATAAATATAAAAAATAGATTTATTTGGAAAAAGATAGAATCTTTTTTATTGATTAACCAATTTATAACCAACTCCTCTAATAGATAAAATATGTTTGGGTTTTTTAGTATTTTCTTCAATTTTACTTCTAACTCGACCTATCAAAACATCTATACTTTTGTATGAACTTTCATATTTTATTGATTCAACATTTGTAAGTAACTCTTGTCTTGAAACTACAAAACCATTCTTTTGTATTAAATACTGCAAAATATAATATTCTGCATTGGTTAAATCTAATAATTCATCATATTTATATATTTCCATTTTAGAATCATCAAATCTAAAAATATCTTTTTTATTTAATTCGGCGTTATTTTCAATTATTTGGTGGTTACATCTTTTTAAAATAGATTTTATTCGTAAGATTAATTCTTGAGTATCATAAGGTTTTGCCATAAAATCATCTGCTCCATAAGAAAAACAGGCGATTTTATCTCCTAAATATGATCTAGCAGATGAAATAATAATTGGGGTATCATGTCTTTGTCTAATCATTTTACAAACTTCAATACCATCAATATTTGGTAAAGATAAATCTAATATTATCAAATCATACTTTTTTAGGTTTAAAGCAGAAATACCAAGTTCAGGGGTTTCATAATTGTCTATTTTTATATTATATTGGTGCAGGTAATTAGTTAATATTAAAGCTAATTCCGTATCATCTTCTATCATTAAAATATTTATCAAAGTTACTCCTTATTTACATTTCAAATTATAATACTTTAACGTAAATAAAAAGTAACATTACTTTTAGAAAAGGATTTCTCTATTTCCTTTTGCATTAACTTCTGATAAAACACCCGTTTGTTCTAGTTGTTCTACTATTGTAGCAGCTCGGTTGTAACCAATTCTAAGTCTTCTTTGAATATATGAAATTGAAGTCTTTTTCTCAGTTAAAACAACCTCTTTAGCATCTTGATATAATTCATCAAGTTCTATATTATCAGAGTTATTTGAACTACCACTTCCTGAGCCAACTCCTGAAGTTCTATCTTTGATAAAGTTCATATCATAAACAACTTCTCTTTGCTCTTTTAAGAAATCCACAACTTTTTCAATTTCGCTTTCAGTTGACCAAGGAGCATGAATCCTTACAAGTCCAGACATTCCAGGAGGTGTAAATAACATATCTCCACGACCAAGAAGTGACTCAGCTCCCATAGAATCTAAAATAATCTTAGAATCTATTTTTTGCCCTACTTTATAAGATAATCTACTTGGTAAATTAGCTTTTATAAGTCCAGTTACAACATCAACAGATGGTCTTTGAGTGGCAACTATTAAGTGAATTCCAGAAGCTCTTGCCATTTGAGCTAGACGTGCAATTGAGTACTCAACATCTTTTCCACTTGTCATCATTAAGTCAGCTAACTCATCAATAACTACAACAATATAAGGCATTGTATCATAGCCCTCTTTTTGTGCTTTTTCATTGTAGTTTTCAATGTTTTTAGTTTTTGTTTTTGACATTAATGTATATCGTCGCTCCATTTCTGAAACCATGTTTGCTAAAGCATTTATAGCATCTGCTGCTTTTGTAATAACTGGAGTTAAAAGATGTGGAATATCATTGTACATTGAAAATTCAAGCATTTTTGGGTCAATCATCACAAGTCTTAAATTATCTGGAGAGTTTTTATAAAGCAATGACAAAATCATTGAATTAATTCCCACAGATTTTCCACTTCCTGTAGTTCCTGCTATTAATAAGTGAGGAAGTTTTTTTAAATCTGTAATAAATGGTTTACCAACTATATCTTTTCCTAAAATCATTGTTAAAGGAGATTTTGAGTTTTGGAAAATTTCACTATCTAACATCTCTTTTAAATAAATAGTTTGTGTATCTTCATTTGGTACTTCAATTCCCACAACATCTTTTCCAGGAATTGGAGCTTGAATCCTAATAGTTTGAGCTTTTAAAGCCATTGCTAAATCATCTTGAAGACCTAAAATCTTTGATACTTTTACATTTGGAGCTGGCTTAAACTCAAAAGTTGTAACAACAGGACCTGTATAAGTTCTTACAACATCACCCTCAATTTTAAACATTGCAAGTTTATCAAGTAAATCTGCAATTTTTTGATCAATAAAAGCTTCTGATACTTTTGATTTATTATCTTTTGGAGAATCTTGAAAAAATGAACTTGGAGGTAATTTGAAATTTTTTGGTTTTTCTGTTTTACCCAATTCAATTTGGTCTAATAATTTTTTATTTTCTTCTAATTCTTCAACTATCAAATTGTGTGATTCACCACTTGTTTTTTCTACATATTTTTCATCAAATAATGAATCTTCAAAAAATTCTTCTTCTTTTGCTTCTTCTTTTTTTTCTAAAACTTGAGGAACAATTTTTTTAGCATTAGATTCAATTGCTTTTATTTCTGAAATATTTTTATCTAATTTTTTCTCTATATTTTTATAGATAGTTTGGTTAATCTCTTCATTTCTTCTTTCTCTTTTTTTGTTTTCTATTTTTTTAATATCCAAACTATTTCTTAGTTTTATTTTGTTTTTAAATTTTTTTAAATCAGATAAATCAAACTCAGAATTTTCGAATAAAACTAAAGTAGAAATTATAAATCCTACTAAAACAAAAAAGTAAAGTCCAGCTCGTCCAATTATTGGACTTAAACTATCAACTAAAATATTACCTATTTCTCCCCTTAAATAAGGATTTTCAATAAGTAATGCTTGTAAAATCAAAGATACAAAAAGTAATAAAAATACAACTAATATATTTAAAACTAAATCTCTTTGTTTTATATTTTTAAAATTTATAATATATAAAATATAGATAAATAAAAATAAACTTACATACGATAAATATCCAAAATATTTATGTGAATAATCTGAAAAAACATATCCAACATTTCCAACTACATCTTGACCACTTTCAAAAGTGGAAAATTGGAAATAAATAATGATAAATAAAAAGATTAATGATATGATTTTTTTTGCTATGATAAAGCCTTTACTTTTTTAATAAATTTGATATTTTTCCTTGTAATTTAAGCCATTCTCTATGCTCAAATAAAGGAAAACCTGCCCACGATTTTTTAGGTTCAGTTATACTTTTTGTAACTCCACCACGAGCTGCAATTGTTGTAAATGCTGCAATTTCTAAATGTCCAGCTGTTCCACTTTGTCCACCCATTATTACATAAGGATTTAAAATAGTTGAGCCTGAAAGACCAACTTGAGCAACTAAAATTGATCCTCTACTTATTTTACAATTGTGCCCTATATGTACAAGATTATCAATTCTTACACCATCTTCAATTATTGTTGAATTAAAAACTGCTCTGTCTATTGAAGAATTTGAACCAATTTCAACATCATTTCCAATAATTACATTTCCATTTTGATAAATTTTAATATATTTTCCATCTTTTGTATTTGCAAAACCAAAACCATCACTTCCAATAACAGTTCCTGCATGAATAATACAATCATTTCCTACTGTACAATCCCTATAAATCGTAACATTTGGATAAATAATAGTGTTATTTCCTATTTTTACATTATCACCTATAAAAGCTCCTGCCATAATTGTGCAATCACTTCCAATAACTGAATCTTTTCCTATATAAACATTTGGCATAACAGTTGTTTTGTCACCAATTAAAGGTTCAGAACCATTTGTTTCTACAACATTTGGAGCAAAAAGTTTACTTATTTTTGCTAAATTCAAATATGGTTCATCACAAACTAAAGCAATAGTTCCAGAAGGAACTTCACTAGCATTTTCAGGTGTCACTAAAACAGCTGCTGCTTTTGTTTTTTTTAAATCGTTGATATATTTTTTATTTTCTAAAAAAGTAAGTTGATTTTCATTTGAATCTAGTAAAGTATTTAAACCTGTAATCTCTTTTTTTTCTTCTTGGCAATTTATACCAATAAAATCTGTAATCTCTTTAAGAGTCATTTTTTATCCTTATTATTAAGAATAAGATAAGAGTAAAAACTCTTATCTTTCCATTGCAACAATTCCACTTCTTACAACTTCAAGTGGATTAAATTTTTGCATAACTTTTATAAAATTCATAATTCTTGCACTTGAATCAGTTGCTGAAACGATAATTGCTTCATCTGTAACATTTTGAATCGAACCATGATATGCTCGTGCAATAACATCAATATCTGATAAATTATTATCAATTGAAAATTTCATTAAAACTGTATCTTTTTCAATAACATTTTTATGTTCATTTACTCTTAATACTGGAATTAATTTATTTAATTGTTTAACAATTTGATCTATCACTCTTTTATCACCAGTTGTTACAATCGTCATTCTTGAATATTGACTATCTGTAATTGGAGCGACAGTTAATGAGTCAATATTGTAACCTCGCGCTGAAAATAATCCAACAATTCTTGATAATACATTATGCTCATTTAATACAATTACAGATATTACCTGTCTTGATATTTCTGAGTCGTAGTAGTGATTAAAATTGTTCATTATTTTCCTCCTTCAATTAATGTCATTTCATTTAATGCATGACCATTTGGAACCATTGGTAATACCTCTTCATTTCTAGCAACAACAACTTCTATCATTGCTGGTCTTTTTTTCTCAACAGCGTCTTTTAAAGCAGCATCAAACTCTTCTTTTGTTGTAACTCTGTAACCTAGTCCTCCAAAAGCTTCAACAAGCATTTTAAAGTTTGGTTGAGCTGATAAGTCAGTTTGTGATAATCTGTTTTCATAGAACATTGTTTGCCATTGTCTAACCATTCCTAAATAGTTGTTATTTAGAATTATATTAATAACTGGCAATTCATATTCAACACAAGTCATAAGTTCTTGAATATTCATCAAAATCGAACCATCACCTGTAAAGTTAATAGAAACTTTATCAGTTCCTTTTAAAGCTCGAGCAACTCCCATAGCAGCTGGTAATCCAAATCCCATAGTTCCTAAACCACCAGATGTAATCCATTGTCTTGGATATGAAAATGGATAAAACTGAGCTGTCCACATTTGATGTTGTCCAACATCTGTAGAAATAATAGCTTTTGCACCTAATAAATGCCCTACTCTTTGAATTGGCCATTGAGGTTTAATAACTTCATTTGAATCAATATATCTTAAAGGCTCTTTTTCTCTATAATCTCTTAATAATTCAACCCAATTTGAATAATCATTAAATTCATTTTCTTCAATAGATTCAATCATAGCTTTAACTGTGATTTTTAAATCCCCAACTATTGGATAATCAGGAACTACAAGTTTTGCAATAGAAGTTGGATCAATATCAACATGAATAATTTTTGCTTTTGAAGCAAACTCATCAAGTCTTCCTGTTACCCTATCATCAAATCTAGCACCTAAAGAGATTAATAAATCTGTTTCATGAGCAGCCATATTTGCTGAAAACTCTCCATGCATTCCTAACATTCCAAAAAATAATGGATTTTCATCGCCCATTACACCTCTTGCCATTAATGTTTCAACTGCTGGAATATTTAGTTTTTTTGCTAATTCTCTAATTTCAAATGCACAGTTTGATAAAACAGCTCCACCACCAACATAAAGTAAAGGTTTTTTAGCATTTGCAATTGCTTCCATTGCTCTTTTTAACTGTTTTTTATTGTAATTAACAGTTGGTTTGTATGTTGGTAAATTTATCTCTTTTGGATAAATAAATTCTGCAACTTGAGCTGTAATATCTTTTGGAATATCCACATGTACAGGTCCTGGTCTTCCAGTGCTTGCTATATGAAACGCCTCTTTAATAATTCTTGGTAAATCTTCAATTCTATTAACTAAATAATTATGTTTTGTACAAGGTCTTGAAATCCCAACAGCATCAATTTCTTGAAAACCATCAGAACCAATAATTGTTGTTGGAACTTGTCCTGAAATTACAACCAATGGAATAGAATCCATATAAGCATCTGCTAATCCAGTTACTGCGTTTGTAAATCCAGGTCCGCTAGTTACAATTGAAACTCCAACTTTTCCAGTAGCTCTTGCATATCCTTCTGCTGCAATTATTGAAGCTTGTTCATGTCTATTTAGAATGTGTTGAAAATAGTTTTGTTTATATATTTCATCATAGACGTTCATAATAGCGCCTCCAGGGTATCCAAATACTACTTCAACCCCTTCTTGATGTAATGATTCTACAACCATTTTTGCGCCAGTCATTCTCATAATAATTCTCCGTTTTTCTAAAAATAAGTCTTTATTTTACTAAAACAATGATTAAATTACGGTTTGATGATTTAATTAATTTTAAATTTCTTCAGGAATAGAAAAATAATATCCTTGAGCATAATCAATCCCAAGTATTTTTACAATTTCAAAAATCTCTTTGCTACTTACATATTCAGCTATAACTTTTATATCAGCCTCTTTTGCAAATTCAACAATACTTTTTACTAAAAGAAAAGATATTTTATCATCTAGAATTTTACTTATAATGCTTCCATCAATTTTTATATAGTCGGTTTTTATTTCTGTTAAATAAATAAAATTTGAATATCCACTTCCAAAATCATCAATAAATATTTTATAACCTAACTTTTTTAACATCAATAAATTATCTTTTGCATCTTTAGAATTTATTAAATCTTCGCTTTCAACAATTTCTAAACCTAATCTATTTGAAATATTTTCTTCTAAAGCAAAATTCTTTAAAATTAGAAGAATTGAACTATCAATAATATCTTTTGGATTTAAATTTATATTGATTTTTATATCTTTTTGTTCTTGTAATTTTTTATAACAAATTTTTAAAATAGTTTTTGTGATATTTCGTAGAATAAAAGTACCTTTTATAATTGGTAAAATTTTTTCTGGCAAAATTATGTTTCCATTTTTATCTATAATTCTAAGTAATGCTTCATAATGAGAAATTTCTAAAGTTTCAGTATCTATAATTTCTTGATAATAGCAAATAACCTGTTTTTTTTCTATTGCATCTTTTATTTCATTTATTGAAATAGATAAATCATTGTATTTGTTTTCTCGTTCATCATAAATTTCAATATTATTTCTACCTTTATTTTTTGCATTATATAAAGCAAGATCAGCTAATCTAAAAGCATCAGAAAAACTTCTTGATTTATAAGGTACAAGATTTACACCAATAGATACAGTTACATTTATAAACTCTTGATTATTGATATAAAACTCAGTATTTTGGATATTTCTAAAAATTCTTTCTATTACATTTAAAGCACTTATATTGTCATTTCGATTAATTTTTGCCAAAATTACAAACTCTTCTCCACCATATCTAATAACAATATCTTCTTTTATTCTAACCGTTGAAGTAATTATTTGAGCAGTCTGACTTAGGATTTTATCTCCAACATAATGTCCATAAGTATCATTTACAACTTTAAAATGATCAATATCTAAAGTTGCTAATATATAATCATTTAAATTTATAAAATTTTCTGATTCTTGTAAATAATTTCGATTATAAACTCCTGTTAATTTATCAGTAAAAGCGCTTTTTTTAATAGCAATATATTTAAAAGTTTGAATCAATAAAAGAATCAAAAAAACTACAACGATAAAAATGATAGCAATAATTGAATATTGCATCCAATTGAGTATTTTATTTATATCTTCAATTTTTTTAATTGAAAAATCCACTGCCAAAATAAGTTCAACTTCATTGTTTTTCAAAATTGGAACTAAATATGTAATAGATAATTGTTGTGAAAAACCATGTTCAATAATAAGTGGTTTTTTTGTTTCAAAAATTTCTAACCATCTTGAATTATCTATGTCAAATTTTTGATTAAAAAAAGCCTTTTCATTCTCTTTTGCACCATCTGCTAAAAATCTAAAAATTCCTCGTTGGTCTTTGTAAATTAAATAAGCGTATTTTATATTAGAAGTTAATAATAAACTCAAATTTTCTTCAATTTGAGTTCGTAAAGTAGAATTTGTTTCTAACTCTTTTGGATAACTTTTTAAGCTTGATTGTAAAGATTTTTCTATGTAAGAAGCATTATTATTTGATATTGAGATAACATCAAAAGTTGATATTTCAATCATTTTTTCAGTTGTGTTTTTTTCTAATTTAATTGTTCCATAAAGTAATAATGAAAAAACAAAAGATATAAAAAGAGCCAAAAAAATCAAATAAATAGGATTTTTAATAAATAAAATTTTTCTCATTAAAAATCTTCCACGAATTTATCATAATCATCTGGTAATTCTATTTTTTGTTTTTCTAATCTAGCTTTTATAAAAGTAATATTTGGTCTACTTTTATTCCAAAAAAATGCACCTAAATATCTTTTGTCATTTAATAATTTTTCATAATTATTAGTAAAAAAGATTTTATCTGTATTATTTTTACATAAAGAATTTGTATCTATACTCTTTTTTATAAAAACAAAATTTGCGTTTTCACAATTATCGACTAATGTAAAAAATTTTGAATAAACCTCTTTTTCCGTATTTGAAATTTCAGGAATATAAAGTTTTATTTCACTTTTTATTGATGCTGTTGCAATATTTGAGATTATTTTTGCTTCAAGTTCTAATTCTTTATCATATTTATTAACTAAAAAAGTATATTGTTCTGCATTTAAAAATGAAATAAGTGTTATTAAAAATATTATAGATTTCATTAAAACATCCATTTCAATGAAAGAGTAGCACTTCTTTCATAATCAGCAAAAGCAAAAGCTTTTCCTGAATCAGCATATAAAGATTCAGTAGAATTATTAAGAAGATTCTCACCTTTTAGGCTAACTTTTAAATTTTTATTTATATTATACGAAGCACCCAATGATAAATCAAAAGAATTATCCACATGTAAATCATAATAACTGTAAGAATTTCTATATAAAACCGAAGTAAAATACTCGAATTTATCATACGCTCCCATATATTTGATATAACCACCTTTACTTGAGTTATTCAAAGTTTCACTTAAAGTTGTTGTGTAGTAATTTATTTGGATTTTATTTGATTCTTTTAAAAGATATTCATAACTATATACGTATCCTGATGTTTTTATCGTATGAGCAATATTCATAAAACCAATATTTGGTTCTAAATATATAAAATCTTCTATATCAACATCATGGTGAGTAACGCTTGTTTTTGATTTTTCAGTTGTGTAAACTGCTTCAATAGTATAAATTTTATATTTTTGTACATCTAAATTTTTATCTAAAAAAGCATAATCAACATCAAAAAAAGATGGTGGTAAGTACGTTTTTGTATAAAAACTTTTTATTCCAAAACTCTCAAAAGGAGTATAAATAGCCCCTACTCGATAAAGTTCTTCTGAAATATCTTCTAAAAATCCAGCTCTTTTGTATTTATCAAATTTTGTATTTGCAATTAATACTAAATCATCTGTTAATTTATAATCATCTTGAAACATCAAAGAAGTAATGGTTTCTTTGTCAAAATCATTAGATATTTTATTTCCTTGGGTATATTTTTTTTCAGATGTACTAAATCCTGCTAAAAAGTTATTATTTTTATGTTCAAAAGATTTTGTTACACTAGCTTTTACTTTTGTAAATTTTAAATCTTTATCAAAATGTTTAACTCCACGAACTGGCAAAAATGACATTCCTTCTTGATTTGTTTCAACATTATCAAGATTATTAACATCAAATGAAACATTTGTTTTTAATGATTTATCATCTAAAAAATATTTTGTAACATCAACAAAAAAATCTTTTGTTATTATCTCTCCATCATCAGGAACTGCATCATAAGACATTCCCATATAAGTATCTTTTTTCAAATCTGTGTAAGCCATATTTATATCTGTATTTTCATTGCTAATATCTAAATATAAATATCTTCTTGTTCCATCATTTAATAATTTATCATCTTTATATTTTCTTGTCTCTTTTTCTTTTTGATTGCTTCCATAAAATAGATATGTCCAACCATTTTCAAAAGTTCTTGAATTTGTAAAACTTTCACTTGAAGAACCTTTTGAAGAACCTTTTAGATTTATTTCACTTCCATTTTCTTTTACACCTTTTTTAGTATAAAGTCTAATAAAATAAATTCCTGTTTCACTTCCAAAAGAAAAAGAACTTTCTCCATAATAAATTTCAACATAATCAATAAAATCTAAAGGCAAATCGCCCCAAGATACAGCTGCACTTTGGTTATAAAGTGAACTTACTTCATGGTCATTAATAAAAACTCTAAAAAATCCACTAACAGTAGTTTTTGTTCCAGATAAAGAAAGAGAAGATAAACCATATCGGTTTTTATTTAGATTTAATAGTGGAAGTTCTTTTAAAATATCATTTAATTTATTATATTGCATTAATTTTATATCTTTTTGAGAATAGATATAAACATGTCCAAGTTTTTCATCTACAGTTTGTAATGATTTTTCACTAGTTGAGTCATATTCTTCTAATAAATAATCTAAATTACTTGAAAAAAGCGAGGTATAAAAGATAATAAATAATAAAATGAATAATTTCATAGACACCTAAATAAAGTATTTTTTTCGCATTGTAATCAAATAATGGTTAATTTATAATTACAAAATTTAAATTGCTCTAAGCTTTGTAAAAAGTTTTTTCTATTTTTTTTCTTATACAACAACTCATCTGTTTTTCTTTGTTATTTGGACTTATAATTCCTATAATATGCGGATTTGAATATATTTTGTTTTTTTCAAATTTTTGTTTTTCTAACCAATCAAAAAATATAGTTTGTAAATCAAGATTCAGTTCTAAAAAATCAACTTCAAGAGTTACAATATTTTCAAACTCCTTTGGCAAAACTTTTGGTTTATTTCCAAAATAATAAAAATGAGTTGAAAGTAAAACATTTTTCCCAGCTAAATCCATCTCTTTTGTACAACGACTATAAACACTTGGACGAAGTATCACATTATCTTGTGAAAAATCATAAACACTATCGCCCATTTGTTTTTTTATATTTTTGCTAGTTTTATCTGGGATTTTTGTACTTAAATTCTCTTTTGTATAAATATCATATTCTTTCATAGTTTTAACAGTTGTGATTTTCATAGTGTAGATTAGTTTAAATTCAGGGCTTAATCCAACAATCCAATCACCTATTTTTGCAATCTTCCTAAGGTTTGGTTTACAAATAGCCAAAGAACAAACTCCACCATAAGGATTTGGTGCAGCACCATCATCAACTGGAACTATGTAAGCATATATATTCATATTACTTCTTGATTTTTAGATATTAGATAATATCAAATCTTGCTATTTTTGCCTAAAATAAAAAGTATAATTTTTCGCCAAATGAAAATAAATTTATAAAGAAGATTTGAAAAAAGATTGTCATAGCGAAAGAAAAAATGAAGTTTTCCTAAAAGAGTAGTTTTATCAACAGCACTATTTAAAAATGCCAAAGCCTTTGCACCTTGAAAACTGTCGTTTTTATAAACTACAATAAAACCATCGTTTATGTTTAGGTTTCCACAAAGAAGTGATCCGGCTACACTAAATCATACTTAGAATTTAAAAACTTCTAAGTTAAAATAATAAGTATGAAAGAAGTAGAAAAAATGAGAAATAGTAAATATACTAAAGAGTTTAGAGATGAGACTGTTCACTTAATTTTGAATAGTAAAAAGTCAGCAATGCAAATTGCAGCATAGAACGTAGCGTTAGCAAGAAAAGATCTTGGAATAAATGATAAAACAATTTATAATTGGATTAAAGTTTATAAAAAAGAGAATAATATAACAACTCCTATTGATGAAACTAAAAATCAATCTAAATCCTCACAACAAGAATTAGTGGCTGAACTAAAACAGCTACGAGCAGAGAATAAATTACTCAAACAAGAAAGAGATATTCTAAAAAAGGCAACAGCATACGCAGCATTTGAAACTCTATCAAAGTATGCTTGGATAAAAGAGCATAGAAAGAGTTTCAATATAAAACTTATGTGTAAAGTTTTTAAAGTTGATAAAAGTAGCTATTACAATTGGGTTAAAAATGGTTGTGTAATTCAAAAAGTTGATGAGAAACTTAATGAACTAATTGAAATAATATTTCTTCAATCAAGACAAACATATGGTACAAGAAGGATAAAAGATAAACTTCTTGAAAGATATGGTGTAATAGTTTCAAGAAGACGAATTAGAAATATTCTAAAACAATTAGGATTGTTTGTAAAAATGAAACGAAGATTTAAAGTTATGACAACAGATTCAAATCATAATTTACCAATAGCTCCCAATATTTTAAATAGAGATTTCTATGCTTCAAAAGTTGATGAAAAATATGTAGGCGATAGAAGTATTAATAAAAAGATATTAAATATATCTTTTTATTAATACGCGTTATATTCCAACAAGTGAAGGATGGTTGTATCTTGCAACAGTTATTGATTTATATTCAAGAAAAATAGTTGGTTGGAGTATGGATGAAACAATGAAAGTTTCACTTGTAAATGATGCTTTAAAGATGGCTCTTATTTCAAGAAATCCAGAAAAAGGACTAATTTGGCATACAGATAGAGGAAGTCAATATGCTTCTTATGAACATAAAGATTTACTCAAAAGACATGGAATAATTCAAAGTATGAGTCGAAAAGGGAATTGTCATGATAATGCAGTTGCAGAAAGTTTTTTCCATACATTAAAAACAGAATTAATCCATCATGAAATTTATCATACAAAAGAACAAGCAAAAAGATCAATATTTGAATATATAGAAGTGTTTTATAATAGAGAAAGAAGTCATAGTGCAAATAACAATTTATCACCAGTAGAGTTTGAAGAAAAACAAAAATTGTTACAAAAAGAAATTGCTGCTTAGGGATTATAATTTCTGAGTATGTTTTAGGGTTGACAGATCAGATTTGGGCGTACATATTTGAGGCTATATCTGAGATTCTTGGAGCTACTTTTGAGTTTAGTTTTGTTTTGAACTCTGCTAGGCTTATTTTGATTTTTTCGTAGTCGTTTAGGTCATCTTTTTTTGTTTGTACTTTTGATAGTTGTATTTCGTTGTTATTTAGGCTCTCTTGGATTGTTTTGATTTGACCTTGGATTGTGGCTATTTTTACTTTTAGTTCATTTATAACTGCTGTTAGGCTATCTTTTTTGGCTTGTACCTCATCGTATTGTTTTATTTTTTCTTGGTGTTTTACCTCATCGTAGTTTATGGCTTGAAATTCTAGGTCTTTTTGTAGAAGTTCTAGGTTGTATTTGTCTTGGTTTTGAATTGAAGTTTGTAGTTCTTCTTTTATACTATCTACTCTTTTTAGCATAGTCTCAAGACTAAGTACATATTCGTATTTTGTTTTTAGCTCTTTTTGTTTTAAAAGTAGTTGTTCATGTATAGTGTTATCGTATGAGTAGATTTCTAGTTTTGCTAGTTCTGCTTTATTTTTAACACCTTTTTGTGTCACTTTTTCAAAATGCTCTTTTTGGATTGTTAAGTCTCTGTTTTTACTCTCTATTAGATTTATAGCTTTTGATAGTTCGAAGTGTTCTTTTATATATGCTTTTTGAGACTCTTCTATTTGCTCTTTGTTTTTTTGTATCTCTTCTATGTTTATAGTGGCTTTATCAATTTTCTCTTTTTGTGTTGTTTTTACTATATGTTCTAAAGATAGTATTACATTATCATACTCATCTAAAAGAGGTCTTGTACAAGTTGGACAGTTTGACTCTCTTCCTAGATTTGTTATATTTTCTATCTTTTTTGAAATATCACTTATTAGCTTTTGTTCCCCTGCTATTTCTTGAAGTAATGCTTTTTCTTTTGTTTGTATTTGTATAAGGGTTTGTTTTATACTCTTACTTCAAGGGCTTTTTCTTTTTCTACTAGCTCTTTATGCTCTTTTGTTTCAAACTCTAAAAGGATTATTGTATCTTTTACTTTTTTGTATTGATCTCTCAGTTCATTTTGCTCTAGGAGTAATCCCTCTTTTCTTATATGAAACTCTTTTAGTTTCTCTTGCTCTTTTATACTCTCATGTAAGCTTATATACTCTTGTTTTACACTTTGTAATCCTCTAAGCTCTTCTTGTTTAACTTTTAGATTATTTAGTTCATTTGAGAGCTTATCTTGATTTATTTGGTGAGATTTAATACTATTTTTTAGAAGTTCACATCTTGCGTGTAGGTTTTGTTTTTGCTCTTTTGTTTTTGTATATAGTTCTAACTCTTGTTTTATAGTTTGTTCTTGTGTTTTTGTATTATCTAAAAGTGTTGTTCTTGTGCTTATATCTTTTTGTAAAAGTTCACTTTGATTTGTGTATTCTACTATATGCTCTTTTTTAATACTTATATCTTCAGCACTTAATAATACTTCTGCAAAAGCACTTATTTCTCGTTTTAGTTCACGGCTTTTTTCTATTAGCTCTTTTTCTACAAAATCAATCTTTTCAAGTCCTAGAAGTTTTCTTATCATCTTCTTTCGCTCTTCTGGTTTACTATTACTTAAACTTGTTAGTTCCTTTTGACTGGCAAATAGTGTATGTACAAAAGCATCTTTACTCATCTTAGTTAGGTTTACTATACTTGTAGTTACTTCTTTTGCTCCTGTTGTTATAAGCTCAAAGTTTTTATATAGTTTGGCATTAGCAGTTAGTGTTTTTCCTCTAAACTCTCTTATTATTTTATACTCTGTTGTGTCAAACTCAAAATCAAGTTCTACAATAACTGCATCTTTTGAAGAGGCATTTGAGTTTCTTACTACTTCTTTATCACCTTTGCTTTTTAGTTCTCCATATAGGGCAAATAAAATAGCTTCAAAAATAGTTGATTTTCCAGCGCCGTTTTTTCCTATGATTCCTATAAGTCCTGATTCAAAGGCTATTTCAAAATTTGTGTATTTTTTGAAGTTTTCTAGTTTTAGATTAGTTAGTATCATAACTTAACTCCTCATACTTAGAAAATAGTTCTTGAATTTTTGGTTTTAGTCTTTCATACTCCAACTCTTTACTTTCTTCTTTTATGTGTTCTAAAAACCCCTCTTCTAGTGATATGGCTTCTAGGTTTTGTAAGTTTTGGTTAATATCACTTTTTTTGAACTCTCTTTTTACACTCACACTCATAGAGTTTGGAAATAAATCTTTGATTTGTTTATTTGAAATATCTATTGAACCAAGTGGCGTAAGATTTTTTAGTTTCACTTCTACAATGGCATTTATACAATCACTAATATCCAAACTCTCAATAGAAGTTTCGTAATCCTCACAATCTATCTCTTTTTGTCGTATAGCTCTTATGTTTATCTCTTTATACTCTATTGTTAAACTCTCATTTATAGTTGCTACAATAAAACCCTTTGAATTTCGTTTATCATTTAGACTTGTTCGCTCTAAACTTCCACTGTAATAAACATTTTCATATTTACCAACAGAGCTAAATCCATGCCAATGCCCAAGTGCTACATAATTCATTTTAGAAAAGATATACTCTTTATTAGATGGATATACCCATTCTCCAAACTCTTGCATCAAATACCAAGCTCCAACGCTACAATGCATCATCATAATATTTTTTTTAGATTCATTTATATTTGCTTCACAAAGTTCTATTTGAGTCAAAGCTTTTGTATCATCATTTAGATGAGGTAAAGTATGAAAGATTACATCATCAAACTCTATTTTTTTATACTCTTGATTATACGAAACAAAGATATTTTTAAAATTCTCAAAAATACGCAAAATTGGTGAGCTGAGGTTTGTTCGAGGAGTTGAGTGATTTCCAGCTATTAAAATACATGGAATATCCAAAGAGTCAATTTCTAAAAACTTCTCTAAAGCAAAAGTGATTGCCCTATTACTTGGACTACTTCTATGAAATAAATCGCCAGTATGGATTATATAATCTGGTTTGATTATTTTGATTTGTTCAACTATTTGGGAAAAAGCATCATAAAAGTCTGCTTCTCTTTGATTTATGTTTTCACTGTTTATTATATCTAGGTCATTAAAACCTAGATGAGTATCGCTAAAATGTAGAATTTTCAAAGTTTAATCTTTTTGTTTTATTTTTATAAAATATTATAACAAACAAATAAGGCAAAAATAACTTTTTTATTAAATCAATTTATATTCTATTGGTATTTGAATTTCGATACTTTGATTTGTTTTAGGAAAATCTTTAGAAGCTTCTTCGATAGCTTCTATTGTTGCACTTTGTAAAAACTTATGTCCATCAATAATTGTAATATTTTCTATAGTTCCATCTTCATTGATTTTGAATCTAACAGTTACAATTCCTTCAATAGATAACTTTTTAGCTTTTAAAGGATATTTTACATTTTTATTTATTAGGCTTCTAATTTGTGCTAAATGCTTATCTAAATACTCCTTTTTTTCATCAAGAAGAGGCTTTGGTGGAAGTTTATTTTCACTTACTGGTGCTTTTTCTTCTATTTTATTGGAAACTTGTTCTTGGATTTTTTTAGTAGGTTCAGACTCTTGTTTTTCTACTACTTTTTTTTCTGTGATTTTCTTTTCAATCTCTTTTTTTTCAACTTTTTTGGGAGTTATAGGTTTTGGAGTTTCTACTATTTTTTCTTCTTTTACAATCTCTTTTGTTTGAGGTTCTGGCTCTTTTTTTTCTTCTTTTATTTCTGGTTTTAACTCTATATGATTTAAAGATATTAGTTTTGTTTCTTCTGCTTTTTTTATAAAAACTTTATCATTTGCCATTAAATAAAAAAGGCAAACAGCAAAAAAAGCATAAAATGAAATTGCAATAAAAAAAGAACTAAAATATCTTCTCATTTTTTGGTCACTATTGAGATATTTGAGTATTCGTATTGTTTTAACATATCTAAAACAGATACAAAAGTCTCAAATTTTGCATTTTTATCACTATTTACATGAATTGGTGTATCTTTTGGAAATTGTAAAATATGTTCTTTTATATTATCTAAACCCTCTATAAGATTATTACAATAAAAAGTTCCATCTTCTTTAATTACGATTATTATCTCTTTATTTGCTTTTAAAGTATCCGCATTTGAAGCTTGTGGAAGTGCTATTGGAATTATCCCTTTTGATATAAAAGTTGATGTCATTAAAACAATTGCCAAAAGTACAAGTAATACATCAATAAATGGTATTACATTTATTGAATCATACTTCTTCAGTTTCATATTTACTCTCTAAAACTTCTGCGTATCTGCCTAAAATATTATAAAAAATTTGAGATGCAATAGCAACTACAAGTCCAACAGCTGTTGCTTTTAAAGCAAGTGCCAAAGAACTCATGATTTTAGCTGCATCAATATCACCATTACTCATAGTCATAAAAGTCAGCATAATAGCTATTACCGTTCCTAATAATCCAATATATGGAGAGTTTGAAGCAATAGTTCCAATAATTGTTAAATGTTTTGTTAAAGCAATATCCAAAGATTTTTTATTTTTAAAACTTGTAACATCTAAATTCTTATAAAAAATTATTCTTTCTATAAAAAACCAAAATGCAATAAAACTCATAAATACTAAAAGAGCGATTACTCCATAATCTACAAGATTTTTTAAAAACTCTATATTCATTTATTTAATCCTTTTTCTTAAATTGCTTCTTAAATACCATCTTATCAAACCTGTTATTAAAAGTATCAATAATAATACCGAAGCAAAATCATTTACCCAAACCCACCAAGGCGCAAAAAAACTTCCGTCATGTAGTGAATATAAAAAAGTGTATAAAGTTATATTATCAAATATTGGCAAAATTAAATTTTTATTATGAGATGAAAGATATTTTATATTTGTATTTTCAAAATAAATATCCGTAAACATATGTGGAGAATTTTCTAAAATATTCCATGTATTATTTATTAAAGTTCTATTTGATGAACCCATACCACTAACATATAAGATTTCATTTTTTCTTATCATTTTATAGGCAAAACCTTCTGAAACTAACTCAAAATTTGTTAAATCAGCACTTTTAAAAACTCCATATCTATTTCCAAGATAAAAATTTTTGCCATCAAAATCAGCTCCCCAAATATCACTTTTTAATGTTCTATAAACAGGAGGTAAATAATCCTTTGAAATGATTGTTTCTTTCATAAATTTATTTAAATCTTTTCCATGGTCAAGAAATATTCCAGTAATTAATAAAATAATTATAGGAATAATTGCTAAAATAGAAAAAATATTTGAATGTATTTTCACAAAATATTTAATACTGTTTTTATATTTATGACTCTTTTTGATATTTGCAATTAACCACCACAAAATAAAACCACTAAATCCTAAAATAATCAAAACAATAGTTGCAAAATCATTTATAAAAAGTGAAATATCTCCATCAAAAAGACCTCTTCCATAGTGTAAATCCCTTACAAATCTTGAAAGTGTAATATCACTATTTAATAACTCTTTAGGAATATTTATTCCACTATTTACTAAAATTGAATCATTGTTTAAATCAACTAAAATTACTTTTGTTTTATCTTCGACAGCTAATAATCTATCTTTGTATATGTTTAAAGATGTAATAATTTTTCCATCTAATAAATATTTATTCCAAATCGTACTTTTAAACTCTTTTTTGTAAAGTCCATTGCCCGTTGCAACATACAAAAAAGTATCATCATTTTTTATAGAATAAACAACTTCATCAAGAGTTTCTACAAAAGTTTTTCCTTGATCAAAACTTTCATAAACTCCCCTTGTTCCTCCTGTAATTATATGATTTTCATCATTTTGATTTATCAAATAAGAAGTAAAATTCTTATTATTTGACTTATATAACTCCAAAGGAACATTTTGTAAAGTTATATTATGTAAAAACTTCCAATTATCATGGTTTAAAAATAAACCCGTAATTGAAAGAATCAAAATAATAACTCCTGCTGTTAAACCTGAAATTTTATGTAGTTTTCTATTTGTCATTATTTTCTACTAAAATTTATAATTAAGACCTGAATAATATGCTCTTGGACTTCCAGGAGTATAACTATCAGACCAACCGCTAGAAGCGCTTATTGCGTATTCTTTATCTGCAATATTTGTAATTTTCCCAAAGAAAGATAAATTTTTTGAAATGTTATATGTTGCTTTAAAATTTCCTATTTCATAACCTGTATATTTTTTTGTATTTTCATCATTCATATAATAATCTCCAACATATTGGATTTCACCCATTAATGTTAATTTTTTCATAAAATATGGATTGTAAAATAATCTAAAATTCCCAGTATGATTTGGAGCTTCTGCCATTTCATTGTCATTAAAAGTATCATCATTTACAAAATTATGTTTACTATAACTATATGCAACTTTTGAAGAAATATCATCCGTTAAGTTTGAAAATAGAGTTAATTCAACTCCTTTGTGTTCTGATTTTCCAGCATTTAAGTAATAACTATCCCCAAAAGAATCTTTTTTACTAGCGATTGTGTCTTTGATATTCATAAAATATACATTAGATTCAATATAAGCTTTTTCGTACTCTTTTTTTACTCCTACTTCATAAGTATTTGTAGTTTCAGGATTTAATTCAACTTCTTTAAATCCTGCTTTCATAGAATATAATCTAGTTGCAGAAGGAATTGTAAATCCATTTGCATATCTTGTATATAAAGTTGTTGATTCATCTAATTTATAAGTTAATGAAGCTTTTGGACTAAAGTGTGTAAAACTATCTTTTTTATCACCTGGTCTATAATATACCCCAGATGAATCATTTCCTGTTGAAAGATTATTAGTATAATCAAATTTATTATAATCATATCTAGCACCTACAACAAAATCTAACTTATCAGTTATTTCCCATTTGTTATTTATATATGGAGCAATTGCTGAATATGTTACATCATAATCATAAATTGAACCTTTAGTATAAGTTTTTCCACTAGCTGTTGTATTAAAATCTTGATTATAAACTAAAGATGAATCTGTATATTCTGTATCAAAACCAAAAATAACTTCTCCATAACTCGTATCTAAAGTATTTCTTTGAAGTAATCCAAGTGTATATATTTTATTATCATTTGAAGGAAGATTTTTTTCCCAAGTTGCGACATATCTATTTTCGTTATATCGAATATATGGAGTTAAAACTACTTCTAAATTATCATTTGAATAATTCGCCCAATCAACACTAAGTCTTGCAAAATCAAATTGTCTTCTAATATCAGTATTTCTTAAAGCTGTGTAATAAGAAGCCTTATCACTAGACTCTTTTGAAGCAGTTGTAATATATGAATAATCACTAAAACCATCCGCTTGTTCAGCATCTGTTTTACTAAAGTTGAATATAGTTTTTAGAATATTTTCATCATTATATTTATAATCATGTCTAAGATTTGTTTCTATTCTATCATAAGAAGTATGTTCTCGATATCCTTCTTCTGAAGTGTAACTAGCATTTGCTCTATATGCAGAATTTTCATCTATTGTATCACTAACTTCTGTTTTTACAGAATAGTGACCAAAACTTCCAACATTTGATTTTATTTCCCTTTCAAGAGTTTTTGAAGGCTTTTCTAATGAATTTACATTAATAGTTGCAGCAACAGCATCAGAACCATATAAAGCACTTCCTGCCCCTTTTAGAACTTCAACATTATCTGCTGTTTCGTAACTTGTATAAGCTAAACCATTGTGATTAAAAAATCCAGAAGATTGAACTGCAATTCCATCTTGCATAAATAAATAATATCCACTTGTACCATTTGGCATACGAATTGCTGTTGTATGTCCAATACCTGAACTTGTTTGTTCAATTCTAACACCTGAAAGAGAATTTAATAAATCTTTTTGATAAATAACTTGGTCTAAGTCTATTTCATTTTTATCTTTTTTTGAAATACTATTTGCAAGGGTGAGATTTTGTTCTTCTTGTTTAGTTTCAGTTACACTTATTTGATTTAACTCAACTATTGAATCTTGAGCTAAAAGAGATGTGCAAAGGGTAATACATAGGATAATTTTATTTTTCATTCTATTCCTTAAAATCAATTTATGGAATAATAGAATGTATCTGTTAATTTTCTATTAATTAATCTTTATTTTATGGTTTAAAGCATTTTTTTGTTCTTCAACACTAAAAAAACTCCAAGCTACAACTCTTGTTATTTTTTGTCCGCAAGACATATCTATAGTTTTTATCTCTTTAACATTTATCTCTTCTAATTTTTTATAAATCAAAGGTAAATTCTCTTTTTTTGAAACCAATGTTGTAAACCAAAGAACATTGTTTTTAAACTCTAAACTCTCTTTTATCATATTTGTTATAAAAGCTATTTCGCCACCTTTGCACCAAAGTTCATTGTTTTTTCCACCAAAATTTAAAGCACTTTTTGTAGTTTTTTGTTTTGTTAGGTTCTGAACTTTTCTTTTATTTCCATCCATTGCATCTTTTAAAGATTTATGAAAAGGTGGATTACAAAGTGTAAAATCATAAAAATCATCTGCCTTTATGATTCCAGTAAAGATATTTTCAGGATTTGTTTGCAGTTTGCATTCTATTTTTTCTTTTAAAATTTCATTTGAATTTACTATATTTTCAACAGATTTTATAGACTCTATTTCAATATCACTTCCTAGAAAATTCCAATCATAAACACTTGCACCAATAATTGCATAAATACCATTTGCTCCAATTCCAACATCCAAACCAATTACCGCTTTTCCTTTGGGAATAACACCATTATTACAACTTGCAAGTAAATCAGCAATATGATGAATATAATCAGCACGACCAGGAATTGGTGGACATAAATATCCATTTGGAATAGCATAATTTTTTATTCCATAAAAGTGAGCTAATAAAGCTTTATTTAGTGAAATTACAGCTTGGGGATTTGCAAAATCAATAGATAAATCTCCATATTTATTTGGTTTTACAAACTCTTGTAAATCAGGATTAGTTTTTATAAGTGCTTTAAAATCATATCTATCATTATGAAAATTTCGCGAGTGAAGTGTTTTTGACATAATTTTTCTTTTTTATAGATTTGTAAAAGTAAGCAGTGCTTTTGCAATAATTCTTGTTTCTTCTTTTTTATAAACTAAATGAGAAAAATCTGGATTTATAGATACAAAATACTCTTCTTTATCTATTATTTTTGCTTTTTTAATCCACATTTTTTCATCTTTATAAACTAAAAAAATAGCTTCATCTTCAAACTCTTTTTGTGATAAATCAGCCACAACCAAAGCTTTATGACTAATTAATGGTTGCATTGATTTTCCATCTACTTGCGTAACAAAAAGAGAAGTTAGATTATAAGAAGTTTGTAATAATTCTTTTGAGAATTCCAACTCTTTTTTTTGAATTTTTCCAGCTATTTCTTGGTGATATTCTAGTTTTATTGTATTCATTTGATTATATTTTTAAGATTTAAATTAAATCTATTTCCTTTTTCTAAAGTATCAATATTTATAGCAATTTTGTTTTTATCACAAAACTCTTTTACCATGGCTAGTCCTAAACCAAAACCATCTTTTGTTGAGTCTTCTTGAAAATATTTATCAAAAACTATAAAAAGATTTTTTGTATCTATTTGTTCGCCTGTGTTAAAAATGCTTAAAATAGAGTTTTTATAACTTATTTCTACAAAGGGATTATCTTTTACATTGTATTTTATTGCATTTGATATTAGATTATCCATTGTTTTTTCAAAGCCATTTATATCAGATAAAACAAGAACATTTGGAATATTTACCACAATTTTTGTATCTTTTTTTATATCATCAAATTTATCACAAGATTTAAAGATTATTTCATCCAAATAAAACTCTTGTTTGTCTATTTTATCTATCTCTTTTTTAAGATTATATTCCATATTTTCATATAGTTTTAAAAGATTATTACTCGCTTGATTTATTCTTTCTAATCGTTTTATACTTTTTTCATCTGTTATTGTTTTTTGTAAAAGTTGAGTATTCATTTTGATAGTTGAAACTGGAATATTCAACTCGTGGATTGTCTCTTTTATACTTTGTTCCAATTTTTCATCACTTTTAAATAAAGGCTTTAAAACTGACATTGAAAAACTCAAAAAAATACCTAATCCAACGATCACCAAAGGCATAATAATATATACAAAATTTTCCTGATTTAAACCAAATAAAGAGATAAAAAAGTAATTTAAATATAAAATAATTATCAAAGAAAAAGTAAAAATTATTGAAATTGAAATTAAAAAATCTCTTTTTTTAGAATTCAATTTTATATCCTACACCTTTGATATTCAAAATCATATCTTTATCAAATAATTTTTTTATTTGATTAATATAAACTCGAATTGAACCTTCACTATATTCTTGATTTGTTGACCAAAGTTTAGAAATAATCATCTCTTTAGTCACAATTTCTCCCCTGTTTTCAACAAAAAGATCCATAAGTTCTAAAACTTTTACAGGAAGATTTAAATCAATTTCATTTTCATAAACTCTTTTATTAGCAGGGTTAAAAGAAAGTGTATTTGAGAGTTTTATAATATCAAATTGTTTTTTATTTCTTTTAAGAAGTGCTTTAATTCGTAAAAGTAATTCATCCAAATCAGCTGGTTTTTTTAAATAATCATCACAACCATTTAAAAAAGCAGTTTGTAAAGTATCTTTATCTTTGTATGAAGTTAAAAAAATAGAAGGAGTATTATCTCCTGAAGTTCGTAATTGCTCGAGTAGTTCTAAACCATTTATTTTAGGAACATTTATATCAAAAATATATAAATCATAGTTTTTTTTAAAATTAAAATCTAAACATTCTTCCCCATCAAAGGCAATATCAACTTCAAACCCTTCATCACATAAAAAGTCTTCAACAGTTGAAGCAAAAAGTTCATCATCTTCTAAAACTAAAATTTTGTACAAAGATAGCCTTTTGGGTTGAGTATATAAAATAAGAGTTAATTTTTTGTTAAATTAACTCTTATTTAAAATCTTTAAAGTTTTGTCGTAAAGCTTCATAAGCTACAATCGAAACAGAGTTTGCGATATTTAAGCTTCTAGCTTCATTTGTCATAGGAATAGTAATACAAGTTTTTGGGCTTTTATCTAAGATAGATTGTGGAAGTCCAGCATCTTCTCTTCCAAAATAAAAATAATCCCCTACTTCATAACTTGCTTCAAAATAAACTTGTTTTGTTTTTGTAGTTGCTAAAAAATGTCTATCATTAAATGGATTTTTTGCCCAAAAATCTTCGATATTTTCATATTCTCGAACATCTAATTCAAACCAATAATCAAGCCCTGCTCTTCGCACTTCTTTTTCTGTAATTTCACCAAAACCATAAGGTTTGATTAGATGAAGTGTACAGTTAAGTGCAAAGGCCAACCTTCCGATAGTTCCAACATTTCCAGGGATTCTTGGTTCTAATAAAACTATATTAAACATTATAAAATTACCGTTTTATTTCCATGAACAAAAACTCTATCATGTAATAACATTTCAAAAGCATTTGAAAGTACGATTTTTTCTACATTTCTTCCTGCATTTCGCATATCTTCCCAAGAATAACTATGATCAACTCTTACCACATCTTGGAATATAATCGGACCTTCATCTAAATCACTTGTAACATAATGGGCAGTTGCTCCAATAATCTTAACACCTCTTTCGTGTGCTTGTTTATATGGATTTGCTCCTATGAATGCTGGTAAAAATGAGTGATGAATATTTAAAACTTTTTTAGGGAAAGCATCTACAAATTTTGGAGTTAAAATTCTCATATATTTTGCAAGAACAATTAATTCAGGCTCATATTCATTGATTTTAGCAATCATTTTATCTTCATGTTCTTCTCGGCTCATTCCATCTGCACTAATACATGTAAAAGGAATATTGAACTTCTCAACTAAATCTTTTAAGTGGTCATGGTTTGCAATAACTGCTTTGATATTTGCATTTAATTCACCTGCAATATATCTAATTAATAAATCACCTAAAACATGAAACTCTTTAGTTGCTAAAATAACAACATCTTTTTTCTCTTTTTTGTTTAGTTTGATTGAAGCGCCATCGGGTAAAACTTCTGTTAACTCTTTTAATAATATATTTTTAGAAACTTTTCCAGAAACTATACTTCTCATAAAAAACTTTTTTGTATCTGGATCAACATATTCAGCATTTTGCTCGATGTTTAAGTTGTTTGCAAAAAGAACTTTTGAGATGTTATAAACAAGTCCTTTTGAATCTTCTGTGTCAATTAAAAGTATATACTCTTCCATTTTTATCCTATTTATTATTAAAACTTAAATTTTTAAAGCCCCAATAATAACATTTTATTAATTAATAGATAATTTTATTATCCCAGCAAATCTGCCTGTTTGGGGATTTTTTCTAAAAGAGAAAAATGGTTCATCTGAACATTTTGTACAAATTTCTGAAATTCTTATATGTCTGATTCCAACTTCTTCTAAAAGTTTTACGTTAATTCCATGTAAATCTATGTTGTTTCCTTTACAAAATTTCTCTCCAAATGATGTTTTAACAATATTTACTAATTCATCACTTACTTCATAACAACACGTATGAATACTTGGACCCATAATTACTTTTATATTATTTGCATTACAACCTAACTCATTTATCATTTTATTTGCAGTTATTTGTGCGATTTTCAAAAAAGTTGAGTTTCTTCCAGCATGAACAGCCGCAATTACACCTTGTATCTCATCAAAAAACAAAATAGGAATACAATCAGCCACCATAACCATAAGTGGTAATTCTTTCTCTTTAGTGATTAATCCATCACAATTTTCAATAAGTTTTGGTGAATTAATGTCTACTATTTGAACATTGTTTCCATGAACTTGGTTCATATAAACTAAATCTTCATTTTTATACTCCATTAATAAAGCAACTGCTTCTCTGTTTTTATCCACATTTTCTTTTATATCAGGCACATGATAAGCTAAATTTCCATCGTGAGAAGTTGTAAAATAGTATTTAATTTGATTCATAATTTCATCTTTATTAGGTTTTGCTATAATTTAGCAAAATATTAATGATTTTTTGTTTAAGGATAAAAGTTGAATAGATTTGATGAATCAGCAAAAACTTGGGATACAAAACCTTCAAGTTTAAATATTGCAAAAGCTTGTGTAAATAATATAAAAGAAGAAATAAACCTAAAAAATGATGCAAAAATACTTGATTATGGTTGTGGAACTGGACTTGTGGCATTTAGTTTAAGTACTGAAACAAATGAAGTTATAGGAATGGACAACTCAAACGGAATGGTTGAAGAGTTCAATAAAAAAGCAAATGAACTAAACTACTCAAATATAAAAGCAATTAAACACAATATAAATCAAGAAGATTTACCTAAAAATGAGTTTGATTTAATAGCTATTAGTATGACTTTACACCATATAGAAAACATAAAAATGTTTGTAAAAAAATCTTTTGAATCATTAAGAGAAAATGGTTTTTTATGTATAAATGATTTAGACAAAGAAGATGGAACTTTTCATAAAAAACACAATAATGACGGTATTTTTCATTTTGGTTTTGATAAAAATGAATTAATAACTATAGTAAAAGATGTAGGCTTTAAAATAACCGATTATAAAATCGTTCATACTGAAAAAAGAGAAGATAGAGAATTTCCTATTTTCAATCTAATAGCACAAAAATAAAAGGTAAAAAATGAAAGAAAAATTTGCGATATTTGGAAATCCAGTTGCTCACTCAAAATCACCACAAATGCAAAATGCAGGATTAAATCATATAAATTTCGATGGAAATTATGAAAAATATCACTTAGAAAATGGAAATGAAATAAAAGAAGTTTTTCTAAAAAACAACTACAAAGGTGCAAATATTACAGTTCCCCACAAAGAATTTGCTTATGAAAATGCAGATGTTGTAAGAGGTCTAGCAAAAGAGATAAAAGCCGTAAATACTTACATTTTAGAAGATGGCAAAGTAATAGCTTATAATACAGATGCACCAGGATTTTTAAAAGCAATTGAGAGTTTTGGAACTATTAAAAATGTTTTACTTTTAGGAGCAGGAGGAACAGCAAAAGCAATCGCCCTAGCCTTAAAATCGAAAAATATAAATGTAACTGTGTTAAATAGAAGTGAGGGAAAACTGGAATTTTTCAAAGAACATCAAATTCCATGCTTTTCATGGGGAAATTTTGAGCCTACAAAATATGACCTAATAGTAAACTCAACAAGTGCTGGATTAAAAGATGAATATTTACCTTGTGATAAAAAGATTTTAAAAACAGTTTTAAAAGATGCTTCTTTTGCCTTTGATTGTGTTTATGGCAAAATCACACCTTTTTTAGCATTAGCTAAAGAAAATGGACTTGAAATAAAAGATGGTGAAGATATGCTTTTATATCAAGGCGTTTTAGCATTTGAGTATTTTACTGATACAAAAGCCAATGAAAGTTTGGTGAAAACAATGAGAAAAGGTTTAAAAGGAGAGTAATTTTTCCTTTTTTTATATAATTCATATTAAAAAACTAGAATTAAAAGTATAAAAATGTATAAAATAACAAAACTTTGTGGGACTAAAAAAAGCTATATTATCTTACCAGAAGATGAAAAACTAGAATCTTCTTTAATCTATTTTTGCAATAATTGCAAAAGAGAAACTAAAGAAAAAATTCTTTTATGTCATCCAAAAATCAAAGATGAAAAAAGTCCTAAATAAAAAGATTTTTTCTTTTTAAATAGCGATAGCTTTAACTTCATTTTTACCGATAAATTCTTTTGAATTGGCATCTTTAACAACTATTTTTGCTATTTTATCAGTCAAAATTGCAATATCTTTTGTTTGTGTAGCTATGGTTGCATTTTGTTGAGTTTGTCTATCCAAAAGATTAACAGCATCATTGATTTGTTCAATCCCTGTTAATTGCTCTTTACTTCCATTTCTAACATCAGAAATTAGATTAATAGTTTGAATAATATTTTCATTTAATTTTTCGTAACCTGTAATCATTACAGTTGCTATATCTTTACCTTGATTAGCCTTTTCTTTTGCATTTTCTACTAATTTTTTAATCTCTTGTGCAGCTTGAGCTGAACGATTTGCTAGATTCCGCACTTCTGCTGCAACAACTGCAAATCCTTTTCCTGCTTCACCAGCAGTTGCAGCTTCTACGGCTGCATTTAAAGAAAGAATATTTGTTTGAAATGCTATTTGATCAATTATTGAAATTGCTTCATTGATTGCATTAACTTGATTATTTATATCTTCCATCGCTCCTGTTGTTTGATATGCTAATTTTTCTCCATTTTTTGCAGATAAAGTTACATCATTTGCTAAATTTGCCATTTCTGATATATTTTGAGTTGTTGCTCGAATATTACTTGTTACTTCTTCTAAAGCAGCAGCCGTTTCTTCTAAACTTGTAGCAGCTTCATTTGATGAAGTATTAAGAATATTAACATTTTTCAATAATACATTTGAGCTATTTTCAAGGGTAAGTCCATTTTTCATATTTTCAATTAACATACTTGTAATTTCTTTACCTAATTTATTAACATTTTCTACTAAAAAGCCTAATTCTCCTTGTAAATTACTACTATTTGTTGTTTTTGTAAAATCATATTTAGCGTAACTATCAAGTGTTATTAAAACCGAATTAACATTTGAATTAAGTATTAATAACATGTCATTAAATACATTTCTTAATTCTAATAATTGTGGATTATTTGGATTTGAATCTATTTTACCATTGAGATTTCCTGCTTTTATTTGATTAGAAATAGTTACAAATTGAGATACAGTATTACTATCAGCAATAAGATCTAATTGAATTTTATCAATGTTTTCATTTACAATTTTTGCCATTATTCCAAATTCATCCATCTCTTTTATTTCAAGATGATTAACCGTATTTGTTTTTTGTGATAAGAAATCAAAAAAGTTTAAAATTCCTTTTTGAGTACTGCTAATTTTATTTCCAATAGTATTACTTACAAAATAAGCAAATAACACGGCAATAATCAAAATTAATATTGTAATTGAAATAGTTTTTACAAGTAAACTATTTAAAGCAGAGTTAATAAAACTAATATCAATATCTGCACCAATAAGATATATTTCACCATTTTTTGAAACTCGAGAAGACACCAATGTATAAAAATGTCCATATTTATCAACAGTTTCTTCTACAAATTGATGATTAGCTTTAAAACCATTTACAATTGCTTCACTAGCATCATATTCTGTCATAAATACATCATATTCTTTGTTTTTGAGTTCTTCATCTGTTGCACTTGAAATTACAGTATATATTTTATCTTCTTTTTTAGTCATCAAATAAACATATTGCAATCCAATATTTTTAGCAAATTTACTTAAATTATTTAAATGAATTTCATATTCATTTGAATCCATTGGAGTTTCAGAAGTATATTTATCAATAAAATCTTCACCTAAATATAAATCAGCTCCATTTATACCACTATTTAATCGATATTCAATAGAATCAAAAAAAGTTTGTTTTTGGCTAATATAAATAAAAAATCCAAAAAAGATACTCGCAAAAAATGCAACAAATAAAAGAGAAACAAATATTTTTTGTTTTACAGACAATAACATACACACTCCAAAAAATTAATGTACGATTATAACAAAGTAATTCTAATAGTTTGTTTATTATTTTTAAGAATATTTTAAGAGTAAAAGCATATAAAATAGACTTATTCAACGTGATAAATAGATTTTTATTGTTATTTTTTATAATTATTTACTTTAAAATAAAGGCATTAATCACTAATAATTCCAGAAATATTTTCTTATAAATAGTCTAAAAAAAAGAAAAAAAATAGATTTTTTGATTATTGTTAATCTATTTGCTATAATATATGTACTTAAAAAATAGATTTTATTTAAATATATTAAAAGGAAGGATTATTAATTTTGAAAAAAAGAAATCATATTAAAAAAATATCAAATTATGCAATGGTTGGTGGATTAGGTTCTCTTCTTGTTGTAGGACTTGTTGGATGTGGTGATAGTTCAAATGATAAAAATCAACAACAAAACCAAGGTCAAAATGATGCCTTTACAAATGCTAGTCAAAAACAAGGTGCATTTGTCGTTGTAGAAGAATCAGCAGATGGTAAATATAAAATTGCAGATGAATTTCCAGCTTCTAAAACTACTATTGTTTTAAGAAAACCTGATGGTAGTGAAAAAATATTAACTCAAGAAGAAATTGATAAATTAGTAAAAGAAGAAGAAGTAAAAATAGATTCAGGAACTTCACCTCTTACAAATCCAAATGCTGAAGTAAGTAGTGGAGGAATGGGACTTGGTGGAGTTTTATTATCTTCAATAGCAGGTGCAATGATTGGTTCTTGGCTCGGGAATAAACTATTTAATAATCAGAATTTCCAAAATCAAAGACAAACTCAATACAAATCACCGCAAACGTATAATAGATCACAAAGTTCATTTTCAAAAACAGCTGGAACATCAGGAACAAATAGTTCAGCTAATAAAAAAAGTGGATTCTTTGGGGGAAATAATAACTCAAATCCAGCAAAATCAACTTCATCAAGCTTTGGGAGTTAATATGCAATTAGAAAAACTAAAACCTCTAAGTGATGAATATTTAGAATCAATTGGCTTTGTTTGGCATACAGATAGTGACAATTCTTCTTATGTGAGTGATGAAATAGTTGTAATAAATGAAGATGAAGCAAATGCTTATTATGACGCTGCAAATGAATTATATGATATGTTTGCACAAGCTGGGCAGTATGTAATAGATAATGACTTATTTCATGATTTAAATATTCCTTTTAATTTAGTTGAAGTTATAAAAGAATCTTGGGAAAATGATGTTCACTGGCATTTATATTCAAGATTTGATTTAGCAGGTGGAATTGATGGAAAACCTATAAAACTTATAGAATTCAATGCAGATACGCCAACTTCACTTTTTGAAACTGCAATTATCCAATGGGCGATGTTAAAAGCTAATGGTTTAAACGAAGCTAGTCAATTTAATAATCTTTATGAAGCTTTAAAAGATAATTTTAAAAGAATTATAACCCTTGATTCTGATATTGAAAAATTTGAAGAACATTATCAAAATTTAGGCTGGAAAATACTTTTTTCTTCAATTTCAAGTTCAACAGAAGATATAAATACAACAAAACTTTTAGAACATATAGCAAATGAAGCTGGTTTCAATACTGATTTTGAATTTATAGAAAATGTACAATTTAGTGATGATGGTATTTTTAAAGATGACGAACTTTTTGAATTTTGGTTTAAACTGATTCCTTGGGAAAATATGGCTATTGAAGAAAATGAATTAGCCCTAGTTTTAACACAAATCATAAAAGATAAAAAAGCTATCATTTTTAATCCAGCTTATAGTTTATTATTCCAATCAAAAGGATTTATGAAAGTTTTATGGGATTTATACCCAAATCACCCTTTATTACTTGAAACTTCATTTGAACCTCTTGTAGGAAAAAAACATGTGGAAAAAAGATGTTTTGGAAGAGAAGGAGCTAATACAAAAATCATAAATGCAGATGGTTCAATTGATGAACAAACAGATGGCATTTATGAAGGACATAAAGCAATTTATCAAGAATATGTAGAATTTCCAAAAGATTCAAATGGAAACTCTTATCAAGCTGGAGTATTTTATGCCTATGAAGCTTGTGGATTAGGATTCAGAAGAGGTGGAAAAATCTTAAATAATATGTCAAAATTTGTAGGTCATATTATAAAATAATCAAAGGGCTTATTGTAATATCAATAAGCCCTTATAACTATAAAAAAAATCATTACACAAAAAAAATACAATTTATTGAAATAATATAAAAAATTAAAAGTAGGAAAATGAAAACAATAATATTAATAAGTACAATTTGTATAAGTTTATTTAGTTGGGACTTCAACTACAATGAACTTACAGAAAATGAAACAAAATTAACAGATAAACTTATAAAAATAGGTGAACCACATGGTTTAGGGCTAGAACTAGCTGCAATTGGAATAGTTGAAACTAGATTAGGAAAATATGAATCAAATAATAATTCTATTTGTGGAATACATCAAATTAATACAAATATAGCCATGAAAAGAATTGGAAGTAATGGTGATAAAAGCAAATTATGTAATGAATTAAATACAAATAAAAATCTTAGTTCAATTTTTGCACTAAATGAGTTGATTTATTGGAAAAAGTACACTAGAAACAATATTAAAAAGATGATTATGAATTATAACTCAGGATTTGAAAAATCTAGTCATAGTGATGAATATTTAAGAAGATTTATGATTGTTTACAAAGAATTGAAAAAAGAAAAAGTATTACATGGATAGTTTTTTTTAATAAGTAAACTTAAAATATCATCTAAAAGAGCTTTACATTTTAATTATTTCATATCTGTAATTTAGATAATTTTCATCCTGAAATATTTTTATTGCTGAAATTTTAAATATTTTACTATCAGGAGCTATAAATCTTAATTTTGTATTTTCTATATCCAATGCATTTTCATCTACATATCTCTTAAATCTTCCATAATAAGACAATACTTTTTCTTGATTAATACTTTGCTCAATTTGCCAGTTTTTACATTGAATTAATATTGTTTCATTTTCTTTCTTTGCAATTAAATCTATTCCATAGTCAATTCTACCCTCTAATACACCATGTAAGATTACTTCATAACCTTTTTAAATATATTTTTTTGCAACAAAAACTTCATAATCTAAACCTTTTTTTTTATTAATAAAATTCTTTAATTCTTTTTATAATTGATTTATCTTATTCTTTAGATTTTCATTTTCTTTTTTGAGTTGTTCCTTTTCAAATTCATCTGCAAAAGATTCTTTTTTTATCATATGCTGTTTTTTGTCTTCATTTTTTTCTTTTAATTTCTTTCCCAATTTATATATAAATATTTTAATTAGTCCTAAAAAAATTAAAATAATAGAAAAATACCAAAAATATTTCAATAAGTCTTTTATTTCAATCATTTTATTCCTTCTAATTATATTTTATACAAAGGTGTTTACATTTTTTTAATAAATAATTATATAATTAATTTAGTTAACAAATGCTTTTTTGGGGTTATTTGTAAGTATTTGCGTAATTAGTAGGTAAACCAATAAGCCGCGTTTTGTTTTTAAGACAATAATTTATCTAGCTACTAAATTGCTTTAGTAGTCTTGCGAAGACCAAAGTTGTGAAGTAAATACCTAGTCTTCTTGCTGCAGGTTGGGTTTACAAAGCACTTAAGATTGCTCAAAAGTCTGGTAGGCTCTTACCCCACCGTTTCACCATCACCGAAAAATCGGCTGTCTATTCTCTGTTGCACTATCCCTTAGGTTACCCTAGCCATTGTTTAAATGGAACCACACTTCACAGCAGCCCGGACTTTCCTCTTGATTTTATTCAAGCTATTGTCTGGTTTACCTGTGCGTATTATAGCTATAATTTCTTAAAATCTATTTTCTTATAACATCATAGTGTTCTGGCACAGTGAACTTAAAAATTTCATCTGAAATTTCACCATTTTGAACTACATTAGAAAATTTAATTTCAACATCATTTTCAAGTTTATCTTTGTATTTAATATAACTGATTTTATCATCACTTTTTGAAGTTTTAATTAAATAATCAACATCTTCAATATTTGTAATATAACTATTATCATTCATTTTTTTTGAACTATTTAGAAGTTTGATGATATTTATCTCACTTTCTAATTGAGTAAAAATTGCTTGTTCTAACTCTGGTTCATCAACAATTGCAAAATCATTGTTAATATATACATTTTTCACAACTGGTGTTTTGTATTTCCATAAAATTTTTCCACTTTTTTTAATAAAAACTTCACCCTTATATTCAATTATATTTTGCGAACTAGATGTGATTAATTGGGAAAAACTTGCTTTAAAACTGTCTAAATCTCTAATATCATTTGAAGCTATACAAGATAAACAAAACAGTGTTGTAGCAATTATCAATTTATAAAACATATTTTAACCTTTTTTTTTATATAATCTTGGCGATTATAACGAAAAGGAACTAATTTTATGTTAAATGTTTTTTCAAAAATTTTTGGTACAAGAAACGATAGAGAAGTAAAACTATACAAAAAGAAAGCTCAAGAGATAACTGCTCTTGAAAGTAAGTATGAAAACTTAAGTGATGAAGAGTTACAAGGTGAATTTAATAAATTAAAAGAACTTGTACAAAAAGAAGAAAAATCATTAAATGATATATTAATGCAGTCTTTTGCAATTACTAGAGAAGCTAGTAAAAGAGTTTTAAATATGAGACCTTATGATGTTCAACTTATTGGTGCAATGGTTTTACATGAAGGAAGAATTGCTGAAATGAAAACAGGTGAAGGGAAAACACTTGTTGGATCACTTGCAGTTGCTTTAAATGCCTTAAGTGGAAATGGTGTACATGTTGTTACAGTTAATGATTATCTTGCTAGCAGAGATTCAAATGAATTAAAGCCCTTATATAATTTTTTAGGATTTAGTGTTGGTGCAGTTGTTGGTGGATTAAGAAATGATCAAGAAAGACGAGAACAATATACTTGTGATATTACTTATGGAACAAACAATGAATTTGGATTTGATTATTTAAGAGATAATATGAATTATGATATTAGTGAAAAAGTTCAAAGAGGACACAACTTTGTAATTGTAGATGAAGTTGACTCAATTTTAATTGATGAAGCAAGAACTCCTTTAATTATTTCAGGACCAACAAATCACAAAAATTCAAACTATGTAAGAGCTAATGAAATTGCTCTAAAATTAGAAAGAGGTCAATTAATAGAACCTAAAAACGCTAGTGATAAACCAACAACTACTGGTGATTTTATTGTTGATGAAAAAAATAAATCAGTATTATTGACAGAGCAAGGTCATGAAAATGCCGAAAATTTATTTGGTGTAGATAATCTTTATTCTATTGAAAATGCAATGCTTTCTCATAGTTTAGATCAAGCTTTAAAAGCAAACTTTATTTTTGAAAAAGATGTTGATTATGTTGTAAAAGATAATACAGTAATTATTGTTGATGAATTTACAGGAAGATTAAGTGAAGGAAGAAGATTTAGTGAAGGATTACACCAAGCTTTAGAAGCAAAAGAAGGTGTTGCAATTCAAGATGAATCACAAACTTTAGCAGATATTACGTTCCAAAATTATTTTAGAATGTATAAAAAGTTAGCTGGTATGACAGGAACTGCTCAAACAGAAGCTACAGAATTTGCAGAAATTTATAGACTAGATGTTGTATCAATTCCTACAAATGTTCCTGTTCAAAGAATTGATAAAAATGATTTAATTTATAAAAGTGAAAAAGAAAAATTTGAAGCTGTTTGTAACAGAATCAAACAACTACACGAAAAAGGTCAGCCTGTTTTAGTAGGAACTGCATCTATTGAAAAATCAGAAAAACTACATGCAATTTTAGTTAGTAAAAAGATTCCTCATACAGTTTTAAATGCAAAGCAACATGAAAAAGAAGGAAAAATCATAGCAGATGCTGGACAAAAAGGTGCTGTTACGATTGCTACAAATATGGCAGGACGTGGGGTTGATATTAAACTTTCTCAAGAAATTTTAGATCTTGGTGGATTAGCAATAATTGGAACCGAAAGACATGAATCTAGAAGAATTGATAACCAATTAAGGGGACGTGCTGGACGACAAGGAGATGTTGGTGAATCTCAATTTTATTTATCTTTAGAAGACAATCTTTTAAGAATTTTTGGAAGTGATAAAATCAAAGGAATTATGGAAAGACTAGGTATTGAAGAAGGTGAACATATCGAATCTAGAATGGTTACTCGTGCAGTTGAAAATGCTCAGAAAAAAGTAGAATCAATGCATTTTGAATCAAGAAAACACCTACTTGAATATGATGATGTTGCAAATGAGCAAAGAAAAGTAATTTATTCATTTAGAAATGATTTATTAAAACCTGATTTTGATATTGAATCAAAACTTACTGAAAATAGACTTGAATATGTACAGAATCTATTATCAAATGCAAATATCATAAAAGGGATGCCTAGCGAAGATTTTGATTATGAATTTATAAAAATAAAATTTGAAGAAGAACTAAGATTACTTGTAGATATTGAAGATATGAAAAGTGATTCTTACGAAGATTTAGAAACAAATTTAAATTCATTTTTAGAAGAAGTTTATAATAGAAAAATGTCAATGGCTGCAACTGAACAAAAAAGTGAAATTGAAAGAATTCTTTATTTACAGATTTTAGATAATGCATGGAGAGAACATTTATATTCAATGGATACATTAAAAACTGGAATCGGTCTAAGAGGATATAATCAAAAAGATCCATTGGTTGAATATAAAAAAGAATCTTATAATATGTTTATTGAATTAATTGCAAATATTAAAAATGAAATTATCAAAATATTATTTACAATTCAACTTCAAAGTCATGAAGATAAACAAAAAGAGCAAGAAGCAATTGCAAGAATGAAAGAACAAATGGAAGAAGCAACTGAACATATTACTACAAATATTGCACAAGAAGCAGTAAGAAATAGTGATAAAAAAATTGCAAGAAATGAAACTTGTCCTTGTGGAAGTGGCTTGAAATTTAAACAATGTTGTGGAAAAAGCGGACCTAAAAAAGGTTTAGCGGCAGGAATCTAAATTTGAATAAAGAATTAGTAAATTTTATTGTAAAAAAATATTTAAGATTTGATAAAAAAAATCCATTTATTTCTATAAGTGCTATTTTAGCATTTATAGGTGTTTCTATTGGTGTTATGGTTTTAATACTTTCTATGGCTATTATGAATGGTACAGCAAAAGAGTTTGAGAAAAAACTTTTTACTATGAATTATCCTTTAACAATTCATCCAAAACTTAGTACTATTTCTTTGGATCAAGAATTGTTAAATAAACTTCAAAAAGAGTTCCCACATTTAAAATTTTCTCCATTTATTTCATCTCAAGCAATTATTCAAAGTGGAGATACAATGAGTGGAGGTATGATTTTTGGAGTAATTCCTGAAAAAGAAGCTTTAATTAATCCTGTTTATAAAGAAGCTTTAGGAAATTTAAATCTTGATAAATTTGATATTATCACAGGTTCTGGAATATCTGACAAACTGTTTTTAAATCCTGGGGCTAAAACTACTTTATATTTTACAGAATTAAACCCAACTGGTTTTTCTATGATGCCAAAAATGAAAAGATTTACCTTTGCAAACTCTTTTACATCTGGACTTAATGCCTATGATAAAGCTTATATGTATACTTCTTTAGAGTCTTTACAAACTCTATTAAAAAAAGAAGAAGGTACATTTGATGGAATTCATGTTCATTCAGATGATGCATTTACTGATATAGAAAAATTAAGAACTTATCTAGGAAACAAAGCCTCTGTTGTGGGATGGTGGCAACAAAATGGTAATTTCTTTGCTGCAATGAAAATGGAAAAAACTGCTTTATTTATTGTATTAATGCTTATTATACTTGTTGCTTCGTTGAATATTATTTCATCTTTATTAATGACTGTAATGAGTAGAAGAAAAGAGATTGCCCTACTTTTATCAATGGGAGCAACAAGTAAAGAAATCAAATCAATATTCCTAAGAGTTGGAACAATTATAGGATTTTCAGGAATTATAACAGGAATTGTTTTAGGATTTTTTGGATATTGGTTATTGGATAACTTTGATATTGTAACTCTTCCTGCAGATGTTTATGGAAGTGCTAAATTACCACTTGATTTAGCAATGAGTGATTTTGTTTCTATTATTATTGGTGCAGTTATTATTGTACTTATCTCTTCTTATTATCCAGCTTCTAAAGCTACTAATATTGATGTAATTGATGTTTTAAGAAATGAATAAAATAAGCCTTTTATCTTAAGGGCTTATTTATTTGGTTTTTTTTGATTTCTTCATCCTCTAATGTATCTATTCCTCTTATAAAATCAAAAATCATAGATGGTGAATTGAATATTCTTTTACCTATATTCATAGGTATATTTATCGTATCTTTAGTAAGATTTGTTGATATTTCAGGATTGTCTAAACTACCTTTTAAATTAACTTCTGTTTCAACTCTATTATTGTTTCCCAATAAAACATAATTTACCACAGGAATCATTCCAACTATTTTTGAATAATCTTTAAAAAATATAAGTTTAATATTTGAATCAATAGTAAAATTTTTTAAATCAACTATTCCACTTCCATCAAAATCGATACCATTTCCAACTGTAATTAATTTTTTAATATATAATAACTCTGCATCTTTATCATAATTAAAATCTATCGTACCATCAATAATATTATATGCCAAAAGATTAAACCCTGAGTTTGTAGCCATTCCAACAACAGCTGGAATAGCTAATAAAGGATTTATAAGCGCAGGTGAAGTTTGAATAAATAATAAAAGATTATTCAGTATGGTTAAACCCTCAACATTACTATTTTCAATTATAAACTTTCCATTTAGATTATTTTTATAACCGCTTGCATAAAACATCAAATTTCCGCCATTAAAAATATGTTTACCTAAAATTGCATTTACAAATTCATCACTAACATTATTTGAAAAAATATCTATTTTTTTATCTTTTGATTCTTTAAATGTAATGCTCGTTTCTTTATAATCCAAACTAATAAACTTACTATCTTCTCTAATTCTAACTACAAAATCATCTGCTAAAAGTTTATTTGTTTCATTATAAAGGATGATTGAATTTTTACCTTTTATATCAACTTTTTTATATTTAATTTTTTCAATTTTTTCACTATCAGCACTTGTATAATGTAAATTATAACCATCTACATACAAAGAAACTGAATCATTCTTTAATTCTAAAACTAAATCTTGATTTTTTGTTTTAATAGAAGTTATGTCATCTTTTATACTTCCAATTAGAGTTAATTTTTCAATTTTATCGTTATTTTTTTTAATTGGTAAAGTAAGATCTTTAACATCAGCTTCAAAATCAATGCCACTATTTTTTATAGAAATTTTTGCATTTTCTAAATAATAAATATCTGCATCCATTTTTAATTTAGTGTTAAATAAGTTTATAATTATTTCTTGTTTTAAATTACCTTTTTCTATTTTTTTATTATCTAAAATAACATCTAAATTTTGTAAATATATATTTAATTTATCATCAATTTCAATTTTAATATTTCCATCTTTTGAAGAAATATTTGTTTTTCCATTTTCTATTTTTCCGTTAATTTCTAAAGAATCAATATTTCTTTCATCTTTTTGAATTGGCAAATTCATACCTTTTATTAAAGCTTCAAAACTGATATTTTTTTCATCTTTTATTTGTAAAGCAATATGTCCTTCTTTAATTGAATTATCTTTTAAAAGTTTTGAATATGGATAAATTTTTGATAAATCATTGATATTAACATATATTAAATCAGAAACCTTTATATGTGTTCCTAAATCTTTTAATGAAATATTAACTTCATTATTAAAATCCAAATCAATTGCTGTTTTTTTATCTTTTATTTCAACAAAACTTTCATTTTCATCTTTTATTAAAAAAGATTTTATTGTAGCATCACCTTGAGATTTTAAAGTTTTTGTATCAAGAACAAGATTTAGTGTTGCATTAATCATATCTTTATATTTAAAATCACTATTTTTTATTTTTATAAGGGAATCATCTAAAATAACTTCTGCATTTTTGCTCTCAAATTCAAAATCATTTATACGCATTTGAGCATCATTTAAGAAAAATTCACCATATGTTGACATCTTTTTTGACTCTTCGTAAGGAAATTTCATAAGTAATGAAGCTTGGGTATTCCCACTTTTTTGGGTAATTGGAAGAGTTATATCATAAGCTTTTAATATGTCTAAAATATCTTTATCTAATTTGCTATTAGTTTTTAAAAAAACATCAACTTGTCCATTTTTTTCGCTAGTTAAATTATGAATTGTTACAAAACTTCCATCTAAACTTTTTTCTTTAAACATTGGTTCTATTAAATCAAAATGTAATCTATCTTTATAAAAAGATATATCTAAACTTTTTGTATTTACAACATCAACATTATTATGAAATCTAATTTTTGCATCTTTTATTTGTGCTCTACCACTAATTGAATCTTCAATTATATGATTATTTTCTAAATCATATTCTGCATATAATCCTTCAATTTTTATATCACCTTGTACATTATCATACATCCATGATTCAGCAATAGGATCTAAATGTAAAAAATTTTTAAGAAATTTCAAACTTTTAAAAGGCTGACTTACCAAATAAAATTTAGCTATTTTTTTATTCATTTCTACATTGATATTACTTTGTAAATTTTCATAATAAAAATTTCCATAATAATTTAATTTTTCATTAAAATAATCAATTTTAACTTTTCCATCAAATAAAAAATCTAGGTCTTTTAGATACAAAGAATAGAGTTCGAATACCACTTGATTCGATATTTTGTCAATTTTTGAAGCAATGTTTATATATTTATTATCTAAATATAAAATCTCATCATTTAAAATTATTTCAAACTCATTATCATCTATTTTTAATTTATTTATTTTTATTTTTTGGAAAAAATTTAAAACTTTCGGAAGCAATTCAATACTGTTTTTTAACTCTTCAAAAGAGTTGCTTGTCTTTGCTTTTTCTGATTTATATTCGATATAATCAATATCTAAAATAAGTTTTTTATCAATTTTAATATAGAATTGCGAAACAAAAATATTTGAAAAAGAAAAAGAGTCTATTTTTATGCCTGAATACAAAAATGAAAAAAGTGAAATTATTATTAAAAAGAAAAAGAGAAAAATAGGTTTAATCATCTTCAACATTATTGATTTTGTCCTTGTTTGTTTGATTGCTGTATTATTTTATGTAACGATGCCGATTAATTCAACGAAAATATTATTCATTCCTAAAGGCAGTACTAGTCATATTATATCATACTTAAATAAAAATGGCTTTGAGATGGGCATTGTTGACGAATTAGTAATAAAATCATTAGGTTATGTTCAAAGTGGTTGGATAGATATTAATCAAAATAGATTAACCAGAATGGATTTTATTTATAAATTAATTACGTCAAAGGCTGCACTTAAAAATATTACTTTAATTCCTGGAGAAACTTATTATGTTTTCCTAAAAAGGTTGGCATTAGAATTTAATTTATCAGAAGAAAAATTAACTGAGTTATATAATCAATATGCTTATAAAGCTGATGGAAATATATTGGCAGAGACTTATTCTTTACCACTTGGAATGAGAGAAGATTATATGATTTTTTATCTATTTTCTCAAACAAATAAAAAATATGAAGAATTCTCTAAAAAAATATTTGGATATTATGATAAAAGAAAATGGTTCAATTATTTAAGTTTGGCTTCTGTTATACAAAAAGAAGCAGCAACAACAAATGAAATGCCTATTGTTTCAAGTGTTGTACATAATAGACTTAAAAAAGGTATGAAACTTCAAATGGATGGAACTTTAAACTATGGTATATATTCAAATGAAGTAGTTACAGCAGAAAGAATTAGAGATGATAATACTACTTACAACACTTACAAAATAGTTGGTCTTCCAAAAGATCCAGTTTGTGCAGTAAGTTTAGAAGCTATTAAAGCAGCAATTTTTCCTGTAAAAAGTGATTATTTGTATTTTGTAAGAGAAAATAAAACTGGACTTCATAAATTTGCAGTAACTTTTGAAACACATCAAGCAAATATAAGAGCAAATATTGGTGTTGAAAAAACTTATACAAAAGAAAAAGTGGATGAAACACAAATTGATGCTGAAGCTGAAAATATTATGAAAACTGATATTACAAAACAAAAACCCGTATCTATTAAAGACTTATTTAATAATATAAACTAAAACTTGTGAAAATTTGAAACAATCAAATTTTCACATTCCAAATATATGGAACTTTCAATTTCCTAAAATTCAAATCTAGCTATCATACTGCTAACATTAAAATTCAAATTTAGGAAACAATATGTCAAAAATCATTTACACAAAAGTTGATGAAGCGCCAGCTTTAGCAACATACTCTTTCTTACCAATCATTAAAGCTTTCACAAAAAGTTCTGGTATTGAAATGGTTACAAAAGATATTTCACTAGCTGGAAGAATTTTAGCTAACTTCCCTGAAAACTTAAAAGAAGACCAAAAAATCAGTGATGATTTAGCTGAACTTGGAGCATTAACTCAAGATCCAGCAGCTAATATAATTAAATTACCAAATGTTTCGGCATCTGTTCCTCAATTAAAAGCTGCAATTGCAGAATTACAAGCAAAAGGTTACAATATACCAAATTTTGATGCTAGTGAAGAAATCACAGCTAGATATTCTAAAATCACTGGTTCAGCTGTAAATCCAGTATTAAGAGAAGGAAACTCTGACAGACGTGCTCCAAGTGCTGTTAAAAACTATGCAAAAGCTAACCCTCATAGAATGGGAAAATGGTCAAAAGATTCTAAAACTGATGTTGCTTGCATGGATTCAGGAGATTTTTATGGTTCTGAAGTATCTAAAACTTTTGATGAAGCAAATGATTTAAAAATATCTTTCTTTGATGCAAAAGGTACAGAAACTGTATTAAAAGCATCTACAAAAGTTCTTGCTGGTGAGATTATTGATGCAACTACATTAAGTGCAAAAGCATTACAAGAATTCTATGCAAAAGCAATTGAAAGAGCTAAAAAAGAAGATGTATTATTATCTCTACACTTAAAAGCTACAATGATGAAAAACTCTGATCCAATTATGTTTGGATTTGCAGTAAAAGTATATTTCAAAGATTTAATTGCTAAACACGCTGCATTATTTGTTGAAATGGGTGTTAATTTCAACAATGGTTTAGGTGATTTATACGCAAAATTAGAAACTTTAGATGCAGCTAAAAAAGCTGAAATCGAAGCTGATATTGCTGCAGTTTATGCAAAACAACCAAGACTTGCAATGGTAAACTCTGCAAAAGGAATTACTAACTTACATGTACCATCTGATGTTATTATTGATGCTTCTATGCCTGCTATGATTAAAGGTGGTGGGAAAATGTGGAATGCTGAAGATAAAGAAGAAGATACAATTGCAATGATTCCAGATAGAGCATATGCTGGAAGTTTCAAAGCTGTTATTGATGATTGTAAAAAAAATGGAGCATTAGATGTTACAACTATTGGAACTGTTCCAAATGTTGGATTAATGGCTCAAAAAGCTGAAGAGTACGGTTCACATGACAAAACTTTCCAAGCAAAAGAAAATGGACAAATCAAAGTTATTGATAAAGATGGAAATGCAGTATTTACTTTTGATGTTGAAGCTGGTGATATTTTCAGAATGTGTCAAACAAAAGATGCTCCAATTCAAGACTGGATTAAATTAGCAGTTTCAAGATCAAGATTATCTAATACTCCTGCAATTTTCTGGTTAGATAAAAATAGAGCTCACGATGCTCAAATGATTGCAAAAGTAAATAAATATTTACCAAATCACGATACAACTGGTTTAGATATTACAATTATGTCTCCTGTTGATGCAACTTTAAAATCTTTAGAAAGAATGAGAGCAGGACTTGACACTATTTCTGTAACTGGAAATATTTTAAGAGATTATAACACTGACTTATTCCCAATTTTAGAATTAGGAACATCTGCAAAAATGTTATCAATCGTTCCATTAATGCAAGGTGGAGGATTATTTGAAACTGGTGCTGGTGGATCTGCTCCTAAACACGTTCAACAATTTGCTGAAGAAGCTTATTTAAGATGGGATTCATTAGGTGAATTTATGGCATTAGCTGCTTCATTTGACCATTTAGCAAATACTCAAGGTAACAAAAAAGCAAAAGTTTTAGCTGATACTTTAGATAGAGCAACTGGAACATTCTTAATCAATGATAAATCTCCAGCTAGAAAAATTGGTGATATTGATAATAGAGGTTCACACTTCTTCTTAGCTATGTACTGGGCGCAAGAATTAGCTGCTCAAGATGTAGATGCTGAATTAAAAGCTGAATTTACTCCAATTGCTAAAGCTATGACTGAAAACGAAGCAAAAATCGTAAAAGAATTAGCTGATGCTCAAGGTAAAGCTGTTGATATGGGTGGATACTACTTACCAGACGATGTTAAAACATCTGCTGCTATGAGACCATCTGCTACATTAAATGCAATTATCGGATAATTTTATCTACTTAAAAAGGGAAGATTTTTTCTTCTCTTTTTCTTAACTTTCCTCTCAAATATAAAACTTTCCCCAATTAAAAATAAAAGCTAAGAGCTAAACTGTTATAATCTCTAATAAAAATATATTAAATTATAAAAAAGGAAAAATCATGAAACAAATATTTGAAGTTCTAAATGTAAAATGTGGTGGTTGTGCAAGTACACTTACAAAATCACTAAAAGAAGAGTTTGGAGAAGTTGAAGTAAATCTTGATGTAATGCCTAGACAAATTACACTTGACGTAAAAGATGAGCAAAAAGAAGCATTAAAACTAAAACTAAGAAGTTTAGGTTATCCCCTTTCAACTGATGAATTAAGTGGTTTACAAAAAGCAACAACAACAGCAAAAAGTTTTGTTTCTTGTGCTATTGGAAAAATGAATAGCTAATAAATAATATTACTAATTTATTTTTTACTAAATTTTAGATAGAATTGCGCCCTTTACGGACAAAAAACTAATAAAAATTTAGGTTGAAAATATGAAAGTAGTTACAGGCGTAGTTGGTAACGATATACATGTGGTTGCAAATAGACTTATTGATATATCACTACAAGCAAGAGGATTTGAAGTATTTAATTTAGGTGTTAATACATACCTAGAAGAGTTTATTGATGCAGTTATTGAAACAAATGCTGACGTTTTACTTATTTCTTCACTAAATGGTGAAGCTGAAGGATGGTGTAGAGATTTACCAATATTAAAATCAAAATACAAAAATTTAAAAGATGTTGTATTTATGTTAGGTGGAAACTTAGCTGTTGGTGAAGGTGATGCTAGCGTTATTGTACCAAAGTTCAAAAACTACGGATTTGATTTAGTTTTCCACCAAGTTGATTTAAATACAGGACTTGATGAATTAGAAAAATACTTGAAGGAGAAAAAATGAGTTTACTTCAAGAAGAAAGAAATATCATTGTTCAAAATAAATACGCAGATAATTTTGATTTTGCAGAGATTGAAGAGTTTATAAAAGGCGCTTCTAAAAACCTATTTATTTCACACCATTTTAAAAACAAAAAAAAGATGTTAGTTCAGCCACGTGGTGGATTTCCTACTTATAAAAAAATGTTTTCACTTTATGAGTTTTTTGTTGATGCAAATGTAGATGTATTGCCTTGTACAATTGATTCAAATACAAGATTAAATGACTACGCAACAAGTGCAAAAATGCTAAAACTTTCAGAAGAAAATGAAGTTGATATGTTAAATGGTTACCCACTTGTAAATCATGGATATAGAACATCTAGAAAAATGATGACTCACTTTGATAAACCAATTTCATTGAGACATGGAACTCCAGATGCTAGGCTTTTAATTGAGACAGCATTGGCTTCTGGAATTTTTGAAATTGAAGGTGGTCCAATTACTTACCTTTTACCCTACTCTAAAAACTTTCCATTAGATAAAGCGTTTATGTATTGGAAATATGTAGAAAGAATTTGTGCAAACTACTCAAAATTAAATGAACCAATAAATAGAGAATCTTTTGGTCCATTAACAGCAACATTAGTGCCACCTTGTATTACTATTGTTATTCAAATTTGTGAAATGCTTTTATCACTTGAAGAGGGAGTTAAATCATTCTCTGTTTCATTTTCACAAACAGGTTCTATGATTCAAGATATTGTAACTGCAAATGTTTTAAGAAAAATGGCAAAACACTATGCAGAACAAATTGGTTGTGGTGATGCAATGATAAATCTTGTATATCATCAATGGATGGGAGCATTTCCATCAAATAAAGATTTTTCAGAATCACTAATCAACACTTCAACTGTAATTGCTTCAATGGTGCGAGCAGATAAAATCATCACAAAAACAAGAGATGAAGCTTTTGGTATTCCTACACGTGAATCAAATGCAAAAACTGTTGCAAATACACAATATACATTAAGAATGTTACAAGGTATTCCAAATATTTCAGATGAACAAGAAGAAGAGATAGTAACTAGTGAAGTAATGTCAATTATGGAAGCTGTATTTAATGACAAAGCTGACACTTTATGGAGAAAAGTATTTAACTCTATTAAATCAGGAATTATCGATGTTCCATACTCTCCACATATTATTAACCATAATGAAGTTGTAACTGTAAGAGATAAAAATAAAAACATTAGAATCATCAAAAAAGGAAATCTTCCAATTAGTGATAGATGTTTTGAATATGAAAAAGCTCAATGTGACTTAAACAAAGATGCTTCATCAATAGTAAATGATATTATCCATGATATAGGAATTATGCAATGAGCCAAAATAAATTATTAATAGATGTTGGAAGTACATATTTTAAAGTTTGTGCTAACAACCAAGTTGAGCAACATTTTAGGGATTTTAATAAAGATATTTATGATGATTTATTATCAAAATGTTCTGATACTATCTCAAAATTTAAAAAAGATGAAGTATTTATTTGTTCATCTGCAAATGGTGGATTAACAACTTTAATTATTGGAATTACTAACTCTTTTTCACTAAAATTTGCTACAAATATTGCATATAATTCTGGAATAAATATTATTAATACAGTTTTATATCAAGATATTGAAACTACATCAATTCCAAGTGATTTAATTGATGTGGTAATTGTTGTTGGTGGAATTAATAGTGTAAATAATGTATTTGATGAAAAATTATTTAACTATTTAGGAAATTTAAGATTTTCAAATATCGTATTTGCTGGATCTTGTCAAGATGCTGAATTTTTAAAAGATAATATTCAAAATTTAGTAGTTGTTGAAAATATCATAAACAACAAACTTCATGTTGTTGAAGAGCCTTTAAAAAACTATTTGACAAACCTTTATCAAGCTGATATTGAAGGAAAAGAAGATATTAAACATCTATATGATTTAACTTCAAATCAAATATTCTCAACTCCATATATCGTAAATAAAACTTTACCTTTTATAGATAGTAAATTTGCAGTTGTAAATCCATTTATTTTAATAGATATTGGTGGAGCGACAACTGATATTCACTACTCTAAAGATTTATCTGATGATAATATGGTAACTGAAAATGAATATGATAGATTAGTTTTCAAAAAACTTGGTGTTTTTAAATCAAAAGAGTCTTTAATATTTGCAGCTAAAAACAATGAATTTGTTTATGAATTATTAGCTCACTTAAAAGTTACAGAAAATATTTTTAATGAAGATTCACCAAAATCATTAAGAATTTTAATGCAATTAGCAATTTTTTTAGTTTTATACAAAGTTAGTGAAGCTCATCCTTTATATATAAAATTAAAGTTAAATCTACTAAAATCTATTGTATTAACAGGTGGAATTACAAAAGTGCTTAGTTTTGATGAGTCTGTTGATATTATTTCATTTTTTTATAAAAAAATTTTAAATTCAGATATTCATCCATCAATTATCATGGATTCAAATTACGATATTTGGACACTAGGTATTACACAACAATAAGGGGAAAACAATGTCAATAAATTGTATTAGAACATTAATAGAAGATGCAAATATCTCAAACCCACAAAAATTAGCATTAGTTTTTGGAAATGAAAAACTAACTTACAGTGAACTTTTTGCTAAAGTAAATCAAATCGCTTATTATTTAAGTGAACTTGATTTACCAAAAGGTAGCAGAATTGGTGTTTATTCAAATAAAGGAATAGACCAAGTTATAGCAATTTTGGCAATTCTTTCAACAAATTATGTTTTAGTTCCACTAACAAAACTATTAAAACCAGAACAGGTTGAATATATAATAAGTGATTGTGATATAAAATGTATCATTACTGATAAAATTAAACTTGAATCAATCGAAGAAATTAAATTCAACGGTCATATTATCTCTTATGAAACGAGCCATAAAGATTTACCATCTTTTGAGGAAATTTATAAATACTATAACAAACCATATTTTTGTGATGTAAATGGACATGATAATGCTGTTATTACTTATTCTTTTGGTTTAAGTGGAAAACCAAATGGTATTGTAATTTCTCATAGAAATTTAATAGATTCAGCACGTGTTGTTTCTCAATACTTAAAATTAGAACAAGATGATGTTATTTCAGGACTTTTAGTATTTAATCTTGATTATGGATTAAATCAAATCTTTTGTTCACTTTATAAAAGAGCAACAATAGCACTTCACAGATTTGTATTACCAAATGATTTTTTTAATCATATTATAAACGACAAAATTACGGTTCTGCCAATAATGCCAATAAACATAACAGAAATGTTTGATGAAGATAGACTTCCAAGTGCAGAGTTGTTAAAAAATGTGAGAATTATCACTTCTTCTGGTGGAAATGTAACTGCAAAAATGATAGCTGATATTGAAAAATATTTTACTAATGCAAAATTTTTCTCAATGCATGGATTAACAGAAGCGTTTAGATCAACTTATCTTGACCCAGCTCAGCTTAAAATAAGACCTGAATCTATTGGAAAAGCAATTCCTGATGTTGAACTTTATGTAATTGATGAAAATGGAAGTGAATGTCCTCCTCGAGTTGTAGGAGAATTAATCCATAGAGGTGGATATATTTATAAAGGTTTTTGGAATGCTCCTCAAGTAACTGAACAAAGGTTTAAATCAATCAAAATCTTAGAAAATGTGATTAACCTTGAAGGTCAATTAAGCGATGAAATTGTTGTAAAAACAGGTGATTATGTTTATAAAGATGAAGAAGGATATTTTTATTTTGTTTCAAGACACGATGATATGATTAAAACAAGAGGATTTAGGGTAAATCCTTATGAAATCGAATCAGTTGTGGAAAGAGAAATAAAAGATATTGAAAAATGTGCTGTTTTTTCAATTCAAAATGAAGAAATTGAAGAAGAGATAGTTTTAGTTTATAGTGCAAAATCAGAGTTAAGCGCTAGTGAAATTTTATTTGAATTAAAAAATCATTTAGCTTCATATATGATCCCTTCAAAAATTATTTATAAAAAATCTTTGCCTTTAATTCCTTCTGATAAAAATAAAATAAATAAAGAAGAGTTAAAAAAAGAGCTTACTTCTAAGTAAAATAAATCAAAAGAGAGTAACCAAAAGGTTATTTTCTTTAAAATATTAGATATATTGATTGAAGTCAATAGATTCTAATTAATTTTTCATTATAATTAAAATAACAAAATAAAAAGGATTGTCTATGAAAAAAATTGTTATTGCTTCGTTATTAACTGCATGTGTTGCTTTTGCTGGGTCTTATGATAAATGTGTTGTTTGTCATGGTGCAAATGGTGAAAAAGCTGCATTAGGAAAATCAAAAGTTATCAAAGATATGTCTAAAGCTGACTTTGTTGCTGCACTTAAAGGTTATCAAAATGGAACTTATGGTGGAGCTCAAAAAGGATTAATGGTAGGTCAAGTTAAAGATATGAACGAAGCTACTATGAATGAAATTGCGGACTTAATCATAAAATAATTTAAAACTTCGATAACTAGAATAAAATCTAGTTATTGAAAAATCTTGCTATTTCTAATTTCAACTAATATATTTTCCAATTCTTCTTTCTCTTTTAATAATTGTTCAATTAAAATATCTTTTTGATTTTCATTGATAGTTGTATTTTTTTGTTCTAATATCTTTCCTAAATAAAATTCAAAGCAAGCATTTTTAATAGAATAATCAACCTTTAAACATTCAAGAGTCATTTGAGGTTTATCTTCTCCTAAGCCATTTGTCAAAATTATTCTTTCAAATTGTTTGATTTTATATGTTAATTTATTATCAATAATTATAGGTTCAAGTAACTCTTTTTTCCAATAATTTGTATTTTCTTTTTCTAAAATTTTAATTTTTTTCAATAAAATATCATCAAATAAATCTTTACTAATAGAGAACTTATACATGATTTTCCTCAAAATAATTTATTTACTATAACTATTAATTGCTAAAAAAAACATTCTAAAATTTTAAGAATAAATTCTTTACCCATAAAATGATACAATCATAAAAAATTTATTTTATAGGATAAAAATGATTATAAATTACAAACAATTTTTATTTCTTTGTATTTCAACTTTACTATTTACAGCATGTTCTATAAAAGAGCCAATTGTTCAAACAAAAAATAGTGATATAGAAATTTTAGCAAAAACAGCAAATGATGACTCTTTTAATTCTTTATTAATTACAAAAGATTTTTTTGATAAATATTTCAAACCTTGGAACTCAACAAAAGTATCTTTTCCTAAAATAGAAGCTATGTGGGGACAATCTTATAAAAATAAAAAAGTTTATCTGGAAAATCATCAATTAGCTACTACTTCTTGGTTTGATAAACAAATAGAAAATTCAAATTTTGATAATTATAATACTTTGGCAAAAAAAGCAATTACTTTAAAAAATGTAAATATCAGAGTTATTCCAACAAATTCACCTATGTTTTATGACCCAACACAACCAGGAGAAGGTTTTCCATTTGATTACAATCAAAACTCTTCAATCAAAATCAATACTCCAATAATAGTTTCTCATTTATCAAAAGATAGAGCTTGGGCTTACATAGAATCAAGTACTGTTGGAGGTTGGATTGAAATAGGAACTATTGCTTTTGTAGATGATAATTTTATTCAAGAATTTAAAACTTCAAACTATTTTATTTCAGTAAAAGAAAAATTTCCAATTTATGACCCAATTTTTAGAGAATACATAAAAGTAGCTACAATTTTTCCTAAAAAAAACAATAAATTTATAATTGCAAAAAAAGATGATAATCAAAATGCTCTTATTTCATATATTACTCTAAATAATGATGAAGTTGAAGCTATGCCCCTTGTATTTAATTCTGAAAATAGAATCAAAATAGCCAAACAATTAATAGATGAACCTTATGGTTGGGGTGGATTATTAAATAATAGAGATTGTTCTAGTTTTACGCAAGATTATTTTGCAACTTTTGGAAAATTCTTACATAGAAACTCGAAAGCTCAACTTTCAAATGGAAAATATCTTGATATGTCGAACTTATCGAACGATGAAAAAAAAGAATTCATGAAAAAAAATGGTGTTCCTTTTTCAACTTTAGTATATTTAAAGGGTCATATAATGCTTTATATTGGAGTTAAAGAAAATGAACCTCTAGTTTTTCACAATATTTGGAGTGTAAGATTAAAAGATAATGATGGAAAAAAATATAGACATATTATTGGAAAAGCTACAATAACTACATTAGAGCCAGGAAAAGATATAAAAGATTTTGATGAAGATACAAATATATTAAATAGAATTCAAGGAATCGTTATTTTATAAGCTTTTTTTAAAGCTTATAAAATAAATTTTATCTCTTATTTTGTTCCAATGGATTAAATAACAAAGAATCAATAATTTGATTTTTAAACTTCATATCCTCAAGCTGTTGAGATAAAAAGATATTCTCTTCTTGTAATGAAATATAGTGGGCATATAATCTATTTATATCTTTACTTGTATAATAAATATTACTTCTTAAATATATTTTAGGAAAATACAAAAATAGCGCAATAATCAACAATACGAAAACCATAAATAATGAATTACTAGCATTTAACTTAGTCAAATTTAAAAATCCTTAATTTTGAACTTCTGCTTCTTGGATTTTGTTTTATTTCAAGTGCCGTTGGAATTATAGGTTTTTTTGTTATAATTTTTCCTAAAGCGTGATTATTTCCACATTCGCATCTAAAAATACCCTCAGGGCAAATACAAGATTTTGTCCATTTTTTAAAATAATTCTTTACAATCCTATCTTCTAAAGAGTGAAAAGAAATAATTGCCACTATACAATTTTTTAATTTTGCTTTTTCTAAAGAATCAAAAAGTCTTTCTAATACACCTAATTCGTCATTTACTTCTATTCTAATTCCTTGAAAAGGAAGAGTTGCTGGATGAATTTTACCCTTTGACATCTTTTTTGATAAAAGTTCTGAAATTTGTTTGGCACTAGCAAAAGGTCTATTATTTACAATTAATGATGCAACTTTTTTATATTCTCTGACTTCTCCACAATCTTTGAAAACTCTTTCTAATTCTGCTTGAGAATAAGTATTTACAACCGTTGCTGCATCTAAACTTTGATTTTGATTCATTCTCATATCTAAAGTATCACTTTCAAAACCAAAACCACGTTCAAGTTTATCAAGTTGTAAAGAAGAAACCCCAATATCTGCTAAAACACCTCTTATCTCATAATCTTTAAAACTATCAATAACATGTTCAAAATTACCTTTATTAAAAATTACTCTTTGTTTATATGGTTCTAACCTATTTTTACTGAACTCTAAAGCTTCATCATCTTGATCATTACAAATTAGTTTAATATTCTTATTTGAAGCTAATAATCCACTACTATGACCTGCAAATCCTGTTGTACAATCTATTATATATCCATCATCTATATTATCAAAAGCTCCTAATGTCTCTTTATATAAAACAGGGATATGGGGAATATTCATTAAAACGGTCCTTATTTAAATTAGTATATAATATCCAAAATATATTTAAGGCTTTTAAAATGATTGATAAAGATACAGTAAAGTTACTTTCAGATTTGTCATTAACAATGTTTAGTAAAAACTTTTTTGGTATTTATCATGGTGCAATTTCTGCAAAATTAGATCAATACAATTTTACAATAAATACAAGTGATGCTATTTTTGACAAAATGGATGAAAAATCACTTTGTACTCTAAACATAAATAAACAAGATTATAGATGGAATATAGCAAGTATAGAATCTCATATTCACGCTACAATCTACGCAAATATACATGAAGCAAAATATATAGCTTTTGGAATGCCTATTTATACAACCGCTTATACTTTTGAACATGACAAAATCATTTTTGAAGATTTCTTTGGAAAAACTACGTTTGGAGAAATTTCAATTTACAATCCAGGTGATTTTGAGACTTGGTATAAAAGAAATGCTTTAGAAATTACAAAATACTTAAAAGAGTCTCAAAATAACATAATGATAATAAAAGGAATTGGTACTTATGTCTATGATCGAGATGTTCATGAGCTTGTAAAAAAGATTGCTATTTTAGAAAATTCTTGTCGACTTTTAAGTATTAAAAGCTCTTTTGAATAGGAAAACTCCCTTTTTGGTTATTTTTAACTATAAATATTTACGAAATGCCCTAATTTTAGCTATTTTAAAGCTTAAATACTATAAAGTTTTCACAATTTAATTTTATACAAGGAGTTCATCCATGAACAAAGCAGAATTTATCGACGCAGTTGCTGCAAAAGCTGGTTTATCAAAAAAAGATGCAAAAGGTGCAGTTGACGCTGTATTAGATACTATTACAGAAACATTAGTAAAAAAAGAGTCTGTAAGCTTTATTGGATTTGGAACATTCGCAACTGCTGATAGAGCAGCAAGAACAGCTAAAGTTCCAGGAACTGATAAAACTGTTAATGTTGCAGCTACAACTGTTGCTAAATTTAAAGTTGGAAAAGCTTTAAAAGAAGCTGTAGCAGCTAAATAATTTTTTATAAAAGGCTTTCTAGCCTTTTATAGCTTCAAGCCCGTGTGGAGAAATTGGTAAACTCAGTTGATTCAAAATCAACCGCTTAACGGCTTGTCGGTTCGAGTCCGACCACGGGCACCACTAATAGATTTATTTTACTCTCAAGACCATATAAAATCAAGATTTTCTTCGCTTTTTTCTTTATATATATTTTTTACTATTGTTAGTTATGAACAAATTTATTACGGTATTTTTTGTGGTATTGAAATATTTAGTAGTAAAGAGAAGAGTGATATATTTATATAAAAACCTCTTTAAGTGTGAAAACATAATTCTCACACTTAAATTTAGTTTATTTAATGCTTAGCTAAACGACTATCTATCCATGCACCAAGTGGTGTAGTGATTTTTTGTAATAACCAACTAACTACAATAAATGTAATTAACCAAGCAATTACAGCTGCCCATGCAGGAAATATATCAAAGAATATATCATAACGACCAATTAATGGCCAGTGAATTAAATATACTTCAAATGAATAAAGTCCATATATTGATAAAAATTTATTATCAAATTTCTTAAGAGAAAAGATAACAATAAATGCGAACATTATAACAATAGAAGTAAGTTGGTCAACAAAATATCCTTTTCCTAAAATTGCTGTTAATGTAGGCCAATGATTAGCAGTTGTATGTAAAGACATATAAACTACAACACCAAGCATTAAAGCAATAACAATATAAGGGGTAAATTTAGCTTTATTTCTAAATTCTTTTAAATATACAACCAATTTATTTTCTTTATCTTTTGTTTCAAATAAAAGCCAAGCAAATACAATACCTAAAGAAAAAGCAACTGTATGTAATCTATGAAGCCAATTATCACCCATATCTAAAGGATTATAAACTCCAATCAATGTGGTAATTACAGCTAAAATTATTGCACTTAACCATGGTCTTTTTGTACTAAAAACTAAAGGAAAAAGTACATAAAACATCATCATCCAAGTTATGTACCAAAATGGTGAATTAACATCAGCAAATCCTTCTGCTGTAGGAAACCATCCAAGTAAAGATTGAATCATATAAGGAACAGAATAATGAATATCTAAAAATATTGCATTTGCAGCAAATATAAGAATAATTGCTACCCAAAATGGAATAAATATTTTTATTACTCTTCTTTTATAAAATTCTAAAATCGGAAGTGGTTTTTTCAACATTCCAACAGTTAAACCATATCCTGACATGAAAAGAAATAAATCAACCCCTACTCCTGCAATAATTGAAAGAGGAAAAAGAAAATCAGCATTTGTTACTAACATGTAAGCAAAATGTGCAAAAACAACTGTTAAAATTCCTAACCCTTTTAGCTCTTGAGTAACAGAAACAGGAAATAAATCTGTATGTTTTGCTCTTTTAAAAGTAAAAAGAACTACTGCTATCAAAATAGCAATAACTATAAGATTAGTTTGATAAATGTCGTCAGTTAAAGTAATAGGCATATACGCTCCCAGATTTTAAATAGTTTTCTTGTAAATTTTGATTTTTCAGAAATTACAATAAACGTGTATTATGATTATAACTACTTATAAATAAAAACGAAATTTAAATAAATAAAAAGATTTTTTTGTTAGAAAAGAGCAATTATTTTAAAAATACTTTAATATTATCAATATCTCTTGTATCAGCAAATTTATTCAACAATGAAGCTAATTGAATTACTTCGTTATTTTTCATTCTAATACAACCACTTGATTCATTTGTTCCAATGGTTGTTTCATCTAAAGTGCCATGTATTCTAAAAGTATTTTTACCATCTACAATATGTGTAAGATTAATTTTTGCAGAACCCATATAATTAAATCTATGTCCAGGTGGAACAATTTTAGGTAAATCTATTCCTCTTTTTTTAAAAGTATCAATAGTATCTTGGGTTGGATACCAAAAAGGTTTTAAAGTGATTGAAGTAACATTACCCTCACCTGTTGGTTTTTTTATTTCATCTTTAGCTGTTGAAACCAGATAAGTCTGAATATTTCTAGTTTTATTGTTAAGTTTCCCTTTTAAAACCATTAGATTTTTTGAAGAATCAACTTCAATTACTAATTGTTCATATAAAGTTATATTAAGAGTTGGATCACTTTTTAGAATACTATTATTTACTGCTTTATGTTTTGGTTCATTGTTTTTTTCAAATTTATATTTTTTTATTTCATCAAAATATTTCATTCCTAAAATACTTTCATTTGAAATATTTGATTTTTCATCCATTGAATTTAAATCTAAAAAAAGAGGATTTTTATCATTATTTTGTTCTAAATCGTAAGAAAGTTCTTTTATAAAAGATTTTTGTATTTTCATAAAATCAGAAATAGTTTTAATTGCATTATTAGCTTCATCAATATTTTTGAATGAACCATAATAAGTTTTAAATTTTTTATCTTTATCTTTTACAATAAAAACTTCTAACTTATTATCTTTTACAATTTTTCGTTTGCAATTCATTGCTCCATCAAAATCCAAAGTTGTACAAACAGCAATTGTATATGTTTTTATATTTGCACAATTAAGTGCTAATTGAAAAAATAATACAAAAAAAATGACTCTTTTCATCTATAAATTAAAATGATTTAACTATTTGTTCTAAACTATTTTTAGAATTTTCTTCCAAAATTCCTTTTTCTAGAATATTTAATTCAACTAAACCTTCATTTATTTTTACAATTGTTCCATCAATATTTAGTTTATAAATAAAATACTTATTTTGTGTGCTGTCATTTAAAGCCAAATTATTGATAAATAAACCATTTGAATCATTTATTAAAGGAATCTTTGAATCTTTATACATCTCTTCTAATTTCCCATTTACTGCAAGTTGTTTTATAAGCCAAGGAGTATTTGAAATATTTGCTATTAAAACTATATTTTTATCTGTATACTTGTATAAATCTTTAAATAAAGCCAAACTATCATGATTTAATACTATCAAATATTTTTCAACTCCTTTTTGAAAAATAGTTTCAAATTTTGAATGTGGATTACTTCCAACAATTTCAAAATATCTTGGAATAAAATCTATGTTTAAAACATTTTTATTATTTTGATTTAATTGATTTTTATTTGGATTTTCTGGTGCTGTTAAATATATCAAAAGTGCAAATCCTATAATTGCTAAGATGACTATTTTAAAACTACTTTTTATCATTTTATTCCTAAATTTTATTATTTTTATATCTTATTTTTGTTTTTTAGCCCATCTTTTAAATAATCTAAAATTTGTTATTTCTTCTTCTAGTTCTTTATTATTAAAAATATTTTCCACTAAAATATAAGCTAAATATGGAGATAAAACAAAACCTCTTCCACCAACTCCATTTAAAATATAAAGATTCTCAATCATCTCTAAATTTTCATTTTTTATTTGAAATCCATTTTTTAAGTGGGGATACTTTTCAAAACTTTTTTCTGCATCAACCAACTTTCCAACCATAGGAAAATAGTCCACACTTGAAGCCCTTGCACCAATCTTTACATCTAAGACTTTTATATCATTTAAGACTTTTATATCATTAGCTTTTTTCAAAAGTTCAGCTATATCATTTTGTATAATATTATTTGTATAATCATTATGTTTGATTTTATTGATATTTTTTAACTTTAAATTGTAACTACTATCTATTTTATTATCATCAAATCTATTATGAGTAGCTCCTATTGAAACTACTTGTTCATTATTTGAAAGTGATAATGAACACTCTTTATGATAATTAATATCTATACGAGTTGTAGTATTTATATCTATCTTTTGTCCCCAAACTGCTCTAATATCTAAATACTTTTCCTCTATTAATGAAATATCCGCACCTGTTGCTAAAAAAAGATTTTTAGCTTTTATTTCATTATTTATATTCCAAATATTCTCTTCTTTTTTTATGGTTTTTACTTCATAATCAAAAAGTTTTTGTGTATTATTCGAAAGCTTTTTACAGAGTTCATAAGGTTTTACTAAACTTCCTATTTTAAATAAATAGCCCTCTTCATACTTCTCAAATTCAAAATCCATATGGGGAATATAACTTTGAAATTTTTCTTCATCTTCATTATTTTTTGGAATTCGACATGTTCCACAGTTTATCAAATCTGTAGAAAAATACTCTTTATAATAATTTATTGAAAAGTTTAATGATTTAGTTATTAAATCTTTAAACTTATTTGGTTTTCCTAAAAGTGGAGACAAAAATGCTCCTGCTGCTCCACTTGCACCAAAAGCTACATCTTCATTTTTATCTATTAATAAAACTGATTGAGAATATTTTGATAAAAAATGAGCCAATGAACAACCAGCAATTCCAGCTCCAACAATTACATAATCAAATTCTTGTTTATTCATTTTTATCCGATTTTTCAAAAAGTTGAAGATTTGGTCTAAAATATCCACGTCCACCTTTTAAACTAATACATTTATGTTTTGGAAATTTCTTTTTATAATATTCAAGTCTTTCTTTAGTAGTTTTTCCTGTATCACAATAAAAAACAAAAACTGAATTCAAGGGGAATTGCTCCATCAAAGGAGGATTATAAATCATAGTTTGCATGTTTTCAATAGGTTTTAAAATTGTATCAATTAAAACAACTTTGATACCTTCTTTTTCCAACTCTTTCTTATTTTTTAGAAACTCTTGCTGAGTCCATTCATCTTTAGAAAACATAATAATAATTTCCTTTTCATTAAATGCTAATATTAGTATATTCCCTATTAAAAAAAAGTAATTCTTATAAGATTTTGGATAAAATTATTGTTAATTGAATAATGGGGATAATTTATGAAGATTTTAGTTACAGATGATTCTAAAATGGCAAGAAAGATGGTTATAAAAACTTTAAAAGATGTTATTAAAGAAGAAGTTGAAATACACGAAGCTGAAAATGGGCAAGAAGCCTTGGATTTATATAAACAATTATTACCAAAATTAGTTTTTATGGACTTGACAATGCCTATTATGGATGGGTTTGAAGCCCTTCAAAATATAAAAGAATTTGATGAAAATGCAAAAGTTGTAATTATTTCAGCAGATATTCAAAAATTATCTATGGAAAAAGCATCACAATTAGGAGCATTTAATTTTATAAAAAAGCCTATTGATCTAGCTAAAATGGAACAAATACTTAATAAAATCGCAGAATTGGATAAATAATGAAATCTGATATAACTTTAAGTGAAGATGAAAAAGATTGTTTACAAGAACTTATGAATGTTGCTTACGGAAGTGCAACTGCTGCAATTACTGAAATTCTTGATGCTTTTGCAAAACTATCTATTCCAAAAATTCAAATTATAAATGCAAGTGAATTAAAAACTTATTTATCAAATGAATTAAATTTGGAAGTTGAACATTTAGTATCTTTACAACAAATTAATGGAACTCTTTGTGGTGAAAATATGTTTGTTATTGACAAACAATCTGCAAAAAATATAGCTTACAAATTTGGTCTTGAAGAAGATGAAGTAAATGATGAAGAAATTGCAGATGTTGTTTTAGAAATAACAAATATTTTATCATCATCAACTATAAGTAAATTAGCTGAAGATATAGATACTAATGTATCTTTTTCAGCACCAACAATTAAAACTTTAACTTCAATAGATCAATTAAAAAATATATTTATTTCTAAATATAAAAAAGTTATTATTATATCAACTCAGTTAAAATTTGAAGATTTAGATATAAATGCCGAATTATTTATTTTTACAACAGATAATTCTATTTTATATATAAAAGAAAAACTAAAAAAAATATTAGATGAGTTTTAATCGTGAAAACAAATAAATTTGATGTAATTTGTAACACTGTTGATAATGGAATAATTCTTATCAATAAAAATTTAGAAGTAAAATTCTGGAATCGTTGGCTTGAAATCAGAACAGGTATTAACTCAAAAAATATAATTAATAAAAATTTAAAAGATTTTTTTCCACAAATCGATGATAAAAAATTGACTAGAAAAATAACTACAGCTTTAAAATTAAATTCTTCTACTTTTTACACACCTCAAATTAGTAAATTTTTGTTAAATATCGAACTATCAAAAGTTGCTGATAAAGTTTTTAATGAAATGCAACAAAGCATTACAATTACACCTTATGATATTGAAAATGAGTTAGCTATTGTGTATATTTATGACACAACTATTTTGTCTGAAATAAACTATAAACTAAAAGAAATAAAAGAAGAAGTAGAAGAAAAAAATGAAGAATTAAAACTTTTATTTGATACAACTATGGAAGCAATTATTGTTTTTAAAGATAATAAAATCAAAGATTGTAATCAAATAGCATTAGATTTATTGAATTTTACATCAAAAGAATCTCTTTTAAAAAAAGATATTCATGATTTAAATTTAGATATTTTAGAAAAAAATCATACAAAACCAATTGAAACAACTATAGTAAGAGAAGATAAAAGTTCATTTAAAGCCCTTGTAAACATAAAAAATGCAACTATTAAATCTCAAAGTTTAAGAATACTTACAATCATTGATATTACAGATATAAAAAGAAAAGAGAACCTTTTATCAGAACAAACAAAACTTGCTGCTATGGGTGAAATGTTGGGAAATATTGCCCATCAATGGAGACAACCTTTAAATATAATTTCGATTACATCATCAAGTACAAAATTGAAAAAAGAAATAGGTTTATTAACTGATAAAATGTTAATTGATGCTTTGAAGTTAATATCAGAAACCACTGAGCATTTATCAAATACAATTGATGTTTTTAAAGACTTTTTAAAAGAAGATAAAGAAAAATATTTATTTAACTTAACTCAAAATATCAATAATAATATCTCATTAATAGAAACTATTTTAAATGAAAATCATATACGATTGGACTTAAATTTAGATAACGATATTTATATTTATAATTTTGCAAATGAGTTTAGTCAAGCTTTGATAAATATATTACACAACGCAAGTGATGCTATTGATTCAAAACTAAAAGAAAGCGATTTAAGAATTATAAAAATTACAACTAAACAGATAAATGATGAAGTAATTATTGAAATAATTGATAATGCAGGTGGAATAGATAAAGAAATTATAAATAAAATCTTTGAACCATATTTTACAACAAAACATAAATATCAAGGGACTGGATTGGGATTATATATGACTCATAAAATAATTCAAACAAGCATGAAAGGTAAAATATTTGTTTGTAATGATAAATTTATTTTTGAAGATCAAGAGTATCAAGGTGCTCTTTTTAGAATAACTTTAAAAAACAATACTTGATTGACATTCACTCAACCTTTGTGATACAATATGTTTTTAAATATTAAAATATATTATTCAAATAATAGGATCGAAAATGGCAAAAAGTTTATATGAAACACTAGAAATTAATGAAAAAGCATCAGCAGATGAGATAAAAAAAGCTTATAGAAAATTAGCAAGAAAATATCATCCTGATGTTAATAAAGACCCTCAAGCTGAAGAAAAATTCAAAGAAATCAACGCAGCATACGAAGTTTTAAGTAATCCAGAAAAAAAACAACAATATGATCAACATGGTGATTCAATGTTCGGTGGACAAAATTTTCATGATTTTGCACGTGGTCAAGGCTCAAACGTAGATTTAGATGAAATTTTACGACAAATGTTTGGTGGAGGCGGTGGATTTGGTAGATCTGGCTTTTCACAAGGTGGATTTGGAGGGTTTAGTGAACCTGACTTAGATACAAATGCACAAATTACTATTCCTTTTGATGTTGCTGTTCTTGGTGGAAAACAATTTATCAATTTAAATAGTGACTCTTTTGATGTAAAAATTCCTGAAGGAATTGAAGATGGACAAAAAATAAGAGCAAAAGGAAAAGGAAAATCATATCAAGGACAAAAAGGTGATTTAATCCTAAAAATAAATGTAGCCTCAAATCCTGATTATGAAAGAAATGGTGATACTTTAATCAAATCTTTTGATTTACCATTAAAAACAGCTTTATTTGGTGGTAAAGTAGAAATAAAAACTATACATAAAGATATTACACTAAAAGTTCCACAAAATACAAAACAAAATCAAAGATTTAGAGTAAAAGAACTTGGAGTTTTAAATAGAAAAGCAGGAGTTAGAGGAGATTTGTATTTAAAAGCAAATATTGTTTTACCTAAAATCGAAGATTTAGATGAAGAATTTGTAAAAATTCTAGAAGAAAAACTTCCTTCAAATTAAAAGGTTCGAATTATGGAAACAAATAGCTATATAGAACCTGTTTATCTAATTTCAGCTGTTGCTGAGATTTTGAGTATTCATCCACAAACATTAAGACAATATGAAAGAGAAGGCTTAATAAAGCCCTCGAGAACAAACGGAAAGATTAGGCTTTATTCTCAAAAAGATATTGACCATATAAAATATGTTTTAACACTTACAAGAGATTTAGGGGTTAATTTAGCTGGTGTTGATATTATTTTACAGCTAAATCAAAAAATTGAGATTTTAGAAAATGATATTCATATTTATAAAACAAAAATTAAAAGTATCAATAATCTATCTGTTGTTCCAGATACAAAGGCTTTAGTTGTACAAAAAACATCTTTTGATATGGTTATTATTGAAAAAAGAAAAAAATAGGATACAATTTCATCTATGTTAAAATTTATCTACAAAAGTTCAATATGAAAAATAAATTATTTAAACTTATCCCTCTAATATCATTTGTATTGTTATACTCTTCTTTATCAAGTTTTGGAAAAGAAGAAATTCATAATAAAAACAATGACATAAAGATAGAACAACTACAAGTAAAACAAATAGCTTCACAAGAAATTTTAAAAAAAATCGCACAACATGAAATAGAAAATAGTTGGATTAATGCTTCTATTATTTCAGTTGAAAAAGATAATTTAGATTCAAAGTGGATTGTTATTTTTAAAAATAGTGAAAATAATTTAAAAGATAAAAAACTTAATATTTCTATTAATTTAAATGGTGATATTCTTGAAAGTAAAGTTATTTAAAATATTTATTTTTATATTAACTCATCTAAGCTAGATAATCCAAAATTATTTATTGTTTTAAACTCTATTTCCAAACCCAAACTAAAAAGTATAATATCCAAAGTTTTAACAGAAGTATTTCCCAACTCTCCACGTTCTACTTTTCCAAGAGTAACTCTACTAATTCCACATTTAGAAGCTAGTTGTTCTTGAGTTATTTTTTTTGCTTCTCGTAAAGTTTTAATTTGCTGTCCAATTTCGTATAGTTTCAACTGAAATCTCCTTTTGTGATTTTTGACTTAATGATAACTTCCAAGAATCAATCATTTTTTGCCCTATTTCTTCAAACTCTTCATTTGTAGTTATATATTTTTCTAATTCTTCTATACTATTTTTTAAAACTTCTATACAATTTTCATAAATATTATTTGCATCATTTTCATTTAAATAACAATTTTGTATTCCAAATTTTACAAGCTCTTTTTTACCTAACCATAATTTTTTACCTTGCATTGTAAGAGCTGGTTTATCTTTATGAAAATAAACTACTGTATTTACCACATCGTAAGCTGGTGAAAACCATATTTTTGAAAAATCATCATTATAAAGTATTCCAAAGTTTTTAAGGTGCGCATCACCATTTTTAAGTAAATAATTCATAATTACTACTTTATAAAAGCTTTTTATATCTTCTAATTTATTTGTTGTAACACTATAAATCACCTTTGCAACTTGTTCATAACTTCCACTATATTTTTCATCTTTATTTTTTCCAAGTAAAGTTAAAATCTCTTCAAAACCTAAAAATGTATCATTTTCTTTATCATAATTAAATCGCTCAACTAACAAAAACTTATTGTTTTTTGAAAGTTGTATATTTGGAATTTTTACACCTGTTTTCTCTATAGCTTTTAAACAAAAATATTCATTAAGTGCAAGTTGTGGATATTCTTCTCCCCAAGTTTTTATAATGTACTCTTTTGTAGATAAACTCTCTTTATCTTTTAACAGAGCCAATGATTTTGGCTGAACACCTGAAATTGCATTTTTATCTAAAAAAGCAGTAACTATTTTAGTAAAGGTATCTTGTGAATCATTTTGTAAAACTTCATCTATGTCCAAAGATAAAAACTCTTTTTGATTTACAAAACTTTTGTATGATAATCTACTTTGGATATTTGAACAAATATGAGAAAAAACCAAAAAATCATCAATATAACCATACTCTTTGGTCAAATATTTTTTAAATATCTCAAATAAATATCCCTCAGGCATATTCATATCAAAAATTGGATGAAGTTTGTAGTGCCAAATATATGTAGATGATTTATAAGGCATAATTAATGAAATGGGTTTATAATCACTTGTATAGTTAAATCCATACTGATTTTTTTCTTTTTCAAAAAAAAGATTCCCAACTTCTTGATTGTTTATATTTACTTTTATATCTTTCATATTTTGCTCTAAATGATAAATTTACTTATCATTATATGATTTTTATTTATAAATGTAAAGTAAATTTATCATAAATAATGAGATATTTATTAATTTAACTATATTTTTATATTCAAAATATTTCTTAAATTTACATACTTAAAGTATAATGTTAATTCCAAATAAATTTTACCTATAGAAGGACAAATTATAATGTTCAAAGATAAAAATGGTCAATTATTAAAAATAGGAGATTATGTTTGTTACAACAATGAAAAATATGAAATATTTTATAATAAAACATATACCAGTATAAAAAAGATAAATGATGAGAATAGTGTTCACATTAATATAAAATATATTCAAGATAAATTAACTAAAATACCTATTGAATATATAAAAGAGAATTATCCAGAATGTTTAGTGTGATTATAAAGTGTTATTGTTTAAATTTTATCTTTAGCTGATAAAATAATATCAAAAAAATTAATTCGATATTATTTTAATAATTTTTTTAAAAAGTTTATTTCTAAAACTTCTCTATCAAATCCTCAAACACTTTTCCTAATCCCTCAACCTCTTTTACAGTTGTTCTCTCTCCAATACTATGAATAGTATCATTTATAACTCCAAACTCGATAGCTTCTATTCCAAATGCTCCAAAATATCTAGCGTCACTTGTTCCACCTGCTGTGCTGTGTTTTGTTGTTACTCCTAAAACTTCTTTAATTGAAGTTTCCATGGCTTTAACAACCTTTGATTCTTTGTTTGTTACAAATGGATACGAGCCTTGAGTTGTTCGTAAAGTATAGTTTAGATGTCCGAAGATTTTTTCTATGTAGGCTTCTACATCTTCTTTTTTTGTGTTTGTTGAATTTCTTACATTAAACATCAAATCAAGTTTATTTGGTGTTACATTTGTTACTTGCATTCCAGCTCTTATATCTGTGATTACAAGTTTACTTGGAGCGAAATATTCATCTCCATTGTCTAGGTCGTAACCTGCTATTTTTTCTAAAAGAGGTGCAATTTGATGAACTGGATTTATTCCTTTTTCTGGATATGCTGCGTGCCCTTGTTTTCCTTGGATTGTTAAATATCCATTTATGCTTCCTCTTCGCCCTACTTTTATGGCATCACCAAATACCTCTTCACAAGTTGGTTCTGCCACAACTGCGTAGTTTGGAATCATATCTATCTCTTTTAAGTGTTCAAGCATTTTGATAGTTCCGTAAGTTCCCTCACCTTCTTCGTCTGATGTAAGAAGAATTGATAAAGTACCATCAAAATTTTTGGCATTTTTACAAGCATATAAAAAAGCAGCATCACCACTTTTCATATCTTGTGCACCTCGTGCTGTTATTACTCCATCAATCACATCAGCAGCAAATGGTTCAACTGCCCATCCTTCACCAGTTGGAACTACATCTATATGACCTGCAAAACAAAGATGTTGTGGGTTTTCGTTGAATTTTTTGTAGTAAAATCTATTTTTTGTATTTTCCATATCAACTTTTATACAAGTCCACGTATTTCCTAAATACTCTTCTATAAAATCAAATGCTCCATCATCGTTTGGAGTTATTGATTTGAATCTTAATAATTTTTGAAATAATTCTATAATAGTCATTTATATATCCTTTTAATTATGGGGAATTTTAGCTAACTTAACTTTATTTTGTTATATAATTGATTCTACTAAAAAGAATTTTTTTTTATTATTTAATTATATTGGGGATTTTGAATGACTAAACTTGGAAAACTATTTTATGTGCTTTGTTTTTTAATCATTGTTTATATTGCTTTTGGATTTAAAGTTGTACCGATTGTTTTAAAAGACCAATTGATAAAAAACTTAGATGAAAATCTCACACAAAAGACAGATATCGGTAAAATAGAATTTAACCCACTAACTTTAAAAATAATAATTCATGATTTTAAGATATTTGATTCAAATGACCTAACAACTATTTCATTTAAAGAATTTTCAGTTGATTTTTCACTTTTAAGATCTATTAAACAACAAAATATTAGATTTAAAGATATTACACTAAAAGATGCTTTTGTAAATGTAATTCAAGATAAAGATGGAAATCTAAATCTATCAAATCTTCTAAACCCTTCATTAAATGAAGAAACTCAAGAAGAAGAAAAGAGTTCTTCAAATATTGAGTTTTTAGTTTCAAAAATTACATTAGATAATGCAAATATACAATATTCAAAAGAGGGAGAGATTCCTTATTCTTTAGATTTAAAAAATATAAATTATACTTTATATGATTTAGGAACTTATAAAAATAGTTTATCTTCAAATGATTTAAAACTTAAATTAAATGAATACACAAATATTTCAATTGGTGGAGCATTTAAGTTACAGCCACTTAAAGCTTACGGAAAAGTTTTAGTTGAAGATTTAAGAATAAAAGAGTTACTTACATATAAAAAGGATTTGTTAAATTTTGATTTAGATGAAAAAGCCAACTTGAATTTAGAATTGAACTATAATCTTGACACTACAACTAATTTTGATTTAAAATTAAATACTAATAAATTTGAAATAAACAATCTAAATTTAACTCAAAATAAAACTGCATTATTAAACCTTGAAAAACTTGATATAAAAACTTTTGCTTTTGATTTACAAAATCAAGATATAAATTTTGATAATATTGATTTTAACAATTTAAAAGCAAATATGATTTTAAATAAAGAAGGAATTAATTTTGCAAAATTAATTAAGCAAACAAATACAAAAGAAGAGCCTAAAACAGAAAATTTAACAACAAAAGAAGAGATAGAATCAAAACCTTGGAATGTTAATTTATCAAATGTAAGATTGAATAATAATGATTTTATTTTTACTGACAAAATAAATAATAACTCAACTCAAAGTAAAAATTTTAATATAAATTTTAACAACTTAAAAATTGTAAATTCTGATATTGATTTAGATACTTTGGTAGTAAATAATCCAAATTTCAACTTTAATGATAATAAAAATGACTTATTTATTTCATCAAAAAACACCAATATAAATCTTGATAAATTGAGCTTGAAAAACAATATTTTAGATATAAATAAAATAGATATTTCAAAAGATAATCTGAACTTCAATGATAAAAAATCAAATTTTAATCTAAATACAAAAAAAATTGATGTTTTAGTTAAAAATTTAAAAATAGTTGATACAAAAACTTCTATTGAAGATATAACTTTGAAAACTCCAAATCTAAATTTTGATGATATAAAATCAAAAATAAAATTAGAAAGCTCAAATATAAATCTTAATGTAAACTCTTTTTTACTTGATAAAGAAGATATTTCTATTAAAGATATAAAACTTATAAAACCATCTATTAATATGAAAGATAAAACAAATAATATAGAACTAAGTGCAAAAGATATTCAACTTCATATTAATAATATTGTAAATAAAAAAGATGATTTATCAATAAACTCTATAAAACTATTTGAACCAAAACTTGATTTTTTAAATACAAGTGATAAAACAAAAATTGTGGCTAAAAATCTTGATTTAGAAATAAAAAAACTTTCAAATGGTAAAAATGGATTTAAAATAGATAAAACAAATCTAAATAAACCTGATGTTTCTATAATTTTGGCTAAAAAAGAGAATCAAATAGAAAATGAAGATAACATAAAACTTGATTCAAAAGAAGTTGAAACTGTTAAAAAAGAAGACAATAAATCTTCAAAAACTAAACTAGATATTGGTCCTGTTAATATTAAAAATGGGATTTTTAGTTTTGAAGATAAAAATTTACCAATTCCTTTTAAAACAACAGTTACAAAATTAAATGGGAAAATTTCAGAATTTAAAAATAAAAAATCAAGCACTACTAATCTTGAGGTAAAAGGTGTTGTAGATGAATATGGAGTTGCTAAGATTACAGGTGTTGTTCATCCAAATAATATAAAATTATTAACAGATATTAATATGATTTTTAGCAATATCGCTATACAAAACTTTACTCCATATTCTGGTAAATTTGTAGGAAGAGAGATAAAAAGTGGGAAATTGGATTTAGATTTAAAATATAATATAGAAAAATCAAATCTTGAAGCTAAAAATAATATAGTTATTTCAAAATTAGAACTTGGAGAAAAAATTGAAAGCCCTGATGCTGTATCTTTACCTTTAGATATTGCAATTGCTTTGTTAAGGGATTCAAATGGTATTATAGATATTAATCTTCCTGTTTCAGGAAATGTTGATGATCCACAATTTGCAATTGGTTCAATTATTTGGAAAGCTTTTGTAAATCTAATGACAAAAGCAGTAACAGCACCATTTTCACTTCTTGGATCAATGTTTAACTTTAGTGAAGATGAAATAAAAAGTGTAAGATTTGACCCACTTGAAGATGAAGTTGGACCTATTCAAAAAGAGACTTTAGATAAAATAGTACAAATCTTAAAAGCAAGAAGTGAAATTGCTATTGAATTATCACCTTCATATGATGAAACTAAAGATGGTTATGCTCAACAAAAACAAAACTATTTAGCAAGAAAAGATGATGATAGAAATCTTAAAAAAGAAGAAATTGAAGCTTTGATTTTAAAAGAAAAAATAAAAATACCTAATTTAGAAAAAATTGCACAAAATAGAATAATAAATATAAACAACTATCTTATTAAAGAAAAAGGAATTAATCCTAAACAAGTTATTCTAATAACAAATAAGATAGGAAATAATAATTCTTCAATAAATCTCAATGTAACAAAACCTAAATAATTATTATTTATAGTTATAAATATAGAATAATATTGACTTATTATTCTATAACTGATAATATCCTAAAAATCGTAAGTTAAGGAAAAAAATTGAATAAAATTTTACCAACTATATTGATAGTTTTTTTATGTGTAATTTATTATGAAACTTATAAACAAGCTACAAAAAGTGTTAAAAGTAAAAGATTAGATTGTCAAGAAACAACAACTACTTTTGAAAGAATATTTACAGATGAGCCTATAAAAGAAGCTATAGAAACTTTTAAATTAGATAATTATGAAATAAATTCTTCAATTGAATATTCAAAATATATGAAAAGTAATTTAATAAATATTTTAACAAAAGAGCAAAGTGAAGATAAACTGAAAAATATTATCAAAAAATATATACACAATATAAATTTAAATAAAAATGATAAAAAAGTTTCAATAAATTATTATATTTATGAAAATGATAAACAAGATATGGATAAAAAAAACAAAGAAGCAAAAAATTATGCTGGTTATTTAATGTTTGAGTTTAAATACAATAATAAATTAATTTATAAAATACAAACTGATTACATGGATACGAATATAAGTGATTTAGACGAAAGAATGGATTGTGTTATAAATTCATTTATTTCTATGTATTAAAAAATACTAAAAGCTAAAGTTTTATAACTTTAGCTCCAAAGCCACCACTACTTGGATGTGCATCTTCAAAACCTCTAACTTTTGGATGTTTTTTTAAGTACTCTTTTACTGCAAAGGCAAGTTTTCCAGTTCCAATTCCATGGTAAACTAAAACTTCCTCAAAACCTGCAAGTAAAGCATCTGATAAAAATTTATCAAGGTTTTCAAGAGCTTCATCGGCTCTTTGTCCATGTAAATCTAATTTTATATTTCCAGTTTCTGGTTTTTCAATAGTTATTGTTGCTTTTTTTGTTGGGATTTTAGGAGGTGGATTTCCACTTCTACTTAAATCAGCTAACATAACTTGAACTTTCATTCCCATGTCATTTTCAATAAAGGCTTTTGCACCTTTAATTGAAACAATTGTTCCTTTTGTATTTCTATATTTTACTCTATCACCCTCTTTTAACTCAACTGGTTCTTGAACTTTTTCAGTTTTGATTTCGACAGCCATTTTATGAGCAATATTTAGATGTTGATGTGATTCTTGCACAAGTTTTGCTTTTATAGCTTTTTTTGCTTCATCTCTTGCTTCACTATACTCTTTGTGAAGTTTTGATTTCTCAGAATAAATATGTTCATCAAGTTTTTCTTTTTGGTCTTTTAGATTTCCAGAGATTCTTTTCATATCTGCTATTTCTTCATCAAGTTTTGCAATTTTTTGTTTATATTCTCTCTCTAAAGAACTACTTCTTTCAATTAACTCATTTAACTTATCTTTATCATCACCATAAACCTCTCTAGCTCTTTTTACAACACTTAGAGGAATTCCATATCTTGTTGCTGTTTCAAAGGCATAAGAACGCCCTATTGTTCCTTGTAAGAACTCATAAGTTGGTCTTTGGTTTTCTTCATCATAAAGGGCTGCAATTAATTCAACATTCTCATTTGCAGCCATAAGTGCTGCTAATCTTTTATGGTGAGTTGTGATAATTACTTTTATATCCCTTTGGATTAAATCTTCGATTATTACTTTAAATAAACTAGCAGCTTCATCTGAATCAGTTCCAAGTTCTATCTCATCAACTCCAACAATTGCGTTTTTACTTCCAAAAAGTTTTGAAAACTCAACCATACGACCTGCAAATGTAGAAATATCATTTTTTACACTTTGGGGGTCATCTAAAACAGCATTTATTGATTTGAAATTACTAACAACCGTATCATGGTGGGCTTTATATGGAAGTAAATATTTAGAAAGAAAAACAGCTGATAAAATAGATTTTAACATCATTGTTTTCCCCCCTGCATTTACTCCTGTAATCATTACGACTGATTTTGTAAAATCAATTGATATTGGTTTTGCATTGTGTAAGGCTGGATGGCAAAAATCCACAAGTTTATTAACATCATTTTTTGAAGGAAGAATAAAGTTTTTATCCCCTATTTTGGCAAAAAATAGTCTTGCTTGATAGTGGTCAAATCTGTCAAATTCTTTGTTTAAAAACTTTAAAAATAGAAGATTTTTTTCAAATAAAGATGAAATTTCTTTACAGATTTTAAATAAAATCTCTTCTTGTTTATTTTTTAAATCACTTTGTTTTTGTTTAAGCTCAGAAATACTATGAGGAACTACATAAAAAAATCCAGAATTAGAACGGTCAATTACAGAACCGTTTAATACGTGATTAAATCCACCTCGAACCAATAAAGACTCTTCGCCATTTATATAATGAACTTGAGAATCAACTAAATAAGTTCTTACTTTTGTAGAATTAATTATCTTGTAAAGGCTTTGTTTAATTGCTTCTTTGTTTTTTGAAATTGCATATTTTATGTTGTCAAAATCTTCATTTATTCCATCTTTTAGGTTTGCTTTATCATCAAAATAGTCTGAGATTTTTATAATATCACTTGGAATAACAATCTTATCAAGCCATTCGGCAAGTTTTCCATCAAAAGAGAATCTTTTTAGGTATCTAAAATAATTTATCATTTTAATAAATTCAAAAATATCATCAATTCTTAAAATACCTTGTTTTTGAATATGCATCAAAGGTGTATCAAGGTTTTCAATTTTGTTTGGTGCTTTTATGTCAAATTTTGACAACTCATTTATAAGTTTGTAATGAAGGTTTATATCACCTTCTAAAATTATAGATTTCTCACGAGCCATAAGTTTCGAGAAACTCTCGATATAATCAATTAAGTCTAGTTTTTTTAGTATATTTTGCATGGCTTGGATTATAGCTAAAAGGCTATAATATTTTTATGAAGTTTATTTTATATATATTTTTAATGTTCTAATATATTTAAAACCACAGACGCTATAGAATAAGAGACTAATCATAATTACTATTTTATGTGACAAGGAAACGAAACACAAGATAATAAGACTATAGAATCTGTTAGGTTAAGTTTATAAAAAGAGTTTTTAAACTCTCTTTATAATATTTTAAAACTCCATTTTCATAGAAAGAGCAAGAGTTCTTGGATTACCTAATTCGAAATTACTAGCCCAATAAACTTCATCTGTTAAATTTTGTAGATTTAAATTAAATGTTGTAGGATATTCATCAATTTTTGTTTTATATCTTAAACCTGTATCATATAATGTATAACTTGGCAAAATATCAGTATTTGCTTCATCTGCATATTTTCTACCTGTATAGTATGCTCCACCTGTTAGTGTTAAGCCACTAATTTGTGGAATATCATATTCTGCATAAAGTTTTGCCATTTTTGTTGCTGCATTTGTTGGCTTTTTACCTTCTAAACTTTTATCACTTGCTTTTTCTACACTTAAATCCATCAAAGTTCCTCCACCAAATAGTGTTAAATCATCAGTTACTTTTCCAGTCATTGTAAGTTCAAATCCTTGATGTATAGCTTCACCATCTTGCGTCAATTTGGGTTTTAGTGTTGAATTATTTTCATAACTGTTTGCTTTTTCAATTCTAAATAATGCACTCGTCAATAAAATACTTTCATTAACTGTATATTTTGTACCAATTTCATATTGTTTACTTTTGTATGGAGCTAATATTTCACCTTCATTTTCATATGTATTTCCAACTATAGTTCCTGCTTCTAAACTTTCTATATAAGTTGTATAAGTTGTTAAATCTTCAATAGGTTTATAAATAATAGATAAAGTTGGCGTTAATTCAGATTTATCATATTTTGTATTTACTCTATAATTTGTATCTATTACACTAGCATAATTTACACCAACTAAAGCACTCCATTGATCATTAAAAGTTATATCATCACCAATTAGAATATTATTATATTCTATTTTTGACCTTGATTTTAGTGCTTGTGTACCTAAATTATTACTCCAAAGAGAATTATCAGGTTTAACCAAATTTTTAAATTCATCCAAACTCATATTATTACTTGGATAATAAAAAGCCCAATTATCTGAATGGGTAAAATTTTTACTATAATTTAAAGAATATCCTGTCGTTAAAATATGACTTATATTTTTTGTATCAAAACCAGCATCTAAATAGATATTTGCACCATAATTCTCGGTCTCTTGCCAAGCACCATTTGAAAAGTCTGAATAACTTACGATTCCACTATTATCCAAAAAAATAGTTGAATCACCTGATCTATGTTTTACTTTTTCATAAAAAGTATTTGTTCTGATAGTAAAAATATCATTTAAATTCCAATTAATATTATTTTCAATCTTATTTGATTGTATTTCATTTTCTACCCAATCTGGACTATAACTTTTGTTCTTTTTTATACTGGTTCTATTAAAATCAGGCATCCATGAAGCAAAATAAGAATTTACTCCTTTCCCTAAACTATCCTTATAAGAATATTTTATATCTGTATAAAAATCATCTGTTGGCTTCCAATCAAAAACTAAACTAATATTTTTTTGCTCTTTTTTTGAAGTATCTGCCAATTCTCCATTTTGATAAAGTATATTTGTTCTATATCCAAATTCATGATTATTATCAAATTGTCCACCTAAATCTATATGAGAAAAATATGATTCATTACCATAACTACCAATTGTAACCGTTCTTAAATCTTTCACTGTAGGCTTTTTAGTAATATAATTTACTGCACCTCCAACTCTTCCTCCTCCATATAAAAATCCAGTTGCACCATTGATAATTTCAACTCTTTCTATATCTTGCATCATCGGTGCACTCGAAATACCATTCGAATATGGAATACCATTTACTATTGGATTTCTTACATTAAAACCTCGAATATATGTAGATTCAATATCTCCTGTATTCGTAGAATTTCCTTTCACTTCTTGAGTAGTTGGATTCATTTTAAAAATTTGATTCATATCTTTAGCAAGTGAATTTTCTATTAAATCATTAGAGATTACACTCATTGAATAAGGAGTGTCTTGTAAACTTCTTTCTCCCCAAAGTCCAATTCCAGTTATATTTTCTACTAAATATCCATCTTGAGCACTTCCACTTTTATATACTCCATCAGTTACAGAAATTTCTTCTAAAACTGTACCTTTCCCAGAAATTGTTTTTACTTCTTTTATTAAAATAGTTCCATCTTCAACTATAGCTTTTAGATTTGTACCTTTTAAGATTTCATTTAGAGCATTTTGAACACCCTCAATATTTTTTATATTTGGTGCTTTTTTGCCCTCAAGTAGTTTGCCATCAACCATATATGGCATATTTGATTTTTGAGAGATTACTTCAATCGCCTCTTTTAAAGATAGATTTGAAACTGTAAATTGCTCTGCATTTAAACTTGTACTTAATAATAAAGCCAAAGCAGGAGCAATAAGTGATGATTTAAATTTAGTCATTTTTTATCCTTATATATTTAAGAACGATTATCAAAATCATTCTTTCCAACAATAAGACGTTTGACTTTTAAAAATCAGACACTTTTTTTGAAGAAATTTTTAGATTTTAAGATTTTGAATGAAGTTAAATGCTTTAACTTCATTCTTTAAAAAATTTCAAATTACTTTGATTCTTTTCAACTTTTATAGAATAAATCTTTGGAAGTGCTACTAAAAACTTATCAAAGTCATTGATTGAAAATTTCCCTGTAATTGCTGTATTTAGCACTTCTTCATTTTGATATTGAACATTTATATCCTTATATCTTGAAAATTCATCTAAACTCTCTTTTAAAGAAGTTTTATTAAAAGTTAAAAATCCCTTTTCCCAACTAGCTATTGTTTCTGTTTCTGTTTTTCCCAAATTTATGATTTCACTATTATTTGAAAATATTTGTTCACCTTGTTTTAAAAGAATGATTTTTTTATTTTGTGATACTTTTACAATTCCCTCTTTTACTTTTACACTTAATTTTTCTTTTATATTTGAGACTTCAAAAGCTGTTCCTACTACTTCAATTTTTGCACTTTTTGTTTTTATGATAAAAGGTTTTTCTTTATCTTTTGTCACATAAAAAACAGCTCTTCCCTCAATAAAATCTACATCTCTACTATTTTTATAAAAATTAATATTCATATTTGAATGCACATCCATTACTATTTTTGAATTATCAGGAAGAATAAGAGTATTTTGGACTTGGTTTGTTGAAATAAAACTTTTAGAATAAATTGGTGTTGTTAATTCATAATAGTTATATGAACCAAAACCAACACAGAGTAAAAACATAGCTGCAATTGCAATTTTTTTACCATATTCTTTAAATCTTGTTTTTTTTGCCCCTTGATTTGCCCCTTGAACCAATTGCTCTTTTAAACTATCTGAAAAAATCAAAAATGATTCTCTAATTTGTTTATTTGAGTTATATGCTTCTTGATTAGAATTATCTTTTTCTAACCAATCTTTTAACTCTTTTTCTTCAATGGTATTTAAGCCCTCTTTTTCTTTGATAAGCCAAGATATTGCTTGTTCATCTATATTTTTCATTAATTATATCCCTCAATACTATTTAGCTTCTCTTTTATTTTTTCACTTGCGCGAATAATATGTTTTTCAACAGCAGCTGTACTAATTCCCATTTTTAATGCTATTTCTTTCCGTGAATAACCCTCAAATACATGTAATATGAAAGCTTGTTGATTTTTTTCAGGTAAGCTATATAAAATTTTTAGTAGAAGTTCTTGCTGATTTGCTTTAGAAATTTGTTCATCGGGTTGTTGTTCTTGTGGAATGCTATGTTCTTCTTCCTCATATTCAATCTGAACTGCATTTTTTTCTTTTCGAGATTGGTCAATCACGATATTTCTTGCTAATTTATATAAATAGGCTCTTTTATTATCAATAGGAGTAGTTTTAGAAACCTCAAACATCCTACTATAAGCTTCTTGAATTATATCTTTAGCTTTTTCTTTATCTCCAACCATTCGCTGGACATAATATATTAATTCATGATAACACTCTAACATCAAATAAATAATCCTCTTATTGATTTTGAGAAATGTTATCATAATTAATATTAAGAATAATCAATAGAAAATAAAGACTAAAAATATATCTTTTATCAGAATTATTTTTTTATTGAATTTTATTTTTTAGGTCTAAAAGCTTTTATAACTTCTTCATTACAAACTAAAAATGGTCCTTCCATTAAATCAATACAATAAGGAATTGCTGGAAATACAGCATCTAAACACTCTTTTATTGATTTTGGTTTACCTGGAAGATTTACTATTAAAGAACTTCCTCTTAGACCTGCTGTTTGACGTGATAAAATTGCAGTTGGTACAAATTTTAATGAAACTGAACGCATTAATTCTCCAAAACCTGGCATCATTCTATCACATACAGCTTCGGTAGCTTCAGGAGTTACATCTCTAAGTGCTGGTCCTGTTCCACCAGTAGTAACTACTAAACAACAGTTTTCATCATCAACTAAATCTTTTAAAGTGTCTTCTATAGTTTTTTGATCATCTTCAATACATCTATAAATAGGTTCCCAAGGTGAATTTAAATAACTATTTATTGTATCAATAATCGCTTGTCCTGATAAATCTTCATATTCTCCACGACTTGCTCTATCTGAAGCTGTAACAATTCCAATTTTTGCTATTTTTTCATTCATAATAAGTGCCCTTTTTCTTTTATATAATATACTGTTGCAAAGTTCTTAAAAAATTCTTTGGCTTTTGAAGCATCAATAATCTTATCAACTCCACCTAAATAAACTTCTATAATTGTCCCTTCATCCAAAAGTTTTTGAAGTTTTTCTTCTTTCCACTCATAATAAAGAAGTTCTTCTAACTCTTTTATTGTTCCTAATTTAAAATACTTTGAAGTATCAAAATTTGTAGGAAAAATAACATTTTCCAAAAAAGATTGACAATAAGCATTTGCATCTTTTTTGAAATACATAAGTTGAGTTCTTTTAAATTTATCATCATAATTTTGGAAAAAAGCAGGAGAAAAGAGTTGAAGTTTATCAACTCTTTTTGTTGAATTCAAAGCCTCTTCAAAGGCTTTTATAGCACCATAAGAAAAACCACAAAAAGTAAAATCATTTTTTATTAAATACTTTTCAAATAGTTCTGATTCTTGAAAAAAACAAAAACCAGAAAAATAGTTTTTAGATGTCATCAAAAGTAATTACCTCATTTTTAAGCATAATTTCTTTTAATCTATTTATCTCTTCTACGTTTTGTGATAATTCACTTCTTAAATCATTTTTTATATCTAAAAGTAGTTCATCTACAGAATTTAGCATTTTATATTTATTTACAACATCATTAGCTGTTTTAAAAGCTTTTTCTAAATCTTCATGATTTATTGCGTATTTCTCTTTTTTTATAACTTCAACACCAATAAATCCAGCTAAATCTCTTCTTATATTTTCACATAATTCTTGAAAAGAAGGATAAGTTGAATTTAATTTTTCAACACTTTCATCAAATAAAGCTACTTTTGTTTTTGAAATAAAAGCCTTTGAAGCTTGATAAATAGCTAAAATTTCCTTTTGTTTATCATCTAAAATCTTAATTTGTTTTTTACCAAATTCAAGTTTGTTTTTTGCCACTTGAATATCTGAACTATTTAATATTCTTTTATTATTTTTAATCATATTTAATAAAGCTTCATTTATTAGTGTTGCAAGTGCTGCTGAACTAAATCCAGCTGTTTCATTTACTAATTTATTTATATTTATTTCATGATTTTTACCTGTTAAATATAACTCTAAAATCTTTTTTCTATCATTTATATTTGGAAGTCCCACATGAACTCGTCTATCAAATCTTCCAGCTCTTAAAAGTGCATCGTCTAAAACTTCTATTTTATTTGTTGCTGCAATTACTATAACTCCACTATCTCCATCAAATCCATCCATTTGAGTAAGAAGTTCGTTTAAAGTTGATTCTCTTTCATCATTTGATTTTCCACTTCTAGCTTTTCCAACAGCGTCAATTTCATCTATAAAAATAATTGCTGGTGCACTTTGTTTTGCTTTTGCAAAAAGTTCTCGCACTTTTTTTGCACCCATTCCAACATAAATTTGTACAAAACTAGCGCCACTTTGATAAAAAAATGGAACATCAGCTTCACCTGCAACTGCTCTTGCAATAAGTGTTTTTCCAACTCCTGGAGGACCTACAAGTAAAACACCTTTTGGAAGTTTAACTCCATATTCAAGATATTTTTTTGGATTATTTAAAAAATCAACAACTTCTTCTAGTTCTTCTTTTATCTCATTTATTCCAGCTACATCTTTAAATGTAACATTTGAAGTTACAGCTTGAATATTTGAATTTAAATCTTCATTTGAGATTTTTGCTCTACTTTTTATAATCTCATCATCAAAAGCTGTTTGTTTTTTATTTTTATTAAAAAAAGCTCTAACTTTATCTTGTTTAACCCTCAATAATAAAGCTAAAAAGAGTAAAATAAACAAAAAAATAATTCCTATATAATAAGAACTTCCTTGTATATGAGAACTACTTTTATAAATAGTATAAATAAATAATATTAGCAATACAAGTGCTGATATTGCCATTAATTTAAAATTTTTATCTAAATTTTTTTTATTTGAATCTTGCGACATTTTTTTCCAGCCTTACTTCATAATCATCTATAAAAACCCAATCTCCAACTAAATCTACAGGTGAATCAATCTCTATTTGATTAAAAAACTGATCAAATCCTATATATTTACCATTTTTTTCTTGTTCAATTAAAATTTCTAATTTTTGAGTATTATTTTTTCTAAAATTATAATTTTTCTCATCAATTATTTTAATAAGTTCATTGTATCTAACTTTAGCAATATCACCTTTAATTTGAGGTTTCATTGTAGCACTTGGTGTTCCATCTCTTTTTGAATAAGTAAATGCATGAACGTGAGTAAGAGGAAATCTATGTAAATTTTGCATCGCTTCACGCCATAATTCTTCTGTTTCACCAGGATGTCCAACAATAAAATCTGTTCCTAAAGCGTATCCATTTGAACTTAAAAATTCAAAAAGTTCTAAATCAGATAAAACCTTATTTCTTCTATTCATTATTTGTAACATCTCTTTTGAAGTATGTTGAAGTGCAATATGAAGATGTTTTGCCATAAATGGCTCATTTATTAGCTCTTTAAACTCATCATCAATTTGAATAGGTTCAATACTTCCCATTCTTATTCTTCTTACACCTTTGATTAAAGACATTTTTTTTAGAAGTTTTGCCAGACTTGTATGCCGTTTTTTACCGTAAGAGCCAACATTTGTTCCAGTTAAAATAAACTCTCCAAAACCATTTGAAGCCAAAGTTGTAACTTGCTCTAGAATTTTATCTTCAGAATAACTTCTAGCATCACCTCTTACATAAGGAATAATACAATATGAACATCTAAAATCACAACCCTCTTGGATTTTAATAAATGCCCTACTTTTTCCAATAAACTCTTCAACTATTGTTTCATCAATATGAGTTAAATCACCAGCTTGAAAAAATCTACTCTCATTTAATAAAAGCTCATTTATTTTCTCTTTTTCAGAGTGTCCAAAAAGTGAATCAACTTTATCTTCTTTAAAAAGAGCTTCACCTTTTGTCCAAACTCCACAACCAGTAAATATTACCCTTGGATCTTTTGGAAGTTTTTTTAAACCACTTATATAGCCACGAGCTGTGCTATCTGCACTATTTGTTACTGTACATGAGTTGATAATTACAACATCCGCTTCTGTTTCTTCTTGTGTTACTTCAAAATCTTTTAAATTACTCATCATAACTTGAGTATCAAAAACATTTGTTCTACAACCAAAAGTTTTAAAATATACTTTTGGTTTGTTTTGTGAAAAATTCATTAATATATATTTCCTAATTTATCTTTGTATAATTTCATCTTCCAAATCTTTTGGAACATTTTTTCTTTTCATAGCAGGTCCATAAGCATTATCTGTTCTATTAATATTAATTTGTTGAGTAGGATAAGCGATATGAATATCATCTTCTTTCATAAATGCATCTAATATTTCAGGACTTATTGTACTTCTTAAAACCAATGCAGCATAAGAGTTTGTTAAATACCAAGAAGATATTACAATACCTTGAGGTTCAACAAAAGTGAAAACTCTTGGTTCCACACCAGTTGCTCTTAACTGATATTTATTTCTCATTTTTGATAACTGTTTTCTTGTAATATCAGTATAACCTTTTGAATAATGTTTCAAAATATCTCTAGCTATTTTTTGAGCTTTTTTATGGTTTGAATCAAAAGTAATTGTAATATCAATTCCATCCCAAACTGTTCTTAAACCTGAGTGTGTATAGTTTGAAATAAGCTCAGAAAAAATATAGTTATTTGGAATAAAAAATATTCTTCCACTTCTTCTATTTACCATATAAGAAGTCAAAGTAATATCTTCTCTAATTGTAATTTTAAATAAAGAAATATCCAAAACATCTCCAACAGTTTCAACATTACCTTTATTTACTTTTATTCTATCTCCAACTTGAATAGATCCAGATGTAACAATAACCATCCAACCAAAAATAGACATAAACCAATCTTTTAGGGCAATAGCAATACCAGCTGATGCGAATCCGAGGATTGTTACAAGATATGAAACATTATCTATATATGAAAATAAAATAAGCATTACGATTAAAAATACTAAAGTAAAATTAATGATTTTATTTATCATATAATAATTTTCATTTTGAGAAAAATATCTTTTCAAAGCTAGTTTTACTAAAAATGCGATTACTGATAAAATCATGATTATTATAAAAATAACAACCATTTTTTGAACTTGTTGAGATATTTGATTTTTGATTTCTAAAATAACTTGTTCTATTTTTCTAGTATAAACTTCTTCTGTTGTAGATACAATTTCTAAAACCATAACAAAATCTTTTTTCTGTTTGTCTAAAAAAGTAATTTTTTCTTTGTATTCAGGTTTTTGGTCTAAATTAAACAATTCTAAATATAAAAGTAACTCTTCATCTAGTTTTATTGTCAAATAATCAATATCCGATTCTAAAGTTTTGAATATCTTTTTATTGTTTTCTAACTTTTTTATTTGAGATAAAGCATTAATAATTCCAAAAGGATTTGTAATATTTTCATATTTTTCAATTTCAGGTGGATTAATAAGTCCACCAATAGGAGAACCTTTATACTCATCTATTAACTCTAATTCATTTTCTTTTACTCTTATTTTATTGTGTAATTGATAAGCTTGCTCATCTGTAATATTTGTTTTTCTTTTTAAAGTATCACGTAAAATAGCAAGTTCTGTGGAAATTTTACTATATGAAAGATAATTAGAATATCTTTTTAATAAAATATTATCTTTTAATTCAGTTTCAATTTTTGAAATAGTTTCAAGTAAAGTATTAACCTGAGCTATATTTTCTAAATCTTGTTCTTTACTTTTTAAATCTTCAAGTTCTTGATTTTTTTTAATCTCTAACTCTTTTTGAGCTTCTTCATATTTTTCATTTATGATTTTTTGCTCTATTTTTTTAACTTCAGCTTTGTCTTTTTTATCAAGCGTTGTTATATCATCATTTTCAGCAGCCCATAAGAAACAACTAATAAATAGTAAAATTGCTAATTTTTTAATCAATTTAAAAACCTTTTAATATTTCAATAACATCATTTTTTGTAACTTCATTAGTGATTTTACAATCACCAAGACCAACTGGAAGAATAAATTTAATTTTATTATCCAAAGACTTTTTATCTAAGAAAAAGTGTTCATAAAAATCTTCCACATCTTTGATTTTATAAGTTGTTGGAATTTTATATTTTTCTAATAGATTTTTCACTCTTAATTCTTCATCTTTGCTCATAAGTCCAATTTTAACTGCCAATGCATTAGCCATACACATCCCAATTCCCACAGCTTCACCATGTAAAAATGTATCATAGTTTGTTTCATTTTCAATAACATGACCAAAAGTGTGACCATAATTAAGTGCTGCTCTTATTCCTAACTCTTTTTCATCTAAAGAAACTACATCCGCTTTTGTTTGAACAGATTTAGCAATTGCAATTCTGATATTTTTATCATCATTCAAATCATTTTCTTCTAACCACTCAAAAAAGTCTTTGTTAAAAGTTACTGCCATTTTTACAATCTCAGCAACTCCTGCTCCAAACTCTCTTTTTGGTAAAGTTTTTAGAAAATTTGGGTCAATATAAACAGCAATTGGTTGGTGAAATGCACCAACAAGATTTTTTCCAAATTTATTATTAATCCCAGTTTTCCCACCAACACTTGCATCAACTTGAGAAAGCAAAGTTGTAGGAATTTGAACAAAATCAATACCTCGCTGATAAATAGAAGCTGCAAATCCAGTCATATCTCCAATAACACCACCACCAAAAGCGATAAGCAAAGATTTTCTATCAAGTCTATGTGTAAAACAATGAGCTAACATATCTTCAATTGTTTGCATATGTTTGTACTCTTCACCATCTGGAATTGTACAAACACTGAGCTCACGTGCCTTTAATTTTGTTTTTAAATACTCCAAATGAAATCCACTTACTGTTGGATTTGTAATAATCACAACTTTTCTATCAAAATATAGTTCGTTCAATTCATCTATAAAAATTTCATAAGAGTTATCATGGGGTAAAGTTATTTTAACAGTCATTTTATCTATCCAAATATTTATTTAATAAGGTTTTTATATTAACCAAAAAAAGCTAAAAATAGATTGAAAAAGCCCTATTTTATGACTTAAAAAGAAAATAAAACAACATTCTAATATACTTTAGGATATAATCAATAAAAAATAAGATTAGAAGGAAACATTATTAAAACTTTTACATCAATGAACTTAGATGAAAAAATCATAAATGCTTTAAAAGATTTAGATTACAAAGAAGCAACGGAAATACAAAAAAAAGCTATTCCAATTGCTTTAAAAAAAAGAGATATTCTAGCAGCTGCCCAAAGTGGGACAGGTAAAACTGCTGCTTTTTTATTACCAATATTAACAGAACTATTAGCAAATAAACAGCCAAACAAACCAATTCTTAGAGCTTTAATTTTAGTTCCAACAAGAGAATTAGCAACTCAAATATCAAAAGCAGTTGATGATTTTTCAAAATATATGGAAGTAGAATCAATAGCAATGGTTGGTGGAGTTTCAACAAAAGACCAAGAGAAAAAAATAGTAAAAGGTCTTGATATTTTAGTGGCAACATCAGGAAGATTGATGGAACACTTAAAAAATGGAACTGTTGATTTATCAAGTGTTACAACAGTTGTAATTGACGAAGTTGATACGATGCTTGATATGGGATTTTTAGAAGATATTGAAAAAATTCTTCCAAGTGTTGGACCAAAAAGACAAATCATGATGTTCTCTGCAACTATGAATCAAAATGTTAAAAAACTTGCAAAAGAATTTTTAACAGATCCAGTTGTAATTGAAGTTGCTCAACAAAGATCAGCTGTAAAAATCATTGACCAACAAATTGTTTTAGTTGATGAAGCAAATAAAGCAGCAGCATTATCATATATCATTGGTTCAAAAAACTATTCTCAAGTTTTGGTTTTTGTAAATATGAAAATTGAAGCTGATACTTTAGTTGAACATTTAGAACTTGATGGATTACCAGCTGGTTGTATTCATGGAGATGTTAGACAAACAGCTCGTGCAAAAGTTATGAGAAAATTCAAATCAGGAGAAATTAGAGTTTTAGTAGCAACTGATATTGCAGCACGTGGAATTGATATAGAACTTTTGCCTATAGTTGTAAATTATGCTCTACCTGAAACTGTAACTGATTATACACATAGAATCGGAAGAACTGGACGAGCTGGAAATCCTGGAATTGCTTTAACGCTTTTAAGTGTTAAAGATTATAAAATGATGATTGATATTGAAAAAGAGTTAATTATCAATATTCCAAGAACAGAAGTTGAAGGTTTTGAAGCAACAGAAAAAAAACCAAGACTATTTAAAGCAAGACCAAAAAAACTAAGTGTAAAAAAAGCTGAAGCTGGAAAAGTAGCTAAAAAAACAGGTTTTGCAAAAACAAATGCCCCTGAAAAAAAACCTGCCAAAAAGAAAAAAATCACTAAAAGAGATGATAATAGAAGTTTTGGGAAAAAATAAGAGAAGTTAAAACTTCTCTTTTTTTACTTTAGGCTCTCGTAAATCTCTTTTATTGTTTCCATAAAATATCTATGATGATTTGGAGTCTTTGCTACTCTATAATCTTTTATTCCTAACTTATGAGCAACTTCTGCATATTCCATATCTAATTCATATTCTGTCTCTGAGTTATCAACTGTAAATGATATTGGATAAATTATTACCTTTGATTTTATCTCTTTTAACTTATCTTCCATATAAGGTCGCAACCACTCCATTGGTCCTAGTCTTGATTGATAGGCAACGTGGATTTTTTTAAAAGAAATATTTTGAGATTCAAGCTCTTTTTTTGCACATTCAACATTTGCTAAAATATGTTTTTGGTATAAATCACCTTTATCTATGATTTTTTTAGTTAAACCATGGGCTGAAAAAATAAGCTCAAAATCTTGTGAATCTTCGCCTTTTAAAGCCTCTTTTATTCTTTCAACTATTGCTTTATTATAAAATTTATTGTCATAATAACTATCTATTGTTTTGATTTTTTTATCAAGATTATATTTTTTTGCAACTTTTACGAACTCTTCAATTGATGATTTTGTAGTTGTACTTGAATAGTGTGGATACATTGGAATTGCGTATATTTCATCGTAGTTTTTTAGTTTTGGCATAATATCACTTGCAAAGGGTGGAGTGTATCGCATTTCATAAAAAACATCAGCATCAAGTTCTTTATTTAATCTTCTCACTAATCTTTTAGTGTGTCCAACAATTGGAGACATTCCACCAAGTTTTTCATAGTTTTTTTGTGATTCTTTTAATCTTTTAAAAATTATTATTTGTCCAATCATTGCTCGTATTGGCTGAGGAGCACCTATAATATATTTATCATTAAACATATTTCTAAGAAATACTTTTACTTCATTTATATTATTTGGTCCACCCATGTTCATCAAAACAACTGCTCTTTTCAATTTTTACCCTTTTCTAAAATTTCTTTTGTGATTTTGTGTCTAAAATCAAACATCTTTTGTAAATCTTTTTTTACAAATCCTTCAAGTAATTTTCCCAAAAATCCAAAGGGCATTTTAAAAGTAATTACATCTTTTAATTCACTCATATTTCCATGTTTTATAAATATATGTTTATGTTCCCAAAAAGCAAAAGGCGATTTTAAGGCTAAGTCTACCAGTAAATTTGGCTCATCAATTTTTTCTATTTTAACTTCCCAATTCATTGGTATAAAATATTTAGTACTTTTGATTTTAAGTATTTGTCCAATTTGTGGTTTAAAATCTTTTGTTAATAATTCAACACGAGTATCAGGAGGAGTAATAAATGTTAGATTATTTGTGTCTAAATGAAAATCAAAAAGAGATTTTATATCACAGTTTATATATGAGCTTTTAATAAATGTTTGCATTTTGTCTCCTTGTATAAATATTTTATACAAGGATAATTTACAAAAATAAAGATAGTTTTAATAGGTGATTTTTGTCAGTTTATAAACTTCTTCTTTCAATATACTCTCTGAAATCTTTTGCACCCTCTTTTGAGCTAGTTACAATTTCATCAATTCCCTCAAAAGAGATTTGAAGTTTTGATTGTTCTACACTTTTCATTGATTTGATTTTATCAACATTTACGATGTAAGATCTATGAACTCTAAAGAAATTTTTGCCACTTAAAAGTGTCTCTAAATCCCCTATTTTTCTTCTTACATAAGCATCTGCATCTTTGATTCGGACAATTACTTCATCTAAATCTGCTTTGATGTAATAAATATCACTTATATCTATTAAATAAAGTTTATCGCCTCTTTTTCCTAAGATTTTTTTTGATTGTTCATGCGATGAACTTTTAAAATTTCTGATTTTTTCTAAAATATTTTTTATATCATTTGACTCAATTGGTTTTACTAAATATCCCATTCCACCACTTTTATAAGCTTCAAGAGCAAACTCTGAATAAGCTGTTTGGAAAATAATAAAAGTTTTTGGCTCAAGTTGAATAATAGAATCAGCTAATTCAAGTCCTGTAATATTTGGCATAGAAATATCCAAAAAAACCGCATCAAATTTTGTTTTTGTTATCTCTTTTAGTGCATCAATTGGATTATCAAAAGCTGTTATATCTTCTATTCCATTTTCATTTAACAACCTTTTTAATCTGCTTAAAGCTAAACTCTCATCATCAACAATCATTATTTTCAATTTTTATCCTTTAATTCTATTACAAATAACATCTTATCATCTAACTTTTCAAACGATAAATTGCCCACTTTTTGAAGTTCCAATCTTTTTTGAAGATTTGATAAACCCGTTCCAAATTTCACTATATTAGCTATTTTACCATCATTTTGTACTCTTATTCTGTCTTTTGAGAAAGTTATATCAATATTCAAAGTTTTTCCCAAATATCCATGTTTTATGGCATTTTCTACTAAAAGTTGAATTGAAAACTTTGGTATTCTGATGTTTTTAAATTCACTAAAATCTTTTATATTTAAAACTATTTTTTCATCGAATCTTACATTTTCAATATTCACATAAGTTTTTACCATAGAAAGTTCTGTTTCAAGGGAAATTAGACTCTCTTTATTTATAGCATTTCGCAAAAATTTTGATATTTCAATCACTGCATTTTCAGCTTTTTTTTGGTCAACATAAATCAACTCAGAAACAGAATTTAAAGCATTAAATAAAAAGTGAGGATTTAGCTCATTTTCTAAAGCTTTTAGTTTTGTCTCTAAAATTTGCGTTTTTATCTCTTCATTTTTGTATTTCATAGAGATAAATTGATGCAAAATCAAACCAACCAAAAAAGTCAAAAATCCAATTGTAATAGAAATGTAAATCCAAAATGGCGAAATAATATGCAAAATTTTAAAATCACCAAAAGAAAAAAGAATAAAAGAAAAGCTAAAACCCAAAAATCCAGATAAAAAAGAGAATATAAAACTAATCAAATACCAAAACTTTTTTTCTACCTTTGGAAGAATAAACTTATTTGAAACTGTAATCAAAAAAAATGCAAATAAAGAGATAAAAACAGCAGTACTTGTACTAAAAACAATCGTTGAAATATTTTGTAAATCATAACTTATAAAATAAAAACATAAAGATATAAAAAACCCAAAAAATGACCCAATTATGATGATGTAAAGCCAATCTTTTGGTGCGATTTTTAGTTCAACTGTTTGCATTTACTTCCTTACATCTTTTATTTTTTCAAATCCTAAAGTATAATTAAATTTATCAATATTAGTTTTTAACATCTCAAAATACATATATTTATCTTCTATTTTGTACTCTTTAATATTTTCATTTCTATGTCCATAAGCAATTGAAAAAATACGTGAAGTTGAAATTTTAAATAGAAAAACTATATTAGGATTACCTTTTGCCAATGATGCAAAAAAACTTGCAAAAATACTCCTATAACTTTTATCTTCTATTCTGTCCAAATAAATATAAAGCTTATCCTTTGTAAACTCTATAAAATCATTCTCAATAGGTATATTATTTTCTATTAATTTTTTAAATAAGATTTCTTTTTTATATTCATACTTTTTTATATCTTCTTTATCAATTACAATCCTATCTGCTTGTTCAAGTTTTAAAATAATTCTATGTTCTTTTTCATAAATCCATTCGTCACTTTTTTGTTGAAAAATTTCATATAAAAGCCTATCTATACCCAATGCATAAATATTTGAATAATCCCTATCAAATTTATCAATTTTATAAATAGGTTGTTTTCTATATTTTACTGGTATACAGTTGCCATCAAAAACAGATTTACCCCAAGTACCATCAAGTAAAACTAAATCACTAATTATTGAACTTTCATAAAAATAAAATGCGATTAAACCACCTTTATGCTCATTTGCATAATGACTCCACATCAAAAGATTATCTTTTGATTCACTAAAACTTATAACACCAATTTTATGTTTTTCTTTTTCAATATAATCTACTACATCAAAATCATAAAAATCATCAAGTTCTCTTACTAATTGTTTTAAACCATTTTCATCATAGTTTGCTTCAAAGGGGTCATTTAATGTACTTAATTGAGTAGCTCTAATATATCCATCTTTTAGTATATAATCAAGATTGCTTACATATTTAAATAAAAGCATTAACTTATTTTTCCTTCTAACTTTTATTATTTATATTATTCTAGCTAATTAATATAAATCTATTATATTTTGTTTAATTCCTTATTTAAAACCCCAACTCCAATAGCAACTCCTGGCCAGCCTTGCCCTGCAAAAACCGTATCACCTACATTGTACAAACCATCAAATGGCGTGTTGCAACTTGGAAGTTGAAAAATTGTTTTTGCTGTTATTGGTTTTCCGCCACAATTACTTCGATTTATATATCTATAAAAAGTTTTTGAAGTGGCTGAAAATAGTGTTTTTATGTTTTCTTGTTTTATATTATCAAAATTATTCAAAAACTCTTTTATTATAAAATTTTGTGTGAACTCTTTTTTAGCTTCATATTCATCTTTTGTTAAACCTTCCCAAAATATGGCTTTTGAATGGGTTGAAATTGTGATTGAATATCCATCTTTTGATAATTTCTCATCATTTATATCTGAAATTGAAACAAAAAATGAGTTTGAAATACAATTTGGAATATTTTTTTTTAAAATAATTTGATAGTGATGTAAAAGTTTCTCTTTTGAATCTAACTTCAAATAAACCACAAAAGCACTTTGGTCTGAAAATGAAAATTTATCGTAATATTTTTTTATATTTTCATCTAAAAATAGTTTTGAACTTTCAAAAATTGCCGAATTTAATATCACTTGTGAAGCCAAATATTCATCTTTTGTGGAGATTAATCTATATTTGTTTTGCTCTTTTTTTATTGAAATTATTTGTTCTTTATTTTGAACATTTACATCTTTTAATAAATCTTCTATTATTTGTCCCATTCCACCAATTGGATAAAAAACCTTATGAAATGGATATGATAACCCCAAACTCATGGCTAAAAGTGACAAATCTTTTGAGTCTGTTTGAAGAGTTATTAAAAGTTGCGCATTTATAAAAGCTTTGTACTCTTTTGAAATATTTGGCAAAATTTCATTTATATATCCATCTGCTGTTTTAAAAAGCATAAAACCAAACTCTTTTAAAAGTTCAGCTACAAACAAAGCTGTTTTAAAATATTCTTGAAAACCATATTTTGCAAAATATACTTTTTTTAAATTCCAAAATTTTTCATCTATTTCTTTGATTGTTTTCCAAAAAATTCTATTGTTTTTGTGATAATAAACGCTGTTTAATTGGGTTAAAAACTCTTCAAAATTTTGTATTCTATCTACGATTTTTCTATTCTGAATAGTTCTAATTGCTATTTTACTTTGAATAATATTTGGAATAATCCCTACTTCGTCAAAGATATTTTTAATTGGATGATTATTTTCATAACCTACAAAAGTTGTGGCTCCTGCGTTGAAATAAGCGGCATTTCTTTTAAAAGTTGAAGCACAACCTCCTAAGTTTTTATCCTTTTCAAAAAGGATTAAATCTTTGTTTTTATTTAAAGCAGAAATCAGACTTCCCCCTATTCCACTTCCAATAACAACTATATCAACATTTTTCATTGTTTGCTCTTTTGAACTCTTCGATTGCTCTTTTTCTTGAAAACTCTATTGAAACTATTTGTTTTGGATAGTCTAAAAATAGATTTGATTGAACACCATTTTCACTATGAATGAGTTTTGTATTTACATCTTTTAGTTCAGGAATTACTGATTTTATAAAAACAGCATCTTTGTCAAATTTTGCCGATTGTAAATATGGATTAAATATTCTAAAATATGGCACAGAATCAGCTCCTGTACTTGCTGCCCATTGCCAAGAACCTACATTTGAACTTGCTTCATAATCAAGAAGTTTAGAAGCAAAATATCGTTCCCCTTTTTTCCAATCAACTAATAAATTTTTTGTTAGATATGAAGAAACTATCATTCTTAATCGATTGTGCATTGTTCCAGTTAAATTAAAATATCTCATGGCTGCATCGATTATTGGAACACCTGTGTTTCCTTCACACCATTTTTGAAAAACTGTTTCATCTTCATTCCAGTTTACTTTTATTTCATTTAGATTTGATGTTTCACTTTTTGGAAAATGAAATAAAATATAGTTGTAAAACTCTCTCCAAAAAAGCTCTCTTATAAAAAACTCCTTATTTTCAGTTCGGGCTTTTAACTCTTTTATTTTATTAAAAACTTGTCGTGGAGAAATTAGTCCAAATCGTAAATGAATAGCTAAATTTGAAGTTGCATTTTTATCAAAAAAATCCCTATCAATTTTATAATTATCTATTTTTTGTTCAAAATCTTCTAGTAATTCATCTGTGCTTTTTTGTAAAAACTGTGGCAAAGTTTGTTTTATAAAACCCATGTTTTCAAGTGTTGGAATAAAATCAAAATCATAAGAGATTAATTTTAGATTTTTATTTGTTTCAAACTCTTCAAGTCTATATGAATTCCAAATAACACTTAAGTTTTTATAATATGGAGTAAAAACTTTATAAGGTGTTTTATCAGCTTTTAGGCAATCATTTGGATGAGTTATAAATGAATCCGTAAAGGTTTGCATTGGGATGATTTTAGCTATTTCTTCATCTCTTTTTTTAGCATAATTATCAAAATCAACTGAACATAAAATACTATCAAAACCTTGATTTTTTAGACTTTCAAAAACCTCTTTTGGAGTTGAATAAAATATGGCTAAATGTAGCCCTATTTCTTTCAAATCTTGTTTTAGTTTTAAAACAGAGTTATAAATAAATGTTACTCTTTTATCATCTCTTTCAAGTTTGTCTAAAATATTTTTATCAAAGATAAAAATAGGCAATACTTCATCTTTTGCAAAACTAAGAATGGCACTATCTGCAATTCTTAAATCTCGTCTAAACCACAAAATTTGTTTCATTATTTGTAGGCCTTAATGTCGCTTCTTAAAGATAACTCTTTTGGATATGGATTTAAAAACTTTTGCACTTTTAAATACTGAACATCAAATCTTTTTACATATAAATTTATGATTTTCATAACGGCAATTAAAGGAATAATTTTGTCTTTAAACTCTTGAAGTGCTTGTAAAATATCTTCTTTTTCCTCTTTTGTGATTAGTTTTTTAAAATATCCAAACATATGAAGTAAAACATTGTAAGTTTTATTTACATTTCCTTTTAGGCTTATTGCTTTTAAAAACTCTTCTTTATATTCAAGTAAAATTTCATCTAACTGTTTTTTCTCTTTGTTTGCAACGATTCTGCCAAGTGTTGTATATGATTTTTGAGCTTTTGAATAAATCAGATATTTGTAAGAAGTGTGAAAAATCACTAGGTCATTAAAACTAGGATTTGATTTTATAAAATTATGTAAATCTTGATATGCAAAAATTTGCATCAAAAAGTTTTCCCTAAGCCATGGGTCAATTAATCTTCCCTCTTCTTCAACTGGCAAATAAGGATATTTTTCTTTTATCTGTTTTGCAAAAACTCCAACACCATTTTTTACACTTGGCGCGTTAAAAGGTTTATATACTTTTACCCTTTCAAGCCCACAAGTGGGAGACGATGATTTTAAAATAAAACCACATAAATCATCATTTTGGATTTTATTTGCACACTCTTTTGAGATATTTTCAAGCTCAAAAGTTACATCTTTTGGATTTTTTGTAGAAGTTACAATTTTAAGTTCACCAGCTTCACTTAAAGTTTGTCGAATTGCCTCTCTTGGACTTCCCCAAATTATAGTTTCAGGACAATAAGGAACTGTTTGGAAATATTTTTGTAAAACATCAATAACAAACTTATCATTTGCTCCAATACCATCATATCTACATTGAGTGCCTATTAGACAAGCTGATACTCCTAGTTTCATTATAAATCCTTTTTTGTTTTATTTTATACTAAAAAAAGGTCTTCTTGTAGGTAAATATCTTCTGTTTATAACTTTATGTTCATTCTTTTTAGAATTTCATAGGTTTTTGTTACATCATAAGTTGCACTATGGTATTTATCCCCATCAAACTCTATTCCATAATATAAACAAGTTTCATCGAGTTTTGGATTTTTTAATCTTCCACTTTTTCCATAAGCTTTTACAATTTCTTTATTTCCAGCCATTGTACAAATATGTTTTTTGAATTTTACTTTATTATCAATATGTCTTAATTCAAAAGTAATATTATGGGCAATTAAAGTTTCACTACTTGAACAAAACTCTAAAAAATCTTCATCTTCTGTGAAATATGAACAATAAGATTTATCTTTTCTATAATCAAGTATCAACTCAGGTGTTAATCTATGAACTGCAAAAGAAAAATAATTTACTGGATACCTAGATAAATAATATCTATGAAATTTATCTAAAATATTAAAATTTTTATCAATTCGCACAGCTGCCACTTCTATTACATCGCCAATATTACTTGTATTCGTTTCAAAATCTATTATTATCACTATTTTTTTCTCTTTTTTTAATTATTTTAATAAAAATAATTTTTCTAACTTTGTTCTTATTATATCAAAACTTAATAATAATTTAATCTTTAAAGGAATAAAATTTATTAAATGATAAAAGGAGTAAATTATGCAAATAAATTCAAACTCTACAATAAACCAAAATGTTTATTCAAGTGCAAATCAATCATTAGCTAGAATTGCAACAGGAATTGAATTAAACCAATCGAGTGATAATGCTTCTAGTTTATCTATTGCGACTAGTTTATTAAGTCAATCAAATGGTTATTCTCAAGCTATTGAAAATACAAATTCAGCAATAGCAGCAACACAAATTGCGTCAAGTGCGACAAATGAACAATCTAAAATTTTAGATAATGTAAAAGAAAAACTTTTACAAGCTTCAACTGATACAACAAGTAAAGAAGGAAGAGAATCTATTTTAAAAGAAATAAAATCTCAACTTGATCAATTTGATAAAATTGCAAGTAGTACAAACTACAATGGTCAAACTCTACTTCAAAAAAGTTCTACTGATAATTCAGCATCAGATGAACAACAATATCAATCTGGATTAGTAGGCGAAGACATAATTGAAACTTCAAGTGTTCAATCAAATACAAAAGGTTTAGGATTAACAGCTTTAGCAAATCAAGATTCAGCAACTTTTAGTTCAAGTGATGCAAGAAGTTTTTTAGAAAGTGTAGATAAAGCAATAAATGGACTAAATGATGTAAAAAGCGAATTTGGGACAGTTCAAAATCAACTTGAAAGTTCAAGTAGAAACCTACTCACTCAACAAACAAGTACTTTAAATGCAGCTTCATTGTTTGATACTGATTATGCAAAAGAGTCATCAAATTTTTCTAAACAAAATATTTTAGCTCAAATTGGAGCTTATGGACAAGTTCAGTCGAATAATGTAAATCAACAAAATGTATTGAGACTTCTTTCTTAACTAAAAATTTTATAGGCTCAAATAATTGAGCCTATATTCTTTATCTTCTATATCCACCATGATGTCCGTGATGTCTTTCATAATAGTATCTTGGAGGTGGTGGAAATCTATCGTAATTTTGATATACAATAGTAACCTGTGGTCTTCTATCATAATAGTAATCATCGTAATATCTATCAGTTCTTACATAAGTTGTTGATCTTTCGTAGTTGTTATCATAATAGTTATTTCTATAAGAGTTATTATCATAATATGTATTAGAATAAGATGGTGTTCTAGAATTATTTGCAATACCTGCACCAATTAACCCACCAGCAACTCTTGCAACATCTTTTCCATTACCTTTTCCAATTTGATTACCAATCGCAACACCAATTGTAGCTCCAACAAGTGTATCAAGACCTATTGAATTATTATCTGCAAAAACTAAAGAACTTGAGATAAAAAGTATTGCTAATATTTTTTTCATTTTATAACTCCTGTTATATTTATGATGAAAGTATAAATCCTGATTGTGAATGTATTGTGAATATATTTAAGTTATTTTAATTTGTTAGAAATCTTATATTCATCCCAATAAGTATCTAATGCTTCCATGAGTTTATCATCACTCAAATTTGTTTTCTTTTTTATACCAAACCTTGTGATAAAGGACTCTGCCATAATAGTTTTTTCTACAGATGGATTTTTCATATAGTCAAACATTGCTTCTTTTACAGCTCGTTCACTACTATATTTTAATAAATATCTATAAAAATATTTATCAATTGTAACAGGTAATTTTGAATGACATTTTACACAATTTGTTTCATAAATACCATCTTCATCTTTTGCAGCATTTAAAGATGAAATTATTAAAAATAAAACTAAAAAAACTTTTACCATGTTATTTCCACCATTGTTCCCATATTCATTTGAGACTTTATATCAATTTTTAAACCATACTCTTTTGCAATTAAAGATACTATATTTAAACCAATACCAAATCCACCTACACTTTTATCAAATCTTGAATATCTTTCAAAAAGATTTTTTAGATTTTCTTTTTCAATTCCTTTTCCACTATCTTCAATACTTAAAATATTATCATCTAAATTTACTTTTATAAATCCTGCAATTTTATTATATTTTATTGCATTTGACAAAATATTATCAATTAATTTAGTTATTTTTTTTATGTCACAAACAATAAAAACATCATCTTCAATATTTAAATCAAAATTTATTTTTTTCATTGTTGCGATACTATTAAAATATTCTATTCTTTGTTTTAATACATTCGAAAGATTTATCTCTTCGTTATTTGAAATAATTTGATTATTAAGTGTAACAAAGGTTAAATCTTCATAAATATTTGAAATTGTTTTTGCACCAATTTCTATTCTATTTATTTTTTTTAATAATTTATCATCTAAACTGGTTTTGTCAATCATTTCTATATTTGTAATAATTGCTGTAACTGGCGTATTTAATTCATGAGTTGTGTCTTTAATAAATCTATCCAGTAAATGTAAAGCATCTCGCATTGGTTTTAAAACTTGTTTTAATATAAAATAACCCAAAATCATCATAAATATAAATGCTAATAAAAAATATATTCCAATTTTATATCTAATTTCTTCAAACCAAATTCCATCATCTGCAACTTCAACTATTATATATTTGCTTCCTAAATAGTAAGATTCTGGCTCTTTTATAAAATGTATTTGATTATCACTTAAATAAATAATATCATCTAAACTTACATCATCTGATTCTAATGTAGAAAAAATCTTTTTTTTATCACTATCAAAAATAGCAGAATTAAATCTTTCATCTCTAGGATAAATATTATTTTTATCTATATTAACATGTAAATCTTTTAGTCTAACAACTAAATCATTTGAATAATTTTGTAATAATTGTCTTTTTTCTTGAAGCATCAAATCTTTTTGGAATTGATAATATAAAAATGAAACGACACCTAAAATTACTAAAACAAGAAAAGAGTATAAAAAACTAAAACCTAAAAGTGTTCTAGTTTCACTTTTGGTTAAATCTATACCCGAGTTTTTTAAGACTGACAATTTTATCTTTCCCTAATATCTTTCTAAGATTTTTTATATAAGTTCTTAAAGAGTTATCACTATACTCTTCATCATAATCCCAAACATAATCATAAATTCTATCATGAATCAAAAGTTCATTTGGATGTTGTAAAAAGAATTTTAAGAGTTTTAATTCTTTTAAATTAAGTTTTATTAATTCATCTCCACTTTTTAGCTCACCAGATATTGAATTAAAAGTTATAGTATCTGTTATACTTATACTTTCACTTTTATTAGAAAACTCTCTTTTTAATATCGTTTGAATACGAATTAAAAGTTCTTTTAATTCAAATGGTTTTCTAATATAATCATCACAACCACTAGAATATCCCTGTTCCAATGAATCCATAGAGTTTAATGAAGTAATAAAAATAGCAGGTGTATTTTTATTTTCTTTTCTTACTTCTTTTAAAACTTCAAAACCGTTTTTATTTGGTACATTTACATCAAGTAATAATAAATCGAAACAATTTTCATAAATTGAAGAAAGAGCTTCTTCACCATCATAAACACAAATTACTTCAAAGCCTTTTTCTTCAAGATAATCACAAACTGTGTCACTTAAATTTAAGTCATCTTCCAATAATAATATTTTACTTTTCATTTTGTTTCAACTCTTCTATATTTTGTTCAAATTGAGCTTTTTCATCTTGTGTCATAGTTGGAATTCGTGAATTCAACTCTTTAATAAATTGGGCTTTATTTTCCTCTTTTACATAACCAATAATTGCTATTAGTTCTTGGGTACTCATTTCTGAATAATCTTCCTGTTTTGCAAAAATAAAAGTGAACAATAAAAGAAATATAAAGGCGATTTTTTTCATTTTTTAAACTCTAATTTTTATTTTGATTGTAGCATATTAAATGTATAATAATTGTAGATAGAACGGTTTTAAGCTTCAATAAATAATTTTTTATTAAAATCTAATGAAAAAAGTGTATTTGATAATTAAAAAATGTTATTATCAAATAATAAATTTAGTTTCTAGGAATTTATATGAAAGAGTTAAAATCTTTAAATATTTGTTACAAAAAAAATCTTAATGATGAATTCAATAATTACATCTCTTCATTTACAGATAATTTATTAGAATATGAACATCACGATGAATTAATAGAACTAATAAATACAAAGGAAATTCATTTTGTAATTACTAAATACAATTTTGAGCTTTTAAAAAAAATTAGAGTTTTAAATAATCAAATACAAATTATTGCTATTTTAGATGAATTAAATCATACGCACTTATTGGAAGGTTTAGAACTCAAATATGTAAAATTTGTACAAAATTTAGATTGTATAAATATGTTTATAGATGCCTTAAAAGATTGTGTAAAAAATCTTGATTCAAATAAATCTAATATAATAAATTTAAGCAATAATTTTATTTATGATAACTACAATAAATCTTTATTTAAAAATAATACTATTGTTTTATTAACAAAAAAAGAGATTTTATTTTTAGATTTTTTAGTAAAAAATCATAATTGTTCTTTAAGTTATGAAGAAATAAATCAGAATATTTGGAATGGACTAATGACACAAGATTCATTAAGATCTTTAGTTAAAGAATTAAGAAAAAAAGCCTATAAAGAACTTATTAAAAATGTATCTGGTATTGGATATAGAATAGATATTCAAGCCCAATGATGAATAATAAAATATCTTTAAAATATATATTTAAACTACTTCTTGATAATAAAAAATCTCTTATTATTGGGCAAATACTTACAATTATAGCTATACTAATAAGTGTTCCTATTCCTTTGCTTTTACCACTTTTAGTTGATGAAGTACTACTAAATAAACCTGATTTTTTTGTAAATAACATAAATGAACTTTTTGGAAGTACAACTGCTTTTTATTACATTGCAATTGTAACTTTTATTGTTTTATTTCTTCGTGTGATTTATTTTCTTTTTAGTGTATTAATCACAAAAATATTCACAAAAATATCAAAATATGTAACTTTTAAAATAAGAGAAAAACTACTAAATCATCTTGAACTTGTAAACATGAATGAATATGAGAGTTTAGGTTCTGGTTCTATTGGAGCAAATTTAGTAACTGATGTTAATACTTTAGATAATTTTATAGTTTCAATTGCTAGTAAATTTATAGCTTCTATTTTAACTTTAGTTGCAGTTGCTATTGTAATTATTACGATTGATCCAATTTTAGGGCTTATGATTTTATTTATTCAACCAATTATTATGATAATTTCAAAAAAAATAGCCAATAAAACTGGACTTTTGAAAAAAGAAGAAAATAAAGCAATTGAAGAATTTCAAAATAATATAAATGAAACTTTAGACTTATTTGGGCAAATAAAAGCTAGTAATAAAGAAAAGTTTTTCTTTCAAGATTCAATTTCAAAAGCCCAAAACATTCAAAAAACCTCAAATGAATTTAACTATAAAAGTGTTGCTTATGAAAGATTTTCATTTACAATTTTTCTAATTGCCTTTGAAGTTTTTAGAGCTGTTGGACTTTTGCTTGTGGCTTACAGTGATTTATCTATTGGTTTAATGTTTGCTATGTTTGGATATATTTGGTTTATTATGACTCCTGTTCAAGATATTTTAACTATTCAATATGCCTATGCTAGTGCGAAAACTGCAATGAATAGAATAAATAAAATCTTAGATTTAAGAATAGAAAAAAATGGAACATTAATTCTTGATTCAAACTCTAAAAAAGTAGATATTTCAATAAAAGATTTATGTTTTTCTTATAATGAAGATAAAGAAATCTTAAAAAATATCTCTTTTGATATAAAATCAGGTGAAAAAGTGGCGATTATCGGGGCAAGTGGAAGTGGGAAAACTACAATTGCAAATATAATTTCAGGATTTTATTCTAAAAATTCTGGAGATATTTTTTTTAATAATATTAGTCTTGATGATTTAAATAGACAAAATTTAAGGGAAAATATCTTTTTAGTTTTACAAATGCCTATTTTGTTTAATAATACTCTAAAATTTAATATCACAATGGGAAATGAAAATATAAGTGATATTGAAATTTTTAAGGCTTTAAAAATAGCACAACTTTACGAAACAGTAGAAAATATGCCAAATGGTCTTGAAACACTTGTTGGAAAACATGGAATTAGATTAAGTGGAGGGCAAAGACAAAGATTATCAATAGCCCGAATGATTATTGCAAATCCTGCTGTTGTGATATTTGATGAATCAACTTCTGCTTTAGATGTTCATACAGAAGTAAAACTTTTTAGTGAATTAGAAGAATTTTTAAAAGAAAAAACCGTAATTACAATAGCTCATAGATTAAGTACAGTAAAAAACGCTGATATGATTTATGTAATAGATGATGGAAAACTTGTACAAAGTGGAAATCACAAAGAATTGGAAGAAAAAGAAGGACACTATTTGGAGTTTGTAAAAAAACAGCTAATTTAATTTTTCAATACTAAAAAAGAGAGCTTTAATAAAATCTCTCTTTTTTATAAACTTAATATTTAACCATCATTTTATTTATTCTTTCATTAGATTTAATTATTTGCTCCAAAGAAATCTCTTTATTTAAAACCTGATCATAAACCGTATCAACTATCTCTTTTAAAGTTATTGGTTTTGATAATTGATTTGCAAATAAAAGCATATTTACACCTGAATTTATTGCAAGTGTTAAAGTTTGTTTTAAATTATAGTGTTTTGAAATAGCATACATTTGTAAGTCATCACTTACTAAAACCCCTTGAAATCCTAATTTATTTCTTAATAACTTTGTATTTATGTTATAAGATAAAGTTGCTGGATTTATTGCGTCTAAATTTTTATTATAAACATGAGCTGACATTATCATATCAACTTTATTATTTTTAATAAAATATTTATAAGGTTCTAACTCTTTTTCATTCCAAGTATTTGTAATATCAACAAAACCTAAATGAGAATCACCCAAAGAAGAACCATGTCCTGGGAAATGTTTTAAAACAGAAATCACATTTTGTTTTTTTAATTCATCTACAAAAATTGAAGAGTATTTTATAACCTCTTTTGATGATTCACCAAAAGAACGACCACGAGTTACAATTACTTTATTTTCTTTATTAATCGCCAAATCAACAACTGGTGCAAAATCTGTATTTATTCCTGATTCTTTTAAATCTTTAGCTAATAATCCATATGTTTGTTTAGCAAAAGATTCACCATTAAGAGATACTTCACTAGCTTTTAAAGTATCGACAAACCCATCTTCTTTTTTTAATCTTTGAACTATTCCACCCTCTTGATCAATAGAAATCAAAAGTTTTTCTTTTGAAATGGCTTGTAATTGAGATGTTAATTTTTTTAACTGTTCTTTGTTTCTTACATTTTTTCTTTTATTTTTATCATTTGGATCTTTATCAAATAAAATAACTCCACCCAGTCCTGATTTTATATTTTTATATATTTCATCATTTGGATTTATATTTTCTCCACTAAATCCTAAAATAACCATTTTAGAAATCATTTTTTCTATCTCTTGCTTTGAGTAAGACCCATTTGCAAAAAGATTAAAATTAAATGAAAAAACTAACGCTATTAAAATAAAAACTTTTTTCTGCATAATTATCCTTTAATCAACTTTCTCTTCATCTTTAAATAAATATCTTTGAGAAGATATAACAGATAAATATCTAATAACCAATAAAAATAAAATAACTCCTGATAAAATCAAAAGATTATAATTTATACCATTTGAATATATAGCTTCTAAACTTGTTAACTCTTCTTTGTTTACTTTTACAACATTTACTATAAACTCTCTTAATGCCAAAATAATAAAAGCATCAACTAATAAACTTAAAGTTACCCGCTGTTCTCTTATGTAATTTACAACAGCTCTTACTATTTCTAAAAAAATAATAAAATAAAGCATATAAATAATAAAATCCATAAGCATATCCAGAACAAGTGCTATTAAAAATAATACTCCTGCTATTGATAATTCTATATATAATTTATCTGAAAAAAAACTTATTATTTTTGTTCGCATGAGTTCTCCTTTTTATTTCATCCAATTTTTATAGTTTGTAAAAGCTGGAAATTGGTGTTTAAATTCATCTTTGTCAAATGAATAATAATATGAATCCATATAAGCACAAAGTAAATCATAAGACTTCTTTAACTCCAAAAACTTCTCTTCACTTCCCGTTTGCATATCAGGATGATAAATTTTTGATAGTTTTAAATATTTCTTTTTTAAATCTTTTTTTGAAACTCTTGTTAATATTCCAAACATATCAACAGCTTTTTCAAACTCTTCATATTCCATAAAAATCCTTTTAAACAGTTTTGTATTGTACACAAAAAGTTTTAAACCAAATTAATATTATTTAAATACAATACCAATAAAAAAGGAAAAAGATGATTTATACTTTATATTATGTCCATGATCCAATGTGTTCATGGTGTTATGCCTTTAAACCAACACTAGAAAAGCTTAGAAAACATCTTGATTCTAATATAAAAATAGTTAATGTAGTTGGTGGTTTAGCCCCATATAGTGACGAAATTATGCCAAAAGAGATGCAAGAAAAAATAGAAAGTATTTGGTATGAAATAGAAGAAGTTACAGGAACAAAATTTAACCATGATTTTTGGAAAAAATGTGCTCCAAGACGTTCAACTTATCTTGCTTGTGAAGCAACTATTTTAGCTCGATATGAAAACAAAGAAAATGAAATGATAGAAGCTATTCAAGAAGCATATTATCAAAAAGCAATGAATCCAAGTGATGCAATAACACTCATAAGTTTAGCTAAACAAATTGGAATGGATGAAAAGAAATTTGAAGAGGATTTAAAATCACAAAAAATAGAAGAAGATTTACAAAATGAGCTAAATTTTAGACGCTCTTTATATGTAAAAACTTTTCCTTCATTGATTTTAAAATACAAAAAAGAGTTATATCCTATAAATATAAAATATGATGATTATGAAGTTATGTTAAATCAAATAAAAAATATGACTGAAAACACTTATTTTTAGTTAAAGTTAATTTTTTCTTGATTAACTTATTTATAGTAAAACTAAGTATATAATACGCAACTATTTTAAAAGGATATTTTTTTATGCCAAATAATACAATTGTATATATTTTCAATAGATTAATAAGATTATCAATTTTATTTTTTATTTTATATCTTATATTTACAAATTTCGGAACTTTTTTGATGATTATAGGAGTTTTTCTCGTAATAATCACATTTTTGATTTATAACTTTAAAAAGAAAATGAGAGCTAATAGTTTTAGATTTAGGTTTGATAGTTCAGAATTTCAAAATGGACAAAATTTCAATTTTAATGATTTTAGAAACTTTAATCAATCTGATTTTCGAGGTTTTGCAAACGCTCCAAGGGTTGATGAAATTCAAAAAGCAAAAGATTTTTTTGGATTTTCACAAACTCCGACAAAAGAAGAAATAAAAAAAAGATATAAAGAATTAGCAAGAAAATATCATCCTGATATAAACAACGGTGATGATGTAAAAATGAAAGAATTAAATCATTATAGAGATGTTTTGATGAAAACAGTTGAGTGAATTTAGAATTCACTCTCTCTTATTAAAACAGAAATTGTTTTTTTAGCAATTCTTGAAATCAAACTCATTGATTCTCCTTGAGTTACTAAAACACCTGTTTTTCTATTTTTTAAATCCAAATTATTTTCTTCTAAATCAACAGTGATTTTATAATAAGCTTGTTCTGTTTTTAATCTTTTATCTAAATCTTTTCTAGTTGCAATTTCTCCACCAAAATCAGAAGATAACTCAGGAAATTCTAAATATGGAATTGAAAATTTTGAAATATTCGTAACTTTTTGATGAATATCTTTTAAATCTCCTGAAGTGAAAATAAATTTGCTATTTGAATTTTCTTTTAAAAGTTTAAAATCATTTTCATTACAAAAACCAACTATTCTATAATTTAAATTATCATATAAAACAAAAATTGGGGCTTTTTTGCTAATCCATTGATTTATTTTGAATACATCATAAAAATATATTTTTCCATCAAAATCCGCTTTTACTTCAAATTTTTTATTAATTTTTTCTAAACCTTCTAATTCATTTATTTTTTTCAATAAATTCTCTTCTAAAATAAATCTTTTGTCTAGGTTTTCTTTGAAACCTGCTTGTTTATTTATCTCAAAGTTTAATGACTCTATTTCTTCTTGAATTTGAGCTATTTTATACTCTATTTCTGGAGATTTTATTTTTAATAAAAGTTGGTCTTTTTTTACATTTTGACCATTTGAAAAATATATTTCTTCAATATAACCATCTTCGGCTGAATAGTACTCAAAATAATTCTTTGATTCTATTATTGCGGGCATTTTAATACTGCTATTCCAAGGAATAAATATTAAAAATAGTAAAAAAACAACTAAAAATAAAGAGATTTTATTTTTTGTATTAAATTTAACCATATCTTTTTTGCTCCACCATATTTTTAATTCATTATATACTGGCAATAAAATAAACCAAACTATTTCAACTAAAAATAAAATTATTCCTAAAACTTTAAAAGCAAAATAATATACTAATAAAGCTATTCCTAAAAATAAAAATAATCTATAAATCCAAGTTAATATGGCATAAATAATAAAAAAATTCTCTTTTTCTTTTACTAATATTTCTGGTTTTTCTTCTTCTAAACCTAAAATATTTTTTCTAATGAACCATTTAGCCATTGCAAATGAACGAGGTTGTAAGTTTTTGCTATCTGTAATATCTGATAAAATATAATATCCATCAAACCGTAAAAATGGACTAATATTTATAAGTAAAGAACTAATCCAACTTGTGGTTGCAATAATAAATAATATACTTTTAAATATTCCAATAGGAGCAAATGACCATAAAAAAGTAGCTATTAAAGCTAAATATAACTCAACTTTTATTCCACCAAGGACTATTTGTAATCTTTGATATTTTGATTTTAATTTCCAAGCATTTGTTGTATCTGTGTATAAAACAGGAAATAAAACTAAAAATGCAACTCCCATGGTAGGCACTTTACAGCCTAATCTTTTTGCTGTAAAAGCATGACCTAATTCATGCATACTTTTTACAAAAACTAAAGATAAAAAATAGTAAAAAAATCCCTCTTTAGAAAAAAGATACATAAAAGTTGAAATAAAATTTTCCCAATCTCTTAATACAAAAACAATTCCAATAAATCCTAAAACCAAAACTATATTTTGCCAAAGTTTTGAATATAAAAAATTGATTTTATTTTTATTATCTTCTAGCCATTTATCAGGTTTTAATAGAGGAATTCTTATAAATAAATAATTATGAATTAACCATTTAAATATATTTTGTTTTGACTTTCTAAGAATATTTACCATTCTTTGTGTGTCTTTGGGTTTTTCACATAAAATCAAATTATTATTTATTAAAAAATCAACAAAAGTTTGTAAAGATTCTTTTTCAATATCATAATTTTTATCTTCTAATATTCTAAGAAATTCATCTATTTCAATATCACTTTGCCAATTTGAAATTAATTCAAAAGTATCAATTCCAATATTAAAATATTTATTTTGAATAGGATCAAATAAAAGCCATCTTTTAGAACCATCTTCACTTACAGAAGTCTCTATTAGTTTTAAATCATCCCTAATTTTTGGTAATAAAATCTCTTGTTCAGGCATTACCAACCTATCCATTGTCTAACGGCAGTTATTGGTTTTCTAAATAGATAAAAAAACAGCGTAACTTTTTTTGAATAAATTTTTGCAGTTCCTCGTAATCCAATAGAAGGAATATAACCATTTTCTTTTATATCATCAAAATCTGCTGTAATTTTATAAGATAAAACATTTTGTTCCGTTAATTCAGGTTTATATGAAATATATTTAACTTTTCCACTCCAAGAATTTGTTGGGTCATTATCAAAAAAAGCTTTAATCAAAGCATTTTCTTCTAAAAAAATAGCTTCACTAACAGGTAACATTATTTTTAATTCAATACTTTGGGGTTTTGCTATTAAAAAAACTCTTTCTCCTGTTGTTACAGGTTTCCCTTTCCAATCATTTGGATTATTAATAATTGCTATTCCATCTTCTTTTGCATAAATTTTTGTTTTGCCCAACTGCTCTTGTGCAAAATTTAATTCTGCTTCTTTTAGTTTTACTTGACTTTCTAATTGTGAAATTTGACTTTTTTGAGTAGCATCAAAAAAACTGCTTTGTTTTACTGTATGAAGTTGTGCATTTGCAACATCTAAAGTTCTTTTTGCAACTAAATAGTTATTATTAAAATCCACATCATCAAACTTAACAAGTAATTGTTCTTTTTCTATTTTATCATTTGGAAAAACTTTTACTTCTTCAATAACAGCATTTAAAGGAGAAGTTACCACATAAGGATTTTTAGCCTCAACTTCTAATGGTGCTAAAACAGAGAGTCGAACTGGTAAAAACATTAAAAATATCAATAAAAATATTGATATTTTTAAATACTTATTTTTTAAAGAGATTTTTTTAAAAATTTGAGAAATTCCTGTACTTCTCATTGCAAATAAAAAATATGCTAAAGATGATGAAAGATGTTTTAAAATCAATATATCTTTTTCCAACCATCCTTCTTCTTTGAATAAAAGTAAAATATAGTTTATTTCTCTATTTTCTTTTATACTTTTTAAAGGAATAAATAAAATATTTGAAGGTGAAAATTCATGCATCGATTTAAAATCTATTTGTTTTAAATCAGTTTTTGTATCAACTACAAAAATATCTTTTGATTTTTCATTATTATTTAAATCTATTATTACATTTTCTATCCATTGAACATAAGGAGAAGTAGAATCAACAACAGAAATATCAGATATTCCTACAACTTTATATTTTCCACTAAAATCAATAGTTAATAAAACTCCTTGTGAATAATTCACAAGGGTTCTTGTTTCATTAACTATTTGATAATAAAGCTCTTTTATACTTTCACAATTTCTACAGTTATGTTCTAACTGTAGAAGTTTTGATATGTTTTCCAATATTAACTGTTTCCTTTATTTAGGCAAATAACCCCGTAACATAACTTCCATAACCATCTAACTTTTGATTTTCAAAAGCTATTTGTTCTTTTAATCCAATAAAACCTTGTGTTTCTGAACTAGCTTGATTTTTATTTTGTAACTCTTTTAAATCAAGTTTTAAATTTAAAACTCTAGTTGTTCCATCTGAACTAATAGCTTTAATACTTATATTTAATTTTTCTAAACCTTCAGGTATATCTCCTGAAATACTACCTGTTTTTGGATCAAAAAATAATCCAGCAGGTAAAGGAGTTCCATCAATTTGTGTAACAATAAAGTTTTGTGCAAGATTAACATCAACAACTTTTATTTCAATATTATTGTTTTCAACTTTAATATCTTCAATTGTAATTCCTACAATTGAAAAAGAGTCTTTATTTGTGTCATTAAAAACTATTTGCCCATTTGTTAGTACATTTAAATCTACATTAGCTTGAATTACACCTTTTCCATCATTAGCACTATTTGTTGGATTAGTATTTTTATTATCATTTGCTCCATCATTTGAAGAGTTTCCATCAACTGTACCTGTATTTAAAAAACCTTGCCCTACACTTTCAACAAAACCTTCACTAGCACTATAATTTAATGTTCCTAAATTACTATCATTTCCACCATAATTATTTAAAGTTGTAGGTGAGCCATTAGTATCATTATTACCTTTTGGAAGAGGTGAAGCATCAATTGTTGGTTTAGTTTCAACTTGTGGTGGAGCAACAACTAACATATTAAATGTTCTTGAAACACTTAAAGAAGGACTTCCTGAATCACTTCCAATAATAGTAATTATAAATTTCCCTGATTCAGAAGCTCTACCTGAAATTATTCCTGTAATTGGATCAATTGTTAAACCGTTAGGAAGATTATCTGCTTTAAATGTAAAAGTATCATTTAAATCTTTATCACTAAATAAATATTTTATCTCTTTTGAGAATTCTTTACCAAATGAAGTTTCTGCATCAATATTTACTAAAGAAACTGTTGGAGCATCATTTGTTCCAGTGATTGCAATTGAGAAATCTTTAGTTGTTGTTAAACCTTCTGTGTCTGTTACTGTAACAGATATTACAATTGTTTCAATTTCTCCTTGAGTTATATAATCATAACTTGAAGAATCAAAAATATATGAACCATCACTATTTAATACAAAACCAACAGGAGCTGTTCCATTTATACTAAATGTAATAGAATTACTATCTATATCACTAGCAGGTAAAACACCTCTAATTTGATCCCCTTCACTTACTTCATCATATTGGTTTGAAAACTCAGGAGCATCATTTACAGCAGTTATTGAAATATTTACAACTTGTGTTGTTTCTAAAGCATTACCTGAACCAACATTTGCCCTGTCATTTAATTTTATAGTTAAACTATCTGAACCGTTATAATCTTGATTTGGTGTATATTTTAAAGCTGAAATTGCATTTTGTAAATCTGTTAAATTACCTTGGATTTTAATTGAAGAAGAGTTATTTACTCCTTCTAAAATAGTTAATCCTGTCATTTGAGATAACTCTAATTTTCCATTCTCTACACGTAATGTTAAATCTAATTTTTGTGTTGGATCAACCACATCAATATCCGATAAAGTTATTGCATTTGCATTTTCAAATACTATTGAATTATCTTCATTTATTGTAATATTATTAGTAACTGTAACAACAGGAGCATCATTTACAGCTGTTACAAATAAAGCAACTTGAGCTATATTACTTACTTCACCATCATTTGAAGTAAATTGATAGAAAAATGTTTGAGAACCTGACCAATTTTCATTTGGAATAAATGTAAATTTAGCAAAATCTGCATTATCTGTTCTATTTTTACCATCATTTAAAATAATTTTACCATTTTCTAATTGATACCCAATAACTTTTGAATTTGAATCATAAATATTTGTACTACTATCAAAAGGTATAATTGTTCCATGTGTTGTTATATTTCCATTTGCATCAGTTATATCAGGAGTTCCCGTTCCAAAAACATAAGTTCCCCCATTATCATTTATATCTGTTACTAAATCGTTAATATTTATCATTACTGTGCCATCTTCTGCACCTACAATGTTATCACTATATATATTTGGAACAGCAGGTAATACCATTACTAACTTTTGAGAAGTTGTTACTCCTGATAAATCATCTGTAGCAGTTATTTTTAAATAATCAGCTCCTGGAGTAATATAATCTTTCCCTAACCCAGCAACATAAGTTATTCCATTTGCTGCAGCTAAAGTTCTATTTATTTCATCTATTGTTCCAGTTATTGTCACAACTCTAGTACCATTACCACTAATTTGAGAACTATCAACACCATTAGTAATTGAATCATTTATCGTAATTAATCCATAATTAGTTGTTTCAATTTTTACAGTTATTCTATCCCCATCTAAATCACCAACACTTAATAATGAACCTAAAGATAACTCTCCATTTGGATTAGTAGAAATAGATTTTTCTACAATAAAGTTATTTGTTCCTAAATTTATTGTTGGTAAATCATTAATTGTTTGAATATTTACATTTACTTCTTTTGTACTATATCTAGCAGTCGTTCTATCGCCATTTCCACCATCATTTACTTTTATTTCAAGCCCTCTTGATAACCCACTTAAATCATCTGTTGGATTAGAAAAAGCTATTGCTCTTGCTAAAGCTTGTACTTGTGGTGAATAAGCATTTGAATTTAGATTTATTCTTAAATCTTTTCCGTGTTCCCCATTGTAAACTGAATCTATTGTTCCAATTATTAATCCACCATAAGTTACATTAGTACCATTTACACTAATACCACCAACATTTAAAATTGATAATTTATCTTCTGATTCTTTATGTTCTGTTATTGAGAAAGTTACATAACCACTATCATAACTTGTACCTTCTAAATCTGTAACAGTAATAGTTGAATCAATTTGAATAGCCGAACCATTTTCAGTAAATGTTGGAGTTGAAGCAACACCTCCTAAAAGTGGAGCATCATTTACAGATTCAATATCAATAGTTAAAGTTTTTGTATTTGTTGAACCACTTCCATCACTAACTGTCATATCAAATGTTTCAGCTGCACTTACAGATAAAGAATTTATAACTGCTGAGTTTGGAGTATATACATAATTACCAGTTAAACTATTTATTACTAAAGTTCCGTAAGTTCCTACTTTTGTAAAAGTTCCATCACCATTTGAAGTTGCTCCATCTATTCCATAAATAAAACTCGTTCCACTATCTATATCACTTGCTGTTAATCTTCCCGAAGTTGTGGCAAAATTATCTGCACCATCTGTATCCATGTAATAGATTGTTGCGGGTGAATTAAGCGTAACAGGATCATTTATTCCTACAATTTCTATTGTTATTGTTTTGTTAGATGTTCCATTATTTGCATCTGTTACTTTTATAGTATATGTAAGTGTTAATGTTTCACCAGCTGGTAAATATTTAAAATATTCATTTCCAGAATTAAATGACCAACTAATATCTTTACCTTGTGTATTAACAGTAATCATGTTTAATAAAGCATTATTATTTGATACTAATCCCGTTGTCATTCCTGATGCTACTACATTTGTTTTTGTAACTGTAAAAGCATTATCAATAATATCAACATCAGTTATGCTTAATGTACCATTTGTTGTGAGAGTAGAATTCGTTTCATTTATATTTTTTAAATCAGAATCCCCGGCATCTACTGTTATAACAGGAGCATCATTTCTTCCATCTATAGAAATAGTCACTGTTGTTGTAGCAGTTGCATTTTCACCATCAGTTGCAGTCAAAGTATATACTAAAGTAAGGGTTTGTCCTGCACCCAAGAAATTAAAACTATAATCATCTCCTGAATTAAAATTCCAAGAAACAGTACCCGTTGTACTATCACCATCTATAACTGGATTTGAATTAATATTTAGCATTCCTTTTATTATTTCATTAGTATAATTAGCAGGAATTGTTAAACCATTTGGTGGAGTAACTACTACAGAACTTACAGCTACATTTACAACATCTGTTAAATCTAAATCTGTAATTGTATAATCATCTGTCAATACTAATGAATTACCACTTTCTTTAAGATTATCAGATGTTGCACTTTCTAAACTTGATGTGATATTAGAAAGTTCACTAACTTTACCAGCTGCATAATACCAGTCATACATAACAGTATCACCAGCTGCAACATTATTTAGATTAGTAAACATTGCATATCCACCATCATCATAAGATTGATTATATACTGAATTTAAAGGATCTATTCCTGGCGCATATTGATTTGATGTACTCCAACCATATCCTGGTGCAATAACTGTATTTACGTTTTCATTTGTAGAATAAAATAATACGGCAGTTGCATTTGCACCATCTCCTGTGTAAACTTTTATAGCTTTTGCTTGTTCATTTGCATTTGAAGTCATTGTAAATTCACCATCTACAATATTTCCTTTTTGTTTTGCAGGACTATCACTTCCAGCTACATAATCATCTCTTGTTCCAACCCAAAATCTAAGATTCTCAGTAGAAGTACTTCCAATATTTTTTATATATGTATTTGCTTTAATAAATTGTGAATCAGCAGTTAATGTATATACATTTGTAACTTTTAAATGAGCTGTTCCAACTGTTATTTCACCTGTCCAAACAATTGTTCCTGTACCTGTGGCTGTATTAAAACCTGAATTATCAACGTTTGTATTTGTAAAAGTTGGTGTCAGATTTACTGTACCCTCAAGATTCCAATCCACATCTGTTTTAGCACTTCCATTATTATAATCAGCAGCAATAGCCATATTTAATTGATATGTACTAAATGTTAATTGGTACCAAGCTCCATCTTTGTAATAAAAAGGTTGTTCTAACATACCTGTACTTGCATTTACTGAATCTATTGAACCATTACCAAATCTTAATGAACCATTATTAAATACTTCTATTCCTGCACTAGGACTTGTATTTCCAACAGTTGGAGCTTCTATTACAGGATTTGTTGGAACTATTGTTCCAAATACAGGAGCATCATTAGTTCCTGTTATTGTAAAATTTATAGTTCTAGTTATTGTTTCACTTCCAGCAATTGCAGTTACTGTATAACTAAATGTGATTGTTTCACCTTCTGATAAAAAATTCAAATCAACATCTGCTACATTATAAGCCCAAGTTCCATTTCCTGAATGAGTACCATCTGTTATTGAAGTTGTAAATCCATTAATTAAAGTATTAGCAAGAGTTGTATCCAATGTTCCTCCACTCCAAGTAATACTATTTGAAGCATGAGATATAGTAACATTGTTATCAACATCGTTAAAGCTTATAGTACCTGATTGACTTAAAGATTGATGATTCATATTTGTTGTTTCTGTAAATCCATTTGAAGTATTACTAACTGTTACGGTAAGAGGATCATTTACGGCTGTGATATTAATTGTACTTGAGGCTGAAGATGATAAACCATTTGAATCAACTGCTGTAATAGTATATGTTCTTGTTGCATCAGGATTATCAGACGTATTTGAATATGCAATTTGACTAGAAATAGTACTTACTACACTATCATTAACTTTACTTCCAAATACTCTTACATTGTCAATATACAATGTTCCTCCAGCAGCTTGTCCTCCTGAGGCATCATAAGTACCATTAACAAAAACAAATCTATAAGTTCCAGCTGTTGAAATTGTTGTTGCTTTTGTTGTCCAATCAGTATTTGAACCTCCCGTTGCATCTAATACTTCTATTTGAGCACCAGTAGTTGTATTAACTATATATCCAAAAGCATCAAAATCATCACCACCAGCATAAGCTCTCCAGTCAAAATAAATAACATCTCCTGCTGATGCTTCAAATACATCACTATACACAGCTGGTCCATGAACAACATCATAACCATTCAATGTTGTCATGCTACTAGTTAATTGTAAAGAATATGAACCACTACTAGTTGTAGTATTAGAAACTGTCGTATTATATGTTGCAGAAGGTACATCATCATCATTTCCACCAGAATTTGCATTATCTGAATAAGTACTAGTATCTTGAGAAACAAATCCAGCAATTGATGTAACACCTAAATTTATCATTTGATTCATTGATGTCCAACCAGTAATATTTCCTGTTTCAAAACTTGGATTAGTAAAAGCACTTACAAAATTAATTCTTAAATTCTGACCATTTAATCCATTATATGTAGAATCAATACTTCCGATAATATCTCTACTAGTACCATTACCCAAATATACAGAAGAACCAACAAAAGAAATAGCTCCAGAAGCATTTACATTAGCAGCATTAGTTAACGTTAAAGATTCTGTAGATTTTGCACTAGAAATAGAAAATTCTATATATTTTCCATCATAACTTCCACCATTAGTAATTGAAATATTACTATCAATTACAGTGGCTGACGATTGTTCAATATAAGTCATATTATTTAAATTTGTAATAGAAGGGGTACCTAATTCTCCTGAAAAAGTATTAACATTGATTACATTAGTCTCAATATTACCATTACTAACTTCTAAATTCCAATCTCCACCTAAAGCAGAATCACCTGTAATATCATCAGATGCTGAAATATCTGCTTGTGTTAAATTTGCAAGTGCTTCAATAAATTCTTGTCCACTTCCATCTTTTGCCACATTACAACCATAAAGTAAAATATCTCCATTTTCAGATAATGAATCTTTTATTATTTGTAATTGTTCATTATAATCATCTAAAGTATCACCATTTAATTTATCAGTTCCAAGGGTAATTTCACCTGTGCTTCCATGTGATAAAATGTGTATAGCATCAATATTTGTTTCTTTTTCTAAAATAGAAGCTATTTGATCAACTCCACCTTTACTTCCATCAAAAACAAAAATTTCAACACCATCTTTTATTCCATCAACTAAAGTTTGAAAATCTTCAACAGAAGAATCTACAAAGGCAACTTCTCTTCTATCTCTTTCAAAACTTTGAGTAGCTTGTACACCATGAACACTATTTTCAGCATTATTACTCGTAACATCATTGTTAGTTGTGGCATCATTTGAACTTGAGCTAAAACTACTATTATCAAGTACATCAACAGCCGTTGCAACAGCAGCTCCATCAAAAAGTATTCTTTGCTCTAAAGCACTAATTATAGGTTTTTTCTTATTTACTTTTTTCATGACTTAGTCCTTGATATTAGTTTTTTTGTTGGTAGAAAATTGCGGTTGCACTCATACCTGGAATTATATTTTCAAATGGTTTTATTAATTTTGCTCTAATAGATAAAGATTGACTTGTTGGATCAACAACTGAATCTAGCTGTACAACTTGAGCTTTAATTTTTGTTTTCGTTTCATCAATCATTAAATCAAATTCCATACCTCTTTTTAGCCAAACAAGCCAAGAAGATGGTACAACAACTCTAGCTTCAAGATTATCTATACTTACAATTTCTAAAAGTTCATCTTGTGGTTTAATACTTTGGTGTTTTGATACTTTTTTAGAAGCAACTCTTCCATCAAAAGGTGCTTGAATACTACATCTTGATACATTTATCGCTGCAATATCATTTTCAGCTTGTTGTTTATTGTAGTTTTCTTGAGAAATTTGTATTTCAAAAGTACCAATTGAACCATAAGTATCTAATTTTTTATTTTTCTCAAGTTGAAGTTTTGAAATCTCTTTTTCAACTTCAATTTTTCTTTTTTGAGCTTTATAAACAGAACAATCAATTTTTATTAAAGTGTCTCCTTTTTTAAAAGAATCACCTTCACTTTTTGAAAGTTCGATTATTTCACCAGCTATTTCACTAGATAAAACAGTCCTATCAAGTGAAAGAATTACAGCTCTTGCTGAGAAATCATCATTTGCATATAAATAAGAAACCATCAAAACAAAACTTAGAAATTTTTTCATTAAATAACCTTTTATTTAAACTTAACTCTGTTATTTTCAACTAACCAATAATTTTCTATAACTATAGCTTTTACTGATACTTTATTGTCTTTTGCAATTTTTGATATGTCATCAGATTTTTTTACAACATATTTATTTCCATTAATTAAAAGTGTTTCACCTGTATGTATTTTAATTTTTGAATCATAAAAATTCCTATTATAAAAACTATCATCAATTTTTGTTTGAGTTTTTTTAGGAGTTTGTTCAGCTTTTACAACTGGTAAAATAGAAGTTTCGGTTATAGTATCTTGAACTACATTTTGTTCTTCTGCTTCATTAACTTCTAAAACTGGTGCAGAATTTTGGTTTTGTTCTACTTTTTGAACTTCTTCTTTTACTAATACTTTAGAACTATTTTTATCATCAATACCTAATGAAGCAAAAATTCTTCCATAACTATTTTGAACATTAGCATATGAAGATGAATATCTAAGAGTTGCTAAAATATTGTTCAATTTTTCTTTAATTAAAATCAATCTTCCATTAACATTTAAATCATTTTCAACTTGTGTTAAAGTATAAATATCATCGGCAACAGTCAAATAATCTTTAGATAATAAATACTCTTTTTTAGCTTGATTAAATTTAACTATAGATAAATGTACTTGTGATAATACAGCCATTGATAAAGCTAATTTTTGTTCTTTTGCAACTTCAATTTGTGTTTTTGCAACTTTATTATTTGTACTTGCTTTAAAAACATTTAATAAATTCCAAGAAACATTAGCACCATAAGAATACCAATCATTATTTAATAAATAGTCACTATTTTCGTAAGATAATGAAGTGCTTAAATTAATTCCTGGTAACATTTTTAATTTTGCAGCTGTTAATTCTTTTTCAGAGATTCTTTCTTGGTATCTACTTTCAGCTAATTCTGGTCTATTTTCTAAAGCTAAAACTTCCATTGTTTCAAGACTCATATTAAGTTCTGGAATTTGATAATCTTTTTCAACTTTATCTGCTAATTCAAACTCTATTCCTGGTTTTAATCCCATTAATTCTGCTAATTCTACTTTTGCAGAAATTAAACTACTCTCTAAAGTATGTAGTGATCTTAAAATATCAAGTAATTCTCTTTGATAAGATAATGATTCCATTGGAGTTTTTCCAACTCTTTGGTTTTGTACTTGTTTAGAATCATCTAAAGCTTTTGTAACTTCAGCCATCATAGGTTGAATTCTTTTTAATAAATCTTGTGAAGAAACCGCTTGATAATATGCTCTTCTTATTTCTTGAGTAAGATTATGTTCTACTTTTTTCTCTTTTTCTTTTGCAATTAAAAATTTATCAGCTTGTTGTTGAGCTCTAACATAAGATAATCCAAAATCTAAAATATTCCATCCAAATGTTATATCACCTGTAACTCTTTCTTTTTCTTGAGAAACTGAATATGAAGGATTTGAACCTAAAGGTTGTGGTTCTCCATTTATGAATGATGTACTTGCACTTGCAGCATAATTATTTCTTTCAGAATATCCAGCAGCAGTTGTAAGACTTGGTAACATATCATAATATACCAAATCTAATTGTTGTTGAGATAATGCACTTTCAAGTACTTTTACTTTTTTTGTTAAATTATGGTCAAGTCCTCTTTGTATTGCTTCATCTAATGAAATAGCTTTTGTTACGGGTTGAACCACTTCACTTAAAACAGATAAATCTTTTTCAACTTGTTTTTTAACATCTTCTTTTAACATAGGTTCAGGAGTTACTGCACAACCTGTTATTACAAAAGAAGCAACAACAGAAATAACTATACTTCTAGAAACTTTTTTCAACATATTTAGCCCTTATTTTTTCTTGTTTAAAAGATAATAACATTTATTATTCTCAATAAAATCTTAATTCTTATAAACTTAAGTTAAATTATGAGATACGAATGAGATTTGTATATAATATTATTTCTCAAAATTTAAGTAAAATAACAACAAGGTGAAAAATGAAGTTTTTAGGAGATAAAAATCTTTTACTTTTAGAAGATAGCGATGAATTTATAGAAAATGCTATATCTTTATTTAATATGTTTGTAAAAACAACTTTTGTAGCAAAAAATATAAAAGAAGCATTCAAGATTTTGGAAAATGAAAACATTGATTTAATAATCTCAGATATTCATCTAAAAAAAGAATCTGGATTAGATTTTATAGAAGAAATTAGAAAAACAAACAATGAAATACCAATACTTATACTTTCAGGTTATAAAGATGAAGATTTATTATTTAAGGCTATGTCACTAAATTTAAGTGCCTATTTACTTAAACCTATAAATTTTAAAGCTTTAATGGAAGCTTTTGAAAAATGTGAAAATAAAATAAAATTTAATAATCAAGCAATAGTAGAATTAAAAGATGGTTTCAAATATGATAAAGAGCTAAAAAGAATTATAAAAACTAATGAAATTTATGAACTAAATAAAAAAGAGATTCTTTTTTTTGAAATGTTATGTGAAAATAAAAAAAGAATAATTACTAAAGATATGTTTATAAAATTTGTTTATGAATATGAACCTATGAGTGATAGTGCCTTAAATAACTTTATATTAAGAATAAGAAAAAGATTTGGTAAGAATTTTTTATATACTATTCCTGATATTGGTTATAAAATGATAATCTAAATAAAAAGAAGAGAAATTGAGAAGAATAATAAAGGGAAGTATTTTAATATTCCTAATAATAAATAATTTTTTATTTGCAAACCAAACAGATGAATTAAAAAAAGTAACTTTACGGCTTGAGTGGAAGCATCAGTTTGAGTTTGCTGGGTTTTATGCTGCTATTGAAAAAGGTTATTACAAAGATGTTGGTCTTGAGCTTGAAATAAGAGAGTTTCAAGAAGGTGTTAACATTACTCAAGAAGTCTTAAGTGGAAATGCTACTTTTGGAATATCTTCTTCTGCTTTGATTTTAGAAAAACTCAATAAAAAACCTGTTGTTTTAATTGCTTCATATTTTAAGCAAAATGCTCTTGCCCTTGTTACTAAACCAAATATTAAAACTCCTGCTGATTTAAAGAATAAAAAGATTATGGCTGTTGATTGGGAAATGGGACATACAAGTTTAGGGGTAATATTAAAAGATGCTGGAATTACTTCAAATGATTATACTTTAGTAAACCATGATTTTAAGGTTGACAAGTTTGTAAATGGAGAAGTTGATGCTATGAGTGTATTTATAACTTCACAACCTTATGAGCTTGATAAATTAGGAGTAAAGTACAATATTTTAAATCCAGCTAATTTTGGAATTTATTCTTATGATGTTGAGCTTTTTACAAGTGAAGATGTAATAAATTCTGATATGCAAAAGGTTAAAAACTTTGTTGAAGCTACAAATAAAGGTTGGGAATATGCTTTTAAAAATAAAGAAGAGATAGTTGAGTTAATTTATAATAAGTATTCAAAAAGAAAAACAAAAGAGTCTTTATTATTTGAAGCTAATCAAACAGAAAAGATATTTAAAACAAATGTATTTAAAATAGGAGCAATTGCTCCTGAGTTAATTAAACTAAATGCAGATATGTATACAAATTTAGATTTAGTTGATAAAGATTATGACATTACTACTATATTAAACAACTACTATTTTGATATAAACAATAAAATACAAACTATATTAACAAATGAAGAAAAGAACTATATTAAAAACTCTATTATAAAAGTACATAATGAATTAAACTGGCCACCTTTTAATTATAATATAAATGGAAAAGCAACAGGTTATTCAATAGATTATATGAATCTATTAGCTTTAAAAGTTGGATTAAATGTTGAATATATCTCAGGACCAAATTGGAATGATTTTTTAGAACTGATGAAAGATAATAAACTTGATGTTATGTTAAATATTGCAAAGACAGAAGATAGGGAGAAGTATTTAAATTTTACAACACCTTATTTAAAAGCAGTGGATAGTGTATTTGTAAGAAAAGAAGTAAATAATTTAAAAAGTTTAGATGATTTTAAAGGAAAAACTATAGCTGTAATAGAAGGTTTTTATGAAGAAGAACTTTTTAAAAAGTATTATCCAGAGATAAGATTATTATTAGTAAAAGATTCATTAGAAGGACTTAAAAAGTTAGCATTTAAAGAAGTAGATGGGTTTGTAGATAGTTTTGCAGTTGCGAATTATTTTATAGAAAACAATTTTATAATAAATTTAAAACCAGCATTTGAGATAAAAGACCAAAGATTTAATTTATCAATGGGATTAGCAACAAATAAAGAGAATAAATTATTACAAGAGATTTTAGATAAAGCAAAAAAAGAGATAACAGTAGAAGAAGAGTTTGAATTAAAAAGAAAATGGATAAATACAAATAATATAGGAGCAAAAAGTACAATACCTTTTAGTGTGGAAGAGGAGGATTATTTATCAACAAAAAAAGTAATAACCATGTGTGTAGACCCAGACTGGGAGCCATTTGAAATATTAGATAAAGATGGTAAACATGTGGGAATTGCAGCAGATATTATAAAATTAATTACTTCAAAATTAGGGATAGAAATAAAGATTATTCCAACAAAAACATGGGAAGAGAGTATTGAATTTTCCAAAGCAAAGAAGTGTGATATATTAAGTTTTTTAAATCAAACTCCGCAGAGGGAATCTTGGCTTACTTTTACTAAGCCTATCTTTCAAGATCCTAATGTGATTATAGCAAGAAATGAATTTCCACAAATCAAAGATTTATCATCATTAGAAAATAAAACTATTGCTATTCCTTCAAATACGGCCATGTATGAATTTTTTGAAAAAGATTTTCCTAATCTGACTATTGTACAAGTACAAACAGAACAAGAAGCTTTTTCTTTGGTAGAAAATAATAAAGTTGATATGACTGTTCGATCTTTAATAATTGCAGCATATAGTATAAAAAAAGAGAATTTATTTAATCTTAAAATAATAGCTCAACCAATAAAATACAAAAATATGCTCAGAATGGGAATAATAAAAGAAGAACCTATTTTAAAAGATATTTTAAATAAAGCAATAAAAAAGATTACAAACGAAGAAATAGATCAAATAATAAACCGTCATGTTTCAATAAAAATCCCAGATAATAATGAAAATCTAATGATATTTATCTACATTTTAATACTTATCTTACTAATAATTGCCATAATTTTATTATGGAATTACCAACTAAGAAAAAGAATTGCTGAAGAAATTAAAAAAAATTTATTACATCAAGAATTAATGTTTAAACAAAATAAAAAAGCAGAATTAGGAAACCTAATAGGAAATATATCCCATCAATGGAGAGATTCACTTACAAAAATTGGATATATTAATCTAAATATAAGAGCTAGAATATTACAAAAAAAAGAGATTTCAAATAAATTTTTAGATGAAAGCACTGATCAAATAGAAAAAAGTTTAGATTTTATGTCAGAAACTATGCAAAATTTTTTAGATTATTATAAACCATCTTCAAATATATCTAATTTTGAAGTATATGATTCTATAAAAAGTGCATTAACTATTATTGATACAAAAATAAAATATAGTAATTTAGAAATAATCTTTCATGGAGACTTTAGTGTAAAAATTGAAGGTATTAGAAATGAATGGATGCAAGTTTGGATAAATCTTATAATAAATACTATTAACATAGTATCAAAAAGAGAAATCCAAAATCCAAAATTATTTATAAACATAGAAAATTCTCAAATAGTATTTGAAGATAATTGTGGAAATATAGAAAATGAAATACTAGAACAAATAAACAAAAATGATTTTAAAGGACTAGGAATAAAAATGTCAAAAGAGATTGCATCAAAAAATGGTAAAAATATGATAATAAAAAATGGCAAGGAAGGTGCAATTTTTAAATTCATTTAAAATAGATATTGTATACTTCGAGCATTAAAATAAAGGAAAGTCTTTGAATATAGATATGACAAAAGTAGCAAATGTAATTTTATATATGTTACATAAACAAGTAAAACACTTAAACGATAAAAAAGTAGCAATAATGCTTTTTTTAATGGATTTTAATCATCAAAAATTTTGTGCTCAAAAGATATTTAATGAAACTTATATAAAAGGTTCAAGACATCCTGAACCTGTGATTGTTAGTGAACTTTTTGATATTGTTGCAAATGAAGAAGATTTAGAAGAAGATGATGAAAGAATCTTTTTAATGCAAGAATTATTGGATTATTTAGATATTGAAGTTGTTGAAAAAGAAAAATTCATAGAACTAAATTTTATAAAAATGGAAGAAGAGTTTGATGAATCAATATTCTCAAAAGATGAATTAAAAACAATAAATAAGATTGTTACAGAATACAAAGATACAAGTTCAAGAAATATTGCAAATGATTGTTTTAAAATAGATGAAGTAAGAGCAACAGCAAAAGGTGAAGTAATTATTTAACAAAAAGAGGTTTAATAACCTCTTTTTTTAAATATGATAGTTTGGTGCTTCGTTTGTGATTGTTACATCGTGAACATGAGATTCTCTTAATCCTGCACTTGTAATTTCAACAAACTCTGCTCTTTCTTGGAAAGTTGGAATATCTTTACTTCCTAAATATCCCATAGAACTTCGTAATCCTCCAACCATTTGGTGAATAATATCTGAAATTGTTCCTCTATATGGAACCATTCCTTCAATTCCTTCAGGTACAAGTTTATCAGCAGCCGTTCCTTCTTGGAAATATCTATCTGTACTTCCTTTAGTCATAGCTCCAATTGAACCCATTCCTCTGTAAGTTTTAAACTTTCTTCCATGTGATAATACAACTTCACCTGGACTCTCTTCAGTTCCAGCTAATGCACTTCCCATCATAACGCAACTTGCACCTACTGCTAATGCTTTTGCAACATCACCAGAGTATTTAATTCCACCATCAGCAATAATTGGAGTTCCAGTTTTTGCACCCTCAGCTGCACACTCGTCAATAGCAGAAATTTGAGGAACACCAACACCTGCAACAATTCTTGTTGTACAAATACTTCCAGGTCCAATCCCAACTTTTACAGCATCAGCACCACAAGCAATTAAATCAGCAGTAGCTTCAGCAGTAGCAACGTTTCCAGCAATTATTTGAACATCCATTTCAGCTTTGATAGCTTTTACAGTATCCAAAATACCTCTTGAGTGACCATGAGCTGAATCTAAAACTAAAACATCAACACCAATTGCAACTAAAGCTCTTGCACGGTCAAGTTGACCAACACCAATAGCAGCCCCAACTCTTAATCTTCCAAATTCATCTTTATTTGCATTTGGATATTCTCTTTTTTTGTTTATATCTTTTATTGTAATTAATCCAATAAGTCTATTTTCATCATTTACAATTGGTAGTTTTTCAATTTTATTTGCATGCATAATATCAGCAGCTTCTTCTAAAGTTGTTCCTTCACGAGCTGTAATTAATGGCATAGTAGTCATTTTATCTTTTGCTTTTTGAGTGAAATCTTTTGTAAATCTCATATCTCTATTTGTTAAAATTCCAACTAAAATATTGTAATCATCAACAACAGGAACTCCAGAAATTTTATAAGAAGCCATAATATCTTCTGCATCTTGTAAAGTTTGTTCTGGTTTAATAGTAATTGGGTCTATAATCATTCCTGATTCAGATTTTTTAACTTTTTTACACTGTAAAACTTGAGCTTCAATATCCATATTTTTGTGAATAATTCCAATTCCACCAAGTCTTGCCATTGCAATTGCTGCTTCATATTCAGTCACTGTATCCATTGCTGCACTTACAAAAGGAATATTTAAATCTATTTTTTTAGTAAGTTTAGTTTTAGTACAAACTTCTTTTGGTAAAATCTCTGATTTTGCAGGTACTAATAACACATCCTCGAAAGTTAATGCTCTTTTTCTTATTCTCATTTTTTAATCCTAGTTAATATTTATTTAATATAGTTAATAGCTTTTTCTAAAGATAAAGCACCGTCAAATAATGTTTGTTCATCATACGCTTTTGCAATAAATTGAAGACCAACTGGCATTCCATCTTCATCTTTATCAACAGGCAATGAAAGAGCAGGAAGTCCAGCAAGATTTATAGAAATCGTGTAAATATCACTTAAATACATCTCTAATGAAGTTTTAAATGAACCAAATTTTGGTGCAGTTGTTGGAGCCACTGGAGATAAAATCAAGTCAGCTTCAGCAAAAATTGCTGCATATTCATCTTTAATTAAATGTCTAACTTTTTGAGCTTTAATATAATATGCATCATAATATCCTGAACTTAATACAAAAGAACCTAACATAATTCTTTTTTGTACTTCATGCCCAAAACCTTGTGATTTAGTTTGAACATACATATCTTTAAGACCAGCTTCATCTTTTCTATTCCCAAATCTTACACCATCAAATCTAGCAAGATTTGCAGATGCTTCTGCCGTTGCAACGATATAATAAGTTGAAACTATTTTTTGTGTATCTAACATATTTTTATGAATTATTTTGTGACCAGCCTCTTCTAAAGCCTTAACTGCTTTTTCAAAACCTTTTTGAATAGCTGGACTTGCTTGTGATACAAAGTTATCAATAACAGCAATTGTTAATTTTTTATTTGGGTTAAGTTTTGGAGTAACCGCTTCGTAATCTACATTTGCAGAAGTTGAATCCAATGGATCATGTCCACTTATAATGTCATATAAAATAGCAGCATCTTCAACATTTTGTGTTATTGGTCCACATTGATCTAATGATGAAGAATAAGCAGTAATTCCATATCTTGAAACTCTTCCATAAGTCGGTTTCATTCCAACACAACCACAATAAGCAGCAGGTTGTCTAATACTTCCACCTGTATCAGTTCCAAGTGCAGCAATAGCGATTCCAGAAGCAACAGCAGCAGCTGAACCTCCACTACTTCCTCCTGGAACTTTTTCATTATCAACTGGATTTAAAGTTTTTCCATAACAAGAAGATTCAGTTGAACTTCCCATTGCAAATTCATCCATGTTTGTTCTACCAAATGGAGATAAACCAGCTTTTTCTAAATTATTAATTACAGTTGCATTATATGGTGAGATATAACCCTTTAAAATATTACTAGAACAAGTAATTTCCCAATTTTTAACATTAATATTATCTTTTATGGCTATTGGAATACCTATTCCAGATGTTGAAATATCTGTTGAAGTTAGTTGCTCAACATAAGCACCTATATTACTTTCTTTTATTTTTGAATTTAACTCATCTCTTAATTTTTTTATATCATCACTAGCTAAAGTTAGTGCTTCTTTTAGTGTTATCAATCGGTTCTCCTAATGATTCTACAGTTGTAGTATTACGCTGGATTTTATCTAATAAATGATTAATTTTAGGTTATAAAAAGAGGATTTAAGGAAGTTATTTTTTCATATTTATAATAAAAAAAGGGATAGAAGTAAAACTTCTATCCCTTAATAAAATGACTATATATTTCGATTATACGAAAGAAATGAATGCCATAGGTGTAGCATCACCTCTTCTAATTCTTGTTTTAATTATTGAAGTATATCCACCATTTCTACCTTGGTATTTTGGTGCAATTTCATTAATTAATTTTTTAGTAGCTTCTTTGCTTTGTAAAGCTGCAAATACATATCTATGTGTATTTAAATCAGCGTCTCTTGCAACAGTTACTAATTTTTCAATATATCTTTTTAATTCTTTTGCTTTAGGTACAGTTGTTTCGATTTTTTCTCTTTCGATAATAGCAATTGCCATATTTTTTAACAATGCTTTTCTATGAGAAGAAGTTCTACTTAACTTTCTATATCCATGCTTATGTCTCATATTAAACCCTTAATTATGCTTTTAGTTGCTCTAATTTTCTTCTTAATGCAGAAGCAACATTTTCTGGAAGTGTATTTTCAACTGGGTAACCTAGAGATTCTAATTTCTCTGCGATTTCATCATAAGATTTTTTCCCAAGATTTTTAATATTTTTTACTTCAACTTCACTCATAAGTACTAATTCACCTAAGAATTTTAGTCCAGCTCTATCTAAAGAGTTGAAACTTCTAGCACTTAAATTCAAATCATCAATTTTAATAACTAATTCTTTAAGTTCTAATGGCTCTTCACCACTTTCACTCACTGTTACTTCTGATAAATCGAAAACCTTGTTAAACACTGACATTTGAGAATACATAACAGTTACAGCTTCTTTAAAAGCAGTAATTGGAGAAATTTGTCCATTTGTTTGTATAGTAAATACAGCTTTTTCAAAGTTAGGATTATCTTCAACTAACATTTTTTCAATATCATAAACCACTTTTTTAACAGGTGTAAAGAACGCATCAATTGGAATATAATCATTTCCAACAATATCTCTAATATCTTCTGAAGGCATATAACCTATACCTTTTTGAATAATTACAGAAAATGTTAAATTACAATCACTATTAATTGTTGCTAAGTGAGCGTCTTTTGATACAATCTCAACATCAGAGTTAATAAGGTCTTCACCTTTAATTTCTCTTGGTCCGTTGAAAGAATACTCAACTACAACTTGTTCTTTATCACCATTTATTTTAAACTTAATATTCTTTAAATTTATAACAAAAATAGCTATATCTTCTAACATACCTCTTAAAGAGTCAAACTCATGTGAAGCACCTTCTATTTTTACTGCAATTGGTGCGTAACCAATTGAAGAACTTAATAGAAGTCTTCTTAAAGGGTGTGCTAAAGTAATTGCAAAACCATCTTCAAATGGATATGCTGATATTTTAGCTTCATTATCACTGATAGCCTCTATTTCAACTTCAGTTGGTAAAAACGGTGTTTCTGCAAATTTTTTCATTAACTACCTTTTACTTATTATTTAGAATATAACTCTACGATTAATCTCTCTTCAACAGGAATAACAACTTCTTCTCTAGCTGGGATTCTTGTGAAAATTCCAAATACTTTTTCTTTATCAACATTAACCCAATCAACCATTCCAGTTTGATTTGTTAATTCTAATGCTCTTACAACTTGAGGATTAGTTTTTGATTTTTCTTTGATTTCGATTTTTTGTCCAGCTTTTACTAAGAATGAAGGAATATCAACTTTTTTTCCATCAACTAAAACATGTCCATGAGTCGTAAATTGTCTAGCATTTGCTCTTGTTGTAGCAAATCCCATTCTAAATACAACATTATCTAATCTTTGTTCAATTAAAGTAATTAGGTTAGCCCCTGTATTACCTTCTCTTCTAGCTGCTTCATGGAAGTATTTTCTAAATTGTTTTTCAGAAACACCATACATAAACTTAGCTTTTTGTTTTTCTCTTAATTGTAAACCATACTCAGAAATTTTAGCTCTTCTTTGTCCGTGTTGTCCTGGAGCAAATGGTCTTTTTTCTAAAGCACTTTTACCTGATAATCTTCTCTCACCTTTAAGTCCAAGATCCGCATCAAGTCTTCTTTCGATTTTTTCTACTGGTCCTCTATATCTTGCCATTATTTACTCCTTACACTCTTCTTCTTTTAGGAGGTCTACAACCATTATGTGGTAATGGTGTAACATCTTTTAACCAAGTAACTCTAACTCCATCCATAGAACCAACTGCTTTAACAGCTGTATCTCTACCTGAACCTGGTCCTTGAATTTTAATCCCAACGTTTTTGATTCCGTGTTCCATTGCTTTCGCCATTGCATCTTCAACAGCTGCTTGTGCTGCAAATGGAGTTGATTTTTTAGAACCTTTAAATCCTAAGTTTCCAGCACTTGACCATGCGATTGCGTTTCCTGCATTATCTGTAACTGTAACCATTGTATTGTTAAAACTTGCAGCAATATGTACGATACCGTCAGCAATATTTTTTCTTACAATTTTTTTTCTAGTAACTTTTCTTTTTGCCATCTACAATCCCTTATTTAGTTGCTGCACCAACAGTTTTCTTTTTACCTTTTCTTGTTCTAGCATTAGTTTTAGTCTTTTGCCCTCTACAAGGTAAACCTTTTCTATGTCTTAACCCTCTATATGAACCTAAATCCATTAAAGCTTTAATATCCATAGCAACTTTTTTTCTTAAATCACCCTCAACCATATAGTTATCTTGGATTTCTTTTCTAATAATTGCCGCTTCGTCTTCTGTTAATTCATATGCTCTTTTGTTGTAATCAATTCCAACAGCATCTAAAATTAATCTAGAGTTATGTAATCCGATTCCGAAAATATACGTTAACGCATATTCCATTCTCTTTTTATTTGGTAAATCAACACCTGCGATTCTTGCCATGTGCCTTATCCTTGTCTCTGTTTATGTTTTTTGTTTTCGCAGATTACTCTTACGACACCTCTTCTTTTGATAACCTTACATTTATCACACATTTTCTTTACTGAAGCTCTTACTTTCATAAGTCTGTCTCCTCTTTTTTTGTGTTGTTCCACTTTCAACAGGAAAAAGCCTTAAAAAATAAATATATTTTATTTTTCAGCTTTTACCAACCCTTTATAAAATAGAAAATATTTTACAAAAACTTCCTCGATGGTTGAAAAAATGGAGTTGGATTATAATTATTTTTTGCTTAAAGCTAGTTGAATATGTTTTTTAATATAACATTTAACAGAAATTATTGTAATATTCAAAAATTATGCATATAAAAAGGATTGATTTTGTCTTTAATTTACAAAAATGAATTAATTAAAATAGAAATAGAAAACTCAGAAATACCATGGCTTAAAATATTTACTATAGAAAATATAAAAGAATTTTCAGAATGTAATACACAAACTAAACAAGAAATATTTAAATATCTTGACATTATTGAAAAAGAAATGTTAGATTATTTTAAACCAAAAAAAATAAATATCGCATCATTTGGAAATTATGTTCCTCATGTACATTTTCACATTATGGCGAGATTTGAAGAAGATTCTTATTTTCCTGAACCCATGTGGGGGAAAAAACAAAGAGATGCAAATTTAAGCCTACCCTCTTTTGAAGAGTTTTATGAAAATTTAAAAAAGAAGTTATAATTAGCTTCTTTTTAATTTAACCATCTTTATTGATTTGTTTTATTAACTCTTCTAAAACTTTACTAGAATCATTTACATCAATTTGACATCCACCGGCAGCCTCATGACCACCACCACCATATTTAAGCATCAATTCACCAACATTTGTTTTTGAAGTTTTATTTATTATTGATTTTCCTACGCTAAAAGCTACTTTTTCTTTATCTTTTGCCCACATAATGTGAACTGAAATATTTTGTTTGGAATTCATTGCATAAGTCATAAATCTATTTCCAGGATAAATAATTTCTTCATATCTGTAGTCAATTATTAACAAATTATTTTTTATAGTTGTAACTTTATTTAATTGTTCTTTAAATTCATTTTCATATTTAAAATATAAATCTATTCTTTCTTTTACATCAGGAAGTTCTATTATTTGGTCAATATTATGTTTTGCACAATATTTAATCAAATCCATCATAAGTTGATAATTTGAAATTTTAAAATCTTTGAATCTTCCCAATCCTGTTCTTGAATCCATAATAAAACTAAGTAATGCCCATGCTCGTGGATTTAAAATATCATCTTCAATAAAATCAGCACTATCTGCTTTATTCGCTCCATTCATCATACCAGTAAAATATCCTGGAAAAACATTATCACCATCATAATAGTCATAAACAACTTGCGCAGCACTTGGAGCATCCGAATCTATAATATGGTTGTCTTTTTTTTCATTTCTTAATGTTTCAGAAAAATGATGATCAAATGCTAAATAAACTCCTTCAACATAAGGTAGATTTGTAGTAATATCATTTGAAGTAACATCAATTTTTCCATCTTGCATATCTTTGGGATGAACAAATATAATTTCATCAATAATATTTAAATATGTAAGTAAAGTTCCACATACCAAACCATCCATATCACTTCTAGTAATTAATCTATATTTTTTATTCATAATTTTAGTATCCAAATTTTTGAAATTATATTAACATAGAAAAATATTAATTGTGATTAAAATGATTATTATTTTAGAAAAAGCTAAAGGAAGCAAAGCTTCCTTTATTATTTATTTATATATTTAACGATTAAATCGCCCATAGCAGTAGTATTTAAAACTTCCTTAGCATCAAATGAAGCTAAATCTTTTGTTCTATATCCATCTTTTAATGCGGCTTTTATTGATTCTTCTATCATATCAGCTGCTTTTGATTCATTTAAAGAGTATCTTAACATCATTGATGCACTTAAGATTGTTGCTATTGGATTTGCTATTCCCATTCCTGCAATATCAGGAGCTGATCCATGAATTGGCTCATAAATTGCTGTTTTATCTCCTGTTGAAGCTGATGGCAATAATCCAATTGAACCCACAACCATAGAAGCTGTATCAGAAAGAATATCTCCAAAAATATTTCCAGTTACAATAACATCAAACTGTTTTGGATTTCTTACAAGTTGCATAGCTGCATTATCCACATACATATGAGAAAGTGTAACTTCTGGATAATCTTTTGATAATTCATTCATTGTATCTCTCCAAAGTTGAGAAACTTCTAATACATTTGCTTTATCAACAGAACAAACTCTTTTATCTCTTTTCATTGCAAGTTCAAATGCTTGTTTACCTATTCTTATAATTTCTGGTTTTGTATAAACCATTGTGTTATAAGCTTTAAATCCATCGTTTGCTCTTGGTTGACCAAAATAAATTCCACCAATTAACTCTCGAACAACCATAATATCACAGCCTTGAATTACTTCAGGTTTTAAAGTTGATGCATTTACTAATTCATCATAAACAATAGCAGGTCTTAAATTTGCATAAACACCCATCTCTTCTCTAAACTTTAAAAGTCCAGTTTCAGGTCTTAATTCTCTTGGTAATGTATCCCATTTTTCTCCACCAATAGAACCAAATAGACAAGCATCAGAATCTAAAACACCGTCAACTGTTTCTTGTGGAAGTGGAACACCAGTAGTATCAATAGCAATACCACCCATTAAATACTCTTTATAAGATAATTCAAAACCACATTTTTTAGAAACAGCATTTAATACTTTTATTGCTTCATCAACGATTTCTGGACCTATTCCATCACCTTTGATTATTGATATTTTATAGTTCTTCATTAGTGATTTCCTCTTCCCATTTCAGCTTTTGCATAATTAATTAATCCACCAGCTGCAATTAATTCTTGCATAAATGGAGGAATAGCAATAAAATCATAAGTTTTATTTGTAGTGTTGTTAGTGATTTTTCCGTTATCTAAATCGATTGAAATCTCTTCACCCTCTTTTATCTCTAAAGATTCAGGTAATTCAAAAATTGGTAATCCCATATTAAAGGCATTTCTATAAAAAATTCTTGCAAATGATGGTGCAACAACAGCAGCAACTCCAGCAGCTTTTAGTGCGATTGGAGCGTGTTCTCTACTTGAACCACAACCAAAATTCTCACCAGCAACTATAACATCACCTCTTTGCAACTTTTTAGGAAACTCAGGATCTGCATCTTCCATAACATATTTTGCTAAATGTTCAGGATCTGAACTATTTAAATATCTTGCTGCAATAATAATATCTGTATCGATATTAGCACCAAAATTCCATACTTTTCCAGTAATTTTATTCATATTTTATGTCCTTGAGTTTAATAAACTTTAAAAAGCTATTAAATATATATTTTCAAAAAGAATGGATTTTATCTAATTTTTTAGTAATATTTGTTTAAATTCTTTTTTTTTAATTAAATGTTTAACTAATTTGGGTATAATATGCGACCATCTTAGAAAGAGGATTCCCAAATACCATGAGTGTAAAAGATATAAATAAAACTATTGAACAATTAGTAAAAGAGTACAAAGAATCAGTACTTACTTACGAAAAAATTATTAAAATCTTTCCAAAAGCACCTTCAGGTCCAAACATCAAAAAACTTCTAGCTTTAATACAGTTATATAATGTAACTGTAATTAGTTCTCAAGAACAAGCAAAAAGAATGAATGCTGAAGAAGCTAAAAAAAGAAAAGAATTAAGAGAAAAGTTAATAGAGAACGAAGATGATGTTTACGATTTATTAAAAAATAAAGAGTTACTTGAGTGGTCAAGATCAGATTCTCCTGTTAGAATGTATTTAAGAGAAATGGGACAAATTCCATTACTTACTAAAGAAGAAGAGATTGAAATCTCTAAAAGAATTGAAATGGGTGAAGATATTATTCTTGATGCTATTTGTTATGTTCCATACTTAATAGATTTCATTTTAGAATACAAAGAACCTTTAGTAAATAGAGAAAGAAAAGTAAAAGAATTATTTAGAAATTTTGATGATGATGATTCGGAAAATGAAGAAGAGGATGACATTGAAGATGAAATTCTAGACGAAGAAGATGCTGAAGTTATAGATGATGATGAAAATAGTGAAAAAAATAGTGCTAAAAAATTAAAAAAACTTGATAAAAGAGCACAAACTATTATTGAAGCATTTAAAATATTAGAAAAAGCAAAAAAAGATTGGCTTAAATTTGCAGCAAAAGAGACTGCAAAATCAGATGATGAAGTTGATCAAATGACTTTTAATCTTGCAGTTGCATTCAAAAAAAGAATTTTAAAAGAAGCTCTTTTAGACTTAGGACCTACTTCTAAATTAATTACTGAAATTGTAAAAGCTATGGAAACAGCTTTAAAATCTGATACAGGTTTTGATGGTGAATTAAAAAGATTAGAGTATAAATTACCTCTATTTAATGAAACTTTATTAAAAAACCATAAAAAGATTTTAGATAATATTGTAAATTTATCAAAAGCACAAATTACAGCTATGGTTCCAGAAGCTACAATGGTTTCTAGTTATATGGAAATTAAAAAACTTTTCCAAACTAAAGAAGCTTCAAAAGGTGGATTTGACTTAGCACCTGAAGAGTTAAAAGATGTTCTTGAACAAATTAAAAGAGGTAAACAAATTACTGATACTTCTAAAACAAGAATGGCAAAATCAAATCTTAGACTTGTTGTATCTATTGCAAAAAGATATACAAATAGAGGTTTACCATTCTTGGACTTAATTCAAGAAGGAAATATTGGTCTTATGAAGGCTGTTGATAAGTTTGAGTATAAAAAAGGTTATAAATTTTCTACTTATGCAACATGGTGGATTAGACAAGCAATTTCTAGAGCAATAGCAGACCAAGCAAGAACTATTAGAATTCCTATTCACATGATTGAAACTATTAATAGAATTAATAAAATCATCAGAAAAGGTATTCAAGAAAATGGGAAAGAGCCTGATGTTGATGAAATTGCAAAAGAAGTTGGATTACCTGTTGATAAAGTTAAACAAGTAATTAAAATCACAAAAGAACCTGTATCTTTAGAAGCTCCTATTGGTAGTGATGATGATGGGAAATTTGGAGATTTTGTTCCTGATGAAAAAGCTCCAACACCTGTTGATAATATTATGAAAGAAGACTTACAAGGTCAAATTGATCAGATTTTAGGTCAATTAAATGAAAGAGAACAAGCTGTTATTAGAATGAGATTTGGTCTTATGGAAGATGCAAGTGATAGAACACTAGAAGAAATTGGAAAAGAACTTTCAGTTACAAGAGAGAGAGTTAGACAAATTGAATCAAGCGCTATTAAAAAACTTAAGCATCCAAAAGTAGGTAAAAACCTTAAAAATTACGTAGAAAGTTAATATTATGAGTTTTTTTGAAGAGTGGGTGGAATTAGATTTAAATCCAATTTTATCTTTTTCATCTAGCGCAAAAATAATTTATTCTAACTCTGAAGCTCAGTTTTTGTTAAATAGAATAAAACAAAAAGAGCTTTTCGATTTAGCTTTAACATATGCTCCAAAAACTTTTGGAGCATCAACATCTTATATTGATTTAACAATTAAAAACTATACTTTTTATGCCATAACAGTAATGTATGAAAATGAAGATGAAATTCATATGAAACTTTATAAAAGTGCTATGGTAAAAAAAGAATCAAAACTTAACATTAAAAATATCAATACAACAAATATTTTTACTTTAGTAGATTTAGCAATTTCAACAAGTAAAATAAAAAATGATATTAATTTTACAAAAAACTATGACCCTTCTATTCCTGAATTTAAATTAGATGCAAGTTCATTTATAAAAACATTAAATAATGTTTTTGAAGCCTTTAAAGATAAAGAAAATGTAACTTGTTCTATTTTATTAAAAATTGGAGAATATATTAAAATAGATAGCAAAAAATACTCTTTAATAAGTGTTGAGATTGCTGCAAATGAAAAAAGTGATTTCTCATCATTAAATATAAAAGAGACAAACTCTTTTATTTTAACTTCTGATGATACAAAAGTGACTATTGATTTACCGTTAATTCTTTAAATTTTCAAAGCTTTTTTTCAAGAAGCTTTGAAAATAAAATTCCAATTGGAACTATTCCTAATCCTATAATAAAAGCTATAGGTAAAAAAATCTTATTGTTGTTTAAAGCAAAAAAACCAAATATCAAAATTCCATAACCTAAAATTCTATAAATTGACAAAAACCCACTTGCAGAAAAAATTGTATTTTTGAAAGAATTTCTTTTTACTTTTGATTTCTCATCATTGATTATTTCTTTGATTTTTTCAGAAGTTAATTCCTCTTCTGGTATTTCATTGTATTCAGTATATAAATCATAAGGATCATCTATTTCATCAATTTTATCCCTATCTTCACCTTGATTTATTTGAGTCAAATCAAGATTTGATAACCTACTTTGAATATTTCTTCTATAAGATAAAAAAGAAGCAATAATAATAAATAAAGAAGATACAAATGCAACTTGTGCATTTAATAACCAAAATTTATTTTGAAAAAATAAAGAATAAAAAATAAGACAAAGGTCTAGAAGAATAAAGACCTTTGCAAATTTTAGAATTTCAGGATTAATCTTCATCATCATCTTTGTCAAAAGATTTATCTCCATGTTTTGCTCTATAAGAATATCTTGGGTCATTTTCCATACCTTCATACTCTTTTTGTGCTCTTTTATATGCTCTATATACATTCATAACTGCAGCTGCAATTCCCCAAGCAATACCAAGCCATAAAGTCCAAGTATAACCAGTTAATTGTTTTAAACCATATCCAATACCAAAACCTATTATAATTGCAGCAACTATTGAAATTCCCAAAGATAAGTTATCTAAAGCAATAACTTTATCTTGATGTTTTGGTTTATTATTTTGATTATCCATTTAATAAACCAAAATTAGTTTATAAAAGTACAACAATAATCTGTTATTTCTAACACTTTAATATCAAAACTACAATTTGCAGGAACTTCAAAAAAACCACCAGCTTCAATTGTTTCCCAGTTACTATCTCCATAAGATATTAAAACTTCAACACGACCTGCAATAATTTCCATATGTTCAGCATCATTTGTACCAAAAGTATATTCTCCTGGCATCATAATACCTAAAGTTTTTTTAACTCCATTTTCTTCTACAAAACTTCTACTTGTAACATTTCCATCAAAATATATATTTGCTTTTTTTGTTAATTCTACATTTTTAATTGTCATTTTTTTTCCTTTTTTTTAATATTAAGTTTCTTTTAACACTTTGGCAAAGCCAAAGTTAAAGAAACAAACTCTAAAGAGAACAACTAGTTGTTCTTACAAATTTTTCATAACTTCAGATGCTGCATTTATACAAGCATCAATATCTTCATTTGTAATTTTTGTACAAATAAAACCCGTTTCATATTGTGAACAAGCAAAATAAAAACCTTTTTTTAACATTTCATGATGAAACGTTGCAAATCTCTTAAAGTCACAAAGCCCTACTTCTTTGAAGTTTTTAGGCTCTTTTTCACAAAAGAAAAACCCAAACATACTTCCTCTTGTATTCACTTGTAAAGAAATGCCATTTTTTGTAGCTACTTCTTTTAAGCCGTTTACTAATCTTAAAGCTTTTTCACTTAAATCGGCATACACAGAAGGATTTGCTTTTAATTTTTTTAAACTTACAAGTCCAGCAGCCATTGCAACTGGATTTCCACTTAAAGTTCCAGCTTGATAAACAGTTCCATCTGGACTTAAATAATTCATAATTCTTTTATTTGCTGCAAATGCACCAACAGGCATTCCAGCACCTATTACTTTACCAAAAGTTATAATATCAGCTTGAGTTTTTAAAATACCACTTGCACCTTTTAACGAAGCTCTAAAACCAGACATCACTTCATCGAAGATAAGTAATGCACCATTTTTATCGCACAATTCTCTACAAGCTTTTAAAAACTCTTCTTCAGCTGGAACTAATCCCATATTTCCAGCAATTGGTTCAATAATAATGCAAGCAATATCAGATGAATCAGCAAAACATTTTTTTAAGTTTTCAATATTATTGTATTCACATAAAAGTGTATGTTTTGTTAAATCAGCTGGAACTCCAGGGCTACTTGGACTTCCGAATGTTGCCATTCCTGAACCTGCTTGAACTAATAATGAATCAGAGTGTCCATGATAACAACCCTCAAATTTTACAATATCGTTTTTCCCTGTAACACCTCGAGCTAATCTTATTGCAGACATTACGGCTTCTGTTCCTGAACTTACAAATCTAACTTTATCAATATTGTCATACATTTCAACAATTTCATTTGCCAATTGTGTTTCAAGAACTGTTGGTGCACCAAAAGATAAACCTTTTTTTGCAGTTTCAATTACTGCATTTTCGATATCTTTATCACAATGACCAAAAATAAGTGGTCCCCAACTTTGAACAAAATCTAAATACTTATTACCATCTATATCAAATAAATAAGCACCCTCTCCTTTTTCTATAAAAGGTGGAGTTCCTCCTACACTTTTAAAAGCACGAACCGGTGAATCAACTCCTCCTGGAATTACTTCACAAGCTTCTTCATAAGCTTTTATTGATTTATTAAACATTCATATTCCTATTAATCATTTATCAGGGTAATTGTACTATAATCGCGCTATGAGAATTATTATCCTAGCCTTTATTATTTCAATATCTTTACATTTTTTTCTATTTAAGAAATATAAAAATGATGAATTTGCAAAAAATAATCAAATTAAAGAAGAAGTTGTAAAAAAATCTGATGTCAAGTTTGTAAAATTAAAAAAAGAAGAACCTATTGTAAATAAGTCAATAGATGAAAAAGTTGAACCAATTATAGAAAGAAAAGTTGAATCTGCAAAAATTCAAAAAGAAGTTACAAAAAAAGAAACTCTTAAAAAAGAGATTGAAAAAAAAGTTGAAAATAACAAAAAAATAAATTTTGAAAAATCAAAAGAATTGCAAAAAAGAATAATAAATGAACAAATTATAAATAATAAAGAGTCAATTCAAGACAAAACATTAGAAAACTTTTTATCTCAAAAAGAACCAATTAATAAAGAAATTTTAAACGAACTTCAAAAATTATATGGTGAAGAATATGAAAAATTTACTAAAGTTCAAAAAGCATATTTAGAAAAGAATTTAAATAATTTTCAAACTATTACTCAAAGAGTTTTAAATAGATTAGGTTATCCTCCACTTGCGGCAAAACTAAGAATTGGTGGAGTAAATGTTATAGAATTTATGTTTCATCCAGATGGAAGTATTACTGGATTAAAAGTCATAGATTCATCTGGATATGCAATTTTAGACGATTATTCATTAGAATTAATAGAAATTGCATATAAAGATTATCCAAAACCACAAACATCAACAAAGTTAAGATTCAATGTACAATATAGATTATATTAAGGAAAATAATGTCAGCAGATAAAAACTATTTTTATAAACTAATGAGTGGGAAAACTTCTTTACTTATTGTTTTTTGGTTCTGGTTTATATTCATATCATTTTTAATTGAAGTTTTTTTTGAAACAATTTTTATGCAAACTAAATATGCTCAAAATAAAGAAAATTATATAGAGTTTTTTTTATATCTTATACTTTTGATTTACGCTATTGCTATATTTTTGATTATTTTCAAAACAGCAAATAATTATAAAGGTTCAAAATTTTGGTCATTTTCTTCAAAATTATTAGTAACAATAAATTTACTTTTTTCTGTAAATTTTTTTATTGAAGTTAGTAAATTTTATTTTTTTGAAGATTATGCTTTGGAAAAAGAGATAGAAAGTTTTAAAGATAATTTACCAATTCAAATAGATATGAATAGTACTTTAATTGATATCTATAAAAAAGATAAAAATATTTATTATAAATATCAACTTCATGAAGTTTATTTAGAAGATAAAAATTTAAAAAATAAATTTAAAAAACAAATTCAAGATTCTTTATGTGAAGATAAAAGTAGCCTTGATTTATTAAAAAAAGATTATGTCCTAAATTATCAATATATAGGTGAAAATAAAGAAGAAATTGTGGATATAAAAACTGATAAAAAAGTTTGTGGAAACTCGATTGATGATTTAGAAATTTTAAATGATGTTTTAGAAAAACAAGGGATGATTTAAATCCCTTTTTCTGTTTTGTGATTTTATTTTACAATTTTCTTTCATAATTATATAAATTCATATACCTAAATGCCAATAAATTTTCTAAAATAGCAAAAGTTACAATAAAGTTTATAAAAGAACTCCCACCATAAGAAAATAAGGGTAGTGGAATTCCAACAACAGGAGCAAATCCTATAACCATCAAAACATTTACACTCATATTAAAAAATATCAAAAGACCCAATCCAGAGGCAAAAACCCTGACTATATAATCATCTTTAAAATAATAATTCATACTAAGTAAATGCATAATAATTAATGCATATAAAAATATCAATCCTATTGCGCCCAAAAATCCATATCTTTCAACAAAATATGCAAAAATAAAGTCACTTGTTGCAATTGGTAAAAATTTTAATTGAGTTTGAGTTGCTTCTTCACTTTGTTTTCCAGTAAGTCCGCCTGAACCAATAGCAATAATTGATTGTTGAACATGATAACTTGGTTCTTCTGAAACAAAATCAGTAATTCTTTTTTTCTGATAATCTTTAATTAAATATGTATAAATAAATGGTGAAGTTAAACCTACTATAATAAAAATAGTTGTCCAAATTTTCCAATTTACCCCAATAATAAATAAAACACCATAACCTACCAAAAGTAAAACCATTGCAGTTCCTAAATCAGGTTCCTTTGCAATTAATAAAAATGGTAATAATATATAAAAAGAAAAATAACAAAAATCTAAAAAATTATAACCACCCTTTGGTGGTGGTTTATGATGAATTAAATATCCAAGCATCAAAATAAACACTGGTTTTATTAATTCAGAAGGCTGAATAGTTGTGTTTAAAAAAGGTATAGGCAACCATCTTGCAGCTCCTAATTTTGTAATACCTACAAATTCAACAGCTACTAATAATATAATACCTAACCAATATAAAGTTGGTATAGTTCTAATTTTTTTTCTAATAGGTAAAATAAAAACTAAAAGAAACGCAAAAATAGAAATTACATAATATACTAGTTGTTTATTAGCTAACCTTTCGTTTGTTTCACCAATTAAATGGTATGATATGAATATCAAAGGTAAAACAAATATTATTAACAAATAATCAAAATGGGAAATAATTCTTTTATCAAATAAACGCATAATGAAAGAGTATCTAAATATGGATAAAAATTTTATTGTTTCTGAAACAAATAGGTTAGATAAATTTCTAGCATTACAAATTGATGCTTCAAGAAATCAAATAGAACAACTAATAAAAAAAGAGTATGTAAAAGTAGATGGCAAAATAGTTAGCAAAACTGGTTTAAAATTAAAAGAGAATCAAATAGTTAATGTTCACTTCCCTGAGGCTGAATTTAACACCATAAAAGATGAATTATTTATAAGAAAATCATTAGAAGATAAAAATATAGAAATCATTTATGAAGATGATGATATTTTAGTTATAAATAAGCCTTATAACCTAACTGTTCATGATGCTCCAAGTGTAAAAGATGCAACTTTAGTTGATTGGCTTAAGTTAAATAATATTTCATTATCTACACTAAGTGGAGAAGAAAGACATGGAATTGTTCATAGACTTGATAAAGGAACAAGTGGGGTAATGGTTGTTGCAAAAACAAATCAGGCTCATGTAGGATTATCAAAACAGCTTGAAGAAAAAACTATGGGAAGGTATTATTTAGCAATAACTGACATGCCTTTAAAAGATAATATTATAATTACTAAGCCCATAGGTAGAAATTCAAATAATAGATTAAAAATGTCAATTGAAGAAAATGGAAGATTTGCAAAATCGGCATTTCATAAAATTGCATTAAGTGATAAAGAAAATTTTGAGCTAATAGCTGCAAAATTATATACAGGTAGAACTCATCAGATAAGAGTTCACTTAAGTTCGATAAATAGGCATATATTAGGTGATAATTTATATGGTTTTAAGGGCGAATTAAATAAAATAAATAGATTTTATTTGCATGCTTATTATCTTTATTTAACTCATCCTATCACAAATAAGCAAATGAGTTTTAAAGCAAATTTACCAAATGATATGGATGAATTCCTAAATACTAATTTTCAAAAGGAGAATATAAATGACAAACTTAATGAAAACAACATCGTTAGCAGCTTTAATACTTTTATTTAGTGGTTGCACTAATATAATTGATGATTTAAATGGTCCTATAAAACCAAAAGTTGATAATTCTATTGAAATAGTAAATTATAACTCTATTAAATCTATTCCAGATATGGCAAATATTGGTTTTGAATGGGAAAAAGTAAATGATCCAAGAGTTGTTGGTTATAATTTTTATAGAACTGAAATAGATAAAGGTTCAACCGAATTAAAACTTGTAAAATCTATTGATAATAAATATGCAACTCACTATGTTGACAAAGAATTGGAACCAAAAACAAGATATGCTTACCAAATATCTTCAAGAACAGCTGATGGAACAGAATCAAAAACAACTGATGCATATATTGTTCAAACTCTTCCTAGAATTGTTCCTGTTGAATTTGTACAAGCAATATCAAATTTACCAAAAAGTGTAAAACTAGTTTGGAGACCTCACACAGATAAAAGAGTTGGTTATTATAGAATTGAAAAATATAATACTCTTTTAAATGAATGGATAATACTAAAAACTGTAAAAGAAAGACTTCAAGTTGAATATTTAGATACAGGATTAGATGACAATACAAGTTATAAATATAGAATTAAAGCATTTAGTTTTGATGATGTTGAAGCAGCTCCTAGTAAAACGGTTATAGCTAAAACAAAACCTCTTCCAGCAACTGTTAATAATGTTCAAGCAACAAATAATCAACCTAAAAAAATTACAGTATCTTGGGAAGCATCTACGACAAGTGATGTTGTAAAATATGCAATATATAGAAGTACATTTAGTGCTTTTGGTTACACAAAAATAAAAGAAGTTAATGCAAGTACTTTACAATATGAAGATACTACAGAGAATACTGGAAAAACATATTATTATAAAATTATTGCTATAGATAAAGATGGTCTAGAAAATTCTTCTAACTCTGTACAAGGTATGAGTTTTAATTCACTTTCTAATCCAACTTCAAATTTAGCAAAAATTGAACTAAACAAAAATTATTATAACTAAGAAGATAGATGCCACATATAGTATTTGAAAAAAAAGAATTAATTACACTTCCCTCACAAAAAGATGGAGTAAATTTTAAGTTTATTGCAAAATCTTACAATTTTACGCAAAAAGAAAGAAGAATTGAGTATAAAATCGCATTAGAAAATGAAAATAAAGAGTTTTTATTATCACTAAAACCAAAAAATGATGATTTTATGATTAAAGCTGATAAAGTAACAAGATTATCTCCTGTTACTTTAGTAAAAAATGCTTTAAATGCTTATGTAAATTTAAATAATGCAAAAGTATTATTTTCAAATACGAATAATCTAAAATTAAAAGAAGAATCAACAAATGAATATCTAAAAGATATTAACTATTTTGTTGATGAATTTAAAACAGATAAAGAGATTCAAATAGAGATTGGTTTTGGAAGTGGAAGACATCTTTTACACCAAGCAAAAACAAATCCTAATATTCAATTTATTGGACTTGAAATTCACTATCCATCAATTGAACAACTTCTAAAACAATTGGAACTTCAAAACATCACAAATGTATTAGTTGTAAATTATGATGCAAGACTTTTTATGGAGTTTATTGAATCAAATAAAGTTGGAAAAATATTTGTACATTTTCCTGTTCCTTGGGACAAAAAACCACATAGAAGAATTTATTCAAATGAGTTTGTAAATGAAGCTTTAAGAGTTTTAAAAGTTAGCGGAACTTTAGAGTTACGAACTGATAGTAGAAAATATTTTGATTTTTGTACAGAAGTTTTAACGAATCTGCCAAAAGGAAGAATTACAATTGATATAAATAAAGATTTAGCTGTATCAAGTAAATATGAAGATAGATGGAAAAAACAAGGTAAAAATATTTATGATGTTGTTTTAGAGGCTTTTGATATTGATGAAAATATTAATTTAAATTTTGATTTCTCTTTTGATTTTAAAATAAATTTTGATAATACTTTAAAAACAATTCCAACAAAATCAATAATTGAAAAAAACTATTTTATTCATGTTGAAGAGCTTTATACTATTGAAAATAGTCAAAATTCAGGATTAATAAAAATAACAATGGGAAATTTTGATAGACCTGTTACAAAATATCTTTATGTTAATGAAGGAACTATTTCTTATTATCAAGGAAATCCACTTCCAACTAGTTCAAATATAAATGCACATGAAAAATTAAAAGAGATTTTAAGTAAATGATAGAAGCTAAGAATATTTATCTTTCATACGATGACAATAAATATGTTATAAAAAAAGGAAATTTTTCTATAAAACCTAAAGAATTTATTTTTATAGGTGGAAATTCAGGAAGTGGTAAATCAACACTTCTAAAATCATTTTATGGAGATATTCCTTTAAAACATGGTAGTTTAAAAATAGAAAATCAAGAAGTTTTTGGTATAAAAGGTAAAAAACTAAGAATTTTAAGAAAAGATATTGGTATTATTTTTCAAGATTATAAACTAATAAATGAATATACTATTGAAGAAAACATCATGATTCCACTTAAAATAAATGGTTATTCTGATGAAATATCAAAAGACCAAGCAAATAAACTCTTAGCTCACGTAAGACTTTCTCATAGAGCTGGTTATTATCCAAATGAATTAAGTGGTGGAGAGCAACAAAGAGTTGCAGTTGCACGGGCACTTGCACATAATCCAAAAATAATAATAGCTGATGAGCCAACAGGGAATCTTGATGATTTTTCAGCAGAAGTTGTTTGGAATTTATTAAAAGGTGCGAATGAACAATTAGGAATTACTATTGTTGTTGTAACCCATAGAGTTCCAAAAAATCTAGGAATTAAATTTAGACAATTATCTATTGAGGATGGAATTATTTATGAAGTTTCTTAAGAATGTATTTGCTTTTTTAATTCCTTTACTTTCTATGTTAATTACTTTTTCAATGTTTTTGTTAATAAATAATGTAGTTGATAATTACAAATCAAAAATATCAAGGGATTATTCTATTATTATAGTTACTATTACTCCTTTAGAAAAAGATGCCATTAAAGAATTAGCTGGTATTAAAGTAGAGAAGATACAAAATTTACCAAATGATAAAATTATTTCGAGTATACAATCTAATTTATCAGATACTTCAATTGACTTATTAAAACAAAAATTACCAAATTTTTATCAAATTTATTTAGAAATATTTCCTACAAGTAGTGAACTTGAAGATATAAAACAGACTTTATTACAAAATAAAAATGTAAAAAAAGTTGAAGTTTTTTATAAAAATCATAATCAAATTTATTTATTATTACTTTTATTAAATAGTGTATCGTTTATTCTATTTTTTATTATTACTATTTTTGCAATAATTATTATTGCAAAACAGATAAAACTTTGGTTTCATGAACATAGTGTAAAAATATCTATTTTAAGGCTTCATGGAGCTTCTATTTTATATAGTGCTTCCTCAATATTAAATTATGCGTTGATAAGTTCTTTATTATCATTTTTAATTTCTGCTGGATTTTTATATTATGTTTCTAATAATATGACTGTTTTATTTCCTTTAGAATTACATGAAATAGTAGATATAGATATAAATATATTTCTTGAATTAATGAAAATATTTTTATTATCATTTTGCATCTCTATATTTACAATATTTGGTGTATTACTAAAATATAAGATAAGTAATGACTAAACTATTTTTTCTATTAATAGTATCTTTAAGTACTGTTTTTGCTGCATCTAATATTGATAAAAAGATACAAACAAATACAGAAAAACTTAATTCAAGTGATGATAAAAAAGAGACTACAAGTTTAAAAATAAAAGAATTAGCAGAAAAAATCGAAAGTCAAAATTCAAATATAACAACTCTTGAAAAAGATATAAACCAAATAAATTCAGATATTGAAGAACATCAAAAGCTTTTAGAAGATGCAAAATATAAATTAACTGAATTAAACTCTAAATCTACAGAATTAATTAGAGAAAAGACTAGTCATGAAGAACAAATTGTAGATACGATAATTGAAGAATTTTCTATTTCAATTGCCTTAAAACTAGCATCTGAAGATAGTTTACAAGAATTAATTGATAATGAAATTTATACTTTATTATCACAATATTCAAAAGAAAAAGTTTCAAAATTAAACACAAATTATAGTGCTTTATCAACAAATACAAAAAACAATCAAAAAGATATAGATAAAATTGCATCTTATATTGAAGATAGACAAAAAACAAAAAACAAATTAACTATTTTAAAAGAGAAACACTCAAGTTCACTTATTAGTTTAGAAGAACAGCACAAATCTTATCAAGAAGAATTAAATAAAGTTGCAAAAGAGCAAGAATCATTAAAAAATCTTCTTTCTGAATTAAATATTTTAAAAGAAGCCGAAACAAAAAAAGCTCAAGCTAGAGAAGAAGCTGAAGCTGAAGAAAAAAGAAATAAACTACAAGAACTTTTAGCACAAAAAAAATCTTCTACTCAAAAAATTCAAGAAGAATATTCTTCATCTCAAGATTCTTCAAATGATGATGTTGTTCAAACAGCAGATGTTAGAAATCAAAGATATGCAAAGAATCTAAATCTTGATGTTAAAAAGATAGGTTCATCAACAGATGGTGTTCAAATAATCAAATATAAAGGGGAAAAAACAATTGCTCCATTAAAATCTTTTAAAGTAGTAAAAAACTTTGGAACATACTATGACCCAGTTTATAAAATTAAACTATTTAATGAATCAATAGTTTTAAAAAGTGATGAACCAAAAGCAAAAGTTGTTTCTGTTTTAAATGGAAAAGTTGTTTATGCCAAAAAAAATGCTGGAATGTTAGCTAATGTAGTTATTATCCAACATGAAGGTGGACTTCATACAATTTATTCTCATTTAGATGAAATTTCACCTACTTTAGTTGTTGGAAAATGGATAAAACAAGGTTATGTTGTAGGAAGAGTTGATGATAGTTTAATGTTCCAAGCAACAAAAGATTCATCTCATATAGACCCAAAAGATTTATTTAAAATATGAGACTTTTTATAGATGGCGATGCTTTCCCAAATCTCTTAAAAGTAATAGTTTTAAGAGCCATTGAAAAACAAAAAATAGATACAATTGTAATTGCAAATAAAAAAATAAATATAGGCACTTCTAATTATATAAAATATATAATAGTAAATCAAGGTGCTGATGAAGCTGATGATAAAATAGTTGAAATGTTAGAAGCAAATGACTTGGTAATTACAGCTGATATTCCACTTGCAGATAGAACTATTGCAAAAGATGCCCATGCAATTGATCACAGAGGTGCAATGTACACACAAGATAATATAAAACAATATCTAGCAATGAGAAATCTTATGCAAGAAATACGTGATAGTGGAGAAATCACAAAAGGACCTGCCCCTTTTAGTCAAAAAGATGCTCAACAATTTGCAAACTCTTTTAATAATTTTTTGCAAAAATATAATAAAAATTAAGGATTTACCATTATTTTAATAGATCAATCAACAAAAAATCAATTTAGAATTTTTTGTACTGAAAACAAAATCACAGATATGGAAACAGCTGTTCAATACTTTATAGTATTTGGTGGATTAAATATAAAAATCGATACAACAAAACCTCTACTTGAGCTAATTGAAAAACATATTTTAAATGAATATACAAATCTTAGATATGAAATAAACACAATAAGTGGTGGTTATAAAGTTGACCATGCAATTTTAACAGGAATTGCCCAAGGTGATAGAAGAACAAACTCCTCTTTCAAAAGAGCCTTTGTTAGCTTTGAAGAGGGAATGAAATGTGTTGAGAAGCTTGTTGATAGAGGATTAATAGAAATTGAATCTTCACAACATCACCTAGCAAAAAAAAGAGGTGATGATAAAATTTCTAAAAAACTTCTTTTTACAACTCCTTTTTTAAGATTTTGGTTTGCTTTTGTTTCTCCAATTTATAAAGGAATCAAAGAAAAAGAATACAAAGAGTTTTATGAACTTTATGAAAATAAACAAGCTGAATTTGGAAATTTCATTTTTGAAGAGTTAGCGATGGAGTGTCTTAGAGACTCTTTTGTAGAAGATCCAGTTAAACAATTTGGTAAATATTGGGATGAAAAAGTTGAAATCGATTTAGTTGCTAAAACAACTTCAGGAAAAATCATTGCTGGAAATTGTAAATATATAAACTCAAAACTAAAGAAAAATGAGTTAAATAAACTAAAAGAAGATTGTAAAATAGCAGATTTAAATGTAGATATTTTTGTGATATTTAGTAAAAATGGTTTTTCAAATGAATTGAAATCACAAAAGAGTGAGACTCTTAGATTATTTACACCTAAGAGCTTTAAGCTATTATTAGCTTAAACCTCATTCATTCTTATTTCAAACTCTTTATTCATAACATCAAGTTTGATTTGTAAAGCTTCTAATTGAGCAAATTTATCTTCTATATTTTTCTCAATTTTTGGAATATCTCTTGAAAGTTTTACTCTTGCATCTTCAAGAGAATCTTCTAATTTTTCAATCTCTTCTTCTATTTCTTGCATCTGCTTTTTAATTGGAGTTGTAGCTTTTGATTTCTCAGAAACAATAGCAGCTCTGAGTTTTTTGCTCTCTTTTTTATTTACTTTAACATTTTTTTCTTTTTTTACTTCTACAACATCATCATCCCAACCAATTTTTTCTAAAAATTCGTCATATGTCCCATTAAAACAAACAGCTTCATCATTTGCAAATACGATTAATCTATCACAAACTTCTCTTAATAACTCTTCACTGTGAGTTACAATAATACTTGATCCCTCAAAAGCTTTAATAGCTTTTGTAAGTGCAGCAATTGAATCCATATCAAGGTGATTTGTAGGCTCATCTAGGAAAAGTAAATTTACATCTTTTGCAATGATTTTTCCAAGCATTACCCTACTTTTTTCTCCCCCTGATAATAAAGAGATTTTCTTTTTAGCATTGTCTCCAGAAAACATCATCAAACCACAAATACTTCTAACCACTGATTCTGGTAATTTTGTATTTGTTGAATGTATTTCATCCATAATTGTACTATTTAAATTTAAGTGTGAAATATTTGTTTGTCCAAAGTGTCCAAAAACAGTACTTCCATGATAATCAATTGTTCCACTTAAAGCTTTTAATTCGTTTGCAATTACATTTAATAAAGTAGATTTTCCTTTACCATTTTTTCCAATAATTCCTAAAGTCTGACCTTTTTCAAGGGCAAATGAAATATCTTTAAATAAAATATTATCTTTTGTATATCCAAAACTTACATCTTTTACTTCAAGTAAAAATTTTGCTGGTGTATCTTTGTAATTAAAATCAAATTTTAGAGTTGAGTCATAACCAATATCTTCTAAAACATCCATTTTTTCAAGTATTTTTACTTTTGATTGGGCAAGTGCAGCAGTTGAAGCACGTGCTTTATTTTTTGCAATAAATTCTTCAAGCTCTTTGATTTTTTTATCTTGAGCTATTTTTTGTTTTTCATGGTGTTCTTCATTACTTGCTAATTGCTCATAAAACTTTTCTGTTCCACCAGCAATCATATAAGCATTTCTTCTAATAATTCCCATAGTATGTGTACAAACACTATCCATAAAATCCCTATCATGTGTGATAAGTATTACTTCACCATCAAAATTTTTAAGAAATGCTTTTAACCATCTAATAGATAAAATATCTAAGTAGTTTGTTGGCTCATCTAAAAGTAACATATTTGGTTCAGTTAATAGAAGTTTTGCAAGATTTATTCTAATTTGAAAACCACCTGAAAATGATTTTGGTTCTTTTTCTAAATCTTCTTGAGAAAAACCTAAACCAAATAAAATCTTTTCAACTTTATAAATACTAAATTTATCATCTTCTGCAAGTGCCAGTGCAGTTTCATCAACCAAAGTTTTTTCACTAAAATCAAAATATTGTTTTAAAGCTCCGATTTTATAATTTCGTGGAATCATTACTTCTCCACTATCAGCTTGTTCTTCACCTAAAATTAGCTTAAAAAGCGTAGATTTTCCACTACCATTTCGCCCTACTAATCCTATTTTATTACCAGAATTTAGTCTTAAATTTAGTTCACTAAAAAGCTCATTTGGTCCGTAGCTTTTTGATACATTTGAAAGTTCTATCATGTTTCTCTTTTATTGTGTGTTTTATATTTTTTTGAAGTTGGAAGTATACGATATATGTGGTTATATGTTGATTAGAGCTAAAATAAAAAAAGGCAAGAAGAAAACTTCTTGCCCTTATAAAAACTATTTAAAACTAAGATTAGTGTAAATCAGCGTTTAATTTAACTTCTCTTGTACTTCTCATAGCTATTGTTTGACCATTTGAAGAGTTAACTCTAAAGTGAACTCCGTTTACTCCTAAGAAATCACTTCCTTTCATTACATTTGAAATAGTTTTACCTGGATTTATCTCTTTTAATGCTTCAACAGCTTTATCAGATAAAGCGATTTTAGTTCCAGGAAGAATTGTAACACCAGCATCTAAAATACAACCATCACCAATTGCAGTTCCAGTACAAGAATTTGCACCTAATAATGTATTTTCTCCAATTGAAACTGGAACTCCATCTGTTCCTGAAAGAACTCCAAGAATTGAAGCTCCTCCACCAACATCAGATCCAGCTCCAACAACTGCTGAAGATGAAATTCTTCCCTCAACCATAACAGAACCTAAAGTTCCTGCATTGAAGTTAACATAAGCAGCTCCTGGCATTACTGTAGTTCCAGCTGCTAATTGAGCTCCCATTCTAACTTTTGAAGTCTCTAGGATTCTTGTATTATCTGCAGGGATAATATGTTGTAAAAATCTTGGGAATTTATCAACCATATCAATAGTTGGATATTTTCCAGAAAGTTTTAATACGATTTCATTTGCTCTTAACCAGTCAAGTTCAATTGGTTGATTTCCAACCCAAGCGCAATTGTGTAATTTTCCAAATGCACCTGTTAAATTTAAGCTTCTTAAAGCTGCTTTTCCTGTTGAAAGTGCATAAAGTTTTAAATATACAGCTTCTGTACTTTCAGGTGCAACATCATCAAAAATAAATACAACTCTATAATCATCAGCACTTAATCCAGAATCTATTGGAAGTGAAGCTAATATAGAAATAACTTGAACATTTTTATGTGCATCACCTTTTGCTTCTGGAATAAATGGTCTAAAAGCTTCGATACAAGAAGTTAAAAACTCATCACTTATTTTACATACTAACTCTGATTTTGAAGTATCTACATTCTCTCCAGCTACTTTTAAAGCATTTAATAAAATAGCTGCACTTCCAAAATTCTCATTCCAATTTATTAAAGGGAAAGTTGCTTGTAATATTTTATCTTTGTTAATTTGTCCTCTATCAACTTTTGCAATACCAAATCCAATTGGATTTTTATACCAAGATTGTGATTGAATATCATCTACTAATTGTTTGAATTCTTCTTTTGTATAAGCCATTAGTTCTCCTATTATTTTTGAGGTATTGTACAATAATCAAAACTAATATAAGTTTAATTTTAGTAAATAGTATCCATATCTATTGAAGCATTTGGAGTTTGAATTGAGTGTAAAGCATTTAATAAAGCTTTTACATTTAGTGAACGAAGAATTATTTCATATCGATATTTATTTGCCATTTTAAAAATAGGACTTTGTCCAAAACCTACAACTTCAATATCTTTATTTGCTTTTAAAAGTTGTACATAAAAATCCATCTCTTCTTTTATTTTGAATCCATTTGTATGGGAAAAAGTTACTTTTGCCATCTTTAAAAATGGAGGATAAAGCTCTTTTCTAAACTCTAATTCACTTTCTAAAAACTCTTTATAATTTGATTCATTCAAATAGTGATTAAAAAATTCTTCATTTTTAGTTTGAATTATTACTTCACCCTCGCCACTTCTTCCACTTCTTCCTGATATTTGAATAAGTAAAGAAAGTGCTTTTTCCCTTGATTTATATGAATTCATATTTAAAACTGAATCTATTCCTAAAACAACAGCAAGTTTTACATTGTGATAATCATGCCCTTTTGAAAGCATTTGAGTTCCAACTAAAATATCAATTTCACCTTTATTAAACTCATTTAAAACTGTTTTTAATTGGGTATTTGTTTTTATTTGGTCACGGTCAAATCTTTTGATTACTTTTTGAGAAAATAAGGCTTTTAATTCCTCTTCAATTTGAGCAGTTCCAACTCGTAAATTGTGAATTATTCCACTATGACAAGAAGGACAAGTTTCTGGAATTTTCTGAGCATATCCACAATAATGACATTTTAAAGCTAAATCATTTTTATGTAAACTCATAGAAACTGAACAATAAGGACATTCAACTGATTTTCCACAAGTTGTACAAATCTGATATTTAAAATTTGCTCGTGTAGGTAAAAATACAATTACTTGATTTCCTTCATTTATAGTTTTTGCTATTTTATCTACAACTTTTATTGATAAATTTGCATCACTATCTTCAAAACTATAAGTTTTTTTAGTTTGATGATAAGTTTCATCAAGCCTAAAAAATGGAATTTTATAAAAAGAACTTGTTGAAACCGTTGCACTTCCTAAAACAAGTTGAATATCAAACTTTTTAGCCATATAAATAGATAAATCTTTTGTATTTAATCTAGGTTTTGAATCACTTTTGTAAGAATCATCATGCTCTTCATCAACTACAATCACACCTAAATTTGAGTATGGTAAAAATAAAGCTGACCTTGCTCCTGCAATTAGTTTGATATTTCCTTCTTGTAAACCTTTTAGAATCTCATCTTTTTTCTTTTTTGTGATTTTTGAGTGCCAAATAGCTACGCTTTTATCAAAAACCTTTTCAAGTCTTTTTTCCATTTGTGGTGTTAGTGAGATCTCAGGCATAAGCAAAATTGCTTGTTTATTTTGATTTAACTGTTCTTCTATAATTTTTATATAAACTTCTGTTTTTCCAGCACCTGTATTTGCAAAAAGTAAAGCCTGTTTTTTTTCATCTAAAAATCTTTTTGCTTTTTCTTGTTGTGGTGATAAAGCTATTTTGGTATCAAATCTTTTTTCATCTAAAATAAGAGTTATATTTTTATCAAAAGGATTATAAACGCTTAAGGCTTCCCCTAAAGAACAAACATAATATAAAGATACAAAAGTAGCTACTAAAAGCATTTTTTCATCAAAATATTCATTTGTAATTTCAGAAATATTTGTACATTTAAAAGTCGGTTTTTCTACTTCTTTTATTACAACTGCTTCATCTAAATTTTTTCTTTGTTGGAGTTTTACTTTTACTTTAAAACCTATTTCTATTTTTTCTTCACTTTGAAAAGTAAGATTATTTAAAGGTGATTTTAAAAGGGCTAGTTCATAATAAAACATTATTCAATCTCTTTGCATAATTCAACACTACTTTTACATAAAAATTTTCCATCATCAAAGGAAAATGAAATATTTTTGTCACTTGAAAGATAAAAATCATAAGAATTATTTGATATTTTTGCCCACATTCCAGATTCTTTTTTTGAATTATTTGTTGAGATTATTGAAAAATCTATTATTTTTGAAAAAAGCTTTTCTCCACTACTATTCAAAGTTGCATCATCTAAAGTAGTTATTTCTTGATTATTTGAAAGTAAAATATTTTTATTTTTATTTTTCACTATTCCATTTTGAATTAAAGATATTTGAGATTTTAAAGTTGAGATATTTGCATTATAGTTCATATTTGTAAATTTTGGAATAGCAAAAGATGTAATAATAGCTATTAGAAGAATAACAACTATAATTTCTATTAAAGAAAAACTTTTAATTTTCAAAACCTTGAAAGTTTATTTGTAATATCTTCAATATCTTTTTTAAAAACATTGTATTCTTGAGACAACCTTATGTAAGCTGCTAGTAAATCTCTAGTGTCATTATTTTTTTCTAAATTTAAATATTTAGAAAGTTCTTTATATATATTTTCATCAACATTTATAGTATAAGCCATATTATTTATATGAAACGTTACTTCTTTATTCACTATTTCGTACCTTTATTAATGTTAATGTGCTATCAATTCGGAGAAACATATCTTGATTATTTCTTACTAATTCATCGTTTTCGTTTTTTAAGGCATCTAACTCTTGTTGCAGTGCTAAATTTTCCAATCTTAACTTATCATAATCGTGAATTAATTTATCAATTTTACTATTTAATGTTTCTATTATTTCCATGTAACCATTTTATCTAAAAATTCCTAGTATTAGAATTTAAATTATGCTTATTACTATATTTTTCTCTCATTTACAAATATTTTGGCAACTTCATATAACATCGCAACTGATTTTCCCCATTGAGAATAATCATTTACATCATCTATATCTATTCCAAAGCTTTCTGAAATTCTTTGTATTAATTTTTTCTCATTTAAATTAAAAGAGTGGTCAATGTGAATTAAAATCATTAATTCTAAAATTACAATTCTTTTGCTAGATTCAGATTTAAAATCTTTTAATATATTTTCTAAACTAAAATTTTCAAAATCAAAAGAATCCACATTTTCAATTCCCATTTCTGAACAATATTCTAAAATGATTTCTTCCTCTTTTTGTCCATATTTATTATCAACTCTTGCTAAATAGTGAGCTAATTGTAAAAAAGAAAACTTCTCTTTTGCTTGTAATTTCATTAATAACATCTTATATTTCCTATTTGTATATGTTATTATTCTAATAAAGATTGGTTAACAATCAATAAATGAATAAATATTATTATTTCCTCAAACAACGCAATTCTTTCCTATTTTTTTGGCTTTATACAAAGATTTATCTGCTCTTAAAATTATATTATCTATTGAATTATCTCCTATTTGATAATGTGAAATTCCAACACTTATTGAAAAATTGAACTCTTTATTTTTGTTATATTCAGTTATTTTATTAATGATTTTATTTGCAACAAATCTTGCACTTTGGATATTTGTATTAGGTAATAAAATTATAAATTCATCTCCACCAAATCTAATAATCAAATCACTCTCTCTTATACTACTTTTTGATATCTCAACCAATTGTTTTATTACAATATCCCCTATTTCATGTCCAAAAGTATCATTAATATTTTTAAAATCATCTAAATCAAGTAATAACAAAGATAAATCTTTATTTTCTCTTTTTACAATTTTTAGATATTCATAAGAAAATTCATTTAAATATCTTCTATTATACGCACCTGTCAAAGGATCTGTATTTGCTAATTTTTCTTGATATATTCTTTTTGTTTCTTCTAAAATAAGTCTGTTTGTACGCATATCTAATTCAATAATCATATTATTAAAATTAGAACTTAATCTATCTATTTCAAAAATTCCACAAGATTCAAGATTTTTTATATCTTTTTTTATTCCTAAATTTTTAGTAAATTCAATTATATTTAACAAAGGTTCATTTATTCTATCTACAAAATCTTTTGCTTTAAAAGAAAGATAAAAGAAAAACATTATATAAAAAATCAATACAGAAAATATGACGATATAAGCTAATTTTTCATAATATTCTTCTAAATCATTAATTTTATTTAAAATATTATTTTCATCTATAAAAGCTACAACATATAAGGAGTTCATTTGAATTCTTTTTGAGAATAAAATATATTTTTTTTCATTTAATAGTATTTTATTAAGATTTTTCTCTTTCATTATTTCTTTAAAATAATTCACAATTTTTAAATTTTGATGATTTAATATATTTGATTTATTTGTATGAATATCTAATAATTCTTTTATATTTTCATCTATAAATAATATTTCTCCAAAATTATTAATGATAAGAATTTTACCTTTATATGGTAACTTGATTTTAATAAAATGATTAAGTAAATGTTCTAAAGATTGAGTTTTTATAGACTCTTCATCCACAGTTTGTGAGTGATTTTCTATAATTAAAGAGATTGAATTTTCAACATCATTTAATAAAAATTCAGAACTTTTATTAATCATGTTTTTATGAATTATAAAATAAAAAAATACTAAAAACAGCTCAATCAAAAATATTGATACAAGAGAAGTTTTCAAATAATTTTTATAAAGTAATCTTTCCAAAGTTATTTTTTTCATTCTAAAGCCTTTAAATTAGCTTCTATAAGAAAAATAATATCATAACTTTAAGGAAAAATAAATACTTTGTTGTTTAATTTTTAAAAAATAACTTTTTATATAGATTTTATTCTAACTCTAAACTCATAAGATACATATCTTCGCCATCAATTACTTTGATATTTACACTTTGGCATTTTGGACATGAGAACTCATGTTTTTCCAAAGTTGAAGTTGTATTACAATCAAAACACTCAATGACCACTTTTTGATGATTTATCAAAAAAACTGCATCATGACAGACTGTTTGTTCTTTAAAAGTATCAAAAGCAGTTTGAAGTAAATCGGGTTCAACTCCACTTAAAACTCCAATTTTCACTACTACTTTTGTAACTTTTTTTGCGTCATTTGTTCGAGCGTGTTCTTCACAACTTTCTAATAAAGATTGAACTATTGAATATTCGTGCATTAACAAATCCTTGGAAGAAGTTCACCAGTTGGTGTATCTAAAAATCTTTTTGTTCCCCAAGAACTATTTAGTATTACTTTTTGAGAATATTGTTTAGTTACCTTTCCAATAATACAAGCCTTTGAAGCTTCTGGAAATGTTTGTAAAACTTCAATAGCTTTAGCTGCAAATTCTTGTGGAATTGCAAGAACAAAAGTTCCCTCATTTGCAAGATTTGTTGCTTCAAAACCTAACATTTCACAAATTCCTTTTACCTCATCACATACTGGAATTTTTTCTTCTTCTACTTCTATACAAACATTTGATTGTTTTGCCCATTCATTTAAAACAGCACTAACTCCACCTCTTGTGGCATCTCTTAAAGCTGTTATTTTAATACCTGCATCAATCAAAGCTTTCACTTGTGGATATAAAGAGTTACAATCACTTTTAAGCTCTGAATTCATATCCATTCCCTCACGTGCAGCAAAAATAGTAGCTCCGTGAGCTCCAATGTCTCTATTTACTAGAATTACATCTTCTGTAGTTATATTGTTTGAGCTAATGTCTTTGTATAAGATTTCTCCAATTCCTGTAGTGTTTATGAAGATTTTATCAACAGCACCTTTGGGAACTACCTTTGTATCTCCACTTACAACAATAGCTCCATTTACTTCAAGCTCTTTTTTCATAGAAGCTACAATTCTTTCAAGTTGTTCTACTTCAAATCCCTCTTCAATGATAACTGAGCAAGTAAGATATTTTGGTTTCGCTCCCATCATGGCTAAGTCATTGCAAGTTCCACAAATGGCTAATTTTCCAATATCTGCTCCACTAAAAAACAAAGGACTAACTGTAAATGAATCCGTACTAAAAGCTAATGTTCCATTTTGAATAACAGCTGCATCTTCACTTTTCTCTAATATCTCATTTTTAAAAGCATTATAAAATACTTTGTTTATAAGCTCATTGTTTTCAGCTCCACCATTTCCATGGGCTAGTGTTATTGTTTTTGTCATTTATTTATCTTCCCTACTCTTAGAATATTTTTTACTTCCACCTTGAGATGTTTCAACTGGATATTTCTTTTCGTTCTTAGTCATTTTATTCATAATGGCATCTTCAAGGTTAATGTCAAGTTTCATACAAAGTCTAAGAAGATAAATAGCCACGTCTGCAACTTCTTCTTTTGTATGCTCTAATACATCATCAGGTAGATTTAAAGACTCTTCAAAATTTAGCCATTGAAATATTTCATTTAGTTCTCCTACTTCACCTGTTAATGCCATAACTAGATTTTTTGGATTATGAAAACTTTCCCAGTTTCTATCGTCTGAGAATTTTTGGATTCGTTGTTCTATTTGTTCTATATTCATTGGTTATCTTCTTTTATATTTAAGATTGCTATTGCTTTTTTATAGTTTTCTTCATCACCATAAAAATACTCTTCAAGTAATGGTTGGATTTTGTATTTTTTCACAAACTCTAAATCTTTATCATCTACTATATTCATAAAGTAACTATGCCCTAGTTTATAATCTTCATTTATAGTTTTTGAAATATGTTCATTTATCTTTTCAAATAATACTTTTGCAATTTCTGGAACTAAATCTAAATTTGGCTTCATTTTTAAAAATGTAAATCTTCTTCTCAAAGCTATATCAATAGTTGCAATAGATTTATCAGTTGAGTTCATAGTAGCAATGATATAAAGATTTTCAGGAATTAAAAAAGGCTTTTTAGAATATGGTAATGTTACCTCATACTCTTTTTTTCCTCTTTTATCTTCTTCTATAAGCGTGATAAGTTCCCCAAAGATTTTAGAGATATTTCCTCTGTTTATTTCGTCTATTACTATATAGAAGTTTTTTAAATTTTCTTTTTCTTGTTTTATTTCATTAATATTCAAACTTTTCTCAAATTCATAAATCTTTTTATATAACATAAAATAGTATCTTGCATTTCCATGATATGTACTTTTTGATTCTCTTGTTGGTTTTACATCTTCATATTTTGCTATATATCCATCTTTAAAATCTTCATAATCTCTTTTTATAATATCGGGTGTCAATCTTTGAGCTGATTTAATTGAACCACCTAGTAAAAAAGCATTTTTGTTATTTATACCTTCAACAGTAACTTTTTTTTCTAATGAAAACTCTTTATCATTATCTAAACTATCTTGAACATAATTAGTAAACTTTAATATTAATTCATCTAGATTTATATTCTCTTTTTCTATATCAATTTCACTTTTTTTTAAATTTACTTCTGCATCTTGAGATGTTTTTTTTAAAATACCATCTTCTAATTCTAATTTTCCCTCTTCATTTGGTCTAAAACCTTCAATAAAATCTTCATAAGAATAACTTTGATGAAAAGTTACAAACTCTATTCTTTTTTCTTTTTTTATATCTTCAAAAATAGAATTATCAAAATCATTTGTAATCTCATTTTTAGAGATAGTATCAAAAATAGTTTTTTCATCATTACCATCTTCTATCATAGTAATTAATCTTTTATAATTATGAGTTTTCCCAACCCCAGGTGCACCATAAAGCATTATATTTTTTGTTTTCATATTGTATTTTTCGTCTTTACTAATTTTATATGATGATTTAATATATTCTATATATTTTTTTAATGAAGCTGATGGAAAACTACTTTTTTCTAGATTAATTTCTTTTAAATCTATCTGTATTTTATTTAAAATATCTTCTAATTTTTTCAAATCTGTTATTTCAAATAAACTATTAACCTCTAAATTTATGCCTTTTAAAATAGCTGGAATATATTCATCAATATATAAAGGATAATTACTTTGAACACTTGCTGACATTCCATTATTTTTTAACCATTCTCTAAATAATTCTTTTCTATCCATTTAAAATCTCCACTCTTTTTCTAATTTCATCAATATACTCTTTATAATCATTTCCCATAAAATTCAAATCAATACTTCTTATTTTTAACTCAACTTTTTTATCATATCTTCCTAAAACTAAATCATATTTTATATCATCCAAATGTCTAGGATACAAAAGCATTACATTATCAACTCCATAATTTACACCATAAGCAAAAGCTTGGAGTTTATCACTTTGTTTTATATCTTCTATTGATTTGATTTTTTTATATTTTGTATCTATTATTTGTTTTTTTAGTATTATATCTGGCTTTAATGTCAAATCATTGAAATTATCTTGATTTTGTATTTTTGCATTATCATCTAACTCTTTTACAAGTCTAGCTATAAACTTCTCAAACAATATATTCATATCAAACAAAAAAGCGAATGATTTTTTATCTTGACTAAACAGTGGAATTGATTGTTTCAAAAGTAAAATAGCTATTTCAAAGCTAGTTTTGAATCTTTGATTTAATCTACTAAAATGAATCCTATCTAATTTATTTATATCTACTGACTTATATTCAACCTCATCAAATATTAGTTCGCACTGTTTTAAAAGCTTTTTATCTTTTACAAATTTTTGAAGATATTTTATTGCATATAGAAAAAATTGATTTAGACTATTATTTGGACTAAATTCATCATATTCACAATAGATTTTATTTTTTGTGAAGTTGTATTTTAAATTTTCATTTATTAGATATTTTCCTTTTAAAACTGGAAGATTATCTTGCATAGTAATATACTCTTTGTATATACCTTTTTTTAATTCATTTAAAAGATTTGATGCAAACATTTGAACAAAAACTTCTAATATAGAGTGCTCTTGATTTTGGCAAGAGGCTATTTGTTCATTTGATAAATTTATATTATAAGCATACATTAACATATAGATAAATATATTTAGATTTTGTTTATCATTATGATTTGCAATTTTTGGCAAGATATAAAAATCTTGATTATCAAAATTTAAGATTCCACAATATTGTCTAGCTTTTAATGTTTTCCAATCAAGTTTAAAATATTTATGAAGAGATGAATTATCTATAATATGTTTTCTTAATTTTTCATATTCTTTTTCACTTATCTCTTCATATTCATATATTATATTTGACATTATAGATTACACTTATTCTTTCTTTTATTTTTTACTCGTAATATTTACAAATAGCTTGTGTTCCCAAGTCTCCATCGCTATTTTTTTCTAAGGTTTCATACATTTCTAATACATCTTTTAAAACTTTTAGAGTTGGGACTTCTTCATTTGCTATTTTTAAATCTTTTACCATGTGTTTTATATAAAAACCTGCTTCAAAATCTCTTTGATTCATTTTTGGAGCTGTATTTGTCATATGAAAACTTGATGCAGAACCATTACTAATACTTTTCAACATAGTTTCAATGTCTAATCCAACTTCTTTTCCATAAGTAATAGCTTCACTAATTCCTGCCATGATTCCAGCGATTGCTATTTGGTTTGCCATTTTTGTGTGTTGTCCGCTTCCTGATTTTCCCTCATAGATAACTGTTGTACCTAAGGCTTCAAAAATATCTTTACAAGCATTAAAATCTTCTTCTTTACCACCAACCATTATAGATAAAATTGCATTTTTTGCTCCAATATCTCCACCTGAAACGGGAGCATCTAAAAACTTTAATCCTTTTTCTTTTGCTTTGTTATATATATCAATTATTAAGTTTGGACTTGTTGTTGTCATATCTATTAAATAAGTATTTTTATTAGCACTATTTAAAATACCTTTTTGAGATAAGTATACTTCTTCAACATCTTTTGGATAAGCAACTATTGTAATAACTGCATCTTTGTTTTGTACACAAGATTCTATAGTGTCACAAAAAATTGCACCAGATTTTAATATATCCTCAATCTTTTGTTTATTCCTTGCATAAACACTTACTTCAAACCCTTTTTTCATTAGATTTAAAACCATTGATTTACCCATAACTCCAACGCCAATAAATGCAATCTTTTTCATAATTTAAGCCTTACGTTTTATAAAAGATTACCATATTTATAATAAGCACTACATGCACCCTCTGAGCTCACCATACAAGAACCAATAGGATTTGTTGGAGTACATACAGTTCCAAAGATTTTACAGTCGTGTGGTTTTGCTATTCCTTTTAGAATATCTGGACATCTACAAGCTTTGTTATCTTTTACTTCTTTTGTAGGTAAGATTTCTTTATATACTATTTTTGCATTGTATTTGTCATACTCGTCTTTTAGTTCATATCCACTATTTTCAACTGTTCCAATTCCTCTAAATTTAAAAGGAACTTTTTTGAAGTATTTATTTATTAAGTCTTGGGCTTTTAAATTTCCCTCATATGAAACAAGTCGTTTGTACTCTACTTCTAGGTCACTTCTTTTTTCTTTGAACTGTTTTACTATCATAGAGATTGATTGCATCACATCAACTGGTTCAAAACCTGCCACAACTACTGGTTTGTTATAATCTCTTGGGAATTCTTCGTAAATTTTACTTCCACTTATGATACTAACATGTGATGGGCCTAAAAAAGCATCTATTTTACAATCACTACTTTGCACTAATACTTGCATAACTTCTGGAACTGTAATGTGGTTTATATGAAAAAGTATATTTGTAATATTGTGTTTTATTACTTGTTCAAGTAATGCACAAGTCATTGGAGTTGTAGTTTCAAATCCTATTGCAAAAAAGACTACTGTTTTATTTGGATTTTCATTTGCTATTTTTATACACTCCATTGGAGAATAAACAAATCTTACATCTGCACCTTGGCTTCTTGCATTTTGTAAACTTCCATTACTTCCTGGAACTTTTATCATATCTCCTAGAGTTACAAGTATTACATTCTCTTGTAAGCTTAAAGCATAAGCACTATCAATTCTCTCTTTTGGCATTACACAAACAGGACAACCTGGTCCATGTATGAAGTTTATTTTTTTATTTATTAATTGTGGTATTCCATACTTCATAATAGTGTGTGTATGTCCTCCACACACTTCCATAATATTTATGATTCCATCATAATCTTTTAGGTCTTCATCAATGATTTGTTTAAATGCTTTTATAGTTTTTGCATCTCTAAAACCATCATATAAATCTTTTAGTTGTAATTCTTTTTCCATGTGTTATCTATTTGGGCAATTATCAGATTGCTCAATTGCTTCTAATCTATCTTGTTCTTCCATCTTTTCTATTATCTCAGCATAGACTTTTAGAGACTCCAAAGCATCAACTTCGTCAATCTTATTCATAGCAAAACCAATATGAATTAAAACATAATCTCCAATCACTACATCTTGGTCTATTAAATCTAAACTAGCACTTCTTTCAACTCCCATTGTGTCAACAACACAAGTATTCATTTCAGTGTCTATGCTTTTTATTTTTGAAGGTATTGATAAACACATATTTTCTATCTCATCTTTCTTTTGAAATTAATCCAATCAATTACATTTTGAAGTGATTGTTTATCTTTGATATTTACTTCTAAAATATCCACATTTGGTTTTAGTTTTCTAGCTTCCATCTTCTCTTTTTCAATATCATATTCAAAGTATGGAAGTAAATCTGTTTTAGTAATAAGGATTAAATCAGCACATCTAAACATAACTGGATATTTTGCAATCTTATCTTCCCCTTCAGGAACTGAAACAAGAACAATATTTAAGTGAGTTCCCACATCATAAGAAGCTGGACATACTAGATTTCCTACATTTTCAATAAAACAAACATCAATATCAGCTAACTTAATATCATGTAAACCTTTGTGAACCATAAATGCATCTAAGTGACATGCACTTCCTGTTTGTATTTGAACTGCATTTATTCCTTTGGCTTTTAATCTATCGGCATCCCTTGAAGTTTCTAAATCACCTTCTACAACTGCAAATTTAAAATCTACCATATCAACTAGATTTTCTAAAAGTGTAGTTTTCCCACTTCCTGGGCTTGACATAAGATTTATTCCTAAAACTTTGTGTTGGTCAAAATGAGCTCTATTGTGAGATGCTTCATGGTCATTTTTATCAAGTATTTTTTTGATTACAGAAATTGTTTTTGCATCGTTTAATTGTGGGTTATGATGAAGTGTTTCGTGAGCTGCTTGGTGTGTTGTACTCCAAGTTGTATTATCATGTGGATGGTCATGTTCATGAACAATTCCATGCTCATGTTCATCGTGGTGATGATGGTGATTTTCTTGTCCTGCTATTACACAACCGCAATCTTTACACATATTATTTCCTTTTTGTTTTAAACTATTTTTGTGAATAATTATTCATTTTAAATAGTTTAACTCAAAAAGTCTAAATGTCCTATAATTTTAATTTGCAGTTATATATTTTTGGAACAAAATTTATTTAAACGAAGCAGAAGTCTCTTTTAAAATTGTATTTACATCTAGTGCTTCACCATTGTATTTAACAAGTTTTATACCTTGTGAAGTAAATGAGTTTGCTGTATTTTTACAAGCTTTTTTAACAACGATATAACTGCATTCACTTAAAGCCATACCCATTTTATTGTGTTCTGCAATATGTTCTTCATCATCGTGTCCGTGCTCACAAGCATGGTCTTCTTCTGCATGGTCGTGGTCTATATCAGTTCTTGGATTTGTTATTACTGAATCTAATTTAAATGATCTGAACATTCCTGAACCTGTTAAATCATAAATTGCGAATTTTGGAGTATGTCCTGCATTACTAAAGAATGTTAAATTTTCGTCTTTTACTGGAATTGCAATTTTCATTATATGCCTTTTATTAGTTTATTGTAGAGTATACTCTCTTAATCATCTTTATATGCAATTATTACTCCTTTAACTTATAAGATGATAAAATACCCCATGATTTGTCAAAACTGCAACAACACTACTTTTTATACTTTAGCTAATGATTACATCAAATGTAAAACTTGTGCAAAAAAATATTCTTTAAAAAAACTTCAAAAAGATGATTTAATCATCATTCAATTTTGCGAAAATAAAAATGCCCTTGAAGTTTCAAAAGAATTGGAAGTAAACTATAAAACAATAAAAGATAGATTTGATGTATTTAGAAAAAAAATAGCTCTTTTTTTAGAAAATGAATACAATAATTCAATTCATGATTACAACGAGTATGAAGAGTTTTATTACATAAAAGAGCGAGAAAAAAAGAAAAAGAAAAAATCTCTAAGTGAAGCTATAAATATCATGGGATTTTATTCAAATGAAAAAGTATATACACTTTTGATGCCAAAAATCGGAAAACGAGCTTTTGATATTGAAGATGGTTTTATTCAATATCTAAATTGGAATAAAATCCACTCTTTAAACTCTCATCAAACAAATTTAAATAAATTTTGGAAGTTTTTAGAAGATAATCTCAAAAAATACAAAGGTGTTGAAGAAGATAACTTTTTTTACTACTTAAAAGAATCGGAATTTAGATTTAATTACTCAAAAGATGAACAAACAAAGATTTTAAAAAATCTCTATTTTATGACTTAATCCAAAGGAATAGTTATATTAAACTTTGCTCCTTCATAAGTTTTATTATTGTAAATTATCATTTCGTTTGAAGCTTTTATTTCTCCATTTATTTTATCAATAATTAATTTTGACATATATAATCCAATTCCTGTGCCATCTTCTTGCTCTTTTGTTGTAAAATGATTTTCAAAAATATGCGCTAACAACTCTTTTTTTATACCACCTGCATTATCTTGAAATGAAATACTAATATTTTCTTTTTCTTTTTTAGCAAAGATATATATCAATCTATTTTGATTATCTTGTTTTACTAATTCATCTTTTGCATTATTTAAAATATTTATAAAAACTTGAATAAGTTCATTTTCAAAACCATATATTTCAATATCTTCTACTTCAATTTTTATTTCTATTTCTTGATTTTTGAATTTAGAACTAAGAAGTGTAAGTGATTTTTCAACTGCAACTCTTAGATTAAAAGATTTTTTTTCTTTATCATTTTTATAAAAATTCCTAAAATCATCGATTGTAACGGATAGATGAACAGCTGCTTTCACAATAGAATCTAAAGACTCTATTAATTCTTCATTTGTTAAAACACTAAATTCTTGTTGTACTTTAAGTCCTGTTGCAGATGTGGTAATCACAGAAAGTGGCTGTCTCCATTGATGGGCAATATTTTCAAGCATTTCTCCCATTTGAGCCATTTTTGACTGTTGAATAAGAAGTTTTTCCCTTTGAGTCAATTTTTCTTCTGTGAGCTTTTGTTTTGTTATATCTAAAAAGGAAGCTACATAATATATTGGTTCATTATTAGAATCAAGTACAGATTGAATTATCAAATGTTCGTTATAAATATTGCCATTTTTATGTTTATTTTTGATTTCTCCTATCCAAATACCATCTTTTTGCAAAGTTTTATATAGATTAAAATAAAACTCCCTATCATGTAATCCAGATTTTAATAAAGCTGGTGTTTTACCAATAACTTCTTCTTGTGTATATCCTGTAATTTTTTCAAAAGCTTTATTAACTTTTAGAATTCTTTGGTTTTTATCAGTAATCGTCATTCCACTTTGAGTTTCAAAGGCAACTGCTGCTATTTTTTGGGCTTCATAAGAACTCTCCATCCTATCAAGCATCAAATTAACTTCATCATATAACTTTCCAAATTCATTTTTTTGATTTGATATAACTCTTTTATCTATAAAATCAACTAAATCGATTTTTTCCAAAAATTTCACCAAATTCAAAATAGGATTTGTAAAATCTTTTGCACAAAGATGAGCCAAAATATATGAAACAATAAACATAAAAAACAAGATTATAATTAAGGCTTTAATATCTTTTTTTATTACATTTATTATGGTATCTATTTTGAAGTTTAATTCAATAAAACCCAAATGTGTATCTTGATAATTTGCATTTATATATAGTTTCAAAAGATTTGAATTTAAAATATATTTAATCTCTTTATTTGAAGGAAGTTTTTCTACAATAAAACTCTTATTATCTTTACTGTATTGAAAAACTGGTTTTTCATCAAGTTTATATAAAACCATTGATTCTAAAGTAGAAAATGATTTGAGTTTTGAAGTAATATCAGAAGCAAAGGAAACATCATTTAATAAAACTAATTTTACAATATCTTGACCCAAAACTAGCCCTACAGTTTGGGCTAATTCAACAGTTTTATTTTGCTGATTATTCATATACCAATATAAAAATGTTGCATATCCTGTAAAACTTGTAATTAAAGTTACAGACATTATGATGATTATTAATCTTCTTTTTATGGAACCTTTATACTTCAAGAAAACTCCAATTAATGAGTTTTTGATGGATTTTCCACAGGTACATTGTTGTCATTTCCCCATTCTTTCCAAGAGCCATCATAAACAGAAGCTTTAAACCCTAACTTTTTTAATACTATATAGTTTAATGCAGATTCTGCTCCACCTTGGCAATAAAGAACTATTTCTTTATTTTTATCTAAATCTTTATATACTTTTTCAAGTTCATCAAACTCTTTCATATAGTTTCCATCTTTTGAAACTTGAAAATTATTTGTACAGGCATAATTTTGAGCAGTTGGAATATGACCAAATCTTTTTGCTATTGAGTCTTTTCCTTCATAATGAGATTTTTCTCTTCCGTCTATTATATTTTTTTTACCAATTGCCAATAAAGTGCTTAGTTTTGTCTCTATTTGATTATTATCAACCCTTGGAATAAACTCTTTTTTTGTTACTTTTGTTTGTTCTGTTGTTGTAGGAAGATTATCTTGAATATATTTTCCATAGGCATATTTAGATAAACCTACATTATTATGTCCAAAAACTTCAAGTATCCAATACAATCGAGCAGCCCAGAAAAAATCCCCATTATCATAAGCTACAACTAAACTATCTTGATTAATTCCAGCATTACTAAATAGCTCTTTTAAAAAATCAAGCTTTGGTATCATCCAAGTATCTTTTTCAAAAAGACTTTCTAATCCTGGCATATTTACAGCACCTTTTATATGACCTTTGTCATATTCGCTTTTTTCTCTTAAATCAACAATAACTAAATTTGGATTGTTAAGATTTTCTTTTATCCAAGAAACAGGAACAACTGTGGGAACTTTATTTTCAGTAGTTGCAAATAAACTACCAAACATAAATAACAAAACTAGAAAAATATTTTTCATTTTGATAACTCCATTTTTTAACTAATATATAGCCAATATAATTAGTTGGGTTATTATACAACTTTTTGTTAATTAAATTACTATGGATTAAAAAAATATAAATATTTTTTAATTCCCTCTTCCTAAAAATTCAGAAGCTTCAGTTATAATCATAAATGCATCTGGATCATATTTTCTTATTAAATCTTTTAAAAGTTCAATCTTACTTGCATCAACTGTAACATAAATTATAGTTTTATTTTGATTTTGATGAAGTCCAACACCAGTTAAAATTGTTCCATGTTCTTCTATTCTTTCTCTAATTTGTTGTTTTAAAACTTCTACATTATTTGAAACAATATTTACAATTTTTTTAGATGGTCTTCCTGTTAATATTATATCTATAACCCTTATTCCAACATATACACTAAGCATACTATAAAGTGATTTATTAATATCATTATAAACAAAAACAGACATAAACATAATAACAGCATCAATAGCTAATAAAACTTCTGCTGCTTTGAATTTTGTTTTTTTAGCAACTATTTCGCCTACGACTGAAGTACTTCCAGTCGAAGCTCTTCCTTTGATTATCAATCCAACACCTAAACCTATAAAAATTCCACCAAAAATTGCAGCTAATAAAATATCGTTTGTAATAGCTTTTAAATGCAAAATTTCTTTAAAAAGATCTGTAAAAGTTGATAAAAGAATAACTACTAAAAAAGTTTTGAATAGATAATATTTTCCAAAATAGATATAAGATAAAATCAAAAAAGGTACGCTAACTATTGCCATAAAAATACCTAAAGTAATAGAAGGAAATAAACTATGTAACAATAAAGAAATACCAACTCCTCCACCAGTTATTATTTGATTTGGAGAAAGAAAGGTAACTGTTCCAAAAGATAAAGATAATGAACCTAAAACCATAAAAATATAATGTTTAATTTCTATTATTTTCATTTTTTTCCTAATTTTATTTTTTATTGATTTTATCACAATAAAAAAAATTAAATTGATAATTCTAAACCTTTTGAATCCAATTTATAAATTTTATTTGTTAAATTATTTATAAAACTTTTATGGTGAGATACTATAATCATTGATTTTTTGATTGAGTTTAGGATTTCTACTATTCGTTTTTCACTCTCTTCATCTAGGGCATTTGTGGGTTCATCTAAAAGTAGAATTTTTGGTTTTAGGATTAGAAGTCCTGCGAGAGCTACAATTTTTTGTTCACCTCCACTTAAATCAAAAATCACTCTATCTTTTAGGTGAGTTATTTTGAGTTCTTTTAAAATCTCTTCACCTTGTATTAAAGCTTCATTTTTTGAAACTCCTTTTGCTCTTAGTGAAAAAATCACATCTTCTATAACTGTTGGGCATAAAAAGTGATTTGTTACATCTTGGGGTAAATATCCTATATCACTTCTATATTTTGAAAAATCTTTTAAGTTATTCATTTTTTCGTGAAAAACTTCTATATAACCAGAACTTGGATTTATTAATCCTGCGATGATTTTTAGAAGTGTGCTTTTACCGCTTCCATTTGAACCTACGATTGCTATTTTTTCTTCATGTCCTAAATTCAAAGATATGTCGTTGAAAATATCTTTATCTTCATTTTTGTATGAAATGGCTCTTAGATTTAGTGAACAACTCATATATAAACCTTTATTAAAATAATAATTCCCACACAAAATAGAACTAAAATATCTTTTATGGAAACCTTGTTTGTTTCAAGTAAAAATATTTGTGAATTAAAACCTCTTGCAATCATACTAAGCCTCATATCTTCTGATTTTTTTATGGCTTTTATAAACATCATAGCAAAAATATTACCAAAGGTTTGATAAACAAACATAGAAGTTTGGGCTTTGAAACCTCGTGATTTTAAACTTGTTTTAATATTTTTAAACTCTTTTAGTAAATACTCAATCAAACAAATCGTAAAATAAAAAATAGAGATAAATTTAGGCGAAACTTTTAAAGTATTAAATCCCCTTACAATATCATACCCCTTTGATTTGTAAAAAATGGTGATATTAAAAAGTAAGATTAGATTTGTCCTAAAAAACAGCTCAATTGCCATTTTGTGGTCTTGAAAAGCTACAAATAAAACCAAAGTTAAAATAAAAAAATTTAATAAAAATAGTTTTTTAAATATCTTTATTAAGTTTTTTTGCTCATAAAATAAAACCAATAATATAGGCAATATATAAAAATACTCCAAAGAACTAAAAGCTATAAAAAGAGAGAAAAGTAAAGAAACAATAAGTTTTATAGCTTCGTTATTCATATATTATTGTTTTTTCCTTTTTACTATTTTTAACACATAAAAAATCAATCCTATTAAAACCAATGAAATTAAGATTTTTATATGTTCATTTTCTTTTTCTTCTTTTAGGTGAGTTTGTAGTGATTCATTTTTTATATTTTCAACTACAATATCTTGTTTTGCAATATGTCCACCTGATGCGTCTATTGTAACTTGAATATCCTTATATTTTGAACTATAAAGATATTTTCCATTAACGTCTAGCTTATCTTCTAAAACTACATTTTCACCATTTTTAATAATCAATTTACAGTTTATACATGGATTTCCACTTGCAAAATATGAGTAAATATTTACGCCATTTTCTTCATTTGTTACAAATAAATTTATTTTGTGAGCAAATAAAGAAGTAGCTATTAGTAAAAATAAAAATACCTTTTTCAAATCAACCCTTTTAAAATCTTAGGATAGGTCTTTTTGATAAACATAAGTAAAAACATACTTACAAAGCCTTCAATTACCATAGTAAATATATTAACTCCAAATATACTATAAGCCGCCCATTCATACTGCGCTTTTGAGAAATATAAAATAGCTACTAAAAACAAAGTTGCAAAAAATGCTCCTAAAAATCCTATTAAAAAAAATCTGATTTTCTCATTTATTTTTAGAAATATTTCTGTTTTATTTATATAATAAACAATCACAGCTGGTGCTGCCATAATAAAAAGATTAACCCCAATAGAAACAACACCACCATATCCTAAAAGTAAAGCTTGTAAAATCAAAGCAATTAAAATAGCTATGAAACTGCTAAAACCTAGAAATATCCCAATTACACCCAAAAGTATAAGATGTATTTGAGTAACTCCAAAAGGAACATGAATAAATGAAGCTATAAAAAACATAGCACTAGCAACGGCAGTTAATGGTATTTCATCCTCTTTTATTGTTTTAATTGCTTTATAAAAAGCAATAGCTGAAACAGCTGTTATAACAGCTGTAATTTCAGGAGTTAAAACACCATCAGCTATATGCATATTAGTAAGCCTTTACCCAAATTAAAGCACCATTTTCAATTGGATACATTTTTCCATCACTATGTTTTAATTCACCCTCTTCGATTAAAGCTGCAAATCCCCACCAACCTTTGTGGTTCATAACAAATGAAAAAACACCATTTTCATCTGTTTTTACAACTTGAGTTATATGAGCATCACTTGGAGCTTTTAGCCCAAATTCATTATAAAGTTCTACTTCAACTTCTGTATTAGCTGCTGGTTTTCCATCGTGCAAAACTTTTCCTTGAAATAGATTTCCAGAATATAAAGCAAAAGGTTTAGTCATAGGAATAATCTCATATTTTAAACCTAAAGGTTCATCCCAACCATCTTCAAGCCCAAAAGAGCTAACAATCAATTTTGGAACATGAGAGATAAATTTTTCTTCTGCTGGTTCAAAATATGGTTGAGGCTGTACAAAAAACTTATAAACCCCAGGAGCTTTTATATCATAAGAACTACTCCAAGCTTTGTGGTCTAATTTTGTAGTTTGGGTTAGATTTAATTTGTTATTTTTAGAATTTACAAAAACTTCTGGTTTTTCCATAATCATTCCAGTTTGTTCGAAAGGATGAATAAAAGATATATCTAAATCAACTTTTGTTTGTTTTGGATTTGATACATTGTCTGTATTTGACATAAATGTCAGAAAATGGGCATTAGCATAAAGCGTAGCAAAAAGCAAAAACATAATTTTTTTCATTTTTTCTCCTAAAATTTTTATTGATTATAATGATTAAGCAATTATGACTATATAAATTATCATATTTCTTATATATTTTTAGAACAGAAAATGTTATTTACAAACTTAGAACTCAAGTATAAAGTTATTTAATTTAAGCTAAAGTTTTGTTTATAGTTAGTAATATTCATTATCATTTCTTAAAAAAGGATTAAATTTGCTCAAAAATACCTCTACTAAAATAAAACTCTTACTTTTACCTTTAGCTTTTATCTGTATTATAATAGTATCCGCATTGATATTTACTTACTTCAATAATGTTGCAAAAGAGCAAACAAGTGCTGCTGTGCAGACTGATTTATTCATTCAACAAGTTTTAAAAGGAAGAATTTCTGTTTATCAATTTTTAAGAAGCCCCGATGAGGCAAAAGCAAAAACTGTTAGGGATGATTTTGATAACCTTAATAAGTATGTTTTGGAATTAAAATCTAAATTTACCTCTCAAGAAAATATTAGTTTATCCGATGAAATCGTAAAACAATCAAAAAACTATATAAAAAGTTTTGATGAATTTTCATCAAAAAGAATAAATGATTATAAAAGTGGAATAGAAAAAGAGACTCCTGAAATATTAGCTTTAATAAAACAAATGACTGCAATTGGATTAGAACTTGAAAAACAATTAACTCATATAAATGAAAATACTATTACAATGAGAGAAAATGCTACAAGTACTATGAACACAGTTTTAATTACTATAGCAATTCTTGCAATTATCTTTTTTGTTGCTTTCTCATTTATTTTATCAAATCAATTAACAACAGCAATAAATCATTTCCAAAAAGGTTTATTGAGCTTCTTTGGTTATATAAACAAAGAATCAACAACAGTAGAAATGTTAGATGATGCTAATCAAGATGAATTTGGTAGTATGGCAAAAGTAGTAAATCAAAATATCATTAAAACAAAAAGTTCAATAGATTCTGATAATAGATTTTTAGAAGAAATAAATGGAATTGTTTTAACAGTTAAAGAGGGATATTTAAGTAAAAGACTGGATAATAAAACTGAAACTCAGAGTTTAGAAGAGTTAAGACATCATATCAATGATATGTTATTAAGTCTTCAATTAAGAGTTTGTACAAACATTAATGATATAAGTTTTGCCCTTGAAAGATTTGCAAGTCTTGATTTTACACATAGAGTAAAAGGCTGTAACAGCGGTGTAACAGTAGGATTAAATAATCTAGCAGATATTATCAATGAAATGCTTGTAGAAAATAAATCAAATGGATTAACTCTTGATGCAAGTAGTGCAATTTTACTTAAAAATGTTGATACTTTAAATAGAAATTCAAATGAAGCAGCAGCAGCATTAGAAGAAACAGCAGCAGCTGTTGAAGAGATTTCAAGTAATATTTCAAACAATACAAATAACATCGTTAAAATGTCTCAGTTAGCTTCAAGTGTAACTGATTCAGCATCAAAAGGTGAAAAATTAGCAAATCAAACAACAGATGCAATGAATGAAATAGATAAAGAAGTAAATGCAATAAATGATGCAATTACAGTAATTGATCAAATAGCATTCCAAACAAATATTCTTTCTTTAAACGCAGCAGTAGAAGCAGCAACTGCTGGTGAAGCTGGTCGTGGTTTTGCCGTTGTTGCAGCAGAAGTAAGAAATCTAGCATCACGAAGTGCAGAAGCAGCTAAAGAGATAAAAATGCTAGTTGAAACTGCTACAAAAAAAGCTGACCAAGGTAAAAAAATATCAGAAGATATGATTAGTGGTTACAAAATGTTAAATGAAAATATTTCACAAACTATTGAACTTATAAAAAATATTGAAGGTTCAAGTAAAGAACAATTAGCTGGAATTGAGCAAATAAATGACGCAATTAGCGCACTTGATCAACAAACTCAACAAAATGCAATAATCGCTTCACAAACTTATGAAGTTGCAGTTCAAACAGATACTATTGCAAAATTAGTTGTTTCAAATGCAAATGCAAAAGAGTTTATAGGAAAAAATGAAGTTACAGCAAAAATTTTAGAAAATAAATCAGCTCCAACTAAAGCTTTAGGTAAAACTCAAACTTCTGCTAAAAACCCAATTTCAAATACAAAAAGTGATACTAAAGTAATCTCTTCAAATAGTAAAGATGATGACGAATGGGCAAGTTTTTAAAACTTGCCTATAATATTTACCATATTATTCATAAAATTTAATTCTATTTCTTCCTAACTCTTTAGCTTCATACATAGCTGAATCTGCACATTTAAAAATATTTATAGAACTCTCTTGTTCTCCTTTAACATACAAATACCAATACTAGCGGTACAATAATGCTCAATATCTATATTTTCTTTCTGTTCATTTATAATATTGAACTTATATGGTTGGGCTAAATAAATCCTTATTTTTTCAACTACTTTAAAAATATTTTCTTTTGATAATTCTTTATCCTCATCAAATTCATCAAGAATTATTACAAACTCATCGCCACCAATTCTTGCAACTGCATCAAGTTTTCTAATACTATTTTTCAGTCTATTGGCAACTTCAATCAGTAATAAATCACCAACATTATGTCCATAAGTATCATTTAATGGTTTAAAATTATCCAAATCAAGAAAAACTAATGCACAATATTTTTTACTTCGATCACTTTGGGACATGATATAACTCATTTTATCATCTAAAGAACGACGATTTGGCAATTTTGTAAGGGTATCACAATATGCTAATTGCTCTATTTTTTCTTGCAGTTCCCTACGTTTTGTGATTTCCCTTGTAATTCCGTGATAACCAATAATATTTCCTTTGGCATCAAGTTCTTGTTTTGACAATATCTCTCCCCAAATTATAGTTCCATCTTTACATTTATGTTGAAGTTCTATTGTCAAAAGAGGCAATTTATTGCCTTTTGACGACAATTCTAATCTTTCTTTTATTTTTTCTTTAAGAAGAAGAACACTTTCATCTGTAAATAATTCAAAAACACTATTTCCTATTACTTCACTTGCTTTGTATCCTCTAAATCGTTCATCTGATGGACTTATATAAGTAATTATAAAATTAGTATCTACTTTCCAAATTACATCATTTACATCTTCAGTTAATTGTCGATAATGTGATTCACTCTCTTTTAGTTTATTTTCTATAATTTTGCGTTGTGTAATTTCACTTCTTAGTCTATAAACCCAATAAATTATAATCAATAAAATAAATATTACTCCAATAGCATAAATTACTATTGTTTTTATATTTACTCCTCTTTCCACATTTAGCCAATAATTAAACATATTTTCTATTTCATCTGCTGGTAAAGATTTTACAGCTTTATTTAAAATACTTAGAAGTTCTTGATTGTTTTTTGTAACTGCAAAACCTTGATTACTAAAATATTCAGTTTGACCTGAAAAACGTAAATTAGAAAAATTGTTTTTTTTGATTGCATAATCAGAAAGTCCTAAATCTCCAACATAAGCATCAACTTGCCCTGAGTTTGCTAATTCTAAAGCTTTTTTTGTACTATCAACTATTTGTAATTTTATATTTGGATAATTTTGTCTTAAAATCTCTTCCATAAAATAATTTCTTTCAACAGAAACTTTTTTATTATTTAGATATTTTAATCCACCAATAAAACCATTATTTCCCCTATCAATTATAATTACTGGACTCTTTCTATAGAATTCGGTAAAATCAAGATATTTTGATCTCTCAGAAGTTTGTACAATACTTGTAATCATATCAATTTCGCCATTCTTCGCCATTTCTATGATTTCATTCCAAGATTTATTTTTAACTATCTGAAATTCTATCCCAACAATTTTTTCAATTCGTTTCATATAATCAATAGCTACACCCTTATATTCATCATTTTCAAGCCATTCATAAGGAGCATAATCTTTATCAACACCTACTTTTATTATAGGATGGCTTTCAATCCATTTTTTTTCATCTTGAGTTAAAACAAAAGGAATAGACTCTAATTTATCTAAAGCAAAAAGATTTGAACTCGAAAAGAAGAGAAAAATAAACAAAAAGATTTGATAATTTTTAATTTTAATATCATTCAAAATAAAACCTCTCTTTTGATAGCTTTTTATAATTATAACCATTGTATGAATAAGTATTCATAATTTCTAAAATATTTTATAAACTAGCTGTTTTTCCAGCCAAATATCCACTAGAAAAAGACCATTGAAGATTATATCCACCACAAGGTCCATCTATATTTACAACTTCTCCACAAAAATATAAACCATCTATTAATTTACTTTGCATAGTTTTTGAATCAATCTCTTTGAGTTCAACTCCACCTCTTGTTATCATGGCATTTTTAAATCCTTCATGTCCAATAACAGTTAGTGGTGTCCATGCTAAAGTTTTTATTAGTTTTTCTCTTTTTATTCCATCTATATTTTTGAACTTTTCTTCGGGATTTATTTGGCAAATATTGCAAATCTCTTGAGCTACACTTGAAGCTAATAAAGTTTCTAAATTTTGTAAAACTGTATTTGTTGGATTTTTTGTTATTTCATTTTTTATGTGAGTATAAATTTGTTCTTCATTTTTTCCTTTTAGGAAACTAATCAACAAAGGAACTTCATTGTATTTTGCTAAAATTGGAGTTAATTCTCGAGCAAAATCTAAAACAACTGGTCCTCTAATCCCCTCTTTTGTGAAAATTAAATCTCCTATTAATTTCAGATTTTTGTATTTTGGAATATCAACTTTTAAAATAGCTTTTGCAATAGTATCAGCTTTACAAGAAGCGAAGTTTTTTTCTTTTGTAAATAATGGCATCATCGCTGGATGTAAAGAAGTTATTTCATGTCCAAAACTTTTAGCAAAATCATATCCATCTCCAGTTGCACCAAGTGTTGGATAACCTAAACCTCCCGTTGCTATGATGATATTTTTTGCTTGATAAGTTTTTTCTTCACTAGAAATTGTGAATATTTCATCTTTTTTAATCTCATTTATATTTACATTACACTCTACGATTACACCTTGTTTTTCCAACTCATCATCTAAAGCTTTTAAAATAATGCTTGAACTATGCTCAAGGGGAAATACTCTAAAACCATCTCGGGCAATTGTTTCAACTCCAATGTTAGCAAAAAAATCTCTTAAATCTTTGGCATTAAAAGCCTCTATTGCATAACTTAGAAATCTGCCATTTTTACCAAATTTTGCCATAAATTCATCACTTGATAAAGTATTTGTTAGATTACATTTTCCTCCACCTGTGGCTTTTAGTTTTGCTGCAATTTTTGGTAATTTTTCTAGTAATAAAACACTTTTATTCTCTTTTGCTGCACTAATACTTGCCATTATTCCAGCAGCTCCACCACCAATTACAATTACATCAAAAACTCTATTTTTTTCTTCCATTAAACAACTTCTTTTAAAAATTTCTATATAGTATTATTTATTATATCTATTTTGTTATTAGGAAAATCCATGAAGCAATCAATTATCTTGTCTTTACTTTTTACTCTTACTTTTACAGCTTGTGCAAAAACTGCAAGTGATAACTATTTTGGTGAACAACAAAGTAGTTCCAAAAAAGAGTATGAATCATTTAGAAAAAATATAGCAAAGGCTTTTGAAAATCAAACCCCAAAACAATGGGGAGAAAACGTAACTGGCGTAAAAACAAAACTTGATACAAATGAAAAGGTAATTGCTCTTACTATGGATGCTTGTGGAAGTCCTCTAGGAATGGGTTATGATGAAGAGTTAATCAATTTTTTAAAACAAGAAAAAGTTCCAGCAACTCTATTTATAAATGCTAGATGGATAGATAAAAATCTAAATACATTTAAAACTTTAGCTTCAAATCCTTTGTTTGAAATAGCAAATCATGGACTTGAACATAAACCAGCATCAGTTAATGGAAAATCTATTTATGGTTTAGATGGTTCAAAAAATATAGAAGAGTTTGTGGATGAAATAGAATTAAATGCTAGAAAAATTGAACAAATCACACATAAAAGACCCGTTTATTTTAGATCAGGAACAGCATATTATGATGAAGTTGCAGTAAAAATTGCAAATAAACTAAATCATCAAGTAATTGGATTTTCTATTTTAGGAGATGCGGGAGCTACTTTTAGTAAAGAAAAAGTAGAAAGTGCTTTTCTAAAGGCTAAAAACGGCGAAATTGTAATCATTCACATGAATCACCCTGAATCACAAACGGCTGATGGAACAATAACAGCAATAAAAGAGCTAAAACAAAAAGGTTTTAGATTTGTTAGATTATCAGATTATAAACTTAAGTAAATAAGCCCAAAGTTTTATTTATGATAAAATAACAAAAAAAATTTATTTAGGAATAATTAATGGCAGGAATTTTAGGATATTTATCAGTTTTAGCAGATGATGTTAGTTCATTAGCTGGGAAAACTATGGCTGCTGCCACAAAAACAATGGCTACTTCACTTGATGACGTTGGATTACTTTTTGATGATATTGCAACTTATACAAAACTTGCTAGTGTTAAATCTTCGGGTCTTGTTGTTGATGATTTAGCTGCAATTGCAAATTTTACAAATGAAACAACATCTGATATTTTAAAAAATGAATTAAATAAAGCAAAAACTGTTGATGAATTTAAACAAAATGTTGAATTATTAGATGAAAAATCTCAAAAAGAGATTTTAGATGAATTAGAAAGAATTAGACAAACAGCCATTTTAGAAGCAAAAAGAAATGCTGCATTAAGAGAACTTCCAATAGTTTATAAAATTGCAAAGGGAAGTTTCAAAAATAAATTTATTATTATTCCAGTTGTTTTATTAATGAGTTATTTAGTTCCTTGGTTAATTTCTCCAGTATTAATTTTAGGAGGAATTTATTTAGCTTATGAAGGTGTGGAAAGTGTTTTAGAAAAACTTGGAGCTCACCACGAAATTGCTGATGAAAAAGAGACTATAAAAGAGCTTTCAACCGAAAAATTAGAAAATGAAAAAGTTAAAGGCGCAATTAAAACAGATTTCATTTTATCTTTTGAAATTATTGTAATAACTCTTAGTTTAATTGCAAATACAGATTTTATAACAAAAATTTCTGTTTTAGTTTTAGTTGGAATTTTAACAACAGTTTTTGTGTATGGAATTGTGGCTTTAATCATCAAACTTGATGATATAGGTTTTTATTTACAAGAAAAAAGAAGTTTAGTTTTACAAACAATTGGAAATGGATTTGTAAAATCAATGCCTTATATTATAAAAACCATTGGTTTAGTGGGGACTATCGCTATGTTAGCTGTTGGTGGTGGAATAATAGTACATGAAACTCACATGTTAAAATCTTTTGATGAAACAATAAAAACTGTTCCAATGGGCGGATTTTTAAGTGAAATAATTATTGGAATACTTGTAGGATTTATAACAGTTAAAATAGTTCCCATTTTTTCAAAACTATTTAAAAAAGTAAGTCTTAATCATATCAGCTAGAATATAAAGCATAAGTAAGGAAAAGATAATCTTATTAAAATTCATAGGATTATCTTAGCTAAAAAGATTTAAAAATCCACAATCAAAGAAGTTAAAAACTTTGTATCAAGTTTCTCTTTTTCAGTCTTATTGGTATAATCCATATTATAACTAACACCTAAAGAAAGATTATGTGTCATTTTTACTCCAATTGCAGAATCACTTACTGCAAAATATTTTTTACCATCTTCAAAAGAAGATAAATAACTTATCATTTGTTTAAATTCAACATTTTCAGAAAATCTATATTTATAATTTAACTCACCTCTACCAGCTAAATAGTTATCTTTTAAACCATCATTATATTTATCATAAGCGTAATCCAAACCGCCTTGAATATCAATAGTTTGAATTTCATCTTCAAGTATTTTATATCCAAGTCCAGGACCTATATTTAACCTATAATCATAATCTGACAATTCATCTTTTAAATAATTTATACCCATATTGGCATATAATTTTTTATTTATCATATGATTGTAGTCTAATTCTAAATTATATTTATTTGCAGAAGTACTATTATCATTTTCATTATATAAAATACTTCCCTTTGCTCTTACACTTTGTGTATCACTAAGTCCTGCTGTACCTTCAAGTTTTGAAGAAAAAGTAGTTGTATTTGTATTTCCACTTGTTTGTACATAAGATAACTCTAAATGTTTATCAACATCTAAAGCAAATGATGCCGTTGAAAAAATTGTTAATATAGAAAAAATTTTACTTACAATTATTTTATTCATTTTAATCCTGTCTTACTAATTGTCTTTTATTTGCTTTTGATACTTCTTTTTGAGCAAAATCATAATTTGAAGGAATTATTTTTTTCAAGAATGGTGGTATTTTTCGCCCTCCTACTTTCATAACATCTTCTAAAATAGTATTTGCTAATAACTCTTTTTCATATTTTGTGCTCATATATTCAAATAAAAATTCCGCCATTCTATCAAGAGAAATCTTATAAGTTGATTCACTTCTTTTATATAACCACTTACTTAAATCAAAGAAGTTTTCAAAAACTTTTCCATCTTCAAAAAGTAAAGTTGTAGTTTTTTGAAAATTTCCACTATTGTAAACAATATCCCAAAATCTAGCAAATCTTTTCATCTCTTGCATAAGTGAAAAACTAATCAAATCATTTTTCAAAATATCATAAGGTGGTGAATCATTGTAAACCATTCCATAAATTTTGTCATGTCGAGCAAGTGTTGTTCCTGATAGTTTTTTCAAAATTCCAACTTGAATTTCACCAGTTGAAAGAGTATAAAGTTGGTTTAGATTTTTTCCAAAACTCTCTATTGTTTCACTTGGAAGCCCAATAATTAAATCTATATGCATATGAGCGTGCGTTTCTTGAGATAAAAAGCTTAGATTATCTTTGATTTTATCTATTTTTAGATTTCTATGAATCTCTTTTGCCACATCTAAATTTAAAGTTTGAATACCAACTTCAAGTTGTAAACAACCTTTTTTAAACTGTTTTATTAAATCCCTTAACTCTTCAGGGAAATTATCAGGAATAACTTCAAAGTGTAAAAAATATTCTTCTTCTTTTGCTAAAAAGTAATTCAAAATAGCTTTTGCATAAGAGATTTTGATATTAAAAGTTCTATCTATAAATTTAAAACTTCTAGCACCTCTAACCCACAATTTCTCAATTTCAGCTAAAAAAACATCAATATCTAAATATCTCATTTTTGTCTCAATTGATGAAAGACAAAACTCACATTCAAAGGGACAACCACGAGCATTTTCCACATAAATATGTCTATTTTTTATATCAAAATCTGTGTAATCATCGTATGGTAAAACGATATTTTCTAAATCAACTTTTGGTGAAGTTATAGTTCGTGGCTGTGTGCAAGTTCCATCAAGTAATTCTTTACAAAGGTTATAAAAACTAACTTCCCCTTCTCCACAAATGATATAATCTGCCATATCAAAATTTACTCTTAAAGGTGTATAACTAACCTCAGGACCACCTAAAACAACGATAGTTTCAGGTGATACTTTTTTGATTGTTTTTACAAGTTCTCCAACATCAAAAGCATTCCAAATATATGTAGCAATTCCTATGATTTTTGGTTTTTTTTCAAGTATTTGTTCTGCTATTGTTTGGATTGAAGAGTTTATTACAAACTCCAAAATTTCTGTTTGTTCTTTTAATTCTTTTAAATTTGCTATTAAATATCTCAAACCCAATGAAGTGTGAGAATATCTAGCGTTTAGTGTAGTTAATATTATGTTTTTCATTCGCGGATTGTAACACAAAAATCTTTATTAAATATATTTTCTTAAATAACCTTATATATTTTTATAATTCATCTATTTTGACTCCGAAATTCTTATAAAATGGCTTAAAAAAAATTATTTAATTAAATTATTGACCAATTATCATCTTTTTGTCTTGTATTTTTTTAAATTTAAGCATACAATACGGTTATGATATACTATTGAGTATATAGGTGTTTTTCTTGGTTATTTTAAATTATATAAAGGTGTAAAAATGAAAACTAAATTAGTGTTGATTGCATTATCAATAATCTTATTTTCTGCTTGTACAGATAAAGAAAATGCCGAAAAATTTTTAAAAAAAGAAGGTTATACTGATATAACGATGACTGGTTATAATTTTTTTGAATGTTCAAAAGACGATAGTCTAAGTACAGGATTTACTGCTAAAAAAAATGGCAAAGTAATTGAAGGAACGGTTTGTACGGGAATGTTATTAAAGAATCATACTATTAAGTTTAAATAGTTCAAAATATGTGCTTTGACATAAAGATAGTTTTATATTAACTTTTCATAAACAAAACTTCTATATACTAAAACCTTTATTTTAAAGGAAGATTTATGTTAAATGACACTTTTACAAGATTTAGACTTATCTCATTTATTGAAGGAGTTTCATATCTAATATTAGTATTTATTGCGATGCCACTTAAATATCTTGCTGGTTTTGCTATAGCTGTAAAATTTGCTGGAATGATTCATGGAATTTTATTTATACTATTTTTTATTGCGTTGATTATGGTTTCAAATAAATATAAATGGAAATATTTAACTTTTCAACTTTTTGTTTATTCATTAATCCCTTTTGGATTTATTTTGATTGAAAAAATCATTATGAAAAATCCTCCTAAAAAGCTAAACTAAATGATATTTTCAACAGGTTTTTTAGGAACATCTGCACCTTTTTATTTAGACTTAGCAACTGTTTATTTTGCAATTTTGCCTTTTTTATTAGCTTTTAGTATCTATTTTGCAGTTAAAAAAGAGTACAAAAAACACTTTATTTCTCAAGCTATTATTTTAGGAACAACGCTTACAATCGTAGTTATTTTTGAAATTGGAATTAGAATTTCAGGTGGTTTTTTAGAGTATTCAAAATATAGTAATATCTCTTTTGATTTTATGCTTATTTTCTTAACTATTCATATTTTAATAGCAATTGCAGCTGTTGGTGGTTGGTTATTTTTGTTTATTTCTTCATATAAAAATTATAAAAACAATCTACTTGATGCAAAAAAACATAAAAAAATAGGAAAAGCTATTTTTATAGCTTTAACTATTAGTTCAATTATGGGAATTTTTATTTATCTATTTTTATTTGTGTTTTAAATAGTAATATATCCTTCAAGATATAAAACTGCTTGACCTAAAATAATTACTTTATCCTCTAAAACTTTACATTTTAATAAACCACCTCTTTTTGAGGCTTGGTGAGCTATTAATTCATTTTTATTTAATTTCTCCGCCCAATATGGTGCAAGTCCGGTATGAATAGAACCAGTAACTGGATCTTCTTCACCTCCATTTGCTGGCCAAAAATATCGAGAAATAAAATCATATTCAGTTGATTTTGAAGTAACAACTACATCATAAGGTGCAAGTTTTTTCAACTCATTTAAATTTGTTTTTACAGAATAAACATCTTCTTCTTTAGAAAAAATAGCAAAATATGCTTGTTGGTTAAGTAAAACTTCTTTGGGAGTTATTGATAAACCATTTAATAACTCTTGTGGAATAGAATCTACAACTTTTGGTTTTCTGTTTGGAAAACTCATTTGAATATAATCAGAATCTAATTTTTCAACACTCAAATCTCCAACAGCTTTTGCTGTAAAAATTATTTTTTCTAAAACTACATTTTCTTTAAATATTACAAAAGCAGCGGCAAGTGTTGCATGTCCACAAAAATCAATTTCAGTTATTGGAGAAAACCATCTTATTTCATAAATATTTTGAGTATTTTTAAATACAAAAGCTGTTTCTGATAGATTATTTTCTGTTGCTATTTGTTGCATTAACTCAGTGGATAACCACTCTTTAAGAATTATAACTGCTGCGTAATTTCCTTTGAATACTGTGTCTGTAAAAGCATCAATTTGATATATTTTTAGTTTCATTTTATATATACTCCCTTTAAATTTTTATTTTAGGCTTTCATCCAATCTCTAATATGAATACTCAAAAGTTGTGGCTCTTCTAAAGGAATATTATGACTTGTTCCAACTCTTGAGATAACATTCATATTATGAGTATCTAAAAGCAGTTTTTTGATTGCTTCTTTGTTTAAAAGTCTGTCATTAATACTATAAAAAAACCAAATTGGAATATCTAAATTTATTAAATCTTCAAATAAATCTTTTCTATAAAAAGTGCTTGTAAGTTGAGAAATAAAAGTTTCTTTTCCCAAATCCATAAACATATCTTGAATTATTTTGATTAATTCATCGTCGTTTTGATTTTTTTCTTCAAGCAGTGATTTTGCTTTTTCATAAGTTAATCCAGCAAAACCCTCTTTTTCAATAACAACAAATTTTTCTTTTCTTCTTTCAATTTCTGCTTCTGTTGAGTTTCCAGGAGTTGCTGCGACAGTAAAAAGTCTATTAACTCTGTTTGGGTAAGTGATTGCAAAATATGAGGCGATATAACCTCCTAGAGAGAATCCTAGAAGGTTTATTTTTTCTTCAGTAAAAAAGTTGAATAAAATATCAATTATTTCATCAAAATCTTCACTATGGGGAATTGGAACATGAACAAGCTCATACGCATCTTGTAATAAAGGAATGAATCTACTCCAAAGCCTATTATCAGTCATAAGCCCTGGAATTAGATATATTTTTTCTTTCATTATCTCACTCTAAATATAGGTATTTCTAAAATTTCTACTGGATAATTCTGTTGATCAAATTCTCCTGTTTGAGGAACTATTTCAGATGGTTTTTCTAAGGCATCTTTTTCATTTAAAGCACCTGCTCTTAAATATATCTCTAAAGTTTCTAAATCTTTTACATCAATTATTAAAGTAAGTTCTTTATCTTTTCCATCCATCCAATTATTATCCCAACCTTCGGCTAATAAATATGAAGAAACAATATTTTGTTCTAAACCACCATTCCAAATTTGACTTCCAGCATCATAAAAATTTATTATTTCAAAGCTTGTTGTTGTGTTTTTAATAATTCTTTTTGCATCTGTAAATTGAGGGAATGAAACAGAAATTCCACCACTTGAAACAACTTTCATATCAGGAGTATATTTTATATTAAGCTCCAAAAGATTGTCATTTAATAACTTGTAATTGTAAGTTAAACTCTTTTGTGATATTTTTTTTGTTGTTAAATCATCAGTTGTATTTTCAGTAATTACTTCTTCTTGAAAAGTATTATCTTTTGAGGGGATTGCCAACTCATTTTTTTCTAAAATTCTTTGATTATTTATATATAAACCATCATTTTTCAGAACTGCTTCAAATCTTTTTAGATTATTATCAACATCTAAAAAACTAATATTTGAGTTTTGTTTTAAATCTAATAAAGCTTTTGCATTTTGTGCAGTTAAAGCATCTAAATCAACTGTTAATTTTGCATCTTCAAATATATCTGTAAGATCTTTTGGTTCATTCTCTACCATATTTTTATTTAATTTAAAACTTAAATTAAATTTCAAAGTATCTAAAATCTTTTGTTGATTAATTACGTAATTTGAAGCATTTCCGCTTGATTCTATTACCATTCCACTTTGAGCCAAAGATTTAAGATACTCTTCATATTTTTGATCTTTTAAATATAAAGTAATTTCATCTAATTTTTTAATTGGTAAATTATTAATATTAAAAGACAATGATGTATTTTTAAGATTTACAGCTTCTTGATCAAAGCTTTTTGTCGTTAATTCTTCAAAACCTAACTCACTTTTTGTATTTATATTTATTTCATCTTTTTCATAATTTGAATTAATTACTAAATTTTTAATATTAAAAATATTATTCTTTTCTTGGAATTCAATATTTTTAATTAATGTTTTTGAGCTCTCTTTATTTGCTTCTTTTTCATAATTAATTGCAATTTCATTTATTAAAAGTAAACCTCTGTTATCCATATTCATATCAGAAATTTTAAATGAATTAATTGTTAAATTTTTTTCATTTCCTTGAAAACCTCTAATTGTAATAATTATATTTTCATCTGGAATAATTGTATCAATATCAGCTACTTTATACTCTTTTTTCTCATTTACACTTACTTGTAATTTTTTATCTTTTAAGAAATCTAAAAGCCATTTACTACTTTGATTATCTGTTTCTTGTGCAAGATTATTCATAGCTATTTTTGATAATTGCGTTAAATATATATTTGTATTAACTTTACTTGTAAGATTTTCTAATACAAAATCATAATCAAACTTTATACCTGAGAATAATAGTTCTTTATCATTTGGTGCAAGAGAATTGTATTGCTCTTCAATAGCTTTTTTTAATTCTTCATCTTTTACACCATTAAAAATCCAAAAAGCCACTTTATCTGGATAAGCTACTTCAATTTCACCTTTTGCACTTGTATTTATATAATTTGTTGATTGTTGATGTTTTACAATAAATCCATTGTTGTTTAACTCATCAATCTTACTATTAATTTCATTGTTTATCTTACTTTGATAAGCAAAAAGCACCACAGCAATAATTGCCAATAATACAACAATAATCAGAATTTTTTTCTTCATTTTTTTTCCTATTTTCTAGATTTTTATATTTAATTATATACTATACCATTATGTTTTAACCAACCATCTTTATGCTTCTTTTTTGGATCATGATGTGTCCAATGAAGAACTCCACCTTTTTTATTCCATTCATATTCACCATAAAATTCAACAGTATCACCAACTTTAAGATTTTCTATACGATTTGATAAATCAATGTTATGGGCAACCAATATTGTTAGATTTGAAGATAATTTAAGAACAAATCTTTGATGACGACTTCCATTATTGTCATCACTTAAAAGTTTTATAACTTTTGCTGATCCTTGTACTTGAACATCGCTTTGTTTACTATGATAGGCTTTATCTATTAAAGGATTTGCATAGATAATAGTAGTGCTTAAACAGAAGCAAGTAAATAGCATAAATAAAAATTTATTCATTTATTTCCCTAATTATTTTGAATGATTAAAAATATAAATATTTCTAATTCTTGCTTCTATTATATTATTTGAAGATTAAAGTAACTTAATAGTGAACTTTTAATTTATCTAAATTTAGATCCTACTTCATTTTGATAAATCAATACTCCAGCTAAAATAAAAACTATATTTTTAACTATATATTGACCAACCAAGGTAAAAGCATAAGGTGCATGAGTAAATGACAACTCAGGTAATAAAAATAGTGGTGCAAAAGTACACAACATATGTCCTAAAAAAATTAAAGTCACTATTCTTGTATAAAAACCAAAAAGAAACCCTATTCCAATTCCTACTTCTAAAAGTGCTAAAAGTTTTATTGATAATGTTGGGCTGATTAAACCAAAAAACATAATATCAATAGTTTTTATTGCTAAATCTTCTGCTGGACTTAAACTAGGAAAGAACTTTAACATTCCATACCATATAAAGATAATTCCTAGAGACAATCTAATAAGTTTTATTGTGTTACGCATACTGCTCCTTTTTTAAAAAAGGATTATAAAACATAGTTTCTTTATTATAAATTAATAGTTATTATCATTATTGTTATAATGGTCTATAAACTTTAATATTTGTATAATTTTCACTATCTCTTAAAAATTGAGCATGAAGTTGACTTAAAATTCCTTTGTCACAATAAAACAGATAAGTTTTATCTTGTGGAAGTTTTTTAAACTCACTTTTTAATTTGTAAAATGGAATTTTTAGTGTTTCAACAGAAGTTTCTATACAATCAGCACTTTGTCTAATATCAATAACTGTATAATCTGCACCATTTAAATCACTAACTACATCCATTTGCCCTATTTCACCAATATCTTCAGCAATTTCATCTACATTTACAAAAACAGATGTTCTTACAGCTTCATCTAAAACCGTATAATCAAATCTTCTAGCTTCACTAGCAATTCTGTCATAATTTCCATGGGTTACTGGATTTTTTGAAATAACTCCACAATACTCAGGCATTGATTCTGCAAATCTACTTGTTCCAATATTATTTGCAATTTCGATAATATCAGGTTTACTCATCATTGCAAGTGGTCTTAATACAAGTTTATTTGTAGCTTGGTCAATTAAAGCTAGGTTTCTTAAAGTTTGACTTGAAACTTGGGCAACACTTTCACCTGTTACAAGAGCATCAATTTTCATAGTATCAGCTATTTTTTCAGAAGCTATTAACATAAGTCTTTTTAACATAACTCCCATATATGGTTCACTTACACTTTTGAATATTTCAGTTACAACATCATCAAAAGGAACAGAAATAAACTGAACTCGATGAGAACTTCCAAATTTATTCCATAGATAATAAGCTACTTGTTTTACACCAATTTCATGTGCAATTCCGCCAAGATTAAAGAAAATAAAGTGAGTTTTTATTCCTCTTTTCATAGTTAAATATGAGGCCACTGTTGAGTCAAATCCACCAGACATAAGAGATAAAATACTTCCTTGACTTCCTATTGGAAATCCACCCATTCCCATGTGTTTATAAGTAATTATATTTAATTGTGCAAATACAAGTTCAATATTTATTGTAACTTCTGCATTTTTTAAAGCAACACCTTTTGTGTCATTCATTGCTAACATATATCCACCAACAGTTTGTTCAACTTGAGTTGATTTGAACTCTTGAGTTCCTGTTCTTTTACATCTAACTACAAAAGATTTACCTTGTATTTCATGTGCCATCATTTCATTTACTTTTACTTTGATGTCATCTAAAGTATTCATATTATCAAATTGCATTGCTTCAAGTATTTGTTGGATTCCTGGTGTATCAAGAAGTTTCATTCTTACAATATCAACTACTTCAATTGGACATACTACTTCTATCTTATCAAAAAACTTTTTTATAGTTATATCTTTTGAAATTTTTGATAAAAGATTTACTAGATTATTATACACTTGTGAAATCATCTGTCTTTTTGCAGTTGAGCCTTTTATCATTATTTCTGTGAAATATTTAATTATAAATTTTTGTGTTTTGATCTCTTGATTAATCATTATTTAAAAGCCTTATTTGTTTAATTATTATATATTATAACATAACAGCCTTTTTTTTAGTTTTTTCTATATTTTTTTTTGACATAATACGCACTCATTTTTACCAAAGGCTTAATTTATGCAAGAGAATCAATACGAAAAAATAAAACTACTATTTTTTAAATTAATTGAAGAGACAAAAGAACTAAATGAAACAGAATTTGAAAAAGTTTTAATTCAAGTGTTCAAAGAAAACAACTCATTTTCTATTGAAGTAAAAGATAGATTAATTATTGATATAACAAATATGAGAAAAAAAATAGTACAAAATTTGAATTTATAAAAAAGGAAAAAACATGGATATTGAAACTTTAGAAGATTTATCAAAAGAGTTAAAAAACGACGAGAATGAACATGTAATCGCACTTTTTGAAGAGTATGCTAAAACTCACAATATTACTGAAGAAAAATTAGAACAAATTCTATCAAAAGAGCATGATTGTTTTAAATGCGAAAGTTGTCATAAATTTTATTGTTATGATGAATACTCATTTTTTGATGAAAAATGTATTTACTGTTGTGATGTTGAGGATGAAGAAGAGGAGTTTTAAAAAGAATTAAATCTTTTTAAAACCTTTTTATATCTACTTTCACTGGTACATTGAATTAATAACATATCATTTTCCAAAAGAATTGTTGAACCTGTTGGTTTTAGATAATCTTTATCTCTTTTTATTAAAAGAATTAAAAAAGTTTGGGGAAGATTTAATTCTACTATACTTTTTCCAATAACAGGAGAGTTAGCTTCAATATAAAATTGTTTCAAAGTATGATAAAACAATGGAGAAGCAACAACATCTTCATTATCATCTTTTGATTCTCTTGTTTTTAGTTCAACCTTTAACCATTTTGCCATTAAAGGCAAAGTTGTTCCTTGAATTAATATCGAAAATAAAACAATAAAAAATACTATATTAAAAATTAAATTTGAATGTTCAAAATTTGATGAATATGGATAAGTAGCTAATATAATTGGTACAGCACCTCTTAATCCAACCCAAGAGATAAATAATCTATCTTTTATTGTATGGGAACCAAACATCGTACATAAAAAAACTCCAATTGGTCTTGCTACAAACATCAGCCATAAAGAAATAATTAATCCTTTTATAGCAACATCTGGAAGTTGTGAAGGGAAAACAAGAAGTCCTAAAGCTAAGAAAACTGCAATTTGCATAATCCATGATAAACCATCATGAAAACCAATTAAATTCTTTTTATGAACAAATTCTTTTGTATTTGCAACAATTCCTGCTAAATAAACAGCTAAAAATCCATTTCCTCCAAGCATTGATGAAGCTGCAAAAAGAAATAAAATCCAGCCAATTGTAAATACTGGATAAAGTCCATAATAATTTAAATGCAATCTATTTAGTATTATTGGTAATAAAAATCCAAAAGTAAAACCTAAGGCTCCACCTATAAGAAATTGTAAGAAAAATTTAAAAATCCACTCTACCATAGAAGGACTTTCAGGCAACAATAAAATTTGTAAAATAGCAATTGTTAGGAAAATCGCCATTGGATCATTACTTCCTGATTCTAATTCTAATAAAGGAGTAAGTTTTTTCTTAAGTAAAATACCTTTTGATCTTAATATTGCAAAAACTGCTGCTGCATCTGTTGAAGATATAATTGCACTTAATAATAAAGATTCTAAAAAAGTAAAATCTAATATATAATATACACATAAAGCAACAATAAAAGCTGTTAATAAAACTCCTAAAGTAGCAAGTATTAAACCATCTTTTAATACAGGTCTTACAGCTTTCCAAGCAGTGTCTAAACCTCCTCCAAATAAAATAAAAATAAGAGCTAAAGTTCCAATATTTTGTGCGATTTCAACATTGTCAAAATGTATTCCTAAAATCCCATCAGAACCAGCTAGCATTCCAAGTGCCAAAAAAATAAATAACGAAGGTATGCCAAATCTACTTGATAATTTGCTTGTTATTACACTAAGCAATATTAAAAATCCAGCTATTAATAAATATAATTCAATAGATTCCATTGGCTTCCTTTTTTAATAAGTTTCGTAAATTATGGCGATTATATCGAAAAAATCTTAAACTGCTTTAATAATAAGAAACAGTATCAATATATAAAATCTTATGCTAAAATAAATTATATTTAAATAAGGGAGATAATATGAGAAAAAATAAAATATTATTTGCAACGGATTTTTCACAAAAAAGTTTTAAAATTATTGAAAATATTTTGAAATATATTCAAAATAAAGAGAATGAACTTTATATAATTCATGTAATAAAAAATCAATTACTTGAAGAAAAACTCGATAAAGAACTTACAAAAAAGAAAGGTTTTAAAATATTAAAAAAATATTTTCCAACTTTAATAGAAGAAAACTTTTTTTGTATAAATGGAAATATAGAAGATCAAATTGCATATCATACTGATAAATTGATGGTTTCACTTGTTATACTTGGATATAGTAAAAAGGATGATTTTATTAGTAGATTTTTTGAAAGTTCTAATACAAAAGATATTGTAAGAAATTTAAATACTCCTAGTTTAATAATCAAGTCAAAAAAATCTATTAGTTTTGATAATATTTTAATTCCAACTGATTTATCTTTAGAATCTAAGAATTACATAAATGAAGTATCAAAGTTATTTCCTGATGCAAAAATAAAGATTTATTACGCTTATTCTATACCTTATGAAAAAAAATTAAATTTTTATAGTTTTGAAGAAAAGATAAATGAATCACAAAACGAAGCAAAACAAACTTTATTAAAAACAGCACATGATTTTTACAACTCTTTAGAGATTAAAAATAAAAGTAAATTTATTCTAAAAGAATCAGAATTAAGTGTTGAAAATCTTATTAAAGATTCAAAAAATATTGAACCTGATTTAATAGCAGTTCATACTACTGGTTTTTTTAGTTTTTTTGCTTTTTATTTAGTTGAACATTCAAAAATAAATATTTTAATTAAAAAAATGAACTAAAATTCTATCTCAAGAGCTTCTTTTAAAATAGCTGCATCTTGAGGACGAGATTTAATATTTAAATCTTTAGCTTCTCCAAAACAAATAAGTGTTGCTTTTCCATTTTCACTTTTAAAACTAACTTCCCCTGCCCCTTGGATAATAAATCCCATAAATAATCTATTTGCAACTTTTTTATAACTAATTTTATTTGAGAATATAATAAACCTTGAAGATGTCAAAATATATCTAACATTTTGGAAAGAAGATTCTAATGGAAAATATTCTATTTCTCTATCTTTTTTTTGTTCCAAATCACAATATGCACCCTCAGGAATCAAATCCAATTTAATCTCATCATTTTCATTTATTACTCTTATATAACCAAACTCTTTAGTTTCAATTTTATTTTTGTAAAAATGATTAAATGCATCCAAATGATTAATACAATTTGAAAAAATAATAAAACTTTTTCTTGTTCGTGCATACTTAGATAAATATGATGCCATCTATAACTTTTCCTTTTAACTTTTTTATAATAAGAGAAAACAACTACCTGCAATAATTGTTGGTAGAATTGCTCCTAAAAATAAATATATTGGATCTATCGAACTATCTTCAAAATGATTTTTTAAAATTGCTGCACCTGCTGGATTTGGAGCATTGGCAATAATAGTTAATCCTCCACCCGTAACTGCACCAGCAACTAAGGTATATTTAAATTCATCAGATAAGCCCTCAACTAAAGAAACCAAATAAGTAATTGCAGCATTATCAGTAAAAGCCCCTACTCCAATCGCACCAAAGAAGACTTGACCACTACTCATATTTACAATTAAATCTTGAAGCCACCATTGTTGTTGTCCACCTAAAACAACTAATCCACCTAAGAAAAAAGCTACTAATAGTCCTTCTCTTAACATTAATCTATCTTGATATTGTTGATAAGCATGTGTTATTCCTAAAAAGAATAAAAAAATACTCATAAATATTGCAGGATAATGTGCAAATACAACTACTAATATCAAAAAAGTAAAATGGGTAAATACAATACCAAAAGGTATTTCTTCCCTATCTGAAACGGTAGTTTTTATTTTTAAAGATGCTAACTCTTTGTAAAAAAAAGTAATCATCAAACTAGTATTAATAAAAATTGCAATTACTGCTTTCCATCCAAATTGTGAAAACATAAAATAACTATCCCAATCCCAAGTTGCAGCTACCATCAAAATTGGAGGTGCAGCAAAACTTGTTAAAGTTCCACCTATTGAAATATTTACAAATAGAACACCCAATGTCATATATTTTAATTTTTTAGATATTTCTTGTGAAAATAATTTATCAGATAAAATCAAAGCAGCTAAAGTCATAGCAGCTGGTTCTGTTATAAATGAACCCAAAATAGGAACAAAAGCCATAACAACTATATAAAATCCAACTGCACCTTTGAAAGGAATAATATCAGATAGTTTTTTAACTAAAAGCATAACTGTTTGTAAAATTGGACGAGTAGCTGCAATAACCATAATAACGAAAACAAACATTGTTTCAATGTAACTTCTTTCGTTTATATATTTAATTGTTTCTATTTTCCCAGATAAAGAAAACATTATTAAAACTAAAATTAATGCCCAAGCGCCAAATACAACTTCAACTTCTCCTAATAAATGAAAAAGTCCTGAATGTTTTGTGCTTTTGTGGGCAAGTCTTTCAAAATATTTTGTTGAAAAAATATGAATAATTGATAAAGCAAATATTACTGCTGCAATAATTTGTATAGTTGTAGGTGGCATAAATCAATCTCCTTTTACTTTATAAATAATTACATCTTTTTTAGAATCTTCAAGTAAATCAAAAGAAAAAATACTAAGACTTGAGCCCACTGAAAGACCTAATAAATCTATTGTTTTATATTCAATTGATTCATCAACCATTGATTTTATATTTACATATTTTTTAGCTTTTTTAAATATCTTTATTTCACTTGGGATTTCTAAACTCTTAATAAAATTATCCAAATCTTTTTGAGCTTCATCTGCATAAAAATCAACAAAATCATGAGCTTCATCATCATCAAATCCATATAGTTTTACCCTATCTTCAAAAAATGCTTTATAATAATGTTCAATATGAAAATTTGCTTCTGGAAATATTGATACTAAATATTCTATATTTATTTTTGAAGCTTTTGATAAATCTGTTGGAACTAAAATATTTTTATAATTAGGTTCATCTTCTGTTTTAATTACAATTACAGGAATATCTAATTTTCTTATGATGTTACTTAAATTTGAACCATTAAAAATATCCTCTAAAAAAGTTCTTTCTCTTTTAAATCCTACAATTACAGTTGATATATTATTTTTTTCTATATGTTCTTTTACTATTTCAATAAAATTTCCACATTTACAAAAGATGTTTGCTTTATCTTTATAAATCGATTTTAAAATAGCTTTGCTTTTATCCAAAGAACACTCTGTTTTTTCTTTAAAAAATTTTAAAAATGACTCATCTTCAACATGAAGTACATCAATCTCTTTTTCATATTTATTTGCTAAATATATAGCTTTTTGAGCTACGATTTCCGTAAACTCTCTAAGGTCACTTAAAACTAATATTTTATTTTTACTCATTATGTACTCCCTTTTTTTAAATTTAATAATTATTATTTCTTGAAATTTAATTATTTTATTACTTAGATTCTAAGCTAAAATGGTTAACCAAAAGTTATAAAGAGCTAAAAAATTTACTAAATTTTTCATTTTATTACATAATGCAATACAATTAATTCAAAAGAAAATTCTTTACTATAATTCATTTATCTATCAAAAAATAAGGAATAAAATGAATATTTGTGGAATTGAATTAAAAGCTAATAATGTGATTTTAGTTGTATTAAAAAATAGTGACTATATAGATATTAAAATAAAAAAAATAGTTCTTGAAGATGATGAAAAACAAGAGGATATTAGAAAATTTTGTAATGAATTTTTAGATTTTTTACAAAAAAATGAAATCGAAAAAGTCTTTATAAAAAAACGAGCAAAAAAAGGTACTTTTTCTGGAGGAGCAGTTACATTTAAACTTGAAGGATTAATTCAACTAAATCCTTTTTGTAGTGTTGATTTAATCTCAGCTCAAAGTATCAGCACTTTTGAAAAGAAAAATCAAATAGAATTTCCAAAAGAGTTAAAAAAATATCAAGAACAAGCATATCTTACAGCACTTTGTAATCTTTAAAATAGAATGATATAATTGAAAAAATTTAAAGGAGTAATTATATGAGAGTAATTTGTCCTAGTTGTTTAAGCATAAACAATGTTCCAAAAAAAGATTCTTATTTAAAAGCAAATTGTGGAAAATGTAAAGAGTCACTTTTAGACAACAAACCTATAAATCTAACAAATGCAAACTTTGATGAAGTTGTTGTAAATAGTGAAATTCCAGTAATTGTAGATTTTTGGGCGCCTTGGTGTGGACCTTGTAAAATGTTTGCTCCAATATTTAATGAAACATCAAAGAAATATCCATTAAAAGCAGTTTTTGCAAAAGTTGATACGGAGCTTGAACAAACTTTAGGTAGTAAATATCATATTATGTCGATTCCGACTTTGGTTGTTTTCAAAAATGGTGTTGAAGTAAAAAGAGTAAGTGGAGCGTTAGATCCACTTAGATTATCAAATCTAGTAAATGAATTTATTTAGTTATAGAAGAAAATAAACTCGTATTAACGAGTTTATTTTGATTTAAAATTTAATCTTTAATTGACTCAACTTCAACTCTTATAGACTTAAACTTTGCTGTCATAATTAACTCATCAGCTTCATCACCAAAAATATAATTTACTTTTGAAGCAGCGTGATGGAATGTTGTAAAAAGTGTTCCTTGTTTGATTGTTTTTACAAACTTAACAGGTAAAACTGCTGTTTCTCCATATTGTGTTCTCATGATAATATTATCACTTCCGATTCTGTCTTTATCTTCAATTGAAGCTAAAACTACATCTTTGTCATATTTTGAGTTTAAAGCTTCACTTCTTTGCGTTTGAGCTGCATTATTGTATTGAACAATAGTTCTTCCAGTTGTTAAATAAAATTCATTTTTTGCGAACTCTTCTTTATTTACAAGTTTTTTCACTTGTTCTCTTAATTGATATTGATGATAAGCAAAAGTACCTTTTCCATCTTCTGTTCTAAAATCTTCAACATGAAGAATTGGTGTATCCTCTTTTTTTATAGGCCAAAGCATTCCTCTATTTCTATTATTTGAAAGTTTGTGATAAGTTGCCCCAGAAAATCTACTTCCAACAGCTTCTTTTGCTTCATTCCATACATCTTCACTATTTTTGAATTCAAATTCTCCATTGATTTTATTTTCAATATCCCTTAAAACTTCCCAGTCATCAGGTAAATCTGTTTTTACTAAAGGTTGAGAAAGATGTAATCTTCTCATGGCATTTACATAAACACCTGTTTTTTCATAAGCTGATTTAACACCAAAAATAATATCTGCCATTTTAGTAATTTCATTCATAAATAATTCATTTGAAATAATTAACTCTAAATTAGCTAAACCTTTATGAACTTTATTTTGATTTGGATGAATATGAGCAATATCTTCACCCATTACATACATAGCTTTTATACGTCCAGCAATCATTTCATCTATTAATTGAGGAGTCATTAAACCTATTTCTTCAGGAACTGTATAATCAGGTCCATAATATGGTAAACATCCAGTGTCACATGCACCTTGAACATTATTTTGACCTCGAAGTGGCATAAGTCCAGTTCCAGTTTTTCCAATATTTCCAGTCATCATTGCTAAATGTGTAATTGCCATTACAGCATAACTTCCATCAAGATGTTCAGTAATTCCTAATCCCCAAAAAAACATAGATTTTTTAGTAGCATATAGTCTTGCAACCTGAGGAATTTGTTCAACTAAATACTCATATCCTTTTACTTGTGCCATAAATTCAGGATTTGCATAAGGATCATTTAAAATAGACTCTTTATATGCTTCAAATCCAGTACATCTTGAATCTATAAATTCTGTATTATAAAGTTTTTCACTCAAAATTACATAAGCCATCATATTTAAAACCAAAAGATTTGCTTCATAAGGAATGATTAATTGCTCACCAAATTTTGAAAGTTGAGTTTGTCTTACATCAATTACAGACAAAGTTGCTGTTTTATCTCGTGCTGCTTTTATCATTCTATTTGCAACTATTGGATGAGCTTCTGTTGTGTTTGAACCCATTACAACTATATTTTCAGTTTTAAAAATATCATCAAAAGGATTTGTAGCTGCCCCCTCACCAATAGTTGTTCTCATTCCCTTTAATGACGGAGAGTGACAAACCCTAGCACAGTTATCAACATGTGGAGAATCCATAGCCTCTCTTACAAATTTTTGGAACATATAAGAACTCTCACATGAAGTTCTAGCTCCGCCCATTCCACAAAACGCATGTCTTCCATATTTTTCTTTTATGTCCATTAGTTTCCAAGCAGCTAATGAAGTAGCAAACTCATAAGGAGCTTCAAAATAAAGTTCATTGAATTCTTTTAGAGTTTTAGCTCTAGCTTTTAGCTCTTGTGGAAGTTCTTCTATATTTTTTTCTATAAAAGATTTTTTTACCCTTGAATTTCGTATTCTTTCATTTGAATCAACAAATCCATATCCTTGAGCGCCTTTTATACAAAGCTTACCTTGAGATACATAACCATCATTTTGAGCATAAATTTTAACAATCTTATTATTTTCAACTTGTGCTGTAATATCACAACCAGTACCACAATAAGTACAAACAGAATTGATATTAGATTCCTGCATAATTAGACTTCTCCACTATTTTAATTTATATTTTTCTAAAGCATAGTGATTTTGTCTTCTTTAGTAGTTATCATACATAAAAATTCATAACCACTGTTATAACATGCTTCATATTTGTGGGCAACACCAGCAGGAATATAGATAAAATCTCCAGCTTTTGCATGATACTCTTCATCTCCAACCATAACTTTTGCTTCACCTTTTAACACATATTGTTGGTGTTGAATTTCATTTATATGATTTGGCATAGAACCATCTTTTGCTAAAGTTACTTTTCTTACAATAAAATCTTTATCTTCTTTTGGTGTTAAAACGCTAATTGATGCATTTACAGTTTTTGGAATACATGTTGATTCAAATGCTACTGAGTTGTTACAATATTTGTCCATATTTGTCCTTTTTTCAATAATTATAACTATTTATTTTATGATTTTTTATTAATAATAGATGAGAATTTAAACAAAATATATTTTATGAGACTATTAAAATTTTAATTGTCAATACAATCTTGACATATATCATATATAATGTATATATAAAAAATTTAGGAGATAAAAATGGTAGGAAAATTAATTATTGGTGGTATTATCACAGCCGTAGTAATCCAGTTTATTCCTTATGGGAAAACTTACTCTAATCCACCAATTGTAAGTGAACCAACATGGGATTCACCACAAACAAAAGAACTTTTTAACAATGCCTGTGCAAATTGTCATTCAAATCAAACTATTTATCCTTGGTATAGTAAAATAGCTCCTATTTCATGGCTTGTAGCTTTTGATGTTGAAGAAGGAAGAGAACATTTTAATGTATCTACTTGGGGTGTACAGAAAAAAAATAAAGGTGATGAATCAGCCAAAGAGTTAAAAAATGGTGATATGCCACCATGGTTTTATTTACCAACACATCCAGAAGCTAAATTAAGTGAAATACAAACTCAAGAATTAATAATTGGCTTAGAAAAAACTTTTGGAAAAGAAGAAAGTGGAAAAATTGAGAATAAAAAATAAGATATTTTTTTCTTTACAAAAATAAAAAAACTAAAAGGAGATTTTTATTAAAAATCTCCTTTTATATTTTTCTAAAATACAAAAGAAATATCACTAATACCAATATTATAAATCTGTACTTTTACACCTTCACTATCTACAACACTATATGAAATTATAAGTTCATTTGGATTTTCTATGATTTGATTTTCTTCTACAAATTTTACATATTTATCATAATCAATAACACTATAAATAAATTTTGCTTTTTCTTTAAACTTCTCATTATTGATATATCTTTCATAAACTTCTTTGTATGTTGTTTCATCATATTTATCGTAAAAGTTTTTCTTGTACATCAATTCACAATAAGCAGCTTTTTTGAAATTCTTAGAAGAAAAATCAAGATAATCATCTGCTATTATTGGTTCTAAATTTTCATGTATTTCAAATAGATTATATTTTTTATATCCATCTTCATCTGATATTAAAGCAGTAGTTCTTATCATAAAAAGTTCCTAATTTTTATTTGATTCTATCATACTATTATTTATAATCAGCTAATTTGAATTTTATTTGTATAAATATAAATATTATTAAATATTTATATAATGTATAATTTAATAAACAAAATATCCTATTTTTAAAGCTATATTTTTATAGGATATTTTCAAAAAGTTATTTTTTCTATATAATACTATATAAAAGGTTTTTAGAATATATTTATTACATTTTGGATAATTTTAATTATATATTAATAGATACAAAATATATAATATAAATATTTCTAGAAACTTAGATTATATGGTAAATTTGCCCTACGCTTATTCCACCATCATTTAATGGAATATTTTTATTGTAATAAAACTCTCTATTTTGATCTTTAAACATATTTATCAAAAGTTCTAAAAGCGTTCTATTTTGAAAAACTCCTCCACCTAAAACTATTGGTAAATCTTTATGAAGATTTGAAATATCTAGGATAATCTGCCCTATTGTATTTATAAATTTTGAGCAAATTTGTTTTTTATCTTTTTCTAAAATCATTTGTTTAATCATAAAAGATAGTTCAATTTTATCTTCAATTATTTCGTAAGCATAACTTTGTGTGATTGTTTTGTCGTAATATTGTTCTATTTGCAAGCCCGTTTCTCCCTCATAGCTTTGAATATGAAGAATATTGGCAAATGATGCAACAGCATCAAATAAACGCCCTACAGAGCTTGTAAGCGGTGAATTTAAACCTTTTTGCCACATTGTATGAAACATTTTTATTTCTGATTCTTTAAAGACTTTTACACATGGTATTTCAAGATTTAACACTTCTTCCAAAGAAAAACTATCAAAAAGTAGACTTAGAGCCAGTCTTTTGGGCTCAAGAACAGCTTTTTCACCACCTAAAAGTTTAAAATATTTAAAATGATTCACCCTTTTATATTCAGTTTTTGAAGCCACGAAAACTTCTCCACCCCAAATATTTCCATCATCACCATATCCAGTTCCATCAAAAATAAATGCTAATACATCTTTATTTAATTTATATTCAGCCATCACAGATAATACGTGAGCATAGTGATGTTGGATTTGAACCAACTCTAAATTTGGATTGGTTTGTTTTAGTTTTAAAGCAAATTTTGTAGACTCATAATTTGGATGTTTATCGCAAACTATAACTTCTGGTTCAAAGTCATAAAATCTTTTAAAAGTCTTTATTGTTCTTTCAAAATATTCCATTGATTTTAAAGAGTTTAAATCACCAATATATGGTGATAAAATTAAGTTATTTTCAAAATATAGACTAATTGTTGATTTTTGATTTGCCCCAAGTGAAAGTATTTTCTTTTTGCTTTTATTTTCAAAACTAAATGCTGTTGGAGCATAACCTCTAGCATTTCTAATTTTTGTTATATTATTATCTACAATTTGTATAACTGAATCATCACTTGCATTTAAAATATCCCTATTAAAATCAAGGACAAAATCTACCACATTTGATAATTTTTCTATAATTTCATCTTTTGAAGTGATAATTGGTTCACCTTTTAAATTTGCACTTGTAGCAACAATTGGATTATCTAAATATCTAAAAAGTAAATGATGCAAAGCTGTATAAGCTATAAAGCATCCCAGATGATTAATATTTGGAGCTAATAGTTGTGATAAATTAAACTTTTTTTTCTTTTTTACTAGAACTATTGGTTTTTCTTTTGAGTTTAAAAGTTCTTCTTCTTTTTGTGTTAAATCTGTATAATTTTTAATACTATTTATATCTTTAAACATTATAGCAAAAGGTTTATTTAATCGGCTTTTTCTTATTCTTAATTTTTCCACAACTTTATCATTGTTTGCATCACAAATTAGATGAAAACCTCCCATTCCTTTAATAGCTACAATACTACCTTTATTAATCTTTTGAGCTATTTCTTTTATAGCATTAATGTCTGAAGATAAAACTTCATTTTTATTATTATACAAAACTACATTTGGACCACAGTTTTCACAAGCAATTGGTTGAGCATGGTATCTTCTGTTTATTGGATTTTCATATTCATTTTTGCATTTTTCACATAATTCAAAAGAAAACATTGAAGTATTTATTCTATCATAAGGAACTGTTTTGATTATTGAATATCTTGGACCACAATTTGTACAATTTGTTAAACTATAATTGTATCTAAAGTTAGACATATCATTTATATCTTCAATACAATCATCACAAATAGCAATATCAGGAGAGATAATAGTAGATTTGTTTTTTGAGCTTTCACTTTGTATTATTTCAAAGGTTTTATACTCTTTTATTTCAGTTATTTCTTCTATATTTATAGAATCAATTCTTGCTAAGATTGGAGGATTTGATTTTAGTTCATTTATAAAATTTTGGATATTTTCTTCACTTGAAGAAAGAAGAATATTTACTCCTTTTTCATCGTTGTTAACCCAACCTTTTATATCATATTTTAAAGCTAAATTATAAACAAAAGGACGAAATCCAACCCCTTGAACAATACCTGTAATTTTAATCTTTTTGTTTATCATCTCTCTTCTTTTTGTGCAGTTTTAGAACTATACCTATTTTTGAATGACAAACTCTTTATTGTAATATATTTTAAAATTCTTAAGTATATTTTTCTCAACTAATAAATTAAATCTTTCATTAGCAAATAAATCTCCACATAAACTAACTCCCGTTACTTCATAAGAACTATTTATATTATCTATCTCATTTCCTATAAAATTTGCTAGACTTTCTACTAATCCTAAAGAAATAGTTTGTTCATCAACTCCTGCTAATTTGAAACTTATTGCTGTTTTAATCATACCTATGTAATCAAATTTTCGATGAAAAATCTTTTTTGAATCAAATAATTTATAGTCAATTCTAGGACCTTTTTCTAAAAAACAGTTATTCGCATTTTCTAAAACACTATTTTCAAAGTTTAATATGACTTTTACAATCTCCCAATAACTACAAAAAGATTTTGTTTCAAAAGAGAAAATTTGACTATTTAAAGCTTTTTTATAGTCTTGTGCAAACTTACCTTTATAGTTTAAAATAAGCTGTTTTCCTTTATTGTCCTTTTGTATTTCATCAAATACTTCTTTACTTGAAAAAGGCATATGTAAAGGTTCTATTAGATTTACTAAACCATCGATTTTTTCAGAATAATAAGATATTCCATCATCATTTTTACTACTTAAATAAAAATTTAGAATTGACTCTTTAAAAAGATTGTTTTCCCATAAAACAGTCATAAACTGACCTTTATCTAATTCTTTGAATTTTGTCATTATTGAATCTAATTTTTTAGGATATGAAGTTGATTCTAAAATCAACTTTTTATTTTCAAAACATTTGATTTTAGGAATATCTAAAAAAATATCATTTTTACTTTTTACATCTAAAAAGTAGTCAAAAGGAACATTTTCTTCAATATTTAAAAAATCAATTTCATATTTTTGTAGTTGATTACTCAATAATAAAAGAGTTAAGTCATTTGCAAATCTGATGTTTATTTTCTCTTTTTTTAGACCATATTTTTGTTTATAAACTTCATTTATTTTAAAATCAATTGAAGGTTTTTCTATACTTGCAAGGGCAACTATTTCTGTTTTATTTTCTACAACTAAAGAAGAAATATTTTTTAAATTTGTAACTAATAATCTAAAACTATTTTCTATATTCTCAAATTTTGAAAAAACAAATGTTCCACTTAGAGTTTTTATTTTTATTTTTTTATTATCATTTATCAAAAAAGCTAATTTTTCAAATAGTTCTACATTAGATTTTAATTCTTCATTTTCAAAAATAAAAACAGCTTCTTCCCAATTATTACAAATATCACAAGATTTAAAACCATTGTAATAATCTTCATCTTCTTTGTTTTCAACTTTAGCCAAACAAGAAGGACAAAAAGATATTAGTTTATCTTGAGTTAAAGAAATAGTGTTAGCCAATGGGAGTTCATTTACTACTTCAATTTGAACATCATAATAATATATAGACATTGGAATATACAAAGATAAAGCTTGTGAAAATTGATTTAAAACCTCTTCACTTGAGTTTATATATAAATCTACAAAATCATTTTCTTGTAATATTTTATAACTACATTCAAACTGTTTTGAAGCATAATCTAAAAACTTTGCTAAAGTTTTGTCGTTTGATTTATAGGTAAATCTAAATTTTAGGACCATTTATAATATCCCTTTTAAATGAAATCAAAGAGATATTTTCTATTGTTGCATCCTCATTTTTTATTTCCATTTTTATATCTAAATTTAAAAGATATTTAATAATAACTTCTTCCATGGTTTTTACAGCTGTTATTATTTCATTACTTAATTCAAAAGTCGTATCATCACCAATTCGTTTTGGAATAACTCCTAAAACATTTGTATTTGGTAAATCTTTATTCATATCAATCATATTTAGTGTTTGAAGCATCTCAACTTCGTGGGCGCTTCCTTGCCAGTTTATATGTGAAGGAGTTTTTTTATAATCAAAAAAATAAACATCTCCAGCTTTTGAATTATTTGCATCTATACAATCAACGACAACAACCTCATCATATTTTACTATTTCAGGTATCAATCTTTGAGCTAAAGTTCCACCATCTACTAAACTTACACTATTTTTTTGTGATATAAAATCATACTTTTCATCTAAATAATGGATAAAATGAGCACCAATTCCTTCGTCTTGGAATAGGATATTTCCTATTCCTAAAATTAAAATATTCATTTTTTATCGTCTTCCCATTTATATCCTGAAATAATAGAATCCATAGCTCCGCTTTTTCCATATACAGAATTAAAAATAGCCAAATAAATATGAATAGGTAAAAATATAATAAAAATCCACATACAAATATGATGAAGTTCTCGAACAAACGCTAAACCACCCATCATAATTTCTAAAGGTCTTAAAATATCGTATAAAACTCCACCTAAGCCTTCATGATAAACATGAATATGTAAAATCAATCCAGTTATACAAATAAAAATCAAAGCTCCATAAACTCCCGTATATGCCATAAATTGTAAAGGATTATAAGCACCTTTTAAATGACCATGAGAACCAATTAACATATAATATTTTATTTGTTTAAACCACATCTTTACACTTATAAAATCCCAAAAAGAATCCCTTTCAACTTTACTTTGTTTATCAAAAATAAATAAATAAAATTTTCCAATCGTTACACAAATTAAAACAAATCCAAAAATAATATGCCAACTTCTCATCAAAGCATATAAATAATTATTTGGTTCTGCTTGATTTAAAGCAGGAGATATAAAAGGAAATGCAATATAAAATCCTGTGAAAGTTAAAATTATAATAGCAATAACTCTAACCCAATGGGTGAGTCTAAGCCATAAAGAAAATTCATATTGTTTTTTTATCATAATTTTTCCTTTAACGACAAGATAAACCATATATAGGATCAACTTTGTATGTTCCTAAATCATTACCTTTTTTATCCATAACATGTACAGCACAAGCAATACAAGGATCAAAACTGTGAATTACTCTAATAATTTCCAAAGGTTGAGAAATATCTGCTACTTTTAAACCAATCAAACTTGCTTCATAAGGTCCAACTTGACCTTTTGCATCAATTGGTCCTGCATTCCAAGTTGATGGAACAACAGCTTGATAATTTTCAACTACTCCATTTTTAATTCTAATCCAATGAGATAACATTCCCCTTGGAACATCACCTATGAATCTTCCTTTATACTCTTTGTTTTTATCAATTTTATAAGAAGTATAAGTATCTTGATCTACTTTTAGATTCTCTATTAACGCATAAAAAGCTTCTAATCCATGTTTTGCAATTGCTCTTGCTTGAATCATTCTAGCAGCTGTTCTTCCAAGTGTTGTAAATAAAGCTGATTTGTCTAATTTTGTTTTTGTTAAGAAATCATCTACTAAAGGAACTATTTTTTTATTTCCTTTTGCATAAGAGATTAAAATACAAGCTAATGGTCCAACTTCCATAGCTTTACCGTCATATCTTGGAGATTTAATCCAAGAATATTTTCCTTTTTCATCTATTACTTTTGAATGAACTTTTTCTTTATTAGCACCTATTGTTTCCATATCTTTAAATCCTGTATATTTAGGATTTGTTTTTCCTTCGTATGGATGTAAAGGTTCATTATTTTCATACCAAGAGTGTGTTGCTTCTTCTGTTATTAAATCTTCATTTATCTCATAAACTTTTGATAAATCTTGATTCATAATGATTCCTGTATCAAATAAAAATTCACTTCTATTTAATTGCATTTCTTGATGAGCCATAAAATTCATAACTCCAGCTGGTGCCATTACAGAAGGTTCATCTTTATAAGTAGCTGCAACCATAATAACATCAGCTTGGTAAGCTTGTTCTATAAATTCTGCACCTTTTTCAAATAAAGTTAAATATTCTCCCATTCTTGAAGGATCCATTAAATCCATAACACAAGTAACTCCACCAACAGTAAGACTTTGAGGATGAGGCTGTTTTCCACCAAACATAGCCATAAGTTTTGCTAAATCCCTTTGAACTTCTAAAGCTTTTAAATAATGACTTAAAAGTATCAAATTTTGTTCAGGACTTAATCTATATGTTTTATGTCCCCAATAAGCATTTGCAAAGGGTCCAAGTTGTCCCCTATCAACAAACTCTTTAACTCTTGTTTTTACTTTTTTTAAATCATTTTCTCCCGTTGCTATTGGAAATTCTGAGTATTTAAATGCTTCTTTTGAAGCTTTTGCTTCATCTGCATCTAAAGCAGAAACTACATCAACCCAATCTAATCCATGTAAATGATAAAAATGAACAACATGGTCATGCATAAATAAAGAAATATTCATTAAACTTCTTGTTAATTTTGCATTTAAAGGTGGAACTATTCCCAAAGCATTTTCCACCGCTTCAATTCCAGCTCTATAATGTGAAAAAGTACAAACTCCACAAATTCTTTGCATTAAAAAACCAGCATCTCTTGGGTCTCTATTTTTTACTATTGTTTCTAAACCTCTCCATAAAGTTGAACTTGAATATGCTTTTTGAATTACATTATTTTCATCAATTTCAACTTCAATTCTTAAATGTCCTTCAATTCTTGTTATTGGATCTACTATTACTCTTTGATTTGACATTTCTACTCCTGCGTATCTTTTGGGTTTTTGAATTTTGAAATAGCTGCATGAACTGCAATCCCAATACCTGTTACTGTTAATAATCCAACACCTATTTTATCAGCTGTTGCATCAGCACCTAAACCTTTAAAAACAGTGTTATATAATCTATTGGCAACTGGTTCTTCAAATGGTCCCATCGTATCCCAAAAATCAGGTTCACTACATCCAATACAACCATGCCCAGCTTGAATAGGCCATGAAGTATGAGAATTAAATTTATTTTTAGAACAGTTATTAAAAGTATATGGACCTTTACACCCTACTTTATATAAACAATATCCTTTTTTAGCTCCTTCATCTCCGAATTCTTCTACAAATTCGCCAGCATCAAAATGACCTCTTCTTTCACATAAATCATGAATTCTTTGTCCATAAGCCCATTTTGGTCTATTATAAGCATCAAGTGCTGGCAATGTTCCATAAAGAATATAATGAAGTAAAGTTCCAACAATATTTTTTTCACTTGGAGGACAACCAGGAACATTAATAACTGGTTTATCTGTGATTTTTGATAAAGCAACTGCTCCTGTTGGATTTGGAATTGCTGCTTGAACTCCACCATAAGAAGAACAAGTTCCAATAGCAAAAATTGCCATTGCATTATTTGAAGCTTCAAGGGCAATTTGTTCACCTGTTTTTCCATGACCACCAACAGTTAAATAAGAAGCATTTTCACCTTTTGGAATTCCACCTTCAACCATCAAAATATATTGACCTTTGTAAGTTTGAATTGCATGTTCCAGATTATGTTCAGCTTGCCAACCAGCAGCTGCCATTAAAGTTTCATGGTATTCAAGTGAAATATAATCAAAAATCAAAGAATCAATAGTTGGAGAATCTGTTCTTAATAATGCTTCACTACAACCTGTACATTCAGCCATATGAAGCCAGATAATTGGTAATCTATCCGATAATTTTGCAGCTTTTGCAACTAATGGAGTAAAAGATGCAGGTAATGCTAACATTGCTGTTATTGTTCCTGCCCATTTCATAAAATCTCTTCTTGAAATACCTTTTTCTTCTAAATGAGATGAGATTGATTTATTTTGTTTTAATTTTGGTAATTTTTCTAAATCTATTAATCTATTAGATAACTTTTCATAGAGTTTTTGGCTTTGCAAAATTTATCCTTTTTTATGAATGATTATTCATATTTTTATTTCGTGCCATTCTATAGTTTTTAAGGTTAATATTTCTTGATTAAATGAATGATTATTCATTTTTTATTATAAATAATGAAAGTAATAATTTTATAGGCTTAAAAACTAAGATAAAGTTAGAAAAATAATTTAAATAAATATTTCAAAAGATATGTAACAAACTTTACATATCTTTTGATTTAAAAGAATTAAAATTGTATTTTAAATTTCTATTCCAAAATAAAACTTCACAACATAACCAATTGCAAAAGAAATAAGAGCAACTCCAAAAGTAATTGCAGACATTTGAATAACTCTTTTTGAGAAACTCAAATCTTTTGCAACACTTATATAAAAGTTATATGAGATGATGGCTAAAAAGGCACAGATAAACATCATAATTAATGATTCAATAATCAAATCAAATATAAAAAATGGAACAACTAAAATTGCAGTTGTTAAAATATATGAAACTCCTGTATATAAAGAATATACCAAAGGATTTATCTCTTCACTCGGATTTTCTTTTGCTTCAAAATATGCAGAACCAGCCATTGATAAGGAAGCAGCTATTCCCATAATAAGACCAGTTAAACCAACTGTCAAACTCTTATCAAAGGCAAAAGCCAAACCACTTAAAGTTCCTGTTAATTCAACTAAAGCATCATTCATACCAAGTACAATTGCACCTGCATATAAAAGTTTTTTATCATTTAACATATCAATAAGTTCTAATTCATGTTGTGTTTCTTGTTCATAAATCTTTTTTGATTCTGGATATATTTCAAAAAGTTCTTTATAAAACTCTTCTGCTCCTGCTTCTCTTTTTTCTAAAGATTTTAAAGCAAAAGAAGTTCCAAAAATTTTTACAAGAAGAACAAACCACCAAACTACCAACTTTTGTGGTTCTATTTGTGTATTTGTTATTTTTACCCAAAAATCATAATGGTATTTTTCTTCTTTTGAGATTTTTTCAAAGATTTTTTTGTTATTTTCATCAGTTTGAGAAAGTGATAAAGCTTTGTAAATCGTATAGTCATTTATCTCATTTTGTTGTTGTTTTAAAGCTTTTTTTAGATTTTCTTTATCGAATGGAGTATTCATAAGAGTTTCCTTTTGTATAATTTGACCTTATGATAGATATTACTACAAATAGTTTGAAAATAGAATAATTCCCTAATAAAATTTATTAGGGAATAAAATTTAATAATCTAGTGGATACTCTTTTGGCAAGATAATATTATAACTTTTACTAAGAGTTTTATTTGTTTTTGAAAGAAGTATTGAGTTTGAAAACATATTTCCACATAAAACTACATCTTTTGTTTCTACATCTTTTGCAATTTCATTTACATAATTACAGATAAATTCACTTAAACTCTCATAAAAAGAATAAATCAGAGTAATATTATCAACGTCAGCCATTTTATAAGCCATAATTGATTGAACTGTTCTTCTATAGTCTAAATAATTTATTCCATCTAAACTTACAAGTTTCATATCTATTTGAATTCCACTTGATAAATTTGTGTTTAAAGCTATATCTTCAAAATCTTTAGCACTATTTATTCCTAAAACTTTTGCACACATATTTATAATTGATTCAAAACCATTTGTATTTAATGGAACTTCACCCTCTAAAACATTTGGAAATTTTTTTGAATAATTAATAATAAGTCTTGCACAATGTTCATCAATATCTGAAATTTCTTCAAAACAGTTTTTTATACTATTATGAATATTTGGAATAAATATAATATCTTTTATTCCTTTTGTTGGAACATTTACTGAAATTGAGCTTTTGTGACTATTTTGAGAAAAATATACTCCAATACTTGGTACCAATCTTTTTGCATTTTGAGCAAGAATTGCTTTATAAACTCCACCATTTTCATCAAAATAATCTTTTGAAGAGTTAAATTTTTTATTTGCAGTAAAATCATACTTTGGAAAAAGACCTTTATCTCCATGAATAATTAGGCTTTGTTCTTTAAAATATGTGATTTTTAATCCATCTTGATAAACTTCATCATTTACATATAAAACATGATTTATTCCATTTTCTTTTAAAGCTTTTGCAAATAAAATCACTTCTTTATCATCGGGAATTTTTGCATATATAAAGTTTGAAGAAGAAAACTCTTTATTTGCATTTTTTAATATTTTAAATTTTAGTTTTACTAATGGTCTTTCAATTGAACATAAAAGTTGATAATCTTTCATATTTATATCAAAAATATCCTCTACTTTTGTAATATCAGTAATCAAAAGTTTAACTTCGAAACCTTTGTTTTCGAAATCTTCTCTAATTCTTTTATTTGGTAAAAAATAGTCTTTTAATCCATTGTGTGTTTCAAATCTTGAAATTCCACCTTTTGTAATTTTTACAATATCGTTTAAAAAGTCTATATTATTTTCTTCAATTATTTTTTTTATTGCATCATTTGTAAGAAGTGTTAAATTTTGTTTTATATCAAAATCTTCTATTTCTTTTAAAGTTTCATCATAAGTTTCGACAACATATGATTTTCCTATAAATATACTAAGTGGTAATTTCTTTTCTAATAAAGCAAAAAAATCTTCAATTTCATTTCCTTTTGCTTCTAAAAGAATAAGTATAAAACCATTATATTGTTTACAAATACCATTTATTTTAGCTTCTTGTATTAAATTTTCTATTATATGTTTGAAATATAAATTTGTTGTATTAAATTCTATTTTATAGATTAATTGCATGTGTAAAATCTTCTTCATTTGGAATTCTTGTTAAATGTTCGCCGTTGTAACTTCCTATCATACTTTTTACAACATCACTTACTTTTACATCATTTACTTTTGTAGCTTTTATTCCAAGGCTTTCTATCTCTTTAATTCCATTTAAAATAAACTCTTCAAATTTATCTTCCATCTCAATTGTAAGTCCAATTTGAACACTTTCAATATCTTTTGGAATTATTCCAATAATTGTAACATTTGCGTGAGAATCTAAAACTGAAACTATTTCTAGCATCTCTACAATTTCAACCTCATGTGCTGTTTTTCTATATGTTCCCAGTCCCAAAAGAACATCAGATGGAAGTCTATAAATTCCTCCAACTATATCTTCTATAGACACAGTATCTAAAATAATAACATTGTCATACTCTTGAAAATATGCCATTAGTTTAAATCCTAATGTCCCACCATCAATAATTTCTAACTCTTTATCATCAAATTCATAATTTTGTTTAATATACTCAGAAGCATAAATACCAATACCTTCATCCTTAAAAAGCATATTTCCAACACCAATTACAATATTTTTCTTTTTCATAATTACACCCTTAAATTAAAACGGGGCTTTCGCCCCTTCTTTTACCTATTTTTCTTCTTCTCTTACAAATTTACTTCCGCCAATGACAATTGCAATGTCACCCTCTTTCCAGAATATTGTTCTCCAGATTTGGTAATAAATATGACACATTACCCAAACTAAAATTAAATACATTGATGTATGATGAGCAATTCTAACTCCCATATTTCCACCAAATACACTTAAAGTCCAATCAGTTGTAAAGTGAAGCATCCAAGGCCACCAAGCTCCAATTGAACTCTCACCTGATGCTAATCCATGAACATAAAGTTGAAGTCCGCTAAATAACATAAATACTAATAGTATATGAAAAATTGTAAAAAATACAATATTATAACTATCACTATGTGATGAATCAAATTTCTTTCTTCTATTAAAAGTAATTAGATTTAAAAATACTTCACAAAATTCAACTATATTTTTTACAGTTGGTATTAGTTTTTTATAAGGTTTTTCAAATCTTGAAAAGAAATATAAATAACCTATTAATACAGCAGTTACATCAAAGATAATTGCAACAATAAAATGCCCCCATCTATTCCAAGCCATTACATACTTATCCACTGCTGGATCTGCAATAAATGATTGATAATAAGGGTGACCTATATATAAACCGGTTATAACTGCTACCACCATGCAAATTGCATTCAACCAGTGAATGATTCGCATAGTTCCAGTCATTCTTTTAACCTCTTTAATGTTAGGCACGGCTTGTTCCTCCAATTGGATCTACTTTATAAACACCTAATTCTTTTCCTTTTGTATCAACAATATGTACAGCACAAGCAATACAAGGGTCAAAACTATGAATTGTTCTTAAAATCTCTAGTGGTTGATCTACATTTGCTACTTTTGTACCAATTAATGCTGATTCATAAGCACCCATTCTTCCTTTGTAATCTCTTGGAGCTGCATTCCAAGTTGATGGAACTACCGCTTGATAGTTTGCAACTTTTCCATCTTTGATTTTAATCCAATGACCTAAACCACCTCTTGGAGCTTCAGCCATTCCATAACCTTGAGCATCTTTTGAAACATTATCAAAGTTAAATTCAGTCCATGTTGATAAATCTCCATGAGCTACATTTAAAGCTAATTCATCAACCCATTCTAACATAACATCAGCCATAAGTTCAGTCTCAATTGCACGAGCTGCAGTTCTACCAACTGTTGAAAATAATACAGTTGTTGGTAAATTTCCATTTTTTAAGAATGTTGTTACATATTTTGTAATTCTAGCATCACCTTTAGCAACACCTATAATCATCCTTGCAAGTGGTCCAACTTCCATTCTTTCATCATCGTATAATGGAGATTTAATCCAAGAGTATTTTTTAGTTGTGTCAAGATAAGCGATATTATCTTCTTTTTTACCAAATCCTGTATAGTTTGGTTTTGTAACACCTTCAAATGGATGAAGATTTGTAGTTCCTTCATACCAAGCATGAGTTACATCTTCTGTAATTTTTGTTTGGTCTATTTCAAAAACTTTTGTTAAATCTTTATTTTTTACAATTCCTGATGGGAATAGTTTTGCTGCTTCATAGAATGGTGTATCATCAAGTCTAAAGTCTCCATAACACATATAGTTTCCTAAACCACCACCAATTCCTTCTAAAGCTTCTCCAGCATACATAGTTCCTGCCATATAAACATCTGGTAAATATGCTTCTTTAGTAAACTTTTGACCTCTTTTTAGAATTTGTTTAAATTCTGCGATTCTTGCTGGGTTCTTAATATCTTGAACACAAGTTACTCCACCTACAACAAAAGATTGTGGATGTGGATTTTTACCACCAAAAATAGCCATCATTTTTGCTAAATCTCTTTGTAATTCTAAAGCATCTAAATAATGAGAAAGTCCGATTAAGTTTTGCTCAGGAGTTAGTTTAAATCCTTTTGAACCCCAATATGCGTTTCCAAAGATTCCAAGTCTTCCTTGTTTTACATATCTTGTAACTCTTTCTTGAACAGCTGAATATACATCTTCGCTAGCATTCCATGGTCTTTGACCTGAAACTTTTGCCCATTTTTGAGCCTCAGCTACTGTTTTTTTAGGGTCAGCTTTTAAAGCTTCTGTAATATCAACCCAGTCAAGCGCATGTAAATGATAAAAATGCACAATATGATCATGTAAATATAATGCACCTTGAATTAGGTTTCTTACTAATCTTGCATTTTTTGGAATTGTAATTTTAAATGCATGCTCAACCGCTTCAATACTTCTTTGGTAATGAGTTCCTGTACAAACTCCACAAATTCTCATTGCTAATAAACCACAATCTCTTGGGTCTCTTCCTTTTAAAATTTCTTCAATTCCTCTGAACATTGTTGAAGAAGAGTATGCGTCTACTACAACATTATTTTCATCTATAATTGCTTCAATTCTAAGATGTCCTTCTATTCTTGTAATTGGATCTATTACTAAATGTTTTTTTGCCATTATTTTTCTTCCCCTTCATTTGATTTTTTACCAGCAACTACACTTGCAACTGCATGAACTCCAATACCAATAGCTGTCGCTGTTAATAATCCTAAACCAAACTCATCAACAGTTTTTTCAACTCCACCAGTTGGTGCTTTGATTTTTGCATCTGCCATTGGTCTTTCATAAGCATATTTATCCCAGAAATCTGGCTCAGAACATCCAATACATCCTCGACCAACACCAATAGGCCAGTTTGTACCTTCGTTATATCTAATTATTGAACAGTTATTAAAAGTCATTGGACCTTTACATCCAACTTTATATAAACAGAAGTTATTTTTAGCACCTTCATCTCCCCACTCTTCTACAAATTCACCAGCATCAAAGTGAGCTCTTCTTTCACAGTTATCGTGAATTCTATATCCAAATGCGAATTTTGGTCTTAATAAAGAATCAAGTTCAGGAACTTGCCCAGTTAAAACATAATGTAATACAACACCAACCATATTTGCAGGATTTGCAGGACATGCTGGAATATTGATAATTGGTTTACCTTTTACTATATCCATAACTCCAACAGCACCTGTTGGATTTGGAGCAGCAGCAGGAATTCCTCCGAATGTTGCACAAGTTCCCACAGCTACAACTGCTGCTGAATCTTTTGCCATTCTTACAAGATGATCATGGAAAGTCTCTCCACTTGCACCAACAGTTCCATATTGACCATTCATAGCCATTGGAATTGCACCTTCAACAAAAAGTAAATATTTACCTTTGAAATGCTCAACAGCTTCTTCAAGTTGTTTATCAGCATCATGTCCAGCACATGCTTGAAGTGTTTCATGATATTCTAAACTTAAAACATCAAATAACAAATCATCAACAGTTGGAGCTGAACTTCTTAAAAGCGCTTCTGAATTTCCAGCACAGTCTTGTAATTCAATCCAAATAACAGGAACTCTATTCATAAGTTCAGTAGCTTCTGCAACAAGTGGTGCAAACATAGGAGGTAACATAAGTGTTGCAGTTGTAGCACTAACCCACTTCATGAAATCTCTTCTATTTACACCTTCACTTTCTATTACATCCATCATATCAATATCTTTAAGTGCAGGTTGCGCTTTTAATACTGATAAACGATTTTTAACCTTTTCAAATAAAGAGTTATAATATTCTTCACCCTTATTTGTTTCAACTCTTCCTGATTTTTGGGTAAAAACTTTTTTTACCATATCTTGCGAATCAATCATACATTACTCCCTTATTAAAATGAACATTCATTTACTTAATTGTAAAATATCTGCATAAAACTTATTCTTTTCTTAACTAAATATTCTAAAGAATAGCATTAATATAGCTTTATAACTATTTGTATTAAATAGGATGAGTTATTGTTTGATTTTATGGTGTTTATTATAATTTTAGTTCTAAAAGTACATAAGAATAGAAGAAGTTAAATATTTTTTTATATTGTTACAAATATACACTTTTTTTATAAATTAATGGGTAGTACAAACTGAACAAACATCAAAACTTCTTAATACAATTTTTGCAATTTCTATACTTGGAGAACCAATAATTGCTTTTTGTGCTATTCCTTTTTGAGTTTTACTTTTTGGACCTAAGTTCCAAACTGTAGGAGTTATTACATCATAAGATTTAATCAAACCTTTTTCTATACTTATATTATGAAACAATGAGCCTCTACAAGCTTCAATAACTGCTATTCCCTTAGCTTCATCAATATCTTTTAATGAAATTTTTGGTTTTATGTAAGAAAGCTGTGAAATATCAACTTGTGAAATTAGATTATTAGTTTCAAAAAGTAAAAATGCTAATTCGTCCATTCTTGCCATTACTCTTGTAAATACCGAATCTTCAAAAGTTTTGTGTATCTCTTTTATAAATTTTCTATTTGAAATAATAGCTCTTGATAAAGGACCTGTTTCAAAAAAGTTTTCATCATAAGCTACTGATTTTGACCAAGTATGTTTTAAAGAATTATTTTCTTCTTTGTTTATAGAAAAAGAGTAACTAGTATCTTCAACTATTTTTGAAAAGTCTAATTTATACACTAATCTTTGTTTTATTTTTCCACTTTTAAATAAACTTGATTCTCCTAATGTGATAAATCTATTATAAGATTTTCCATAATTTTCAAGGGAATATTTAAATGATAAATCTTTAAAATATTTTAAATCTGCACCTAAATTTTCTAAATTATCAATGCCATCAAAGGCTAAATAATTTTCTAAAGCTGTTCCACTTATAGATTTTTCAAAAAAACTAATTGTATTTTGAAGATAATTTTGCATCATAACTAAATCAAGTTTTGTAGGATCACTCATGACTCCACCAGGAAGCATATATGAAGTATGTGGCCATTGTCCCCCAATTATGGCTAAAGCTTTTATAGTTTCACTAGCACTTTTTTGAGCTTCTAACCATCTTGAACCTTTTAAAGGTGCATAAATTCCCAAATCATTAGTATCTAGTTTTATAATATCAGGCATTATGAACATATAAAACCATTTTAAATGGGAATCAATTATCTCGATATTTAATCCTATTTCCCTTAAAAGTTTTGCTTTTGGTGTGATTTGTAATTTTTCATTTATATTTTCATAAACATTTTCTAAAGCTTCAACTGTTGCTTTTAAGTGAGCTTGTCCGCAAATTCCACAGATTCTTGGAGTATAAATTAAAGCATCTAAAGGTGTTTTTCCTTCTAATATATATTCAAATCCTCTAAAATTTAAAAAATCAATTCTTGCATCTTTTACTTTTTCATCTACCCAAGTACAATGAAGTTTTGCTTCACCTTCGATTCTTTCCACTAAATCTATTGTTTTCACTATTACTCCATTAATTTTTTATGAAGTCTATCTATTTTAAAAGTTTTAGCTACTCCACTCATACTTAAATATGCTCTTTTTGAGATTCCAAGAGGAACTTCATGGGGAATTCCTATATTTTTTTTAGTTTCTAACATATCATTTCTTGGGAAATCAGCTTCGGTACATCCAATACAAGGCATTCCAATTCTTGTTTTTGAACTTACTTCATTCCATAAAATTTTATTACATGAACTATGAGTCATAGGACCACGACAACCTTGACTATAAAATAAACATCCCTCTTTTTGTCCAAAATTTCCTTCAACTTTCCATTCAAAATATTCATTTCTTGTACATCCATGATGGGCTAAAGTTCCATATAATTCTTTTGGTCGTCCAATTTCATCAATTGCTATTTTTCCATAAGTTTTTAATGTAAATAAAGTTTGTAAAATCCATTCTGGATGAACTGGACAACCAGTAAGATTTATAATATTGTGTTTTAGATTTTTGATAATATCTTTGTTGATAGCTTTATTAATACTACAAATATCATCATTTTGAATAAATTTAGCATGAACTCCACCAAAAGAAGCGCAAGAACCAACAGAAATTATATAATTTGCTTTTGATGCTAATTTATTTAAGTGATTAAAAGTTGAATCTTCATTAATTGTAAAAAAATCTTTATTTGAAGAAATAGAACCTTCTACTAATAAAAAGTCTATTTTCTCTTCTTGATTTAATATATCTTCAAGCGATTTATCAATAGTCAAACTTGGATGATATATAAAATCAAAACTATTTAAAAGAAGTTCAAATCTACTTGAGTTGGCACTTAATAAGGAATGGGTATTTCCATTACATGTAATTGCGCAAAACCAGACAATAGTTGGTTTTTTTTTAGTTGTCATACTTCAAAGCACGATATATATTCTCTGCCACTGCATCTGAATATGAAAGTAACTCTTTGTCTAAGACATTCTCTCCACTTAAAAAGGCAAAACCACCTAAACATCCCATAATCATACTAAAAGCAGGAAAGAATTCTTGTTCTCTAAACTCTTTTTTACTAGCACCTTCTTCTAATAAAATCATAACTTCAGTTACAAACTCTCCCACACATAAGAATCCTTCACAACCTTGTTTGAAAACCTCTCTATTTGATAAATAAACTCTTAAAAAATATTCAATAACTTCTGGTGATTTTTGAACATTTTCTAAATATTTTAATACAAATAAATATATTTTTTCTTTTGAAGTTATATCCATGTTATTAATCTGTTTTAGTTCATCAGCTAAAATATTTGTTGAGTATTTTATAGCAAATTTTGCAAGTTCTTCTTTTGAAGAGAAATAGTTGTACATATTTCCAACACTCATACTCATAGCTTTTGCAATATCTGGAATTGTAGTATTATAGAAACCTTTTTGTGAAAAAAGTTTTAAAGCATTTTGTATAATATTATTTTTTTTATTTTCTTTAGTAGTAGAAATCTTTTATCCTTTAAAAATTTTTTTTATGATAATACATTTATTATTAATTGGTTATGAATTTAATTTATTATTGATATTTTATTTTTACCATTATTTTTAGATTCATACATCGCCATATCAGCTCTATTTATCAAATCATCCATATTATCGTCATTTTTTAATGCTGTTAATCCAAAACTAGCTGTTATAATTGATTGATTTAATTCTTTTAATATATAATCATTTTCTATTAAATTTTTCAATTTTTCTGTAGCAATTAAAGAATCTTCAAATGAACTATTTACATAAGCAATAACAAATTCTTCTCCTCCCCATCTTGCTAACAAATCACTTTTTCGTATATTATTTTTCAATATGCTTGCAATTCTAATAAGAGCTTTATCTCCTGTTGCATGTCCAAACTTATCATTAATATCTTTAAAATTATCTATATCAAGAAAAAGTAAATTCATAGATTGATTATGTCGTTGATGAATTAAAATAGAGTGTTCTAATTTTGAATTAAAAACTCTACGATTATTTACATTTGTTAATAAATCATTATCAGCTAAGTGCTCTAATTTTTTATTATATTTTCTAATCACATAAATTATAATAACCGTAACAAAAAATGTAAAGAATAAGGAAACAAAAAGATTGATATAAAATATATCTTTTACATCAGTAATAAAATCATCAAGATTAGCTTCAACTAATAAATATAAATTTAGTTCAGGTATATATTTAGTATTTAAAAGAATTTTTTTATTATTGTTCTCATACTCTAAATTTAGAGGTTCTTTTGAAATAATCTCATTTTTATATTTTCTTAAATTAGGTAATTCATCAATATTTTTTTCATGAATAATATCTCTTTCAGATAAAACAATATCACCTTTTTCATCCAAGAAATATACTCTAAAATGATATTTCTGTCTAAATGTTTTTAACATATCATTAATATATGAAATTTTTAAAGCAACACCTGTTGCTCCAATATAAGAATATTTTTTATCAAATATTTTATAATTTATAAACATAATTAAAGAATTTGATAAATTTTTATTAAAATCTAAATTTATTTCATGGCTTTCTTGAATATGTTTAAATTTAAAATACCAAGAATTATTAGGATTTTCTTTTTCAATTTTTTCAAGTAAGCCATCTTGAGTATAATAATTACCTGATTTTTCAGATACCAAAAATGTTGCAAACATAGCATATTTATTTTTTACTGCATCTAAATATTCTTTTATTTTATGATTATTAACTTCATCATTTAATATCCAATCTTGTACAAAAGTATCATTTGCCATCATTGAAGATACTAAATAAGGTTCAATAATATGTTTTTGAATTTCTGTATAAATATTATCTAAAGAAAGTGGTAATGACTGTGTTTTTAAATGTTTTTCTGTACTATTTAATGAAACAAAATAATTAATAAAAGTTATTGATATAGAAAGTGTTATAAGTAATAAACTAATTAGAATAACAATTTTATATTTGGAATTCATTAAATACCTCTTAATATGTTAAATTTATTTGCATTATAACTATTAAAAGTTAAAAATTAAACTAATTGTAATAATATTGATGTAGTTAAGCAACTACATCAATTGAGTTTACAACTCCTAGTCCTGAACCATCTTCTTTCACAAAGATTCCATTGCTTTTTTGTAACGCATCAGTTTGGTTCATAGCGCTTTGATATTTAAATCCACTTTGTACATCTCCTAAATAAATTGCACCTACATTTCTATCAATAAGTGAGACTAAAGAATGATTTCCATTTTCATCTATACTGTAAACTTTGAGTTTATCAAAAACAGCATCTTTTTCATCTATCCAATTATTTTTATCCTCATCATATAAAGCAAGTTCAGCAAAACCATTATTTGTAGTTGGTCCAAAAAGTTCACTACCATTATCAATTTTTTCATTCTCATTTTTATCTAAAGCTAAAAAACCAGCACCAAGTTTGAGTTGAGGAATCATTTCAGTAATTCCATCATTATCTAAATCAAATGCGAAATGTAAATTACTTATATTTGCAAAAGGATTAACATCTTCATCATAATTAATCACCAAGGGATCAATAAAACTTTTATCTCCAACAATTATTTGAGTGCTTTGTGATTCATAAAATTCCTGAGAAAAAGAAAGGTCAATATTCATCTCAAATGATTGAGTTGGTGTTTGGATTTTTACAGAAGAAGAAAACTCTATAGCCTGTTTTTGGTAATATTGTTCTTGTGTATTAAATACTATTGCTTTAAGTTCTTTTTCATTTGATTGTTGTATTTTATAAGGATTTGTTGAGTTTGAAAAATCATTTTTGATTACATTATACTTCTTATTTGGATATATGGAAGTATCTGCTTTTTCTCCATTAAGTCGCCCAAGTAATATTTCAATCAATAATTTTTTTATACGATCTTCAAAACTTAGATTATCTTCATAATCATAAACAGCACGACTATTTTGAGTCATGAATGAATAAGATTCTTGTAAGCTAATAGCTGTAATATTATTTTCATTTACATTATTTTCTTCATAATGAGATTCTACAGATGTACTTTGCGAGTGTACAAAACTAAATTGAGTTTTAGAGTAAAGACTAACTTGTGAATTTTCTATTATCATAATAAATCCTTTTTAAACTAATATTAAGAATTGTATAACAAATAAGAATAATTGTCAACATTATTAAAAAGAATTTATTTAGTTTTGAATATATTCTCAAGTTAGTACTTGAGAATATATAATACATATAGATTTTAATCTAAAATAGTTTGTGTATCAAGTATAGAAAAAGATTCTTCTAAACTACCATCATCTTTATCTTTTCTCATAAATAATACGATTCCTATATCTTTTGCCATATAAATATGATATTCACCATCTACATAACTATCTTGACATGATAATTCAATAACATTCTTATAATCTTTATTTTTTACAGAATATTTTGATTTAAAGAATTCGTTAATTTTGTCTTTTATACTCATATTTTCATAATAGTTAGAAAATGTACAAATTAACATATTCCCATCGATATCATTTTCTTCAATAACTTTATCTTTAATTCTTATATTTCTTTTGTAAGAAGAAATTTGTTGTTCATCTACATAAAACTTCTCTTTTATTTCATTTTGAAAAATATTATATTTTAAATCAACACTTTTATTAGAAAGCATTGTTTTGTAATTTTGTTTATTTATATCCTCAAAAAAAGTATACTGTTCTACTTGATTCAAATCTATGTTGCTTTTTTTATATAGATTAAAATCTGTATAAGTACTTGTTCTTGAACCATCATTATATTGTTCTGTAAAATTTTTATTCAAAACAACTTTATTGTCATTTAAACTTTTAACATTAAACCAATGATTAGATAAATCATAACTGTTCATACTAAAATCTTTTTGAACACAACCTGTAAATAGAGCTAAAACGGCAATCACACATATATTTTTTTTGAACATAATTTCTTCTTTTAACTATAAATTTATTTTATTACCAAAAGTACATATATAAAAAAACCGAGGTGCAAGACCTCGGTTTTTAAATCTCATAAATAACTATTAAGAGTGAACTAAGTTAGTTAATTGCTCAGAAGTAACTTGGTGGAAGTTTAAGTATTTATAAACACCCTCTTTGTTTTTCTCTGTAATTTTCTTAGGTACGATTTCCATATACTCTTTAACAGATGGTAATCTTCCTAAAAGTGCAGCAACAGCGGCAACTTCAGCAGAACCTAAATAAACTTGAGAGTTTTTACCAAGTCTGTTATCGAAGTTTCTTGTAGACGTAGAGAATACAGCAGAACCTTCAGAAACTTGAGCTTGGTTACCCATACATAAAGAACATCCAGGAATTTCTAATCTTGCACCAGCTGCTGCAAAGATTGAATAATAACCCTCTTCAGTTAATTGTTCTTTATCCATTTTTGTTGGTGGTGCAACCCATAGTTTAGCAGGAACTTCACCCTCACCTTTAAGCACTTCACCTAAAGCTCTGAATAATCCAATATTAGTCATACAAGAACCTACGAATACTTCGTCGATTTTTTTAATTCTTTTTGGATCATTGTTGATGTTTGTTAATGTATCAACATCATCTGGATCGTTTGGACAAGCTAAGATTGGCTCAGTAATTGTATTTAAATCAATTTCAATGATTGCTTTATATTCAGCATCAGCGTCAGGAGTTAATAATACTGGGTTTTTAATCCATTCTCTCATTTTATCCGCTCTTCTTTGAAGAGTTTTAGCATCTTCATAACCTTCTTCAATCATTTTTTCAATTAAAGCAATGTTTGAAGATAGATATTCAATAATTGGTTCTTTATTTAATTGAACAGAACAAGCAGCTGCTGATCTTTCTGCAGCTGAATCTGATAATTCAAATGCTTGCTCAACTTTTAAGTCTGGTAAACCTTGAATTTCAACGATTGTTCCAGCAAATACATTTTTCTTACCTTTTTTCTCAACAGTTAATAAACCATCTTGAATAGCTTGGTAAGGAATAGCATTAACTAAATCTCTTAAAGTAATTCCTGGTTGCATTTCACCTTTGAATCTTACTAATACAGATTCTGGCATAGTTAAAGGCATCATACCTGTAACACCTGCGAATGCGATTAATCCTGATCCTGCTGGGAATGAAATACCAATTGGGAATCTTGTATGAGAATCTCCACCAGTACCAACAGTATCTGGTAAACATAATCTATTTAACCATGAGTGAATAACACCATCACCTGGTCTTAATGTAACTCCACCTCTTGAAGAAATAAATTCTGGTAAAGTATGTCTTAATTTAATGTCAGCTGGTTTTGGGTAAGCAGCAGTGTGACAGAATGATTGCATAACCATATCAGCACCAAAAGAAAGTGCAGCAAGTTCTTTAATTTCATCTCTAGTCATTGGTCCAGTTGTATCTTGAGATCCTACAGTTGTAGCGATTGGCTCAACATACATACCTGGTTTAACACCTGCAACACCACAAGCTTTTCCAACCATTTTTTGAGCTTGAGTAAACCCTTTTCCATTATCAGCTGGTTGAGAAGCAGCAATAAATGCAGTTGAAGCACCTAAACCTAATGCAGCTCTAGCTTTTGCAGTTAAACCTTTTCCAATAATTAAAGGAATTCTTCCACCAGCTCTCATTTCGTCTGTTAAAGTATTTGGAGCTAAAGTAAATTTAGAAACAACAGCACCATCTTTTTCAATTACACCAGCGTATGGCTTAATTGTAATAACATCACCAGTTTCTAAAGCATCAACGCTAGCTTCAATTGGTAAACATCCTGAATCTTCTGCAGTATTAAAGAAAATTGGAGCAATAATAGAACCTAATACAACCCCACCAGTTCTTTTATTTGGAACACCTGGAATATCTCTACCCATGTGCCATTGAACTGAGTTGATTCCTGATTTTCTTGAAGATCCAGTTCCAACAACATCACCAACATAAGCTAAAGGATAACCTTTTTGTTTTAATTCAGCCATTTTTTCTAATGGTTTTTCCATTCTTGATTGTAACATTGCAGTTGCGTGTAATGGAATATCAGATCTTGTAAATGCAACAGTTGCAGGAGATAAATCATCTGTATTTGTTTCACCAGGAATTTTATATACAGTTAAAGTCATTTCTTCTTCTAAAGCTGGTTTATTTGTAAACCACTCAGCATTTGCCCATGATTCGATAACTTCTTTAGCTTTAGCATTTCCAGCATCCATTAAATCTTTAACTTCATTAAATGAGTTATAAACTAGGATAGTATTTTTTAATTCTTTTGCAGCAGCATCAGCAACTTCAGCAATTTTTAATGCTTCAACTAATGGAGTAACATTAAATCCACCCATCATTGTTCCTAAAATTTCAATAGCTTGAACTTTAGAAATTACAGAACAAGTTACTTTTCCTTGTACAATATCATTTAAAAATGCAGCTTTTACATAAGCAGCATCATCAACACCTGGGTTAATTTTGTTTGTAAATAAATCTAAACAGTATTCAGCTTCAACAACTGGATTAGCTTTTAATAATTCTACTAATTCAGCAGTTTGTTCAGCAGTTAAAGGTAATGCAGGTAAACCACCTTCATTAAGTCTTTCTTGCGAATGTGCTTTATAATTTGCTAATAAACTCATATATTATCTCCTCTTTATTTTAGAAAGTTTGATTTATTATATCACAAAGAAAAAAATTAGTATGTACAATTTTTGCAAAGAATAGTACAAGTTTTTATTTATGTAAATAAAAGTTACACTAAGGTAGATAATAGAGTAAATTTAATTTTATTCTAAGTAAAAGATTACTTCTTATTAGCTCATATATGTACAATTATTGTACATATATTTTATTATTTGTTCAATTTTTTTTTAGTAGTATTACTAAAGTATAGTAAGAAAAAAATTCTTCTAATTTTATTTAAAAACTAAGAGTAAATAATGACAAAAGAACTTCAAAACAAACTTTATAATGAGATTCCATTAACAAAAATGATGAAAATAAAGATTCAAGATTATAATGAAAATGAACTAATAATAACAGCTCCTCTTAAAATAAATATAAATGATAAAGGTACAGCTTTTGGTGGAAGTTTATCTACAATAACAATTATTTCTGCATGGAGTTTATGTTGGCTTATTTCAAAAGAGTTAGGCTTTGATTCAAATAATATTGTAATCATAAAAAATGAAACTAGCTTTAGAAAACCTGTAACAAAAGATATAATTTGTTATACAAAAAAACCATCATTTGAAGAGATTAAGCTATTAAAACAAAAACTAGAAACTAAAAAAAGTGCTTCTATAAAAATAGAATCTAAAATAATTGAAGATGGTCAAACTTGCGTAGATTTTTTAGGATATTATGTAATAAAATTATAAATAAATAGAAGCTATTAAACTTCTATTTACTTAAAAAAGTAGATTTTTTTTCTTTTTTCTCACTTCTTTTTTCTTTTAAAGATTTTTCTGATTTTTTCTTAACTTCTTTTTGAGAGTCTTTACCTTTTGCCATTTTAGCTCCTTTATAATTTGTACGAATATAAGCACATTGTATCTGAATAAATGGATTATGCTTTCATAATAGAAATTCATGTACAATCTTTGCAATTAATAACTGTATATGTTAAAAGGTTTAAAATGTTTAATGCAAATGATATAAAAATAGCAAAACTTGGAGAAAAAGTTTTAAGACTAAAAGCTAAAAAAGTAAAAAATATAAAAAGTGAAGAAACACAAAAAATTGTATCATATATGCTAGCAACTTTAAAAAAATCAAATGGAGTAGGATTAGCAGCTCCTCAGATTTCTATTTCAAAACAGATTATGATAATTTCATCAAAACCAAATGATAGATACCCAAATGCTCCATATATGCAAGATTTAATTTTAATAAATCCCAAAATAATCAAAACTTCAAAGGGAAAAAATAAAGATTGGGAAGGATGTTTAAGCATTCCTGGAATCAGAGCAAAAGTTCCAAGATATAACAAAATAAAAGTAAAATATAAAACCATAAATGATGAGAAAAAAACTATAATTTTCAAAGATTTTGTAGCTAGAATTTTCCAACATGAATATGACCATTTAATTGGACTTGCTTTTATTGATAGAGTTAAAACAACAAAAGATATTATAAGTGAAGAAGTTTATTTCAAAACAATCTAATAATTTTTGGTATCATTTAAAAAAAATTTAGGAAAACAAATGTCAAATATAGAAAAACTTGCAAAAATTCTAAAAGAGGAATTAATTCCAGAACTTGATGAAAATTTAGAAGAGATTATGGACATAATCGATAGTGGTGATTGTTCAAAAGATGATAAAGATGAACTAAAATATCTTGAAGAGATGAAAGCATATTTTGATGAAGTTGAACTTGATATAACAAACAATAATCTAAGTGAAGAAGATGCTTTAGATATTTTAGAAGTTCTTGAAGATATGAGATTGGATAAAGAGTAAATTTTTTATCCAAATATATAATATGTGTAATTTCTACTGTTTATAATATAAACAATATCTATTTTTCAGCCCTTCTCTTGATAAAAAATTATTTATAGTTATAATTATTATAATTGAATTATGATAGGAGAGCTAAAATGAATACTTACAACTTCAAAACCTATAGTGAACTTTTTTTACATATATCAAACAACTATGATAATGAATATTTTTTAAACTATTTATCAAATGGAAAATATACAAATATCTCAACAAGTGATTTTAAAAACAAAGTTATTTGCTTAAGTCTTGCCCTAAAAGATATGGGGATTCAAAAGGGTGATACGGTTGGGATTTTTGCTAATTCTTCACCATTTTGGCTTATTTTTGATTTTGCTATTTTACAAGTTGGAGCTATTAGTGTTCCTATTTTTGCAAATATCTCAACAACTAATCTTAACTTTGAAATAAAAGATTCAGCTATGAAATATATGTTTATAGATTCACAAGAAAGACTCAAAGATATAGAAAAAGATAATTCGCATCTTACTTTTATAACTCACAATTTTTGTATAAAAGAGCCAAATTTTTATAACTTTGATGAAATTCTAGTTATTGGAAAACAGATTTGTGATTCTACTGGATTTACTTCTTTTGAGGCAAATCCCGATGATATTTTTTCTATTATTTACACAAGTGGAAACACAGGAACCCCCAAAGGTGTAATGTTAAGCCATAAAAACATAGTTTCACAACTTCACGATATAAATAAACTTATTGATTTACCAAAAGGTGAAGTTTCACTTTCACTTCTTCCTTTGGCTCATATTTTTGAGAGAACTGTTATGAGTTATTATTTGAGTCGTGGAATTAGTATCTATTTTGTAGATGATGTTTTAAATGTTGCAAATCTTATGAAAGTTGTAAAACCTACGATTATGACAGTAGTTCCAAGGCTTCTTGAAAAAATATTTAATAAAATAAAAGCTCAAATTTTAGAAAAACCATTTTTTAGCAGAGTCATTGCTTCTTTGGCTTTTTCTTATGCTTTAAAAGAAAATTTGGATAAAAGTTCTATTTTATTTAAAATTTATGACAAATTAGTTTATTCAAAATTTAGAGAAATATTTGGTTCAAGGGTTGATAAACTCGTAAGTGGTGGAGCGCCTTTATCAAAAGATATAGCAATATTCTTTGTAAATATTGGAGTTCCCGTTTATCAAGGATATGGAATGACAGAGTTTTCGCCAGTTGTTTCAACGAATTATCCAAATGCAAATAAAGTTGGTTCTTGTGGAAAAGTGATTCCAAGTGCGCAAATAAAAATTACCCAAAACAATGAACTTCTCGTTCGTGGTGATTCTTTAATGCTTGGATATTTAAATCAAGAAGAACTTACAAAAAATACTATTGATAGTGAAGGTTGGCTTCATACGGGAGATGTTGCTTTTTTGGATGAAGATGGATATTTATTTATAAAAAGTAGACTAAAAGATATATTTAAAACTTCAACGGGAGAGTATGTAAATGCAGTTGAAATTGAGCAAAAACTCTCTAAAAATAGATATATTGAGTTTGCAGTTGTAATCTCTCAAAATAGGAAATATACAACTGCCCTACTTTTTGTGGATAAAGAAAAATATGAAAATGCTAAAAAACTAAATAAGAATTTAACAATAGAAGAATATTATAATAAAGATGATATTCTAAAGAATATTTCAAACCATATAAATAGTGTGAATTCTGGTTTAAATAAATGGGAAAAAATAGTAAAATTCAAAATCTTAACAAATGATATTTCCATAGAAACTGGTGAATTAACACCATCTATGAAAATTAGTAGAAGTAAAATTGAAGAAAAATACGCAAATATTATAAATAGTATGTATTAGGAGTTTAAATTGAAAGAAAGAATAGCCATAATAGACGGACTAAGAAGTCCAATAGCAAAAGCAAATGGAAAACTAAATGATATAAGTGCTGATACTTTAGGTGCAATTATTACAAAAGAGTTAGTTTTACGAAATGATTTAGATTATAAACAATTTGATGAAGTGATTATGGGAAATGTTGCCCAACCTGCAAATGCAGCAAATATCGCAAGAGTTATGGCAATAAGAGCTGGATTTCCACAATCAACACCAGCTTATACGGTTCATAGAAACTGCGCATCTGGAATGCAGTCAATTTCAAGTGCAATTGAAAAAATAAACTCAAATCAAGGTGATTTATACCTAGTTGGTGGAATGGAATCTATGAGTAATATTCCATTACTTTATAGTGATAATTTTAGAAATCTTATTACAAAATTTACCTATTCAAAATCTATTAGTGAAAGATTTAAACTTCTAACAACTTTTCGATTAAACTTTTTAAAACCAACTATTGGTTTGATTTCTGGTTTAACTGACCCGATTTCTGGGAAAATCATGGGAATAACAGCTGAAAATTTAGCAAATGAGTTTAAAATCAGCCGAGCAGCTCAAGATGAATATGCTTTAAATTCTCACAAAAAAGCTCAAAAAGCGATAGAAACTGGAGTTTTTAAAGATGAAATTCATCCAATTATGACAAAAAATGCTTCAATGATAGACGATGATGGAGTAAGATTTAACCAAACAATCGAGAGTTTAAGTAAACTAAATCCAATTTTCATAAAAGATGGTGGAACTGTAACTGCTGGAAATTCATCACAAGTTTCAGATGGTGCTTGTAGTTTGATTGTTTGTACTGAATCAAAAGCTAAAGAATTAAATCTTGAACCTATTGGATTTATAAGTGATTATTCTTATGCTGGACTTGATGCACATAGAATGGGATTAGGTCCTGTTTATGCTACAAAAAAACTATTTGATAAAACTGGAATTACTTTAAAAGATATTGATTTAATAGAGATAAATGAAGCCTTTGCAGCTCAAGTTATCGCAAATTTAAAAGCTTTTGCTTCAGAAGAATTTTGCCAAAAAACTTTTAATTCTCCTGCCCTTGGAGAGATTGATGAATCTATTTTAAATGTAAATGGTGGAGCAATTGCCCTTGGTCATCCAGTTGGAATGAGTGGAGCAAGAATTGTTTTAACAGCATTAAAAGAGTTAAAAAGAAGAGATAAAAACAGAGCATTAGCAACATTATGTATAGGTGGCGGACAAGGTGCTGCTTTCTTATTGGAGATATAAATATGAGCAATATAAAATTTGAAATTAACCAAAATATAGCAACGATTACGTTTGATTTAGAAAATGAAAAAATAAATAAATTATCTTTTGAAGTATTAAAAGAGTTTGATGAAAAACTAACTTTGGTACAAGAAGACCACACAATAAAAGCACTTGTAATTGATAGTGCAAAAAAAGATATTTTTATTGCTGGTGCTGATATAAAAGAGATTGAGCAACTAAAAGATTCAGAAGAAGTTTATGAAGCTTTGATGAATATTCACAAAATATTTAATAAACTTGAAAATTTACCAATTCCAACAATTGCTTATATAAATGGTGCTTGTATGGGTGGTGGACTTGAACTTGCCCTTGCTTGTAAATATAGAGTTTTAAGTACAAATGAAAAAACAAAACTAGCATTTCCAGAGATAAAACTAGGAATTTTCCCAGGCTTTGCAGGAACAATTAGAACTCCAAAATTAATAGGACTTTTAGAAGCCCTTGATTTAATATTAACTGGAAAAACAGTTGACGCAAAAAAAGCTTATAAGATAAATCTTGCCGATGCTATTTTTGATGATGCTCAAAAAGAGTTTATGTTAGGTGATTTTGTACAAAATGCAATTACTGGAAATCTTGGAAGTAGAAAAAGTTTTTATCTTTTAAATTATCCTCCATTTAATGAGATTATTTTTAAAAGAGCTCTAAAAAATCTTGAAGATAAAATAAATCCTGATTTTCAAGCTCCTTTTAAAGCACTTGAAGTAATCAAAGCAAATATGAATAAAGAATTAGAAGTTGCTATAAAAAAAGAAGCTGAAGAGTTCTCACGACTAGCTGTTACAAAAGAGTCAAAAAATCTAATAAAACTATTTTTCCTTTTTGAAAAATTAAATAAAAATTATGAAAAAACTGCTAATCCTATTTCAAATGTTGCAATTTTTGGAAATGGAGTAATGGGAAAAGGAATCATCTGGTTATTTTCAAAATATTTAAAAGATGTAAGAATTAAACTAAGAGATATTACACAAGCTCATGGAATAATCAAAGATGTTTCAAAGATTTATGACTATTTAGTAAAATCAAGAAAAATGACTAAAAATCAAATGGATTTTAAATTAAATACCATTTCATACACAGATAAACTTAGTGGTTTTAAAAATATGGAATTTGTAATTGAAGCAATAGTTGAAGATGAAGAGATAAAAAAACAGACCTACAAACAACTAGAAACTGTGTTAAATGACAATGCAATAATTGCTACAAACACATCTTCTATTTCAATTAATAAATTAGGAAAAGATTTAAAAAACAAAGAAAATTTTATTGGTGTTCACTTTTTTAACCCTGTAAATTTAATGCCATTGGTTGAAGTAATACCATCAAAACATACTTCAAAAGAGACTATAAATAGAGTTCTTGAGCTTTTAATCTCTTGTGGTAAAACTCCAATAGTTGTAGGCAATTGTGCAGGATTTATTGTAAATAGAATTTTACTTCCATATTTAAATGAAGCAGCTTTTATTGTAAGTGAAGGTTCAAAAATAGAGCATATTGACCACCTAATAAAAGGTTTTGGAATGCCTATGGGTCCATTTAATCTTGCTGATACAGTTGGAATTGATGTGGGATATAAAGTAGCTTCTATTTTACATGAAGAGTATGGATACAGAATGCCAGTTGCTCCACTAATTGAAAAAATGTATGAAGCAAAATATTTTGGTAAAAAAGGTGAAATGGGTGGTTTTTATCAATATGATGGAAAAGATGATTATGTAAATGAACATGTTATTTCAATGCTATCAAACAATGGTAAGATTATTGATGATAGTGAAATAATTCAAAGATGCCTTTATATCATGATAAATGAAGCTGCTAGATGCCTTGAAGAAAATATTGTAAGTGACGCAGCTATCATAGATTTTGCGATGATTACGGGAACTGGTTTTCCAGCTTATAAAGGTGGATTATTAACTTATGCAAATGAAGTTGGTTTAAAAAATATCTTAGAATCTTTAAGAAAATTTGAAAGAGATTATGGAAGCAGATTTGCACCATCTAATCTTTTAATCAAATTAGTTGAAGAACATGAAGATTTTGAAACAGGAGAAGTTTTATGGAAGCGTTGATTTTACTCTTTATTATTTTAGTATTTGGATTTTATTCATTTCCACTTTATAGTTATTTTGCACTAGTTGGTGCTTACTCTTTTGTATTATGTGATACAGGAATTATTTTTTGGTCAATATTTACTCTTTTGGGAGCTGTTTTTTTAGTTCCAAGTTTAAGAATGAATTTAATCACAAAAAAACTTGTAAACTTTATAAATAAAAAAGGCTTATTGCCAAAAATCTCAACAACAGAAGAAGCTGCTTTACAAGCTGGAACAAACTGGGTTGAAGCAGACTTTTTTAAAGCTCAAGTTAATTTCAAAGAGATAAATGCTCAAAAAGTTACCTTATTAACAAAAGAAGAACAAGATTTTTTAGACAATGAAGTAAATGAACTTTGTGAGATGACTACTGATTGGGAGATTTTCCAAAATAGAGATTTAAGCCCACAAGTTTGGCAATTTATCAAAGATAAAAAATTCTTTGGAATGATTATTCCAAAGGAGTATGGAGGTCTTGGATTTTCTGCAACTGCTCACTCAAGGGTTATTGAAAAACTTGTTTCAAGGTCACAAGTTTTAGCAATTACAATAATGGTTCCAAACTCACTTGGACCTGCTGAACTTATTTTAAAACATGGAACTTTAAAACAAAAAGATAGATATTTAAGTGATTTAGCACATGGTATTCAAGTTCCTTGTTTTGGTTTAACTGAGCCAAATGCTGGAAGTGATGCAACTTCTATTACTTCAAATGGTGTGGTTTTTAAAGATGAAAATGGTAAATTAAAAATCAAATTAAACTTTGAAAAAAGATATATCACTTTAGGGAATATTGCAACTTTAGTTGGACTTGCATTTGTTTTAAAAGACCCTGAACATCTACTTGGCGAAAATGAAGACTTAGGAATCACTTTTGCAGTAATTGATGCAAAAACTCCTGGACTTGATAATTCAAAAAGACACGATCCTCTTGGAATTCCTTTTGTAAACTCTCCACTTTATGGAAAAGATGTAATTATTGATATGGAAAATATCATAGGTGAAAAAGATGGTATTGGAAAAGGTTGGCAAATGCTTGTTGAATCTTTATCAATTGGACGAGGAATTTCGTTGCCAAGTGTTAGTCTTGGAGGAACAAAACTAGCTTTAAATGTTACAGCTTCATATTGCCAACTAAGAGAGCAATTTGGATTAAGTATCAACTATTTTGAAGGTGTTGAAGAAAAAATTGCAAAAATTGCAGCCTTTTCATATATGTTAAATAGTGCTAGAAACTACACGTTAGATGCTATTGATGATGGGGTAAAACCAGGAGTTATAAACTCTATTATGAAATATCATACAACTGAAAAATTCAGAACAGTAATAAATGACGCAATGGATGTTTTAGGTGGAAGTGCGATTATAAGAGGTGAAAACAACCTTTTAGCCCATGCTTATTTTGCAATTCCTATTTCAATTACTGTTGAGGGTGCAAATATCTTAACAAGAAATTTAATGCAATTTGGACAAGGATTAATCAAATCTCATCCATATATTTATACAGAAATAACTGCATTAAAAAACAATAATATTGAAAAATTTGATAAAGCTTTTTTTGCTCATATTGCTTTAGGTTTTAACTCATTTGCAAAATCATTGGCTTTCTATTTTACAAGAGCTAAGTTTAGTTACCAAAAAGGTGAATTTAAAAGATATAAACAAAAACTTCTTTGGGTTAGTAGCGAATTTACTTTTTTAACAAATGTAGCCTTAGGAATTTTAGGACCAAGTCTTAAAAAAAGAGAGAATATAAGTGCTAGATTTGGAGATATTTTATCAAATTGTTATTTGATAACTGCAACTTTAAGGGAATTTGAGAATAATCCAAATGAAGAAGATAGAGCTTTGGTTGATTATGTTTGTAACTATTGTTTTAATGAAATTCAAATAGCACGAGAAGAGATTATTTCAAATATTGGATATTTAGGATTTTTACTTCCATTAGTTAAAATCAATCCATTTTCAATAAAAGCAAAAGATAAATTAAATGCAAAAATAGTTAAAAACTTAAATAATCAAGATTATTTACAAAAACTAACTTCATCTTTATTTATAAGCTCAAATGAAAATGATAGATTAAATGTTATTCAAGAAGCTGTAAAACAAAATAAAGAGTGTGAAGCAAGTTTCAAAAAACTAAAAGAATCAATCAAAAATGAAACAATTAAAAAAGATAGTTTTGAAAATATGCTAACTCAACTTTTAGAAAAAAATATTTTATCATCAAATGAAATAGAAAAAATGAAAAAAGCTCACGCTTTAAAACAAGAAGTAATAAGTGTAGATTCATTTGAAGCAACTATTTATAAGGCTCAAAAATAATGCACAAAGATTTGTTAATAAACATAAATGGTTATGTTTTAAGTCTTTTAGAAAAAATTTTAGATGCAAATATAGAAGTAAAAGGGATTGAAAATATCCCTTTTTCAAATCCAAAAATGTTTGTTGCAAATCATTTTACAAGAATAGAAGCAATGCTTGTTCCATATACTTTATACAATATCACAAATAAAAAAGTTGGTGTAATAGCTGATGATTCACTTTTTAAAGGTTTTTTTGGAACTTTTTTAAGCAATTTAGGAGCTATGAAAAAAAGTGAAATAAATAGAAATGAACACATAATTGGAGATTTAATAACTTCATGTAAAGATTGGATGATTTTTCCAGAAGGTATTATGGTAAAAGCAAAAGATATTTCGAAAATAGATAAAAATTTTTGTGTAAAAATAGATGGAACTTGTCAAAGAGTTTATACAGGAGCTTCCGTATTTGCGCTATCTTCTCAATTTTTTAGACAAAAATATTTTGATAAAAAACTTGAAAATTATGAAGAGTTTAGCAAAAAATATTTTGTAAATGATTGTAAAGATATAAATAAAAATGAAACCATGATTGTTCCTATAAACATAAGCTATTCACGACTTAGAAATGAAGATAATTTTTTGGTTGATATGGCAAAAAAACTTTTAGAAGATATGGGTGGAAATTTCAAAGAAGAACTTAAAATTGAGAGTAATATTATTTTAAATTCAAAAATAACAATAAATATCCTAAAACCAATTTCAACAAAAGAAATTTTAAAAGATTTATATGAAAAAAATCTTCCCCAAGAAAAAATAATCAACCAACTAAGATATGAAATTACCCATGATTTTATGGATAAGATTTATGAATCTTTGACTATAAATTTTGATCATATTTTTATTTTGATTCTGTTTTTATATCCTAAAAAAAGTATAGAAATCAACTATTTTAAAAGATTGATTTATCTAAGTATTCAAGAAATAAAAAATAAAAATTTATCTTTGGATGAAGATATAAATAAAAATCTAATTCAACTAATTTCTTATGAAAAATTTGAAAAATTTGATAATGCTTTAAGTGTTGCTATAAATAATCATATTATAACTCCTGATGGAGATAGTTATTTAATAAACAAAGAAATTTTATTATACACATATAGCCACCATACAATCAGATTAAAAAACATTTTAAGAGTGATTTTAAATGAAATTTTAATAAGCCAAGAAAGTGTAAGTATAGTAAAAAAATTGATTTCAAAAAAAGAAGAAAAAAACAATGAAGAGTTGCTTTTATTACTTCAAAATCAAGAAAATGAAGAATTTGAAAAAGATTATGAAAGATATGAAAATAATCCAAATATAAAACCCAAAAATGTTGGTGTTCCTAAATATTTTGAAGCTTCAGATTCAAATACTTGCATAATAGCAATTCATGGATTTTCAGCAGCTCCAAAAGAGATGGAAAAATTAGCACTTTTTTTAAACTCTAAAAATTTAAATGTATTTACTCCAAGACTTGATGGACACGGAACAATTCCAGAGGATTTAAAAAATAAAAGTTGGCAAGATTGGTACAATAGTGTTTCAAGGTCAATCACAATAGCTACTTTAAAATACGAAAAAGTTTTTATTATTGGATTTTCAACTGGTGGATTGTTAGCACTTTTAAGTACAAAAAAATCTTACAAAGAGTTTTGTGGTTTGGTTTGTATAAATGCAGCTTTGCATTTAAATGATGTAAGAATAAAAACTTTATTGCCTGCAATTTCATTTTGGAATGATTTGGTAAAAGCTTTTAATGAAGAAAAATATCAAAAAGAATACATTGATAATGCCCCTCAAAATGCAGATATTAACTATGATAAACATTATATTGAATCTATTGAACAGCTAAATTTATTGATGAAAAAAATAAGAAAAAGCTTACCAAAAATTCAAAAACCAATATTAATAATACAAGCAAAAGATGATCCTGTTGTAAATCCAACTTCTGCTTATGAAATATTTAATAAAATAAAATCAAACAATAAAAGTTTAAAAATTATTGATTCAGCAGATCATGTAATTGTTACTCAAAAAGATACAAAAGAATTATTTGATTTTATTTATGATTTTATAGATAAATTAGATATAAAAGAATTTGAAAATAAAATATAGGAATTTTCCTATATTTTAAAAATGTTAAGCGATATTTGTATAAACAGCTTGAACATCATCGTCATCTTCAAGTTTTTCTATTAATTTACCAATATCTTCTTGTTGAGCTTCTGTAAATTCTTGAGGATTATTTGGAATTCTTTTTAACTCAGCTTTTGTAAGTTCGATTCCCAACTCTTCAAATTTTTGATTCATATTTCCAAAATCTGTATAATTTGCATAAGCTAAAACTAAACCTTCTTCTTCATCAATCTCTTCAAGACCAGCATCAATAAGTTCTAATTCTAACTCTTCAAGTTCCATATTAGCAGGTTTTGTAAACTCAAAAATCGCTTTTCTATCGAAGAAAAATTCCAAAGAACCAGTAGGAACAACTTGTCCATTTGTTTTATTAAAATACATTTTTACATTTGCAACAGTTCTTGTATTATTATCAGTTGCAGTTTCTACAAAAATTAAAACTCCATGAGGACCTTTTCCTTCAAAGTTTACTTCAGCAAAACTTGCTGAATCTTTTCCACTTGCTCTTTTAATTGCCGCATCAATATTTGTTTTTGGCATATTTTCGGCTTTAGCATTTAAAATAGCAGTTCTTAATGCTGAATTCATTTCAGGATCTGGAACTCCTGATTTTGCTGCCATTTCAATTGCTTTTGCTAATTTTGGGAAAACTCTTGACATATTTCCCCATCTTTTCATCTTAGCAGCTTTTCTATATTCAAAGGCTCTACCCATAATAACTCCAATTTGTTTTTCAAAATTTTCGCCATTATATCAGGTTTGTAATAAATAGTTAATGAGAAATTTATTTTCAAACTATTAAAATAATAAATACTTAAAAAATAACACTTAAACAATGTTTCTATATATTTTTAATATAATATCCGCTATTAAAAAAAAGGCTTAATTTGAAAAATCTTATTCTTATACTTTTATTAGTAAATTTTAGTTTAGCAAATGAAAATAATAATGATAATTTTGATGAAGAATTTAATTCAGAATTTTCAACAAAAAAAGAAGAAATATTTGACCCATTAAGTGGATATAATAGATTAATGACTACTTTTAATGATAAAGTTTTTATTAATGTTTTAAATCCTATTGCAGAAAGTTATGCTTATGTTACTCCTGAAACAGTTAGAATAGGTATTAACAACTTTTTTCAAAATATAATGTTTCCAGTAAGATTTTCAAATAATTTATTACAATTAAAATTTAAAAATTCAAGTGAAGAACTAGGAAGATTTTTAGTTAATACTCTTTGGGGACTTGGAGGATTTATGGATCCAGCCACAAAAGAGCTTAATATGAAAGCCCATAAAGAAGATTTTGGTCAAACTTTAGGTTTTTATGGAGTTGGTGAAGGATTCCATGTTGTTTTACCATTTTTAGGACCATCAAATTTAAGAGATATTGCTGGACTTGCAGCTGATTCTTATGTAAATCCTTTAACAGTGACAGGAGATAATGATTTAAAATACAAAATACCTAATACATTGCTAGAACAAGTTGGAATTCAAACATTTGATGTAATAAATTCAACTTCATTAACATTAGGACAATATGAATCATTAAGAAAAGATGCTTTAGATTTATATCCATTTTTAAGAGATATTTACACACAAGCAAGAAAAAAACAGATTGAGGAATAATTAATGAAATTAAAAAGTTTATTTAAAATCTTATTTCTAATTACATTTGCAGTAACAACTGCAAATGCAATGAAACAAGATGAAATTCAAACTATAATGACTAAAAAAATTGATAATGTTTTAAGTATTTTAGAACAAAAAAATTTACCTATAAACAAAAAAGGTGAACAAATAATAAAAATTATTGATGAAGTTTTTGATTACGAATTAATGGCAAGAATTGCCCTTGGGAAAGAGACTTGGGATACATTAAGTGAACAAAAACAAAAAGAGTTTACAAAAATATTTGAAACAAAGTTAAAAAATTCATATATTGAGAAATTAGAATTATATAACGACCAAAAAGTAAAAATCATAGGTTTGAATCCTTATAAAAATGCAAGATTGCAACTTGAAACTGAACTTTTAGGAAAAGAAGGTATTTATAAAATAAATTATAATTTTTACAATAAATCAAAAGATAGTGAACAATGGCTAATTTATGATGTTGATTTAGTTGGAGTAAGTATTATTCAAACATATAGACAACAATTTGCAGGTTTATTAAAAGAGAAAACTTTTGATGAAATGTTAGTTTTACTTGAAAACCCAAATACAAAATAATGATTAAAAAAATATATGATACTTTTATTTTAAAGTATCCAATCCTAGTTTTATTGACTTTATCAATATTTGTTTCAATACTTGGATATTACTCTACAAAAGTAGAAGTTGATGCTTCTGCTGAAACTTTACTTTTAGATGATGATAAAGATTTAAAGTTTTTTAGGGAAGTTAATAAAAGATACAATAATCTAAATTTTTTAATTGTAACTTTTGCACCACATGAAGACTTACTTTCAAATCAAAGTCTTGATACTATAAGAAATCTTTCAAAAGAATTTTTAACTATTGAAAATATTGAAAGTGTAGATTCTATTTTAACAGTTCCCCTACTTCAATCTCCTGTAAGACCTATTTCTGATTTAGTTGCTGGTGTTGATTCTATGGAAACTAAAGAATTTGACAAAGAACTTGTTAAAAATGAGTTTTTAACATCACCTTTGTACAAAAATGCTTTAGCAAGTGATGATTTTAAAACAACTGCATTAATTTTAAATATTAAAAATGATACAAAATATTTTGAACTTTTAGAAAAAAGAAACTCTTTATCAATAAAAGAAAAAGAAAAAACTATCACTAAAGAAGAAAAAAGTGAATTAGAAAAAGTAATTATTGAATTTAAGAATTATCGAGATTTAATAAGAGAAAAAGATGCTAAAAATATAGAAAATATAAGAAGTATCATAAAAAATCATAAACCAGAAGGGAAAATATTCCTAGGTGGAGTAAATATGATAGCAAGTGATGCTATTAGCTTTGTAAAAAATGATCTTCTTATTTATGGTATTAGTTTAGTTTTAATTTTCATATTTATTTTATGGTATATATTTAGACATATTAGATGGATATTAATTCCTCTTGTAATTTGTTTTATTTCTATTATTTCAACTGGTGGTATTTTAGGATTATTTGGTTGGGAAGTTACAGTTATATCTTCAAATTTTATTGCTTTACAACTTATAATTACCATGTCAATTGTTATTCATTTAATAGAAAGATACCGAGAATTAAATATTAGATATAAAAATGCAAGTCAATATAAATTGGTTGTTAATACTGTTTTATCAAAATTAGTACCTTGTTTTTTTGCTATTATTACTACCGTTGTGGGATTTGCTTCTTTAATTTTATCAAATATAGAACCTGTAATAAACTTAGGTCTTATGATGAGTATTGGTATTAGTATTTCATTAATTTTATCATTTATTATTTTTCCAATTATATTAATGATAATGGGGAAAAAAGATGAACTTGAGAAAAAAAAGCTAAAGGTTTCTTTTGTAGAAAGATGTTCATATATAGTTGAAAACTATGGAAAAACTATAATTGTAGTAAGTATTCTTTGTGTTATATTTTCAATAACTGGAAGTTCAAGACTTTTTGTTGAAAATAGTTTTATAAACTACTTTAAACCATCAACAGAAATCTATAAAGGAATGAAAGTAATAGATGAAAATCTTGGAGGAACGAGTCCTCTTGATATTATTGTTAAATTCAAAGATGATGAAAAAGCAGTTCCTTTAAAAAGTAAAAATCAAGATGAATATGACGATTTTGAAAATGAATTTGATGAAAAAAATAACGATAAACAATATTGGTTTAGTCAAGATAAAATGGATACAATTATGGCTATTCATGATTATTTAGAAACTATTCCAGAAATAGGTAAAGTTCAATCATTAGCTACTTTATTAAAAGTGGGAGAGATTCTAAATAAAAATGAAAAATTAGATGGTATAACTTTAGCCCTATTATACAACCAATTACCACCTAAATATAAAGATATGATTTTATCTCCTTATATTAATATTGAAAAAAATGAAGCTAGAATTACTATGAGAATTATAGATTCAAATCCAGATTTAAGAAGAAATGATTTATTAACAAAAATAAATACAGATTTAAGAGAAATTATAAAAAATAAAGAAACAACTTATCAACTATCAAATCTTATGGTTTTATATAACAATATGTTGCAATCTTTATTTAATTCTCAAATATCGACATTGGGAACATCTGTTGTGATTTTATCTATTATGTTTTTTATATTATTTAAATCATCTAAGATTGTTTTTATTGCATTAGTTTCAAATATAGTTCCTATCTTTCTTCTTTTTGGAATTATGGGTTGGCTAAATATCCCTTTAGATATTATGACTATTACCATTGCAGCTATTGCTATAGGTATTGCTGTTGATGATACCATTCACTTCATTCATAGATTTGAAGATGAATTTAAATTTGATAGAAATTATATAAATGCTATGAGAAGAGCACATAATGGAATTGGTCATGCTATGTATTACACAACAATAATAATAGTTATTGGTTTTTCTATTTTGATGTTATCAAATTTAGTTCCAACTATTTATTTTGGATTATTAACAGGTGTTATTATGATAAATGTATTAGCAGCTGATTTATTACTTTTACCAAAATTATTATTAATGTTAAAACCATATGAAAAATTAAAGGAAATTACGAAATGAATGTAGCAATATATTGTGGTTCTTCTTTTGGAAATAATAAAATCTACGAAGAAGCAACAAAACTTTTAGCAGTAAAATTAGCTAAAAAAGATTTTAAAATAGTTTATGGTGGTTCATTACAAGGATTAATGGGAATTATTTCAAATGAATCATTAAACCTAAATAATAGTGTAACAGGTGTAATCACACATGATTTAGTTTCAAAAGAGATAGAAAATAAAAACATAACAAAAATCTATAAAGTTGATACAATGAATCAACGAAAAGAGAAAATGGCCCAATTAGCTGATGCTTTTATAGCAATTCCTGGAGGTTATGGAACATTAGAAGAAATTTTTGATGTTATAACTTCTGCACAAATTGGTTATCATAAAAAACCATGTGCTTTTTTTAATGTAAATGGTTATTATGATAAATTAATAGAATTTTTAAGAAATTGTGAAAAAGAGGGATTTATCAAAAAAGATTATATTGATATGTTAATTGTTTCGGATGATATTGATGAAATATTAGAAAAAATATCAACTTATAAAGCCCCAAAAGATAAATGGTAAATTTTAGGAGTTTTTTTATCGTATTTACATTTTGTTAACTTTTTATTTAATAAGGGTTAATGCTCATTGATTATAATTACTTTACAGATTGATTATAACTTAATTGCGATGTTAAGATTTATTTAACTGTATTTCTCCTCCTAATAATATACAAATAATAAGGGAAGCTAATAACGCTTCCCTTTTTTTATACAATCTACAAAATTTAATTTTAGGAATTTTTTAATGAAAAAATATATTTTATTTGATAATGATGGCGTTTTAGTTCATACTGAACCTTTATATTTTAAAGCTAATATTAAAGCCTTACAAGAATATTTTAATCTCTCTTTAGAATTTGAAGAATATATGAAAATTATGAGTGAAGGAACAACTGTTTGGCAAAAAGCATTAGATAAGGGTTTTACTCAAAATGAAATTGAAATTGCCAGAAATAAAAGAAATGAATATTATCAAGAGTTCTTAAAAACTGAAAATATTTTAATCCAAGGTGTAAAAGAAGTGCTTAAAGAACTATCAAAAGAATATAAAATGGGAATAGTTACAACTTCAAGAAGAGTTGATTTTGAAATAATCCATAAAGATTTAGGAATAGTTGATTTTATGGATTTTGTTCTTTGTGAAGAAGATTATGAATTTGCAAAACCACATCCACAACCATATCTAAAAGGTTTAGAAATCTTTGGTGCAAACAAAGATGAAGCAATTGTAATTGAAGACTCTACAAGAGGTTTAACAGCAGCTTACAAAGCAGGAATTGAGTGTGTTATTGTTAAAAATGAATTTACAATAACACAAGATTTTTCAAAAGCAAGTTATTTTATAGATACTTTAAAAGAATTGGAAACTATATTATCTTAGTTTTCAATTGCTATTTTAATATATTGTTCCAACTCTTCTTTAGGAATTTTCCCCACAAATTTTTTCACAAATTTTCCATCTTTTGAAAATAAAAACATTTCAGGAACTTTTTTAACATCACCTAACTCTTTTGCTAATTTAAAATTCTCTTCACCCATTGTAATTGGATAAGTAATTCCATGTTTAGATATAAACTCAACTATTTCTTCTTTTGTTTTATCCTGTTCAAATAAAACAGAAACTATTTCAAAATTATCTTTATATTTTTCTCTTACTTCTTTTAGTACTGGAATTTCTTCAATACAAGGAGGACACCAAGTTGCAAAAACATCAATTAAAACAGCTTTTTTTCCTTTAAATTCATCAAAATCCAAACCATTAGTTGTACTTTTAAAACTTATAAACTTTTCATCTGTTGTAATTAAATTAAATGTTTGAGAAACAAATTCATATTTATTCTCTTGTAACGATTTTTTTGCAATAACACTATCATCAATAGGTGATTTTGAATCACAACCAATAAACAAAAAACCTAAAACTAATAAACTTACTAAACTCTTTTTCATTATTTCCCTAAATTCGATAATTCTTGTATTAAATTTCTAGCTTCTTCTTTTTCAAAAAAAATATTCATTGATAACTCGTAATTTACTCGTTTAAGAAATTTTAATTTTTCTTGAAATTGTAACTCTTTATTATCTTCATATTTTTCCAAAATTTCTAAAAGCTCAACTCTATAACTTTGGATTAATTCATCTTTTTTTACAGCTTCTGGTTTTATAAAAGCTGTTTTACTTTTTTTAAGATACATATAAATAAACGTAAAAAAAGCACTTAAAACAAGAGCAAATAAATATTCCATTTTATTTACTTCTTGCTATTGCTTTAGCTTCTTTAGCGATTGCTTCAGCTCTTTTTGCAACTTCTAAAACTTGAGCAATTGTTTGGTTATCTAAAGCTTCTTTTTCTAGTTTTTCCACTCTTTCTAAAACAACTCTACAATCAGTATGTCCTAGAATATCTATTACTTTTGGTGATTTAATTATATGATTTATGTAAGATAAATCTTTCCAATTAAATGTAATTTGGTTTTCAAAATGCTCTTTATATTTAGCATTAATTTTTGTTTCATTTTTCACAAAAGCTAAATCCAAATTAATATCATCTTTTTTTGCAAACAAATTATAATATAAACTTTGTAAATGCAAAGAATCTTTCAACTTAGAAATATAACTATAAACCTTTTCTTTTTCATTGTTTTCTAACATATAAGATAAAATAACTTCCGATACTTTTGCATTTTCATCATGTAATAAATTATTCATTTTTTTATTACATTCTGAGTAGATTTTTTCAGATTTATTTTTATCTAAAGCTTTTATAAATTTATACAAATCAAGATTAAATCCAAAATTAAACCTATTTATTTGAATAAACAAAGGATTAGTTATATCGTTTGGATTTATTGTTGTATTTGCATAAGAAATTATTTCATCTACAAAAATTGCATCTTCTTTTTTGAAAAAAGAATTTTTATAAAAAAATTCTATTTCAGTAAATAAATCATTTTCTAAAATAGTTTTTGACTTAAAGTTATAAAATTTGCTCAATTCTTCAAGGTTATATTTTTTCAAAATTTCGCAAATCAAAGAATAAGAAATTGATATTTTTTTGAAACTTTCAATTTTTTCTTTTATATTCTTTTCTTTTAGTAATTTTAGATGATTTTTAAAAATATCTTCTTTCACAAAATTTAAACTATTAGCTGCTTTTGAACCTCTTTTTGGTAACTCTAAAATTACTTTATCAAGCTTACTATCATACTCTTCAAGATTTTTTGTATCTTTTATTTCTGATATAAGCTTTAAAAGTTCTGTTGTTTTAAACCAATTATTCATAGTAAAAACTATTCCAAACAACAAAGCTAAAACTATCAATAAAATAACATAAATAGTATTTGGATCTTGGGAATAAATCAAAGATAAATCGTAATCTGATTTTTGCACTAAAGTTATAAAATCAGTTACTTTTCCAAAAATATCCATCTATTTTTCCTTTTATTTATAAATTTCAGCTTCAATTAAATCAAACAAATCTTGTTGAGATAATCTTTCTAATTTTTTTTCATTTACAAAAATAGTTGGTGTACCTTTTACATTTAAAGCATTTGCATCTTGTTTATCTATTTCTATAATTTCATCAATTTTTGGATTTTTCATATCTTCTTTTAATTTATCGATATCTAAACCTTCAATTTGCTCTAAAAATGTCCATAATAATTCGGGTTTTTCGTTATTATGTTCCGCCCAAATAGGCTGTTTTTCAAAAATTACACTTAAAACTTCTTCATATTTGTTTTGTTCTCTTGATGCTTCAAGAATTTTTATAGCAAATTTAGAATTTTTATGATTTGCTAAATATCTAACAACCAATTTTATATCAGAATAATGTTCTTTATAAACTTTTCTAATTATTGGATGAAAAATTGCACAAGATTCACATTCAGGGTCTAAAAATTCAACTACCGAAATATTTTTTTTGTTATCGCCAAATGACATTGCATGATCTCGTATTAAAGAAGCCGCACTTGAAGAAACTAATGAAGCTTCTTTAGTATTCTCATTATTTTTATAAAAATAAGCTAAACCTACAAATAAGGCAACTAAAATGAATAAAGATATTCCTACTAACTTTTTATTTTGCATTTTTTATTTTCCTTTTTTTAAAATTATTAATAAAATAAGGATGATAGTATAAGCAAAAAAAGATAACAAAGGGATTGTAATAAACCCCAACCAATTAAGGTAATCAACAGAACATGGAACTCCTTGAACACAAGGAGATAAATCTTCAGGAATTATTTTAAACATTAATAAATTATGATAAACAGAAATCAACCAGCCAAAGAATCCTAAAGTAAAGGCATATTTAAATACTTCATCATCAGGAAACAATAGATTTATTAAAAAAATAAAAACTAATGGATACATAAATATTCTTTGATACCAACATAATGAACATGGAATAAAATTCATGATTTCTGAGAAAAAAAGACTTCCAAGAGTTGCTATTACTGAGACTAAAAAAGCTAAAAAAACAAAGGTCAAACTTCTAGAGTTTGACCTTGAAGATAAATCAACAGACATAAGAATTAAGCTCCTCCGCCAACTTCTGAATTTAATTCAGCATGAATTGGATTTCTTGGTATTGAATCACATAAAGCAATTGATTCATTTAATGCTTTTAAAAACTCTTCTATATTTTCATAAGGAATCTCTATCTCAGAAGTTTTAGTTTTTCCATGAGAAAAAATAGCAATACTAACAACTGGACTACTATATTCACCATAAGGTTTTTCAACATGTTCTATTCTTACAGTATCATCTGTTGAATGGGCTAACTTAAAAGTTTTTACTTCAATATGTTTTGATGGCATAATATACTCCTTTTATTTTGATAAGTTAATTGTAACAAAAAAATAGTAGTTTTAACGAAATATTTTTATTTAATTGAAGTTGCTGTTAGAAAAAGATAATTTTTTCCAGTTAATGTAACTCTATATTTTTTTTGTTGAAGATATTTTTTACAAAAATAAACATCTTTATATAAAACTGATTGTTCACTATATGAATAATTCGCCGCTTTCGCTCCATAAATCATCTCACCATTTATCCATCTACAATTTGGAAAACCTAAAATTATAGAACCTTTATCTTCTAAATAATTTTGAATTAAATCCATAAATAAAAGTTTAAAATTTAAACTTGAACTTTGTAGCGTTCCAATAGAGATAATTAAATCAGATCTTTTTAGATTTAGTTCATTTAATTTATTTATATCGTGATTGTAAAAAGTAAAATTTTCTAAAGGAAATCTTTTTTTAGCAAATTCAATAGCGCTAAAAGAGTAATCAATTCCTACAAAATTCATCTGTTTTAAACAATCTTCATTTACTAATTTTTTTATTATTTCAAATTCATCTGCTTTGTTTATACCTAAATTTAAAACATTTGTTTTTTCTTCTATTTTTACATTTTTTAAAGCTTCACTATAAGCATATAAAAAAGCTGGTTCTTCATTTTTGTTAATTCTGAAAAAAGTTGAGTTTTCACCATACTTTTCTTTTTTTTCATCATTTAAATCTTTGTGAAAAGAGTTTGTTTGATTTAGTTTTTGAAATTTGATTACAACTGTATTTGGATTTATGGAACTTATTATCATCTTACAAAATAATAATTCAGCTAAATCACACCAAGATTTATAAGATCTATAAATAAACTCTTGATTTTCTATATTTAGTTTTTCTCCCGCATAAATATCAATATCAATATCAATATCAACATCTGGATTTAATACTTCAATAAAAATTTCATTTTGATTTTTAAATTCATTTTTTAAATATGAAATTATTTCAAACATACTTTCATTTGTAATTCTTTTCATTTACTCTCTCATTATATTTTTTTGGATTATATTATAGTTTTATAAAATTAATATTTTTTATAAAAAAGATACTTTTTTGTTACAAAAGCAAACCAATTCAAAGCAAAAATAAACATTTTATAACACTTGTAAAAAATAACTCCCTTAATTTCATAAATTTTATAAACAAAATTAGCAAAAAATGGTAATATTACGCACTAATTATAAAAAAAGGAAACTGTGTTGAGATATATTATCTTAGGGCTTATACTTGCTGGACTATTTCAAGTGTTTTTTTGGATTACACAAGACAATAGAGTATCACTAAAGCAAGATGCATCGGAAAGAATTGAATCGCTTTCATATTCTCCATATGAGGGATATGGTAAAAAAGTATTATCACCTGAACAAATAGCGGTAGATGTTGGTATTTTGTTAAATTTTACAGATAGAGTTAGAACTTATTCTACAGCAGATGCTAAAGTAATTTTGGAAGTAACTTCTAAAACTAATATGATGGTTGACTTAGGTCTTTGGTTAAGTGGTGATTATGAAGAGAATTTTTTAGAAATTCAAAGAGCAGCAAAACTTTTAGAAAAATATCCTAATAATATTAATAATGTTATTGTTGGAAATGAAACTTTACTAAGAACAGATTTAAATGAAGTTGAATTAAGTGCTTACTTAGATTATATGAGAGAATTTACTAACAAACCAATTACAACTGCGGAAGTTTGGCATAGTTTAGTTAAATATCCTGAAATAGGTAATCATGTTGATTTTATTATGGTTCATATTTTACCTTATTGGGAAAAAATTCCAATTGATAGATTTAATGAATTTGTAATTGAAAAATACACTTTAGTTGAAAATCAGTATCCAAATAAAAAGATAGTTATTGGGGAGACTGGTTGGCCAAGTCATGGTTATAATTTCAATGGTGCAGTTCCTGGTTTAAAAAATCAAGCTATTGCTATAAGAGGATTTTTAAATCTTGCAAAAGAAAAAAATTGGTCTTACAATATAGTTGAAGCTTTTGATCAACCATGGAAAGGTTATGATGAAGGTAACGTTGGGCAATATTGGGGAATATTTACTACAGATAGAGCTTTAAAATTCTATTTAAATGGAGATATTGAGCTAAATCAATATTGGTTATATCAAATGATTGCTGCTATTATTATTGGAGCAATTATTACCCTATTTGGTTTAAAAAATCAAAGATTAAATTTAAATCATGCCTTAGCTTATGGTATTGCAGCACAAGGTATGGCTTTTGGTATAGTAATGGCTATTACATATCCTTTTATAAACTATATGAATTTTGGTATGTGGGTTATGTGGGGAATGGGAACATTTTTGATGATTCCACTTATTGTTATTACCCTTGCAAAAGCAAATGAATTATTTAAATGTTCTATTGGAATTCCTCCTGAAAGATTGGTTCCACTTGATTTAAAATCTGATAATATTCCTTTTGTTTCTATTCATGTTCCGGCTTATAAAGAGCAACCACATGTTTTAGAAGAAACATTAAGAGCATTAGCAAAACTTAGGTATCCAAATTATGAAGTTCTTGTTATTATTAATAATACACCTGAAGAATTTTATTGGAAACCAATTGAAAAGTTATGTGAAGAGCTTGGAGATAAATTTGTATTTATGAATATCACTTGTACTGGATTTAAAGCAGGAGCTTTAAATGCAGCACTAGAGAAAACAAATAAAGAAGCAGAAATTATTGCTGTAATTGATGCAGATTATGTTGTTGAATCACCTTGGTTAGTTGATTTAGTTCCATTATTTGATGATCCAAAAGTAGCAATCGTACAAGCTCCACAAGATCATAGAGATGGTGATGAATCAATAATGAAAGCTGCAATGAATGCAGAATATGCAGGTTTCTTTGATATTGGTATGATTGATAGAAATGAAGAAAATGCTATCGTTGTTCACGGAACAATGGTTATGGTAAGATTAAGTTCTATGATGGAAGTTGGTGGTTGGGGAACTGATACTATTGTTGAAGATAGTGAATTAGGTCTTAGACTGTTTGAAGCTGGATATATTGCTCACTATACAAATAGAAGATATGGATATGGATTACTTCCTGATACATTTGAAGCATTCAAAACTCAAAGACATAGATGGGCTTATGGAGCTATTCAAATTCTTAAAAAACACTGGAAAGAGTTTAAACCATCAGCTAAATCTTTAAGCCCTAGACAAAAAAGTAAATTTGTCGCAGGATGGTTCTTCTGGTTAAGTGATGCAATGGGTCCAGTTATGGCTGTTATGAATATTATTTGGGTTCCTGTTATTATTTTTGTAGGAGTTACAATTCCTACAATTCCTTTAACAATTCCAATTATTACAGCATTTTTAGTAAATATCTTACATACTTTCATTTTATATAGAATGAAAGTAAGAACAGGTTTTAAAAATACTATTTTAAGTTCTATTGCATCTATGAGTTTACAGCTTATTATTTTCAAAGCTGTTTATGATGGGTTTGTAAAAGATGGTTTACCATTTAAAAGAACTCAAAAAGGTGGAAAAGCTAAAAAAAGTGAAAATCCTATAAAATATGAAACTATTTTAGGAATATTATTATTAATTGCATTCTTTGCTTTAATTTTTACAAACTTTACTGGTATTGTAGAAATTTATGTATTCGCTGCAACTATATTTATTCAAAGTATTCCTTATTTATCTGCAATAATAATGAGATATTTAGAATTATCTTCTATCAAAAATCAAAAGCCTTAATTTAGGCTTTTGGTTTTACTCAAAATAACCAATCAAAATCTATCACCAAAAAGTAATCATTTTTAGCTAGAATAATTCATTAATTTAAAACTACTGGATAAATCATGCAAACAAAAAAACTAATATCTTATCTTACTTGTGAAAAATTTAATAACGATATATTTGAAATTATAGAAGAGCGATATAAATGCAATATCATAAAAGATGCAATAATTATAAATATAAAAGAAGAACAACAAATAATTTTATTTAAATATGGTGTTTTAATTTGTTGGGATATTGAGTTTGAAAATATAAAATTTTTCCTTGATTTCATAAAAGATTTACAAATAAATAGTTTTAAAAAACCTATAATTGAAGAGTTCAACTACACTTTGGATGATGAGTTTAAAATAAACCTTGATACTATTTATCTAAGTGATTCTTCAACTGCATCTAAAATAGCCATTTCTCAAGCCTTAGCTCAAAATGTAAAATTACAACAATTTGAAGAAGAAGTACAAACAACTATTGAAAACAACTCACATATTCCTTTACAACTTTCAACAACAGGAAAAATAAAACTTACAAAAAAAGAGATTTCAAAAAAAATTGGTGAACTGTTTTTGGTAAAAACTAAAATAAATCTACACTATGATTTGCTTGATACTCCTGAGTTTTTTTGGGAATATCCTCAGTACGAAAATCAATATGAAAAAACTGTAAAATATTTAGATATAAAATCAAGAGTAGAAGTTTTAAATAAAAAAGTAGAGATTATTCAAGAACTTTTACATGTTTTGGGAGATGAACAAAAACATAAATATTCATCATTTTTAGAGTGGATTATTATCATTCTTATTGCTTTTGAAATAATAATAAATCTAAAAGATCATATTAATTAGATTTTAAATCAGGAAAATTTACTCTTAGATTTTCCATAAAATCTTTACTTGGGTCATTTTTAATAGTTCTATATTTTGAGTCTTTTTCTAAAAATAAAGGATGTTTTTCAAAACTTTGATATTCATAATGACCAATTAAATACTCAATTGTTCTATATTTTTCTTTTAAATATTTAACCAATTCTATATTTGCTTTTAACTGTTCAGTAGTTAAAGATTTTTTATTTCCACCAACATTTTCAACGCCTATACTTGAAAAATTTAAACCAATTACGTGTCTTGCCATATAAGTTTCTGGCATTAATGAATAAATAGTTCCATCTAAATCCACTAAAAATTGAGTTGAAACATTTAAATTTCCAGCATTAGTTATATCTTTTCTATCTGTTAGTAAAATTTCTGGATTTAATCTATTAAATGATTCTTTTAAATCATCAACTGCGGTGTGGTGAATTACTATTATTTTTGGAATGATATTTATATTTTCAACTTCTAAGCCATAGGAATTTTTTATATATTGTTTAGTTAGTTCTATCCTATTTTGAGTGAATTCTATTGGCATTGATTTTATTTCTATTGCATAAGAATAAAAAGAAAAAATGAGGATTGTAATTAATGTTTTCATTTTATATTGTAACAAATTATCTTTAGAAATTCCATTTGTAATTTAAACAAAGAAAGTAATATAATAAAACATCAATAAAAAGGAAACAAATGCCAGATATAAAAGAAAAACTAAAAGATTTAGTTGAAACTGTAATGATTCCAGAAGTTGAAGATTATTTAGAAGATTTATATAAACTTTTAGAAACAAATTCTCAAACTCAAGATGACAAAGAAGCAATAGATGAAATGGAATCATTTTTGGTTGAACTTCAAAATGTTTTAGCAGTTATTGAAGAGGATAAAACTCCTGATTCAGAGTATCAAAGAATTTATGATTATATCAAACAAAATCTTGATGAACATGAACATGGACACAATATTGAACAAGAAGATTAAAAATCTTTTTTTAAGTTAAAATAAATATCCTCAAATTATTCAAAAATAATTTTTTATAGTTTTGTAATAAAATGATAGATATCATTCTTTTAAACAAAATAAACCTATATATTGAGAGTTTATACCTCTCAATAACTACTAAAATTTATCTCAAAATAAAATAAAAATGTAAAAAATAATTTTCAATACAAGACTTTAAGTTTATAAAGTGTCATACAAAGTTATATACAATAAACTACGAAACAATACGACAAAATACAAAGTTTAAAATGATATAATCATTTTATATTTTTAAAAAAGGTATCTGTTGGAAAGTCAAATATTAGAATTATTACAAATTATAAACAATAAAATTGATATTATAGGTAGTGATAACAAATCATTAAACAATAAAATTGATAATGTCATTGATAGAATAAATGACTTAGAAAATGATATCAATAATAAAACCTCTCTAAGTTCTTCAAGTAATGAATACCTAACAGTTAAAGAAATTATGGAAATATATAAAATCAGTAAAGAAAAAATCTATCAAGATATTAAAAGTAATGAATTTTCTCAAAAATATTCACAAAAAAAGAATGGTGGAAAAATTTTAATAAAAAAAAGAGATTGGGATTTATGGTTTAATTCTTTTATAGTTCCTGATATGTTGGAAAATTATAGAGAAAAAATTAAACTTGGTGAAATTATTGAAGAAGATTTTTCAATAGAAGAAAAAGAAATTGTTGAAGAAATTATTAAAAAAAATCCAAAAACAACAAATGAAGAAAAAATCTCTATAATTGATAAAATAAAAAAAGGTAAAGATATAAGTTTAAATTATTAAACTTGTTCTTCACCTCTAGAAATAATAAATATTTTAAATGATAGAGGATTTAAATTAAAAAGTAAAATCATAATTACATAATCTAATAATGAAGTAAATTTAATCTTCTATATATATCTCAATTAACTATTAATATATTTTTCAATTAATTCATTTAACTTTTCTTTATGAATAGGTTTAAGTTCTTTATCAATAGAAACTAAATGACAATATATTTCAAAAAAATCTTCAACAGAAGACAAAAGTCTCATATAATACTTTAAACTATCATTAACACCATTTACAATAATTTGACAACCATGTTTTTCTCTTACATCATCAATAATATTATTAATGTCTTCTAAATCTTCCCTTTTTGTTCCCACACAAGATAATATATAATATCTTTTAGGATTGTGTTTAATAATCTTTTCTTTACAAACTAAAAGAATTAATTTATCAATTTCCTTATCTAATTTAATTTCCAAAGTCTCTAATAGTTCGTCACCTTTATATATTTCTATATCACCTGATGAGTTAGAAGTGGTATCACAAGTAGTATGATTACCTAACTTATCTACATAACAACCATTAAATCTCCCCATTTCTTTAACTAACACTTGATAAATTGAATAAAAAGATAAAACAGGTAACTTTGAACCACCACTAATATGATATTTTTCACCAAAATGTTCTTTAAAGATTTTAACCAAATTATTTATAGTTATTTTCTCTTTATTTTTTAAAGGTGTAACTTCAATCTTATTATGTTCTTTGGATTCAATACCTTTTCTTAATAAGTATTTTAAAACTTGAATATTAAAACTAGTATTTGTCTCAATAAAATTAATAATATTTAAAAAACTAGTTTTTGTTGATTTAGGAGTAATTTTACCTTCATAATTAGAATTATAAGGATAGGGTTGTTCAAGAGACCTAGTTAACCAACCACTTTCTGACATTGATGGTAATTCTAATTCTTTTAATGTTGGAGTAATATATTTAGTATCAATAGTTCTTCCAGAAAAACCATTTGTCATATTATCCTGATGATTTCTTATATCTTGAGAAGGATATAGTATTTTATGAGTAACTAAGGTGATTAAAACAGTGTAAACACCTTTACTTTGATTATGTTTTATCTGTTCTCCAACAATATCTATATCATCAATTAAACTTTTCTCAAAAGTTGGTGTAAAAGTTATGTCAACACTATTATAAATATCTAACAATTTTTCTTTATGGTTCATTAACACATCCCTAATTTAAATAATAAGAGATTATATACAATTAATTAATCTTTGTCTAGTTAATTATAACTTTATAATACATAAAATTTTATTCTTTAAAAAACTGATTTACTATTTCTCTTCCTATTTCAGTTATCATTGGAATTACAACAGAATTACCAATTTGTTTATACTGTTCTCCTTTTGTAGAACTATTTTTGAAATCACTAGGAAAACCATTTAATCTGTAACATTCTTTTAATGTTAATTTTCTAACTTTTTCTTGATGATATATCCAAAATCTACCAGAAGTTTCTTGAGAAGGGATTGTGGGATGTGTTCCTTCAGAACAATAAATTCTATTGGGTTGTTTATGAACTCTTGATAGATGTTCAGTATTAGGTCTTGTCCCCTTATCTCTAATTTTTTTATTCCTATAACCAATAAATCTTAAACCAGATTTTTGTGTTTTTACTATTTCATTATCTAAAATTGTATACTCTTCATTATTTAAATATTCAAAATCACCTTTTTCTTCTAATATATCTTTTATTTTTAGAGTATCTAAATTTTTTACTTTGGAAAAATCAAAATATTTTTCCATTGAAGAAACAATAATAATTCTTTCTCTGTTTTGAGGAACACCAAAATCTTTACCGTTCAATACTTTCCAACTTGTTTTATATCCAAGTCCTTCTAATGTATCAATAATAACAGATAAAGTATTACCTCCATCATGATTTTTTAGATGTTTTACATTTTCCAAAAAAACTACTTTTGGTCTTTTAAAATTAACTATTCTAATGATTTCATAAAATAAATTTCCTCTATCATCTTTAAAACCTTTTTGTTTTCCACATATAGAAAAAGGTTGACAAGGAAAACCACCAGTTAAAATATTATGGTCTGGAACAATAAATTCAGAAACTTCATGAATATCTCCATATGGTTTATCATTAAAGTTCTCTTTGTAAACTTTTCTACAATTTTTATCTATATCTGATGACATAACACATTTTAAATTTAATTTATCTAATCCTAATCTGAAACCACCAATTCCAGAGAATAAATCGATATATTTTATTTCTTTTTTCACTATATTTTATACCTAATTTTTCAACTATTGTATCCTTTCAAAGGTAAATTTTTTGTTAAAGTCAACTTACTAAACCTTCATTAATAATGGAGTCTTCTATCCAAATAAAACTACCATCTTTTAGTCTTCTCCAATGTCCTCTTCTTATATGTTCAATAGGTCTTTTATGAAATAAATGTATATTTTCTTTGTTTGTTAAATATTTAATCGTAATTCTTGTAGATAAATACTGTAAAAGATTAAATTTATTTGATTTCTCATAATCTATCGTACCCTCATAATCATCATTATTTACTGTTTTCTTTTCTTTTTCATATTTAATACCAGTTGTAATTTGTTTTATTTTTTTATCAATATTTTCTGAAATATAAAAAGGTTTTGTTATGATATTTGAACCTTTTAGAAAAAAAGATAATACATTCATAATTTTTGTGTAAGTGATATTTTTTTCATTGATTATAAAGTATGATAAAACTAAACTACTTATATCCCTAAAAAAAGTATCATATACAAACAACTCTATTTTTGAATAAAAAAAAGAGTTTTTTTCTAAATAATCAGTAAATACTAGAATATTTTTTAAAAATAACATAAAATTTTTGTCTTTTTTCAAACACTCAATATCAATAATCTTACTGTCTTTAACTACAAATTGATTTTGTTCCAACAAATTGTATAAAAAGTCATAACTTAATGAATAATAATCATAGTTTATTTCACTTATTTCTATAAAACTCTCATTTCTTTTTTCTAGTTTATCTTCTAAATTCTTACTAACTTTTATATATGTTTTCTTATCTGTTTTTTTAATACTTTTCACTTTTTGTTTAATATTATTATAAATATCTCTTAATATTTCAATTTTTTGAATTAATGTATATTCCATTTTATTTTCCTTTATTTATAATTTAGAGACTTAAAGAAGTCTCTATTTTTGTTTAGATTAAGATACCAATTCATTTAAAATGATATTATTTACACTAACCATACACTCAAGAACTAAACCTACTTCTAAAAGATTTTGAACTTTATATCTCATAGTTTTTGTTTTTTTATTTCTATAAGTATTTGTAGGTATTAGTTGAAAAACTGGAATTTCATATATTTCAAGAAAATCTTTACTTCTATAACAGTTTCTTTCAAAAACTTCTAATACAATATTTGTATTTTTAATTTTCTGATATATGTTTTCTTTGATACTAACACTATTGATTTCATAAATATTAGTAGTATGAACCATACTTTTAAGTATGATTGTTAAATTGTCTTTTTGATATACATTATTTGATAATTTCTCAAAACCTAATCTTGATAATTCCTCTCTTCTTATTACAAAAGAAGATTTAATTTTGTTGTCTGTATGTAGATACATTTTAATCCTTTTCATTTTCTAAACTTTAGAAACTTGATGTTTCATGTTCTAATCATATCAAAATTAAAAATGACTACAAGTCCAATTTGATGGATATAGTTATGGGGTTAATGATTTTTTATAGAGTTTTAGTTATGGGGTTATTATTTTGATTTAAGTTAATTATTAAATAGTTATGAGGTAATTATTTTGATTTAATTTTTATCTGTTTTTATCTGTTTTTTTGTAGTGATATAATGATTTTTTATATAAAAGATTATGGAGTATTTACTATTTTGTAAATTTATTGTTAATTATCTATGGGGTAAAGAATTATATTAAAATAAATTAAAAAATTAAAAATTAAGGTCAATTTTACTTGATTTTTTAATATTAGGAACTATTCCTTCTTTTTCTTTATCTTCTTTATTCTTTATTTTCTTATTTAGAATATCTTTATCTCTTTGTTTAATACCATTTTTTAAATTTATTTCTCGTTCTTCATTTGTTTTTTCAAATAATTCTAAATTTTGATATTTTAATCTTTTTAAAATATTGTTATAAAATTTTTTTGATTGAGTTTCATTATTCATATAAAGATTTATATTTTTTAATATTTTATCTTTTTCCAAAAAGTCTATCATAAATGAATTACTTATATGTGATTTAAGTTCTGTTTTAATCTTTTGACTACAAATAAAACTACTATTTTTAATTGATAATAATATTGAACCTTTACTTTTAGAATTTTGTAAAAATTGTTCTCTATCAAATATAATAAAAATTACTTCATTATTTGTTATATCAGGTTTATTTTTATATGGTTTGATTTCTTTTGAATTAGTATTAAATGTGATATATTTTATATCCTCATTTAATGTTAGTTCTTCAATTTTTATGTAGTTATATTTTGATATTTCATTCATAGAAATATTTTACAAAAAAAATACTTTATTAGGGTTTTGAAAGGGATTTTAATCTCTTCATAAAATAAGGAAAAAAACTTTTAAGTTTTTATTTCCTATTTTAAAAAGGGTGAGGGTTTTAAGTCCTTTTTTCCATTTAACCAAAAGTATTTTTGGTTCTATATAATTTTTGTAAATTTACAAAGGTTATATATGAGAAAATTGAAAAACTGGACTGTCATAATGAAGTCAATACAAGGGAAAAAAGACAACCTAAAAGGTTTTTTGAACTTGTATCACTACATTTATGATATTAAAAATCAACACCCTAACCATAATTTGAAAGATAATCACAAGGTAATAGGTTTTGAAGATAGAGATACTTTAATATCTAAAAACTTTGTAAATCTACAAATGAAAATAGATTTAGAAAAAAGTTTTTTACAAGGTAAAAAATCTTGTGGAAGAAAATCAAGTTATGGTAAAAGTATTCTTTTGTCTCTTCCTACTGAAATAAAATTAAGTCAAGAGAATTATAAAAGAATCAGAGACCTAATTTTAATTAAACTTATTACTTTTTTAAGTAATGAGTATAAATTAAATTATTCAAAAGAACAAAGAGACAGATATATAAACAATTATATACTCTCTTCTGTTCACATTCAAAATAATAACGACCATTTGAATATATTAGTTCCAAATGTTATGATTGATTACAATAACAATAATAAACTTTTGAGGGTTGATTTAGGAAAAAGAAGGGTCTCATATTTCATAAAAAAATCGTTTAATTACATAATGTTAAATTATTTTAATCAAAATTATTTAGAGTATGAAATAAAATCACATAAAGAAACCAAGAAATTAAACTCTCTATATACAAATAAACTAAAAGAAGTTGAAGAGAAAAAAGAGGATTTAAATTATCAAATAAAAAATATGAAATCTTTATTTGATATTACAAATGAAAATATTTTAAAACTTCAAAAAAGAGTAGATATTTATTTAAACAGAATGGATACCTCAATTTTAGAAAAAGACCAAGATAAATTTGAAAAAAATAGAGATTTAGTTTTAAAGAATCTTCAAAAAATAAAAGAAGAACTTCAAAAAGATTATTCAAAACAAGAAATAAAACCTGACTTGTCAATGTTTGATAAGATAAAAATAGAACTTGAAAATAAATCTTATACTAATACAAAATCAGGATTAATAAGGTAAAAAATGGACTCTTTTCACACAATATCAAATAGACAAAAAAAACAAATTGAAAAATTTGAAGAACATAAACCAAAATTAGATTTAGTAATTAACTGTTTGAATAGAAGTAAATTATTAGACCAAGAAGAAAAAGAACTTTTAGAATTTTCACTAAAATATATTATTCATATTATGGATAAATATAAATTATCTCAAGGGTTGGACTTTTAAAATGTTTTTACTTTTACAATTTTTAATGGATACAACAGATATTTTGGAAATATTTTCACAATTTGAAAAAAAGAAAGGTGAAAGTTCTAATTCTATTTCTTTAAAACCTAAACCCCCAAAGGGATTTAAGGGGTTTAAACTATAAAGTTTTTTCTAAAATATTTTCTAAATAATATTCAATTTGATACCCATGTTTTTCCATTAAATTTTCATACCCTCTACTTAAAAAAAGTTTTTCAATTAAAATCTCTTCATTAGAGATTTGTTTTGAAGTTCTCAACCATTTAACAAATGAGATATCAGTTTTTGAATAATCATTGTCAAACCTTTTTAAAAGTTCATTATATTTTTTATTGATTTTATACATTCCTTTATATTTTTCATACTCTGTGAAGTTTGTATCAACTCTCTTATCTTTTTTAGTATTTGATACCATTTTAGAGTTTTTAGAAGGTGTTTTAACTTCTTTTATTGTTAAAGATAAAAAAGGTTTTGATAACTTTTCAAAATCTTCAAACTTGAAATATTTTTCACTATATTCAAAATTAATTTTATACCCATTTTTATTGTTGATTAAATCTCCCCCACATAGTTTAAATATTCTTGGAGTGTCAAATGTTTTATCAGTTTCAAAGTGATAACAACAACCTTGTAAAAGTTGAGAAAAATATTTTGTATCACCTTTAAAAGGTTTTTCAAATTGATATATCAATTGTTTTTTATTTGGTGAAGTATTTATATCAAAAGTTGGTGTTCCAAAATATTCAATAATTTTGGGATAAATAATTTCTGTGTCTTTGTCTATGTCAAAATAAAATGATTTTATGTTTTCAATATTTTCTTCTCTTCTTCTAACTTTTCCCTCAATAGGTTTAAATGTATTGAGAGAATAATAAATATCACTTCCATTTTTATTAAACCATTCCATTTTATTTAAGTATTTAATAAGTCCATTATCATTTAAAGTAAATGATTTTTGGAAACCTTTTTTATTTTTTCTATCTAATGAAAAGATAAAAAATGTCTCTTCTTTTCTAAAATATTTTTCTAAAAAGTCTATAATTTTCAAGTTAATTTCCTCTTTTTATGAGTTTATTTTTTCTAAAATTTCTCTTTTTATGAGTTTATATTTAATATATTAGTTCTTTACTAAATTGTTTAAATAATAGATTAGTTATATATTAAATTACGACAATGTTTTTAACTATGTATAGTAAAAAATATTTACCATTCAAGGTTAAAAAAACTAGATATACTTTGTTAATTTTCTTTACTTTGATTTAAAAAGTTTTTAAAAAAAATTGTTAAATCAATTATGTTGTGTTGGTTGGGTGTATAAAGTTTAAATTGTTCTCTTTCAAAAATAAATTCTTTTATTTTTGTGTTTTCTTCTTTATTTGTTCCACTATGTAGTTTTATAATTTCTTTACTATTTAACTCTTTTATTGATTTTACAATAGTTGGTTTTGAGATTTTCAAGTCTTTAACTACTTTTTCATAGGGTGTAATAATAAATAAATGTCTAAAATCTAATGAAATATTTTTAATTAAATAAATCAAAAAAAGTTTTGAACTTGAAGTAATATCAAGTTTAAAAATATAATCTATTAGTGAATGTTTTAAATATAAATAGTTTGTTTCTTTATTACTATTAAACTCTATAACTCTTTTTATTGTTGATTTTTGAATGTCTGTGAGGTTCATACTCTTTCCTTAATTTAAGATTTAATTAAGGAATGATATATGGTCTTTTTTAGTTTGTCAAATTATTTCAGTTTATATTAAATCTTCTAAGAATTTATCCATTCCTGAAACTTTCTCTTCCACATGATTAAATAAATCTCTAATATTTGGTATTGTTTCTTTATTTTCCCATAGAATTGGAGTATTAGTTGTAAAATAATCAATATTTGATATCATTATTGTTTCTCCCCACTCAAATTCATTATAGTCAGTAAAATGTTTATACCTTTTTTTATATAGGATAAATGTCTTCTCTTTAAAAGTTGTCATAAAACATATAGGAACTTTATTACTTGTTCCTTCTATAAGTGAAGTTGGTGGAGTAATTTCTCTCCAAACTATATCTCCACTTATTGTGTTTTTAATTAATTCCGTTATAAATTTAATAAGTTGTTTTTCTTTACTCATTTTCTTCCCATTTCATATCTTTTATTGTTTGTTTCAAAATTGTTTGTAATTCAACTATATCACTATATATATCCCATACTTCATCTTGACTTAGGTTTGTAAGTTTTTTAGTTGAGAAAACCTTATTCTTTTTTCCTTCAAGTTCATTTAAAACTTTTAATAGACATTCTTTTATTTCTTTGTTATCATTTCTTCTTTTGATATTTTTCAATAATCCTTTTATCTCACTTAAAACTTCAATAACACTTTGTTTACTACTATTCCAATCAGAAATATTATTTGATAATTTAGTTCTATAAGTATTTAATTCACTTTCTAATTCAGGAAACCTTATTTTTTTAATAAAAGATTTTCTAATTTTTCTAACTTGAATTAATAAATATACACTTATACCCAATCCTATGATTGAAGATATAGAAGAAAGATTACTAAACCAATATTCAGGTTCAGATACAAAATAACTCCATATAGTTGAAAAAAAATCTAATTCATTATCGTTTTTTATCATAAATTTGTTCTATCTAAAATTCTATTTACATATTTACTATATGACAATCCTAAAAAACCAATTTCACTTGGTTCTCTTTGATAAAAATCAATATCATAATCAATTTGTTCAAAAACATTTGAAACAGTTTTATTTCTTGGTTTTAATCCCATCTAATTAACTCCTAATTTAGATAATATTATATTACTAAAAAATAACATATAAACAGATAATAAAAGAAAAATATCTATTTTTACATAGATATCTTTTTTTGTTTTGTTTTTACAGTTTCACAACCATATTTATTTTTTATTTCTTCAATACTTTTTTGATTAGGATTTCTCCCTTTTATTTCTCCATAATACCACATTTTCTTTTTTATCCCATATTTAAAGTTTAATGATTTTAAAGTCTCTTTTATAGATTTTGTATCACCACTAACCCAAACCCAACTCCCTATTACTTCAATAACAATATTTTCAAAATGTAGTATTTTTGAAATTATTTTTTCAAGTTCTAAATCAAATTTACTTTCATTTGAAAAATATATTTTGTGTTCTAAAAAATTGTTATATATTTCATTCAACATTTTAAAAAGTTCATCTGTTCCTCCAACATCAGGGTGTAATTTTTTACAAAGTTTTTTATATACTCTTTTTAACTCATTTACTCCCTCTATACCTTTAAACTCTTCCTCAATTTGTGAATATGTCATTTTCTCTTCCTTAAAATAGTTTTACCTTTTTTGAAGATTTTTGAGGGGATTTTTTTATCTTCTTTTTTAATTTTAGAAAATAAAAACAACCCTCTTAATCTTTTTAAGGTTTTACCCCTTTCGTTAGTTTCTTCGGGTTTTTGTAGTGGAATGTAATGATTTAATTTTGACTTAGAATAAAATATAAAATAAAATATTTTTATTTTAGTATCAGTAAATAATTTAATAAAGTGAAATGAGAGAAAAAAACTGAAACTAATGAAAGGATTTTAAAAAGATTTTATAGTGTGTTTTATTTTAGGTGTGATAACAAAAATTAAAAAGTTAAGAAGATTTTTTATAAATTGACTTTATGTCAATACCTTTATTAAAGTAGATAATTATTTATTATCTACTTTAATATCATTTAAAAGATTATAATAATCAATTAAACCTTTTTTTATAAAATCAAAGGTGTATTGACTATATCTTGTTGTAATTTCTTTATCAGTATGTGATAAAATTGATTTAATCATTAACAAATCTCTACTAATTGGTCTGAAAATATTTCCAAAGAAATGTCTATAATCATGTGTTCTTAAATTTAAAGTTTTCTTTTCTTCATTTGAATATTTATGTTCATCATAAAATATAATTTTTCTCTCTTTTTCAAGTTTATTTACTATTTTTTTATGTAAATTTCTTATTATTGAATCTGAATAAAAAGGGTCTTTTTTATCTTTTCTTTGAAGAGGAGTTTGAAATACATAAATATCTGTTGGTTTTTCTTCTCTTATTTGTTCCATAAGTTTTACAATTTTATCAACAATATAATATTTAGTGTTTGTTTTATTTTTAGATTTATTTTTAAAAACAACAATTGACTGTTCTTTTAAATCAACTTGATCCCATTCTAAACTTAAAATTTCCCCTAATCTTCTAACACAATAAATACTTAGATAAAACATAAGTTTATATTGTTTATTTTCAATCTTTTCAACTTCTTCAAGTATATATTTTAAAGTATCTAATAAGTTAGATTTAATTATATATTGAAGTTCTCTTTCATTACTAAGTTTTTCACCATAAACTAAAAAAGTTGAAGGATTATGATTTATAATTCTTTCTTTTATCATTTGATTAAAACAAGGTCGTAAAGTTTCTTGAACTCTTCTTACACTTCTATTTGATAAATTGTCTAATCTTTCAAGTTTATTAATAATTTTTTGAACATCTTGATTTTGAATTTTATCAATTTTCATATGTCCAATTTCTCCTGATATATAATTCTTATATACAGATAACATATTTTCTGAATGTTTTGTATTTTTATTAATTTTCTCAAAATTATTCATAAAATAGTTGTCAAGTGTTTTATTAAAACTATTATAATTTTCACTATAACCATTTATTAATTGGTCTCTCCAAACTTCAAGTTTATTTACACTTTCTGTTAAAGTCTTACAATTATATTTTTTTGTTAAATTAATTTGTTTAAGTTTATAATTTACTCTAATTTTTCCAAAAAACTCTCTTTGTCCTTTTGAATTTATACTTGTGTATATTCCAGTTTTTTTAGTTGGTTCAAGTTCATTTTTTCTAGACATTTAGTTCCTCCACTATTTCATAAAGTGTCATACAAGTTATATACAATACAATATAAAACAATACCACAAAATACATAAAACAACAATCTTGTTTTTCTTAGAAGTCCTGATTATATGGAGTTTATAAGACTATATCAGTAGTTTAATAAAACTAATATATCCGATTAAAAATCTACTTGTTTTCCAAATTTACTAAAGCTTCTTGAACTAACAATCGCCCTACTTCAAAATGAGCATGAACAAACTTTTTAATATTTAAATCTTTTAATTGAGACTTTTCATCTAATGATTCAATTTTTAATAAAATATTTGCTTCACTATGAAATTTTAAAACCGCCTCACAAATCAATCTTTTTATATGAGTATCACTAACAGTTATAATAACACTTGAAGCTTCATCTACTTTTAGTGACTCTAAAACAGGAAGTTTATCTAAGTGACCAAAGTATGCCATATAACCTAACTTTCTTCCTAAAAGAACGTGTCTTAAATCATCTGAAATTATTACAAAAGGAATTTTTCTCTCTTTTAAATCATTTGCAATTACTCTTCCTAAAATTGAAAAACCACAAATAACCACATGGTTTTTTACTTCAATAGGTGTGATTTTATCCGACTCATAAAACTCAACTACAAAATATGAAGCTAATTTATAGATATTATTAACTATAAATGGTGTTAAAATCATAGATAAAACAGAAATTAATATTAAAAAACTAGCTGTTTCATGGGAAATTAGATTATTACTTGAAGCAAGTGCAAATATTGCAAATGAAAATTCCCCAACTTGACAAAGGGCAAGTGCTGATTTTACAGCTGTACTTTTATCGGCTTTTCTTCTAATAATTACATAAATAACCAAAGCTTTTATAAGCATGATTGCTACAAATATACCTAAGATAATATGTACATTATTTAAAAAATATAAAGCATCAATTTTTGTTCCAACTGAAAAGAAAAATGCTCCTAAAAGTAAATCTTTATAACTTGCAATATCAGATTCAACTTTTACACTAAAATTTGTATCAGAAATAATCATACCTGCTATAAATGCCCCCAAAGAGTATGTAAAACCCATTTCATGAGCTAAAAGTGAAGTTCCTATTACAATTGATAAAACAGAACCTAAAAATAGTTCTTCAATTCTAGTATTTGAAGCGAATTTTAAAAGCCAAGAGATAAGTTTTTTTCCAATTGTAAACATAAAAAACACAATAATAATCGCTGAAATAAAAGTTTTAGTTAAAACTTCACCAATAGATAAAGTATCATTTGTCAAAAAAGTAATAAGTAATAAAATAGGAATAACAGCTAAATCTTGAAATATTAAAATAGCAGTTGATTTTTCTCCATAAGGAGTGTGAATATCTTTTGAGTGTTTTAAATATGTTAAAACAATAGCTGTTGAAGATAAAGAAAAAGCCAATGAAACGATAAGTGAAACTTCTATGCTTAAGTTAAAAACAAAAAAAGCTACTAAATAAATCAAAACCGCACTAATACTTACTTGTAAAAAACCATTTAATAAAAGTATTTCTTTCATTTTTTTGATTTTATCAAAACTCATTTCAAGACCAATTGTAAACATCAAAAATACTATTCCAAACTCAGCAATGAGTTCTAGTGAACCAATATCAAGCCCATTAAAATTGAAAATATAACTAATTAAAGTTCCAGTGATTATATATCCAATAATATGTGAAACTCCAAATTTTTTGAGAATAATATTTAAAATAGTTGCTATTGAAATAGTCAAAAATAATGTAAATAAAATGTTTTCCATCGACCTTCTTTCTTTTTATATGTATAAATATTATATCAAATTATGTTTGTTTATTTTATGATTGATTGTATAGAATTTATTCATTAAATAAATTAGGATTTTTTGCTATAATTGCACCAAAGGATTTATATGAAAAAAACATTCCAACTAATAGTTGCAAACAAAAATAAAGATAGACAAGTTGAATCTATCAAAAATGATGTAAGAAAATATATCAAAAGAGAAAGAACAAAAAGATTACCAGAAAATTGTAATTACTGGAATTTTGATTGTAAATTTGGTAAAACACAAGAAGAAGCTACTGAAATTAGATTTGTAGATATTACAAAATCTATTGATATAGCTGCAAGTAAAAATCTTGAAAGTTTCTATTTAGAGTTAGTAGCTCGAGCAGAATTTAGAAAACCTAAAGAAAAAAATCAAGAAAATAACGAAGAAGATGAAGAGTTAGAAGATTAATTTTTTCTTCTGCTTTTTCTAAAAATCACTCTTAAATCACCTACAAATAAAAATAAAATCTCAAAAATGAAATATCTGTTTAAAATAGCAATTTTTGGATTGTTTAATATTTTTAATTAAGTTATTGTTTTGGAAATAAAAAATGGAGGCTTTACAATGAACTATATCACAAACGCAAAATTAGAACAAGCAGATAAAGAAGTATTCGAAATAATAGAGAATGAATTAAAAAGACAAACTAATCACTTAGAGATGATTGCAAGTGAGAACTTTACAAGTCCTGCTGTTATGGAAGCTATGGGTTCTGTTTTTACTAACAAATATGCTGAGGGGTATCCTTATAAAAGATATTATGGTGGTTGTGAATTTGCTGATGCTGTTGAGCAACTTGCAATTGACAGAGCTTGTAAAATCTTTGGTTGCTCTTATGCAAATGTTCAACCTCATTCGGGTTCGCAAGCTAATGGTGCTGTTTATGCTGCATTAATAAATGCAGGTGATAGAATCCTTGGTATGGATTTATCTCATGGTGGACATTTAACTCATGGATCTAAACCATCTTTTTCTGGTAAAAACTATTCTGCATTTTATTATGGTGTTGAACTTGATGGAAGAATCAATTATGATAAAGTTATGGAAATTGCAAAAACAGCTCAACCAAAAATTATAGTTTGTGGTGCATCTGCATATGCTAGAGAAATTGACTTCAAAAAATTCAGAGAAATAGCTGATGCTGTTGGAGCAATTTTATTTGCTGATATTGCTCATATTGCAGGTCTTGTTGCAGCTGGTGAACATATGAGTCCATTCCCATACGCACATGTTGTAACAACAACTACTCATAAGACTTTAAGAGGTCCAAGAGGTGGGATGATTCTTACAAATGATGAAGAGATAGCTAAAAAAATCAATAGTGCTATTTTTCCAGGAATCCAAGGTGGACCACTTGTACATGTAATAGCTGCAAAAGCAGTTGCATTTAAAGAAATCTTAGATCCAAAATGGAAAGATTACGCAAAACAAGTAAAAGCAAATATAAAAGTATTAGCAGATGTATTAATAAAAAGAGGATATGATTTAGTTTCAGGTGGAACAGATAATCACTTAGTATTAGTAAGTTTTTTAAATAAACCATTTTCAGGTAAAGATGCAGATGCAGCTTTAGGGAATGCAGGGATTACAGTAAATAAAAATACAGTTCCAGGTGAGACAAGAAGTCCATTTGTTACTTCAGGTATTAGAATTGGATCTCCTGCATTAACAGCACGAGGAATGAAAGAGAAAGAGTTTGAAATAATTGCAAACAAAATTTGTGATGTTTTAGATAATATTGAAGATACAGCTCTTCATGCTAAAATTAATAAAGAATTAGAAAATCTTGCTAGTAATTTTGTGATTTACAATAAATCGACTTTTTAAAGAGTTTTAAACGTTTGGAGAAGAAACATGTCTACTTTAAATAACAACTATAAACAAATTGAAAAAGCAATAAAATATATTGATGAGAATTTCAAAGAACATCCATCAGTTGATGAAGTTGCAAAAAATATCGGTATGAGTAAATACCATTTTATAAGAGTATTTAAAGAATATGTAGGTGTAACTCCCAAACAATTTTTACACAGCGTTACTTTAAATTATGCAAAAGAGCATATCAAAGAATCCAAATCCATTCTAGATAGTAGTTTGGATATTGGATTATCTAGCAGTAGTCGTCTTCATGAACTTTTTGTAAACCTAATTGGAGTAACTCCAAAAGAGTGGAAAGAAAAAGGAAAAGATGTACAAATCACTTATGGATTTGGACAAACTCCTTTTGGGGAAGCCTTAATTGGATTTACAGATAAGGGTGTTTGTTATCTAGGATTTATTGATGATAATAAAAATGAGATTTTTAGTAGATTCAATGAACTTTGGGAAAATGCCAATCTTCATCACGATGAAAAAGCTGCCAATGAATATTTAGAAAATATCTTCGTTAAAAACAAAAAATATTCCCTTTTTGTAAAGGGAACAAATCTTCAAGTAAATGTTTGGAAAGCCCTATTAAACTTACCAAATGGCATCGTTGCCACTTATTCTGACATTGCAAATTATTTAGATAAACCCAAAGCCGTTAGAGCAGTTGCTAGTGCTATTGGAAGAAATCATATTGGTTATTTGATTCCTTGTCACAGAGTTATCGCAAAAAGTGGAGCAATGAGCGGTTATAGATGGGGCATTGAAAGAAAAAAAATACTTATTGCTTATGAATCAGTAAAAGACAACAATCAAAACGAATAATATATCAAGTATCTTTTTTATATTTAAATTATCAATAAAAACATCAAAATAAAATATTAGCAACTAACGGATTGTAAAAACTTTTTTATTCTTTTATACTCTTATTATCTTAACTTTGGAGTATAAAATGCATAAAGAAACATCGACAATTACGCAAAATCAAGTAATTGAAAAGTTAGTTTTAGATATGGATACAGTCAATCCTAAAAAGGTAAAAACTGTTAAATCTTATTTTAATATTTTGCCACCAATAATAGCTGGTTTAATATCAGTTATTGTTAATTATGGTGGTACTTTTATTTTAATCTTTCAAGCTGCACAAATGGCTGGATTAAGTCCAGAACTTACTGCTTCATGGGTTTGGTCTATTTCTATAGGTGTTGGAATTACAGGAATATTATTAAGTTGGTACACGAAAGAGCCAATTATTACTGCTTGGTCTACACCAGCAGCAGCATTTTTGATAACTGCACTTATAGCGGTTCCATATAGTGAAGCAATAGGTGCTTATTTAATTTCTGCATTAGCATTTATTATTTTAGGAATTACAGGTTATTTTGGAAAATTAATTCGTTTAATTCCAGTTAGTATTGCTTCTGGTTTATTAGCAGGTATTTTATTACAATTTGGTATTTCTGCTTTTTCAAATATGACTATTGACCCAATTTTGGCTATTTTTATGTTTTTTATTTATATTATTGCAAAACGATTTTCTGCAAGATACGCTATTGTATGTGTTTTAAGTTTTGGATTTATCTTGTTGTTATTACAATCGCAAATTAATTTTTCTGGTTTAGAACTTAAATTGGCAACACCAATTTTTACTGAACCTACTTTTTCAATAAATGCCTTATTAAGTGTTGCGTTACCTTTATTTTTAATCACATTAACTGGGCAATATATGCCAGGTTTATTGATATTAAAAAATGATGGATTTAAAACAAATGCAAAACCAATTCTAGCAATTACTGGTTTAGGTTCATTATTGATGGCGCCTTTTGGTTCACATGCTTTTAATCTAGCAGCAATCACAGCTGCTATTTGTACAGGAAAAGAATCCCATGAAGATCCATCAAAACGATGGATTGCTGGTGTTGCAGCAGGAATATTTTATATTTTAGTTGGTATTTTTGGAGTTACACTTGCTGCTTTATTTGCAGCTTTCCCAGCAACATTTATTAGTACACTAGCAGGTCTTGCATTGTTAAGTACAATTGCAGGAAGTCTTGCTAATGCAATAAGTGATAATAATACTCGTGAAGCTGCAATGATTACATTTTTAGCAACAGCTGCAAATATCAATTTATTTGGAATTGGTGGAGCATTTTGGGGACTTGTGTTAGGGTTAATTTCTTATTTTGTTTTAAATGGAAAATTCAAAATAAAATAATTATAATAATTCCCAAGCTATAAGCTTGGGAATTTATGTATAAAAAGAATAACTACTTATTATAAAACTTTATCCTTTTTTCAATCTTATTTATAATATCTTCCAACATAGTTTAAAATATCAATTCTAATTACAGCTGTTGCTTTTATCATCTTAGCAGGTAATTCTTTATTTGATAAATGTGGGGCAAATTTTTCTACAATCTTAGATAATGCTATTTTTTTCTCATCAAAATCATCAACTAACAAAGCTTTACCTTGTAAAATAATACTGTTAAATTCTGTATTAACATCACAAGGATTTTCAACTCCTTCATACAATAAAGACAACATCTCATCTATTTCAAAACATACATTTGAATTAAACTTGATATTATCAATTTTTTTTCCTTTTGCTAATCCATGTAAGTATATTTTATTGTCAAAATATACAAAATGCATTGGTAAAACATAAGGAAAACCATCTTGTGAAAAAGTTCCTAATCTTCCAACTTCTGCTCGTAAAAACAACTCTTCAATTTGTTCTTGTGTTAATAAATGTGTTTTTGTTCTATGTCTCATATTTTCGCCTTTTTTGATGTAAATGTAAACTTAGTATAAAAGAATACACAACATAAAACAAGCTGAAAATTGCTTATTTTTTTATTTCAATTAAAGCATTCTCAAATCTTTTAAATCCTTGTTTCATCTCTTTTTTTGAGATATTTAAAGGAGGTAAAAATCTAATTATATTTTTTCCAGATTTAAGTACTAAAATTCTATTTTTAAGTGCTATTTTTATGATTTCTTCTAATTTTTTTTCATCTTTTAATACAATTCCTTGCATAAAACCAAAACCAGTTTTTTTTGAAAAAAGATTTGTGTAAGTATCAACAAAATAGTTTAAACAGTTGTTAAAATATCTTATATTTTTTTTCAAATTTCCACTATTTTTATACTCTTCTAAAACATTCAAAACTTCTTTACAAACCGTAGTTGAAAAATGATTTCCACCAAAAGTTGAGCCATGATCACCTGCTTTTAAAACATCTTTTAAATTTGTCATCATTACACCAATTGGAATTCCAGTGGCTAATCCTTTTGCCAAAGTTATGATATTTGGCTCGATTTTAAAGTAGTGAGAAATCAAAAACTTTCCACTTCTATAAACTCCTGTTTGAACTTCATCTATTATTAGAAGTAATTTTTTACTTTTTAAGATTTCACTTAACTCTTTTACTTCTTTTATGTCTTGCATAAAAATTCCACCCTCACCTTGAATCAACTCAAGCATAACAGCAACCGTTGAATCATCAATCAAAGAGATAGCTTCTTTTATATCATTTGCATAAACAAATCCATCAGGATAAGGTCCAAAATATTTATGTTTATCCTCTTGGGCAGTTGCTTTTAGTGTTGCTATTGTTCTTCCATGAAAAGAGTTTTTTATTGTTATGATTTTATATTTAGGTTTAGAAAATGCTGTATTTCCATATTTTCTTGCAAGTTTTATAGCACTTTCATTTGCTTCTGCTCCACTATTACAAAAAAAGCATTGCATATCATAAGTGCTTAATTCAACTATTTTTTTTGCGCACTCTTCTTGTGATTTTATTTGATAAATATTTGAAGTATGTAAGATTTTATTTGCTTGATTTTCTATTGTTTTTACAACTTTTTTATTACAATATCCTAAACTATTAACCCCAACTCCTGAAGAAAAATCTATATAATCTTTTCCTTCTTCATCGTATAAAACTGATTTTTTTCCTTTTACAAAAGAGACATCCAATCTATTGTATAAAGGCAATAAATAACTATTTGATTTCATATTTTTCCTTTTACTCATGATAAAATGAGAATTGTTCATCTTTGTCTTTTAATTTATATCTTTTAGATAAAGACTCCATAAATGCTTTTCCTAATTGGGCACAATTTAAAGCCTCTAAGGTAAGTTTTTCATCAAGCATTGGATTAATTATTAGCTGATTTAATTTTTCAATATTTAGATTTGGATAAGTTCTTTTTTCCAAAATAACTTCATCATCTACGCTAATATTTCCCTCTTGTAAAACCTTTGCATACCACCCTGTTAAACCACTATCAAAAATAAATTTTGTCATATTTTTTTGATTTGTATTTGCACTTAATTTCCAACAAGGTTGCCTTGGTTGTGTTATTTGGATTTTTGTTTGCCCTATTTTTAAAACATCACCAATACAAATATCTTTTTCACAAACTTGTGACAAAATCAGATTTTCTCCAAAAAATGCCATATTTTCCATATCGAAATTATTGTTATAAAAAGCGTTGATTTTTTCATAAGTTAAACTTGAAAAAAGAAATAAAGCTTTATTAACTCCGCCATGATGAAGTAAATCAGCTTGAAAATCTTCTTTAAAACCTGTTTTTGTAAGATATGCTTTTGAAACAGGATATTTTTTAATTCCTGAAATTAATTCAGTTCTTTTACTATTTTCTAGTTTAGTCGAAGTAACAACTCCTACTTTTACATATAAAACATTTGCTATTTTCATTTTATACTCCATATTTACAGAATATAAAAGTATAAGGTAATTAAAGACTTATAACAATCCAATAATTGCTAATTTTAAATTTCGATACTATAAAAACAAGAAAAAATTTCATCTCTTTCCAAATTAATCATTCCTTTTTTATCTTCAAAGTTTTGATTTGAGTTTTCATCATCAGCAACTCCAAACCAAGGTTCAATACAAATAAATGGTGCGCCACTTGGTTTAGACCAAATACCTAAATATGGAAAGTTTTCAAAATTTAGTTTTACAAAGTTTTCATTTTTTGAGTTTTTTAAAGTAAGTGTTTTTATATTAAAATCTTCAAAAACCAAAGCATCATTCTTAAATAATTCTTCATTTAAAGCTATTTTATTATCTGTTATTTTTAAATCAACACTATCATAAACTAAACCTAAATCATTTAAAAAATATCTTTTTGTCTCTTTTATATTTTCGAACTCCAAAAAATAATCTTCTTTTTTTTCATCTTCTTTTAAAGTCCAGTTAAAAGCAGGATGAGCACCAATAGAAAAAAGCATTTTATCATCTGATTTATTTATCACTTTATATGAAACTATCAAACTATTTTTTTCGAGTTTATAAAATAAATATAACTCAAAAGAAAAAGGATATATTTCCAAAGTTTTTTCATCACTTTTTAATCTAAACTCTATAAAATCAGCTTCATTTTTTACAATTTCAAACTCTTTGTCTCTTGCAAATCCATGTTGAGTCATATTATATTTTTGATTTTGGTAAAAATAACTATCATTTTTTAGTCTTCCAACTATTGGAAAAAGTATTGGAGAGTGGCGATTCCAGTATTTTGAATCACCTTGCCAAATATACTCCAACTCTTCAGCACATTTTTGTAAACTATTTAATTCAGCTCCAAAAGATTTGATTTTTGCTTTGATATGTTCATTTTTTATTTCGTAATTCATCTCTTTCTTCATTTGATAATCCCTTTGATTTTTAAAGCCTCTAAAGTTATCTCTTTTCTTTTTATTAAATCATCTTTTGATTTTGTATCTATGTTTGTGGCAAAAAACCAAACATCATTTTTTGTTTCTACAAAACCAACATACCAGCCATATTTCCCTTCCCAACCTGTTTTTGCTCGGATTACAAAATCTTCATTTTTTTCATCAATCATTATTTCTTTTAAAGTATTCATATCTTCAATTTTAAAAGGTAAATCATTTGTATATAATCGTTTTAGAAATTTGATTTGCTCATATGTTGTGATTTTCAAACTCTCATCTAACCAAAATCTTGTTACATCATTTCCTATATTTTTATTTCCATAGTTTAGTTCTTTTAAATATTTTTCATATTTTTCAACCCCTATTTTTGAAGCAAACTCTTGATAACACCAAACACAAGAGCTTTTAAAAGCACTTTGTAAAGTCTGGTCTTTATTCCAAGATTCATATTCTCTGATTTTTTTATCCCAAATAATCAAAGAATCTTTTGTTACAACACCTTCATTTAAAGCTATCAAAGTATTTGGAATTTTAAAAGTTGAAGCAGGACTAAAAAGCATTTCAGCCCTTTTGTCATTATAAATATAGATTTTTTTTGTATTTAAAGATTCAATAACAATAGTTCCATCAACTTGTTTGTTTTTGAATATATTTTCAAGTTCCAAATCCTGAGCAAACAAAAAAGAGTTTGTTAGAAAAATTATTGTGATAAGTAGTTTGATTTTTTTGTGCATTGTGTAGTTCCTAAATTTCAAGTAAGGTATTTTATAAAACAATACCTTACTTAAATATTTTTTGAACTAATTAGTTGTTTTTAAAACCTGAGTTTGTTCTTCTGTTTTTTGAAGTTGCTGATGTTTCACTTTTTTTAGAAGCAAATTTATTGTTATTTCCTCTTGGTTTTGCACTTGAAGATGTGTTCTCTTCAACTCTTTTTTTACCAAAACTTCTTTTAGAACTAGAGTTTGTTTCTTTTGGTTTTGCTGTTCTATTTTGGTTTGAACTATTACCTCTGTTTCCTCTATTTCCTATTGGCTCAGCTTTGATATTTGGGTCAACTTTAAATCCGATTGTTTCGATTTTTCTGATTTTTTGTTTGATTAATTTTTCAATTCCAAACAAATAATCATGTTCATCTACACAAACTAAAGATATAGCTTCACCCTCGTTTCCAGCTCGTCCAGTTCTTCCGATTCTATGTACATAATCTTCTGCAATATTTGGTAATTCAAAGTTTATTACATGTGGAAGATTGTCGATGTCAATCCCACGTGCAGCTATATCAGTTGCAACTAGAACTCTTACATTTCCAGCTTTAAAATCATCTAAGGCTTTTGTTCTTGCACCTTGTGATTTATTTCCATGAATTGCAGATGAAGAAATACCATCTTTTACAAGTGCTTCACTAAGTTTGTTTGCACCATGTTTTGTTCTAGTAAATACTAAAACTTGTTTCCAGTTGTTTTTATTTACTAAATGTAATAAAAGCTCTTTTTTTCTCTCTCTATCAACTAAATGAACAGTTTGTTCAACTTTGTGAGAAGTGCTATTTGCAGTTGCTGCTTCTATTAACACAGGAGAATTTAGTAAACTATCTGCTAGTTTTTTAATATCATCTGAGAAAGTTGCTGAGAAAAGAAGATTTTGTCTTTGTTTTGGAATAATTGCTAGAACTTTTTTAATATCGTTTATAAATCCCATATCAAGCATTCTATCTGCTTCATCTAGAACAAAAAATTCGATTTTTGATAAATCTAAACAATCTTGAGAAATTAAATCAAGTAATCTTCCAGGAGTTGCAATTACAATATCAACACCTTTTTTTAAAAGTGCTTTTTGAGGGTTGATTCCAACTCCACCAAAAACAACAGCTGATTTAAAAGGAAGATATTTCCCATAAGTCTCAACACTTTGTGCAACTTGCGCTGCTAGTTCTCTTGTTGGAGTTAAAATCAAAGCTCTAACATGAGATTTTTTATCTTTATTATAAGCAGTTTTTAATCTTTGTAACAGTGGAAGTGTAAATCCAGCCGTTTTTCCAGTACCCGTTTGAGCAGCTGCTAGAACATCTTTATTTGATAAAATCACTGGAATTGATTTTGCTTGAATTGGCGTTGGCGTTGTATAACCCTCTTCTTTAATTGCACGAAGAAGTTCTGTGCATAAACCTAAGTTTGAAAATGACATAAGTACCTTGTTTTGTTATGAACCTATCAAAAGTTGTAAACTTGAGTTACGATCTAGGTTATATAATTTGAGTTTAGTTGAGTTGTAAATTGACTACAAAAACGAAGTCAGGCATAGACCGATGTATGCTGAAATTGCGACATTATATCATAAATAATCCAATTAAATTGATACTATTTTATCAATTTCCAAATTATGATGTAATACTGTAATTTTTACAATATTGCATGGTATAATCTCGGGATAAACTAAATTTTTTGGATGATAAAATGATACAACTGTGTAGGTCATATATTATTGTGTTTATTATCTTCTCGAGTGCTTCTCTTATATCTTTAATCTATTATACATACAATGGCTATATGACAAATTTTGATTATATGGTACTTAAATTATTTTATCAATCAAAAAGTACGATACTAAACCATTTTTTCTTAACTATTACTTGGCTTGGCTCTCTTTGGATATTGTTACCATTAGGTATTGCTATACTTATTTTTCTTCCATACCGATTTAAAAACTTTAAAATAGTTTTTGTAGTTGGATTTTTGGGTACGATAGTGATAACTCATACTATAAAAAATATTGTTGAACGACAAAGACCAAATTTTTTTGATGCATTAATCGATATGCCATTAGATTTTTCATTTCCAAGTGCTCATACAGCACAAATAACTGCATTTACATTTTTATTATGGTACTTTTTTTTAGAGAAGGTTCATTAAAGAGTATTTTATTAAGCAGCATATTATTACTTATCGCTACAACTGTAGCTTCTTCCCGTATTTATTTACAAGTTCATTTTCCTAGCGATGTAATAGCTGGATTTTTTGTTGCAATTATATGCTGTTTTACTGCTTTATTAACTATAAAATCAAATCAGAAGTAATTATATGAAAAATAAATTTCTAGATACAGGGGAGAATGGATACCACCCTTTACGAAAATTTAAAATTATACTTTCAGGATTAAGATATGCCGTTATATATGATTTTAGTGTTATGTATAAAATTATCATCTCAATTTTGATATTTATACCAGTAGTTATGTTTAAAGAATGGCTTGATGCATCATTGATTATTTTAGCTACTGGTGTAATGCTTGCAGCAGAGATGTTTAATAGTGCCATAGAAGCAATTTGTGATTTTATGGAAACTCGTCATAATGAAAAGATTAAAATTATAAAAGATATAGCAGCATCAGCTACTGGGGTTACTATTTTTGTATGGATAGTTGTTATCTGTATAGAGGCAATAGAAATAGTAAAAATATTTTAATCATATAGAATGCAAAATAAAAATTTTGCATTCCATGATAGATAAAATTTATATTTTTTTACTTGTTTTTTTGATGCTAGCTATAATAGATATTGCTAAAACACCTATTACAAATCCAAGTGACAATAGTATTGGTATCTTGTAAAACTCCAGAATAAGAAGTTTTATCCCTATAAATATAAGTATAACAGCCAAACCATATTTAAGTAGTTCAAACCTATCAGACATATCAGCTAAAATAAAATATAATGCCCTTAGACCCAAAATAGCAAAAATATTTGATGTATAAACTATAAAAGGATCTGTAGTCACTGCGAAAATAGCTGGAATACTATCTACTGCAAAAATAAGATCTGTAACCTCTATGAATATCAAAACAACAAAAAGAGGTGTAATCCATGTTTTACCATCTATTTTTACAAAGAATTTCTCACCATGGTAATTATCTGTTATTTTAAAATTTTTTCTCAAAAACTTTATAATAAAATTATTTTCTATATCACCACTATCCTCACCAGCTGTGAACATCTTAATCCCAGAAAATAGTAAGAAAGCACCAAATATATACAAAATCCAATGAAATTGGCTAACTAAAGTTGCACCAACAACAATCATAATAGATCTCAAAATCAAAGCACCAAAAATACCATATACTAGTACTCTTTTTTGATAGATTTCGGGCACTTTAAAGTATGCAAATAACATAACAAATACAAAAAGATTATCAACAGCTAGTGACTTTTCTAAAATATAACCTGTCAAAAATTCAAGACTTTTTTGGGTTGCTATATCTTCATTATATTTGCCACTTAAATAAAAATAGAGCCACAAATTAAATAACATCGCTATAGTAATCCAAACAACAGACCATATAAGCGCCTCTTTTGTAGATACTTTAGTATCTCCTTTGCGACCTAGCATAAACATATCTACAAATATCATTACGATTACTACTATAAAAAAAACTCCTAGCATCCATGGCTCACCAACTGTTTGAAGTTCCATCTTAATTTCCTTTTTAAAATTATAATGTGTTATATATTTTATCAAAAAAATAAAATTTTTCTAATTAAGCCTTGAATTTTATTCTCTTATAGAAAATCATTTACAGATTTATAATAAGAGATGATATTCTCTAAAACTTATTTTATTTCATTTTGTAATGTTTTTATTTTACGCTTCTTCCGTCACATAAAATGTAGTTTTACCATTTTTAGGGTCAAAATTCACACCATCTTTTGAGATATATGTATTTATGATTTTTCTAGCTTTTTTAAATGAACTTGCATTTCCTATCTCTTCTCTTTTATCATCTGGTGTGATTACTGTTTTGTCGTAACCTTTTGCAAATTTTTTAGCAACACTTGCGTCTTTGAATGAATATTTAACTATTTCAATATCTCTTTTTACATCGATTGTTGCTTTTTTCTTTTCATCTTCAAATCTTAAAATTCTATTTCCATTTGATGAAATTTTCATTGTTGTTGCTGTTTCAATATTTTCTGTATCTTCAACAATTACATACTCTTTTCCATTTATTAATAATATTTCATCATCTAATTTTTTAATCTCTTTGATTATTGTTTTTTTACCTTTTGCCATTTATAAACCTTTATATATTTTTCTATTGATTTCGTATTGTAGCTAATATTTCCGCCCAATTCTTGGAATATAATTTTTTCAGCTATAATGAAAGCCTTTTATAGAAAAATCAATACGAATCGAGAACAAAAATAAAATGAATTTATTATCAAAAAATAGCCCCGTAGAACAATCAATTAATAAAATGAAAGCTGTATTAAAAGATGTTGGTTGTGAAGCCTCATTTTCACAAGAAAAACACCCTTTAGAAAACTGCTTCTCAGTAAACTTAGCTTCAAATGAAGCACCAAATCATATCTATTCAAATGGAAAAGGAACAATCTCAGACGCTTCAATAGCAAGTGCTTATGGAGAATACATCGAAAGATTACAAACTAACAACTTTTTTATAGATTTCCATTTACCAAATAGAAAATATTATCCAGATGAAGTTGCTTTTGATTTTGGAGGAGATTATTTAAATCCTGAATTAAAAAAGATTTATAGTGCAGATGGTGAACTTGAAGATAAAGATTTAGTAGATTTCAATAGCGATTACATGGACAAAATCGTAGCTTTACCATTCATCAAAGAATCAACAAAAGAAAAAACATATATCCCAATAAATATTTTAAGTAATCTTTTTGTAAGTAACGGACTTGCAACTGGAAACACAGCAAATGAAGCAAAAGTTCAAGCATTAAGTGAAATCTTTGAAAGATACGCAAAAATTGCAATTATCAAAGAAGGTTATGCACTTCCACAGTTTCCAGAAGAAGTTGTAAAATCATTTCCAAAAGTTTACAAAGATGCTCAAACTTTAAGGGATTTAGGTTACATAATCGAGATTTTAGATGCATCTTTAGGTGGAGTTTTCCCTGTAACTGCAATTTCACTTATAAACACTAAAAACAATACTTTATTTGTATCTTTTGGAGCGCACCCTATTTTAGAAGTAAGTCTTGAGCGAACTATGACTGAACTTATGCAAGGAAGAGATTTAACAAATCTTGATGCCTTTGAAATTCCTACTTTTGATATGAGTTTAGTAGCTGATAGTTTTAACTTAGAAGCTCACTTTATTGATTCAAATGGAAAATTAGGTTTCCCATTTTTAAGTGCTAAAAAAAGTTTTGAATATGCTCCTTGGAAATATGAAGGGAATGGAAGTGATGATGAATACGCATTTTTACTTGATATTTTAAACTCTCAAAATAGAGAAATGTATGTAAGAGAATATACATATTTAGACTTTTATTCTTGTCAAATGATTGTTCCAAATTTCTCAGAAGTTTATCCACTTGATGATATGGTTTACAACAACAAAAACAATGGAAAACTTATCCGAGATATGGTTTTAAACTTTGAAAAATACGATACAAACGAAATTTTAGACACTCTTGATAGTTTAGATGATTCTTTAAATATGCAACTTTATATTGGTGTTATTTTTGAAGAAAACTTCACAATGGGAGATTTTAAAGCTCAAATGTTACTTCTTTTAGAAGAGTATAATGATGCTTTAGAGATTTTAGAGTTTGGAAATAATAAATTTGGTCATTTAGTAGCTCAATTAATCAGAATGCAAAATGATGAACTTGTATGGGAAGAGTATGAAACAGCTTTAAATAATGTTTATGGAAAAGAAAAAATCCAAAAAGCAGTTGATGTTCTTGAAGGTAATGGCTTTTTAATAAATAGAACTTTACATAAAGATTATTACAATATGTTATCAATGTTTGATAAACTTGAAGTTAAAAAATTGGCTTTTTATAAAAATTAATTAGTTATAATCAAACAATTTTTACAAAATATAAAGGAAAATAATATGCAATATATGGAAGTTACAAACAAAAGTGTTCAAGAAGTTATAGATTGTTTAAAGGAAATATCTTCAAAGTATAAATTTGGAATTCAACATATTCATAATATAACTGAAACTTTAAAATCAAAAGGGATTGAATTAGGAAATGAGTGTCAAATTGTTGATATTTGTAATCCAATAATTGCACAAAAACTTTTAAGTGAAGATATGTCACTTTCAATTATCATGCCTTGTAAAATCTCTGTTTATACCCAAGATGGTGAAACAATAATAGCTATGAATTCTTTAGTTCAATTAGTAGATGATATAAACCCTGATTTAATAGAAATTGCGCAAGAAGCACAAGAACTATTATTAGAAATCATTGATGAAATAAAATAAAATGTTAACAATGATAGAAGCAAGTAGTGTAAATAGTGTTTCTCAACTAATTCAACTCTCAGTTGCACCTGTATTTTTACTTGCAGGTGTTGCTGGATTATTAAATGTTTTTACAGGAAGACTTTCACGGATTATTGACAAAGTTGATAAATTAGATAAATATGAAGATGAAAATCAAAAACTTTTAAAAGATGAAGAAACTCTTTTAAAAGTCAAAGAACGAAGAAAATTTCTTACAAAAAGAATGAAAAATACAAACCTTGCTATACTATTTGGTACATGCACTGGTTTATTAATTGCAATGGTGATAGTAACTATGTTTTTAAGTGCAATATTTCAATTTAAAGACTCGTTATTGATTGTTATTTTATTTATTGCTGCAATGCTTTGTTTGATTAGCTCGTTAATTCTCTTTTTAAGAGAAATTTTTTATACAACTACTTTTATAAAAAGTAAAAAAACTTATATCCCTTGATAAAAAGTAAAATATATTTTACCTTTTAAATCAAAACTTATTTTGTTTTAGTTAGAATCTTACTCTTAGACCTATGGAATAGGTACTCATCTTAAGTATAAAATGCTTAAAAGATGTTATTTCAAATACTTTGGAATATTATAGTATATGCAAAATACAAATCTTCACTCTAACTCTTTATTTATTGGTAATTTACCAATAGGCAAAGCTCTATTTCTGAAACTTGAAAATGCCTTATTATTTGTAAAAGAGAATGAAATTCTTGAACTTATTTCAACAAATGAGAAGATTGAATTTGAACTACAAAGCTGGTGTAATCTAAAAGGATATAAACTTTTAGAAAAACTTGTTTTAAAAAATCAATTTTCATACAAAATATTAAATTGTAAAAAATCTGCTTACAATAAAGAAGCAAATTTTGGATTTACTATGGATGGAATAAATACAAATAATCCAAAAGTTTCTAACTGGAATTTTGAAGAAAACTCAATAGAAACAAAAGCTCCTATAAATCATGGTTTAATGGGAAGAGATACAGTCATTGAGAATGGGACTATTCAATATAATTTCTCACTAAATCATAAAGAGCAATTATGGGCTCAACCTGTTGCTAAATTATACGAAGATGCAAAAAATTCCCAATGGAATGCAACTTCTGATATTTTATGGAATGAAATTCCTACTTTTGAACCAAAATTTGAACAAGCTATTTGTCAAATAATGACTTATTTAATTGAAAATGAATTCTCAGCATTATATATTCCTGGAAAATTTATTTCACAAATGAATCCATATTATATGGAAATTCCCCTATTTTTAGGTTCTTTAATGAACGATGAAGCAAGACATATAGAAGTTTTTACAAAAAGAGTTAATGCAAATTCAGGAGGAATACAATACTCTTCAAATGTAACTCAAAGATCATTGTATTCACTTTTTATGGAACAAGACTACGTAAAATCTTCTTTTTTACTTCATGTTATGGGAGAAGGAACATTTATTGATTTACTTAAATTTCTTGAAAATTATATGCCTGATAATGCTACAAAAAAGATTTTAAAATATGTTAGACAAGATGAAACAAGGCATGTGGCTTATGGAATGGCTCATTTAAAATCTGTTTTAGAACAAAATCCAAAAAAAATAAATATGCTAAAAGATACTGCTTTTAAAAGAAAAGAATTTATGGATGAACTAAATGGTGAATCTACTCTTCTTTTAGAAGCACTTGCAACATTAGCTGGAGGAGATTGTTCTATTTCAAGTTATAAAAAAGGTTACGATGCTGTTGTTGACTTAAAAAGTAGAATGGATAAAAATAGAGTAAAAAGATTAATAGAAATTGGAATAGATGAAGATTTAGCAATTGATATTTCTAAAGTACATACACCAAATTTTATGTGAGGACTTAATGAAAAATATATATGAAAATACATTTTCTTTTGCTAAAGAAAAAATTGAATGTAATAGTTTGGATGCTGATTTAAATGCACAATTTCCTGAAAAAAGTTTTAATGCATTAAAAGAAAATGGTTATATGGGATTAGTAGTTCCAATTGAATATGGAGGAAAAGGTTTAACTATACTTGAACATACACAAACTATATTAGCCCTTGCTCAAAGTTGTGCTACAACAGCATTATGTTATATGATGCATAATGTAGCAACTATGTGTATAGTAAGCCATGGTTCAAAAGAGTTAAAAGACAAATTATTACCAAAAATTGCAAAGGGAGAAATAACTCTTGCTTTAGCTTATAGTGAAACAGGAACAGGAACTCACTTTTATCAACCTGAAATTACTTTTTCACAAAAAGATGAAAAGTTTGTATTAAACGGTAAAAAAAGTTTTGTAACTTCTGCTGGTTTTGTGGATTATTATTTAGTTTTATCTCAAACAATCAACAAAGATGGATTAAACAACTGGTTAATTTCAAAAAATTCTCAAGGATTAGAATTTCACAATCAAGCATGGGATGGATTAGGGATGAGAGGAAATGCTTCTATGCCTATGAATTTAAATAATGTAGTTGTAAATGAAAGTGATAGAGTGGGAGTTGAAGGAAGTGGAGCAGAACAAGTATTTACAGTTGTTGCTCCATTTTTTGTAATTGGACTTGCAGCTGTTTACAGTGGAGTTGCTCTTAATGCTTGTGAAATTATAAAAAATCACTCTATGGGAAGAAAATATACTAATAGTGGAAGTTTAAGTGAAATTCCAACGGTACAAAATGATTTAGCAACAATTTATATCAAAGCTCAAAGTGCAAAACATTTTACTCTAGCAGGTGCAAATGCGGGGTTAAATATGCAAGAAGATGCTTTAGCACAAATTATTTCTGCAAGAATAAATGCCTCAATAGCAGCTATTGAAGTTTGTACTTTAGCAATGAAAATTGGTGGAGGAACTGCTTATGCAAAACGATTACCAATTGAAAGATTATTAAGAGATTCTTTTGCTTCACAAGTTATGGCTCCAGGTATTGATGTTTTATCAATTTGGTTAGGAAAAGCTTTAACTGGTCAACAAATTCCATAAAAACAAGGAAAAAAAATGAAAAAAACTATTATGTTAGGTGCAGTTGCATATGATGCGAAAGTTGTACCTATTTGGGATATTATAAGAGATTATTACAACGACAACAATCTAAGATTGGACTATGTTCTTTTTTCAAACTATGAAGCTCAAGTAGAAGCTTTAAATAAAGGTATGATTGATGTTGCTTGGAATACAAATGTTGCTTGGGTTAGAATGCTTCATTTAACACAAAATAAAGCGAAAGCTTTGTTAATGAGAGATACAGATATTGATTTTAAATCAATATTTATAGCAAAAACAAATAAAAATATAAATTCAATTAGTGATTTAAAAGGTAAAAGATTTGGTTTAGGAAGTAAAGATTCTGCCCAAGCCGCAATTTTACCTTATGAATTTTTAAAACAAGAAGGATTAAATCCGTTAAAAGATTTAAAACTTGTAAGATTTAATTCTGATTTGGGTAAACATGGAGATACTGGAAAAAGTGAATTTGATATTTTAGATGCTATCTTAAAAGATGAAATTGACGCAGGAGCAATTGGAAGTACTACGTGGATTAGAATAATTGAAGAAGGATTATTTCCAGAAGGTGAAATTACAGCTTTTTATGCAAGTGCTGGATATTGCCATTGTAACTTTACTGTTATGCCAAATGCAGATGAAAAAATGTGTGAAAATTTTACAAACATGATGTTATCACAAGACCCAAATAATCCTATTATCAAGAAAATGATGATTATGGAAGGTCTTAATAAATGGGTAAAAGTTACAAATAAAGAGTTAGAAGGTTATGAAGTTCTAGCAAAAGCTATGAAAGATCAAAATTTATTAGAAAACTCTATTTAAAAAATCTACAACTTTGTATATTTTAATAAGAAATATACAAAGTTTAGTATAATTGGCTTTTTAAAATACAAAAGGCTTTAAATGTATACACCAATCTCATGCGAATTTTTTGACCAATTAAATGTGGCAATGCAAAGAAAAATCCCCTCAACTATTGTTTATTTAGAAGATGACGAAAAAAAAACTCTAAAAGGTTTAATTGAAACTATGAGTGTAATTAACGGAATTGAATATGTGATTTTTAACTCAAAAGAGCAAATAAGACTAGATACTGTTTTAACTTTTAATGGAAGAAGATATAAAGAAGAGTAAAAGAAAAAAGACTATTTGCTCTTTTTTCTTTTTTCTTTTTATATTTTTAAACTCTAATTGAATCTTTTCCATTAAACTCTTTTGCATCTGCTTGATCAATAATTGTATTTGATATTTCAAGTGTTTGTTCTGCAATTTCATTTGCTTCAGAGGCATTTTGTGCATTTATTTGAGTGATTTTATCCAAATTATTAACAGCATCGTTTATTTGAATCATACCTGTTGATTGTTCTCTACTTGCTGTTGTAACATTTTGAATTAAATCTAAAGTTACAGTAATATTTTCATTTAACTCTGCGTAACCTTTTATCATATTAGAAGCTATATCTTTTCCTTCTTTAGTTTTCTTTTGGGCATTTTCAACTAAATCTTTTATTTGTTTAGCCGCTTCTGCACTTCTACTTGCAAGTGTTCTTACTTCTCCTGCAACTACTGCAAAACCTTTTCCAGCTTCTCCTGCTGTTGCTGCTTCAACGGCTGCATTAAGTGAAAGAATATTTGTTTGAAAAGCGATTTGATCAATTATTGTAATTGCTTCACTAATAGCTGTTGTTTGAGAATTTATATCTTCCATTGAAAGAACAGTTTTATTTGCTAAATCTTGACCTAAAGAGATTGATTCTTTTACTTTATTTCCAAAACCTGCCATTTTTGCAGTTGTTTGAGTATTATTTGTAATATTTGATGTAATTTCTTCTAAAGATGCCGCTGTTTCTTCAAGTGAAGCAGCTTGAGAATTTGCAGCTTTTGCAATTCCTTGCATATTTTGAGTTAAAATATTTGCATTTTTACTTAATAACACTCCAATTTTTTTGTTTTCCATTAAAGTTTGTGTTATAACTTCACCTAAAATATTTACATCTTTTTCAAGTTCTTTTATAATACCTTCTAAATTGTTTTCTGCTAATTTAGGTCTAAAATCTAATTTTGAATATGAAGTTAAAACTTTTAAGATGTTTGAAATATTATTGTTTAAAGTTCCTAACATTTCATTTATAATATTTTTTAGTTCATTTAAAGAAGGATTGTTTGAACCTAACTCAATTTTTGAATCTAAATAACCTTTATTTATTTGGTTCGTAACTCTAATTGTATCAGCTATTAAAGCTCTATCTTTTTGGATATTTGCTTTTGTATCTTCAATATTTTTATTGATAATTCTTGACATCATTCCTAATTCATCATTTGAGTTAACTTTGATAAGTTCAATATCATCTTTTTCAAAATTAATAAATGCAAAAAAGTTTTCAACACCTCTTTTTACAGAATCAACATCAATTAAAATTGTAAATGCAATAGTTCTTGCTAAAATCATAGTTAAAGCAACACCAAATGCACTTAAAAATCCAAATATAATCATATTTTGACTAGCATTTGTCATCTCTTTATCAATAGTATTTATCAAATTTTGTGAAATATGTTCTTCAATTTTCTTTAGAATATTAATTTTATCAGTAATTTGTTTGAACCAATGATTAGCATCAATACTAAAATTCGAATCAAGATTACTATATAAAGCAACTTTTCTCATTTTTTCAACTTCATTTATTGATTCACCTTGAAAAGTTTTTTTATAAAAATCAACTATTTCTAAATCACTTACTTTTAAAAATGAATCCATATATGCATTTTGTTCAGCAACTAAAGTATAAAATTTAGCTTTCATTCCTTCACCAAAACTATTTTTAGCAAAAGTATTAGTTCCAACTGCTCTTTCGATTCCAGCTCTCTCTTTTGACAATAAAAAGTTCATATAAGATACTAATTCTTGAGATACTTTTGAACTATTTGATAATTTTGTGATTGTTCCAATTACATTTAATAATAATGAATTGGCATCTGTATAATAGGCAATTGCAACACTAGCATTTATAGATAAACTATTAACACCATTTCTTGTAGTGCTTAAATCTTGAAGTTTTTTAAGACCGTTATTTAAGTTTTCCGAAAACTCTAAACTATAAATATCTTTATTAAATGTAGTTAAAAAGCTATTTAATTCTTTAAATTTTTCATCAACTATTAATCTTTGAGCAGGAAGTTCTATTTTGAATTTTTCTCCATTACTCCCTAAAAATCCAGCGGTCATACCTCTTTCTTTTTGTGTTTCGTGAACTAAATCTCCAATTTTTACAGAAAGAACAACAACCTTATCTAATGATTGTAAATTTCTTGAAGTACTAAATGAATCTACCGCCAGTTTTGCTGCTAATAAAATAACAACAAAAAGGGGTATCAACATTATCAAAATCAATTTTTGTTTAATTGATAATTTTGAAAGCATAAAACATCTCCATCTTTATTTTTTATAATCATAACCAAATAATATTTGATTAGTAATGATTATAATCAAGAAAAATTAGATTTTTATAAAATAAATAATTTTTTTAGCTTAATTTTTTTTGTTAATTATTAACTTTGTTTTTTCGATATTCAATCCAGCTTTAGAACTAGCGTCCTCTAAACTTTCATTATTTTCTAAAAGTCTTAATAAAACTTCGATTTTTTTGTTTGTTTTTATATGTGTAATTGACATATGATTTTCCTTTTTTTTCTTCATTTCAATGAAGTTATTAAAAAGATAAAATGAGCTTGTTGTCTAGATGAGTAATATTAACAGTGTGGGAATCAATAAAAGGCAAATAACAGATGAAACTCGATTCATCTTTAGTGCCTACAGTCTAACAGAATAAAAAAATAAAAGCAAGGGCTTTAGTATATTTTAGTACAATTCTTTTCAAACTAAAAAATATAAAGAAAATCAAATATGAAAATAGACAATAATTTTATCCAATTAATTTCCCATAAAGAGACTTTAAACAAAGAACAATTTAAAATTTTAGGTTTAGATTATTCAAGTGAAGAAAACTGGAAAAATCAAGCTTTAGATAAAGAAGTTTCAAAAAATGATATGAACTTACTTATGCTTTTAAAAGGTGATTTATCACTAAAAGCACAGGAACAAATTATAAAAAACTATCATATGGTTTTAGAATTTAACAACATAAAACCAAAATCAGTTTATGAAATACCAAAAGTCCAAACTGAAAAAAAAGTTGAAATAAACGAAGATGAAGAACATATACGAATCTATTGTGATGGAGCATGTTCAGGAAATCCTGGAAACGCTGGAAGTGGATTAGCAATTTATTCAAATAAAAAAAATCCTGTTTTACTTTATGGTGCTTACGAAGAAGAAGGAACAAATAATATCGCTGAATTAAATGCACTTCATCAAGCTTTAGTAATTGCAAAACAAACAAGCAGTGATAATATTATCTCTATTTTTTCAGATTCAAAATATGCAATTGATTGTATTACAACTTGGGCATATTCATGGAAAAAAAATGGTTGGAGTAAAAAAGGCGGAGAAATAAAAAATCTTGAACTAATAAAAGAGTCTCATAATTTATTTTTACAATTAAAAGATAAAATTGAAATAAATCATGTAAAAGGTCATGCAGGAGTTGAAGGAAATGAACTAGCAGATAGAATGGCAGTTTATACAATAAAAGCAAAAAATAAAAATTTTGAATTTTATTCTTACAATAAAATAGAAGAAGTTTTAAGTATGAAATCTTATTAAAGATGAATTTGAGAGCCTTTTAGGTATGATATTAGTAATTATTTAGAAGAAAGAACAAGGAACAATAATGATTGAAAAAAAGGGTTCAATACTAACAGTTAGAGAAGATATAAAAGTTTTCGATTGTACAATAAGAGATGGTGGATTAGTAAACAACTACCATTTTAGCGATGAATTTGTAAAAGCACATTATGAAACTTGCGTAGCTGCTGGTGTTGATTATATGGAAATCGGGAAAAATGTATCTCCTACAATTATGAGTGTTGATGAATATGGTCCTTGGAATTTCTGTAAAGAAGAAGATATTAGAAGAATTGTTGGAAACAATGATACAAATATGAAAATTGCTGTTATGGCTGATATTGGAAGAAGCTTAAAAGAAGAACTTAGACCAAAATCTGAAAGTGTTGTTGATATGATAAGAATCGCAACATATATTCATCAAATTCCAGCTGCAATCGAATTAATCGAAGATGCTCATGCAAAAGGTTATGAAACAACTGTAAATATTATGGCTATTTCAAAATCATTTGATGATGAGTTAGATGAAGTTTTAGCACAATTAGCAAAAACTCCTGTTGATGTAATTTATATTGCTGATAGTTTTGGTTCTTTTTATCCTGAACAAATCAAAAAATTAACAGACAAATATTTAAAAGTGGCTCAAAAAGCTGGTAAAAAAATAGGAATTCATGCACATAATAATCTTCAATTAGCTTATGCAAATACGCTAGAAGCAATGATTTATGGAACAAGCTTTTTAGATGTTACGATTTCAGGTCTTGGACGTGGTGCTGGAAACTGTCCACTTGAATTATTGATTGGATTTTTAAAGAATCCAAAATATAAACTAATGCCTGTATTAAAATTTATTGAAGAATTTATTGTTCCACTTGAAAAAGAACTTGACTGGGGATATAGTATTCCATATATGTTAACTGGTCAATTAAATGAACATCCAAGAGCTGCAATGAAAGCTAGAGATGAAAAAGATACTAAATATAGAGAGTTTTATAGAAATCTATTGGTTGATTAAAAAAGGGCTTAAATGCCCTTTTTTATTTTAAGAAACCTGCATTTGTTATTAAACTTAACGGTTCATTTACACTAAAAATTTTTGCTCTTATATCTTTATATCCAAAACTTTCAAGTCTAGCTGTATGTTTAGTCAAATATCTTTTTGCATCAGCTTCATTTGAAAAAAGATAAATTCCCCCTGCTTCTTTTGTAGTTTCATTTTCAGTCCAGATTTTCCATAATAATCCATCTTCACTTGATATATCAGTTGCTAAATCCACAAAAGCTTTTGAAAACTCTTCACCAAAGATTTTATCATGGGGAAAATCAACTTGTAAAATATATGCCATAAAATATCCTTTTATTTTTCTTCAATTTTAGAGTTAATAGGCTTTAGATTTAGTTATAGTTGAAACAAAAATCAAGAACTGAAAGATTCAAAAGTTAAACTAGGGTATAATGCCAAACTTTTTGGCTTTTTAATTAAAGCTAAACACATTTTTGTTATTTGAGGATGTATGAATGTCTGTTTTGTGGGATGCTTTAAATAATATCGATAACTTTACAATTGGCTTATTGCTTTTGTCATTGGGTATCGCATTATTTTATGAAATGATTAACGGTTTTCATGATACAGCAAATGCTGTTGCTATGATTATATATACTAATTCTATGAAACCAGGATACTCTGTTATTATGGCTGGAATTATGAACTTTTTTGGTGTTATTTTGGGTGGAATTGGGGTTGCTTATGTAATTGTACATTTATTACCACTTGATATTATGGTATCTTCTGACCAAAATGCTACATTAGTAATGATTTTTTCACTATTAATTTCTGCTCTTGTTTGGAATTTTGGGACATGGTATTTTGGTTTACCAGTTTCTAGTTCACATTCACTAATAGGTTCATTAGTAGGAGTTAGTGTAGCTTTTGGAATGATGCATGGATTTACTTTTTCTCAAAGTCTAAACTGGAAAGTTGTTTATGGAATTTTAACTGCATTAGCTGTTTCTCCTATTTTGGGATTTGGATTAGCATTTTTGATTATGAAACTCTCACGAAAAGTTGTAAAAAACCCAAAATTCTTCAAAACACCAACTGGAGATAAAAAAAAGAAACCTAATTTTTGGATGAGAACAGGAATCATAGCAACAGGGGCTGGAGTTAGTTTTGCACATGGTTCTAATGATGGGCAAAAAGGAATAGGTCTTATTATGATTATTCTTATTGGAATTCTACCAACTTATTATGCTTTAAATATGGAAGCTCATCAATATAAAATTATGCAAACAAGAGATAGTGCAGCAAATTTAGCAAAATTCTATGCAGATAATAACGATACTCTTACAAAACTTTTAAATGAAAAACAACTTATCAGTGCATTAAAAATCCAAAATTCAATTACAGAGTGTAATGTTAATCAAGTATATAATACAACACTTGAAATTTCTACAAAACTTGATGGTTTAAAATCATATTCTGAACTTACAGAAGATGATAGATGGAAAATTCATACAGCTGTTTTATGTTCAGATAACTTCTTTGGACAAGTTGAAAGAGCTTACAAATCAATAGATAAAGACAAATCTGACTATATTGCAGATCAAAGAAAACAAATGATTACTTCTACTGAATATGTACCTTATTGGGTTATTATAGCTGTTGCTTTAATGATAGGTATTGGAACAATGATAGGTTATAAAAGAGTTGTTCATACTATTGGTGAAAAAATCGGTTCTAAACCAATCAATCATATGCAAGGTGCTGTTTCTCAAGCAATGGCAATGGTAACTATTTTATTAGCAAACTTTGCCCATGCACCTGTTAGTACAACTCATATTGTTTCAAGTTCTGTTGCTGGAACTATGGTTGCAGAACCAGATGGTGGAGTTCAGAAAAAAACAATTAATACAATTTTACTTGCATGGCTTTTTACTTTACCAGTTACAGCTTTAATGGGTGCTGGTATTTATGTATCTTTAAGTTATATTACAAAAATCGGTTAATCTACAATAAAATATTTTGGAAGGTTTTATCCTTCAAAATATTTTACCCTTTAAGTTCAAAAGCATTTTTAACAATATCAATTCCATATTTATTTCTTAATTTTTGCATCTGATTTGTCAAAGCTCTTTTTTTTATATCAGCTTCATATTCAAAAAGATTATAAGTATAATCATTTACTTTTGCAAAATTTAAAACTGTAATATTTAGATGTATTACTCCATGTGTTTTATGGTTATCAGTTTGCTCAAAAAGTTTTACCATTTCAGTTTTAAAATCCATTTCATTAAAAATTCTATTTACATTTATATAATCTTTTGATTTGTTTCTATATTCATATCTTATTTGTATGGCGTAAGTTAGAGGATTTACATTTGCTTTTTTTACTAAAAAACATAAATATCTACAAAGTATCATTACTCTTCTTTTGAGTTCCTCTCTATCAAAAATAACATCAAAACTTCGCCCTATTCCTATTGATTTTTTTTCTCTATCAAAAGTTAGTTTATTATCTCGTATTCCACAAACACGATTGTATAAATCAATTCCTGATTTTTGCCATGAATAAAAAAGCTTTTGATTTTTTTTGATATCTCCTAGGGTTTTTATGCCATAACCTTTTAGTTTTTCTTGAAAGGCTTTTCCAATTCCAGGGAACTCTTTAATTGGAATATCTTTTATAAAATTTCCTATATTATCAGCACTTACATATTTTACACCATCTGGTTTTGCATATTCTGTTATTAGTTTTGAAAGATATTTTGTATTTGATATTCCTATTGAAATAGGTAATTTTAGTTCATCAAATATCTTTTTTTTCAAATAATATGCAAAAGCTACAATTTCATCTTCTTCAATATATCCTGATACATCACCAAAAAATTCATCTATTGAATATTGTTCAACTAAAGGAATCTCTTTTATCAAAAGTTCTTTTAATTTTGTTGATAAATCATGATACAAAGGATAATTTGGTGGAAGCATTTTTAAATGTGGACATAAAGTCAAAGCTTCATTTACACTCATAGCAGTTTTTACTCCAAAAGCTCTGGCTTCATAAGATGATGTTGTGATTATTCCTCTTATTTTTCCATTTTCATCTACAAAATACTCCTTAAAACTCTTCATTCCTTCATTTGTAAGAATATTACTTACAAATGCTCCACTATTTGAGGAGATTTGTCTAATCTCTTTTTTAGAAGAAAAAATATTAAGATTACTTCGCCCTCCAACCGCAACTGGAATGTGAAATAAACTATCATCGATAGTTCTGTGAGCAGAAACAAAAAAGCAATCTAGGTCTAGGTGTAAAAACATAAAATCATTTTACATCATTTTGTAAATATCTTTCAAAAATATATCATATTGTAATATTTTTTAATTTTCCTAAAAAAAATATTAATATTATATTAATATAATATTAATATTATATTAATATTAAATTAAGCTTAAATTAATATGATATTCCACTTAAACTTTGTTTTAAAAACTCAACATTTAACTCATATAAAATACTCTATTTTAATATGATTCAAGGAAAAAAAATGAAAAAAATAGCACTTGTTTTATTATGTCTATATGGCTTTTCTTACGCAGTAGAATATGATCCAATAGAAGCTGAAATGTTATCATTATCATGTACCTCTTGTCATGGAACAGAAGGAAAATCTGAATCATTTACTCCATATATTGCAGGTATGGACAAAGCTGGTTTATATCAAATATTATTGGATTATAAAAATGGCAAAAAAACTGGAACAATGATGCAAAAACATGTAAAAGGTTTTACAGATGAAGAGTTAGAACAAATTGCTTATTATTTTTCAAATGTTGAAAAATAAGGAATCTATTATGAATAGAAGAAATTTTAACAAAATACTTTTAGGAGCAACGGCTCTTTCACTTGCTGCTTCTACAGGTCTTGCAAATATGGCAATACCAAAAAATAAAAAAAGAGTTGTAATTGTAGGTGGAGGATTTGGTGGAGCAACAGCTGCTAAATATCTAAAAAAATTTACCCCTGAGACAGAAATCATTTTAATAGAACAAAATAAGGATTATTATACTTGTCCATTTGGAAATACGGTAATTGCAGGTATGAATAAAATAGAATATATAAAACACGATTATAAAACTTTAGAGAAAAAATACAAAATTATTGTAATACATGAAAAAGTAAAAAAAGTTGATGCAACTATAAATAGTGTTATTTTAGAAAATGGGAAAATAATACCTTATACAAAAGCCATAGTTGCCCCAGGAATTGATTTTAAATATGAAAATGGTTATGTTGAAGGTTCTGAACTTTATGCACCTCATGCCTATAAAGCAGGAGCACAAACTTCACTTTTAAGAGAACAACTTGAAAATATGAAAGATGGTGGAACTTTTGTAATGGTTGCACCAAAAGATCCATTTAGATGTCCTCCTGGACCTTATGAAAGGGTTTCTTTAGTTGCACATTATTTGAAAACAAATAAACCTAATTCTAAAATTATCATTTTGGATCAAAAAAATAAATTTTCTAAACAAGCGTTATTTCAAGAAGGTTGGGAAAAACTTTATGGTGATATGATAGAGTGGAGAAATGTTGAATTTGGTGGAAAAGTAGTATCTGTTAATCCAAAAGATAAAATTGTAACAACAGAAGATGAAGAAGTAATTGCAGATGTTTTAAACTATATTCCAGACCAAAAAGCTGGACAATTAGCTTTTGATTCAGGATTAACACAAGGTGACTGGTGTCCTATTAACGCTAAAACATTTGAGTCAAAACTTGTAAAAGATATTTATGTAATTGGTGATGCAGCAGTTGCAGCTCCAATGCCAAAATCAGGCTTTTCTGCAAACTCTCAAGGAAAAATTGTAGCTTTACAAATTTCAAGAAGTTTAAAAGATATGCCAAATATAAATCCTCCAAAACTAGCAAATACTTGTTATAGTTTGGTTTCTCCAACTTATGCAATTTCAATAGCTGCTGTTTATGAAGCCCATGATAATGAAATTGTTGCACTTAAAGATGCTGGTGGATTAAGTCCTGCAAATGCGGAAGCTAGTTTCAGAGCTCAAGAAGCTCAATATGCAGTTGCTTGGTATAAAAACCAAATGGCTGATATTTTTAAATAAAAAAAAGACACTTTTTAGTGTCTTTTTTAATTCTCATCTATATATGTAAATAATTTTATTTATTTATTTATACCTTTAACTTTCCATAAAAAATACGAGGGATTTTCTTTTATTTCGTTTTGATACTCAGTATAAGTTTTATAGCCATTAAAGATTGAAACTAAAGTTACAAAAGTTGAAATACCACTCGTAAAAACTGATGCACCTAATCCAGCAAGTCCTATTCCTATATCTATTGAAGATTTATTTTTTATACTCTTTATTTTAGAATTAATTGCAGCAATTTGAACTTCTTCGAGTTCATGTTTTACATCTTCAATTTTTGATTTTATTTTTGAAACATCTCTTTCAAGCTTCAAATCTCTCAATTGTTTTTCTAATTCCCGTCTAAATAATTCAAATTCTTCCCCATCATCTTTTCGAATAGACATCAAATCTCTTATGTCAATATCCTCAAAAAAATTTAAATCAAAATTTAGCATTAAATCCGTTACATTACTTTTAATATTAGGATGTATATTAAATTGACTTTTTAATAACTCACTTACAAAACTAGATGTTGTAATATATTGAGCTTTTAATTTTGTTGATAAACTAATATCCATAGAAATTTTTCTAAAATGAGCTATGCTACTTAGATTAATTGATTGAGTAACCCAACTATCAAAACTTTCTTTTGAAGGTGGTGTATTTGGTAGAGTCATTGCAAATTCAATCTTTCTTTCTTTTTCATTGATACTTATTATTTCTCGTTCAAATAAATTGTACATATTCATAAACTCTGTATCATCATTTTTAAATAAAACTTCAATCGTTCTGTCAATCTCAAAATTTTTATTTATAGTTAAATATTGTCCATTTTTCTTAAAACTTCTTACTAGTTTATTTTCATAATATAAATTCATTATATTACGGGGTAATATATTTCCATATTGATTTTCTGAATAAGTAAAAGGGATTTCACTTTTGGGTTCAAAAAAATAACTTGTTGGAAAAAATTTCAAATAAGTTGATTCCACTAGAATTTCAGCATTTTTAAATTTTTGTATAATTTCAACTAAGTTTTTTCTGTTAATTAAATTATCTTTTTTAACTCCTAGATATTCATTAAAAATATTCTGAGTTGTATTAGTTGGTGTTGATATTTCAAATAATGGATCAGTAATTATTACCTGATCTAAATAAATTGACATTTGTTTTATTTTTGAAAAATTCATAAGAGTATTTGTATTAAATATTTTTATTTGATTTGAATAAATAGTAATTTCTTCATAAAGATTATGTATATTTTTTAAAATATAATTTCTATATCTTTCAAATTCTTTTTCAATTTCTTTATCTGAAAATTTGGAATAATTATTAATTAAAAATTTATCTTCATATAAAAAGCTATTTTTCAAAAAAGTATATATTAATTTACTCAAGTTTAATTCCTATTAAATATTTATTATTTAATTAATGAAATATTTTTAAAATTATTTTATCTAAATTAATTAAGCAAACGACTTTATCTGTTTATACTTCAAATAAACAGTATTCACAACTTTTTCTATATCTTCATCTTTTAAATCATCTACAAAAGAAAAGCTTATAGAATTTCGGCTTGTTAATTCATCATATCCCATATTTTGAATGATTCTTGAAGGTTTTGATAATCCTAATGAACAACCTTCACCATTTGAGATAAAGATTTTATTTAGAGACAAAGTTCGTATTAATTCTCTAGCTTTTATACCTTTTAATCCAAAATGTAATGAATATTCCAAAGTATCATCTGGATTTACAAAAAAGTAAATATTCTCTTGAAACTTTTCTTTTAGTTTTTCTAAAAAAATTGCTTTTAATTTATAGTTAAATTTTTGATTTTTAATAGCATCTAAACATAGTTTTACAGCTAAACTATCGATTTGCCCAACAGATAATAAAGAAAAAATATTTTCATTAAATAACAGAACTCCTGAAGTGTTAAATCCTATTAATTTATAATTATCAAAATAAACAGCATCACTATTTTTATCAAAATGGGCACTTGCATTTGATATAATTTTTGCAGATGTTAATTCTTTTACATCTTCTATAGAAGTTTTTACAAAGGTATCCATAACATAAGAAGATAAAAAAAGAAAATCTATATTTTCATTTTCTATTTTCTTTAAATTTACTTTTCCATCTTTGTTTAACTTTATCCAAATTATTTCAAACCCTAAACTTTCATAAAGTTGTCCAGCTTCAATTATTGCTTCGCTTTCACCGCAGCTTATTGCAATTTTTCCTTTTAGTTCTAAAAAAAGTCCTAAAAATCCTTCTTTAGAAAAAAAAAATGTTTTTAATTTTTTATATCCAAATAGATTTTTATACTCTAAATTTAAAGCTTCAAATTCATCATTTGATGTCAATGCACTTAATGAAAAATCATTAGATATTTCTATGTTTTTTAGTTTTGAATATTGTAAATAATTTAGTTTAATCATTCTTTTTATTTTTTTTCTCTCGAAAACAACCAAGTTGACAATGGCTAACTTCAATATCAGAATTTTTAACAGTAGAACCTACTGTTTTTAATGTAGATTTTTTAGCTTCATCCCATAATACTTTACATTCTAAAGTTTTATGTCCCATATAATTTTGTTTTAATCTATTATAAACTTGAATATTAGGATCTTGAAATTTTAACTTTCCAAAAACTCCAAGTTCACAATTTGTAATTCTTATATCTAAACTTTTTGTAATTGCACTCATTTCTTTTGGTTCTTTACCAATTAATCTTGCAACTTTAAAGGCTTTTAGACAAGATAGTTTTCCCTCTTCATCTAAATTTGTCATCAAAAATTCTTTTTGGATATTATCTAATTTTATACTGACATTATCATCTATACTAGACATTTATTCTTCCTGAGTGAGTATATACATTCATTTTATTACCCCTTGCAAATCCTACAAGTGTAACTCCATGTTCATTTGCTGATTTAATACCTTGAAAAGTCACTGCTGCTTTTGAAACAACTATTGGTATTTTATGCATTACACATTTTACAACCATTTCCATTGATAATCTTCCAGTTGCATATAAAACTGATTTTTTAACATCTTTTTTATTCATACTTGCAAGTCCAATAACCTTGTCAATTGCATTATGTCGACCAATATCTTCAGCGATAAAAATTGTACCATCTTCTAAAATAAGTTCTGCTTTATGAACACATCCTGTATTATCAAAGAGTTTTGATGAGTTATTAAATAATCTCATATTAGATAAAATATCTTTTGCATGTACTTTATAATCTGTATTTATGAATGCACAATCAAAAACTTTTTCTGCATTTCCAGTAACTCCAATACAACAACCAGAAGTTAAAGTTTTTTCTTTAAAAAGATTTGAATATCCTTCATCACTAACATTTGCAATAACTTCTACTTTTAATCCATCTTCACTTACAGTTATAGATTCAATATCCGTAAAATCATTTATTACCGCTTCACTTAATAAAAATCCAACAAGATGTGCATCTTGATGTTGAGCTATACTCATAACTGATAAAAACTTCTTTCCATTTAAGAAAAATTCAATTTTATCTTCTTTTATAACATAATCTTCAACTGTTTCTATCCCGTCTTCATAAAACTTTTCAACAATTATTTCTCTTGTATAATCGTCTAAATTATCATGAAAAAGGGAGAAGTTTTCACTTCTCAAAGGCTTAGTCATGCCATTTTTCCTTTTTTATTTTCAATATCTGCTAAAACATCAGGAGCTAATTGTTCCAAATGTTCCCTTGGATATTTACCTGTAATTAGTCCTTTTAGATTACCTTTTACTGCAACTAAAGCAGAATATACGAAATCCATTAAAAAAAACATAATTAATACACTAGATCCAAAATGAACATAAAGTAATGCTCTTTTAAACTGAATAACTTGAGCATGAGTATGTGAATCTGGATGTAAATACCAAATTATAAAACCACTTGTTAATAATCCAGCACCCATTAAAACAAATACTATAAAAATAATTCTTTTCATAGGTTTATATTTTCCAGGTAAAATTATTTTTCCTAATAAACTATTTTTTGATAATAGCTTAATATCTTTAAAGGCAATAATAGTCATTAGTAACCAAATAGGAAACCAAATTAAACCTGTAATTTCATGTGTTCCTCTAAGCATAAAAGGTATAAATCCACCTTCACTTCTTAAACTCCATGTTATATTAAATCCAGTGATTATCAATGTAATTATAATAATAACATTTAACCAAATAACTGCTCTATGAAATATTGAAAATACTTGAACTTGATCGTTTGGTCTTGTAATAAGAGCTTCTTTTCTCCCACTTATAGTGTACATTACACAAAATATAGCTATTTCGGCAACAAAAACCCACCAAATATAAAGTTGTCTTTCATTACTAGCTCTAATTATCTCAGGTGCAATTGCCTCATAATTTGGTCCAAATGCTGCATTTACCATACCTTGATAATTAGAAGTTGGAGGAGCTAAAACTCCATCCAAATTTCCACCAGTTATAACATGAAGTGTGTATTTAATTAGATATTCCCAATCCATAACCATCATAAATTTAACAAATACAAATCCTACTAATGATAGCCCAAGAAGAGTAAGAATATACGCTTTATTTCTGTGAAAAAATGAGCTATTTTCCATATTCTTTCCTACCATCCATAAGAATCAGTAGTGATTCCTTTACCTTGTGATGTTGCTCTATATGTTTTAATTAAAGCAACCTCATTGGCATCACCAACAAGTAAAGCTTTAGTTGAGCACATAGATGCACACATTGGAACTTTACCTTCTGAAATTCTATTTTGTCCATATTTATGAAACTCTTCATGAGAATTAGTCTCTTCAGGACCACCAGCACACATAGTACATTTATCCATTTTACCTTTTGTTCCAAATGCACCATTTTTTGGAAATTGTGGAGCACCAAAAGGACAAGCATATAAACAATATCCACAACCTATACATTTATCTTTATCATGTAAAACAATTCCATCTGTTCTAATATAAAAACAGTCTGTTGGACAAACTTGTTGGCAAGGTGCATCAGCACAATGCATACAAGCCATAGAAAGAGAGATTTCTTTCCCTACTATTCCTTCATTTACTGTAATTACTTTTCTTCTATTAACTCCAACAGGAACTTCGTGAGCTTCTTTACAAGCTACAACACAACTATTACAATCAATACAAAGATTTTCATCGCAATAAAATTTAATTCTTGAAAAATCTGTAGTTTCATTCATATTGCTCTCCTATGCTCTTTCAATTCTTACAAGAGAACATTTAGTCTCAGGACAAGCTGTTTGTTGATCAAATCCATAACTTGTAACTTGTGTTGAGTTTTCACCAAGTCCATAAGGTGCTGTTCCCGCTGGATATCTATCCACTAAACTCTCTCCACTCCAAATTCCTGAGAAATTTTGAGGTAAGAATACTGAATTTTCATCTACTCTTAAACTATGTTTACATTTAATTTTGATTTTTCCACCACCAGTTCCATAAACCCACATCATTTCATTGTCTTTAAGCCCAAGTTTACCAGCTAATGTTGGATGTAATTCTCCATACATTTCACCTGATAATTCAGATAAATATTTAGATGCTCTTGTTTCTGTTCCAGTTCCCATATGTTCAACGATTCTTCCAGAAATTATATTTATTGGATAATCTTTAGTCCAATCTTGTGCATTTTGTTCAGTTTCATATCTAACATTAACTCTAAAGTGATTAACTTTATCTTTAACAGCAGGATATTTTGCAACTAAATCTGGTCTAAATGAATGTAATGGCTCTCTATGTTTTGGAATTGGATCTGTAAATGATGGAACAACAGTCATAGCTTTTGCATTTCCATAAGGACAAAGTCCAGCAGCAAGTGCATATTTTACTAAAATCCCACTATCATCATTTTTCCAGTTTTTACCTTCAACAAGTGCTTTTTCTTCAGCAGTTAAAGTAATTCCAGCTAACGCTTCAATATTAGCTCCTGTAATTTCAGCATAACCACCATTGATTTTTGAACCTTTTGGTGCACTTCCTTCAACAGCAAGTAAACTTACACCATTTTTTTCCAATCCAAAGTTTGCTCTAAATCCCATACCACCTTGAGATACAGGTAAACTTGTATTATATAAAACAGGACTTCCTGGATGAGTCTCATCCCAACAAGGCCATGGTAATCCATAATATTCTTTTTCAACAATTCCTCTTCCTTTTAAAGATGAAGAATTAAATAAGTGCCAATTTTCTTGCTGTTTTTTCAATCTTTCAGCAGTAACACCTTTCATTCCAATAGTTTTTAAAGCTTTTGCAATTTCATTTGTTGCATCTTCTGGCCATTGGAAATTATCTCCTTTACCCATACCTGCAACTAATTCATTATAGAATCCCATTCTTTTTGCAAAATCAAATAAAATATCATGGTCTGTTCTTGATTCATAAAGTGGTTCTACAACTTTACTTCTCCATTGTGCACTTCTTCCTGTATTTACAACTGTTCCTGAAGTTTCAACTTGAGAAGCAGCAGGTAATATAAATAAATTATCTTTTCTTGTAGTAATAACAGCAGCATCATTTACATAAGGATCAATAAATACAACTAAATCAAGTTTATCTAATGCTTCTTTTGTTTTATGAACTTGAGTAACTGTTGAAATACCATTCCCAATTACAACTAATGCTTTTAGTGGAGTTTCACCATTGTGTTTATTATTCTCTTCTTCAAGAACATTATGAACCCATAAAGATAAAGTATTACCTTTTGCTTCCATTAATTCTTTTGATTTGAATCTTCCTTTTAGCCATTCATAATCAACTTTCCACTGTTTTGAAAAGTATTTCCATGATCCCTCAGCTAAACCATAATATCCTGGTAACGTATCTGATAAACATCCAATATCCGTTGAACCTTGAACATTATCATGTCCTCTTAAGATATTACATCCACCACCTGCTTTTCCAACATTTCCTAAAATTAGTTGCATAATTGAACCGAGTCTTGTATTAGATGAACCAATTGAGTGTTGTGTCCAACCTTGATTCCAAATTAAACATCCAGGATCGGCAGAAGCAAACATAGTAGCAGCTTGAATTAATAAATCTTTTGGAAGTCCAGTAATATCTTCAACATTCTCAGGAGTATATTCTTCACACTCTTTGAAAATATCTTCTATTCCATAAACTCTATCATTTAAGAATTTTTCATCATACCACTTATTTTCTCTTATAAGTCTAATTACCCCATATAAAAAAGCAATATCAGTACCTGTTCTAATTCTACAATATAAATCTGCTTTAGCAGCAGTTTTAGTAAATCTAGGATCAACAACTATAATTTTTGCCCCGTTTTGTTCTTTCCCTTTTAATATATGTTGCATTGCTACAGGATGATTATCAGCAGGATTTGAACCAATAATTATAATTGCTTTAGAATTTTGCATATCACCTAAATGATTTGTCATAGCTCCATACCCAAATGTATTTGCCACACCGGCAACTGTTGGACTATGTCAAATTCTAGCTTGGTGATCTATATTATTTGTTCCAAACATTGAAACAAATTTTCTAATATAATACCCTTGTTCATTACTTACTTTTGCAGAACCTAAAAACATTACTGAATCTGGACCGAATTTTTCTCTTAAATCCATTAATTGCTTAGAAATTTTGCCCATAGCATTATCCCAAGAAACTCTATTCCATTTTCCAGCTACTTTTTCCATCGGATATTGTAATCTATTAGTTGCTCTGATTTTATCAATCATATCAGCACCTTTACAACAATGTCCTCCGTGACTAATTGGGTGGTCTTGAGCAACTTCTTGTCTTACCCACACACCATTATGAACTTCAGCTATCACACCACAACCAACAGAACAATGCGTACAAATAGTTTTTATAAGTTTTGATCCAGGAAAAGGATTTTTAATCTCTTCTTCTTTCGCATCTCTTAATACACCGTTATTACTTGTACTTGCAAAGGCTGATGTTGCAGTTAGAGCTGTTGCAAGAGAAGCCATTTTAACAAAACTTCTTCTTCCAAAGCTTTTCAACATTTCCATTTTTATCCTCCTTTATTTTTTATTTCGCAGCGTTATAAAATTCGCTCCATGCCGTAGTTTTTTTGTAAAGAATCTCTTTTTTCTTTGATCTACCAGTTACAACACCGTTCCCTGTGTCACTTCCAGCGCCCCTATGCTGATTCTCAGTTGTTGCAGCAGTAGCAACAACAGAACCTACAACAACAGTAGCAGCAATACCGGCTCTTTTGATAAAGTTACGTCTTTGATTTAACTCATCCGCCATGATGACTCCTTTATTAGATTTGGGCAAAAAAGCCCCCTTAAAAATTCTTTGAATCTTTAGAGGGACTTTCTTTCCTTATATTTAATTTTTTATTTTAGAAATATCTAAATAAACTCTTTCAAAATTACAAACATTCGCCAAAATCAATCCAACATGAGAATAGATTTTACTTGAACTTCCAATTAATTTATAAAATAATTCATCACAATAAAGATTTATAACTGTTTTAAATAACTCTTTTTGTAAATCTTCTTTGATTTCATTTTTAATTTGTTGATCAATTAAATATGTACTTAAAGTAAAAATAAATCCATAATGATCTTCTGGTGCAGAAAAAGCTTTTTCATCTTTTCTAATTTTTGTTTTAGCTAAAATATCTCTTACTTTTAACTGCATTAAGCCACCTTCTCTTTGTTCATGATACCAAGAAGCACTCAAAGATATAAATTCTCCAAAAGGAACAATAAAAAGCTCTTGATAATCTAAATAAAGTTTATCACTACCATTTTCTTTTAAATAAAGAACTATTTCTTTTGCTGCAACTGCTACATCTTCATCAAAAGAATTATTAGAAAGAATTTCTAAATCACTAATAAGCTGTTCAGTATTATTTTTCACATACTCTTCTACAAATAAAAGAGATAAGATGTTATATAAAAATAATCTTGCTTTATCAATTTCTAATTTATGCATCTAGTAATCCTTGTTTTATCATTAATTTAGCTTTACAATCTTCACAACAGTAAAGTGTTCTTTTTTTAGTTTCACTTGATTTTGCAAAAATAGGAGCCATTAATGAAGCTATTTTTTCAATAGCTTTTGTAGTAGCAAACTCTTTTCCACATTCAACACAGGCAAAAAGTTTATCTTTAGCTAAAATATTTTCTTTAAACCATAAAGGTTGTAATTCAATTTCATCTCTTTGTATAGTTAAACAATCTTTTTCTGGACATGAAATTTCACAATAACCACAGGCTGTACATAAAGAAGGATTAACTCTTAATGTAAAATCACTTTCATTTGCAAATAATGCATCAACATTACAAGCTCCTACACATGATAAACACAAAGTACAATTATCTTGATTTACTTTTACAGTTCCATAATGAATATGTTCACCCGTTTTAACAACACCTAAATCTTCACTTCCAACAATCTTTTGTAATCTTTGAGAAAAAACTTCTCTTTTTTTAAGTTCATTTTGATTGAAGTTAAAATAAGAATCTTCTATAAAAGATACTTCTTTAAGAGCATTTTCTAATTCTTCTTTAGTCATAGCTACTAAAATTGCATCTTTTTGATATTTTCTTTGATAAATATCATTTAAAATTCTAATTGCATCTTTTGTCCCTTTTGACAAAAAATCACTATAAAAAATCACTTGAGAACCAGACATTTGAAGTAAAGTTAAAAAAGAAGCTTCATCTAAAAACTTTTCACCTTCAATAGTAAAAGGTAAAACATTTTCTTTTATTGAAATTTCTAAATTTTGTATATTCATTTTTAAAGGAATTATTAAAGGATGAGTATCTTTGTAAAATTTACTCATTTCAAAAATAGAATCTCTATTTGTAGAAGCATAATCTAAAGCACCACTTGGACAAACAGAAACACAACCTCCACAGCCATGACAATCTATTTGAGAAAAAGTTAATGTTTTTGTTTTATCATCTTTTGTAATAGCAACTGTGGGACAAACCTCTTCACATTTACTACAAATTTCTTCTCTTCTTCCATGATATTGACAAATATTTTGATTATAAGTTGTAAATTTTTTATATGAATAAGAGTTTATATTTTCTTTTAACACTTTTATTGTTTCATCGACATTTGATAAGTTAGGATCAAAAATACCACTTCTTTCTTTTCCTATTTGTTTTGCACCAAACCAAACTATTTGAGAAACATTTAATGTAATATCTTCATTCTCATCAGTAACAATAACCTCTAAATTTCCAATATTTCCAGAAATAGATTTTAAAATTTCTTCACTTATCGAAAATAGTTCAAAATCCTTTGCATCTGTTTTTGATACAAAGATATCGTATTCTTCTTGACTTTGAGTGATTAATAAAACATAATTTGAGATTTCAGCTGAAAAAGGAATATCTAATGCTGAATCATATTTTGTTGCAGCGATTTCATAAAGTTTAGAAACGTTTTTGATTTTATTTGAAAGAGTATCTTGTGAATTTTTAATATAAAAATCTATTTCTTGTGCTGTTAATTCACATTCAATTTCATTTGTATTAGAAATTAAAAAATTTTTGTTTCTAGTATCTTCAATATTTGTTGTTACAAATATTTGCTCACTAACGGGAAAATCAAGCCCCGAAGCATTATAATAAATAAACTCTTGCATAAACTATGCCCTTTTTTGGTAAAAAATATTTTACTTTATTTTATAGGTTTAGAAATTAAATAGACCTTAAAAGTTAAAATATTTTTTACCATTTAGCTTCTTAGTGTTACTTTATTCAAAGTATTTTTTGCAATATTTTTGTACACTATCTTATGTCAAAAAAATTATCACTTGTAATATTTATATTTTTTATTTTTTATATCTACTTTAAAGATGAAGTTTTTAAAGAAAAAACTTTAATTGTAGGTGCTTCTTTACCAAATTCAGGAATTATTAAATCTTGGGGTGAATCTGTATCAAATGGAGTAAACGCTTACTTTTCTTATGCAAATGATAATAATCTCATAAAAAATAAAAAAATAGAATTTTTAGTTTATGATGATAAATATGAACCAGAACTTACACTTGAAAATACTCAAAAATTAGTTTATAAAGATAAAGTATTTACACTTTTTGGTTTTGTTGGAACTCCTACAATAAAAAGAGTTCTGCCTATTTTATATGATGAAAACATCCCATTTTTTTCTGCATTTTCAGGGGCCTCATTTTTAAGAAACAATAAAAATCAAAATTTTATAAATTTTAGAAGTTCTTATGATCAAGAAATAGATAATTTAATTAACTACCTAAACGATGAAAAAAAGTTAAATAAAATTGCTGTTTTTTATCAAAATGATGATTATGGGGAAGAAGGTTATATCTCTTTATTAAATTTATTAAAAAACAAAAACTTAAAATTAGTAGCTGAGGGCTCATACAAAAGAAATACTTTATCTATAAATCATGCTTTTAATGAAATAAAAGATGCAAAACCTGAAGTTATTTTTATGATTGGAGCATATAAAACAAACTCTTTATTTATAAAAAAAGCAAAAGAGAATGAAAATCTAAAAAATGTAATATTTTGTAATATCTCTTTTGGTGATGCTAACTCGATGGTAAAAGAACTAGAAAATTTAAATACAACAAGTGAAAATATAATTTTTTCTCAAGTAGTTCCAAGTTATACAAATACTTCAATTCCAGTAGTAAATGAATATCAAAATTTGATGAAAAAATATTATCCAAAAGAAGAGTTAGGATTTATATCCCTTGAAGCATTTTTATCTTCAAAAATTTTAGTAAATGCAATTTCAAGAATAAATGGGGAAATTACAAGAGAAAAACTTATTTTAACCCTAAAAACTACTCCAAATAATTTATTAGAAGGTATTCCTTTAGAGTATAAAAATTCTCAACTACTTAATAAAACTTTTCTTTTTGAATATAAAAACAATGAATTTATAGAGATTAAAAGATGAAAAATAGATTAAAAAGATTAGTTTTATATTTTGATAGTTTAAATTTTAATTATAAAACAGCTTTTTTGGTTTTTATTATTGCTGGTGGAATGATTTGTATAATTATTTTATCTCAAATTTCTATTTTTACTATGAAACAAGACTTTGATATTTTGTTTGATAAAAGAACAAAAAGTTTAATGCAACTTGAACATATAAAAGATTCTTACAAAGTAAATATTCAAGATACTTTATTTGATTTTGAAAAAAAACAGATTAATTATGCTCAAACAATTGAAGTTTTACAATTAGCCCAAGAAATAATAGATAAAAACTGGATTTTATACAAAAATCAAACTCAATTACAAAATAGGGAAATTTTAACTACTTTTATAAAAACTTTTATAATAAAAGAAGAAAATTATTATGAAAATACATCTTTGAAAAGTTCTATCATAGAAAATATAAATAAGAAAAAAGAACTAATAAAAAATGAAATAAATAAAATAAATTTTTCAAAACAAGATGATTATTTTACAAACATAAATCTTGAGATAAATGCTATTTCAATATATTTAACAAGTTTAATAAATTATGATTTATCCCTTGCAATCAATGAAAAAAGAAATACAGATAAGATTTTTAATACTATCATTATTTTTTCTATAATTTCAATTTTTATAGTATTTTTATTTTCTGTTATTTTATCTTTATTTATTATTGATAATTTTAGAAAACTTCATAACTCGCTAGAGCAAAAAGTAAATGAAAAAACAAAAGAACTTCAAGATTTAAATAACTATCTTGAAACAAAAATTTCAAAAGAAGTAGCACAAAATAGGAAAAAAGATATTATCATGTTTCAACAAGCAAGATTTGCCTCTTTGGGTGAAATGTTAAATAATATTGCTCACCAATGGAGACAACCTTTAGGTGCAATTACAATGATTATTCAAAGTTTTCAAACAAAAATGTCTTTAGGGAAATTAACGCCTGATTTTGTAGATGAAAAAGTAAATGATGCCCTACTAATGGCAAATAATATGTCAACAACCCTTGATGATTTTAAAAACTTTTTTTCTCCAAATAAGATAAAAAGTGAATTTAGTATAAAAAATTGTATTGAACACTCTATTGAATTATCTAAATATTTATTAATTCAAGAAAATATTGACGTTAAATTAACAATTAGAAAAGATGTAAAAATAAACAGCTATTACAATGAACTTTCCCATGTATTTTTAAATATTATTTCTAATTCAAAAGATGCTTTATGTTCTAATGTTGACAAAAATGATAGAATTATAAAAATAATTGTAAATAAATTTAAAAATCATCTTGTAGTAAATATGGTTGATAATGGTGGAGGTATTCCACAAGATATTTTACCAAAAATTTTCGAGCCATATTACACAACAAAATATAAAAGTGCTGGAACGGGAATTGGACTTTATATGTCAAAACAAATAATTGAAAAACATATGAATGGTGAGATATTTTGCAAAAATATTATTCATAAGATGAAAAATGAAAAAGTATTTAATTGTTCATTATTTACAATAAAAATACCTTTAGAAAATAAAAATAGTGAGCATAAAAATGACAAATAAAGATTTAAATATATTACATAATTTTAATGTTTTATATCTTGAAGATGATGAAGATTTATTAAAACATACAAAAGATATATTAGAAGATTTTGTAAACAATATTTATGCGGTTAAAACTTCAAGCGAAGCTTTGGATATTTTATTACATAAAAAAGTTGATGTTATTATTTGTGATATTTTATTAAAAGACGAAAATGGAATTGATTTTTTAAAACATATAAAAAACAAAAATATAAATACTCCTACAATTCTTACAACAGCTCATACAGATACTCAATATTTACTTGATGCTATAAAATTAAAAGTTGAAAACTACATAGTAAAACCAATAAATATAAAAGAGTTATTAAATAGTTTACATGATATTTTACTTCCTATTGTTCAACAAAAAGAGATTCTAAAAAACAATAATGTTATAAAAACTATTTCAGCAATAACAGATGGAAAACAAGTAGCAATTATAAAATATATACTAAATAATTTGGATAAAGAAAATCTTTTTACAGCTTCATATACAGATATAATGGAAAATTTTTCTATTTCAAAACCAACACTTATAAAACTTTTTAAAGATTTAGCAGAAAAAAATATTTTAGTAAAAGTTCAACATAAAACTTATAGATTTAATGAATCAGCTTTAGATAGTTTATAAAATCACTCTTTAATCGTAGATATTTCAATACCTGTGTAAGAGGTGGTTTTTATAGCTTCTAAAATTTGATTTAAAGTAACTTTTTCAGAATAAGTAACAGTTACTTCTTTTGTATTTAATCTAGCACTTACTTTTTCTATACCCTCAAGGTCATTTACAGCTTTTTTAACGGCTGTTGTACAAAGAGGACAATGCATTCCTTCTACTTTTATCACACTTATATTACTTGCATTTAAAGATAACCAAAATATAAAAAGAAGAAATAAAGTTTTCACAAAACTACTCCATAAATAAAGGTAAAAATTCAGAATATAAAAGCAAAGTAACTATTACAAAAAAGAAAATTAAAAAATAGAAACATTGTTTATAAACTTCTTTTTTTGAACATTTGCAAGAGATTTTTTGTTTTAAATTTCTAAAAGCAAAAATAAGAAAAATAACTGTCAAAATAACAAGGGGAATTCTTGAATACTCTAAAGTTGTAAAGTAACTTAAAACTCCACTTGATATTCCAAAAAATAGAAATAAAAAAGCAGGTAAACAACAAAGTGTTGATAATAGTGCAGTAAAAACTGCACCCATTATCATAAATCCTTCTTTTCTCATACTCTCTCTTGTGAAGAATAAGTATACGAAAATGCTTTTGCATTATAATAATCAAGAGCATCTTCACCAATTTCAGCATAAGGATAACCTAACATATTTAATGGATATTGAGTTGGTTTTGGAGTTAAAATAAAATCCCTTGCACTATTAAATGCAACCCAATTCATTTCCCATGAACCAAAGAAATATTTTTTAACATCTTTGATTTTTTGGTCTTCATTTGTTAATTTTTCTGCAAGTCTTACTTTTGTTACATCAGCAGGATCTGCTGGAACCCAACCTAAACCATCTATATAAAACTCTGCTCTACAATGTTGTGCACCAGTTATATTTGCAAAACCTTTTTCATCTGCTTTTCCACAAGCATTTGAAATTTTAGATTGTCCTGCACGATTTCCAAATATTTCTCTAGCTGGAATTCCTACATTTCTTAAGAGTGCTACAAAAACAGAACTAATATCTGTACATTTTCCACCATATATTTTTTCTTCAATAGTTTTTTTAGCATCACCAATTCCACAACCAATTATACTTTCATCTCTATACATAGTTGTAACTGTCCAATCATAAATAGCTTGAGCTTTTTGTAATGGAGTTTTAGCATCTTTTGTAATATTTTTTGCATATTCTTGTAAACTAGGGATTACAGGAATGTGAGTTGTTCCTTCTAAATAAACTTTTATATCACTTGGATAGTTTGTATTTGAAGTTGCTTTAGAAAAATCTGTTGTTCTTTCTTGCATAATAACATCAAAAGAAACCTCTAATTCTCTATTTTTTTCACCTTTGTTCCATTTTACATATAAAACTCTTGTGTCATACTCATTTTTTACAACTTTTGCTTCATCAAAGTTACCTTTGTAGCTAAAATCTATAACCTTATGATAACTTTCATCTTTTGGAAGAGGAATCCATGCTTGTGCTAAATCTGGACTAGGATTAATTACATAATTATTTTTAATTGAAAATTTTCTTGGCTTACTTGTAATTCCAAATGGATTTTCTTCTTTTGCAAAAGCAAAATTAGGAGTTAATAAAACAGCACTTGAGAATATAGCTGTTGTTTTTAAAAATGTTCTTCTTTGCATGGGAATAAAACCTCTAATAGTTTTTTGTTCTATTAAGAGATAAAGAAAGTATTAGCTATCTTTATGTCAAACCATAACCTATGGTCTTGAACTAAATTTGTCAAATCTTAATATATCATTTATAAACAAACGCTTAAAAAGTAAAAAATAATTTACTTATTTTAAACTCTATTTTAATAAAATTATCGATATAATCAAATCCAAAAAATTGCAATATTGCAAGGATTAGTTTTATGAATAATGAATATAAACTAACAAAATTCGTTCAAGCTGCTGGTTGAGCTGCAAAAATGGGTCCGGGTGATCTTAAACAAACTATTTGCGGTTTGACTCCAAGCGATGAAAGAATTTTAGTAGGTTTTGATACAAGTGAAGATGCTAGTGTTTATCAAATAAATGAAGACCAAGCAATAGTTCAAACACTTGATTTTATTACACCTGTTGTTGATGATCCGTATGTTTATGGACAAATAGCTGCTGCAAATGCATTAAGTGATGTTTTTGCTATGGGAGCTGATGTTAAAACAGCCATGAATATACTAGGTTTTGATAAAAAAAATATATCAAAAGAGGCTTTAGGTCTGATTTTAAATGGTGGAAATGAAAAAATCAAAGAGTGTGGTGGAGTTTTATTAGGTGGTCATACTATTGAATCTCCTGAAATGTATTATGGATTATCAGTAACTGGAATGATTCATCCAGATAAAATAATAAGAAATAATAGACCAAAAATTGGGCATGTTTTAGTTTTGACGAAACCTCTTGGGATGGGAATTTTATCAACGGCAATAAAAAGAGATTTATTGCCTTTAAATATCATCAAAGATTGTGCAAAAATAATGGCAAGTTTAAACTACTTACCATCAAAAATAATGAGAAAATATGATGTAAGTTCTTGTACAGATATCACAGGGTTTGGACTTATGGGACATGCTTTAGAGTGTACAAATGAACTTGTAACTTTTAGTATAAATTGTAGTTCTGTACCAATAGTTTATGAAGCAATAGAATTAGCAAATAATGATATAGTTCCTGGTGGCACAAAAAGAAATATCAAATATGTGGAAGATAAAATCACATATATGCCTAATCTTTCAATGCAGTGCAAAACACTACTTTGTGATGCACAAACATCAGGTGGTTTACTAATTGCCATGGATGAAAAAGATGCTATTGAATATGTAAAAGAAATAGAAGAATTATCATTTGGATATGCAAGTATTATTGGAAATGTAATTCCAAGAGGTATAACTCCAATAATCATTCATTAAAAAGGAAAAAGATAAAACTTTTTCCTAATATTATTTACAAAGAGATGAATCTTCTTGACATAAAGCTTCAAGATTATCTTTGGCTTCACGGTGTCCTTGGTTTGCTGCTAATTTATAATATTTAACCGCTTTTTTAAAATCTTGATCAACTCCAATAGCATTTTGATACATTGTTCCAAGATTATATTGAGCTTCTGCATAGCCTTGATTTGCTGATTTTTCAAACCATATTAAAGCTTCATTATCAGATTGAGCATCAGCAGAACCATTTGCATACATATTACCTAATTCATTTTGAGCTTTTGCATCACCTTTTGAAGCTGACTCTTTTAAAGTCTCAAAATCAGTTTTAGGTTCTTTTTTGTCAATTTCTTGAACAATTTGTTTTGAATTATTAGTAGTTATTGGAATTGAAGATTTATTTATTAAAACTATAGCTCCAAATAAGCCGACAATAACTATTAAAGTTAAAATTATTTTTTTCATTTTTTTCCCTCAAATTTAAATCTTTAATTGTATTTATTTTATTTATCAAAATATAATCATTAAAAAACTTCTTATTATAACAAAATTATTTTTTATAATTTATTTTAAATCAAAAAGATAATTTAGTAAAATCTTTTTTACCTAAATTAAGCTTTGTAGTATTAGAAATAAGATATAATTTTTTGATTTTTAAGTGGCGAGAAGACGAAGGAATCGAACCTCCCACGGCGTATTACACATAAACCGTCAATCAGGGTTGAAGCCTGTGGTGCCCACCAGGTACACTTGTCTCCCACTTTTTTGTAAGAAAGAAATACTACAGCAAACAATTTTAAAAACATCTGAAAGGGTAAAAATGATTTTACTAAAATCCATCCCAAAGGTTGATAAGTTTATCACACACAAAGCTTTTGAAGGATTATCTACAAGTTTAATAACTAAGATATCAAAAAAAATTATAGGAAATTTACGAGAAGATATATTAAATAATAGAATTCAAAATATTGATGAAAATATCTTAGTTTCAAATGTTTTAAAAGAGTATGAAATAATCACAACTCCATCTTTACAAACTTTGATAAATGCAACAGGAATTATTGTGCATACAAATTTTGGAAGAAGTTTAATAAATAAAAAAAGTTTAGAAAAAGCTATTCAAATAGCAACTTCTTACAATAACTTAGAATATGACTTAAATGAAGGGAAAAGAGGAGAAAGATACTCACACATTGTAAAAACTCTTCAAAATTTAACAGACTGCGAAGATGCTATTGTAGTAAATAACAATGCAAGTGCTGTTTTTTTGATTTTAAATACTTTTGCAAAAAATAAAGAAGTAATAGTTAGTCGTGGTGAACTCGTAGAAATTGGTGGAAGTTTTAGAGTTCCTGAAGTTATGAGCCAAAGTGGTGCTATATTAAAAGAGATTGGAACTACAAATAAAACTCATTTAAGAGATTATGAAAATGCTATAGATGAAAAAACATCTATGCTTATGAAAGTTCATAAATCAAACTATTCAATTGAAGGATTTACTAGTGAAGTTGATTTTGAAGAGATTGTAAAAGTGGCAAAAGAAAACAACATAATTGATTACTATGATATGGGAAGTGGTCATATTATTGATTTACCTTTTAATTTATCTTCAAATGAACCTTCTATTTTAGAAATCATGAAATATAAACCTTCACTTCTTAGTTTTTCAGGAGATAAACTTCTAGGAAGCGTACAAGCAGGAATTATCATAGGAAAAAAAGAGTTAATTGAAAAAATCAAAAAAAATCAACTATTAAGAATGTTAAGGGTTGATAAAATAACTCTTAGTATTTTAGAAGATACGCTAAATTCATATTTAAAAAATGAGCTTGATGAAATTCCTACTTTAAAAATGCTTTATACAAAAATAGAAACTTTAGAACAAAGAGCCTCTAAACTTTTAGAAAAAGTAGCAAATATTTGTATTTGTGAAGTTATAAAAACTCAAACTTTAATTGGAGGAGGAACTACTCCAAATAAAAAAATTCCATCAATTGCACTAACAATAGAACATAAAAAGTACAAACCAAATCAGATAGAAAAACTTTTAAGAAAAAATAATCTAATAGCAAGAATAGAAAATGAAAAAATTCTTCTTGATTTTAGAACTATACAAGAAAATGAAATTGAAAAAATAGCTGATATCTTGAAAAAAATATTTGAAAGTGTAAACTAATGTCAAATATCATAATAGGAACAGCAGGTCATATTGACCATGGAAAAACTGCTTTAATTCATGCTTTAAATGGTTTTGAGGGTGATACTACAAATGAAGAAAAACAGCGTGGAATAACTATAGATTTATCTTTTTCAAATATGAGTAAAGGTCAACAAAATATTGCTTTTATTGATGTTCCAGGACATGAAAAACTTGTAAAATACATGATTGCTGGTGCTTTTGGATTTGATTATGTGATGCTTGTTATTAGTGCTGCTGAGGGAATAAAACCTCAAACTGTTGAACATATTGAGATTATTAATCTTTTGGGATTAAAAGAAATTATTGTAGTTCTAACAAAAAAAGATTTAGTAACAATTGAAGAATTAGAATTAAAAAAAGAAGAAATTCTAGAATTTTTAGGAAATTTTGATTTTGAAATAAAGTTTATAAGTGAAGTTTCAATTTATGATGAAAATTCTATAAATAAACTAAAAAATCAACTTTTTTCTATAAATAATAGTACAAAAGAAGAAGAAAACTTTTTTAGATTTTATGTTGATAGAGTTTTCTCTCCAAAAGGAATTGGTACTGTTGTAACGGGAACTGTTCTTGGAAAAAAATGTGATTTAGATGAAAAAGTTTTTATTTGTCAAAATCAAAAAGAGACAAAAATAAAAAATATTCAAGTTCACAACCAAAATGCCCTTGAAGCAAATATCTCTTCAAGAGCTGCTTTAAATCTGCAAGGTGTGAATATATCTCAAATAAATAAAGGTGATTTAATCACAAAAAAAGGTCATATTAGAGGATTTGATGGAATAGATATATCTTTTAAATGCCTAAAAGGGAAAAAACTAAATCACAATCAAACCTACACTTTATTTGTAGGAGCAAAAAAAGTAGAAGTAAAAGTTTTACTTTTTGATTGTATAACAAATCTTGAAGAAGGATTTGCAACTTTAAAAGCCAATGAAAATCTATATACAATTTTTGGCGAAAAAATAATACTTAGAAATGCAAATGAAACTATTTGTGGTGGGAAAATTTTAAATCCTGTTATTGATCCAATGAAAAAAAATCAAAAAAGAAAATTATTGGAAGCATTGGATAAAAAAGATTTTGGGAGTGCATATGAAGAACTTTTAGAAGCCCATAAAAAAGGTTTAGGAATTATCTCTTCGACTCAAAGATTTGCCCTTTCACATGATGAAGCTATAAACTTTGCAAAAAATCTACAAAATGTTTTTGTAGATGAAAAAGAATTAATTATTTATCCATTTTCAACAAAAGATTTTATAAAAGATTTTATAAAAGATATTTACACAAAAAATCACTATGCCCTACTTTCAAATGCTTCTATAAACTTACGATTAAAATGGGCAAGTAGTGCATTTATACAACTAGCACTTGATGAATTAGAGATTGAGAATTTTTTAATTAGAGATGTATCTTTATATAAAAATGCTAATATCAAAGAAGATTTTGCAAAAGATTTAGAAATCATTGTTTTACAAAGATTAAAAGATGAAGATATAACTCCAACAGCTCCATATAATATCTATGATGATTTAGATCTTGATAGAAAATTAGGTGATGATATTTTGAAATCATTAACCTCAAAAAAACAAGTAATTAGACTACAACACAATTTATTTATTCATTTTGAAAGTTTAAATAAAATAGTAAAAACTATGAGAGAAATAATAAAAAATGATGGATTTATTAGTATTTCGAACTTTAAAGAAAGATTTGATTTAAGTAGAAAATATCTGATTACTTATCTTGATTATTTAGATAACTATTCAGATATAAAAAAAGTTGAAGATAAACGATTATTTGTTTAACTTTGGGCAGAGTTTAAAAACTCTCCCATTCGTCATTGTCTTTCGTATTAGATGTAATATCTTTTTTAACTTCTTTTTTTGAGTCAATTTTTACACTTACATTTGATTCAGCTTTTTTAGGTTGTGATTTTGAAATTGTGGTTTGTTGTACAACAACATTTCCATCATATTTCTTTACTTTTACATTATGTTTGCCTTCAAACTCTTTTTCATCAGCATCAGCAACAATAGTCAAAGCAATGCTTTGTGTTTGATTTGCAATATCTTTAGTTTGAGCGGCAACCATTGCATTTGCTTGAGTTTGTTGATCTAGTGAATTAATTGCATTATTAATTTGTTCTATTCCTTGTTGTTGCTCTTTTATAGCTATTTCTACACCTTTTATTAATTGCATAGTTTTAGTTATATTATCAGTTAATCCACCATATCCACTAATCATTTTATCAGCTATATTTTTACCATTATTTGCTTTATTTGTAGCATTTTCAACCAATGTTTTTATCTCACGTGCAGCCTCTGCACTTCTTGAAGCTAGGTTTCGCACTTCTGCTGCAACCACTGCAAATCCTCGCCCTGCTTCTCCTGCAGTTGCTGCTTCAACAGCTGCATTTAAAGATAAAATATTTGTTTGGAATGCTATTTGATCAATTACTGTAATTGCTTCATTTATAGCGTTTACTTGCATATTTATTTCATCCATTGAAACTGTAGTTTCACTTGCTAGTTTTTGACCTTCATTTGCAGAATTTGTAAGCTCATTTGCATAAGAAACCATTTGCGTTACGTTGTGAGTATTACTTGACATATTACCTGTGATTTCTTCTAAAGCTGCTGCTGTTTCTTCAATACTTGCTGCTGCTTGAGTTGAAGCTCTACTTAATTTATCTACATTTGATAAAAGGTAATCTGCACTATCTTGAAGTGATAATCCATTTGATTTATTTAAAACCAACATATCACTTATAACTTTTGCTAAAGAGTTTAAACCTATTGCTGTTTGTCCTGTCGCTTCTGGAATTCTATATGCAAAATTTAGAGTTTGGAACTGTTTTAAAGCATTTTCTATTTTATTTATATCAGTAGAAACTTTTTCAGCTATAACTTTCAACATTTCATTAAAAATTATTTTTAACTCTTCTAGTGACTCATTTTCAGTATTAGCATTTACTTTAATACTTAAATTACCAGTTTTTACAACTTCAACAACTTTTTTAACATCTGTAATCAACTGTTCATCTTGATTTATTAGTTTTCTAGTTTTTTCAATATTTATATTTACAACTTGTGCTATTTGACTAATTTCATCATTTGAACTTGTATCCAGCAAAGCAACATCTTTTGTTTGTTTGTTTAAGAAATCAAAAAATCCTAATAAACCATCTTGTAATTTTTTAATAGAGTTGTTAATATTTTTTCCAAGTAAATATGAAAAAACAACTGTTATGAATACTGTTAATATAGAAATTATTAAAAATATACTTAAAGATAACTCTATTAAATCATTAGTTTGGGCTTTATTTTCATCAATAATTTTATAAGTTTCATCTGTGAAATAATCAATTACATTTCTCATTGATGCATAATCTTTTAGATAAGTATTAAAATAGAAATCTCTAGCACCTACGATATTTTGTACATTTACAAACTCAATTATTTTTTGAGTATTCTCTTTTGTTAAAGAATAATATTTTTCAAATTCATCAAATTTACTTTTATCTTTTGATAAATCATCTGCTAAATTTGATTTAAAGGCATCAAATCTCTCTTTTACTTGTGCTATATTATCACTTACACCTTTTGTAATTAGCTTATTTATTTTCTCATTATCATTTAAACTCATAATTTGAGTTAATGCTAAATTTGATTGATAAGAATCCCTATCACCTTCGAGTAAAGATGTAATTCCTTCAAAATAAACATCTGATAATTCTTTTACATTTGATTTCATACTTGATATATTGTATGAAATAATAATACTTGATGAAATCGATATTAGTACAAGTATTGTAAATGCCATAAAAATTTTATTTCTTAAACTCATAATTCTCTCCTATTTTAATTATAATTATTTTATCATAAGAATCTGAGGATATTATCCTTAAAATTTGAGTAATCTGAGTTTTAAATAATTTTAGATTTTTTTATTGATAATTTAGTCTGTAATGCTACAATTCCAATATGATATTAACCAAAGAGCAAGAAGAAATAATCAATAGTGATAAATTCTCATTTAAAATTAATGCCGTTGCTGGAAGTGGAAAAACAACCACACTTCTTGAATATGCAAAAAAGAATTCTCACCTAAAAATTTTATATCTAGCATATAATAAATCTTTGCAAACTTCACTGCAAGAAAAATTAAAAGAGTACAATTTACCTTTTATGCACATAAGCACCATTCATTCATTGGCTTATAATAAAATTGAAGCATATAACTACAATCTTGCCCATGATTTAAAAAATCAAGTTATAGAAAATGTGATAATAAACCATGAATTAATAGTAAATCAAAAGGCTTATTATCCAATTCCTGAATATGTGGCTTTAATAAAAGATTTAGTAAATTTTTATTGTAACTCTTCTTTAATCGCCCTTGATTCAAAACTAATAGAATCATATAAAAAACAATCAGAACTAGGTGCAAAAATACTTGAACTAATAAACAAAAATGAAAAACGAGTGATTGAGCATCTAAAAACAATTTTAAGTGCCATGAAAAACAAAATCATTGATGCAACTCACGATTTTTATCTAAAAATGTTTTATCTAAATAAAAAAGTATCGGCAAATCTTCCTTATGATTTAATTTTGGTTGATGAAGCTCAAGATATAAGTGATGTAATGATTGGAATTGTTGAAAATCAAAGTTGTAGACGAATTTATGTTGGGGATTCATTTCAACAAATTTATACCTTTAGATTTGCTACAAATGCCTTAAATAAAATAGATTTACCCTCGTATGACTTAACACAAAGTTTTAGATTTGGAGATAACTATGCCAAAGTTTTACAAAATAATCTAAATAGTTTATATGAAATAAACTCCTCAAAACCTCTTAAAATTTCAGGTTTAGAGAAAACAACTTTGATAGGGAAAAATCATATAGATTTTTCTAAACAGTTTTGTGTGATTGCTCGAAGTACTTTTGGACTGATTCAACAATTAGTCTATTTTATTCACGATAAAAAAAAGGTTTATTTTGAGGGTGGTTATAACTCTTATTCATTTATGAACCAAACTGTTTATTCTATTTTTTATCTAAAACAGAAAAAAAATGACAAAATCACAATAGATGAAATAAAAGATTTTGAAACAATAAGTGAGCTTGAACAGTTTGCAAAAGATACAAAAAATCAAGATTATTTAAATATTATCAAGTTTATCAATACTTATGGAGATAATATTTTTGAGATAAATAAAAAAATAAAAGAGTTTTTAGTAACTGATAAAAATCAAGCTGATATTATCTTTACAACTACTCATAAATCAAAGGGTTTAGAATATGAGCAAGTATTAATGGCTGATGATTTTATCTCAAAAAAAGAGATAGTAAATACAAAAAATAAACTCTCATATCTAAGAATAAACGAAGAGTTAAATATCTATTATGTAGCAGCTACAAGAGCCAAAAATGCCATACAACTAGCAGATTTAAATCTAACATATACTTACAATGAAAATGATGAAACAACGACTCATGTGAGATCAAGATTTATAAGCAAACGAGCAGATAATAAAAAGAGTAAAGAACTGCAAGAAGAGTGGTTGAAAAATAATAGAGCAAATAAAATAAACGCATTTTAAAGGATTTTTATGAAAATAGTTTTACTATTATTAAGTGCTGTATTTTTGATTGTTAGTTTTATTTTTATTCAAAATAAAAAAGAAGAACCAATAAACATATCTTTTTATCATTGGGAAAATAGTTATAATCAAAAAGAGATAAAACAAAAAATTTATATAAAAGTTTTAGATATTTCTTACTCTTCAAAAATTGAAGTTATAAACACCATTTTTCAAACAAAACCAAATGATATTTTTGTTCCTGTTGTTTATATCACAAACGATACTATGAAAAATGTAGATTATTCGATTATTAGTAATCAAATTATCAGAAACCTAAAAGCCACTAATTTAAGTTTTGAAGAGTTACAAATAGATTGTGATTGGTCAAGTAGTACTCAGTCAAACTATTTTAAACTTCTTGAAGATTTAAAAGTAAAACTAAACAAAACTTTAAGTGCAACTATTCGACTTCATCAAATAAAATATTATATAAAAACAGGAATTCCTCCTGTTGATTATGGAGTTTTGATGTATTACAATATGTCTGATATATCAGATATAAACACAAAAAATTCTATATTAGATAATGACATTGCAAAAAAATATCACTATAATTTTGATAGTTATAAATTAAAATTAAAACTTGCACTTCCACTTTATTCTCAAGCTATCCAATTTAGAGAAAACAAAGCTTTAGATATTTTTGAAGGAGCAGAAAAAAAAATTTTTGATGAAAATTTTAAAGCTTTAGATAACAATAAATATGAAGTTATAAACAGTACTTATTTTAAAGGTAGATATGTTTATAAAGGTGATATTTTTAGATTTGAAGACTCAGAAAAAGAAGATATAAAAACAGCTTTTGATGATTTTTTTAAAATATCAAAAAATAGATTTAATGAAGTGATTTTTTACACTTTAAAATATGAAAATAAATATGATTTAGAAAAACTAATAAAAGGAAAACTATGATTTTAAAAGCATTTATTTTAAGCCTGATTTTAAACATTTCCCTACTTGCCTGCGCTGATGGTTGGGATTATAACGAAAAAGAGTTTGTATTTTTAGAACATAGAAATCAACCCTTTTCAAATATTGCAGAAGAGATAAAATCTGCAAATGTTTATAATACAATTTATTGGAGTTATGAAAAAAACAATAAAGAAAAAAATATTCAAGAGTGGATGAAACAACTAAATGATAGTTTTTCTGCAAAACAGATTGAAGATTTTGTTTACAAAAGAAAAAACTTAGACTTGATAAATGACAAAGAGATTAAAGATTATTTGATTTTTGTAAGTGAACAAGAAAAACATGTAAGTGATGGATATTATTCAAATGATGAACTAAAAAATTTAAAAGATTTTAATCTTTTAATAAAAGAAGCTGTTTCAAAAATAGATACAGTAAATTCACCATATTTAAAACTAAGATACTTTTATTTAGCTCTAAGACTTGCCCACTTTAAAAATCAAGAACCTTTGGCTTTATATGAAAAATATAAATATCTATTAGATACAAAAGATAATACTATTGTAAAAGATTGGATTCAAGGTTTATACGCCGGTGCATTGGTTAAAAATGCACAAACTGTAAAAGGAGTTTATGAATTCACTAAATTATTTGATGAAAACAGAATAAATTGGCATTTAAGTTACTACAATTTTCATCATATAAAAACAAATGAACAATGGAATGAATTACTAAAATTAGCACAAAACAATGAAGAAAAAACAAAATTTTATGCCATTAGAGCTTTAAATGAAAATAGTAATGTAATGGAAGAGTTACAAAATATTTATACTATTGATAAAAACTCAAAATGGTTTGATTTCACACTTTACAGAGAACTTTTAAATACTCAACACTTTTTTGATCAAAATAATGAAATTGAAAGAAATTTTCCATTCAAAAAATATATAGATTATTTAAAAACTATAAATAAAGATGATATGTATTTAGTTAATTTATCTTTAGGATATTTTAATTTATATGAAAATAATTTTGCTGAAGCTTCAACTATTGAAAAAGATTTATTAAATAAATACCCAAAGCCACATGAAGTTCAAACTTTTTCTTATATTTTATATCTGCAAAAATTAGAAAAAATTGACAGAGAAACTGAAAATATAATTTATGATAAAATGGAAAAACTAATCAAAGAGGAAACAACTTCAAGTGCTATTCATGATTATACTTTTGTTGTATTAAAAAAACTATATCTAAAACAAAATGATAAATTTTATGCTTTTTTAGCTTCTAATATCAACTATTTAGATAATGCTTCTTTTGATTTAGTATTATTAGAAAAATTCAGAATTTTTATGCAAGAGCCAAAACAATCAAAAATTCAAGAACATTTTGCAAAAAAATATTTAGAACAAAATTTATTAAAAAAACAAAACAATCAATTTGTTTTAAATGATAATCTACAAGAAGCAAAAACAAAACTTCTAATAAATAATCTAAAATTTGAAGAAGCTTTAGAGTTAAACTCTAATTATTTAAGCACTCTTGTTCAATTTAATCCTTTTAATGGCTTAATTAGAGGAAATAACAGAAGTGGGAAACAAGATGTTATGAGTGTAAAAGAGTTTTTAGAAAAAACTATTCTAATAAAAAAAGAGCTTGAAAAAAATCCAAATAGCGTAATGGATAACTATCTTTTTGCTAATGCTTTATATAATCTTAGTTATTTTGGAAACTCAAATATTTTAACTACAGTTTACAGAAGTGTTTACTCTTTTAATGATAAAGATTTACAAAAAGAGAAAATTGATTTAGCAATAAAATATTATACAAAAGCCCAAGAAGAAGCAAAAGAAAAAGAGTTTGAAGCCAAAATAACTTATTTGTTGGCAAAAACTGAATTAGCCTTATACGATATAAATTATTCAACTAAAACACAAGATTATTACAACAAAGATTTAAGTAGATTTGAACTTGAGAGATATTGGTTTTATAACAATGAAAAAGTTTATAACTCTTATATCCAAAATAATTATGGAAAATATTTTGATATGTTAAAAAAAGATTATAGTAACACTAAATATTACAATGAGATTATAAAAGAGTGTGCAAATCTTAGAATTTATCAAAAATCAAAATGATAATTATAAGCAAGGTATTTAGGAATATTTGATAATATATATATAATAATTAATAAGGGATTTTAATGCAATATTTTGGAACAATTGAAACTAAATATGAAGAGATTTTTTTAACGCAAAGTTATATGTATTTTAATGCAGAAGATGAAGAGATAACAGTTAAAGAGTTAAAAGAAAAAATAAAAACAGCAAAAGATAAAAAGAAAAATATTATTGGAACTGTATTTTTATACAGTCCAATGGTAACTCCAGTTGGATTTGATTCAAATAAATATTTACTAGAACAAGACTTTGAAGACTTTGGAAAAATGATTGAATTAAAAGGGGAAGGATATATTACAGTTTTCAAGCAAGCAATGAGAGAACATTGTGCTGGTAAAATTGTAGAGATTAGAAATCTATTTAATCTAATAGAAAGAAGTATTGATATTCCTGTTTTACTAGAAAAATTTAATAGTGATTTAGAGAGTTATAACTCTTTTCAAACAACACAATTTGACAGAGATATTATGTATTTAGATGCAGCAAATTTAATCCCAAGTGGTAAATTTGTGTTTTTTTGTTGGGGAGATAAAATCAAAGAAAAAGAGTTTCCATATATAAATGATTATGCAAGACTTCTTTATGAAAACAGCGTAAAACTAGGTAAAAAAGTAGTTTTTGTTTATAAGAAAGAGAAAACTCAACAAGGAGCTGTTGATTATCTACAATTTTCAAATCCAATGCAAAATTATAAATATAAAAATTCAATTATAAATTCAATAAAAAAAGCTTTTGAAGAGTTTCCTCCATCGGTTACTCCTTATGAATAAAAGGTAAAACATGTTCACACCTGATTTTTTAAAAAACCAACGAGTACTTTTTGTAGAAGATGAAGAGTTAGCTAGAGAAAAATTAGGGAAACTCCTCAGTAAACTTTTTAAAGAAGTTATTCTAGCTTCAAATGGTCTTGAGGGACTAGAAAAATATGAACATTCTAGAATTACAAATGAAAAAATTGATTTAATCATTTCAGATATTAATATGCCAATTATGAATGGTCTTGAAATGTTAGAAAAGATTAGAGTAATTGACTCTTTTATTCCTTTGATTTTTACCACAGCTAGAAGTGAAACTGATAATTTATTAAAAGCTATTGACTTAAATGTTAGTAACTATATTATGAAACCTATTGATACAACTATTCTTGTAAAAAAAATAACTGAAGTTTGTGAAAAAAGTTTTTTTGAAACAGAACTACAAGATAAACAAAAAGAACTTCAAACATATTTAGATGCTGTTGATAGTGTAGCGATGATTTATAAAATGGATGAAAATGGAGTTATTTCTTTTGCAAATAAAAGTTTGTTATTTACTTCAAAATATACACTAGATGAATTAAAAAATGTAAATTTCAACGAACTTATTCATCCGGATGTTCCAAAACAAGCAATTGATGATACATGGGAAATTATAAAAGAAGGTAAAATTTGGACAGGAAATACTAAGTTCATAACAAAAGATAAAGATACTTTTTATCTTAAAAATACAATTTTTAAATTGGCTTCAAATTTTAAGGATGAGTATATAACTATCGGTTTTTCTACAACTCAAGAAAATATAGAAAAAAGAGAATTTCAAAAGAAAGTTATAAAAAGTGTTCAAGAATTTAATAAAAAAGAATACACATACAAAAAAACTATTCTAGAACTAAATGACAAAATCAACCAATTAGAATCATATATTCCAAGGTTACAAGAAGAATTAGATGAACAAAGAGCCAAAACTTTAAGCAGACAAAGACAACTCGATCATTATGAAATGCAAATGCATAATGTGGATGAAAAATATTTAGGACATATGACTGTAAAAAGTAAAGAGGCAGAAGAGTATGCAAGAACTCTTTCCATGGTTAAACAAGAAAAAAATTTACTTGCAGAAAAAAATAGAGAAGCTATGAATGAAATTGCTGCTACTAAAAAAGAACTAGATCTTTTAATGAAAACAAATGCTGAAAAAATCAAAAAAATAAATGATTTAAATGATGTTATTAAAACTCTTGAATCAAGAATGAGAGATTTAACAGAATAAAATCACATTAAAGCTTCTATCCAAGAAACTACTTGATTTAAACTCTCTTTATCTTTTCGTGAGATAAAAACAGAGGGTTTATTTTTTCTATTATTTGATACATCACTTCTCATAAGCTCTAAATCCACATCAACGTAAGGTGCTAAATCTATTTTATTTACCACAAGTAAATCGCTAAATAGTAAACCTGCTCCTTTTTTTCGAGGAATATCAGCACCTTGAGCTACATCAATTATATACATATAATAATCAATCAACTCATAAGAAAATGTAGCACTAAGATTATCTCCACCACTTTCTACAAATACAATATCAGGATTAAATCTCTCTTCAAGCTCAATAATTGCTCGTTGATTCATAGAAATATCATCTCTAATTGCAGTATGAGGACAACCACCAGTTTCAACACCAATGATTCTATTTTCATCTAAATCAAGGTGTTGTTTTAGATAGTTTGCATCTTCTGTTGTATAAATATCATTTGTTACAATTCCTAAAGAGTATTTATCTTTTAGTATGTTTGTTAAGCTTTCAATCAAAGAAGTTTTTCCACTTCCAACTGGTCCTGCTATTCCTATTTTTAGTGCCATTTATTACTCCATTTTTAAAATATTATCGAATTAAGTTGTGAACATTTTGGGTTCTAAATTTTTGTGAGAAAAAATAATTTCCTCAAATAGCGGATTAAAATTTGTAATTTTATTCTCTATATTTTCAAATCCTAAGTTTTCTAAAATCTCATCAAACTCAAATAACATTTGTTGAATTTCAGATGGTTTTATTCTTGATATTTTAAGGCTTGTTGCTGCAATATTTATTAGATTCTTTTTAGTCCACATTACAATAAAATCTTCCATACAAATATCTAAATCAAAGGCATAAGCACTTAAAACTATTATCTCATTTGATTCAGATTTTTTTTCTTCTATGGCTTGAAAATACTCTTTTACAATATCTTTTGAAGCTAGATTTTTTATTTGAGTGAAATAGTTATCTCCCATATTTTTAGAAGCTTTTGCATACTCAAAAGTAAGATATGAGCCATATTGATTATCAAGTTTTTTTACTAAATTTAGTTTGTTGTTTTCTAAAGCTTCAAAAACTTTTTTTATATAAACGAACTCCATTTTTGAGTATTGGTCAATGATTAGATTTTTTAGATAAATTTTTAAACCATCTATATCTTTTACATTCTCTTTTATAATATGTGGTTCAAGCCCAAAAGAGTGCACAAAAACACCTGAGGGAAATGTTCCATCAAGTATTTGTAAAAATCTGCTTAGGCTTTTTAGATTTGTTTTTTTAGTCATATTAGTGGCTGTGGTGTGCTTTACCATTTGGTTTAAAGTAGCCTTTTGTTTTCTCACACTTTACAGCTGTATTTGCATAAGAATCTTTGATAATATCTGAAAGTGAAATATCATCTAAAACAATGATTTTAAACTCTTCAATCATCAAAGGTTGATGTCTATTCCCAATCTCATAAGCTGTTTTAGCAAAAGTCAAAGCATCACTAAATTCTAAAGTAAAAATCTCATCTTCACTTCTTTTAACTTTTATAGTATAGCCATCTTCACAAACTAAAATATCATTTTCATGTAGGTGTGTAAACTTAGCTTTAACAACTAAATTTACACCTTTTTTACTAACAGCTGTTAAATTTGGTTTTTGCATATCAAACCAAGAGAGTTCAACCTCATCGTTTGCAACAATGTCTTTTTTTATCTCTATTACTTTTTTTATTACGCTAAATGTCACTATTTTTTCCTAAAACATAAAATATTTTTTAGCCATTGGAACTACTGATACATAGTTTGACTCTATTAGTTCACCATTTACTGTTACATCATAAGTTTCTGGATCTACTTTTATATCTCCTATGAAGTCATTTAGTTTCATATCTTTTTTGCCTATTGTTCTTGTGTTTTTAACAACCAACATTGATTTGCTGATTCCTAGTTTTACATCTAAATCATCTTCAAGAGCTACTTTTGAGGTGAAGATTACACTTGTTTTTGCCGATGCCTTTCCAAGACTTCCAAACATTTTTCTATACATACTTGGTTCTGGTGTTGGAATTGAGGCATTTGAATCACCCATTAATGCAAGTGCTATAAATCCACCTTTTATGATAATTTCTGGTTTTACTCCAAAAAATGCCCTATTCCATAAAACTAAATCTGCCATTTTCCCAACTTCTACACTTCCAACATATTCATCAATTCCTGAAGCGATGGCTGGGTTTATTGTATATTTTGCTATATATCTTTTGATTCTATTATTATCGCTTTTTTCATCATCACCTTCTAAGATTCCTCTTTGTTGTTTCATAGAGTCTGCAACTTGCCATGTTCGTATTAATACTTCCCCAACTCTTCCCATTGCTTGTGAATCAGAACTTGTGATTGAAATAGCTCCAATATCATGAAGTACATCTTCCGCTGCTATTGTTTTTCCTCTAATTCTACTTTCTGCAAAACTGACATCTTCTGGAATTTTTGGGCTTAAGTGATGACAAACCATAAGCATATCAAGATGTTCTTCTATTGTATTTTTTGTGTATGGTAAAGTGGGATTCGTACTTGCTGGAAGTACATTTGCTAAACCAGCTACTTTTATAATATCAGGTGCATGTCCACCACCAGCACCTTCACTATGGAAAGTGTGAATTGTTCTATTTTTAAAACTTCCAACAGTTGTTTCCACAAATCCTGATTCATTAAGTGTATCCGTATGAATTGCAACTTGTACATCATACTTTTCTGCTACACTTAAACAAGTATCTATGGCATTTGGAGTACTTCCCCAATCCTCGTGAAGTTTAAGTCCCATTGCTCCCGCTTTTATTTGAACTTCTAAAGCTTCTTTGCTTGAGCTATTTCCTTTTCCCATAAATCCAAAGTTTAAAGGTAAATCATCCACACTTTGAATCATTTTTGCGATATTCCAAGCCCCTGGAGTACAAGTTGTGGCATTTGTTCCAGTGTTTGGTCCTGTTCCTCCACCAATCATGGTTGTTACTCCACTAGCTAAGGCTTCATCTATTTGACCCGGACTTATAAAGTGAATATGTGTGTCAATTCCACCAGCTGTGATAATTTTACCCTCAGCTGAAAGAATTTCAGTATTTGCTCCAATTTCTAAGCCATGGGTTATTCCATCACATAGATTTGGATTTCCTGATTTTCCAATGGCGCTGATTTTGCCATCTTTGATTCCAATATCAGCTTTGTAAATACCTGTATAGTCAATGATTATTGCATTTGTAATAATCAAATCAGCAACTTCAACAGCAGTTGGACTTTGAGCCATTCCGTCCCTTATAGTTTTTCCACCACCAAATTTACTCTCTTCTCCATAAATAGTGTAATCTTTTTCAATTTTTGCGATTAATGAAGTATCGGCAAGTCTAAATCTATCACCAACAGTTGGTCCATACATTGAAGCATATTTTTCTTTTGACATTTTCATCTTATACTCCTAAAAACTTATTTAGATTTTCCATTGCTTTGGCTTTTACATTAACATCGTCCAAAAAGCCCTCAACCAAACCATTAAATCCACTTACATATCTTCGTCCACCAAAATCTATTAGATTTATTTTTTTTATTGAACCTGGTTCAAATCTCACCGAAGTTCCAGCTGCAACATCAAGTCTTTTTCCATAAGCTTGGTTTCTATCAAAACTTAAAGCACTATTTACTTCAAAGAAGTGATAGTGAGAACCTATTTGAACTGGTCTATCACCTTTGTTTTCCACTTCAATAGTAATAATTTGTTTATTTGCATTTAGTTCTATTTCACCCTCATCTACTATATATTCCCCTGGAATCATAGAAGTTTTAGAGTAAGGAATTGGATTATGAACAGTAACAAGTTTTGTACCATCATCAAAAGTAGCTTCAACTTGAACCATTTGCATCATGGAAGCCACTCCTTCCATAACCTCATCTTCTTTTAAAACTTTTGTAGCATCAACCATAAGTTGGGCAACACTTTTTCCATCTCTTGCACCCTCGATTATATATGAGCTTAAAATTGCTGTAGCTTCTGGAAAGTTTAGTTTCAAACCTCTATTTTTTCTCTCATGTGCTAGACATGAAGCTGTATAAAGCATTAGTTTTTCTTGTTCACGATTTGTAAGAAACATTTTTACCTCTTTATTGTTTACCTAAATTAAAACTCTTTTTATTTAATTGTTTTCTATATAGTTCCCAAACTTTTGTAATTTTTGTTTTTAGTTCAAACATATTATTCGAACTAATAGAACCTAGAATAATTTTTTTTTGTTTACTATATGAAAAACTCTCAAAATTTTCTAGATGTAAGCTGTTTAAAAATTGCTCATTATGGTTAGTTTTTATATAAAACTTTGCAAAAATGAAATTAACACTGTTTTTTCTAGTGATATAATCTTTTAATTCATCACCTAAAATATCGAATTTTTCTATATATTCTAGTTTTTCATTTTCAAAAAATCTGTTTTTTATTTTCATTTTTGAGAAATCAAAATTCTCAAAACTTCTTCCACGACTCAAAATATCAGTGTAAAAGAAAGTTGAATTTTCATCGCTTTTTAGATTAAAAAACTGAATATATCGAGAGTCTTTATATAAAATCAACTCATCATTTATAAACTCTAAATTTGAGTTATTTTTCAAAACAATATCAATTTTTTGGATTCCATACTCTTTTTGTGACTGATAGATTTTTGTAGCTGATTCGGTTGTTAAGATTAAATTTGAATTATCAAGGTTTAAAGATGTTCTGATTTTATCCTTTGGAAAAATTCCTTCTCCAATATTTAATAACTTTATATAATTTTCATTATCGTTAAAATAATAGTGTCTTGAGGGAAGTTGTAATTTATCTAAAGAAAATTTGTCATCTTTAAAAGCAAATTTAATACTCATTTTTCTCCTAAAGCTCTTTTGTCTGTAAATATTTTATCAAAAAAATATAGATTACTTTTTCTTCAGCTGTATAAATATTATATAGATTTGGGCTATTGATTTTTCAGCTTAAAAATACTTTCTTATATAAAAAATTTATACTGACATATACTTCCTAATAATCTCATCACTAAGTTGCACTATCTCACCATTTGCCACAACACTTCCCCTATCTATTACATAAAAGTCATCACCATGTCTTCTTGCAAAGGGTAGTTTTTGCTCTACTAGCAATACTGTGATTTGTTCTTCTTTGGTTAGATAATCAATAACTTGTCCTATTTGAGCTACGATATTTGGTTGGATTCCTTCACTTGGTTCATCTAGAATTAGAAAGTTTGGGTCGATACATAAAGCTCTTCCAATTGCTAACTGCTGTTGTTGACCTCCACTTAAATCTCCACCTTTTCTATTTGCCATATCTTTTAGAACTGGAAATAAATCGTAGATTTTATCTGGGATTTTTTTGATTTTATTTCTATTTGTCATCACTCCAATTTCAAGATTTTCTTTTACAGTTAGCTGTGAGAAAATCTCTCTTCCTTGTGGAACATAACCTATTGCAATTCCTGCTCTTTGGAAGTCTGAAAGTTTTGAGATGTCATTTCCCTCATAGATTATTTTTCCATCTTTTATAGGAAGTAATCCCATAATTACTTTACTGATAGTTGTTTTTCCAACTCCATTTCTTCCCATAAGACAAGTGCATCTTCCTTTTTTTATCTCTAAATCCAAATCCCATAAAGTGTGGCTTTGTCCGTAATATTGGTTTATTTTTTCTAGTTTTAACATTTTATTCCCCTAGGTAAACTTTTCGCACTTTTTCGTTATTTTGGATTGAGTCCATAGAACCCTCAGCCAAAACAGAACCCTCATGTAAAACTGTCACTTTTTTTGCGATACTTCTTATAAATTCCATATCATGTTCCACAACTACAACTGCATTATTTACAGCTAAACTTGTCAAAATTTCTGCTGTTTTTTCCACTTCTTGTGGTGTCATTCCTGCAACTGGTTCATCCACAAGTAAAAGTTTTGGTTCTTGCATAATTAACATTCCTATTTCTAGCCACTGTTTTTGACCGTGCGATAAAATCCCTGCTTCAAGATTATAAAGTTCTTTTAGACCTATTAGTTTCATGGTTTCTTCGATTTTGTCTTTTTGCTCTGAACTCAACTTTGAAAAAAGTGTTTTAAAAAATCTTTTATCATCTTTCATAGCAAGTTCTAGGTTTTCAAAAACTGTGTGATTTTGAAAAACTGTTGGCTTTTGAAACTTTCTTCCAATTCCTATTTGGGCGATTGTTGGCTCATCTAAACTCAATAAATCAACAGCTTCTCCAAAAATCACACTTCCTGAATCTGGTCTTGTTTTACCTGTTACAACATCCATCATTGTTGATTTTCCAGCTCCATTTGCTCCGATGATACATCTTAGTTCCCCATAATTTATAGAAAAACTAAGATTATTTAAAGCCTTAAATCCATCAAAACTAACACTTACACCATCCACAAGAAGAATTCTACTTCCTATTTTTAAATCTCCGATATTATCTTCATTTCTATTTCTTAAAGATACCATTATGAAGCCTTTCTTTTTTCATTTATCATGGCTATTAACCCAACTATTCCCTTAGGAAGATATAAAGTAACTACCACAAATAATCCACCAAGAGCATATAACCAAACTTCTGGAAGTGCAGACGTGAAATAAGTACTTGCAAGACTTACCACAATAGCGCCAATAATCGCTCCATACAAAGTTCCTCGTCCACCAATAGCAACCCAAATTACTAACTCAATAGAAAAAAGTGGAGAAAATACATTTGGATTTATGATTGCAACTTGAGGCACATATAAAGCTCCTGCAATTCCTGCAAGCACGGCTGAAACGACAAATATAAAAAGTTTATATTGCTCAACTTTATAACCCAAAAATCTCACTCTACTTTCAGCATCTCTTATTGAGATTACAACTCGACCTAGTCTTGAATTTATGATAAATCTGCAAATCAAATATCCTAAAACCAAAGCAAAAAAAGTGATTATCAATAAAGCAACCCTTGTACTATCCGCTGATAAATCAAAGCCAAAAATATCTTTGAAATCTGTCAAACCATTGTTTCCACCAAAACCCATATCATTTCTAAAAAATGCCAACATCAAAGCATAAGTTAAAGCTTGAGTTATGATTGATAAATAAACTCCTGTTACCCTACTTCTAAATGCAAACCAACCAAATACAAAAGCCAAAATTGCTGGAACTATCATCACCATTAAAATTGCAAATATTGGATTATCAAAACCCATCCAAAACCAAGGAAGTTCTTTTAAGTTCATAAATACCATAAAGTCTGGAAGTTCAGCATTTCCATAAACTCCCCTATCTCCAATTTGACGCATTAAATACATGGCAAAGGCATATCCACCAAGTGCAAAAAAAGCCCCATGACCTAGACTTAAAATCCCTAAATATCCCCAAACTAAGTCCAAAGCCAATGCCAAAAGTGCAAAAGCTAAATATTTTCCCAAAATCGTAACTGTAAAAGTTGAGATATGAAAAACTGAGCTTTCAGGAATAAACAAATTACAAAATGCAACCACAAACACAACAACAGCCAAAGATGATAAAACTACTTTTCCACCCTTGTCATTTTCTAAAATTCTTAAAATTATTGATTTATTTTCCATTTTTTAATCCTGTGCATCTCGACCTTTTTGAGGAAATAATCCTCTAGGTCTTTTTTGTATAAATAAGATAATAAACACAAGTATGATAACTTTTGCCAAAATCGCACCTGCAAGTGGCTCAATAAATTTATTTATCTCTCCTAGTGTAAATGAAGCGATTAGCGTTCCCCATAAATTTCCCACTCCACCAAATACAACAACCATAAATGAATCAACAATATAAGCTTGTCCAAGATTTGGTCCTACATTTGTAAGCTGTGATAAAGCAACGCCAGCAACGCCAGCGATTCCTGAACCAATCCCAAAAGTGATTGCATCTATTTTACTTGATTGGATTCCCATAGCTCTTGCTATTGGTCTATTTTGAGAAACAGCTCGAACTTTTAGTCCTAATGATGTTTTTTTCATCACATAAAGAATCGCAAAAAATACAATAAAAGCGAAAATCACAACATACAATCTATTGTAAGTCAAAGATAAAGCCCCATTTATTTCCAAAGCTCCACTCATCCAAGATGGTGTTTTTACCTCTTGATTTAGAGGAGAAAATATTGTTCTCACCACTTGTTGTAAAATCAAACTTATCCCAAAAGTTGCCAATAATGTCTCAAGTGGTCTTCCATAAAGATGTCTAATAACCAATCTTTCAATAGCAATTCCCACTAATCCACTTATTATAAATGCAGCAGGAATTGCGATGATTACAGAATACTCAATCATATTTGGCATTAATTGTTGGATTGTATAAGTTGTATACGCTCCAATCATTATTAACTCCCCGTGAGCCATATTTATTACTTTCATAACCCCAAAAGTAATCGCTAAACCAATAGCAGCTAAAAGTAAAACTGAACCTTGAGAAAGCCCAAAAAATGCAGTTTCAATAAATGAATAAATAGATTTACTAAATTCTATTTCATTTAAAGCATTTTTAACTGCCTCTTTTATTTTTTCATCATTTGACTCTTTTAAACCAGTCAAAGTTTCAAGTGATTTTGCAGATAAAAATCCACCAAGTTCACTTATAGCTTTTAGTTGTTCTTCACCTCTTGAAAACTTTGCAGTTATGTTTGCAAGGCTCTCAAGTAAAATATCTTTTATTGAAGATTTTTTTTCACTTTTTAAAGCCTCTAAAATAATCTCTTTATCTTGCTCTTCTAAGTTTTCCAAGATATTTTTTGCTGCATTTAATCTTTTGTTTTCATCTTTTGCAAAAAGATTTATTTTTGCCAATGAGGCTTTTATAACACTTCTTAATTTATTATTTATTTTTACTTTTGAAAAATCATCTTGATTAGCATTTGAAATAACATTATTAGTAAATATAGATTTAAAACTATCTTTCTCTAAAAATAGGATTTCATTGCTTTGATTTTGAAAATATAAATTTCCTAAAAGCATATTTTGTAATAAAATTTCTAATCTTTGTTCATCTTTATAATTTATTATTAACTCATTTAAAACATCTTCTTTTACTTTGAAACTATTATCTGATAATTTGCTAGATAACTCCTCAAAAGTAGAAGAGTATGAAAATGAGAAAATCAATAAATTAAGGAGTATTATTTTTAAAATATTCATTTTTATTTCCTTAAGAGAAATATGGAAGAAAACTCTTCCATATTTTGATTTGTTATTTAGTACCTACACATTTTTTAGTAACTGTGTTGTAACTTCCACAATTAACTGGTTTTGTCCAATCAGCGATTAAATCTTTTGATCCTGGTAAGAAATCAGACCAAGCATCACCTTCAATTTCTTTTGTTGAAGAAACAGTTTCAAATTGACCATCTTCTTGAATTTCACCGATTAATACAGGTTTTGTAATATGGTGATTTGGTAGCATTTTTGCAGTTCCACCTGTTAAGTTTGGAACACTTAATCCAATAATTGCATCACTAACTTTTGCAACATCAGTAGTTCCAGCTTTTTCGACAGCTTTTACCCATAGATTAAACCCGATATATGTAGCTTCCATTGGGTCGTTTGTAACTCTTTTGTCATCTTTGATAAATTTGTGCCATGTTGAAATGAAATCTTTATTGATTTTTGTATCAGCACTTTCAAAATAATTCCATGCAGCTAAATGTCCAACTAAAGGTTTTGTATCAATTCCTGAAAGTTCTTCTTCACCAACAGAGAATGCAATAACTGGAATCTCTTCAGCTTTTACACCTTGGTTTCCTAACTCTTTATAAAATGGAATATTTGCATCTCCATTGATAGTTGAAACAACTGCTGTTTTTGTTCCAGTTGAACCAAATTTTTTAATATCAGATACAATTGATTGCCAATCAGAGTGACCAAATGGCGTATAATTAATCATAATATCTTCTTTTTTAATACCTTTAGAGATTAAATAAGCCTCTAAGATTTTGTTTGTAGTTCTTGGATAAACATAGTCCGTTCCAGCTAAAACAAATCTTTTTACACCCATCTCTTTGATTAAATAATCAACAGCTGGAATTGCTTGTTGGTTTGGCGCAGCACCTGTATAGAATACATTTTTGCTTGACTCTTCACCCTCGTATTGAACAGGGTAAAATAATAAACCATTTAACTCTTCAACAACTGGAAGAACTGATTTTCTAGAAACTGATGTCCAACAACCAAATGTAACATCAACTTTATCTTGAGTTAATAATCCTCTCATTTTTTCAGCAAATAAAGGCCAGTTTGAAGCTGGGTCAACAACTACTGGTTCAAGTTTTTTACCTAAAATTCCACCTTTTTTATTTTGCTCATCAATCAACATTAAAACCGTATCTTTTAATGTAGTCTCAGAAATAGCCATAGTTCCAGATAAAGAGTGTAAAACCCCAACTTTGATAGTATCAGCAGCATGAACTAACATTCCACCAAGTAACGCAGAAGTAACGATTGCTTTTGCAAATAATCTTTTCATAAAATCTCCTTTTAGTTTAAGTCCTTTTGACTTCTAAGCGAAGTATAAAAAAGAAGTGTTGTTTTAGTGTTGTTTTTGATGTGAGTTGGGAATGGTTAGTGTATAGAATTTAGACAACTTGAAAATAATAAAAAATAGTTATACACTTACTAAAACAAAAAAATAGAGGATAATACTATGACAAATAGGAAAATCAGAGCTTTTCAGCATATTATGGAAAGTGAATCTTTTGATATTATAAAAGAAATATTGCCAAAAGAATGGCTAATAAGAGAATATCGTCCTGATTACGGTATCGATTTATCAATTGAAATTTTTAAATATATTGATGCTGAAAAAAGAAAAGCTGAAACTTTGGGAGAACACTTATTTATTCAAGTTAAATCTGTAGAAAAATTAAAAGTCCAAAAAATCAAAGTAAAGTCTCGTGATAATGTAGCAAAATATAAATTAAAGGAGAAGGAAGAATTTATAGAAATTGATGTTATCAAACATCAATTAGAAACTAGTGAATTAAAAACTATACAATCAATGGGTTCAGGGGTACCTGTTTTGCTATTTTATGTTACCCTTGACACAAAACAAATATTTTTTATTTGTTTAAACGATTTGATTGATAAATGTATTATTCCAAAAGATTCTGATTATTTAAGAAAAGATTCTAAAATATTATACATACCATATAAAAATGAGATTGTTTCATCTTATGAAGGATTAATTCCTATAAGATTTTTTGCAAAACGACAAAAATTATATTCAGCTTTTAATTTATTCAATTATCAGAATGAAGAGATTGGATATAACTATGCACTAAAGAATGAAGAATTTATAAATATGATTAAACATTTTATAAATTTATTAGAATTACTCGATATTTGGAAGGATATTGAAATGTGGCAAATCTTAAATATAATTTTTGGTGAATTAATGCAATTAAAAAAATATATTTATAGTAATAATATTGATATATATAAACTTAAACTTTCTATAGAAGAAATGTGGCGAAGATTAAATATTTTAGGACGTAATTATGAAGAATTATGTCGAGAATGGTTTTTACCTACTTATATGTCAACTTATCTTTCTTATAATAAATAATTTCAAAACTTTTTTTCTTCGTTCCCAAGCTCTAGCTTATCTTCGTTCCCAAGTTCTACTTGGGAATGCATACTCTAATACCAATAAATAAATTTCCTCTATTCTAAGCTCTAAATTTATTCTTTTTAAAATCAAGAGAAAAATAACAATTTGCAATATTTTTAAAGCAAAACTAATTTTTTTGATAAAGTTATAAAACAACTTTTCAAAGGTGATTTTATGGATAATATTTCAAATATTGTACTTTACAATGATGGAGAATTAGAACTAAAAGTTTCTGTAAATGAAGAAACAATTTGGCTTACACAAAAGCAACTGTCGGAGCTTTTTAGTGTTGAAATACATACTATTAATTATCATATTAAAAATATTTATAAACAAAAAGAACTAAATAAAAATTCAACTATTCGAATTTTTCGAATAGTTCAAAAAGAAGGAAATAGAGAGATTCAAAGAAATATTGAACACTATAATCTTGATATGATTATATCAATAGGATATAGAGTAAACTCAATTACAGCTACAAAATTCCGTCAATGGGCAACATCTATTTTAAAAAATTACATTAAAAATGGCTATGTAATAAATGCAGATAAAATTACTAATGAAAGATTTGTAAATTTAGAAAATGATGTAAATATTTTAAAATCTCAAATGAATGATGTCAAGTCACTTATAAAAAACAATACTATAGAAACAACTCAAGGCATTTTCTATGATGGACAAATTTATGACTCTTATAGTTTTATTTCTGATTTATTAAGAAGTGCAAAAAGTGAAATTATTCTAATAGATAACTATATAGATGATACAGTTTTAACTCTATTTTCAAAAACATCAAATATAAAAGTAACTATTTATACAAATATTATTTCTAAACAACTCAAACTTGATTTTGAAAAATACTCAAAGCAATACAATAATATCACGCTAAGAACTTTCAAAAATTCTCACGATAGATTTCTGATTATTGATAATCAAGAAATTTATCATATTGGTGCTAGTTTGAAGGATTTGGGTAAAAAATGGTTTGCTTTTTCTAAGATAAATTTGGAAATATCAGAACTATTAGAAAAATTAAAAGAATAAAAATTTAATCTTTAATCTTGATATTTAATTCTCAATAACTGTAATAAGAAGAAAAATTAACAGCTAATTAACAATGTCATTATATTATTTTTTCTTTCATTTCAAGGAGACAATAAGTGATAGGAAAAAGAATTAATATTAGACATTTAAGTCTAGCTACAATTTTAGTTTTAAGCACAAAACTATTTGCACAAGATGAAGTTATTTCATTAGATACTATTTCTGTAATAGAAAATAATTCAAATGTAACGCAGGGAACGGATTCTTATACTACTGATTATATGAATACTTCTACAAAATTAGACCTATCTATAAAAGATACACCACAGACAATTACTGTAATTACTTCAAAAGAGATTGAAGACAAAAATATCACTAGTTATAAAGATGTGTTAAGTAATATAGCAGGTGTTACGTTAAATAATAGAGGAACAAATGTAGTTTCAGCTGCAAGAGGTTTTGACATTACTTATTACAAAGTTGATGGTTCACCCTCATATTCAACTACAAGTCAAAACGATTTTGATATGGCAATATATGATAGAGTTGAAGTTGTAAAAGGAGCAAATGGTCTAATGACAGGACAAGGAGACCCTTCATTGAGTATGAATTTTATTAGAAAACATGCTAATAGCAAAAAATTTGAAGGAAGTTTAACTTTAGATGCTGGTTCATGGGATTCATATTCTCAAACGATTGATATGTCAACACCTTTAACGCAAGATAAAAAAGTAAGAGGTCGAGTTGTATTAAAAAATGAAAATTCAAAAGACTTTTATGACAATTTTGATAAAGACAATACTCTTTTTTATGGAATTATTGATGCTGATTTAAGTGATGAAACTTCTGTTTCTATAGGTACTTTTTATGATAATATGTATAGAGGTGGTGCTTGGTTTTGGGCATTGCCTGCTTTTTATTCAGATGGAACAAGAACAGATTTTCCAAGGTCAACTTCACTTACAAAAGATTGGGCTTATTGGGATATGGAAACAAAAGAAGTTTTTGGAAATATAAAACACTATATTTATGATGACATAACTTTTAATCTTTCAAGCTCTTTTAGAAGAATTTATGAAAGAACTCACACTTTAAGATTTACAGGTTCATTAAACAAAGTTAATGGTAGTGGAATGAATGTGAGTCAATATGCAGATCATGTTACATATGATGAGATGAATTTAGATTCTTATTTTGATGTTCCTTTTAATGTTTTAAATCTTTCTCAAGAGATTATTGCAGGAGGTACATATAATAAATCAAAAGATTCAGATGAATATAGACAAGCCTTTGAGTCAGTATCGAACCTTTTTGATTACGATGGAAAAGCACTTCTTACAAATACAGCTTATACAACTGGTTTTCCAGAAGAAACTGAACAAATAGGAATCTATTTAGTTGGTAGATTTTCTTTAACTCAAAGACTTAATCTAATCACAGGAGCAAGGCTATCAACTTGGAAATATCATAGTGATGATAAAACTGTTGAAGATAGAGAGTTCAAAAATGAGTTAACTCCTTATGCTGGTTTAGTTTATGAATTAGATGATAATCACTCTTTATTTGTAAGTTATACAGATATTTTTAAAACACAAAGAGTAAAAGATATAAATGAAAAATATCTAGATCCAATTGTAGGTAAAAATTATGAAACAGGTATAAAAGGTGAATATTTTGATGGAAAATTAAACACATCTTTCTCATTATTTAAAATAATACAAGACAATGTTCCTCAAGTAATTGACGGAGTAACACTATCTGATGGAAGTTATGCATATGAAGCAAAAAAAGGTGTTGAAAGTAAGGGTTATGAAGTCTCTTTAGCTGGAGAACTTACTGATAAATTAGATACAACTTTTTCTTTAGCAAAATTTGAAGCAAAAGATGCAAAAAATGAAAAAGTAAATACAAAACAATCCAGAGCTACTGCAAATTTATTTACAAATTATAAGTTAAATAAAGATTTAGATGTAGGAGCTGGATTAAAATATTACAGTAAATATTATACAGGAACAGGAAATTCATATATTGAACAAAAAGATTATTTATTAGCAAATACAATGATGAAATATAAATTAGATAAAAATACCTCTGTTCAATTAAATGTAAATAATTTATTTGATAAAAAATATTATGAAGGAATTGGTAATTATTGGATGGTTTATGGTGAACCAAGAAATTTTAATGTTTCAGTCAAATATAATTTTTAATTATTTTAAATTTATAGTTTTGATATACTTATTAAAATAATGATATTAATAAGAAAGAAAACTATGATAAAAACACCATTTTTAGCAGTTGATGGAATAATAAAACTATATGATGAAAAAGAAAATTTTCAAGGAATAGTTTTAATTGAACGATTAAACAGACCTCTTGGAGTAGCAATTCCTGGCGGATTTGTAGATATTGGTGAAACTGTTGAAAATGCAGTTATTCGTGAGATGAAAGAAGAGACTTCATTAGATGTTTCAATTGAGTCACTTCTTGGAGTTTATTCAGACCCAAAAAGAGATGAGAGATTTCACACAGCTTCTGTGGTTTATGTTTGCAAAGCTTATGGAAAACCTATTGCTCAAGATGATGCAAAAGAGGTTTATGTTTATAAACTGGATGAACTTCCACTTGAAAAGTTGGTTTTTGACCATAAACAAATTATTTTGGATTTTATAGAAAAAGATAATTTATCAATAAGAACTATTTAAAAAACCCAAAAGTTTTTAAAATAGTTCTTGTTCCACCAGCTGCGATTGTTTGTTCTGCTCTAAAAGTTAAGTCTGAAATATTTTTTAATAAATCCATCAATTCTTGATATTTAAACTCATTTATTAAATTTTTTATATGATTTTGTAATTCAAGTGATAATTTATACTCTTTTATCAAAGATAAAATTTCTTCATTATTCATCAATAAAACTTGTTCATTTAGTTTTTCTAAAAACTCTTTTGAAAGATTTTTCAACTCTTGTGATATATCAATTTTTTCTTCTTTTTCTTCATATTCAAACTCTATATTTAGATATTTTTTTAGCATTAATAAAATATCTTTTTCTTCAACTGGTTTTGGTAAAAAGTCATTTGCACCAGATTTTATTGCTTGTTTTTTGTCCTCTTCAAAAACATTTGCAGATAAAGCAATGATTGGAATATTTGAGTTCTTCTGTTTTTTCCTTATAATCTGCATAGTTTGTAAACCATCAAGTTCTTCCATCAAAATATCCATAAAAATCAAATCTATTTTTTGATTTTCATCTTGTTTTTCAAAAACCTCAAGTGCCATTAATCCACTATTTGCTTCAAGTGTTTTAAAGCCATAAAACCCTAAAAGTTGTACTATTAAATCCCTATTTTCTTTTATATCATCAACTACTAAAATTGTTTTTTCATCTTGAAAATTTTTTATTCCTTTTATCTCTTTAGTTTGTGATTTTAAAGTTAATTCATCAATATTTGCTTTTTCATAATTTATACTAAAATAAAACTCACTTCCTTTGTTTATTTGGCTTTTAACATAAATCGTTCCACCCATCAAAGTAATTAATTCTTTTGTGATTGCTAAACCTAAACCTGTTCCTTGTTGGGTGTAATTGTCAAGTTTTACTTGCTCAAATGGTTTGAAAATTTTTTCTTGATTTTTTATATCAATTCCAATTCCAGTATCTTTTACCTCGAAAAATAGCTTATTATTTAAAGTATAAATATATAAAGAAATCTCTCCTTCATTTGTAAACTTCAAAGAATTCCCTAACAAATTTATAAGAATTTGTCTAAGTCTTTGCTCATCAGCTTTTATAAAATTTGGCAAAGAAGAGGAAAGACTTATAACAAATTTTAAATTTTTTGCTTCACATCTAAAGGCAAAAGTATCTTCTATTTCCTTTATCAATTCAAAAAAATCAAAGTTTTTTGGATTTATTTCTATTTTTCCAGCTTCAATTTTTGAAAGTTCTAAAATCTCATTTATGATATTTAGTAGATGTTCACCACTTTTTTTGATGATATTTAGATTCTCTTTTTCTTGAATAGTAGCATTCATAGATTTTTTTAGAATATTTGCAAAACCTAAAATTGCATTTAATGGAGTTCTTAATTCATGGCTCATTCTTGCTAAAAAAATAGATTTTGCTTGGTTTGCATTTTTTGCATCTTCCATAGCAAGTTTTAGTTGATGTTCACTTGTAACTAATTTTTCGGTATTTTCTTTGAAAATCTCAACAGCTCCTATCATATCTCCCATTTCATCATCGAACTCATTTTTTTCTATTTCCACATTTATTTCATTTGTTGAGAGTTTTAACATCACGATTCTTAATAAATCCATAGGATAAATGATTCTAAATAAAATGATAAAAAATGACATTAAAAACAAAATTATTGAAAGAATTACTATTGCATTTACATTAAATTCTTGTTCATTTACACTCTTTTTTGCCTCTTCAACTTTTTGTTTTGTTCTATTTTCAAAGGCTTTATAAAACCTATCAAGTGGTTCCATGATTCTGATTTTTGCAAGATGATATTGTGATGAATGCATTAATTCTCTAGCTAAAACAAAATCAGGTTTGCCCTTGATTATGTAATTTCCTTTTTTATCTTGAAAAATTCCTTTTATTGCATTCATGGCTTTATGTTCAAGATTTGTTAAATCATCAGATTCATTTTGAGAAATAAAAAGTAAATTTAACTCTGATTCTGGGAAATTTGCATTTTTCATCAATTCTCGAAGTGGTATTTTATCACCATCAAGTAAAGGTTTTATTCCTTCCAAAGTCAAAAAATCCCAAAAAATTCCATTATATCTTTTGGGTCTTGGAAGTTCTCCATTTCGTATGGCTAAAACTGTTTTATATTGTTCTTCAAACATAGAGTTTCCAGTTATTACATAAGTTCGTGCCATTCTTGTTAAATCATCACTACTTTGTCTTAACTCATCTGCTAGAATCAAAGATTTATATTGCATATTGTATGCATCTTCAAGTTTTATGGTAGCTTTTTGATATTTATTTATGACAACTGCCACACAAATAAAGGAAACTGTATTTAAAATAAACAGCAACATAAATAATTTCTTTAATTTCAAACTAAATCCTAATTAATTTTTATCTATAATCTTAACAAACTACAATATGTAAAAAGAATAACTATATGGATAAAAAATACACAATACTAATAATAGATGATAAAACTGAGAATTTACACTACTTAAATACTCTTTTAAAAGAAGAAAATTATTTGGTTCGAGCTTCAACTGATCCAATATTTGCCATAAACTCTTCAAAAGTAAATCCACCAAATTTGATTCTTTTGGATATAAAAATGCCAAATCTAGATGGATTTGAAGTTTGTAAACTTCTTAAAAATGAAGAAAATTTAAAAGATATTCCAATTATTTTTATAAGTGCTTTAGATGATGTACAAAGTAAAATAAAAGCTTTTGAAGAAGGAGGAGTTGATTATATTACTAAACCTTTTGAAAAAGAGGAAGTTCTTGCACGAATAAAAACCCAACTAAATATTTTTGAAAGTAAAAAAACTATCTCAAATCTTTTGGAGCAACAAGACTTTTTCCTAAAAAAAATCATCCATGAAATGAACACACCACTAAGTATAATAAATCTAAATATTGATAATTTAGAGTCAATTTTAGGTTATAAAGAGCAGTTTGAAACTATGAAAGCTTCAACAAAATCTCTATCTTCAATATACAATGATTTGTATTACTTAAGTAAAAAAGAGAAAAGAGTTTCTGAAATATCAAATATAAATTTAGTAAGATTTTTATCTTCAAGATTAGCTTTTTTTGATGAGATGGCAAATGTAAAAAATATTGATATAAGTTTAGATATTCATGAAGAGTTCGATATTTTAATGGATTCTTATGAGTTAGAAAGAGTTATTGATAACACTTTATCAAACGCTATAAAATACTCTTTTGAAGATTCAAATATAGATATTATTTTGGACTCTAAAGAAGATATTTATAAACTTGAAATAAAAAATGAAGGAATAGAGATTGCTGATACAAAAGTAATTTTTAATGCCTATTATCAACAAAAAGATAAAAATATCGGGTTTGGATTAGGACTTAGTATTGTAAAAGAGATTTGTGATAAATATGAGATAAAAATAGAAGTTAACTCTTTAAATAATCAAACAACTTTTTCTTATATCTTCCCTAAAAATCTCATTATCAAAGGAGAAAATCTATGAAAATATTTTTACTTGAAGATGATTTTGCTTTAAATAAAATCATAAAACTCTCTTTACAAAATAGAGGTTTTTTTGTGGATAGTTTTAGTGATGGTTACAAAGCTGTTGATGTGATTTTAAATAGTAAATATGATTTATATATTTTGGATTTAAATGTTTTGGGATTTGATGGACACAAGGTTTTAGAGTTTATTAGAAAAGATGATTTAACTGTTCCAATTATTATGATAAGTGCTGAAATTGATATTGAAAATATCAAAAAATCTTACACTTTAGGTTGTAATGATTATATTAAAAAACCTTTTGATTTTGAAGAGTTGTTTTTACGAATCCAATATCATTTAAGCCATATAAAAAAAGATGAAAATAGTTATTTTATAGTAGATTTAGGGTATGACTTTTCTTTTAATTTACTTGAGCAAACTTTGTTTAAATCAAATAATGAAATAGAACTTACTAGTAAAGAAAAACTACTTTTAAGCCTACTTGTAAAAAATATAAATAACACAGTTACAAATGAAATGATTCACGAATATGTTTGGGATAGTAAAGAAATGGAAGCGGTAAGCATGAGAACAATTGTTCATAAACTAAAGAAAAAACTAAAAAACGGAATGATTTTAAACCTAAGAGCAATTGGCTATAAACTTATAAAATAGCCAACTTACTTTTAAATTTTTTTATTTAATACTTCCCAATTTTTGAATATTTGAAAGTGAAATAAGATGAGCTGTGATTAAAGAATAAGCATTTTTTGCACAAATATCATCTTTTTTCTTTTTGCTTAAATGTTTTAATTTTTCTTCATTTATAACATAAAAGCCACCTAAAGTGAATTTTTCATTTTTACTATTTAAAATATTTACAACTTTTTCTTCAAGTAATTCCCAGCTTTCTAACTGTTTTATAAACTCATTTGTTGAAAGAGAATCTGCATAATATTGATTTAAAAAACCTATTGCTTTATTTAAAAACTCGCTATTGTTTCCATTTTCATCAAATAGTTTTTTTGAAGACTCTTTTTCATTTAAATACTCAGCATCTATTGCAACTACCATCTCTTTTTTATTTTCTTGATTTACAAGAATAAAAGGATAACTTCTCAGAAAAGCTGGAATATAATGTAACTCTTTCCATTTTCCTTTTTTATCTACAAATAAATTTTCACCCTCTTTATATCCTAAAAGAGCCGTTGAAAACCATTTATTATCTTTATCTTTTGCAAAAAATATAGGATAATTTTTACAAGCCTCAAAAAACTCTGATAATGCAATTGGTGCATTTATTAGATTTTTTGAATATAAAAAATCAGTAACTTCGGCTACACCTTTGTTTTTGTGTTGAATTTTGTTTAATACTTCTAATTTTTTGTACACATTGTTCCCTTTTTATTTTTGAATTATCAATTTTTGTTACTTTTATCCAGATTAATGTTTTTTGCTTTTACTTCATCTTTACCAACAAATTCTTTAGAATTTGCATCATTTACTATTAATTTTGCAATTTCATCTGTCAAAACTGCAACATCATGTGTTTGTGCTGCAACATTTGCATTTTGTTGTGTTTGTTGATCCAATTGTGTTACAGCCATATTTATTTGTTCAATTCCAGTTAATTGTTCTTTACTTGACATTTCAATATCTTGAATTAGATTTATTGTATTAACAATATTTTGATTTAATTCTTTATATCCTTCTATCATGTGATTTGCTATATCTTTTCCATCATTCGCTTTTTTTGTAGCATTTTCAACTATTGATTTTATCTCTTTAGCTGCTTCTGCACTTCTTGAAGCTAGGTTTCGCACTTCTGCTGCAACAACTGCAAATCCTTTTCCTGCTTCTCCTGCTGTTGCTGCTTCTACGGCTGCGTTTAAAGAAAGAATATTTGTTTGAAATGCTATTTGATCAATAATACTTATTGCATCTGTTATTAGATTAACTTGTACATTTATTTCATCCATTGCAATTGTTGTTTGGTTTGCCAGTTTTTCTCCATCATTTGCCGATGCTGTTACACTATTTGAGTAACTTGCCATTTTTTGGATATTTTGAGTATTGTTTCTGATATTTGATGTTATCTCTTCTAATGCGGCTGCTGTTTCTTCCAAAGATGCAGCTGCTTCATTTGAACTGATATTTAACTTATCTACATTTGCAAGTAATATATTTGAGCTTTCATCTAATGTTAATCCATTTGATTTATTCTCAACTAATATGCTAGTTAATGTTTGTTGTAGAGTATTTAAACCATTTACTAGGTTTTCAAAAACTCCACCTTTTTCATCATTTTTTTCCATTTTTAAAACTGCTCTAAAATCATTTCTTGAATAAGAATCCAAAACATCATTTACGTGAATAAATCTAGTTCTTGTATTTTTTATCATTTCATTTACATTATTTTTAAACTCTTCTAAAGAAGCATTTGAAGTTGACTTTTCTATAAATTGTCCATACCATCCATTATTTACTCTTGTCATTACTACTTTTGCATCTTCAATCAATAAATTATCATCTTCTATTAATTTTTGAGTTTTTACAATATTTTCATTAACTACATTTGCCATTTCTCCAAATTCATCTTTTGAGTTAATGTCCAAAAGAGTTACACTTGTTGTTTCCCTATTTAAAAAAGAAAAAAAGTTTAATAATTCTGTTTTTAAACTATTTAATTTTCCAGTAATATCCGAAATAATCATATACGATAAAATAAATATAATCAAAAAAGAAATAAATATAGTAAATATTATTATGCTTCTACTTGTATTATAAATATCTTCGGCTATTAAAGTTTCTTTTTTTGCTACTTCTAATTGTAAAGAAATTAAAGCTGAGATTTTTTCACCAATTGGATCAATTTTTGGATAAAGTTCATTAATTGTTATTTTTGTAATTGATTCTAAATCTTTATTTACACAACTTTGTTTGATTTTATCAACAACAGCATCACCAACTTTCATAAGTTGACTAACTTCTTTTGATAAAACATCTTCTTCTTTTGTTAAAGATGTTGATAAATATTTATTCCAATTAGTCTTTATTTTATTTTGAGCGTTATCTATATTTGAAATACATTTATCAAACTGAAAATTTCCATTTCTTGTTTGATGAGTTGTATCAACAATATTTACAGCATATTCATCTGCAATAATTTTTAATTGCTCTAGTGGAACAACTCTATCATTATAAACTCTTACTAAACCACTATTTACTTCTTTTAACTTAAAAGTTCCTAATATTCCTAATATTAATATTCCAATTAATGCAACTAAAGAAAGTAATGACAGTTTTGACTTTGTTTTTAGATTTTGTAGCACTTCTACTCCTGATTATTTTTTAACTATTTGTATAATTATAACAAATAAATAGTATTAATCTAATATCATTTCGTTAAACTGTAAATTCTAAAGAATAATAAGATAGAATTACTCTTATTTAAAAGAGACAAGGAATAATATGTTTAATAAAATGATACTTTCTGTTTTAGTAATTTTTAGTTTTATAAACGCAAAGGAAAATCAAATGAGTATTTACGACTTTAATGTAAAAACAATAGATGGGCAAGAAATATCAATGTCAAAATATAAAGGGAAAGTTCTTTTAATCGTAAATGTTGCAAGTAAATGTGGTTTTACAAGCCAATATGAAGGTTTGGAAAAACTTTTTGAGAAATACAAAAATGAAGATTTTATGATTTTAGGGTTTCCTTCGAATCAATTTGCAAATCAAGAGCCTGAATCAAATGAAAAAATCAAAGAATTTTGTTCTTTAACTTATGATGTAAAATTTGATATGTTTGCAAAAGTTGATGTAAATGGAGAAAATGAAGCTCCAATTTATAAATTTTTAAAATCAAGTCAAAAAGGTATTTTAGGAACTGAAAATATCAAATGGAACTTTACAAAGTTTTTGGTTGATAAAGAAGGAAATGTTATAGATAGATTTGCATCTACAACAACTCCTGAATCAATAGAAAAAGATATTATAAAACTTTTAAAATAAGGATTTTAAGATAGAAACTTTTTTAAACAACATTCAAGAAGCTATTTCTTATATGACTTCTTGGGAAATGGTGGCAGTTTTTTTATCAGTTACATATCTTATTTTAGCAATCAAACAAAATCTTTGGTGTTGGGTTGCTGCTTTTATTAGTACACTAATTTATAGTATTTTATTTTTTGATGCTTCACTTTTAATGGATAGTGCGTTAAATATCTTTTATTTAATAATGGCTGTTTATGGTTGGTATTCTTGGAAATATGGAGATGGAATAAATCACCTTGAAAATTTAGATATAAACTCTTATGGTTTAATAAAAAATTTAAAAATTATTGGGAGTTTAATTATAACTTCTTTAATTTTAGGTTTTTTTATGTCAAATTATACAAGTGCTGATTTTGCATATTTAGATACATTTACTACTGTATTTGCAGTATTTGCTACTTATATGCTTACAAAAAAAGTATTAGAAAATTGGCTTTATTGGATTGTGATTGATACTGTTTCTATTTATATTTATATAAATAAAGGCTTTTATTTAACTGCTATATTATTTGTAATTTATACAATTCTTGCTTATATCGCTTATAGACAATGGAAAAAAGAGTACTTAAGTTTTGACTATTGAAGAATTAAAAAAATATAATATTTTTAAAGAAGAGTTATTAAGCCTTGAAATGCTGAAAAATCAAGGTTTTAATAATATTAGTTATCTTCTGTCAACAACTGAAAATTCTTATGTAATAAGAGTTTTCAAATCAAATGAAAGCGTAAATATAAGCCGTAAATTTGAATATCAAATCCAAAAAAAAGCACATACAAAAAATATAGCATTAAAACCTATTTTTTTAAATGAAAAGTTTATGATTTATGAATATAAAAATGGTATTCATAAAACTAAACTTTCAAGTTCTGAACTAATAAAATTAGTTTCAAAAATAAAAAAGTTTCATAACATCAAAGTAAAAACAAAAACTTATGATATTAAAAAAGATTTACAAAACTATAATAAAAATTTAGATGATATAAAAAGTAAAAAACTTATAAAAGACGCTTTTAAAAGCCTATTTTTGCTAAAAAAATTTAAAAAAGAGTTGGTACTTACACACCATGATTTAAATCCTAAAAACATTATTTTTAGAAATAATTCTATTAAAATAATTGATTGGGAATATGCTGGATTAAATGATAGATTTTTTGATTTAGCTTGTGTTTGTATAGAGTTTTCTTTGAATAAAAATGAAGAAAAAATCTTGTTAAATACATATTTTAAGAATTATAAAAAATATCATAGAAAAAAACTAAACCACTTTAAGATCATATATAAAAATCTTTGTGATTTATGGTTTAAATGCTATTGACCACTAAATACAGCTGATTGAAATTCATCAATTCTTTTTTCTTGAATAGCTAATTTTTCTAATAATCTGCTGTTTTCTTTTTTCAATTCATATAATTCTAATTGAATCTTTTGTCTATTAACAACTCCATCATCAATTTCTCTTCTCAATGATTTAGATTTTTCTTTTTCTTTTTGTAAAGTATCAGATAATTCTAAATAAAGTTGATTCTCTTTTTTTAGCTCTTTATGGGCTTTAAAACTCTCTGTTTTGAGTAATAAAATATGTTTTTTTAGTGCTAATATTTCATTTTCATATTTAGAAATTAGTGTTGCAAATTCTATAAATTTTTTTATTTTTCCATCATTATGAAAAATTGGTAGTATTGTTGAATGAGTGTAATAATAAGTTCCTTCTTTTGAAACCCTTTTACTAAGTCCTATCCAAGTTTTACCTCGTAATAAACTATCTTTGATTTTTAACTCTTGCATTTCGTGATTACATAAGATAGTTTTATCGCTAATCTTTTTGCCAATTACTTCATTTAATTCATAACCTGAATTTATTAAAAAAGCATCATTTGCAGATATGATATTAAATTCTAAATCCATTTCGCAAATAATATTAGAAGAATCTAAAATTGATATAAATTGTTTTAATTCATTATCTTTTCTAGCTAATTCTTTTTTTTGTTCCTTAACTTCCATTAATTGTGAAATGATTTTTAGTGTAGTATTAAGTTGCATAGGTTTTACAATATAGTTTGTAATGTTATATTTTATTGATTTTAATAAAATATCAACTTCATTAAATACAGCGAGTATTAAAACTGGAATATTCCAATCAATTTTTCTAATTTCATCTAATAATTCAAGTCCTCTTGAATTGGGCATATTTATATCAAGTAAAACAATATCAATTTCTGATCTATTTTCTATAAAAACATCAAGTCCTTCTTTGCAATCCCTTGCAATTAAAACTTTTTTAAAAAAAACTGCAAAAATCTCTGTAGCTTCATTTCTTGCTACATCTTCGCTTTCGATATACAAAATTTTTGCTTTTTCAAGATAAGCTTTGTCAAAGCTACATTTTAGTAATTGAGACATGATACACCTCCCACGCTAGTAAAATTTTATACAAAAATAATTTAATTACTACTTATAAGCATATATTTTTATTATTTAAGTCATAAAAAAATCAAATAAATACAAGAAGAATAATCTTATTATTAAAATGTTATATTGTATTTGTTATTTTATTAATAACTCATAAAATATCTATTTTATAGGGTATATTAATATTATTGATATATTATTTCATAATTATTCATTAAATAATTTAAGTCAAAAGAAATTAGAAAATTTAATAGAAAATCGAGAAATTAGAAAATCAAGAAAAACAGATAAAAAATAAAATAATTTTTAGATAACTGTATAATTCTTGTACTATTTTTTTATTTCATCAAATCGTTTACAAAGTAAATCAAAATGATATTTACCTTCTAATTTTTCCTTTGAATCTTCAAATTTATCAATCATTTTTTCTTCCAAAGCTGTACCATTATTTTTAAGTTTTTCAAAAATTTGCAGAATTCTTTCATCACTTAATTCACTTAGTTTTGAATCTTTTACAATTTGAGGAATTTCACTAATATCTTTTATTGGCATTTTAAAATCACAATAATATTGAGATAAATCATTTATTCCCCAATACTCCAAACCTAATTTATTATAAAAATCCAAAGATGAACTAACACAATTCATTTTAAATCTTCTTATTTTATGTCCTGAAAGATGAGAAAAAAGATATTTCAGAAGTTTATAGGCATAACCATGACTTCTGTGCGTATTTGGAGTTAAGAGGTTGTGAATTGTTAGATATTCATTATCTTTTGAAATGCTATAAAACAAATAACAAACATGTTTGTTTTTAGTATTTATAAGACATAAAGGAGGAAATTTTTCCCAACTGTAGTAATTATCCCACCATTCTAAGGCATTTTTAGAAAATGACAAACTTTTGAAATCTTCGATTTTTTTCACGGAGATTAAATATTCATCCCTATTTAGTTCTATCACATTCATTTTAAATCCTTCGATATGGGATTCATTCTAGTCTTATTCCATCTAAATAAGGGGATTTTGTTGTTTATATTCTAACCAGCATAAATTTTAAAATATTTTAAACTCTTTCGGGTATTATTTCACGATGAATCTACAAGACAAACTCAAACAACTTCCCTTTGATGCTGGTGTTTATCAATATTTCGATAAAAACGGTCATTTACTCTATATTGGAAAAGCAAAAGTTCTAAAAAATAGAGTTAAATCATATTTTAAATTTACTCCAAAACTATTACCTGCTGATAAGTTAGGACCACGAATTTACAAAATGATTAGTGAAGTTGAGTCTTGCGAATGGATAGTTGTTCCAAATGAACATGATGCTTTGATTTTGGAAAACTCTTTAATCAAACAATTAAAACCAAAATACAATATTTTACTTCGTGATGATAAAACCTATCCATATATTGTAATTGATTATGGAGAAGATTTCCCAAGACTTGAAATCACAAGAAAAATCCATAAGGGCAAAAATATCAAATACTTTGGACCATATTCAAGTGGTGCAAAAGATATGCTTGATTCTATTTATGAAATAGTTCCGTTGGTGCAAAAAAAATCTTGTGTTAAAGGTAAAACTGCTTGTTTGTTCCATCAAATAAAAAAATGTTTTGCCCCATGTGAAAATAAAATTTCAAAAGAAGAATACACAAAAATAGTAGAAAATGCCCTAGAATACATCTACAATAAAACAAAACTAATCTCAAAACTAAATGAAAGAATGCTTCAATACTCAAACGATTTTAGATTTGAAGATGCCATGATGATAAGAGATAGAATAAAAACAATCGAAAAATCTCAAATAAAATCAGGAATAGATTTAACAACAAATGAAGATATAGATATTTTTACAATCACAGCCTCAAATAAAAAAGCAGTAGTTGTGCGAATGTTTATAAGAGATGGGAAAATAGCCTCTTCAAGCCATGATTTTTTAAAGGTTGATAATTTTGATGAAGAGTTTGAATTTGATTTCGAAGAAGCTTATAAAAGAGCAATTATCAACTACTATGACAATGAAATTCCACTTTTACCAAAAGAGATTTTAGTAGGAATTGAACTTGAAGATACAGCTGAACTTGAAGAGTTTTTACAAGTAAGATTTAATAAAAAAATCAAAATTATAAATCCTAAAAAAGATAAGAAAAAAGATATTGTTCAAATTGCTTTAAGTAATTGTGATGAACTTTTACGAATTGATTCAAGTAAAAATCAAACAAATATTTATGAAGAATTAAAAGATTTATTTACACTTCAAACTCTTCCCTTTAGAATCGAAAGCTTCGATAACTCTCATATGATGGGACAAGCAACCGTTGGAGCTATGATTGTATGGAATGAAGAGTTAAACTCATTTGATAAAAAAGCTTTTAGACACTATAACCTTGAATCAAAAGATGAATATTCTCAAATGAGAGAGATGTTAATAAGAAGAGTTGAAAGTTTTGAAAAAAATCCAGCTCCTGATTTATGGATAATTGATGGTGGAGAGACACTTTTGAAATTAGCCTATGATATTGTGTTATCAGTTGGAGTAAATCTTGATATAATTGCAGTTGCAAAAGAGAAAGTTGATGCAAAAGCCCACAGAGCAAAAGGTGCAGCAAAAGATATAATTCACTACAAAACAAAAAGTGGTGAATTTAAAAATCTAAAATTATCAACAAGTGATAAAAGACTTCAATTTGTGCAAAGACAGCGTGATGAAGCCCATAGATTTGTAATCAATTTTCATAAAAAACAAAAAAGAGCAGAAGATAAACAAATATCGTTACTGCAAATAAAAGGAATAGGAGAAGCAAAAATCAAAAAGCTTCTTTTATATTTTGGTGAGTTTGAAAAAATCAAAAATGCATCTGTTGAAGAATTAAAAAATGTTTTAAATGAAAAAGATGCAATTATCATATCAAATTATTTTATTACCCCAAAGGATTAATCTTGGCAAAAATCTTATTAAATAAAGAAAATCTATTTCACAATTTTAGAGTTATTTCAGAACAAACAGGTTCAGTTGAAAAGGTCGCTGTTGTATTAAAAGATAACGCTTATGGTCATGGACTTTTTGAAATTGCAACAATGGCAAAAGAATTTGGAATCAAAAAAGCAGTAGTAAAAAGTCTTGATGAAGCTCTTATCATAGAAAAATTATTTGATGATATTGTGATACTTGCACAAAAAGATATTCACACTTATTCACATGCTTTTCACATAGCTGTAAACAGCTTAGATGCTATAAAAAACTTACCTGAAAATATAAAAGTTCATATTAAGGTAGATACGGGTATGCATCGAAATGGAGTAATGCCAGATGAGCTAGAAGAGGCTTTTTTAGGGCTTTCTAAAAAAAATATCCGAATTACTGGGGTTTTCACACACCATAGAAGTGCAGATGAATTAAGTACCGATTTCTACTGGCAAAAGTCTGTTTTTACTAGGGTAAAAGAGGATGTGAAAAAGATATGTGAAAAACTTTTATTACCTATTCCAGCCTTCCATTCTTGTAATTCAGCAGCACTTTTTAGAACATCAAATTTCGATGAAGATTTTGCAAGAGTTGGAATTGCAACTTATGGATATTTAGATAATGCAGGAATTTTTAAATTTCCAAAATTAAAACCTGTTATGTCACTTTGGGCTAATAGATTAGCAACAAGAGAGATAAAAAAAGGACAAAGTGTTGGTTATGGAGGAACATTCACAGCAGACAAAGATATGACTGTTTCTACTTATGATTTAGGTTATGGAGATGGTTTTTTAAGATTAAATGAAAGAAACTCTTACACAACACCAAAAGGTTATAAAGTTTTAGGTCGTGTTTCTATGGATAATTTATCTTTAAATACAAAAGATGAAGAAGTTTGTATCTTTGATGATGTTGAAGTTTTAGCAAAAGAGCACGATACAATAACTTATGAAATCACAACAACTTTGAGTCCATTTATAAAAAAAGAAGTTGTATGATACAATCCAACAGAATAAAATTTTAAAGGAGATATAACAATGTCAAAACCAATTGATAAAACAAATATCTTAAATTATTTAAAAGAGCATTATTCTGAATTCAGAAATAAATATAATGTTGAACAAATAGGACTATTTGGAAGTTATGCAAGAGATAAAGCAACAGAAAATAGTGATATAGATATTTTTGTAAAAATAATTTAAAAAAGAGTAAAGAATATCTATTCAAGTTAGAAAATTAAATATATAATAAATTATTATCCATTTTGAGGTTTGAGCATTGAAAAAATTTCTTTTCCCATTAACAGTGTTTTTGTGTATTTTAGTAGCTATTGTTTTAGCAGATATAGGTTCTAAAAACTTTATTTTTAAATTTATCAAATCTATTCCCCATGGAGATAAATTTTTTCATCTACTTCTATATGGCATTTTGGCATTTTCTTTAAATTTTGCTCTTAATTTCAGAACAATTTATCTCATTAGATACAATATCCAACTAGGAGCTATCATCGTTTTTTTCTTCGCTTTTTTAGAGGAAATGAGCCAATATTTTATCCCCTATAGGAGCTTTGATTTATATGATTTATTAGCTGATGTGGTTGGTGTTATCGTATTTTCGATGATAAGATTTAAATAAATTAAATTTATCTTTTACATATAAATTTATTTATAATCTGATTTGCTAATAAAATTCCCAATGCACCACTTATAATGTCTGCTATTTCGAAAACACGTGTACTTATCCATAATTGGGATACTTCTTCGATAACTAAAAAACAAAATACAATACCATTAGATAGTAATAAATTCTGCCCATATAAAAAATTACCTCTTTTACATTTTAAGAGATAATTTAATGCTATGGTAAATCCACAAAATAAAAAAATATGTCCAGTATAATCTTTACCAGGTATATATTTCAAAAATTCAAATGTTATATTTCCATGACCTACATTAGCATCAATAATAATGATAGGAATTAAAGTAATATAGGATACTGTTATAAATCTTATAAAGTTGTCAACTATATTTGAGTATTCAGCCAATTTAATCAATGAAATTAGTACAAAACTCAATATCATTAATAAATACCATGATGACAACTTTGACAACCCAACCATTTCCCATTCTTTCATTTGGTTTGGATACAACCAAATTCCAGCAAATGTAGCAATATTTTCTGCCAACCAAATTAATATAGCAATCAATATCCATATTGCTAATAAAGGAACTTCTATTTGTTTTATTGCTATTTTTATATGCACTCGAGTGTAATAAAATAATCCAAAACTTGCGAATAATAAAAAGAACCTAATATCGTATAAGTAATGTTGTGTAAAAAAATTAATATAAATTAAAGTTACAAGAACTATCGTAAATTCCAATTTTGGATAATTGTTAAACTTAATATCAAAAATTTTCCATGAGCGAGCGAGATAACTACCTACAGCACTATACATAAAACCCGTAAATAATGGGACATTATTTATCCCAAGTAAATATTCTTCAGGATAATACCAAGCCGCTATATTATCAGATGTTTTAAACAATTCCATTATTACTGCTAATATATGAAAAACAACAATAACTACTGTCTCATTTTTAGTTTCATACTTTAAAATCACAAATAAACACTGAAAAATAACTGCTATAATGAAAATAAAATCATATCGATGTAAATATGGAGCAAAGGGATAATAATATTTTGTTAAAATAATGATAATTAATAAAAATAGTCCAAATATTGATGCGGATATCTGTTTTTTAAAAAATTCAACTAACATTTTTATTCCTAAATTTTAAAATCATTCTATTTAATTATTAATATCTCAATTTATAAACTTATTATCTAAAACAACTTCTCAAAACTCACATCCTCTAAAACAAACTCTTTCCCAAACTCCACACAATAATCAACAAACAAACCAAAATACTTTTCAACCTCATCCTTATCATATCCAGCCAAAGAAATTACAACTTTTCTTTTATCTCCTAAAATCTTAGGAAGTGAAGATAAATCTATATTTTCAGGGATTTTTTTCATAGTATCTATTAAGTCATTTTCGCTTGCGTTTATTGTCATTACACGTCTGTATTTTTCTATATTTGATTTTGGATATAACTTATCTAAAGCTTCAACAACCATAGCTTGACTCATTGATGGAAAACCTGGGGTGAAGAAAAATCTATCTTCTAGGTAAAATCCTGCTACATTATTTACTACATTTGTTAGAAGTTTTGCGTTTATTGGCAGATATGCCATGTTTATTCTATGAGGGTAAGCTTCATCTGCAAACTGGTTTATAATTCTAGTTTTTGCTTCTTCATGAAATTCCATAGCTCCAGAAGTGAAAACTTTTCCTGCAACTTCCCTTGTATAATCATCGGGCGTTGCTCCAATTCCACCAAAACAAAACATTACAGAGTTTGGGTCTGATTTTATTAGATTAAAAATATTTTCCATAAGATTTGTGTCATCATTTATGACAAAAGAAGCTTTTTGTTCCCAACCTCGGCTTAAAAGTTGTTGGTTTAAAAATGCAAAATGGGCATCTTTGCGACGCCCATTTAAAAGTTCTGTTCCAATTATTACGCTATAAAAATTTGGTTTTTCTAACATGATTTAGATTTTAGATTGGATATATTCATCCATTTCAGTTACGATTTTTTCAATTGTTCTTTCACCATTGATTTTTTTTAGTAAATCTTTTTTTGTATAAAACTCTTGAATTTGCACTAAAGGTTCTGCATAAACTTTCATTCTATTATTAAATACTTCCACATTATCATCAGTTCCCCTTGCTCGACCTAAAACTCTATCACGTGCTACTTGTTCAGATACTTCAACTTCAATACAGTTTACAAGTTTTACTTCACTTTCATTAGTTAAATATTTATCTAATTCTGTCATTTGTTCTAAACTTCTTGGGTATCCATCGATGATTATTACATCCGTTGGTGCTTTTTTAATTGCCCCTAAAATCGTCTCAATAGCAATATCAATTGGTACGATATTTCCAGCACTAATATATGTTTCGATTATTTGACCTCGTTCTGAACCACTTGCAACTTCTGCTCTAAACATATCTCCAGTTGAATAGTGAGTGATATTATTATGTTTTGCAGCAATTAGTTCTGCATCCGTAGTTTTACCGCTTCCAGGTGCTCCAATAATTAGAAATAATTTTTTCATTTATGCCCTTAGTTGAATTTTCAAGAGACGATTGTATCAAAAATCATTTAAATTCTTTATGTAGTATTAGAACCTTATGTGTTATTAAAACCTTTTTATATACAATACGCAAAAACTACGAGGATAAAGTATGAATTTAATGCTATTTGGAGCACCTGGTGCTGGTAAAGGGACACAAGCAAAGTTTTTAATTGAAAAATATAATATTCCACAAATATCAACAGGTGACATTTTAAGAGCAGCTATTGTTGATAAAACAGATATGGGAATGGAAGCAAAAAAATTTATGGATGAGGGAAAACTAGTTCCTGATTCAACTATTATTGGTATTATCAAAGACAGACTTGCTGAGTCTGACTGTAAAGATGGTTTTATCCTTGATGGTTTCCCAAGAACTTTAGCTCAAGCAGAAGCTTTAAATGAACTAATGAAAAATATGGGAATCTCTTTAGATAAAGTAATCTCTTTAAATGTTCCTGATGAATTAATCGTTGGAAGAATTACAGGAAGAAGAGTATGTTCAAAATGTGGAGCATCTTTCCACGTAGAATTTAATCCATCAAAAGAAGAAAATATTTGTGATTACTGTGGTGGTGAATTAATTATCAGAAAAGATGACAATGCTGAAACTGTTATTAGCAGACTTGATGCATACCACACACAAACTTCACCATTAATTGATTTTTATACAAAGATGGGTGTATTTATGGAACTTGATGGAACAAAAGATGTTTCAGAAGTTACGACTGATATGCTTAACGCATTAGCGTAAAAACTTTTTTTACAAAAATAAAAAAGGCAACTATTTTTAAATAGTTGCCTTTTTTTATGCCTACTATTAATAATAATCTAACCTTGCATTCCAGATGTTGAACCTGTTTTCTTTTTCCCACCAAAAGTTGTTTTTGCAACAACAATCTCTTTTTGTTTTTCTTTTCTTCTTTGGTCTTTTTCTACAAAAATTTTCTTTTTTGTAAATGGATCAAGTTCTGTGTAATACATAACAGCTGAATAAGTTCCAGGAGTTGGTGTAAAAACCTGAGCTTGTTCTGGATTCATTTTTAATTCATGGGTTGTAAACTGTTTTAACTCATGCATATGCTTTTCTTCGCATCCAGGATGCGCTGCAATCAAATAATATGTTAAAAACTGTTGTTTCCCTGATTCTTTATTTAGTTTGTCATACATAGCTTTAAAATCAATCAGTGTTTGTTTCCCTGGTTTTCCCATGTGATGTAAAACTTCATCATTTGTGTGTTCAGGTGCAACTTTCATTTGCCCTGAGATATGATGGTCTACCATCTCTTTTAGATATTCATATCCATGCTTTTTATCAGCTGTAATTAAATCATATCTAACACCAGAAGCAACAAATGCTTTTTTAATACCAGGAACTGCTCTTATATCTTTTAAAAGTTGTATGTTTCTGCTATGGTCAACTTTCATAGTTCGGCAAAGTCTGTGGGCATCTACACATCTTTTGTTTTCTACACAAGTTCCTAGATTCATTTTTTTAACACATTCATAACCGTACATGTTTGCTGTTGGTCCTCCAACATCTGAAATAATTCCTTTGAAATCTTTCATTGTTGTAAAGTGTTTTGCTTCAGCTAAAATATTTTTTTCACTTCTTGTTCGTATAGTTCGACCTTGATGAGCTGCAATTGCACAGAAGTTACACTCTCCCCAACATCCATGGTGTGTCATAATTGAGAATTTAATAGTTTCAAGACACTTTACTTTTCCATCTTTTGCATTGTACGGATGGGCATCTCTTTGATATGGGAAAGATGCGATTTTATCCATCTCATTTTCTTCCATATGTCGACTTGGTGGATTTTGGATTAAATATCTTCCATCAACTTCTTGATAAAGTCCTTTTGAATAAATAGGGTCATTATTGTCATAAAAAGCTTTGAAAAGGTCAATATATTTCTCTTTATCATCTAAACATGCTTGATGTGATGGTATTTCTAAAAATGTTTCTTCTTTTGGTGCTTCTTTTGAAATATAACAAAGTCCTCTTATTGTTTTTGGGTTTTTTCCCTCTTTTAGATAATTTCCTAAATCAATAATAGCTTGTTCTCCCATTCCATAAACCATATAATCAGCTTTTGTATCAAATAATATTGGTTTTCTAAGTTTATTTGTCCAATAATCATAGTGTGTAAGTCGTCGAAGACTCGCTTCTATTCCCCCAAGAACTATTGGAACTGTATTTTTGAAGTATCTTCTTATTAGATTTGTATAAACTAAAGTTGCTCTATCTGGTCTTTTGTTGTTTTGTCCACCTGGAGTGTAGTCATCGCTATTTCTGAATTTTTTTGTCGCTGTGTAGTTTGATACCATTGAATCAATACTTCCACCACTTACTCCCCAAAATAGTTTTGGTTCTCCTAATCTTTTAACATCAATATCACTATTAACATCAGGTTGTCCGATTATTCCAACCCTTAATCCTATATCTTCAAGGATTCGCCCAACAACTGCAATTCCCATAAAAGGAGAGTCTATATAAGCATCTCCTGTTATAAGAACAACATCTAGCTCATCCCAACCTCTTTGTTTCATTTCTTCTTTAGTTGTAGGTAAAAATTTATTTGGTTTATTAATATTACTCATTATTCTTCTTTAAAATATATTAGTTTTTTCGTATTGTGCCCAAATATATTTTAACCCCTACTATGAAAAGATTTAAACCCTTTTTGTCAGGTTTTCATCGATTTTTTTAATATCTAAAACCATAGCTACTTTTGAAACTTCTAAGTCAGTTATTTCAACAATACTTTCAACTAAAGTTCCAGCTCCTAAAAAGTGATTTTGAATATGTTGGATTGATTTTTCTTCCACAACACTTACAGTTTCTAAAGAAGATACCAAAATTCCAATACAATGTTCAATATTATTTTTATCATATTCAACTAAAATGATATTTGTAAGTTTCTCATTTGTGATTTCTTCATTTACAAAATCTCTAATATCCAAAACTGATACTAACTTATCTTTATGTAAAACCATTCCTTTAAAATGATTCTTTTTATCCATATCAATAGATTCTTGTAACTCTTCTATTCCTATTGATTCTATTACATTTTTAGCACTTACAGCTAATAATTTTTTACCTAAATAAAATGTTGCTAACTCTACACTTGTAGGAGTATATTTTGATTTAGATGTTGTTAAAAATTTCGATTTAGAACTATCTAAAAAAACATTACAATTTATATCTCCAATATGAATAAATACAAAACATAAAACATCATTTTTGTAGTCATCAACCCTACTTTTATACTCTCTATATCCATTTGAACACTTAACAGCAACGGCATAATATTTATTATCCATTTCTATTATTTGACTTTTTTGTTGAGCATTTTTTAAAGTAAAGAACTTATCATCAATATTTAAATAACTGTCAACCTCAAAATTTTTATTTGTAGATGAAATTATTTTTTTATCTTTATTGGCAAAAATAGCAAAAACACCATCTATTTTAACACCATCAACATTTTTTGGTAAACACTCATCAAGCATTGCACTAAATTGTGGAGTTGAATCAAAAACAACAGCAATTCCACCTGTAATTATTTTTTCATCTTTAAATGATCTAATTGCACTACTATAAATATATGTTGATTCATTATCATAAAGTGCAGATTTTTCGAATTTTGAAACACAATATTTTGAAGTATCCTTTAATTGTAAACTTTTTTCAACCCACTCTTGAGTTAATATTTTTCCAATTAAATATTCATAATTTCTATTTGATACAGCTACTACTTTTCCATTTTTATCAAAAACTAAAATATTTGTATAAACCGTATATAAACCATTTATATAATGTAAAATACTACTTATTTCATCTTTTTTGTCAGGTAAACTATTGTAATCATCAAAAGCTTCTCTAAAATATGATGTTATTGCCCACCATCTACAATCATTCGCTCTTTCATATAAATTTCTATCCATAATATCAATAGCTAATGAAGATAAAAATTCACTATCTTTTAAAATTGAAGAGATAATTGTTTGATTTAGATTACTAAGTGATGAATTTGCTTTATTCCCAGTAACTCCAATCTCATTTAAAAGTGATTTAGAAAACTCTCTATTTACAGAATTTAATTTACTTTGAGCAATATTCCCATTCCAAATAACTCGACCTAAATTATCTTGAATAGTTTTACTTTTATAAAAAACTTCTTTTAACTCTCTTGAAAAGTGTTGTTCATTATCCATCATAGAATTAATGATATTAAAATCCACATTTAAAGTATTTAATTCATCACTTAAAAATGCGTAATCCAAAGGAATCATTATATGTCCATACCATTTAAGTCCATAAAATCCTTGATAACCATTTGTTTTACAAGTTTTTGCTAAATAATCTCTTCCTCTAAATGATATGATTTTATAATTTTCATTTAAAACTATAGGTAATTTTACCCCTAAATCAATATGATCTTTATCACTACTTGCTATTACCAAACCATTTTCATCTAAAATAGTTAAACACTCTTTATTTTTTGTATCAACAAGATTATTAAAAATCCCATTCATTTCATCTGTAAATCTAAAACAAAGAGCTAAAACACCCAAATTTTGAGAACTAGAATCATTTGTTTTTGTAACTTTGTATGAATATACTAATGATTTCTTATATTGAGGAATAAAATCATGATATTTATATGTTTCAACAAAATCTTCATTTGAATTTAATACTTTTTGAACAAATGATAAATCAACTTTTTCAGTTTTAATTTCATCATTTAATCTAACTAATATTTTTCCATGAGTATCAAGCAAAACAATATCAAAATATACAGAGTATTTCGAAACATACTCTTTAAATCTTTTTTGCATATTTTGTCGTAAAACTAAACTTTCATCATTATATTTTGAAACATAAGTTTGTATAAAAGTTCTAATATCATCATCTGTTGCTAAAAATCCAATATCAGCTGTTCTTTCAAAAAGATTTCTAATTAAAACATCAATGGCAACACTAGCTTTGAACTTCATTTCTTGAGTTACTTTTTTTATTTGTTGTTCACTCAAGTGATTTAATAAAGTTGAAGTTAAATTTAAAAAATTCTCTTTTGTTTTTCCAATATCAATATTTATATCACCCAATTGACCCAATAGTGCCAACATATCCCATGAAGAACTTAATCTTCCTAATTCATCTTTATATTTATCCACGTCTTCAATATATTTGATAATAGGATACAACTCTTTTTTTACATTGATACCTTTATAATTCACTATATCTTTTAACATTATAATTATTTTCCTAAACCTTTAAATATCTTAAGTTGTATTATATACCTTAAATAATATTTAATCTATATACAGGTGTATAAAAAGTATTCTTTTTAAAAATATAATTATTTAGTGTATTTATTCTGAGATTTGTTCAACAAAATTTAAAATATTTAATTGCCAAGAATCATTGAAAATATCATCTTCAATGGCATTAATATTTAAATTTTTGGTAAGAGAGTTAATAAAGTCTTGTTTATCTTCTTTAGAAAATAATAATTTTGTAATATTTTTATCTTTTGTAAATTCATTAACTTGTGATAGTTCATTGCTACTTAAATATTTCTTTTCTCTAAAAACTGTAGTTATTCCAAATCTTTTTGCAAAATATTCCCAAAAGTCATCAAATACATAAATATATTGTATTTCACTATTATTAAGTTTTTGTTTGATTTTTAAAAAAGTTTGGTCAATTTCATCAAGAAATTTTTCATAATTTTCTTTGTAATAGCTCTCTTTACTTTTATCATACTTTGCGAAAGCTTCATAAATATTTTTTGCAACAGCTCTTAAATTAAGTGGATCAGTCCATATATAAGGATTGTTTTCTATTTTGCTTACATTTGCAGAAATATCAACTATTACTAATTTGGGATTATGTCTTAATAAAACTTCTGCATATTGTTTTTCAACTTCTAAACCAAAATGAAAAAATATTTTTGAATTAGCTAATTTTGAGATTTCAGAAATAGGAATGTCTTTATAAGTATTTAGATATCTACTTGTAATTTCCCTTGTTTTTATCTCTTTTTGTGCAATTTTATTTACAAGATTAGTTTCTAAAGGGAAATATGTAACAACTAAATTTTTTGAAAAAAGAAAAAGAGGAAATAATAGTAAAAAAATGATTTTAAACATTATATTATTTCCTCTAATTTAATAATCTGTTACTATAAATCTGTAACAGTTTTTCTAAGTCTAATACTTAACTCTTTTAATTGCTCTTCATCAACACTTGATGGAGCTTGAGTTAATAAACATTGAGCTTTTTGTGTTTTAGGGAATGCTATTACATCTCTGATTGAATCAGTTCCAGCTAATAACATAATCATTCTATCAAGTCCCATTGCAAATCCACCATGTGATGGAGCTCCATATTGAAGTGCATCAAGTAAGAAACCAAATTTCTCTCTTGCTTCTTCATCAGAAATTCCCATTAGTTTAAATACTTTTGATTGAATCTCTTCTTTGTGAATTCTAATTGAACCACCACCAAGCTCAGTACCATTTAAAACAATATCGTAAGCAATTGATTCAATCTCTTCTAAATCTTCTACGTTATCTAATGATTTTGGCATAGTAAATGGATGGTGTAAAGCTTTTGTTCTTCCATCTTCAACTTCAAACATTGGGAAATCTACAACCCATAAGAATTCTAAAGCATCTGCTGGAACAATATTCATCTCAGAGGCAAGGAATAATCTAAATCTTCCCATATAATCCCAAACTACTTTTTTAGCTCCCGCTCCAAAGAATACAACGTCACCAACTTCAAGTTCAGTAACTTTTACGATTTCTTCTAAATCAGCTTCTGAGAAGAATTTAGTTAATGGACCTTTTAATCCATCTTCTTTCATTTGGAAGTAACCTAAACCTTTAGCTCCAAATTTTCTGACATAATCTTCAAAACCTTTCATTTGTCTTTTAGAGAATATGTTATCTCCATTTTTACATTTTAAAGCTTTGATTCTATTATTTTTTTTGTCTTTTGCAATTTCTGCAAAAATTTCATTTGTAGAGTTTGCAAAAATATCAATTACATCTACAAGTGGCATATCAATTCTTAAATCAGGTTTATCAGAACCGTATTTTTCCATAGCTTCTGAATATTTCATTCTTCTAAAAGTTGATGGAATTGTTTTACCACATTTTGTAAATACATCGTAAATTAATCTTTCAGCAACTGCTATAACATCATCTTGTGTACAAAATGACATTTCAACGTCAATTTGAGTAAACTCAGGTTGTCTATCAGCTCTTAAATCTTCATCTCTAAAACATTTTGCAATTTGGAAATATTTATCAAATCCTGCAACCATTAATAATTGTTTAAATAATTGTGGAGATTGTGGAAGTGCGTAAAATTCACCTGGATGAACTCTTGAAGGAACTAAATAATCTCTTGCACCTTCTGGTGTAGATTTTGTTAAAATTGGAGTTTCAACATCTAAGAAACCTAATTCATCTAAAGTATTTCTAACTTGAATAGTTGCTTTACTTCTTAATTGGAAAATTTCAAATGATTTTCTACTTCTTAATTCTAAAAATCTATTTCTTAATTTGATTTCATCATTAACTTTTTCATCATTAATATCAAATGGCATTGGTTTAGATCTATTTTCAATTACTAAATCTTTTAATACAATTTCAATTTTTCCAGTTGCAAGATTTGGATTTTCAAGTCCCTCGCCTCTTGCTCTTACAAGTCCAGTTGCTATTAAAACAAACTCATCTCTTACTGTTTCAGCAATTGCTAATGCATCTTTACTATCACTTGGATCTGCTACTAGTTGAACTAATCCACTTTTATCTCTTAAATCTATAAATATAATTCCACCGTGGTCACGTCTACTGTTTACCCAACCAGCAACAGTTACAGTTTCACCAATTTTAGCTTCAGTTACATCTGTACAATAATGTGTTCTCAAATTCTAATCTCCATTCACATAAATATTCGCGATTTTATCTAATTCTTACTTAATTTCTGAAAAGCCAAATTCTGTACAACTAAATAATCGAGGATTATATACTGCTTGATTATTTTCTATTTTTGTTGGAACTAAACTTGAATTTTTTCCATAATATAAATAATTTATTCCAACTAATGTTGAATAATCAACCCATTCATAAACTATATTTCCACCAGCAGTTGCAATTTCATCCCTTAACTCTTTATCAACAACATCAATTGAATTAGCCACAATTAATCTATCTCTATCTTTATCTTGTGTTAATGTCATTAATAAAGGGTCGTAACTAAGTTGTGTAGAAAGAACAACTTTTGGATAAACATCATAAGATCTTAATTGCGATAAAATTAATGAACTTTTTACAATATCAGTATTTAAAAATAGTGTCGAATTAGCTAATCCAGAACCTGTTACAATACCTTTAAAATTATTTTCACTCTTTTTAATCTCTCTTTTTAATCTCACATCAGAAACTACTAATTCATAAGATTTTTTTAATTTAGAACCTAAATATGTATCTTGATAAAACATAATATTGTTACCACTTGAATAATTTATTAGCTTTTTAACTTGATCATCATAAGAAATCGAACCAAAAATTAAACTACTATTGCTTGAAGATACTTCTTTTTTCTCAATAAGAGGTAAATAAACTTTTAAATTACTAGAAACAACATTATTTAAAGTCCCAACTGCATTAGGAGTAAATAAAGCAATTACATTTGTGATATTTGCATTTTTAACTTCTTGAAATGCTGAATTTATTCTACTTGCACTTTCATTTTCTGTATCAATTACAACTAATTCATAATCAGAATTTTGATGCGATAAATACCCTGAAACGGTATTTATCGATGATTTAGCATATTTTGAAACTAAATTTGAAGGGTAAATGAAAGCAACTTTCATTTTAACCTTTGAAGAATCAATTTCAATCTTATTTTCTATTTCATTTTCTGAAGAACCTTTAGGTGTAGAAGTTTTTTGATTTTCTATTTTATCACCTTCTATTATAGGAGCTACTTCATACTCAACTGGCTCATCTTTTATAATCTTACCTTTGCTATCTGATTCAACAATATCTATTGGTTCTAACTCTTGAACAACAGTTATTTTGTCCTCTTTAGGCGCCATTTTTGCAGGTTTTGCATATGTATTTTGTTTATTTGGCATTTTCAATTGTACAGTTTGTTTTTGAGTACAACCAAAAAATACAAATACAAGTATTATTAGGGCAATTATTTGCTTCAATTTAAACTCTCCATGTAATTTTTTATTTTTAACATATCATAATATGCATCTTTTTTAGAAGATGGATTCCTTAATAAAAAAGTTGGTGAAAATGTAGTTATTAATGAAATTCCATTAAAAATCAACTCTTTTCCTCTTATTTGAGAAAAATTATCACCATTTTTTAACAAGTACGAATAAGTTTTTTCTCCAAGCGCAACAATCAATTTGGGTTTTATCAACTCAATTTGTTTTAGTAAATAATCATGACAAGTTTCAATATTTGAATTATTCAAACCATTTATACTTTTACATTTAACTAAAGTAGTATAGTAAACATCTTCTTTAGTTATATTCAGCACATTTTCAATCATTTTTACAAGTAATTCACCACTTTTCCCAACATAATTCAAGCCTATTTCATCTTCACTACTACTTGGTTCATCACCTATAAACATAATTTTAGAATTTGGATTTCCATATCCAAATAATACATTTTTCCGACATTTTGAAAGTTCACATAAATAACAATGACTAACACTAATGTTTAAGTCATTTATATTATTAGGTAACTTTACATTTTTTATATTATTTGAAAAAAAATCCAAAGCTTCATGATATTCATAACCAAATGATTTTAAATAATTTAAATGTTTTAACACACGATTTTTTACTGTTTTTGTCATGTGAAATTGTACATAAATCTTTCTTGAACAAATATTTGTTCCAATATTTTATACATAATATATTTTTTACTTGACTTTTGTTCCAATATTTTATAAAATATTAAAATTATTATGTATAGGAAATAAAATGACTGCACCTAGTTTAAGAAAACTAGAATTTGATTTAGATGTAAATAAAACAACTTTGCATAATTGGAAAAAAAGCAGACCTAAACTTTTTGAGTTTATTATTGAATCATATAAGGATAGAGAGATTTTAAAAAAACATTTAGAATTATTGCTTGAACAAAAAAATTTAATAGAAAAAGAGATTAATTTAACAAAAGATAGAATAAATTAGTATACAAACCTATGGAGCTAAATTTATATAGTATAACTTTTTTAAAGTGTGCGAAATACTATAAAATTTGAGCTTCATAGTTTTTTATATTTTTGGAATTTTTAATTTTTTGAAGAAAAAATAAGGAAATAAATTCCTTATTTAATTTTAGAAATAAATATTAATTATTTATATCTATGAGTGATTCTACCTTTATCTAGTGAATAAGGTGTTATTTCTACTTTTACAGTATCATTAGGTAAAATTTTAATATAGTGCATTCTCATTTTTCCTGAGATATGACATAAAACTACATGTCCATTATCTAACTCAACTCTAAACATAGCATTTGGTAAAGCTTCAATTACTTTTCCATCAATTACTATTACATCATCTTTTGCCACTTTTCTCTCCCTTAATCTTCCGAATTACTTAAAATAACTGCTTTACCATCAATAACAGCAACTGTGTGTTCATAATGACTACCTCTTAATCCATCAGCAGACACGACATCCCAACCATTTTCTAAAATAACAGGATTTCTGTCTTTTGAACAAATCATGGGTTCTATACAAAATACCATTCCGTTTTTGATTTTTGGACCAGATTTTGTATTTCCATTTTCTAAGTAATTAGGAATTTCTGGCTCTTCATGCGGTCTTCTTCCAATACCATGTCCACAAAATCTAACTAGTGGCTGATAACCTCTTGATACAATAAAATCTTCAATGGCTTTTGATAATTCTTTAAATCTCATACCTTCTTGAATAATCTCAATAGCATAATATAAAGCATCTTTTGAACAAGCAATTAACTCTTCATCTGCTTTAGAAATTTTTCCAATAGGCATAGTAATAGCTGAATCACCATACCAACCATCAATCTCAGTTCCTATATCAAGACCAAGAATATCACCTTCTTTTAAAACAACATTACTTGGAATTCCATGGATAATAACTTCGTTTAAAGAAGTACAAATAGCAGCAGGAAAACCATATAAGCCTTTAAATGAGGGTCTAGCTCCTAAATCTCTTAGGAACTTTTCACCCATTGTATCAACTTCTTTTAAAGTCATACCAGCTTTAACTGATTTACTTAAAAAGTTTAATGTTTTTGCTACTACAATATTTGCGTTTCGAAGTTTTTCTATTTCGTTTGGTTTTCTTAATGGGATTGCCATTTTTATAATCCAACCGCACTTAAAGTTTGATATTTATTCATATATTGTTGAGCTTCAATTTTTCTCATAGTATCAATTGCAACTTGTACAACAATTAGTACAGCAACCCCTCCAAAATAGAAAGGTACTCCCATAGCTTTTACAATTAGCCAAGGAAGAGTTGAAATTAATCCCATATATATAGCACCCCAGAAAGTCAATCTGCTAGCTACTTCATTTAAAAATTCAGCTGTACTTGCTCCTGGTCTAACACCTGGAATAAATCCACCTTGTTTTTTTAAGTTCTCAGAAATATCTTTTGCATTAAATGTAATTGATGCATAAAAGAATGCAAAGAAAACTACAAATAAAAACATAAATACGTTAAAAGTATATGAACTAGGATTTAAATAATCCGCAATCATTACTAAATACTTATTTTGTGATCCTTGCAATACAGTTGCAGGGAACATCAATATAGCACTTGCGAAAATTGCTGGAATAACTCCACTTAAATTTACTTTAATAGGAATATAATTCATAACTCTTTTTTTCTGATTTTGCATCATCACTTTTCTAGAATATGATACAGGAACTCTTCTTTCACCTAATTCAACATAAATAATTGCTCCAACAGTAGCCATAATAATAACTAATATTGCAATAACTACTAAGAAATTCATTTGTCCATTGTTAACTAAATCAATAGTTCCACCAATTGCACTTGGAATTGCAGAAACAATACCAGCGAAAATAATTAATGAAATACCATTTCCAATACCTTTTTGTGTGATTTGTTCACCAATCCACATTAAAAGCATAGTACCAGTTAACATTGAAATTGCAGAAACAGCAATAAATGTATTCATATCGATTGAAATAGCACCTTGACCACTTTGACCAGTTAATGAATTAAGACCAACTGATACACCAATAGATTGAATTAATGTAATAACAATTGTTGTATATCTGATGATTTGCATATATTTTTGCATACCATCTCTCTCTTTTTTCATTTTACCAAGTGCTGGGAAAGTTGCTGCTAGAAGTTCCATAATAATTGAAGCAGTAATGTAAGGCATGATTCCTAGTGAAATAATACTTAGTCTTTCAACTGCATTTCCACTAAACATATTTACAAGACCTAATGCATTATTTGCATTTGAGTCGAAAAATTCTTTAACAACGTCTATATTAACTCCAGGTACTGGCACGTATGCCAATAACCTGTAAAGGAAAATAAAGCCTAATGTAATAAGAATCTTATTTATTAGATCTTTACTCATGGCTATTTTCCAGTAGTTGTAACGTTTTCGTCTTTAATCTTAGCTACTAAATCTTTTGCAGTTGAACCAATTAATTTAACTTTTTCAACTGATTTTGATAATTTATACACAGATTTAATAGTATCAAGTGTAATTTCATCAAGTGTTGCAATTTGAGATACTTTATCTACATTGATAGAATAAGGTTTAACTACTCTTGAAAAGAATCCAACTTTAGGAAGTCTTTTGTAAAGTGGTTGTTGACCACCTTCAAATCCTCTTTTCATTTTGTAACCAGATCTTGCTTTTTGACCTTTATTACCTTTTCCTGCAGTTTTACCTGTACCACTTCCTTGACCTCTACCGATTCTTTTAGTATTTTTAGTACTACCAGCTGCTGGTTGTAAGTTATTTAATTCCATAATTCTATCCTTTAATCTTAGCTAATGCTTCAACAGTAGCTTGTACAAGGTTGTTTGGATTATTTGAACCTAATGACTTAGCAATAATATCTTTAACTCCAGAAAGCTCAAGAACAGGTCTTGCAGCTCCTCCAGCGATAAGTCCAGTACCCTCAGATGCTGGTTTTAATAATATTTTACTTGCATTATATTTATGTTCAATATCATGTGCGATTGTAGTTCCTTTAATAGAAACAGTAACTAAGCTTTTGAAAGCGTCATCTAATGCTTTTTTAATTGCATCAGGAACCTCTTTAGCTTTACCAGTTCCAAATCCTACTGTACCGTTTTTATCACCAACAACAACTAAAGCTGTAAATCTGAATCTTCTACCACCCTTTACAACTTTTGTTACTCTTCCGATTTTAACGATTGCTTCTTGAAAGTCTTCTCTATTTACTGCCATCATTAACCCTTATAATTTGATACCATTTTCTCTTAATGCGTCAGCAAATGCTGCTACAACACCATGATAAAGATAACCATTTCTGTCATAAACAACTGATTCAATTCCAGCTGCTTTTAAGTTTTCAGCAAGTTGTGCTGCTACTTTTACTGCATTTTCTTTATTCACATTTAAACCCATAGCTTTTGAGCTAACTGCTGCTAAAGTTACACCTTCAACATCATTGATAGCTTGTGCACTAACGTATTTGTTAGATTTGAAAATTGATACTCTTGGCTTTTCAGCTGTACCAAAAATTGAACCTCTAACTCTTTTTTTTCTTTTGATTCTTAACGCATTTTTTTTAGCTAAATCTTTTATTCTACTCATAGTTACACCTTACTTCTTAGAAGTTTTTCCGGCTTTTCTGATGATTTTCTCATCAGTATATTTAACACCTTTACCTTTGTATGGTTCTGGTTTTCTAAAGCCTCTAATAATTGCAGCAGCTTGACCAACTTGTTGTTTGTCAGCACCTTTTACATGAATTATGTTTTTTTCAACAGTAACTTCTAATCCTTTTGGGATTTCATAGTTAATTGGGTGAGAATAACCTAATTGTAGTTCTAAAACATCACCTTTTACAGCAGCTCTGTAACCAACACCATTGATCTCTAAAGATTTTGTAAATCCAGTAGTTAGACCATTTATAGCATTAGCTGTTAAAGCTCTATAAGTTCCCCAAAATGCAGAAGACTCTTTTGTTTCACCATTTCTAGTTAAAACAATTTGTCCATCAGCAATTTCAATACCAACTCTTCCATGTGTTTCCACAGTAGAAACGTTGTTTCCTTTTTTAACGCTAATTAATGAACCATTAGCTGTTACTTCAATTCCTGCAGGAATTGCGATAGGTTTTTTTCCAATTCTAGACATTACACTCTCCTACCATACAGTACAAAGTACTTCACCACCAACGTTAGCTGCATATGCTTCATCATTAGCAAGTACACCTTTGTTAGTTGAAACGATAATAGTACCGTACCCATTTTTAAAGTTTTTAATTTCAGAAGCGTTTTTATAAACTCTTCTTCCTGGTTTAGAAACTCTTGTGATTTCATTGATTACTGATTTCTCATTATCATCATATTTCAATTCAACTTGAACTGTTTTTTTATTGTTTTGTCCATCAATAACTTTGAATCCAGCAATATACTCTTTTTGTAATAAAACGTTTAAAACACCTACTACAGTATTTGAGTGTAATAATGTTGCAACTTCTAATTTTCTCATTGCAGCATTTCTAATTCTAGTTAAAGCATCTGCGATTATATCATTCATCATAGCTTAAATTCTCCTACCAACTAGCTTTTCTAACACCAGGTAATAAACCTTCGTTAGCCATTTTTCTTAAACAAATTCTACATAAACCAAAATCTTTATAAACAGAGTGAGGTCTTCCACAAACAGAACATCTAGTGTATGCACGTACTGCAAACTTAGGTGTTCTTTGTTGTTTAGCAATCATAGATTTCTTTGCCATTACGCTCTTCCTTTTGTAAATGGAATTCCTACTAATTCTAATAATCTGAATGATTCAGCATCGTCAGTTGAACTAGTAGTAATTGAAATATTCATACCATGTGTTTTAATGATATTATCATATACAACTTCTGGGAACATTAATTGCTCATCTAAACCAAAGTTGAAGTTTCCTCTACCGTCAAAACCATTTTTGTTAAGACCTCTAAAGTCTTTTACTCTTGGTAATGCAACGTTACATAATTTATCTAAGAAATGATACATTTGTTCACCTCTTAAAGTAACTTTTACACCAACTGGCATACCTTCTCTAACTTTAAAACCAGCAACTGATTTTTTAGCAATAACTTTAACAGCTCTTTGACCAGCAATTAAAGAAATTGTATCTTCAATATTTTGGATTAATTTAGAATCTTTCATCGCTTCACCAGCACCAACAGAAATAACAACTTTTTCTACTTTTGCAGTTAAAGTTTTATTTTTTGGAAACTCAGTTTCTAATACTGGTTTGATTTCTGATTTGTATTTTTCAAATAATCTTGATGCCATTTTACTCACCTTCTACTTTTGCTACATTTGAAATGTCAATTGGCATTTCTTTGTTTATGAATCCACCCTCTGGGTTTTTTTCTTGATCAGGTTTAACAGTTTTTTTAGCAACTTTGCAATCTTTTACGATTACTTTATTTTTTGAAGGTAATACTCTTAAAACTTCTCCAGTTTTACCTTTGTCATCTCCAGCGATAATTTTTACAGTATCACCTTTTTTGATTTTTAATTTAATTGCCATATTATAATACCTCCGGTGCAAGTGAAACGATTTTCATGAAACCTGAATATCTAACTTCTCTAGCAACTGGTCCAAAGATTCTTGTTCCAACTGGCTCTCTTTTTGCATCAAGAATAACCGCAGCATTATCATCAAATCTAATTAATGAACCATTTTCTCTTTGAACTTCTTTATGAGTTCTAACAACTACTGCTTTAACAACCTGACCTTTTTTAATTTTTCCAGTTGGTAGAGCTTTTTTAACTGAAGCAACAATAACATCACCAACAGTTGCATATCTTCTTTTAGACCCACCTAAAACTTTGATACACATAATCTCTTTAGCACCTGTGTTGTCAGCTACATTTAATCTTGTAAAACTTTGAATCATTATTTAACTCCTGTAGCTACAATTGTCTTTAATCTAAAAGATTTAGTTTTTGACAATGGTCTACACTCAACAGCGATAACACTATCTCCAACATTTAACTCGTTTCTTTCGTCATGAATTAAGTATTTTTTAAATCTTTTTACAGTTTTGTGATATTTTGGATGCATAACTGATCTTGTAACTAGTACAGAAACTGTTTTATCTCCAGATTTTTTTACCACTACACCTTGAATCTCTCTTTTATGTGTCATACTTAGATCCTTAGTTAGCTTTTGCAGCAGTCATAGCTGTTTGAATTTTAGCGATGTCTTTTTTAGCAACTCTTAATTCAGATGTATTTGTTAACTGCATTGTTTTTAGCTTAGCTTTTAATTCAAAAAGAAGCACCTTTTTCTCTTTTAATAACCCTTGAAGTTCATTCAAGTTTTTGTCTTTTAAATCAGTATAGTTCATTTTCGCTATCTCTTGTTACAATTTTAGTTTTAAATGGTAGCTTGTGTTGTGCTAAAGTTAAAGCTTCTCTAGCTAATTCTTCAGAAACTCCAGCCATCTCAAAACAAATTCTTCCAGGCTTAATGTTCATAACCCATTTATCAACAGAACCTTTACCTTTACCCATTCTTGTTTCTAATGGTTTTGCAGTAAGTGGTTTATCAGGGAATACCATAATCCAAACTTTTGCTTGTCTCTTAACTTTTCTAGTCATCGCAATTCTTGATGCTTCAATTTGTCTTGAATCAATTCTACCGTGCTCTACAGCTTTGATACCGATATCTCCGTATGCTAAAGAGTTTCCTCTATGAGCCATACCTCTATTTCGGCCTTTCATCATTTTTCTGAACTTAGTTCTTTTAGGCATTAACATAATTATTTACCTCTTTTCTTAGTTGGTCTTCTTTTAGGTTTAGAAGAAGTGTCTTCAGCTTTTTCAGTTGGGATACCTTTAGCTAATACTTCACCTTTGAAAATCCAAACTTTGATACCAATACAACCATAAGTTGTATGAGCTTCAGCAAAACCATAGTCAATTCTTGCTCTTAAAGTATGTAAAGGAACTCTACCTTCTAAGTACCACTCAGTTCTTGCCATTTCAGCTCCACCAAGTCTACCAGAAACAGATACTTTAATACCTTTTGCTCCACCTTTAAGTGCATTTTGCATAACTCTTTTCATAGCTCTTCTAAATGCAACTCTTCTTTCTAATTGTTGAGCAACGTTTTCAGCTGATAATTGAGCAGAAGTTTGAGGTTTTCTCTCTTCTTTAATATTAACAGCGATTTCTTTACCAACTAATTTTGAAAGTGCATCTTTTAGTTTTTCAACGTCTGCACCTTTTTTACCGATAATAATACCAGGTCTTGCAGCAACAACTGTAACTCTAACTTTTTTTGCAGTTCTCTCAACGATAGTTTGAGCAATTCCAGCATAGTATAATTCTTTTTTAACATACTTTCTGATTTTGTCATCTTCTGCAACGTTTGCTGGCATTGTTTCAAATTTAGGAAACCATCTTGATTCCCAATTTCTATTAATACCTAATCTTAAACCTATTGGATTAACTTTTTGACCCATTACTTATCTCCTTTAGTCGCAGCAGCTACTTCAATCATAATATGTGCAGTTGGTTTGTGTCTTGGAGAAGCACTTCCTCTTGCTCTTGGAGTAAATCTCTTAAGAACTGGACCTTTATCAACTCTTGCAGATACAACAACTGCATCAACTGGATCTAAACCTGCATTAGCTACAGCAGAAGCTATAACTTTAGAAATAATTCCAGCAGCTTTATTTGGAGTAAATTGTAAAGATGCGATTGCATACTCTGCATTCATTCCTTGAACTTCTCTAGCAATTAATCTAGCTTTAATTGGAGAAAGTCTAATAAATTTTAATATTGCTTTAGCCATTCTTATGCCTTTCTTTGAACAGAACCTTTATGGCCCTTAAATGTTCTAGTTGGTGCAAATTCACCTAATTTATATCCAACGTGGTTCTCAGTAACGTTAACTGGAACGAAATTTCTTCCATTGTGCACATTGAAAGTTAATCCGATCATATCTGGTAATACAGTAGATCTTCTTGACCAAGTTTTAATTGGTTTTTTATCATTAGCTTCATTAGCTTTGATAACTTTTTTCATCAGGTGTGCGTCTACGAATGGACCTTTTTTTATCGATCTTGCCATTTTAAACCCTTACTTCTTTCTTTTTGAAATGATTAGTTTATCACTAGCTTTTTTCTTTCTAGTTTTATAACCTTTAGTTGGCATACCCCATGGAGTAACAGGATGTCTACCAGAGTTAGTTTTACCTTCACCTCCACCATGTGGGTGATCTATAGGGTTCATTGCAGAACCTCTAGTTTGAGGTCTAATACCAAGGTGTCTACTTCTACCAGCTTTACCAACTACCATGTTTGAGAAATCTTCGTTTCCAACTACACCAATTGTAGCTATACAAACACCAAGAATTTTTCTCATTTCACCAGATGGTAATCTCATGATTACATACTTGTCTTCTCTACCCATAATTTGAGCATATCCACCAGCAGATCTAGCGATTTGTCCACCTTTACCTGGTTTCATTTCAATATTATGAACCATTGTTCCAACAGGGATACTCATTAATCTCATTGCATTACCAGGTAAGATATCAAGTCCAGATTCAGCAGCTTGTACTTTATCTCCTACTTTTAATCCTGATGGTTGAATGATATATCTTTTATCACCGTCTAGGTAAGTAACTAAACAAATTCTACAGTTTCTATATGGATCGTATTCAACAGTTGAAATTGTACCTTCAACACCGAATTTATCTCTTTTGAAATCAATAATTCTATATAATTTTTTAGCACCTGCTTCTTTGTGTCTAGATGTAATTCTACCGTTATTATTTCTACCAGCATTTGCTTTTACTCTTACAAGTAAAGATTTTACAGTTGGTTTAGAAGTAATATCTGAAGTATCCATAACAGACATAAATCTTCTTGCAGGAGTTATTGGTCTAAATTTTTTAATTGCCATCTATAATCCCCTTAAGCTGAAAGGTTCGCAATTGCTGCGCCCTCTGGTAATGTTACATAGAATTTTTTGAAATCAGGTCTTTTACCTATTTTCCCTTTAAATCTTTTTACTTTACCATTTTGTCTTAAAGAATTTACTTTTGAAGGAGTTACTCCAAAATATTCTTTAAATACTTCTTTTAAACCGTTTTTAGTCATTCTTGGACTAGTTTGAACAACGATTACACCATTTTCTTGAAGCTCAATTGTTTTTTCTGTATATAATATTGCTTTAATATCTGTAATATCTGCCATCTTAAGCCTCTTTTGTTAATGCATCAAGTACTGATTTTTCAATAAGTACTGAGTGGTATGCAGCAATTAAATAAGCGTTAACTTCTTGCTTTTCAACCATATAACAGTTTTTAATGTTTCTAAACGCTAAATAAGTTTTCTCATCAATTGTATCACATACGATTAATGTATCTCTTTTGTTTATTTTACTTAAAACTGCAACTGCTTCTTTAGTTTTTCCAGATTCAATTTTGATTGAATCAACAACAAATAAAGTACTATTATTTGCTTGAGCATTAATAGCATATTTTAATGCTAATGCTTTTTGTTTTTTGTTAACTTTTTGGTTATAGTTTCTTTTAGTAGGTCCAAATGCTTGACCCCCACCAACGAATAAAGGAGATCTTTTTGAACCCCATCTAGCTGCACCAGAACCTTTTTGAGCTTTAGGTTTTTTACCACCACCGCTTACTTCTGCTCTTGTTTTAGCTCTCGCTGTATTTGATCTTAATGCTGCTAAATAAGATTTAACATATAAATATAAATTATGTTTGTTAATTTCTTCATAACTAGCTGGTAAAACTACTTCACCACTATTTTCAAATTTTTCGTTTAATACTATTGCTTTGCTCATTTAGCAACCTTTACTTTTCCTAATGCTCCGTTTGGACCAGATACTGAACCTTTAAGAACTAAAATTCCAGTTTCAGCGTCAAATGAAATAACATCATTTTTCACAGATACATTTGTATTTCCGTATTGCCCTGGCATTTTTTTACCTGGCTGAACTCTACCTGGCCATTCGCAGTTACCGATTGAACCAACTCTTCTACCCATTCTATGACCGTGTGATGCTCTACCACCCGCAAAATTCCATCTTTTAACAGCTCCAGTAAACCCTCTACCTTTTGTTTTAAAAGTTGTTTTTAGCGTTTGTGCTTCACTTAATCCAGAAACATCTAAATCACCAGCTTCAGCATTTGCTACAGTCATTGTTGCAAATCTGTTAAACTCTTTAGATAAGTTATATTTTTTTTGTATACCTTCGATAGCTTTGTTAAACTTTTTACCATTGCTATAAGATACAATTGCTACACCGTCAGTCACTTCACACACTTTAGTATCAAGAACTTTTAAAAGTGTAACAGGAGTACTTGGAACAGAAACTGTTCTACTCATACCGATTTTTTGAACTATAAATTCCATCTATATTACCCTTTCTTCTTATTCTTGACCCATAGATCTAACTTCAACATCAACTTCAGGAGCTAAGTCAAGTTTCATTAACGAATCTACAGTATCTGGAGTTGCAGCTATAATATCAATAATTCTTGAATGAACTCTGATTTCAAATTGCTCTCTAGAATCCTTATTTACGTGAGGACCTTTAATAACTGTATATCTTCTGATTTTTGTAGGAAGAGGGATTGGACCTCTTAAATCAGCACCAGTTCTTTTAACGGCTTCAACAATTGAAGCAACACTTCTGTCTAAAACTCTATGATCATAAGCCTTAAGCTTTAATCTAATCTTTTCCATTTTTTTCCTTTAAAGAACTCGTTAGATGCGCATAAATGCACCCTAACCACATTTAGTGGACGCGGATTATAACTTAATTGTAGTTAAATGTCAAGTATTATGGGCTTTCATAGAAAAAGTTGTTAATTTTATTTCCTTTTTAAAAGGACCATTAGAGTAGTTTAAGTAGTAAAATAAGTTCTTATTAAGAATAAGAATGTTGTATTGCTAATGTAAAACCGCTTTTAAAATGTGTAAAACCGCTTTTAAAATGTATGTATTTTGCTTATGAAATGTATGTACATATAAAAATTGTATCTTTTTAGACTTTTTTACCTACATTTTAAAAGCAAATTATTCAAACTTCTTTATAACTAATTTACTAATTAATACTGCATAACTTATTAAATCATATATTAAAATATCTTTAAATCTATCCTCATAACTTTTACTTTCAATTGGTATATTTGTGATACAAATCATATTTTCATATTCGCCATTACCAAAAAATGAATTTATACGACTTATAAATTCATCATCTCTTTCCATATAGTTATATCCTACAGATTTATTATTTAACTCTGCTTCTCTTTTTTCTAACTCTGAATATATCTTTTCTTTTAATTTATTTCTTTGAATGTAACCTTGATTATGTACAATATTATGTCTCAAATAACTTATTAAAACTATTATAAAAAAATAATCACTATCTTTTATTTCATATAAATATAAATCATCTAAAAAATTTCTCAAATCTATTAATTGCTGATAAGTTTTTATATTCCTGTACCCATCTTTTTTAATTAATTTTTTTATTTCATCTATAGAAGTATAATCATCATCGTATATTTTTTTTGAATCTTTTCTTTTTTTTGACCATATTGTTTTATCATATAAGCCTAATATTGCATATATTTCATCTATAAACTTTTGAAATAATTCAAATGCTTCAACTAATAAAAACCTAAGTTCAGAATTATGCTGTAACTTTAAATATTTAATTACTGATCCGGCTACACTAATTCATACTTGGAATTTAAAAACTTCTAAGTTAAAATAATAAGTATGAAAGAAGTAGAAAAAATGAGAAATAGTAAATATACTAAAGAGTTTAGAGATGAGACTGTTCACTTAATTTTGAATAGTAAAAAGTCAGCAATGCAAATTGCAGCATAGAACGTAGCGTTAGCAAGAAAAGATCTTGGAATAAATGATAAAACAATTTATAATTGGATTAAAGTTTATAAAAAAGAAAATAATATAACAACTCCTATTGATGAAACTAAAAATCAATCTAAATCCTCACAACAAGAATTAGTGGCTGAACTAAAACAGCTACGAGCAGAGAATAAATTACTCAAACAAGAAAGAGATATTCTAAAAAAGGCAACAGCATACGCAGCATTTGAAACTCTATCAAAGTATGCTTGGATAAAAGAGCATAGAAAGAGTTTCAATATAAAACTTATGTGTAAAGTTTTTAAAGTTGATAAAAGTAGCTATTACAATTGGGTTAAAAATGGTTGTGTAATTCAAAAAGTTGATGAGAAACTTAATGAACTAATTGAAATAATATTTCTTCAATCAAGACAAACATATGGTACAAGAAGGATAAAAGATAAACTTCTTGAAAGATATGGTGTAATAGTTTCAAGAAGACGAATTAGAAATATTCTAAAACAATTAGGATTGTTTGTAAAAATGAAACGAAGATTTAAAGTTATGACAACAGATTCAAATCATAATTTACCAATAGCTCCCAATATTTTAAATAGAGATTTCTATGCTTCAAAAGTTGATGAAAAATATGTAGGCGATAGAAGTATTAATAAAAAGATATTAAATATATCTTTTTATTAATACGCGTTATATTCCAACAAGTGAAGGATGGTTGTATCTTGCAACAGTTATTGATTTATATTCAAGAAAAATAGTTGGTTGGAGTATGGATGAAACAATGAAAGTTTCACTTGTAAATGATGCTTTAAAGATGGCTCTTATTTCAAGAAATCCAGAAAAAGGACTAATTTGGCATACAGATAGAGGAAGTCAATATGCTTCTTATGAACATAAAGATTTACTCAAAAGACATGGAATAATTCAAAGTATGAGTCGAAAAGGGAATTGTCATGATAATGCAGTTGCAGAAAGTTTTTTCCATACATTAAAAACAGAATTAATCCATCATGAAATTTATCATACAAAAGAACAAGCAAAAAGATCAATATTTGAATATATAGAAGTGTTTTATAATAGAGAAAGAAGTCATAGTGCAAATAACAATTTATCACCAGTAGAGTTTGAAGAAAAACAAAAATTGTTACAAAAAGAAATTGCTGCTTAGGGATTATAATTTCTGAGTATGTTTTAGGGTTGACAGATCATTTTTAGGTGGTACTTTAAATCCAATCTTTGCTTTTTTAAGTTTTTGCTTACTATTGTTTACGATCAAACTTCAAAGTAAAGAATTAAAAAACTCAACTGAAGAACTTGCAAAATCATCGGAGGCATTAACAGAACAATCAAAATCATTACAACTACAAAACTTTGAAAATACTTTTTTTAATATGATAAATTTACATAATGAAATTATAAAAAATATTTCTTTAGAAGTTAAAGAAAAGCATCCAGATTTTGACTTTGATGGAAGAGAAACATACTATTACAGTATTCTAAATAAAAAAGTTGCCTTAATTGAAGACAAGCCTTATTATGGTAAGAATGTTATCTCAAAACTATTTGAAATATTAAATATTTATATAAAGGATAATATAAAAACAAAAGATATTTTTGTATTATATAATCACTTCCACTATGAATATGATGATATTATAAGTCACTATTTTAGAAATGTTTATCAAATATTAAAATTTATAAATAAACAAGAAATACTGAAAGATATAAACAAAAATAAGGAATTAGAAAATCAAAAATTTTATACTAATATATTAAGAGCACAATTCTCAAGTATAGAATTTGCTTTTCTATTTATGAACTCTATATATAAATCGGATAATAAATTATTTCCTTTACTTGTTAAATTTGAATTCTTAGAACCATTAAATATAATACTTCAATATACTAATCCTAGAAAACCTAGTGAATCAATATTTAAATCGCCTTATCTACATGAATCATATGCATTTGAAGCTATTAATAAATGTATAAAAGATACTACTGATATAGAAAATGAAAACTATCCAAAAAATAAAATATTTGGTTCAAATTATCATATGAAAAAATATATTAACTATCTTAATACATCCTCTCAAGAGCAACAATAATCTTTTGAGCTTCTTTTAGTTTAAAATCATCTATCCTAGAGGCTTTATATTTTGCTATTTTAGAAGCAAATTTCATTAAAGCCTCTTCACTTTTATCCCTAACTTTTTCTTTCTAAATAATACTTATTTTTTCAATTTGAAATACAGTTATCATACTTTCTTTATATATAACTTCTTAATTATTTTTGGAATAGAATAAGCAACTTTATTTTAAGGGAGAAAAAGATTTGGAAGAAAATGATAAAGATAAAAGATTTTTTAATAAAATCTATTTAAAGATTTCAAATGCGTTAAAAGATGAAGATCAAACTATAAAAGGTTTATTTTATATTTTTTGCGTAGCTATTGCTTTTATTGGAACTATATTTTTAATTGAAATTGGATCTATTATAATTGGGAATTTTATCGAAATAAAAAATAGTGAAGAAGTTACAACAATAGGAATTAAAGCTGTTGAAGAAGTTACAACAATGGGAATTAAAGATGTAGTAGAAATATTAGGTCCATTTGGAGATTTTTTTGGAGGAATGCTAAATCCTATATTAACTTTTTGTTCTTTCATGGCACTTTTAATGACTATAATACTGCAACAAAAAGAACTAAAACTTACAAGAGAACAAGTAGAAATTTCAGTAAAAGAATTAGGGGAAACAAGAAAAGCGACAGAAATTTCATCAGAAGCTTTACTAGAACAATCAAAATCTTTAAAAACTCAAAACTTTGAAAATACATTTTTTAATATGATCAATTTGCACAATAACTCACTTTCAAACATAAAAGTAGAAAAAGAAAACTTTAAGATTACACCTAGAGAAACCTCAAATTCTTTTAATTATATATTTGAAAAAAGAGTAGAAGGCAGAGAAGTTATAAATCATATATTTTTTAATTTTCTAAAATTCCAAAAGGAATTTGCTGAATTTTATAGCCCAAAAAAAACTTCTGTTATTTTTGAAGATTTTATTGGTTATTTTAGTTTTGATATTAATCATTATTTTAGGAATATTTACCAAATATTGAAATTTATAGATAATAGTTATATAAGCAATAAAAAAATTTATTCAAACATTTTAAGAGCCCAATTATCATCTACAGAATTAGGAATGCTTTTTTTTAATTCTATATGTAAAAATGGTAATGAAAAACTATTGCCTCTTTTAATTAAATACGAATTCTTAGAACATACTATTTTTGATAATAAAATTATAGAATTTTTATCAATTGATATTGAAGATTGCATTATAAGAACTAAGGAATTAAACAAAGAATTTCCTATAAATAAAATTTTTGGTGATAATATATATTGGAAAAAGTATATTAATGACTCTTATACTTCTATAAATAAAGTTGATTCGAAGGAATTCTCATTCTTTGAAGAGCAACAATAATCTTTTGAGCTTCTCTTAGTTTAAAATCATCTATCCTAGAGGCTTTATATTTTGCTATTTTACAAGCAAATTTCATTAAAGCCTCTTCACTTTTATCTCTAGCTTTTTCTTTCCAAACAACTCTTATCTTTTCAATTTGTTCATCAGTTATCATATCTTCTATTCTTGTATTACGATTTAACATAGGAATATCACTTACTTTTCTATTGCAAAAATCAAGAAGTAGTTTTAGTTCATCTATACTTAACTTAGTTGTACTATCAACTCCAAACCTTGAGAGCATAAACTCTTTTCTCATTTCATCGTCTGTAAACACATTATGCTTAACTACTTGAATTTTTTGAATAAGGCTTTTCTTATAAGTTTTTTGTCTATCTGTCATATTTTTTCCTTTTTGATACTGTTTTTATGATTACCCCCCCTTTTTACAAATTTTTTGTTTTACTAAAATTTGCAAATAAAAGAAGAAGATTAAAAAAATAACTCTTCTTTTAATAAAATAGGAGAAAGATATGATATGTTTATTAAAACTTATTTTTTTGATTATTGAATTATTAAAACTGATTCTTTTAATTGGTGATTTGTTAATTAAATAAGTAGGCAACCATTACAACCTATACAACCACCATATTATAAGCCTTTGTTTATGGTAGTTGTAGTGGTTGTAACGGTTGCACTAAATTGAAGTATAAGTTATAGGTTTACCTTTCTTTTCTTGGTATTTACTCCAAAATTTATCGGTAAACTTATCCAAAGTATCCCTTGCAGTTTTATCTGTTTTTTCATATCCAATTTGATTTAAAAGTTCTGTTTGTCCTAATCCATCAGGATTTTTATTTAGAATCTCTTTTGCTTTTCTTACAAAGTTTTCTTCATATTCACTCATGGTTGAATAAACTTCATCAAGTTTTGTAAGTTCTAAGGTTTTAGTATTTACACTCACTCCAATATCTTTTACAAGATTTCGTGAGTATGTTACATTTAACATAAAATGCAACATATTTTCTTCTCTAGCTTTTTGAGTCATTTCATAAACATTATCAGGAGAGTTTATGAATACTTGAACTCCTGATATTGTATTTCCTGATTTTGTTGCATGATGCATTATGATAACAGTTGCACCTGCATCTCTTATTCTCATGATAATTTTCATAAACTCTTCAGATTGACTTTTACTATCTGTATCTACAAAATCCTTTGTAGTTTCAAATACAAAAGTCACATCTTTATAATTATCTCTCTTTGCTTCCTCATCTATTTGTCTTAAATATTCTATTGGAGAGCAACTAATCTTCGCACGACTAACATATTCAATTTTAGGATGATTTATTAACTTATCATCTATTTTTCTCTCAGCCAAAGAGCTAAGACCATTATCCATGTCTACATAAATTATTCTTCTTATATCACTTCTTTTCGCCAAAGTTGTAGTAATTCCATATCCAAGCCATGTTTTACCTTTTTTGGGAGGAGAATATATCAGGGTTACACTATTAGAGTATAAAAAATCTTTAATATATTCTACTTTTTCATCCAAAGAAAAATCTTCTTTAACTAAAGTATTTCCTTTTAAAAAATTAAACATTTTCATCTCTCACTTTCTCTAATTTTTCTTTTAACCATCTTTCTAATAGTTCTTTATCACTAGGACTTACTCTCTCAAGCAAAATATCAAAGTCATGTTTGATTTGCTCTCTTCCATATTTAAACTCAACAAACAGCACTTTTAAAAGCCATCTTAAAAGCACTTCTTTATCATCTGTTTTTACGATAGAATTAAAATAATTCTCAAACTCTATAAACTTATCAAAGGTGCAAATATGAACTTGGATGTTCTTATAGGCTTCATCAAGTTTTGCATCACCTGTATTAACTGATAGTATGTTCATATCTCCCACTTCCTTTTACAAAATTTATAAGTTTCTCTAAATTTACTATTTATGCATAGATTACGATAAGCTCTTCCCAGTTCAGAAAAAGCTATCTCTACATACAATAATGGTAAAAACACATAAAAAAATATAATTTTTCTTTTCATAATTTACTCCTACTAATAATCTCAATAGAACAGCTCAATAGCTGCTCTATGAAATTAATTTATTTAGTACCTCATTTCGACGAGAACTCTTTAAGACTAATAAAAAGTTTTCTCGTCAGATTGAGGTATTATTCAGGACATTAACCTTTTATTAAAAAATCTTCTTATTGCATAGCCTCGTGTATAACTAAGGCAAAACATAACTGTAACTATGATAATACTTCGTGTTTCAAAACTCAAACCCTCTATTAAAGGAAGCATTATTCTCATAGTTATTAAACCTATAAGCACTCCTAAAACATTGTTTAGAAGTACTTCTTTGTGTGTGTCTTTTTTAGATTGCATTTGTCCCCTCATCGTGACGAGTAATCTTTAACGATAGTAAAACCGTTGTCTTTTAGTTCTTGTAGAGCTTCTTGCTCTTTTGTTATGATTTTTTCTTTCTCGTTAGATTGAGGTATCATTCTCTACCATCACTTTCATAACCCAAAGCTTTATAATTAATTTCCATATTAGGTTTAGAATCATCACTATCAAGCCAATCAACAGCTTTATTTAGAACCTCTTCAACTGTATCACCTGTAAAATCTTTTGCTCCATCAAGGACAAGTCTATACTTGCCTTTTTCATATTGCAAATCAAAGTTTTTACAATCTGCTTTCAAAACATTAAATAACTCTTCTAACATCTTAAACCCTTTCCAACCAGCCAACAAAATTCATTTCTTGCTCAGGATTTTTTTCTATAATCTTCACATACTTTCTATATTGCTCTCCATTCAGAGCTTTTAAAAGCTTTTGCTTTTCACCTCTTTTAAGAACTATCTCTAAAGCAGCTAAAGTCATAGAACCGATATAACCTGTTGTTGGTAAATCTTTATAAATCCTTTGATTTCGATTTATATGATTTAAAGCAGTTTGTAGAAATAGTCCTGCATCATCTTGTCCCATATTCACACTTGTATCAAACAGCTCAATTGCAATCTCTTTATCTTTGATATTTGATAATCTCAAAAGGTCACAATTCCAAAAGTCATAAAAGTAAATAGTTTTTGCTTTTTCCAAAGTAAGATTTGCAATATCAAGCTCAGGATAAGTTTTCTTACTTATCCCAAACTTTGTCTCACCACCATTATCAAACTTGCTATTTACATAACCTTTTTCAATTTTTAGAACTGTTGTAAAAGCTTCATCAAAAAAGCCTTTATTAGTTTGATTCTCACTCATACTTGCTCTCCTGTTACCAGCTTTTTATCTTCAACTGCTATTTCTAAACCTGCTAAATCTAAAACTATATTTTCTAAAGCTCCATCAACTTCACCATTTTTTCTATGTTTAAATCTGATATATGATTTTGTTCCTGCAATCTCTGTAGCATCATCAATCATAGTCATAGCTTCTTTCCAAAGTACATGTTGAATTGGATAAGATTTTAAACTCAGGATTTGTTTTGCATCAACTTTTCCATTCTTTACATCAAATACTCTTGTGATTAATGTTTGAATTTCAGCATCAGCTCCGTTTGTTTTAAGAGTTAAATACTCATCAATCTTTTCTTTTGCAAGACTTAGTTTTTGGTCAAAAGATATAAGTTTTGCAACTTGAATTTCAACTACTTTTGTTCCATCAAAAGACTTTAATGTAACAGTTCCACTCTTTGAAGTGATTCGCTCCATGTTGTACTTTTGTCGAAGTAAATCTACAAATCCATAACACTCCTCAAAAGCTTGAGTTTTAAATCTTAATAAAAGAACTTGTAAGTCAATTGCACCTGCTGTTAATCTTTCAACAACATCATCTTCAAGTTGCTTATCAATAGTCACCATGTCTTTATGTACATAAACACCTTCCTTATTGCACCATTGCCCAGCTCCATTTACTTTAGGCATATATTCTCCTTATAATTTATTTTTTGAGTACTCAATAAAGCTCACCATTGTGAGCTCTATGAATGCTCTTCGCTATCATCACCAAGAGGATATTTTTTAGAACTATTTTGATTTGCTTTATTTCTCAGCATTCTTAACTTTGTTTCTTCGTTATCTTCTTGTTTTAACCATTCTTGTAAAGTTATACTAACAAGCTCTGCACTTTCTTTATTTAATTGCATTACTAATGCACCATTTCTAATAGTGTAAACCAACTCATTATTTACTGTTTTAGAATTTTCCATGTGAATATATTTATTCCCTACAATTTGTACTGTTTTTTGGTCTGTTGCATTCATTTCGTCTCCTTAAATGGTATTTTTTCTTTATCTTCTCTTTTAGTTCTTAGCACTTCATTTAGGATAAATCCTCCTAGAAAGCATAAGAAACATATCACTATATACATTGCAGTAGTCATGAATCTATCTCCTTTAAAAGTTGCATTAAATCTGTTGTTGTACTTTGTACACCTATAATTTCTTGTTTGTAATGTTCTTTGATTTTTGAGTATATTTTTTGGGGATTTGGGTATTTTTTTCTAGCAACTAGACTGATTGTAGCTTTGGATAGCCCTAGTTCAATGGCAACTTTTCCTATGGATTTTTCTTTAATTTTTTCTTTTAGTATTTCTAGTGCGTCCATAGGTGTTTCAGTTCCTTATCTTTTTCATAAGCTCCATTGTTTATATATGCTAAAACAACCCTTGCTCTTTTGCTTGAAAAAATATAAGAAACCCTATCGTTTTCATTTTCTTTAAAACTATCAATCCTAATCCCAAGTTTTTTTAATATTTGCCACCAATCTGATAACCTTTTTCTAGTAACTCCTGATTGATATGCCAATTCATCTCTTTTTAAAACTTCATTTCCTATAATCACATTCAATACTTGTGTAAGTTCTTTTGGTACAGCCACGTAACGCAAAGGTTTCTTATCATCAAGTATCTCTTGAATATCTTTATATTTTTTTTGCTTATGAAATGTAAGTAAAGTATCCAATAAACTTTTATCAATCTCAAAAGTTCTATTTTGTTTTATCTCCAGCTCTTTTTTATGCTCTTTTAAAACTCCAAGCTTTAACAATACATTTACTACTTTTGCAAACACACCTTTACTAAGCTTTGACTCATTGAGAACTTCATAATAAACCCTACTTTGTAGCTCTCCTTTTACTAATATATTTGCAACTTTATTGATAGATTTTATTAATTCTATATCTATCTTTTTATCTTCACTTTTAGATGATATTGCTCTCTTTTCATGCCTTGAAAAAACCGTATAAGACCTATTCATTAGAGATTTCTCATCCCTATCTTGAATAATTAAACCCTCTTTTTCAAGTCTTTCAAGTATCTTTAAGAGAGTATCTTTTGAAATACCTGTTATGAGTAATGCATCACTCAACATAAAGAATTTTTTCATCTTTATGTATCGTTTTACCCTCTCTTCTAGTTTATTTGGCATTGATTTTCTCCACTCCACTTGCCTTAAAAGTATTCAAACTAGCACTTGATAAATCGTTGTTTTCACAATACTCTTCAAGTGCATTTAAAAGTACTTTTACGGGTCTAAAATTTCCATATCTAGTGAAAAAATGTTCAACTAAATCATCCTCGATTGTTATATCAGCATTCAAACAAAGCTGTTTTATATCATGCTGTGTTGTATCACCCATTTTTACTTTTCTTGAAAATCTCTCATAGTAGTGAGTGTCTCTTTTAAACATTTTGTCACATTGTTCCATTCCAGTTAGAATAATTGGAGTTTTTGCCATATCGTGAATATCTCTTAACATTAAAAGAAGTTGTTTTTTACCGTTCATAAATAAAGTATCAACTTCATCTATTATCAATATTCTTTTACTCAAAGTTAGTTCATCAATAATTCGATGTTGTAAGGTTGAAGTAGTTCCCGTATCTTCTATCTCCAAAGCTTCACAAATATCTATCATCATTTGTTTTGGAGTCCAACTTCCTAATGTTCGTACCAAAGCAGCACCCTCATCTATTGCTAACTTCTCAATAATAAGTGATTTACCTCGCCCTGCATTTCCATAAAACAGACCCATTTTTTCCATATCTCGTGGAAGCCTTGATAACTCTCTCATTGCTTCCAAACAAAGCATAAAGTTTGTTGTTTGTATAAATCTATGTTGCATCTTTTCTCCTATCCTACTTTTGCTTGAGATTTTGCAATCTCATATAAATCTGGGTATTTATCCATTAGCTCTTCGTCTTTTTCATTTATTGCTTCAGGATGTTCAAGTACCCAAATAAACCTCTCTATTTTTGTTTTAAATGCTGGTCTTCCACTTGGAAGTACTTTTGCAGGAAGTCCCTCTTCATCTTTATTTTTGAAATCATATTTATTTGATTTTTCCATTGCTTTTAAATCTGCAAGTTCAATAATTGGTGCATTTTTTATAACTGCATCTATCACTTCACTTCGTTTTGTAACAGCAACTGTATGAGTTTCAACTCTATCTTTAACAGCTTCAATCCTATCCATGATGGTAATATCAGCAATACTTTTAGCTTCATGTAGCATCTTGTCAAGATGTTTTGTAAGAGCGGTCCATCTTTGTGCTGCTCTTTTTGCCATTGCTCTACTTTGACCTGTATGTGCTGGGTCTTCAGCAATTGCTATAAAAGTCATATCTGTTTTATGGACAAAGATATAACCCATATCATCAGGAACTAATATAAAAGCATTCTCACCCATGTGATCTATTAAATCATCATGCCAATAGTTAAGCCCATCGTATGCAATACCTTTTTTACCAATCTTTCTGATAATACTTTCGCCTAACAATAGATTCAACATACTTGCATCTGGTATTGATTTAACAGTCATAGGACATCTATTCCATTTTGCAACTGGACTAATACCTAAGCTTTTATGCTTTTCTTGCTCGTGAATATTTAAAACCCATTTATCACATAAGTCTTGTAGTTCATCAGCTGTTTTAAGAACTTCAAGCCTAAGCCCTAAGTTTTCTTTCTTGATTTTCCAAGCATCTTTTATTACTTTTTGTTCTTCCTCAGTTCTTGAGGCATTTAACTTTTTCCATTTCTCAATGGAGTTAATTTTTTGTGCAAAAGATTGTCTTGCTTGTATTTGAGCTCTTTGAGATACATTTGCTCCTACAAATCCTGGCACTTGCATAAACAATTGCCTTGATAAAGTTCCAAACATTCGCTCAATATGTGGTTTTTTATCTCCACTAAAAGGTGGCACGATAACTGGGTTTATTTTCAAGTTATAACAAATACTCATGAAGTGATTTGATGTATAGTCTTTTCCATTATCAATTACTACATTCTCAGGAATACCAAGTTTTAGTATTGCTTTTCGTAAAAGTTGCGAAATACTATATGCACTTGAAGTTTCAGATACATGAAATACAACTCTTCTTGTAAATACATCAATTGCAGCCATAATTGCATATCTTTTTCCATCTGCACAAATAATATCAGCAGGTGTTGAGTCCAACTCCCAATAATGATTTTTGTATTGAGCTTTTTCACTTGCATTTCCAATGGCAGGCATATATTTATTTTTTGCACTATCAGGACTTTTTGCAAATTCATAGAAAACTGGATTTTTCTCTTTCCAATCACGATAAAATCTATTTAAAACATCATAAGATGGCATTAATTCACCGAATTTATGTTTCATATTTAGATGAATTTCAGAGATATTTATAATGCTATCTTTGACAAAGTAAGCAATAGCAACCTCTTTGGTCTTTTCATCTAAACTTTTAACTCCTGCTCCAGCAGCACCTCCTCTTTTATCAATGAAAATTTCAACTATATTGCTACCCTCAGCCTCAGCCTCTTTATATTTTCTCAGCCAAGTATCTAGTTGTCTCTCTGTTACATCACCCAAACAAGTAAACTCTATGTTGTTTTTTAAAGTCTCTTTTAACCACTTCATCCTATTTGTATTTGATTTTCGTGCAAGATAAAACTTAATCAGCTTACATCGCATGATTGCTATCTCTTGTTTATCAGGAGTAGCCAATAAATAGGTCTTTGTAAAATTTGCTTTTGAAATGTCGGTTTGCTCTTCCTTTTTTTTTGGGGCAAGTCCAAGCTCTTCGAGCTTATCTTTATATCTTTGAGGCAAATCATCAAACTTATAGTGTTTGACTGGTTTTGCACTTCCTTCTATATTTTTAGATTCACAAGGAGTTAGTTTTAGAGCATTTGAAATAGCTTGTTGAGAAATTCCTAATTTATCGGTTAAATTTTTTTCAGTAAATTCCATCCTATACCTCCCAAGGAAGTTTGCCTATCCACACTTTGTCTTTTTTTAGTTGGGCTATTATTTTTCTAGCATCACCACTCTTATTTGAGCTATCTTTTTTTCCCGTAATTGCTCCACTAAATACATCATATAATGTAGCTCTATCAACCCCATGAGCTTTAGCATAAGCTTGAGGAGAAAATCCTCTTGAATCAAACCTTTCTCGTAAAGTCATAGATTTAAAATCTTTTTTCATCGCCTACCTTTACTCTAAAATTTCTTTTTCAATAAATTCAACCAACTCTTTTTTTCCCTCAAGCTTATCGCCCTTTACAAATACAAGCTCCAACTTTGTTGGGTTGTTTTTATGACTACATATAAAATACTTCTTTCCAAACATAACCTCCGGCTCTGTTTGAATATTCCAAAAACCAAAATTAACTATCATTTTTAAACTCCTAAATTAAAATATAAATACTCACAAAAATTAATACTTTCATCAATATTCACGGTTAAGCCCTTATTTGATACTGTTTAGCTGAGTACTCAAAAATATCAATATAAGGACTTAAGCATAAACATTATGCTGGTTTATAGATTTTGCTGTTTCAACCAATCAGCCATCCGTTCCTATTCTTTTTATACTCCCTAGGCGGTCAATAGCTCTCGCTAATCAAGGAGTTATTTATATTAAAAATATTACTTTTCAAGACAAATCAAGGCAAAAATATTAAAAAACTTATTTTTTAATCGCCTTGTGATATAATTTCCGTCTTATGTGTCGGAAATATGTTGGAAGTATAAAGGAAATTTTCCTATTTGTCAAGATAAAAAAGGATATTTTCCTATAAAAAGGTTGAAAAAATGTTATCTGAAAGAATAAAATTAGTTAGAAAATACCTAAAATGCGATACTCAAAAAGATTTTGCAGAATTAGTAAATTTTCCTTTTTCTAGAGTTCAAGACATAGAAAGAGGTAAAGTAAAAGAGTTAAAAGCCATAGAATTAGAATATTTACAGGAAAATTTCCTTATTAATAGTTGGTGGTTAATAACAGGCAAAGGGGAAATGCTTATTTCAGAAACAAATGAACTAATAAAATCAAACAATAATTACAATATAGATTTATTGAATGTTAGAGCTGGAGCCGGAGAGGGAATATATAACTATGTAATTGAAACTGTTGATACTATCTCTTTAGATAAAAGCTTTTTTAGAACTCCTATTAATACTAACAAAGTAAAAGGTATTCAAGTAGATGGTGATAGTATGGAACCGACTTTAAGAGACGGTGATTATGTTCTAATAGATGAAAATACAACTTTTGGAATAAATGGAGTTTATGCTATCCAACTTGGAGGACAAATAATTATCAAAAGGCTTCAATTCAAAATGGATGGAACTATACTAATCATTTCAGATAACACAAAATATCAAAGTGAAACTTTTAACCCAAGTGAAAATCAACTACCTTTTCAGGTATTGGGTTTAAAAGTTTTAAGTATTCAAAGATAAATAAATTAAAAAAAAAAGGAAACTAGTGATACAAGTATTAGATATAACGTCTATTGAAGAAATAGAGAGATTAAGAGAAGCCATATTAAATAATGAAGATTATAAACTAGGAAAAGTTAAGCCTATAAAACATATTATAAAGTTAGATGGTGGTAGATTTAATCATTATAATATAAATTATATAACTTCTGATATTGCAAAGATAATATTATCTCATCAAAAAAACTTTGAAAAACTTTTAAATGAACTTGAAAGTAAATTTGAGATAGCATTTAGTGAACAGGAAAGAGTATTACGGTTTCAATTGAAACACGGTTGTTTGGAGATTTTTAGTGATATATTTAGTAAGGAGACTATAATGAGTATGGACAGTAAACATAAAATGTGGACTCTTATAACTATTGCAAGTCTCGTTGTTGGAGGTTTTAGTGCTAATGAATATATCAATCATCTAAATGAACAAATTCAATCCCATGAAAAGATTAAAATGAAAGAACTTGAAAATCTAGATAACCAAAACGAAAGAAACGATAGAAATAATGAAAGAGAAGCAACAAAACAATATTTTGATAGACTTCACGAAGTTAATAAAGTTTTACTCCAAAATAAAACAATTCAAGATTCAATAAATACTCCTAAAAAAGAAACCTTAGCCATATTAAAAGATAATGAAGTATATAAAACAGTAGACCATAAAACTCTTACAAAAAATGATATTTCGAAATTTGATTATATTGCTCCGAATCTTCAAGATATTGAAGAAGAAGTTACAGAAATATATACACTTGAATATTATAATTTCGTAAGAGATGGAAAAATGTTTAAAATTGTAGGTATTAGTCAACCAGCAAATTCTTCTATATTAACACCTCAAGAAAGGATGAAGCTAATTAAAAAGGCTGATAGTAAAGAACAAGTTAAATTGAGGTTAAAAATTATAAAAGATAGAGTAACTAAAAAAACAAAAGATGCATATATTTTAGAATATATAGAAAACTAATTTTTATAATTATTTGCTTGTAAAATGTAAGTAATATTCCTACATTTTATCAGCAAAACTTTAAAATTTTTACTTGTATTGCTACAGTTGTATTAGTTGTATTGCTCAAGTTGTATTACACTACTTTTACAACCGCTTCACTCTTTTAAATTTCAAAAATAAAATGAGTCTTGAAAAAAGGATAAAGTTCTATTTTGTGGTAATTATATGCTGATAAGAGATGTATAAAAAGATGTTGAATAAAGTTAAAGATTGTGTATAGTAAAGTTCAATACACTTACATTTTAACAACCGCACTAGAAAAAGGGAATAAAAGCCGATAATATGGGCTAAATATGGAGAAAAAAGCTTTTAGAAAATACATACATTTTAAACAATACCTCACATGTATTTTGCTTATGAAATGTATGTACACATAAAAACAATACTTATTTCGCTATTTTACCTACATTTCATACGCAAAATATAATTTACTTTTGGAATAAATATTGTATATTGTTTTATAGTTTTTTCTTCACTAAAGGAGTTGATTTATGAAACGAGACATTATAATTATTGGTGCAGGGATTATGGGTTTAACAACTGCATACGAACTTCTTAAGGCTGGTAGGAAAGTTACTATTATAGATGAAAGTGACATAACTGATTCAACTTCTTTTGGTAATGCTGGTTTATTATCTGCATTTGACAAAGGACCTCTTGCTAATCCTGGAATTGTATTTAACACTTTAAAACTTATGCTCAAAGGTGAATCACCTGTTAATATACACCCTACTTTAGATATTAAAATATACAAATGGCTTTGGAAGTTTGTTAATAGTGCAAACAAAGATAGATTAAAAAGAACATTAGCCTTATTTGAGAAGTATGGGCATATCTCTAATGACTTATATGAGAAGATGCAGAATGTTGATGGATTAGACTTTGACTTTCATAGAAAGGGTATGTTATCTGTTTTTACAGAGCAAAGTAGTTATGATAAAAAGTTACTTGACTATGCCATTAAAAATGATGATATATTTGAAGTAATAGAGAAAAATAAAATAAAAGATTTCATACCTTGTGTAACTGATGATGTAAAGGGTGTAATTCATTTTAAACGAAATACTCACTTTGACCCAAAAAGAGTTATGCTTGAGCTAAAAAGATATTTAAAAGAAAATGGTGCTGAGTTTATATTAAACGAAAGAATAATGAATATTGAATATGGAAATAAAGAAATAAAATCAATTAGTTCTGCACTAAATACTTATGAAGCTGATACATACATAATGTCAACAGGTTATCAAACACTTTTAGCTGATAAACTAAAACAAAATCTAATGATGACTCCAGCTAAAGGTTATAGTCTAACATTTACAATGCCTAAAGAATTACAGCCTATTACTTCAACACTATTTGCTGATTTATTTATTGTTATGACACCTAGACGAGATGATATAAGAATTACTTCTAAATTAGAAATTGGCTCAATAGATCATAGAGTAGTAAAAGAACAAATAGAGAGTATAAAAGAAAACTTCAAAAAATATACTATTCCTTTTGAAATGGAAAATATTATTGAATGGACTGGATTTAGACCTTTAACACCTAATGATATGCCTTTAATTGGAAGAGATGAAAAATATAAGAATCTAATCTATGGAATGGGTTTAGGTTGGCTTGGTATGACATTTGGTCCAGCACTTGCAACTATATTAAAAGATTTAATTATTAATGATTTAGAGAATAAAAACAGTGATGATATTCTTTTATTTTCTGGCTTTTATCAAGGTAAATATTAGAAATGTAGGTTAATACCTACATTTCATAGGCAAATTAAATGCTGATATCTTGCCCACAATTACTACAATAAGATAATCCTTTTATTGTTTTGTGTTGGCAAAATCTACACTCTATTTTTAGTTGATTTTGACAACAAGGACAAAAATTCATTGTTTTAAAATCAACACTATTTCCACAACTATTACAAATATTTTTATTATAAGACTCTACTTTACTTATACTGTTATTTTTTAGTTTATTGTTGTTTTCTTTGTATCTTTTTTGTACTTTTATTATTAAAAAAGCAAATATAAAAACAAAAATTATAATCACAAAATAATAAACTACAAATGGAATTTCAAGTTCATAAAAAAATTGCATCAATTTTTCAAGAAATATTTTTGGTAAAAATTCATATATTAAACTAAAAATTGAGATAAAAGTTGGAATTAAACTTATTATAAAAATGTTTTTAAACATCACATAAAGTATATATTTTTCTTTTAGTAAATATCTTTTCATTAAATAGAAAAATCCAAAAACTAATGGAAATAAAAATAGCAAAGTTACTAATTCTATTTTTAAGCTGTATGCTTTATTTGCTTCTTCTATGTCATCATTTATTTGTACATTATTATCATTTACATAAGAAATTAAATCTTTTACACTTTTTGACTCAGAAAATGTTTTATAAAAATCCTCTTTTTCTTTTTGGATTTTTGCTAACTCTTTTTCATAAGTTACATATCTTTCTTTTACATTTTGAGTTGTTAGATTATCTTTGATAATTGATTTATCTGTATTTTGAGAAGAGAGTTTTTCAAATAAAACTGTGTTGTAGTTTTCTTTTATGTAGTAAAGTTCATTATTTATTTTATTTTCACTATTTAATAATTCATTTTGAGCAATAATGAGCTGTTTAATATCATGTTCTTTTTTAACTTCTTCTATTTTTGTATTTGAAATAGAACATCTATTATCTATTAAAGAATCTTTTATTTCTTTATAATTATCATCGTAATAATAGTTGTTATAACTATCTTTTGAATAAAAATATGCATTAAAATCATCAATATTTGTACTATTTATAACATCACGACATTTGTATGGGAAAGTAACTGTTGGGCTATTTAGAACTCTTGTTTGAAAATCAATTCCAAGATTTAAAGTGCTATAAATTAATATATCCAATAAAATAATAAAAAAAATAGTAAGTTTTGATAACTTCTCTGTTCCATTGTAAACAAAGTTATTTTTATAAAAACTTTTTATGAACTCTTTCATATATAAACTCCTAAAAAAATTAGGAGCTATTTTACTCTTTTAGTTTGTTACTATTATTAAATTATAATTATTTATATAAAGTATTTAGAAGCATTATCTTTTAGTTTTTTAAAAATCTCATCAAATGAAGCTGGATATACTCTTGTTCCACCAAGTGTACTTATAAAATTTGTATCTCCATTCCATCTTGGAAGCATATGATAGTGTACATGTTGTTCTATTCCTGCACCTGCTGCCTTTCCTAAGTTCATACCAATATTAACACCCTCACATGGCATAACTTCTTTTAAAAGCTTTACTCCTTGTCGCACACGTTTACTCATTTGTAACCAAACATCATCTTGTAAATCTTCAATATTTGAATTATGAAAAAAAGGAACAACCATCATATGACCTGGACTATATGGAAATTTATTCATAACCACATAACAATATTCATCAAAAAATACAACTTGCATTTTTTCATCAGCTATATTATTAGATATATGACAAAAAACACAACCCTCTATTTTTTCTTCACTCACATAATCATATCGCCATGGCGCGTATAAATGTTCCATTTTTATCCTAGATTTTATATAAAGTTTGGAGCATCATTTGCAAATAAAATCAAATCACCAGATCTTGTTGTTTTTGCTAAAGTTGCTTCCATTAATGCTTTATCTTTTAAAACATATACTTTTTCTTTATCGATATTTGCACTAAACAGATGTGTATTTAAACTTCCAGTTAAAATTACAAAATCAAAATTTTTATTTATCTCTTTTGCTAAAAGGATATTCGCTTCATCTGTTGATTCAACAAGTCCAGGAGTTATAATTACTTTTCTTCCTGTATGAGTTGAACAAATATTTACAGCTTCAAGCATTCCAGCTAGATTTCCATTAAAAGAATCATCAATTATGATTTTTCCGCCTGCTTCTATTTTTTGAAGTCTATGTTCAACTTGAGGAAGAGTGCAAAGAGCCATTTTTATTTCATTTATACTCATACCTAAATAATGAGACACTAAAATAACTGCTGTTAAATTTATAGCATTAAAACTTCCCAAAATTGGAGCATGGAAATGTTCTATATTTCCGGCAACTTCAACATCAAACCAAATTCCATCTAAATTACTTTTTGTAATATGCAGATTATTTGGGTATTTTGTAATAGCTGGATATGGTTTAATTGGAACCGATTCATGAACAAATCCCATTTTCATTTTTGGAGATTTTAAAATTTCCATTTTTGTATGGATTATATTATCAAGGGTTTTAAAATACTCAATATGTTGTTCTCCAACACTTCCTATAACACAAATATCAGGTTCTAAAAACATTGTAATTTCTTCAATATCACCTTTTACTCTAGCCCCTGCTTCTGCAATATATATTTGTGTATCAAGTGGAATATCTTTATTTACATCAAGTACAATTCCTGCTATTGTATTTACACTTCTTGGTGTTTTATAAGTTTTATACTTCTTTTTCAAAACATGATATAAATAGTTTTTAATAGATGTTTTTCCAAATGAAGCAGTAATTGCAACTGTTCGTAATCCTGCAATACTTTGAAATCTTTGTTTTGCTTTATGTTTAAAAGAGATAAAAAATATTTTTTCCATAATTGAAGAAATAACGTAAACTAAAATCAATGGAATAAAAATAAACATATTTGTACAATCAGGACTTGCTAAACAAAGTGCTGTCATTGCAAATGTTATAAAAAGTAATATTGCTAAAAATCTTTTAACACGTGATGTTAAAACAAGAGGTTTATCTAACTTTTTATTCCATAAAACAAAACTTGTCATATATATAAGATAAAAATAAATTGCATAATAAGGTTCAGGAATAATATAAAAAAGAACTATAGGTGATAAAAAATATGTAATATGCCATTGCCATTTGTGATGTTTTAGGATAACTCTTTCTAATTTATAGTTATACCATTGAAGATTAGTAATTAAATACCAACCTAAACTCATTATTAAAATAATGTGCGTAATAATATTAAAGTATTCCATTTTCAATTCTCTCACTTATATTTTTTGCATTTTTTGCAAAGAAAAAATGATCTCCATCATAAGATGTAAATGTTGATTTTTTTAGTAATGATGCCATTTTTTTTCCAGATTCCAAAGAAGTAGCTGTATCTTTTTCTCCCCAAAAAACTAAAGAATTATTTGAGAAGTTTGAAAAATATGATGAAAAATCTTCATTTACAACATTTTTAAAAGTTGCATACATATTTTCACTCATTGTATTTACATCTTTACTTCTAAATCTTTTTGTAATATTTCTTAATCCTAAAGCATTAAAAATCTTTGCCAAAAAGATTTTTGCTTTTACATCAAAAGGTTTTTCTTCTAAAATTCCAGCACTACTTAATAGTACTAGATTTTTAGGCTTTAATAAAACTGCAACTTTCCCACCATAAGAGTGACCGGTAATTATATCTTTTGAAGAACTTAAAAGATTCAAAAATTCATCAACAATTTTGCCATAATCTTGTGTTGTTAATACATAATCATTTGAACTTTTCCCAAATCCTGGTAAGTCAATATAAATATGTCTAAAATCTTTCAAATAAGGTGAAAAAATATTTTTCATAATATCCTTATTTGAACCCCAACCATGTAAAAAAATTATATCTTTTGTAGCTGTTGGATTTACTATTTCATAAGAAATATCAAAATTTTTATTATCAACAATCAGATTTTTTGTTGCCAAAACTTATTTTCCTTTAGTAGCTTGTATTTTATTTACATATTCATAAGTTATTGGAATATGTTTTTTTAGGGGAAGCGTATTTGCTACATCATTAAATAAAGTTGCAAAATCTTCAAATAGATAATTTGCCATAGACCCAGGAATTGAATTTATTTCATTTAAATATACAGTATCATTTACAACGAAAAAGTCACATCTAATGATTGAGCCTTCAAATAAAGTATTATAAAGTCTTCTAAATGACTCTTTTATTTCTTCATTTAATTTTTCTCCTAAATCAACTTCTAAAGCTTTTGAAGTTCTTGAGAAATCTAAATATTTTTTATCAAAATCTAAAAACTCAGCTTTTTGTGGCTCTTCAATAATAGAAAATCTAAACTCTCCATTTACTTTTGTTCCAGCTAAGTTATACTCTTTTACTCCACTAAGGAATGGCTCAATTATAATTGCATTATCAAATTCATATGCAACATCTAAAGCATATTCTAACTCTTCTTGATTTTTTACAATTGAAACACCAATTGAACTTCCAAGTTTTACAGGTTTTAAAATAACTGGAAATGAATCAACAGTAACTTTTTGACCTTTTGTAAAATATTTATAATCTAAAGTATTAACTCCAACACTTGAAGCATAACCTTTTGTTAAAAATTTATTTGAACTAACTACACAAGCTTCAGTTCTTGGAGCAATAAATGGAATATTATAAAAATCTAAAACAGATGATAAAATACCATCTTCTCCATCTCCACCATGAGAAAGATTTAAAACAACATCATAAGGAATAGTTTGTTCTTTTGAAAAAAGTCCACCTTTTTTGTAAAAGCCACCTTTTTGGAAATAAACCTTGTCAAATTTTTTATATTCACCCGTGCTAAACAATTTTGATTTGATAATATTCGTAGGGATTAAATATAAATCTCTCGATGCATCTAAAAATAGATAAATTAATTCATTGTTTAATACATCTTTCATAGCAATTGAACTTACTATTGAGATTTCATGTTCAAAACTCACTCCACCAAAAACTATAGCTATCTTCATCAAATTCCTTTTTTATAAATATATTTTATTTTTGTAATTTTTTTAATGCTTCTTTTACTAAATCACTTGTATTTCCACTCACACAAGTTTTTAATACTTTTGAAACTAAATCTTTTTTAAATCCTAAAGATTCTAATGCAAGTGCTGCTTCAAATGAAGAAGAGAATGCTGTATTATCACTTCCATCATGTGAATCAACTATAAACCCTGAAAGCTCAACTAATATTCTACTTGCACCTTTTGGACCTAGTCCTGGAACTCTTTTTAGCATTGTAACATCATTATCATTTACAATTTGTGCAAAAGATGTTGGTGTAAATGTAGAACAAATTGCTAGGGCAACTTTCGGACCTACACCATTTATTTTAATAACCGTATCAAAAAGTTTTTTTTCATTTACATCTAAAAATCCATACAAAGATTGAGAATCTTCTCTAATTATATGAGTGATTTCAAGCTTTACTTCATCAGAAATAACTTTTGAACTACAATTTATTGAAACAAAAACTTCGTAAATTATTCCACTTACATTTACATTTAATAACGTTGGTTCTTTCTTTGTTATTTTTCCTATAAGCCCGACTATCATTATTCTAACTCTTTATCTTATAAAATCTTGAATTTAATATTTAATTAATATTTAATAAATGAAGTTCATTATATAATAAATACACTTAAACAAAAAAGGCTGGTGTCATGCTTGAATTAATAACAAAAAAAATAAGTAATAAGATAATTGTTGCTCTATTTATTTTAATGTCGCTAAGTAGTATTACAGTTGTATATTTTACAACATCTAAAGTGACAAAAGATTCTATTGAAAAAACAAAAGAGAATCTAGAGATGTTAAATGCTGCGATGTTTCAAAGTCTAAGAAATGCAATGAATACAGGAGATCCTGTACAAATAGCAAAAGCAGAAGAAGATGCAAGACATATCAAAGGTGTTAAAAACTTAACTGTTGCAAAAGGTAAATCTTTAATGGAGTTATATCCTTCTAGTATTCCATATACAACAGATAAAGAAGTTTTAAGTACATTTGATTCTAAACAACCTTTACTTTTACAAACACATAATGAAAATGGTCACAATATAAGAATGATAAAACCTATGATTGCAACACAAGAGTGTTTAATGTGTCATGGTAATCAAAATGAAGGTGATGTAATTGGAGTAATGGATTTAACTTTTTCATTAGATGAAGCTGATATACAAATAAGAGCTTTAATTACAGAAATTTCAATAATATCTGTAGTATTAGCTTTTATAACTATTGGTTTAATTTTCTTTATAGTAAGAAGAGCTACTAATCCAATTGAAAAATTAAAACATGGATTTGAAAATCTATTACATTCTAATGATACAAATATATCTTTAGCTGTTGAATCAAAAGATGAAATAGGTGAAGTTGCAACTTTATTTAATGCTTACATGGATAAAGTAAGAGCTGGTTTAAAACAAGATGCTATTGTAATAGAAGAAGCAAGTGATATTTTAGAAAAAACTGCAAATGGATTTTTTGTATATAAAGTAAATGCTAAAGCATCAAACCCACATGTTGAAGATTTAAAAAATAGATTAAATTCTATGATTTTAAGTACAAAAGATACTTTAGATAAAATCAATGAAACATTAAGATATTATTCAGAATCAAAATTTGATTATAAAATAGATGATGATGGAATTTATGGGAACTTAGGTTCATTAACAGCTGGTATTAAACTTGTAGGAAATAATACTTCTGAAATTTTAGCAATGGTTATGAATACAGGAAATGCATTAAATGAAAGTACTCAAACCCTTTCAGGTGCTTCAAATAATCTGTCAACTTCTTCAAATCAACAAGCAGCATCACTAGAAGAGACAGCAGCAGCATTAGAAGAAATAACATCAACAATTCAAGCAAATACATTAGCAACAAATAAAATGTCACAACTTGCTCAAAATGTTACAGTATCTGCTAGAAATGGACAAGATTTGGCAAATCAAACTGCTAAATCAATGGATGAAATAAATAAAGAAGTAAGCTCAATAAATGAAGCTATTGAAGTAATTGATCAAATTGCATTCCAAACAAATATTCTTTCTTTAAATGCAGCCGTAGAAGCTGCAACTGCTGGTGAAGCTGGAAAAGGATTTGCAGTAGTTGCAGCAGAAGTGCGAAACCTAGCAAATAGAAGTGCAGAAGCAGCTCGAGAAATTAAAAATATTGTTGAATTAGCTAGCAGAAAAGCTAAAGAAGGTAAAAATATATCTGATAATATGATTGAAGGATATAAAGAATTAAATGAGAATATTTCAAATACAATTTTGACAATAAATGAAGTTGCTGGTGCTTCAAAAGAACAAGAAAAAGGAATAGTTCAAATTAATGATGCTATTAATTTATTAGATCAAGCTACTCAAAAAAATGCACAAGTTGCAGATCAAATTTCAACTATGGCTGAAAATATTGCTAATATGTCAAACTCTTTAGTAACAGCTGCTGCTAAAGCTTCATTTTTGCAAGACTCTTTAGATAAAGTTGCTGATGTAGATTTAGTTTACGATACTGCTTTATTAAAAGTAGAAGTATTAAATACAAAAGATAAAGTATATGCAAAATTAGGTGATTATAAATCATTTAAAATAGAAGAAAACCAAAGTTTAAAACAGTGGTGTGAAAATCAGATTAATTCAACTAAAAAAGTTGATATGGAAATAATAAATAATATAGATATGTTAAATAAGAAATTCCATAATAATCTGCAAGATTTAGTTGATGCAAATTCAAATAAAGACTCGAATGAAACTTTGAATAAAAAAGCAAAAGAAGTTGAAATAGATACTTTTAAAATTTTTACTAATCTTAATAATATAAAAAAAAATAGTTGAAATAAATAAATTGGGATAAAAGAAGAAAACTTCTTTTATTCTAAGACTGCATTTGTTTTATCAATGCTTCTAACTCATCATTAGACAACATCTCATCACATGAGTCAATGTTTTTAGCACTTGGTGCTAGATTATATTGGCTTTTATCTATATCATTTTTCTCACAAACAAAATTTACAACTCTTTCTATTTTTTGTCTATGTAAATCTTGATGTTGTAATAAACCAAAAATATCAGAAATTTTGTTTATTACTTTATCTTTTTTATGTAAAGGCAGTTCTAAATTGTTTATCATTTCTTCAATTGATTCTGTATTATCATAAATTAATTGAGCATTAATCTCTGATTCTTTTATAACTTCACATAATTGGGCAATTAACTCTTCGTATGACATTAAACTTCCTTTATTTTTTAGATACTTTAAAGGAGTTTAACTTATTCTAACTTAATACATTTTATATTTATTTAATTATTAATGAATTATTTCAGCAATTACTTCAGTTGCGTATGAACCTTTTGGAAGATAAAATTGTATCTCCATCCAGTTTTTTTCTTCTTTATAGTTACTTGAAATATCTTCAGGGAAAATCCAAGCAAATCTTCTTGCACCATCTTCACCTGTTTTTTCTTCAAACTCTTTTTCAATTTCATAAGCTAAGTCAACTGAGTTTTTAACCCTATTTCCACTTAAAAGTCCTGTTGGAACTCTATCCCTTTCATTGAATTTTTGCGATTCTTCTTCTAAATTTTCAATTGTAAAAATTTTTCCAAAAGGATAATGAGATAATAAATCACCAGTCATTACTTTAAAAGGATGTTTTTGTTTTTTCATCTGTTTTACAATATCAAGTGGAAGATTTAATTTTTGATAAATCTCTTTTGGCTCAAACGCTTCAATTAATTTTGATATTTCAATTCTTTTTGAAAGCCAAGAGTTAAAAAGATAACTTTGATAAGCATTGATATACATTTGCTTTAAATTCCTTCTTTTCTCTTTTAGTTTTCCATCAATAATATCTTTACCTTTTTTATAATTATCACCCTCAATTCCAAATCTTTGAAAACCAAAATAATTAGGAATTCCATGAGTTACGATTGAACCTAAAGCCTCTTCGATTTTTCTTTTTTCTATAGAACCAACTCTTTTAAGTCTAATGAAAAATTTATTTCCTTTTAAGTGCCCTACTTTGATTTTGTTGTTATGGTAAGTTGTTTCAAGTATTTTTAGGTTTTCATTTTGAAAAGATTTTAATTGTTCTTCATATTTTCTATGAACTGAAATTGATTGAACAGTCATAGCATTTTTATCTTTAAGTCCTGCATATCCAAACTCTCTTGAGCTACAATTTAGATATTTTGCAAGTATTTCTATTGCATCCCAAGTTGCTAAATCTTTTTTTCTAATTTTTAAAACTAAATGTTCACCCTCACCTGAAAATTCATAAAGTGGGATTTCCGTAACTACGAAATCATCTTTGTTTTGTTTAAAAACCACATCAATTTTCGAGTGATTTAAATATCTTTGTAATTGTTCCAAATATTTTTCCTTATTTTATTTATATTTTAAAAATGATGATTTTTACAAGCAGTTCTATATTTGCCTTTTATAGCTTTTGCAAATATATTTAAATCTACTTTATGTTTTTTTGCAATTTTATTTATTTTTTCTAAATTCTTCTCATCAAAAGAAAAAAGAATTTCATACTCTTCCCCTGAACTGCCAATACTTTCATCTATTTCATTAAAAAACTCAAATCCCACAGAACTTGCTTTTGATAATTTTTCTAATTCAAAAAATAGTCCATCTGAAATATCCATTGAAGCTGTAATATATGGCGCAATTTCATAAAAAAAGTATGGTTTTAATTTTGGTTTTATAAATTTTGATTTTTTAGAAACCTCTTTATTTTCAAAAAGTTTTTGTAAATCTTCTTTACAAGAACCCAAAATCCCAGTGTGACAAATCAAATCATTTTTTTTGACACCACTTCTTAAAACTGGATTTGATGTTTTTGAAATTATAGTTATTGAAATATCAAGTTTTTCATTTGAGATTGTATCTCCACCAATAATTTGAATGTCAAATTTCTTAGCTGCTTTTTTAAATCCTTTTACTAACTCTTTTAAATCTTCATTTGTATATGATTTTGGAATTGCCACACTTAGAAGTGCATATAGAGGAATTGCATTCATTACAATTGCATCTGAAATATTTACAATCATTGATTTATAAGCAATTTGTTTTAAACTCATCCACTCTTTTTTAAAATGAACATTTTCAAAAAAAGCATCCATTGAGTAAACAAAACCATCAATAAAAGCACCATCATCGCCAATAATTTTATTATTTGAAAATTGTTTTATAAAATATTCTTCTTTATTCATATCCTATTATATCAAAGATGAGCAAAATATACACGGTGATTTGTCTTTTTTGAATAAATTACAAAGAGGATAAAAAATATCTTAATTATTTTAAAAAAATTATTGTATAATATTTCCTTAAATAATTAAATTTAGGAGATACTATGCCAAAAATTAACAAATATGTTGATATCGATACTGTTGAAAGAGAAGCTAAAAAAGATTTAATAGATAGACACAGTCCATTTATTCACTGTGCATCAAATGCAAAAAAAGGTGAACCATTTGAAGTAACTGTAAAAATGGGTAACGAATATACTCATCCAGATGATTTTGATCATTATATTGAATCTGTAACTTTATATAATGGGGATATTCAATTAGCTAAAGCTTCTTATGTTCCAGGAACACTAGGAAATGTTAAAGCTCATAACACAACTACATTTACAATTATTCCAACTGGAAGTAAATTAAACTTAGTAGCTCACGGTTACTGTACAAAACACGGTATCTGGGAAGGTACACCAGTAGAAGTATCAGTAGCTGAATAAGCACTAAGCACTACTGTATCGAAAAGGTAAGAGATTTTTATCTCTTACCTTTTTTTATTTTTATTACCTATTTGTAACCTAAGATTACAAAAAAAATTAATGCATCTTAATTTTAAACTTTTGAACATCAGTAGCATACTTGAAAATATAATCTACATATCCAATTGTTTCTCTTGCATTATCGCCTGTGACTAAAGGTAAAGATAATTTTATTTCATTCCAAAACTTTTTATTTCCGCTTTTTTTTTGAGCTCTTAAAATATTTCTAATTCCTGCATTATATGAAGCAAAAGCAAGTTTCAATCTCTCTTCATCTGTTCTTCCTAAATCCCAAACTTTAAAAAGTTTATTCATATAGTAAATTTGAGCCCAAATTGATTGTTCTGGATTTTCTCTATCAAATCCATCTTTAAATAATGCTAGTTTAGTTTTTAACTCTTCACCAATTTGTGTAGCAGTTGCTTTCATAAATTGAGCAATTCCCACTGCACCCATTGGACTTACAGCTTTAGTATCAAATCTACTTTCTTGAACTGATTGAGCTATCAAGAAAGATACAATATCTATCTCTGGAGTTATTTGAATATTATGTTTCCATAATACATTAATCGCATCTTCATATTCATTTGAATAAGTTTTTACACCAACTTCTATTGCGTTTGCTACTGTTATCATTTTCATTTATTTACCTCTTTTGCCTTTTCTTCCTGCCCTTTACACCAAGCAATATATCTATCAATTTGAGATTCATAAAAAGCAATCCCACCATTTAGTTCTTCACTTCTTAATTTTGCTAAGTTAAGAATATATTCTGGTGCTTCAATATCTACTTGTTCGCTAAATACATATTTTTCAAATTTGAAACACTCCACCTTTGGCTTAAAAACTATTTGTGGCTCTTTACTAGAACAGCCAACAAATAAAAAACTAAAGCTTAAAAGTACCAAGCTTAGGACACTCTTTTTCATCTTGTTTTACCTCCTTATATTTTTTCACATTTTGAACTTCTTGTTTTACTTTTTCACTTATTTTTATTAGTGGCTCTTTTTCTTTTTGTGTTGTAATTTCAAAAGTATTTTTTTCTTTTTCAATTTCTAAAGTTTGCTCATAGGCTTTTATAGTTAAATCATTTATATTTTTTTGTTCAACTAGATCATCACTTTTTATTTTCAAATCTGTTTTTAGACTTTGATTTTGAGAATAGAAATAAATAAAAGCTAATATAAACGCTACAAAAAAATAAATTTTGAATTTATCGAAAAATATTTTTATTGGATTCATTCTGTTTTCCCCCTTTTTTGAAATAAATCTTTTAAAACATTACTAATAACTATCAATGCATCATGTTCACTTATTCTTTGTTTTTCTCTAACTGCAATAATATTTCCAAGAATTGATATTAATTCAGCCAAAATAAACATACCTAAAGCTAAATTACCTATAAAACCAAACTCTTTGATAACTGAAACTCCTAAAAAAATAAAATAAATAGCTAATAGCAATCCTGTTTTTCTAAGCATACCTGTAACAATAGGACGAGAAGAAAGCTCTTTAAGAGTAAATCCTTTTATTATTCCTGTTATTATGTCCGCAGACATCAAGATGCATAAAACAAAAAATGCTTTATGTGGTATTTCGGCATAATCTAAAGCAACAATTACCAAACTATATACCACTACAAAATATACTTTTACGATTGTTGCTAAATCATTTACATTTAAATTCACTCTACTCTCCTAAACTTTTTTCACAATGATTTTTTTCTAATCTTTTTAAAAAGCAACAAAGTTTTTTATCAAACCATGTCGCTTCACCTTTTTCTATTCTTCTACCAATATGAGAACTAACTGTTTCATCTTGACTTCCATCCCAAAATATAACATTACACATCTGGTCAAAGATGAGTAAAATCCTATTTAACCTGCTTCTTTTTTTTCTATCATTTTCAAATTTTTCTATTAGATCTTTACTCATAATTTACTCGCTTGTAAAAATAAATCATCAAGTTGTGCATCACTTAATCCAAGAGCTGTTGCCATACCTAAAAGGATTTCATCATTTCGATAGAAGTTCTGAGCATTTGTCCAATAAAGTTCTATTTTTCTATCAACTTTAACCATTACTTCAACTTCATCAAGTAATTCCTCATCTAATAATTGTAATTTTGCTTGAAGAGGTGTAATTGAATTAGGAATAATTACAACTTGCTCTGGCTCAACATAAGGAGCTATTTTTTGCTTTTTACAGTACTCTTCAAGTGGTATTAAAATCTCATTTTTATCTTCATCAAAAGTACCAGTTGCAAAATAATGTAAATCTTCCGTATCTACTAAATTAAGAGTCATTGGAATTTCCCCATACTCTTCACAAGTAGCAAGTAAATCTATAAAAGAATTATCTTCTTTACTATATTTTAAATCTTTAATTTTTGTAAAAATCATTATATTCCCCTTTATGCAATTCTTAAGAAAAGTCCATAAGACTCTGTGCTTTGAGAGGTTGAACCTCTTCCCATATATCTCCATGTACCTGTCAAGACACTCCCCCCAGTAAGTTTTGAATTACCAGCATTAATCCCACTACCAGCTATGGTACCACCTAAAGAGAGTAGTGCTCCACTGATTATTGAGGCATGTGTATAACTTCCAATTGCACCTGCAGATAACCCAGCATTTGCAGTGCCTACTACTGTATTTGTAATATTTGCCAATACAAATGCAGTAGTTGCTATTTGTGTATTATTAGTACCAACTGTAGCGGTTGGTGCTGTTGGAGTTCCTGTTAATGCTGGGCTTGCAAGTGCTGCTTTTGCATTTAATTGTGTTTGAACATTTCCAGTTAATGCACTTAAATAATTTAACTGTTCAGCTGTGATTAAAACTCCATCTAAAATATTTAATTCTGCTGTTGAAACAGTAGCTCCATCTAAAATATTTAATTCTGCTGCTGTTGCATTTATCCCTAAAGTTGATAAGCTTGAAGTTGGAAGAGAAGCCCAAATATAAACTCCTGCAACTGATGTTGCTTGTAAAAATTTACCATTGTTTGCTATTCCATTTGCAGGTACATGCAAGTTTCCATCACCTGTTGGATGAGAATAGTTATTTGCATCTTCTGCAATATTATTAAGTTTTATTTTATCAGTAGAACTCATAAAACCATTTGCTGTTGTTGTTGCAGCAGTATGCCCATGATTTGCTACTGCATAATATGATGCAGTTTGACCATTTAACTTATCACTATCTCTTACTTTTATTTCATATAGATTTGATAAATCACTCCAAGTAGTTCCATCCCATATCTCAAATTTACCACCTGAGCTATTCCATCGTTTAGTTTTATTTGGTAAATTTTCAGAAGTTGTATTGTCAAACCAAATAGCAATATCTTCATCTCTTGATTTCATTTCTGCTAAAAAATTAGCATAGTTTGAAGTTAGTACAGGTAAAATCCAATTCGCATTCATATTAATATCCTTCCGCTGACCAAGTAAAGTCGCTTGTTATTCTATTTCCATTCATATCGTATATATACACCTTAAAATAAGTTGGGTTTGGAACATCTGTAAAATCACAAATAAAATTTTTTAAGGTTGTTCCAAGTGGAGTAATAGATATGTTTACTACATCAACAAATGACTTATTAAAATTTACTATTGTTCCATGTACATCACTATCTTTTGCTGTTGTTTTTCCATTATCACTTTTGATTTTAGAATCAAGTTTTACCTCCATTGTATTTACGATAAAGGCATCATTTACACTTCCTATAAAACTAACTTTTACTTTCACATATCTAAAGTTTGAAGTAGTAACTTTTGAGCTATTACTATATAAGGTCCAATTAGTATTATCTTCGCTAATTGAAATATCTATTTGGAATCCACCATTGCCTATTCTTTCATAATCAAGAATTGCTGTAACAGTTGTTGAAGCTAAAACAGTTCCATAATCAAACACTTCTTCATAATATGAAGTAGTTGCAAATGGTTGTGCATAAAGCAAATAACCTGCATTTACTTGCTCTTGTGCTGAGCTCCAATTATTTACAATAAAGTGATTTTCAAAAGTCTCATTTTTAATACCTAAATATAATTTCTTTGACTCAGAAAATGAATTATATTTTGTACCAGAAAAGTCACTAAACCATTGAGCATTTAGAGTATAGTCTGGTGGTTCATTTACAAGAGCTGTAGTGGATAAACTATCTCCTTTATTTCCTGCAGAGTCAACTGGTGTTATCCAATAAGTGTAGTAATCACTTTTAGACTCAAAAAGGTTTGCAAAGGTTGAATTATTTGTTCCTATTTGTTCTGCAGTTGCTAAAGTTTCACCTTTTTTTATTTCCACATGGGCTATTGGTAAAGTTTTTGCTGTTTGCTTCCAATACAATAAAATATTGTTATCTATAACTTTTGAAGTAACCTCAGTTACAGTTGGAAGGGCTATTGTAGAAGTAGCTGTTCTGATTGTAGAAACATTTCCTGCAATATCAACAGCTTGAATAGTAATACTCTTTGAATTCCAATTTGCCTTGGTTGTATATGTTGTTGTTTTTGCTATTGTTGTAAGGTCATCATGGCTTACAATATAGTGTGAAATTGGATAAGTTGAATTTGACTCTTCCCATTTTATAAGTACATTCTCACCTTTATATGCAACACTAACATTTGGAGAAAGTGGAACATCAACTACAATACTTTCTTCAATTGCATCACTTGGATTTAACCCTACATTTAAAGCTTCTACTTTAAAAGTATGAGTACCATTTTTTAAAAGCTTATAGTTAAATGTACTTGATTTAATATTATCTTCAATTACTACATTGTTATGATATATTCTATATCCAGCAGCATATGCAACTGGACTCCATGAAATAACTGTATTAGTAGCTAATAGATTAATACTTAAATCTGTTGGTGTTCCTATTTTTGCTAAAAGACCTATAAAAGTATATGAAATAGCTTTATCATTTACTTTTATTTCATAAGATTTACCTCTTGTTAAAAGATTCTTGATTTCAAAATTATTAGTTGTTGTAGTTCCTATTTTTTTACCATCTAAATAAATAGTATTAGTTAATTTATTACCATTAAAAGAGACAACAAGTATTTCATCTATTGTTCCATCATTTTTTTGAATTAAGATTTCTTCGGTTTGAATATTTGTTGTATTATCAATTAATACTATTGGTTCTACATTAATAATTGCACTATCATTATAAACATCTTCGTTATATTCAATTGCAGATATTTTTCTTTTTAGATCACTAGCTCTTGTAATACTTGTTACTCTATAAAGATTTGTTGCTTCTGTATCAAGTTTTCCAAGAGCATATACATCAAATTTATTAATTTCCCGTGGGAAAGTTCCAATTTCTATCCTATGTGAAAAAGTATTCATATTAACAGAAGGAATATTGATAGTCATGATTTCATCATCTATACATCTTATTTGTATTTGATAATCTTCATTGTCCAAAAGTTCTACTTCTTGGTCAAGTATTAATGTATTATTATTTTCAACTCCTAAAATTCTTCCATCTGCTAAAGTATTTGTCATATACTTAACACCTACTTTTATTACATCACCAACATTACAAGCAATGGAATCTACAAAGGCTGTAAAAGATACAGTTTCACTTATGTATCTATTTTTATTTAATAAAAATTTTGCATAAGATGCTGCCATTGCTCTTCTTGTGCAACCATATAAATTAATTGAAGATTTGATTTCCATGGTTTTTGAATCAAAATCATGTGATTGAACTTGAACTGTTTTAGATTTATAACTATCCGTTTCATCATAGTATGTAACTTCAATAGTATTACTTCGTTCATTGTATGGAATATATGAGATTGAAAATGAACTATCAATAATATTTCCACCAGTGAATAAAAAACCTTGAGTTGGAATATCAACTACTTTTTCAACAATTGGAGTAAAGATACTTCCAAACTGTAATACAATCCCACGACCTAAAACAGATATCATATTTAAAGCTGATTGAAGCTCTTGTTGAGAATCTAAATATAAACCAACTGTTAAGTTTTTAGCAGTACAAAAATCTGCCCACTCTTGGAATTTTGTTAAGTTAATATCTTCGTCAGGAATCCCTTCTCTTTTTAATAAATCATAACAAGCCCAAGCTGGGTTATTTTTTTGTTTTACAGTTCCTGTATTATTTACTAAACAAGTTATTGTAGGAATACTACCATTTAATTGATCTGTTGCCATTGCATTAATAGCAAGTAAGGCAACACCTGGATAACAAAAATCATCATACACTATTTCATTTATATAATCTAAACTAAGAGCATTTGCAACTCTTGTATTGGTATCATAAGAACTTGTTCTTTTTATCTTAACATCATAAGTATCTACTTCAAGATTTTTAAATCTATAACTTAATCTTTTTGAAGTTTTATAAGTATTTGAAACGGTATAAGATTGAGTTATCCAAGTTGTACTACTGCTTTTTTTATAACTTATTTCAAAAGATACAGATTTATTTAAATAAGTCCCATCATCTGAAATACTAAATAAACCACTTCCAAAAAGCATAACAACTTCAAGTTCATTTATAGTGTTTGAAACTGTTGTATATGTAGTTTCATAATTTAATTCATTTAGATTTCTACTTAATGAAATCGTTGTTGCAGTATCTCTAAAATTTCCGATTGCTGTTTGATTTTCAGTTCCTAAAGTTGTAAAATATTCAACATCATTAAAATTTAATATTGCTTGATTATTTATTTCTATATCACTTATATTATTTACAACTCCATCATTTACAGCCATTAGAATATTTAGATATTGTTTATCACCATCTAATGATAAATAACTAGCAATAACTGGTGGTGTTACTCTCGCTGTTCCCAATATAATAGGGAGAGTTGTTCCAACCTCACGATTATTTGAACCACCACTATAAGCATAAGTAGGAGATACTTCACTAAGAGCTGTTGAAGTTGCAACAGATGGTGATGCAGCTGGTAAAAGTGCATTTACTAGCATACCACCACCAATAATAATCCCTGCTTGCAAACCACCCAAAATAAAAGCTCCAGTCATTCCACCATAAACACCAGCTCCCACCATCCCTGCAGTCGCTCCCATAAATCCAGCAGCTAAACCCTGAGAAGCAACTACAAGTGCTACCATTGCAACGATTCTAATTACATTTTTACCACCACCGCCACCACCTGCAGGTATAGGAACTATTACTAAAAAGTCATTTTCTTTTAGTTTGTATTCATAGTTTTCTGTGATATTCCCATTTAAAGATACTACAAATTCTATGTCTTCACTGTATGGAACTAAACACTCATAAATAAAACATGGATTTATCCTTTGAACTGTTTTTTCATTTGGATTAAAAGGATTTAGTATTGTTGTTAATGTTGCCATTTGTAAAATCCTTTTATTTGGTTTTTTATTTTTTCATCATTAATACTTGTTAGATATGAACTCATATTTTCCCTTGTATCAATAAATCTTTTATCATCAATCATCACTGCAAAATGAGTTATTAAAGTTGGATGTTCAGCATTTACAGCCATTGCAACAACTGCATTTTTAGATGGAACTGTTGAAGTCCAGTTTTTTGAAATCTCATTTAAATAATTTGCAAATGTTCGTCTTGGTTGTTCTGCTGTAATTACAGTTTCAGGAATTTCAATATTTAAAACTTCTTTATAATAAAGCTTTACAAGTCCATAACAATCACACCCTCTAAAAGTTCTACCTTTAGAAACGAAAGGAATACCAATAAATCTACTTATCATATTGAAACTCCTTGATTCCCAATAGCTGGAAAACCGCCATATCTTTTAGAATTCTCAAGTTGTCTGCATCTTGAAAGTGATTTATCACATAAAGATACTGGTCCTGAATATCCACAAAGAGTAGATTTAAATTTGAATCTACAAGAGTTAGGAAACATTCTAGTTTGTGGTGTTCTAGCACGGAACAAATCCCTAGCACTTACTGTAAAACTAACTTCTAAATGATTTAAATTTGAAGTTGTAAGTATTAGGTTTGTGCTATAAACTGGTGTTGTATTTGCTAAATCTTTACTATTTACAATATATAAAACGACAGTTATTGCTTCAAAACCATTTGTTTTTACATAAGCATCATATTGTCGAATATATTGACCTATTATATTTTTTACATTTCCAACTTTTATTTGAAACTGGCTAGTTTCAGCATTCACAGATTGTGATATTTCATCAAGCTCAAAAGGGAATTTAAGCCAAGTAAAACTTTTCCAAGTTATATCTTCATTGTTATTTACAATTCTTAGAGTTTCTGCAACAGATGGAATATTTATTTCCAACATACTAAGCCAAACGCTGTTGCTATTTAGTTGGTTTTTTTCTATTTTTGTAATATCAGATAACATTTTTAAACCTCTTTTATAGCTATTTTAGTGCTATAAGTTTTCATTGTTTTATCGTATGAAAAATTGATTTCATCCATTTCAAAATTAACTTCATATACATCATCCGTTAATGGATGAACAAAACTAAAACTAAGACCTTGATTTGTTGTAAAGAATGTATCTAATTCTATTTTTTCGACTAATGTTAAATTCTCATGTGTAAAAGAAAAAGCTAGAATTTTTCTAGTATATTTTGCAACTTTTTGAGAATATCCACTGTTATAACTACTTGTAGAAACTGGTTTAATAGTTTTTTCATCAAAGCTTTCAATATTTAAAGTAGTAGGATAAATAGCCATTATCTAGTCCCTTTGATAATATCTCGAATTCCCATTGTGTTTCTGCTTACTCCATTCATTACAATTGTTAAAACCTTTTCTGCTTCTCCATTTTGATTATTTTGTGTAAGTTCACTTATTTTGTCAGCTGTTATTTCACTTGAAGTATTATTTTGAATATTTAAAACAACTTTAGAAGGAATAGACTTAACTCCTAAATCACTTCCAACTCTACTTAATGGAATAATTGCTTCAGGTCCTGCTTCCCCCATAAGTCCAGTTTTACCATTTGTCATAGGAAAGTATGTAGGACTCCCAACAACTCCACCTGTTGCAAATGCAACATCATGTCCACCTTCAAATACATTACCATGTGCAGAAGCAAAAATACTACTAAAAGCACTAGAAATACCACTATTATCAAATAGATTACCTGCTATTCCTGCAAGTTGTTTTTGAATAACAAGTTTTGCTAAATCACTACCCAAACTTCTTGCAAAATCACTGAAACTAGATTTTCCTTCAACCACAAAATCAGCTAGAGAACTACTCATACCATCTAAAGTTCTTTCAAAAAACATTTTAGATTGAGCATAGTTATCATTTACATTGTCTTGGTACTCTTTAACAGCATCTTCCATTCCCATATGCCAATCATTTGAAGCTTCTCTTTTTTCTTGTTCCATTTTCTTATAATATTCAGCTTCATCTGCTGCTATTTCTTTAGATTTAGCAGAATACATTTCTTCTATTTTTACTTCATCTTGTTTTTGTTTTTTCAATTCACTTCGTTGTTGATTGAGCTGTTCTCTCTCATAATCAAATCGTGTCATTACTGATTGATTATATTCATTAGTAAATTGTTTTTGTTTTTCTAATATCTCTTTATCATTATCTTCCTGCTCTTTTACCCTAGTTTCATTTGCTTCTTTTATTTTTGATTGATACCATTCTTCAACTTTTACAGCAGATATTTTATTATTCAATAATTTTTGTTTTTCAGCATCAAGTAAAGAGACTTGATAATCATATTTACTCATAGTTGCTTGTTTATATTTATTGTTAAAATCTTCTTCTAGCTTTATTCTTTCTTCAGCATGTTTTTTTGATGCTTCTACTTGTTTTTTAGCTTCATTTTCTTCATTAACTTGATTCTTCCCTGCATTAAATGAATCTTGTTTTTGTTTTGAGATTTTTTCTTCAACTTTTAATGTTTGTTCTAATTGTTCTTTATATGCATTCAAATTATTTTTAGCAGCTCTTAATTCAGCAGATGTTTTACCATCCTCACTATTTCCAAAAAGTTTATCTCCAAGAGAAACTGACTTTAAGTCATTTTCTAAATCTTTAATATGTTTTGATGTCTCTTGTATTTTTTGGTTTAGTTCAAAAGCACTCATTTCTCTTTGAATATCTAAAAAATCAGAAACGGCTCTACTTGCTTCTACTAATGCAGGAGTAAAAACTGTCATGATTTTATTTCCTACACCAGTTGAAATTGAACCAAGGGCATCTAATCCATCATTCAACTCACCAGCATTATTTGCAAAATCCTGAGAGATTATATTTCCTGTTATTTCAGCTTGTTTACCAAGTCTTTCAATCCCATCTGCTCCAAGGTCGGTATATCTTACTAAATCACCTGCACCTTTTCCAAAAATCTCTTGAACTAATGCAGTTTTTTTATATCCATCGTCCATGCTTTGAAGTTTAGAAACGATTATGTCGAAAGTTTTTTCAGTTGATGTAAAATTCTCTTTTGCAAATGAAGCACTAATCCCTAGCTCTTCAAAAGCTTTAGCAGCTCCACCACCACCATCACGATTAAAGTCATTTATATTTGCAATTAATTTTGAAAAACCAGACTCTAAAGTTGAGATTTCAACTCCTGCAAATTTGGCTATGTAAGTATATTTACTCCAAGCTTCAGAGCTTAATGCTAATTTTTGAGCTTGTTCTCCCATAGCATCAGCTGTATCAATAATATTTTTCATAGTAGAAACTGAAACTATTCCTGAGATAATACCAGCTAGAGGACCAAGTGATGATTTTATATTGCTAACTGTTTTATCAACTGTTTGTTGAGCTTTTGTCATACCCTCAACTAACTTTGATACATCAGCAGCTACATCAATTAATACTCCACCTATTTTTGTAGCCATTACTATCCTTTCTTAATATTATTCATTGCTTCAATGATTTGTTCTGCTAAAGATTGCTCTTTTTTTGGTTCTTTTTTAATTGTTATCATAAAATCTTCAATTAAAAAAGGTTTTGATTTTTGATTTCTATTTACATTTGCAAATAGTTGCATCTCTTTTGCTAACATTATTTCTACTCTATCAGATAAAAAAGGCTCAATTTGTGAATATTCATACCACTCACAAAGCTCTTTATATGACATCTTGTTTTCAAGTTCTGATACAGTACAACCAAGATTTAATGCTAGACGGAATAAAAACCGCCTATCATCTACTTTTTTACTTTATTTACCTCTAAAATCTTTTCATTTGCACTCTCAACAAATTCTTTATCTTTTAGATTTTTAATTTCTTCAGGGATAAAGACTTTATTACCATCAGCATCCACCAATCCAAGAGAAACTCTTAAGCAAATAGAATCAAAATATGATTCATCTGTTACTTTTAGTTTTTTATCTTCTACTGAAATAGCATTTTCAATCAATTTATTTTCAATTAAAAATTTCTCTTTAATTGTTAGCTCACTGACAAATAAACCTTCTTTTTTTTCAAAAGGAAATTTATTTATTGTATTTTTTTTAATGAACTCTTCTTTATTAAAAGTATTTTTTTTAAAAAACATTACGAAGCCTTAGTTTTTGTAACAGAACCAGTGATTTCACAACTTGAATCAAATATTAATGTTTCATCAACACCAATACCGTCCGATTTAAATGTTAAAACAAAAACCTCAAAAACCCAAGTAGTCCCTTTACCTTCTGGTGTTTTTTTATTATCTAATTCAACTTTCATTGTTAGTGAGATAGTCTCACCTCTCGCATTTTCTAACATTCCTTGTCCAGGATCATCTTCTATATAATTTCCACTAAAAGTAACTTGACCCTCATCTTTCAAACCTACTTTTTTCTCTTTTCCTTTCGATTTTAGATGTGTTACATCTTTAACCGATGGCGTTCCACCACCAATACCCCCAAATGTTTTTACTTCGCCAACTTCAATAAAAGTTGTTCCATCTACACTTACACTAATTGTTGCACCTTGACCGCTAATTGCTAAACTCATGCTTTAATCCTTTTTATAAAATTGATAATCTGCTTTGATACTATGAAGTTTTGTATCACTTTCATAGGCATCAACTGCATTTTTATATATTGCTATATTTTTTAAACTCTCTTTTAAAACTTGAAATAAATTTTCAAGTTCCAACTCATCTTTTGAATAAAGAGATATTTGAAAAATACCTTTTTCTTTATCCATACCTTTTAAATGCTGTTCTGTATTGTCAATAATTCTTTGATAAGTAATAGCAGGAAATGCAGTATCACTTTCTATCTTTTTAGAAAATATTCTATCTTCTACGATTGCTGTAATTTCATTACTTTTTAAACTTTGATATACAAATTGTTTAAGCATTTTTACTTCTTTCAATCTCTTTATCTATTCGTTGAGACATCTTTTTTCTAACTTCATTTATTACTTCATCTGCTTTTGATTCAAGAGCTGGTCTCATATAAGGTTCAGCTTGCATTTTAGAACTACCAAATTCAACGATATGTCCATAATAAGCATCATCTTCTCCACCTTGTTTAATCCCAAGTTGATATTTGATTTGATTCTTGTTTTTTGGTCGTCTTTTTTTGATTACAATTGCTTTTTCTAATTTTCTTTTTCTTTTTGGAACATTCTTTTTTGCTTCTTTTTGAATAGTAACAATCCCAGCTCTTACTGCACTATTTAAAATATTGTTTTGAACATTTTGTGGAAAAGCTTTCAAAGCTTTTGAAAGTTCTTTTAAACCTTTGATTTCACTCATTATCAAAACCTTTTACAGCGATTAATAACTGTTTATTTTGAGCATAAATATTGTTTATTTTAATAATTTCATATTTTCTGCCCTGATATTCAATAACTAATTTTTCATTAATCAATGAGTTATACCTAACTGAAATAATTAACTCCGTTTTTGATAGAACCGAATTGTCAAAATACTTTTCAGTAGTCTGAATATCTCTTATACTTGCAGGAACTTTCTGATTAAATACATTTTCAAACTCTACTTTTCTAGCTCCAATTGCATCTGGAGTTTTGTTTTTTGAAAGAAAATCTATATATTTATTAAAAGCTCCTGCTCTCATTAACTTCTTATCCTATATCTTTGTAAAATTGAATCAACATGATTATTTTTTGCAATTGAAACACCTGCTGTTAGTTCTTCTCTAAATTCATATAAAGTAGAAACTCTCACTTTTAACCATTGTCTTAAATCCGCTGGAAAATTAGTTGTATAACCACTTTTAAAAGTAATTCTCACAGCTTGTTTATGATTTTTTATTTGTACATTTGGAGTAGTATTAAATACAATTTTTCCAACTTCATACTCATTAAATAAATAATATGATGTTGAATCTATTGTTTGATACACTCCATTAATATCCATATATTCAATTGATACTATCTCTTGAACTGGATTTTTTTGAAATTTAAAATTTTCCCCAGGGAAATTTGATAAATACATTTCATAAGTAGCACTTGCAAACTGTCTATTTGTAATATCTTGAGCTTCAGTTATTGCAGAATTTATAAAATCTTGAATATCCGTATCATCTTCTATATCAATAACTTTTATAAATTTTTTTGCAACTGCTAAAGATAAAATATTATCAATATCCGTTTGTGTTGGAACTACTTTTTGAACTATCATTTTTCTTCATCACCTTGGTTTTGTTCATCTTCTTTTTTTTCAGGTTCTTGTTTATTTAAATCATCTAATAAATCAACATAAGATTTATAATAAACAACAGCATCATCTAAAATATGCGTGATTGCATCTACTTCAGATTGTAAATTTGCTCTTTTATTTTCTAAAAAGTCTTTTTCTAAGATTGCTGCAGCTTGTCTCTCTTCTTCTTCTTTTTGTTCTTGTTTTGATTTTTCATCATCTAAAAAAAGTGCATAAATTTCTTTTGCTTTTTTATCAGCTGGTTCAGCAACACCATTTTTAATTAAACTACACCCTTCATTATTTATAATATCTTCAGTCACGCCAGTCTGATAATTAATATTTGGACCGACGAGAGAAGTTAAAAACTTCACTCTCATTATTTTGCCCCTTATGCCATTCTTAGCGTTTTAATTGCTTCAGGTAGAGCTAATTTCCCATCTACTCTTTTATCAATTCTAAATCCCACATGACCAGTTGTTGAATATAACTCGTCAAGTCTTTTTAGAGTCATAACTTTTCTATCTTTAATGTAGTAATATGAAAAATCACCATAAGCAATAGGTTTTTTACCAGTTGCAACATCTGGCATAAATTTATTAATTACAATAGTTTTTTTATCAAAAGTATCCGGATCTCCATTAAATCCTGGAACCCAAAGATATTGACCAGTAGAATCTTTTAGTTTTCGTAATAAATTTTTAGTATTTTTATTCATCATTAAAACTGCATTTTGTTCATAATCTGGATCTAATGAACCCATTAAATCCAATAAATCATCTGATGTAATTGCAACAGAAGAAGCTGCTACTTTACCAATTTGAGCTGTTAATAAAAATCCTGTTGGTTTTTTTACTCCATCACCATCTACAAAAGCTTTTTCTTCTGATTTAACAGTAGATTTTACAAATTTCATTGCAATATAATTTTCAATTGCTGGTACTGTATCATCCAGTGCTTCATCTGTAACTTTAACAATTCTTCCTGTTTTCCATGCTGCTAATTGAATTTGTCCAAGCGTTGGATCAGATTCAGGGTAAACACCTTCTTCATCAATCCACCCATTTTCACCATCGTCACCTTCAACTGGTATATTTTCTGTATGACTAGATGTTGAAACATTTGCAATGTTTCTTATGTATGATTTTTCTGCACTTTTTAAAATAATTGTTGTTGCAAATGTTTCTGGAACTAAGTATCCACCTTTTGCACCTTCTGTTGTTGATAATGCTTTCATCTCATCTATTGAAAGATTTTTCCCTTTTGCCATATTCCAAAAAGCATTTCTTTCAAATTCTTTATCTTTATCTATACTTGCACTTGGTAAAACATCATCAACTTGATTTCTTAATTTTGCTTGAATATCTAATGTTTCAATTTGAGCAGTTAAACTATCAACCTCTTTTTTAGCAGCATCATAATTCGCTTGTGCAAAATTTTCACCAGTTGAAATTGCAATCATTTTGTCTAAAGCATCTTTTCTAGCTTGAATTAATTCTTCTTTTGTTTTCATATTTAAAATACCTTTCTTTCTAAGATTTCGATTTCTCTTTTTCTTTCATCTTGTTTAGCACTATTTAATGCCACCTCTTTTTCTTCATCATCTACATTAGGAACAACATCTAAAACACCATCTTTAGTGAGTTTTGCAACAGCTTGCACGAACTCATCATTTGAGAATTTCTCACTTGCTGTTTTACAACAAGCTTTAAAACTCTCTCTTGCTAATGCCAATGATTCATCTTTAGTGTTTTGATTTTCAGTTGAAATAATTTCATCACAAAAACCAAAATCTAAAATTTCATTACCAAAGTAGTAAGATTCTTGATCCATTGCTTGTTTTATAATTTCTTTTGATTTCCCAGTTTTTGAAATGTATTTTTTAGCTATCAATGAAGAAAGTCCAGCTAAAACATCTGCTACTTTTCTTAATTCATTTTCATCGCCATAAGTAAAGGTCCAAGCATTATGAATCATGAATGTTGAGTTATCATGAGCAACAATCTTATCACCAGCCATTGCAATATATGTAGTTATTGAAGCTACTAAAGAACCCATAACCATAGTTACAGTCCCTTTGTCATATTCTTTAAATGCATTGTGTATTGAGATACCTTCGAAAACGCTACCACCTGGACTCTCTAATGTTACTTTTACATCACCAGTTATAGAACTTAAATATTCTCTCACAGTTGATGCACTCATACCCCAAGAGCCTATTTCTCCATCAATCAAAAATTCATTCATTATTTATTTTCCCCCGTGAAATTTTTTAAATCTTTTGTAGCTTCACCGCTTATTATTCTGCTTACAGGTGCATAAGATAACTGCATAAAGTAGTTATCTCCACCTTCATAAGAGTTCATATCTTCATTACTTCTTATTTCATTTGGATTCATAGAACCAATTCCCCACATGTTTTTGTAGTATTCAGCTTTTGTTTTTACATCAGCTCTTAATAATGCGTTAAATTGGAATTTAATAATTAGATTTTGTTTTTCTTTGTTAGTTAAAAGTTTTTGTTCTGCTTTTTCTTCAATTGCAATAGAAACTGGTAAAACAGTACCAGTTTGAAACTCTAAATATTTTTGCTCTAAATTTCCATAAGCTGTTGCTGTTGAATCATTTAGCATTGAAGTAGGAACACCAAATATTGCACCAATATTTTCACGATTAAGTTTTCTTGATTCGAGCCATTGAGCATCACTATTATTAATTGTAATTGGTGTGAAAGTCAAACCATCTTCAAGTAATATAGGTTTACCACTATTTTCTAAACCTGAATATTTATCTGCTAAACTCTCTTTTAATCTAGTAAAAGCATCAGGTGACAATACGGTAGGATGTGTAAATGCACCACTTGGTGTTGCTTGATTTTTGAATAATTTATTTCCATGAGTTGCAGTATTATTTGCAAATTCTAATGTTTGTCTTGCATATGCAATTCTTGAAATACCTACTAATCCTTCATTATCAGGAATATCTATAATATGAAGAATTCTATCGCTAGATATTGAAATACCATTATAGTCATAGATTTTTTCTTTGTTATTGCCTTTAAGAACATGAGTTACAGTCATTAAATCAGCTTTTAGTGGATAAAGTGCCACTATTTCCCCTAACCCATTTTTAACTATTTGAGCATAATGATTTCCCCTTAAGTCTAAATCTTGAGAAATCATTTTTTTCCACTCAAAAGCTGTTAATATTGGATTTGGTTCTTTTCTTAAAAGTCTATATAAAGTATGTTCTTTATGCTCTTTTTTTCCATTATCAGTAACTATATAAAGCTTTAAAGGCATTATTGCCATTGCATTTGCTTTTAGATTTATACAAGCGAATACATCTGCTATTTTTTGAGCAGTTCCAACCGATACACTACCTCTTGAAGAAAACAAATCTAAATATCTAGTACTATCACTATGAAATACTTCAGTAGTATCAGCAGACATAAATGGAGATAGTAAATTTTTCATTCTTGAGTATCTTTAGTTAATAAAATTAAAATAAATTGAGAAAGAATAAAAAATGTACTAATTAGATATGTTGAACCTAAAGATATTTGAAAGTATCTAAAATCAAAAAGACAAAATACTCCAATTGAAATAATTGTTGATAGGAACAATAGAAATGATAATATGATTATAAGGGTTTTTAATTTTTCCATGAGAGAAGTTTATAAAATTGCCGCCAACATATGTTGGCGTTGGAAAGATTTGGAAAAGAATTTGGAAATTTGTAAAAATTAATAAATTAATTAATAAAAATATCAATATAATACTTTATTATGTATTGGGGTAGTGATACTTTTGGTAGAGGAAAACAAAACAACAAAATTGAGAAAAAAACTAAGGTTAGTAATAAGCCTAGTAAAATTAAAAGCAAACACTATAAACCTAATGAAAATTCGGTAAATAGTTTTATTTTTGATTTAGATATTAAGTTGCAAATAAAATCTTCAAGCAAAAAAGAAGGAAGCCAAAAAATTCCAAAAAATACAACAAAAAAAGGAGGTAAATAATGAAAACTACATTATTAACTACTTTACTAACTGTATCTTTAATCGCTGGCGTTGGTGCTACATGTCACCAACCCAATACATAATTTTCCCACGGGAAAATTCTACAAATCTCTTAATCCTCTCTCTTCATACACATTTACAGTTTTTTCATCTTGTGTTGCTTCAAAATATGAAAGTGCGTTAATTATTGCAGCTGCTCCATCTATTTTTTTGTTTGGATTTGTTTTATCAGGCTTAATATTTCCCGTTGCATCTGAGATAATCGTTAAATTTGATACCATCCAGTTTAAAACTGGGTCATTTTCATGCACTAAATTGCCCTCTTTTACTAAATCTAAAAAGAATTTTGTAGGTGAAGAAATAGAGCCAAAACCTTGTCTTATTGGAATATTATCTTCATATCCATTATCTTCTAGCCTTTTAACTAAATGTTTTGCTTTCCATGGGTCATATGTAACAGCTTTACAACTATCAAGATGAATTTTCATATCTTCATATATAAAATCATAATCTATTGTACTTCCTGGTGTTGCTGTAATCCATCCCTCATTTACCCAACTAACTAAAGGTACTTTTAGTGTTTTTTCTCTCTCAAATAGATTTTCTTTAGGTATATAATGCTTCATTTTTACATAATATTTATTTTGATATTTATAAATATTTGCTTTTGCTGAAAAATCATCTGCTATTGAAAGGTCAAATCCTTGTACTAATATAGGAATAGCCCCAGGAATGGTAAAATCTATCATCTCACCAGCACATGCCTTCCATTTTTCATAAGGGATAAATGATTCAGCACTATTTGTCCAAATATTTAAATTTTTAATTAAAAAATTGTTTTTTAATTCTGGTCTTTCATAGGCTTGTTTTGCTTGTCTTTCCATATAATCTTTAGAAACTGAAACTCCATAATTTGGATTTGCTTTTGCCCAAGTTAATTCTTCAAATGGATCATCATCTTTATCAGGTTCTGCAATAAAAGCAAAAAAACTATCATCTTCAATTCTTTCTTCTAAAATATTTTTTGCATATTCATACATATTATAACCAGGGCTAAATACATTTGAACCAGCTGTTGTTATTCCAAACATCAAGGGTTGAATTCTTGAACCTTGACCTGATTCTACTACTTCCCACAAAGAGTTATCAGGATGAGCGTGTAATTCATCTGCAACTCCTATTGTTGGATTAGAACCATCTTCAGTATCAGAATCTCTACCAAGAGTTGAAAACTTTGTATCTGTTTTTTGCATAGTAATTACCCCATAGGTAATTTTACTATCATCTTTTAACTCTTTATGAGCTTTTACCATATGCTCAACACCAGTCCAAGCTAATTTTGCTTGTTTATTCTTTGTAGCAAATATAACAACTTCACCACCCATTTCATATCTAATAATTGAATCTGCTATTGTTATTGCTGAAGCTAATAAAGTTTTACCATTCTTTCTAGGAATAAAGAAAAATACTGTATTAAATCTTCTTACCCATTTACCTCTTGAATTCTTTTTTTCCCATCCAAAAGCAATACATATTGATTTCTTTTGCCAAGCTTCAAGTTTTATATTTTGCCCTGCTAATTCACCTTTATAGTGTTTCATATTCTCGATAATTTTAATATATGCTATTCCAAGCTTTTTATTAAATCTTAGATTAGATTTAGCTCCTGATTCAACAGCTGCTAAATCTCTATGATGTCTTTCAAAAGTTTTTTCATAATAAGCATGAACTTCTTGATTGTTAAATTTCATCTAAATCCTCATCAGAAGCAAACTCAGGTACAAAATCATAAAGTGAAGTTTGTCCTTCCTCTTCTTTTTTAAAGTTTAATCCAAGTTTTTTTCTTGAAGCAATAGATAATCCAAGTTGATTTGCAATAGTTACTAGGTTCTTTTGAATTGCAAGTGTTGCTGTAAAAAGTGGTGACATATATTCAGAACCAGTTTTTGTACTAGTTGAAATAATCTTATCAACACCTAACCCTAATTTACTTTCTAGATCTATATACCTTTCATAAGATTTTGCATACATCACAATTAATGGTTCATCAACTGGTGAATATTGTTTACCTAATTCTTTTTTTATTTCTTCAATTTTTCTAACTGCTGTTTTACCTAATATTGCCACGTGTGGTTTATATTCAGTAGTGGAAACAGTGGAATTTTTGGAAATTCTATGTTCAACATTCCAATTGTGCAATTTGATTAAAATTCCAATTTGTGTATGGTTCGTTCCAAATTCTTTAGCTATTGCACGATATGAACGCTTTGTATTTTCTACTGCATTTTTTATACTTTCAAGATTTTCCACTTAAGGGTACCCCTCTAAACTTGATTTTGTAAAAATTTGACTGAAGGGTCGGTGTAGGAGTGAACCAACTCACAGAAAAATGACCTACCCTCCCTTTTATTTTTTCCATCTATTACCTTCTTCATTTTCTTTAATGTTGTGGCAACTTTTACACATTGATTGTAAATTTTCTAAATCTAGTTTAGCTCCACCTTTTTTTATAGCAACTTTATGGTCAACTGTATCAGCTGGTTTACCACATTCAACACAGAATGGATTGCGATTTAAAACTATATCTCTAACTTTTTTCCATTCGACACTATGATAAAATTTATTTGATTCTTGATTTCTTTCTTTCTTATCATAAGTTTTATCTCTAATAGTTTTACATTTAGGACATCTAGGTTGTTGTTCTGTCTTATCCCATAATCCATGAATTGGACATATTCTTTTACTCATTTATAAAATCCTAATAAAGTATTTTTAGTTAGTGAAATAACTACTTCAAACTCATTAGCTTCTTCTTTGTTTATCTTGCAACAGATATAATTTTGTTCTAAAAGTTTTTTAATATCATCATCAAGTTTTATATACAAGTGATCATGTTCTTTAAACATATCAGCTTTGATTGAATAACCTTTTGAGTATGCTTCACTAAAATATCTACTTCTAAGTCCTAACTTCTTTTCAACAATAAAAGCTAATTCATAACCTACTTTGATATATGGAAGATTTGATAATATATCTTTCACTACATCAACATCAATGTTATGTTTCTTTGATGACTCTTTTGCATAATCAAATAAGCTTTTAGGTATTGAACTCATGCTACATATCCAAATCTTTTATTTGCAATATATTCTGCAATATAAGAACTTTCAAGTTTTAAAGGAACTAAACTATCACTAATAAATTTATTCTCATTGTCATAGAACCAACCTAAATGTCTATTTTGTTTTGAATCAATTACCCAAGCTCTTCTTGGAACATAAGTATCAATAACACCATTTAAAAAACCATCAAAGTCTTTTTGATAAGTTAAATCAATAGCTGCTTTATATTTATCTATTGCTTCCATTATTATTTTAATATCAGTGTTCTTCCATCTTTTTAAATAAATAGACTGACTTCTATTTTTATTAGAAGTTTTTTTATCGTATCTATTCCAAAGTATCTCAAAGTTTGCACTATAACTATTCTTTTTAGAAGAAGGATTTTGATCTGCTGATTCGTTAGAATCTGCATTTATATTATTAATATTAGAGTTCTTAGTATCTTCGTTCGATTGATGTTCGATTTGATTTTCTTTAGTGTTCGATTCATCTTTTAAGTTATCTGAATTTATCGGGCTTGTATCTTCTTTTTGATGTTCGATTTGATTTTCTTTAGTGTTCGATTTTTGTTCGATTGTTTTTGAGATAGCAGAATAGTGTGAACTATTTTTAAGCTCCCAAAATGTAAAGAACTTACTAATCTCTTCTTTGAATTCTTTTATCCAAACAACTGGTGTACTAGAAGACCTTAACCCCCATGATTGTTGATAGAATCTAAATGAATTAATATTATCATTATGCATATCAAGAAAATACTCTAAAAATGCTCTTGCCTTATCTCTTTTGCCATCTTGCTGTAGCTTTTCAACATATCCAGTTGGCATCATTACATAATATTTACTCATTGGTTATACCTATTCTTTTAATCTCTATTGCTTCACCAAAGCCTTTTATATCTAACATTGGTAGCTGTGCTTTATAATGTCGCATCATAGATGGGTTACAGTATTTCAATATCTCTTTTAAATCTTTTGGTGTATTCACTTCTATTTTTTCCCCTGTTTTAAATTCAATTATTTCAATCATCACATATAAATAGAAGACACTTCTGCTTTATCATTAGACTTATAAGTTATCTCAACAACTGGGAAATATCCAAAGCTGTTGGTTGGACCTTTAAACTGTGTGTTAATAACTCCACATGGTCCATTTCTATTTTTTAAAACTAAAATATTTGCATCATTTACATCTGCTTCCATTTCATTCTTTTCAGCTTTCTGATAGTATGAATCCCTATGAGGAAAGATAATAATATCCCCATCTTCTTCTAAGCTACCAGTGTCTTTTAAATCACTAATTTGTGGTCTATTTTTTGAATTACCTTTTCTCTCAGTTACTCCACGATTCAATTGAGATAAAGCAATAATAGTTATACCCAACTCTTTAGCTACCTCTTTGAGCATCTTACTTCCTGCTGATAGTTCTTCTCTCTTCCATCTTAAATCAGTTTTTACATATCCAATATGATCTAATATCCAAACATCAGTTGGAAGTCCTTTTTTTGCTCTTTGTCTTTTGATTTTTAAGAATTTTGATTTTAATTGATTAAAAGTAAGTACTTTGTCATCTATATGTAAATAGTCACTATTAGATAGTTTTTGAAGTGTTTCATTGAATTTATTAATATCTTTTACTAAGCCATTTAATAAATCAGTAATATCCTCTTGATTCTCTTGAGCAATCATTCTAAGAATTACATCTTCAGCTGGCATTTCTAAACTATCAATAACAACTCCAAGCTTATCTTTAATACATCTATTTGCTATTTGAAAGGCTAAACTTGATTTTCCCATTGAAGGTCTTGCACCAATAATTACAAGAGTACCAGGTGCGATTCTAAATTTATTATCAAAGTTAGGTATACCCAATTTAACAAGCTTTTTATTTGTATCAGGTTGTGAAGCTTTTTGATGTTTTTCTTTAAACGATTGAACTACATCAAAGATACTTCTACTCTTATAACTCTTAGAAGTATCAGTTATCTTATAAAGCTCACTCTCAACAGTAGCAATAGCTTCTTCACAGCTAACTTCAGCTTCTATTGCTACTTTTTTAATCGTTGTTGCAAGTGATGCTAAATCTCTTTTAATTGCACCATCTTTTATTTCTTTTACATAAGCTTTTGTATTTGAAATGGGATTTGCACTTAATATCTCAAGTAATACAGAATCATCTACATCTTTTGAATCTAGCCTTTTTCTTAAGAACTCTTCATCAATTGGCATATCTTCATTGTGTAGTTTTAGCATTGCTTCAAATATCTTTTGGTGAGCAGGTAAATAAAAATCTTTAGCTTTTAAAATATCTTTTGCAGTATATATTTCATCACCATTAAAAAATATAGCAGATAATACAGCTCTTTCAATATTTATAGAATAAACACTATTATTATTCATCTGAACTATCTTTAAATGAAGTTAATGAATACTCTTTTGTTTGAGTTCCTTCTATCTTTTGACTAAATATCTCAATACCTTTTTTTCTAAGTTTTCCAATAACAGCTGCTAAACAAAAACAATCAAATTCATGTGCAGCAATTGCAGGTGAGATAGTATTCCCATTTTTCAAGTAAGTTAGGATTTTGTCTTGATTAGTATTATTAGCCATGAGTTATACCTTTTCTTATATTTTCAAGATATCTTTTTGTATCTTTGATTAGTGTTTTTATATCTTTCATATCTACTAAATCAGCATCATTTAATTCAAGTTTTTGAATTTGAATACTGTTTTGTGATGGGAATTTTCTTGATAAGTTTAGAGCTTCATTCATACACTACTCCTCGATTTCAATATGTTCTACATCAAAGTAAAGTAATTGAAGTGATTTAACAGCTTCATTAATCTCTCTTAATGACTCTATTTTTTCTTTTTTGCTAAGTTTTTTATCTTTTAAAGATGATTTGATTTTCCCCCAAGCTTCATTTGATTCTTGCATTGCGTTATCTGCATCTTCAAGAACTTCATTGATTGGTATATCTTTAGTGTTAATATCAAGTTTTTTAAGTTCAAAACCATGTTTTAAAGCAAAATATTCCAAAGTAGAAAAATCACCAGTTAATTCAAGATGATGATTCCATTCAGTAACTGTAATATCGTTTTCTGTGGATGGTTTTAGTTTTTGTTCAAGTGTTCCATGAGATAAACCCATTTCATTTGCTGATTCTTCAGGTGTAAAATTATTGCTTTTTCTATCTTTATTAAAAGCTTTTCTAAAAGCAGCTAAAAATCTAGGGTCCTTAGGTTGTTTGTTTAATACATAATCTCTTTGTGCCATTACATTTCCTTTTCATTTGGTAATTGTTTTATATTTTGAGTACTTGATATACTGTCATTAACGTAAGATTTAATATCTTTCCATGCTTCAAAAGGAATGTTAAAAAGTTCATTCATTTTTATCGCATATTCAATCTTTGGCTTAGTCTTTCCACTAAACCATTGGCTAACCGCAGAATGGCTAATGTTCAATTCTTTTGATATTGTGTTAACTTTAATTTCTTTCATTCTGAAATAGTAAGTTATTCTTACTTACAGTTAGTTTAAATAGGAAGTTATACTTACATTATATATGTTAGTATTACTTACATTGCAAAAAGGCGTTTAATTGGATAATTTTGGTGATAGACTAAAAAAAGCAAGAAATGATAAAAATTTATCACAAGAGATGTTAGGTAAATTGATTGGTGTAACAAGGAATGCAATTACTAATTATGAAAAGAATAGTAATACTCCAACTTATGAAAATATGAAAAAATTATCTTTAATACTTGGTTTAGATTTAAGCAGTCAAGAAAAAAATGTTAAATTTATTCCAATCACAGGCACTGCATCTTGTGGTGTATTAGAAAATAATTGTTTACAAGAAGAAAATCTAAAAACTTATATACAAGAAGATGAATGGAACAAAAATCTATATGCAGTGATTGCATGCGGTGATAGCATGGCAACAGAAATATATGATGGAGACAGAGCAATAATAGATCCATTTGTAAAAGTGCAAAATGGTGATATGGTTTATTATAGAATTGATGATGAAAGTGCAATAAAAGTTTTTTTTGAAGATAATGAAAACTATTTAATAAATTTTATACCTTATAATGTTAGTGAAAATTTTAAAATAAAAACTATTAGAAAAGATGATAAATTAATAATGGATAAGTTAATATATCATAAGGTAGTTCATGTAGTAAGTTCTAAAAAAAATAATAGAGCTGCTAGACTAAAAATTATAGGTCGATAACTTGGGCTTCAAATATTAAAACAAAGAGGAAAATGCATGGATTTTATTGAAAAATTAAATATATTAGCTCAAAGAATTAGTAGTCTAAAAGATAATGTATTGACTGAAGAGGCAACAAAACACTCTTTTATTATGCCATTTATTAGTACATTGGGTTATGATGTATTTGATCCAACTGTTGTAGTTCCTGAATTTACAGCTGATATAAGTAAAAAGAAAAATGAAAAAGTTGATTATGCGATTATGTATGGGGGAAATCCCTTAATTCTTATAGAAGCTAAATCTCATACTGAAAATTTAAATAATCATGCTACTCAACTTGAAAGGTATTTTACTGTTACAGAAAGTAAATTTGCTATTTTAACAAATGGGATAGAGTACAGATTTTTTACAGATTTAGAAAAACCAAATAAAATGGATCCTGTTCCTTTTTTTATTTTTAATATGTTAAATTTAAAAGATAGAGATATACGAGAACTTGATAAATTTAAAAGTGTAAATTTTGATGTTAATAAGATACTTACAAGTGCTGAAACTAAAAAATACATTACTGGTATAAAGAATATTTTTAAAGAAGAAGCAAAAGAACCTTCAGAAGAATTTATTCGTATTTTTGCATCAAAACTTGCATCAAAACCCCTTAGACAAAATATTATAGAAGAGTTCAAAGCATATGTCAAAACTGCTTTTTCTGAAATTATTTCAGATATGGCTCAAGATAAAATAAATTCATTAAAATCTAAACTGAATGTTGAAATAAATAGTGAACAAGAAGAAGTAATTGAAGAAGACAATAATGGTATCGAAACAACAGAAGAAGAACTTCAGGGATTTTTTATCATCAAATCAATATTAGCTGAAAAAACACAATTAAATCGAATTTTCGCAAGAGATACTAAAAGTTATTTTGGTGTTTTATTAGATGATAATAATAGAAAATGGATTTGCAGATTACTATTCAATACAAAACAAAAGTATTTAGTTTTACATATAGAAGATAAAAAAGAAGAAAAATTTGCAATTGAAAATATAGAAGATATTTATAAATATAAAAATGAAATACTAGCTGTTGTGGATAGATTACACAATGAAAAAATATAGTTTTTTTATTCCTTTTCTAATATTATTTTTTGTAGGTTGTACAATAAAACCTATGGAAGTTGATTTAGGTACTAATCATTTTAATAATCAAGCTCCTTTGAATATTAATATTAAAACAATATATATAGAAAAAGTTGAAAAAGAAATAAAAGTTGATTATACAGGCTTTGGTGATTCACAAATACCAATACAGACAAAAGAATCAACTGCTAGTGTAGTTGAAAAAGATATGAAAGAATACTTTTCTAAATTAGTATTTAATTCAAATTCTAATAGAACTTTGGTTGTTACAATAAAAGAAGCAACTCCTTATTGGATTTTTTCAACAGCTAATAAAATACCTGTAGTTGGTGTATTTTCTGCTGGAATGGATACGGATTATTCTCTAAATCTAAATGTGTTATTTGAAATAGAAGAAAATGGAAAAGTAATAAATTCATATTCATATAGTGATGTAATTACAATAAAAAACAGTGCTTCTTTTGAAGAAGATATTAAAAAAGGATATCAAAAACTTATTAAAAGTTATAGAAATGTATTTTTTAATGAGTTAGAAAGTAAATTTCTAAAAAGATATTTATAATATAAATATTTCTATTAAAAAAAAGGCTAGATATTAATATCTAGCCTTTTTTTATGTCTAATTTTTCCCGTGGGAAAATAAATCACTATCAAAACTTCAAATAAAGATAATAGAAAAAATAAATTTATGTAAGTAAGTCTTACTATTTTAATATTTATTTAAGTAAGTATATCTTACTATTTCAAAACAAGCATATCAAAAACGATATAAGTTCTTTGAAAGAATCATTTTTCTATCCCATTGTTCAAACCCACTAAAAAAACAAATTCATTTATTTGTTTGATACGAAAATCAAAGCGTAAGTGGTATCAGTTGCCCTAGAGGTTAATAACTGATTTGAGTTTATTGAGGTCATGTGCTGCATACCAAGAAAAGAAAATGCAGGAACTATTTATACAAAAGAGCAATAATCTAAATAAACCAACAAAAAGAGAAAGGGTTGTCTTTTTGAGTATTTTTATTTTATTTTTGTAATTACTAATCAAAAATCCGTTTGATTAGTTTGGTGAAAGTTGCTCTTTTTTATGAGTAGTCATAATTAGAATTGGAGGGAATATGCAAAAAGGCAAATGTATATGTGGCAAAAAGATTGATAAATATTTAAATCAATCAAATAGTATGAGAGCTGATGGCTCCATATATGTTTATGAGGGTGAAAGTCCAAAATCTTGGCAAATATTTAGATGTAAACAATGTAAAAAAGTAATAAGTGAAACTTTTATTGGTAAGGAGATAGAACAATGAGTGCAATTGAAAACCCAAAAACCCAAGCAAAAACCCAAGAAGAACTCTTCAAGTACCCTATTTTTAAAACAATCAAAGAGCTGCTATAAGAGATTGAAAATCTTGAAGTTAAAAAGTTAATTAACAAATAAATCATTGGTGCAAAGACTCAAGCCAATGATTTATTATTCTTCCTGTGATTATTTTTGAATTGCTTAAATTGAGTCAAACCCTCTAATAAAAACTTTTTGAACCCAACATCAAGTTTGATTTGCATTAGTCGCTCGAAAGAGTTTATCCCATTCGTTTCGGTTAGCCATCTGATAGTCAGCATCAGGTGGCTTTTTTAATGTGTAAATTACATATATAAAGTGTGATTTCCATATTAAAAAATTAAAGGAAAAATATGAAAGCAGATAAAAATTTATTAAAAAAAGAAAAAGAATTATTAGGTAATAACTTACCTGAAATTGCACAGAGTTGGAACTCTTATTTAGGCCTAAAACTTACTCCAAAAGATGTGGCAATGATGTTATCTTTTAAAGAAGAAATAAAAGTAAAAGTCATTCAAGATAGATTGAATGACTTAAAAGAAAAAACTGGTTTTTTAATCAATAATGACTTACAAGAAGTATATAACACATATAAAATATATAAGAATTTATCAGATAGAGATAAAAAAAATTATTTATTTATTGCCACAAATTATGATGAATATTTAAGCTTATAAATAGGAGTTTAATATGATTGGTTTATTTGAGAAGCCAACCTTTGCAGGTGAAATAATGGTTGCGAGAAAAAATGCAATGAACATATATAACACAAAAATTGATGCTTTAGCGGATGGAATAACTGTAGGTTTGCCAAAATTTACAAAACAAGAAAGACTTGATCATTATTGTAAAAAATTGCAATGTGTTTGGGAAATATATTTTGATAAGAAGGGTTGAGAATGAACAAGCTTTATATTGGTAATGAACAAACTATTTACAGCCTAACAAGTGGAAAAGAAATAGTTTTAACAAATCTAGAATTAGAAGAACTATTACAAAGTTATGATGAATACCATGAGTTGAAAATTGAAAATAAGAGATATGAAGATAGAGAAAAAGATTATAGATATGATATTTCTCTTTTACATACAAAAATAAAAATCATAGGTTATGTTGAAAGAATTATTAATGAATTTAATAATCATCCATTCAGTGCAAATTCAAAAGTTATTTATAAAGATAAAGAGTATGAAGTTTTAAGTGTAAATTTTGAAGAAAAACTAATCCAACTACAAAATGAAGATTGGGTTAGATGTGAAAGTTGTCAAATAATATAAAATAGGAATAATAAATGAAAAAAGTAATAACAATAGCACACACAAAAGGTGGTGTTGGTAAATCAACTCTTGCATGGAACTTGGCTCACTCACTTCATGCAGCTGGTGAAGTAGTAAGAATTGTTGATTTAGATTTTCAACAAACACTATTTTTTATAAATGCAATTGCTGAAATGAACAATGAAGCAACTATTGAAGTATTACAGCCACAAACTGGAAGTGAACTTTTAGAGATTATTGAAGAGAATCATGGATATTTAATTATTGATGTTGGTGGATTTGATTCAGACATCAACAGAATTGCACTTTCAAGAGCAGATAAGATACTTGTTCCAATAAGTCCAAGCATTACAGAGGTAATAGGTTTTAAAACCTTTGAAGCGATTATAGAAGATATAAATGCTACTTCAATAAATATGGTTTTAAATAATATCCATCCACTACAAAAAGATTTTACAGAGATTGAAAAAGTAGTAAATAAAAGTGGTGCAAAACTTCTAAAAACAATTATTAGAAGTAGGAAAACATATAAAGATGTTTTAGCTTTAGGTAAATCAGTATTTACATATACAGATTTAAAAGCAAGGGATGAAATTGAAAGATTAAAAGATGAGCTTATTGGCTGATTTTCATAATCACTTAAATGAATATACAAAAGAAGATTTAATACTTGGAATAATGGAAATTGATTTTAGAAAAAGAATTCTTATGAAACTTCCAATAATTAAATATAACAGAATGTGTGATGAAGCAGTAAAAGTAAGTAATCAAGCACAAGAGTATATGAATGAAAAAAAATTTAGATTGGCCAGTGAATACTTTAAAAAATCACAGAAGATTTTTGAAGATGCAAACAAATTTATAGATAGGGTTAATAATGGAAACAATCTTCCCTAAAAAAAGTATTAGAAATATGCTTCATTGTTTAGGTATTTCTCATACAAGTACAAATGATTATATGCAACCAAATAAAAGATATAACCCCTACCCCACTTCATATAGAAATCATTATCAAGTAAGTCAAGATGATGAATGGGATAAATTAGTAGAACTGGGATATGCAACATTTCAAGTAAATGGATTAAATTTGCCTTATTATAGAGTAACTATTGAAGGTAAAGAATATTTAAAAAGCTTAGGCTATAAATGGCATGAGGAAGGCTAAAAATGTTATCTAATTTAGACAAAATTACAGCTGGGAAAGTAAGAACTTCAGGAATCACTGCTTTCAATGAACTTGTAATTACAAAAGTTTACCCAAACCCAAATCAACCAAGAAAACAATTTGATGATATTGAAGAACTTGCAGCAAACATCAAAGAGCATGGTTTACTTCAACCAATAACAGTTGTTAAAAAAGATGATGGTTATATGATTGTAAGTGGTGAGAGAAGATATAAAGCTCATTTACACAATGAAGCTAAAACTATCATGGCTTTGATACTTACATCAAGTGATGAACAAGTAGAAGAACTAACACTAATTGAGAATATTCAAAGAAGTGATTTAACAGATTTTGAAGTAGCAAAATATATTTGTAAACTTTGGGATTCAGGAAGATATGCGAAAAAATCAGATTTAGCAAACAGAATTGGTAAAAAAGATAGTTTTGTAAGTAAAGCTTTTGGTTCTTTAAAACTTGATACTGAAATACTTAAAGATATAGAAGAAAAGAAAATAAATATTCCAATCTCTGTTATGGATGAAATTGCAAGAGTTGGGGATGCAGATACTCAAAAAAAGGTTTATGAGAAATACAATAATAAAGAAATTACCAGGGATGAGATTAAGGATTTTAAAGAACCTATTTCTCTAAAAAGTGAATATTTTGGAGCTTTTAAGTTTATTTGTCATTATTTTACAAAAGTAAATTTAGATATTTTATTAGGTGGTAAGCCCCCATTTCATTCTTTGAATTTAAATAAAACTTACCATTGCATAATTGAAAAAGTTAATAGAGAACAAGAAAGAATTCAATCAAATGATGAGTTGAGATTTACATTAAAAACTGGTAAGAAGGAATTAGAATCTTTAAAAGAATTAGGTGATGATTGGATTAAAATATCAAATAATCTTTTAGAGAATAAAATCTATAGATTTTGGATAGAACTATCAACAGTTCAAGAAGAAATAAAAAAAGAACCTATAAATCACACATTAGAAAGATTTGAAGATGCAGATAATGATTTAGTTGAACAAGCAAAAAGTTTTACTAAAAATTTCCCGAGGAAAAAAAGTTTTTCTGAACAATTAGATGAAGCTAATAAGCTAGAAAATAAATTTACTCAACTTATTAATGATGGCTATAGAGATTATAATTCAGAAATAAAAATAAATAATGAATATGAACGAATAATTTATAGATTAATTTTACAAAAAAGCCCTAAAGAGGTTGATAATAAGGTTAATAAAATTAATGCATGTATCAGTAATAAAGATGGATATACTCAAAAATTATCAGCGGAACGAATATTTTTGTCTTCAGATGGATGCAGTATAACTTTAGATAATAGATATGATGAAATCATATTTAATTTATCAAAAGAAAATCTTGAGTTGAGAAAAGAGATTGAAGAGTTAAAACAAAACAAACCTACTCCAAAAGAAAAAGCACCATTAAAAGATGATGAACCAAAAGAAATAAAGCTTTTAGAACTAAATGAAAATGATGTGTATATAGAATATATGGATAATGAATCTGAACATATCTCATATAACAAAGCAAAAACTTTAATTAAAAATTCTAAAAAAGAATATATAAAATATGAGAATACAGGAAGTGAAAAAGCTTGTAATTTTTTAAATACTCTTCCAAAAGATATATTAAAAACTGGTGGGTATTTGAAAAAACAATATAAGTTTTAATCCCCCTCATCTTGACTAGAAAAAATCAAAGGGAAACTATAATGACAAAAATAGCATTAAATGAATTAGATGATGTAGAAAAAGTTGAATGTGTAGAAATAAGAGTTTGTACAAGAACAAGAGCTTGTAAATGGAAAGGTACTTATCCACAACTTGCATTAAAAAAGAAAGATGAAGTTGAACAAGAACATATTTGTCCTAAATGTGGAAATAATGAATTTTACATTGAATATATGCCGTTGTATAAATATAAAAAGAATTATGTAGATATGACGAAAGCATTACATAAACCAAGCCCTATTTTATAGGCTATTAATACAAAAAAATAATATAGGATGACATAAACATGACAAAAGAACAAGAAGCAATAAAAGAACTTAAAGAAAATGGTTTTACTGTTGTTAAAAAGTACTTGTCACGATGGAGTGATAAAAAATGAAAGATAAAATAGTAGATGAATTTACTTATGATATAAAAATACCTGGTGAAAGTAAATCTTTAACTGAAAAGTTTCAAACAAATGAATTTATTCTCTTTGGTTTTGTTCCTGAAAAAGGTTGGGTAAAAGTTTTTTATCAATCAATAGGTTTACTTGACAAATATAAATTAGTTAGAAAAAAAGTTTTCCCAGTAGTTTGGATTTGTGGGAATTGTGCTTATTTTGTGAATGGAGCTTGTATTCATCCAAATAGCAGAGATAATTGTGGAGATAATGATTCTGATAGAAAATGCTATCACAATGGCTTTGTTTCTGTTCCATACAATTGGGATTCTTATAATTGTGGTGAAAAAGAGAGGTTTAGGCTTCATAAAACTATTGAGAGAATTAAATGCTAAATTTTGTAAAAAAACTGACAAATAATGATTTTTCAGGTCTAGTAAAAGAGTATGAGGTAATACATATGTTTCATATGTGTACAGGTGAGGTAAAAAAAACTTTTGATTCAAAAGATAAGTTAGATAAATATATTGAACAATATGAAATTGATCATGAAGGTGATACTAATAGTTCAATTGAAATTAGAAAGGTTAAATATGAGTAAACTTGAAGATTCAAAAATATTAGCAGAAATTATTGCTAAACAAACTGGAAAAGTTGTACTTGATACAGAAGAAGCTGCTCAAATTTTAGGAGTATCAAAAAGAACTCTTGAAGATGATAGAGCAGCAGCTATTGGTATTCCATTTACAAGACTAAATAATAAACCCCAAGGAAAACCACTCTATTCTATTATTGCAATTGCAAAACAGATTATTGAAAATGAAACTAAAACTATTTAATTTTAAAAGCTAACTGCTTTACACTATCTTTTGCACTATCAGGGCTTAATTTAGCATATCTGATAGTTTGACTTATATCTGCATGGTCCATTAATCTCATAATAGTATAAATAGGCGTTCCTTGGATTGCAAGTAAACTTGCAAAGGTATGCCTTAAGCTATGAATTACAACTCTTCTTTTTGTATCAGCTTCATCAATCCCCTCATTAAACTGCTCTAATAGTGGCTGTAAATTTCTACCAATTACAGATCTCACAATTTCATTTGGTGTTCCACTAACTATATAATCAACTGGTCTTAACTCTTTCATTCTATCTTCAATTAATTTTTTCCAATTTTGATGTAAAAATCCTGTATATGTTCTATTTGCTTTATGATTCTTAATGAGGATAGTATCTTGCTGTAAATTTATGTCTGCTTTAGATATTGTCATTACACTTCTAAGTCTTGCACCTGTACTCAAAGATAAAGCTACAAAGAGTTTAATTCTATAAGTTACTTCATCATCACCTTTTCTATTTTCTATTGACTCCCAAAGTTTTTCTATTTCATCTAAATCCAAATATCTTTCTCTATCATTATCAACTTTTTCTCTTTGAAGCTTTGCATTGTGAGCAGGATTTTTAATATCTAAATCATGATTTGTTTTCATGTAATTGTAAACTGTACTAATAATATCTAGCCAATCATTTAATGTTTTTGAAGAATAAGGTCTTTTAGTTTTTGCACTTATTAAAGTTTTTGATTTTCTCTTAAAATCTTCTAACATTTCAATTGAAATATCATCTAACTTATGATTTCCAAAAGTTGGTTTTACATGAAGCTTATATCTATTTATCTGATTATTTGTATCACTCTTCCCTTCAATCTTTTTTACATACATTTCAAAAGCTTCATCAAAAGTTGGAATAATTTTTTTATTCATAGGTGCATCTTCTTTTAACCTATCAATTGAAGTTCTTTTAGATCTAATCTTACTAGCATAAGCTGCTGTGATTCCCTCTTTGCTTGAACCTATCTTTTCCCTATTTAATTTACTCTTTATTTTGTATGTGATATAAAATATTCTTTCATTACTTTTTGTATCACGATAATATACACCTGTAAACTTAGTTGGAGTCATAAAAAGCCTTGATTTTTTTGTTACCTATTTGTAACCTAAGTTTACAATTAATTGTTTTTAAATGTGGTTAAATGTGATATTAGTATTTTGACAAGTTGATTAGTAAGCACGATTTCATAGTATATATAGGCTATTTTTGGGAGTTATAGAAAAGATTGTTTTTTTATTGTAAAAAGGAAGGTACACCAGTAGAAGTATCAGTAGCTGAATAAGCACTAAACACTACTGTATCGAAAAGGCAAGAGGTTTTTATCTCTTGCCTTTTTTATGTTTGACACCTATTTGACACCTAGATTAAAATTTTTATTATTCAATTGTTTTTGTATGTAAATTAAATTCACTATCATATGGAGAATATTTAGGCAAATTTTTATATGTTCCATCAATTATTGATTTTTTTATCTCTAATAATATATATAAATATTTATCTTCTATTAGATCATTATTGTGATAAGAAGCAAATAGGAAAGGTGGTCTTGGAACTACACACTTATCAATATCTTTATTTGGCTGTCCAAAAATTTCATCATAAATATTTTTTTCAATTGATAGTTTAAAAATCTCAAAATAAATTATTAGCCATTTATATTCTATTAAACTTTCTTCTAAGATCAACCACTTATTATCAATATTATAAAAAATATATAATAATAATTTTTTATCAGGTTTTTTATTAAAATATTCAATAATATCATAATTATCTAAGTTCTTTTCCGTAAATTCATTTAGAATTAGATTTTCAATATTATAGATATTTACATCTTTATTGTTGAATAATGTAGTAAATAAAGCTTTTGAACCTTCATTTGAAACAATATAATGCATTAAGCTACGATATAAACTAGAAAAATAATTATCAGCATAAGAAATTTTATATGGCTTCTCATTATTAATCAAAAATGTATTTAATTCATTTTCACTAAAACATAACTCTAGTAATAAAATTATAGGTCTATTTTGATTTTTCCAATTATAATAAGTTTTATCTGATATATCTAATATTTTTTTTATAGCTTCTTTCAATTTTATTCCTTATTAATTTTTATAATTATAGCTTAAAAATGTAAATAATACAATTTTATCTATTTTTTATGAGTTTTAATGTAAAAATGCTTGACTAATCAAATTATTTTTGTATATAATACATTTTATATGCATATTAATACTTTTAAATGTAAATATTACATTTAATTGTTAATATTTATTGTTCTTTAAAATCATAATGTCCAAGGGTAGTCCTCACCATAAGAGGGTAAAGGATTGTGGAACAGCCTGATTAATCAAAAGTTCAAATTAAAAAATTAATCATAAAGAAATGGAGAATTCTATGAAAGATGAAATTATAGAAAAATATTTAAATGACATAAATGAGTTAGGTTTTGAAAAAACTCTAACACTTGATAGTAATGATGTAGCAAAAATATTAAGAGTCCAATCTAGAACAATTGTAAATTGGGCAAAAGAAAATATTGGTCCTAAATGTAAAAAAATAGGAAAATCATACATTTATACTAAAAGAGACATAGCTGAATTTTTAGCTCAAAACTAGGAATATAAAATGAATGAATATGAAACATTATCAAAATTGCTTTTTGAAAAATTTGGAAAAGTTACTCTTGATGAAGATGAAACATCTACTGTCGTTGGATGTAGCAATAAAGCTCTACAAAAAGATAGATCAGAAGCAAGAGGTATTCCATATACAAGAAGTAATGGAAAAGAACGAGGACAAATTATGTACTCAATCACTGCAATTGCAAAACATTTGATTGATAATCAGATGAAAACAATATGAAACTCCCTCTTAAAAGACTTTGGTGAGTATAACTAAGAGAGAGCCAATTAAAGCACTTAAGGTTCTAATTGACTAGCATTATAACACAAATACTAATCAATTATTTAATATAACAATTACTATAAAAGGATATTTATGTCTTCTGACAAAAGAAAAGAAGGTGTCAAATAATCCAAGTTCTATAGCTCCTGGTTGGTGTTACTCTTCAAGACAATCGATTGCTGATATTTTCGGGATTAGTAAAAGAAGTGTGCAAAGAGCAATTAATGAACTTTTTGAAAAGGAACTCTTAACGATAAATGCTGAAACTAATTTTTTAAGGACAACTCAAAAATGGTTCGATGAATTTGTCCAATATCAAATGCTCAAAAATGTACAAATTACTAGGGGTGACAAATTGTCATAGGGTATGACTTTTTGTCATTTCAAGGGTTGACAGATCAAACAGTTACTTTTGGTTCATATATATCAACTAGCTATGAGGTAACAAGTAATTACCTAAAAGATGGTATTCAATTATTAAAAGATTTTAATCCATTAACATACCAATTATCAAACAGTAAGGAATTAGAAGAAAAATATATATTAACTTTAACTAACTCAAGTTATAATATTATTAATAGAGAGATAATTGACACTTTAAAATATATTAGACTAAGAAGAAATCATTTTACTCATATTGCTGATAGTATTTCACCTTCCTTTTCAAGTTTAATTACGACTCAAGGTAATATTTTAAATAATTATTGGTCAGGAACAATTAATAGTCTTGATTTTACATCAACAAATATATTATCTTTTAAAGAAGAAGAGACAATAGATATCATTAAATTACTTAAAATTATTGTAGAACGAATTGATATAAATTTAATATCAAATTTATCAAAGGAAGGTATTATTACATATTTATCAAAAAAAGAATTTGAAAATAATCCTCAAAAGATAAATAGTGATGTAATAAAACAAAGAACTAAAAGAATATTAGTACTAAGCAAGCATGAATTTGGAATTACATTGTTAGAAAATGAAATTGAACCTATAGTAAAAGTAATAGGCACTAGATAAATATACAACAAAACACAGAGGAAGGACAAGTATAAAGAACGAGATTTTTGAGCTTTCAAGTGTCGAATAAGTAAAATTTAAAGACCAAACTATCAAGTCTTTTTGCCACTTGCCCTTCAGTTTAATTGTTCTAAAATCTCTTACGAGCAGTTTTTATTAAAGGTAAGCTTGTTCCAAAAAAGTTTAAGTTTTTGAACATACTCCAGGTACAGGTTGTTGAGCTTGTTTTTATAATTCATCTTTGTACCAATTTGTCAATCATTTTTGTGTCCTATTTCTTGTTGACGGATTATAATTTGTGTAGATCCAATACATTCCGTCTCCTTTTGTTTTTGGTCCTTCATTGTAATTAAGTCGGTCAATTGCACATGATATCTCTAAAAGCCTTTTCTTTTGAGGCTATTAGTGTTTGGAACATATAAGCCTTTACTTAAATCTTTCTCCCCCACTTAATCTTTTTTATTTTTTCAGTTGGAGCAGTTTTTTTATTATCCATTATTTATCTTTAATTTGATTTGAAGTTTTAAGAATTTTAAGATAAAAGTTATTAAAAAGAAGTATTTTTATATATTATATATAATTACATTATAAAATCCAAAAAGAGACACCATGAACAATTTATTAAATCAAACAAAGCTTATCATCTCAAAACATGCAATTCAAAGGAGAGAACATCAAAATCCTATTGATAAAGATATTCTAATAAATTTAGTAAAACAAATTGATGATAAATTTACTATTTTTTTGCTGAATATTTTTTATCACTATTTAATAAAAATTCTCCATTTTTTTTCTCGCTTTCTAATTCATAAAACAAGTTATTTTTTTCGTCAATTTTTGGCGTATAGTTCTTTTTTAAATTAAAATAAAATGTTTGATTTTCTTTCCAATTTATTAAGGGTTTATCATATAAAGTGTTATATTTTGAAGATAATAAATCTCTCTAGTTGAGAACATATTTTGTACTATTTTCTAATTAAAGTAAATTAAAACTGTTTTTATAAAATCTTTATTTTTATCTTTATATATTGATAAATAATTGATAGATTTTGATTTAGAATAAACCTATAATAAAATTAAAGGATTTATATGTCTTATGGAAATATAACAATGGTGAGCATAATAGGTATTTTAGTTGTAATTCTAATTTATAAATTAATAAAAACTTATAATAAAGATGAAGAATAAAGATGAGTTACAAATACAATATTATGTAGCACTTGCACAAGAAAAAATCTCTAAAATTTACTAAATTCTTTCTATTTTCTCAAATTTAAAGGATACTTAATTATGGCTGATTCTCATGTTATTTCTGAGTTGCTTAAAAAAAAGAGCTGATTATGATATTTCTAGTATTAAACCAGTTATAAAATGTCATATTCATTAAAAAATGATAATAGTTAATAAAATTAAATTTTTTTTACATTTTTATAAATATAATCTTGAATTAAAGATATATCAACATCAATTGAAAACTTAATAATCATTCAACATATTGATTTATTAATCAAATTAAAAATGATTCTAAAAACTTTTTAATTAAGTCTAATTTTTATATTAATACCATTATAACCTTATGTTTCAAAATATATTAATTCATTAAAAAGTAATAGTACGAAGAAATATTTTAATATTTAAAAAAATTTAGACTATAACCTATCAAAATAACTTTGGATAAATTATGTATGATGATGCAATAACTTTTTGAACAAAGATAAATCAAAAAAACTATCGTTCCGTAACTGGACATTTCCCAAGTGATAAAAATAATAGAACTATAGGTTTTGAATCCTTACTTGAAAAAATACTTTTTCTTTCTTTAGAATTTTAATGAAATCAAAAGATTATTATTGAAACTATATTAAATAGCATGTGCCATAATAAATTGGGATAAAGGATTTACAGTTTATTCAAGAAGTATAATATTAAATCTTGATTTTTTCTTGACATCATTGCCGAATTATTTGAGATTTTCTTGACTTATTACGGAGTACAATACCACTTGAAATCTATTTTATGTGGAGTCAAACATGATGTTTGAAATAATCGCAGGCGCAACGCTTGCAATAATGTTGCTTATTTACTTCATTTACTCTCTTGTAAAGATTGAGGAGCTATAAATGGAAGAATTAGACATGGTATTATTTGCGTTATTCGCAATCTTGGTGGTCATTTTTGGCTTTTTTCTTGGTAATTATATTTACAAGATTTTTGATGGTAAACAAACATTTTTAGATCCAATTGTATCTCCGATTGAAAATATTTTATTTCGTATCAGTGGTATTGATTCTAAAAAATCACAAAGTTTCAAAGAGTACACTGTTTCACTGATGGTGTTTAATATTCTTGGAATTTTTGCTTTATTTTTTATGTTATTTTTTCAAAATGTGTTTCCGCTTAATCCACAAAATTTCTCGAATTTAAGTTGGCATTTAGCACTCAATACAGCCATTAGTTTTGTTACTAATACAAACTGGCAAAGTTATGGTGGTGAAAGTACGATGAGCTACTTTTCACAAATGGTCGGGTTAAGTATTCAAAACTTCCTTTCCGCAGCTACTGGTGCTGCAGTGGCAGTAGCTCTTATGCGTGGTTTAACGGGTAGAGGAATTGGCAATTTTTATGTTGATATGACTAAAACAACATTACGTTTGTTATTGCCAATTGCGCTGATTTGTGCAGTCTTTTTCGTGTCACAAGGGGTAATTCAGACTTTAGCACCGTATATTGATGTAACTACAATAGAAGGAGCAAAACAAACTTTGGCAATGGGTCCTGTTGCAAGTCAAGAGGCAATTAAGCTGCTTGGGACTAACGGTGGCGGATTTTTCAATGTCAACAGTGCCCATCCTTTTGAGAATCCGAATGAATTGACTAATTTTATACAAATATTTTCAATCTTTTTAATTCCTGTCGCATTGTTGTTTACATATGGTAAATTTGCAGGTAACCGTCGAGAGGGGATTGCTATTTTTGGGGCGATGACACTGTTGTTTGCGCTAACGCTGGGTGGTACGTACTATGCTGAATCGCAGGGAAATGCGATGCTGAGCTCTTTGGGTGTTGAAAATGGACCAAGTATGGAAGGGAAAGAAGTTCGGTTTGCTTTAGGTGCATCGAGTCTATTTGCAACGGTTACGACAGCGGCATCATGTGGTGCAGTTAACTCTATGCATGACAGTTATTCGCCTCTTGCTGGTGGGACAATGATGCTTCAGATGATGGTTGGAGAGGTTATCTTTGGTGGGGTCGGTGCAGGATTTTACGCAATGATAGTTTATGTACTCCTTTCAATGTTTATGATCGGTCTAATGGTTGGAAAAACACCTATGTATTTGGGTAAAAAGATTGAAGCTTATGAGATTAAAGCTGTTATCATCGCTTTATTGCTTCCATCGATGGCAATTTTGGGATTTTCGGCAATTGCGGCGAATTATGCCGATGGACTAGCAGGCTTAAACAACGCTGGACCGCATGGTTTGGGAGAAATTCTCTATGCTTACACATCTGCAGCTGCAAACAATGGAAGTGCATTTGCTGGACTTACAGCGAATACACCGTTCTATAACATTACGTTGGCTATTGCGATGTTTATTGGTCGTTTCGGGGTAATCATTCCAATGATTGCAATTGCTGTGAGTATGTCGAACAAAAAAACGTATGCTCTATCTTCTGGTTCAGTGAAAAGTGATAATACGACGTTTACCATCTTTTTGGCGTTTACCATTCTAATTTTGGGAGCGTTGACATTTTTACCAGCATTAACGTTTACAGCGATTGCAGAGCATGTACTTATGCTATCTGGCAAGATATATTAAGGAAAAAATATGAAAGAAACAGTTCAAATTAATAATAACGCAATAATAAAAAATGCATTTAAAGAGTCGTTTATACGACTCAATCCTAAACATCAGATTAAAAATCCAGTCATCTTTGCCGTGACATTGTGCTCAGCATTTTGTACGGTTCTTTTTTGCACGGGAAATTTTGATTCTGCTGATTTTTGGTTTAACTTTCAGATCCTATTTTGGCTTTGGTTTACCGTCTTGTTCGCTAATTTCGCCGAAGCGTTGGCTGAGGGGAGAGGAAAAGCACAGGCATCGAGTTTACGTCAAACTCAAAGCAACTTGAAAGCCAATCGTCTTGTAGGTGATAAAACTGAATATATTGATGCATCATTACTAACTAAAGGTGATATTGTAATAGTAATGGCTGGTGAGTTAATCCCTATTGACGGTGAAGTAATTGAAGGGGTTGCAAGTGTCAACGAAAGTGCAATTACTGGAGAATCTGCACCAGTAATCCGTGAGAGCGGAGGAGACCGTAGTTCGGTTACAGGTGGGACTTCGGTTCTATCAGATTGGATTAAAATTCGTGTAACAGCAGCTAAGGGCGAGAGTTTTCTTGATAAAATGATTTTACTTGTCGAGGGTGCTAAACGTCAAAAAACTCCAAATGAAATTGCATTAAGTTTGATTCTTATCGGATTTAGTTTAATATTTTTGCTTTCAGTAGCGACATTACAGCCTTTGGTTGGATATTTTAATGGTTCCTTTTCATTGCTCGTACTTGCAGCGCTATTTGTTTGTCTTATACCGACAACCATTGGGGGATTACTTAGTGCTATCGGAATTGCTGGTATGGATAGACTACTACAAAAAAACGTTATTGCTACTAGTGGTAAAGCGGTTGAAACGGCGGGAGATATTTCTGTATTATTGCTTGACAAAACTGGAACTATTACATTCGGGAACCGTATGGCAAGTGAATTTTTTACTGTTGGCAATGTGAGTCAAGAAGAGCTACTTTCCTATGCAGTTCTTTCATCTAAAGCAGATGAAACACCTGAGGGACGTAGTATCGTGGCTCTTGCGGAAGCTATGAATGCAAAAACATTATTACTCGAAGGGAATGAAACATTAATCGCCTTTAGTGCTGATACTCGTTTGAGTGGTGTAAACATTGCTGATGTTCATATCCGAAAAGGGGCGATGGATTCAGTTGCTACATTTGTCGAGAACTATGGTGGAATGTTCGATGTTGAGTGTAGAGGAATCTGCGAAAAAATTGCTAAAGAGGGTGCTACACCACTTGTTATTGCGGTTAATGCAAAAATTTTGGGTGTAGTGATGTTAAAAGATATCGTAAAACCTGGGATTAAAACAAAGTTTGCGCAATTAAGATTAATGGGAATTAAAACGGTTATGATTACAGGGGATAATCCCCTTACTGCTGCCGCTATCGCAGCAGAAGCTGGAGTGGATGATTTTGTCGCAGAAGCGACTCCTGAGACCAAAATTCGTTTGATTCAGCAGTACCAAAAAGAGGGGCATCTAGTCGCAATGACTGGTGATGGCACTAATGATGCTCCTGCACTAGCACAAGCTGATGTTGGGCTTGCTATGAATAGTGGGACACAGTCAGCTAAAGAAGCTGCGAACATGATTGACCTCGATAGCAGCCCAACAAAACTGCTTGAAATTGTTGAAGTAGGAAAACAGCTTCTTTCGACGCGAGGAGCGTTAACAACGTTTAGTATTGCAAATGATGTGGCAAAATATTTTGCTGTCATTCCCGCTTTAGCTGTGATTATTTTTCCATCCTTATCGGTGCTTAATATCATGGACTTGACTAGCCCTAAAAGTGCAATACTCTCAGCGGTAATTTTCAATGCTCTTATTATTGTGGCACTAATACCTGTTGCATTACGAGGAGCAGCGTTTAAAGCCCAAAGTGAGGAGGCGGCACTACGACGTAACCTCGCTATTTATGGATTAGGGGGAATTATTACCCCATTTATAGGTATCAAATTAATCGATATGCTCATTAGTGCACTCGGTTTGGTTTAAGGAGAAAAAGATGTTAAAAGAAATTAAAAAATCGGTTATAGTATTTGGAACATTAACACTAATATGTGGTCTTGCCTATCCATTGCTTATAAATACAATTGGCGAAAGTGTATTTGCATCCGAAGCTAATGGCTCATTGGTATATGAAGGTAAAACACCTATAGCTTCGACATTGATAGCCCAAAATTTTACACAGCAGTATTATTTTCATCCTCGTCCTTCATCAGCAGGAACGGATGGGTATGATGCTACATCGTCGAGCGGATCAAATTTTGGATATACTAGCCAAAAACTCCACGATGCGGTGAAAGAGCGAGTGAATGCATATCGAATGGAAAATGGATTGAAGGCAACTCAAAAGGTTCCAATGGATGCAGTGACGACTAGTGGAAGTGGACTTGATCCGCACATCACTGTGGTGAATGCAATGATACAGGCAAAACGAGTAGCCCTATCACGTGGAATTGAAGAATCTAAAGTGATAGATGTTATTCATAAAAATACTCAAAAGGTTTATTGGAGTATCATAGGGGAAGAAAAAATAAATGTCGTAACATTAAATTTAACATTAGACAGAGAATTTGGAAAAGTTAAAATCTAAGGCTGAAAGTCTCCTAGAAGAGATACAAAAAGCTGAACAGGGAAATTTTATCCTTTATCTTGGTGCTGCTGCTGGAGTAGGTAAAACTTATGCCATGCTCTTAAAAGGGCGTCAACTCCAAGAAAGTGGTATTGATGTGGTCGTTGGGTATCTTGAAGCACATGGACGTATGGAAACTGAATCGTTAGCCGAAGGTTTGGAAGTTATCCCTAGCAAAAAGATTCGTTACGGTGGAGCGGAATTTAGTGAAGTCGATATCGATGCGATTCTCAAACGTGACCCTGAAGTGGTACTGATTGACGAACTTGCTCATTCCAATACACAAGGTTCTAGCTACGAAAAGCGCTATCAGGATGTTCTTGAAATTCTCTCACATGGCATTGATGTTATTGCGACGATGAACATTCAACACATTGAGAGCCTTAATGATGTCGTTTATTCACTCACAAATGTTCGCGTAATTGAAACAGTTCCCGATAGTATTTTGGAGAGAGTGGACAGTTTTCGGCTCATCGATACACCGCCAGATGAGCTGATCGAGCGGCTAAAAAATGGCAAAATTTACCCACAAAATAGGGTTGAGTCTGCACTCAATAATTTCTTCACAGAACAAAATCTTAATAAATTGCGTGAGCTCACATTACGTAAAGCTGCTCTTAAAGTAAGCGATGAGATCAACGAATATTCAGTTGCCAAACGTGATGGCAGACGGGTTCAAACCAACACGGTTATGGTTTGTATTGATCATCACGAAGAGTCAATGGATGCGGTACGTTATGCCAAACGGCTCAGTGATTCATTAAAAGCACCATTAATCGCATTGCAAATCACTTCTGATGCCCCAGGAAATTCCAAAAAAAGTGAGAAGATACGCAAACATGTCAAACTTGCTGAAAGATTAGGTGCTACAATTGTTTCTAAAGTATCTGGAGATAAAACTGATTCAGTAATCGAGTCAATCGAGGAGTATGGTATCACTGAATTGGTGATGACTCGTCCTAAAAGTCGCTTTTTCGGGTTAATGTTTCCAAATCTGACTAAAAGTGTAATGGATAGAAAGCCTAAATGTATCATTGATGTCGTTCCATTTGAGAAAAAAAACACCTCTTTATTTGAACAGATTAAGCCTTTAGAGGGGATATCCGATAATCTTCGCTATTATCTAAATTCACTGGTTATGTTAGTCGGCATAACGGGTATCTCTTTTATTGGAAAAGATTTACTTGGAATTGTTAATATCACACTACTATATCTCCTTTTAACTCTTTTTTCTGCAGTCCGTTATGGTGTGGCTTACTCTTTTTTTACAGCACTGGTTGGAGTATTATTATTTGATTTCTTATTTATTGAGCCCTATTATAGATTTAGCGTGAATGACCTTCGTTATATACTATCGTTTATCATCTTTTTGATTGTTGGATATACGTCAGGAAAGCTATCCGATGTGATCAAAGCCAAGAATAAGGCAATAAAAAACGAAGAAACTAGATTTCGGCGGCTTTATGAGCTAAGCTCCAGATTAGGAGATTTTGACAATGAGCAGGATGCTTCAAAATTCGCAGTTGAAAAATTGCATGCTATTTTTAATTCGAAAACAATAGTGTTAATTCCTGATGAATCTGATAAACTCAAAATTGTTTCAGCGATTGTGAACAGTGAGATTCTCAGCAATGAGGAGTGCAATTTCTTTCGTATCTCATCGAATGACCAGGCCTGTGCACAATGGGTCTATCGTAACGGTGAAAGTGCCGGAAAATTTACCAATACGCTGCCCAATATAGAAATGACTTATTTCCCATCTAAAGCTTTTAATAAGACCTTAGCCGTGGTTGCAATAGAGTTGCCAGTATTGGACACTCCGACATATGAATTACTATCTGCTTTTATGAATACATTTGCAGTTTCATTGTGGCGTATTGGTCTCTTTCGCCAAAATCAACATATTAAATTGGTGGAAGCCTCAGAAAAATTAACATCGGTATTGTTTAACTCGGTCTATCATGAACTTAAAACCCCTTTAGCTGCAATTCTAGGATCAGTTAGTACAATTAATAGCCCAGATGTAACTATCTCTGATGCATCCGAAATGCAGTTATTGGAAAATATTGAAGATAGTGCTTTAGAGATGGAGCGGATTCTTAAAAATCTTTTGGATTTTGCACGACTTGAAAACGGATTGATTCATCTGAAAAAAGATTGGTGTGATGTAGAAGATATTTTGGGAACTGCCTATCAAAAAGCATTAAAGCAGCATCCACGGGAAGATATGACTTTTAGATTTCATGTCGATTCACCACCTATTAAAGGGGACTTTTCATTGCTAGAGCAGGTAATGCTCAATCTCTTTGATAATGCATTAAAATACTCAAAAGCCGGTGAAATTAAAGTTAATGCTGTAAAGCGAGGAGCTAATCTTTTAATTACGGTTTCTAATCCTAGCGATATTGATGGGTCTGAATTATCTAATATATTTGATAAATTTTATCGGGCTGAAATCTCGGCTAAAATCAAAGGTTCAGGTCTTGGACTCTCAATTATCAAAGAGATTATACAGGCACATAAGGGGAGTATCAATGCGGTGAAGCACTATGGTGAATTTGTATTGACAATTACTCTCCCGATTAACTCAAATGACTCAAAAATGAATATAGAAGGATAAAAATGGCAAATATTTTATTGATTGAGGATGACAGCAGAATCCAAAAAATGTTGTCTATTTCTCTTGGTGCAGCAGGATATGAGTTGTTAAAAGCAGACTCAATAAAATCAGGTCTTGTTACACTTTCTCAGAATCCTATCTCGTTAGTGCTCCTTGATCTAGGGCTTCCTGATGGTGATGGCAAAAAGTTCATCAAAGAAGCAAAGATGTTCAGTGATGTACCTATTATAGTAGTCAGTGCACGTGACATTGAGAGTGAAAAGATTGAAGCATTGAATATGGGAGCAGATGATTACCTGACTAAACCTTTCAGTATCGGTGAACTGATTGCACGGATAAAAGCATTATATCGTCGTGTCCAAGAAAAAGACGAATCTGTTCAAGATGAGATTACAATTGGTAAACTCACGATTAATTTAATCAATAAAACGGTGATTATCGATTCCAAACCAGTTAAGCTTACAAAAAAAGAGTTTGAACTTCTCTCTCTTTTTGCCAAAAATCGCGGCAAAATTTTGACCCATATCTTTGTCTTAGAAAATGTGTGGGGAAGAGGCTATGGAAATGAGACACATTATCTACGTGTTTTCATGGCGCAACTTCGTAAAAAAATAGAAGAGAATCCATCTATGCCACAGTATATTGTTACAGAATCAGGGATGGGGTATCGATGTCAAGTGCCAACAGTAAAGTAGTCACTATTGACATATTGGTAAATTGTTATGGTTTAAATTTTTTAACTTTGGAGAATTATGGAAAAATTAAAAATATTTTTTCAAAATAGATTGAATTTAGAAGTTTTTTAGCTGTTACACTACTTGTAATAGCTTCTATTTTTGGCTTGATTGTTGAACTTATTATTTATCTACTCTATTTTATGATATTTTTAGAAATTGTAAGGGTTTTAATAGGTTTTATATACGAAAACAGAGTAAAAATTAGACTGATCTGGCAACAAGAAATAAGACACGAAAAAATGAGTCATAACACAAGTTCAACAACCTGTACTTTCCGAAAAATAGATATTACTTTACAATCATTCTAATATATGAGATAAATAATAAGTTCAATACAAAGGATTTATTATGAATGTAGGTTACGCAAGAGTTTCAACTTCCAGTCAAAATCTTGAGAATCAAATTGATCAACTCAAGAATTCAGGCTGTGAAAAGATATTTTCAGAAAAAAGATCAGGAAAGAATGAAGTAGATCGCGAGCAATTTAAGATTATGATGGGCTTCGTAAGAGAAGGTGATGTGCTTTATATTACAAAACTGGATAGATTAGCAAGGTCTGTAATAGACCTTCATAACATTGCAAAGTTTTTACAAAATAAAGATGTAAATCTCAAAGTATTACATCAAAACATTGATACAACATCTCCAGCAGGTAGACTATTATTCACAATGTTAGGTGCTATTGCAGAGTTTGAACGTGATTTTATAAATGAGCGTGTTAGAGAAGGGATTGAAGCTGCAAAGAAAAAAGGTGTTCAGTTTGGCAGAAAAGCTATTCTGGATACTAAAGAGAAAATTGTTATACACAAGCAGCATGAAAAAGGAAAATCTGTTGCATGGTTATCTAAGTTTTTTCATGTAGCTCGTAATACAATCTATAGAGCAATTAAAGATGTAGCTAAGAAGAAGTAGTCAATTTGACTACTTCATTTAATCACTAGTTAAAAATATCAAGTTTTATGATTTATCGTATATTTAGTACCTTTACCTGAAGTACCTTCAACTTTTTTGATGCAAGCTTTTTCAAGTAAGTCTGCTAAGTCTCTTGATGCATTGGTTTCTGCTGTATTAGCAATTTTTACATATTTCTTCTTTGTTAAATCACCTTTAAAATTTTCATTACCTATATCTAGAAGTTTATTTAATACTTTAATTTGTCTTGCATTTAATTCATCACCCCTATGAGCATCCCAGAACTTTGTTTTATCAACAATGTATGATAGTTGTTTTTGGGCATCTAATAAAGCGTCATGTAGAGTTTTAAAAAACCATTCCATCCAATATGTAATATCTAAAGGCTCGTCTTTTTCAAATCTACCTGTTGTTTTATCTAGTGCATTATAGTATCCTTTTCTATCTTCATAGATACTCTTTGACATAGTATAAATTTTTGAAAAAGAAGACTTTTCTAATTTGGATAAAACTCTATCTGTTAAAGCTCTAGTTATACGACCATTTCCATCATCAAAAGGGTGAATAATTACAAACCAAAGATGTGTAATTGCTGCTTTTTCTAAAGAACTAGGTGTTTCATTAAACCATTGGATAAAACTATTCATTTCTTGCTCTAATGTATCAAAGGGTGGTGCTTCGTAATGAATTTTTTCCTTTCCGTAATCACCTGATACAACTTGCATAGAGCCATCGCCTCTGAATTGAGCTACTTTTATTTTAGAAAATCCACTGTAACCCTTTTCAAACATTGCATGATGCCAACCAAATATTTTTTCTAAATTTAAAGCTTCATTATAATGTGTATTAGCATCAATTAATATTTCAACATAGTTGTCTTCTTTCCTAATAGCATTATAATGTTCATGAGATTCAAGTCCAAGTTTTTGTTTAATAGAAGATCTTACACTTTGTCTATTTAATATTTCTCCTTCAATTTGACAACTGGCTATTATCTCATTTTCAAGGGTAGTAGCTAAAGAGTATTTTGTACTTTCTTGATCCATTAAAAGCATAAAAGCTTTTAGTTTACCTTGCTCATATGCAATATCTCTTAATATTAGTGATAATCTATCTTTATCATATTTAAAATTAGGATACTCTTCGTATTCCCAAATCCATTTTTGTTTTTTCATGGAATCATTTTAACTAAATTAGTATGAAAAAGCAAGTTTTTCATACCAAATAACGGTATGAAAAACTATATTTATCGTATCATTAACTCTAAATTTTGGAACAAAATTAGAAAATCTCACTTATTGGCTTTATAACCTTTATTTAGAGATATAATTTGTTCCAAAAATTGTTCAAAAAGTAGAATTTGGAGATTCTCTCAAACCCTTAGGACTTTTTGAACAACAAAAATCACTTTTTAAGTCATAAGTTTAAAGATTCATCTAGTCTGCCCTCAAACAATATTGCCAACTGTGAAATAGTTAGCGATCAATTCCAAATAGGTATAGTCCATTTTTTAGAAGCATTCTGAATACCCATATACAAAAGTTTGAGAAGACTATTTCCATTTTATTAATCCTCTAGTGCGAAATTGTATCTATTTAAGTTTTGGTTAATATTTTTAACCTAAGCTGTTATTTTCTCTCATTTTTGCAATTTTGGTATAAATAGAAATTGAGTTATCTTCTTCATTTGATTCAATAGGAGTTATATAATTATCATTCTTAGGTAATTTTTGAGTAATATCTTTGTTAATTGCTTTTTTTACAAAAAAATCAATTAATGAAATAACTGATTTAACTTCTTTTTGTTCACTCTCACTTAAATACTTTTTTCTTAATACCATACAATGCTCTTTAATTTCATCATAAGCTTTTGCTTTTTCTTCATTTTGATTAGGTTTAATTTTATCTTCAATAACTATTTCTTTTGAATTTTCATCAACTATTTTATCTTTTGCTTTTTCAAATTTATTTTCTTTTTTAATCTTTGATAAATAAATGCTAAGATTAGCTTCTGTTAATCCAGATTTATTTTTAGAATTTGATTTTAGATATTCTATAATTTGTTTCTGCGAATAATTAAGATTTAAAAGAGTATTTATATCATCTAAATATTCATCAAAAACAGAACTTTTTTTCTTAGGTTCATATTTATTCATAAATTCTTCTAATTTCATTTAATTAAACCTTATTTTAAATTATTAAGTATTATATAGTAAATATTTAACAAAATCAATAATACTTTAAATATATTTAATATTAATAAATAGTATTAAATAAAAATTAAATATTAGTTAAATATATCTTAATTATATAATAAAAATTGCCTACGAAAATAAACTAAGCGAGTATGCCAAATGTGGTCACAAATTTCTAACGCAATTTATTCCCAATTTTGCAACTCGTTGTTCACCAAAGGTGACAAATTTGAATTAAGATATTTCTAAAATTAAAATAATATTTGAAAATTATTTACTTAAATTTTATTTATTATTACAATTTGTAATTATTTTAATAATAAAAAAATCATATGGTAAAATTAAAAAAATAAAAGGAAAGTTATGAAAAAAGAAGATTTAGAAAAATTATTAGTATATGAATTATCAAAAGAAAAAATGGAGAGCATATATATAAATATAGAAACTAATTTAAATAAGTTTATAAAAAATCAATTTATCAAATATAAAAAAGAGATCAATATTAGATATAGAAACCCTTGGAGCACTAACTATAAATATCAATATAATGCATATGCAGACAAGATAATTGGAATTCCAAATACTTATGAAATATATATATGTTCTTTACTAATTAAAGACCTTTATACATTTGCACATTATACTTCAACATTAGATATTTTTAGAATTAATAAGAATGATAATAGACAACTATTTGCAGATAGTTTATTTTACTTTTGGTTATATTTTATTTCTTTACATGAATATTCTCATATAATTTTAGGACATACTGATTATAAAAGATCTAGTAAAAAAATTTTAGAATTTATTGATTTATCTTGCCTTTCTGAAGATCAATTAATAGAATCTCAAGCTATGGAGTTAGAAGCAGACTCAACTGCAGCAATACTTACTTTTGCAAGTATTCTTAGTATAAAAAAAGAAATTAATAAAGGATTAAAGAAGTTGACGGATAAAGATTTAATATATAATCATCTTTTAGGTTTATATTTTTTATTTGATTTTTTTAATCCTATTTCAAAAGAAAAAAGAAAAAAGGCATCTCATCCTTTAGGAATAGAAAGAGCTATGTTTTTTAATGGCTCGATAAATTTAAAAGTTGATGAATTAAGAAAAGAATTAAATATAAGTAAAGATGATTTTCTATTAGAAAGTGGATTATCATTAATTTCTTATTTAAGATATTTAGGAATGACTGACAATGAAATTGTATTAAACAGTAATTTATTTCTAAAGAAATTAGATATTTTTGATAATAAAAAAATATTAGACCGATATAAAAATCTTCGACTAATTGATTTAGATAACGGAGTAATTACAAATATTAAACAAATATTTCATGAAAACCCAGAAAATGCAATTAGTGCGATTAAAACTTTTACCTCTAAAAATAAAAACATCAATAAATGTTGGATTAATATTGGAGGTGAAAAATTTGGTAAACTAACACTAGATCAAATCTTAAATAATGAAAAATATAGTATCTGTTCAAAGACCTATACAATGGATATTTTTCCTCTTGATGTGATTGGTTCTTATCAAAAACCTTTTACTCATACCTCATTAATTAATATATTAAATGGTAAAGATAGATATAAATTTTGTGAGTTTTTTGATTCTACAAAAGCAAACTATGATACAAATTATTTCTTTAAGGAATTTGAAATAGATAAACCAATATATATTTCATTTAATGATATTAATGGAGTAAAAAGATACATAGTTTCAACAGGTAATCATAGAACTTTAATAGGTTCATTTCTGCAAATGATAGATAATAGTTTTAAATTAAGAGGTGTAATTTGCAGAGAATATACAATTGACTGGAGTAAATTTAGCCCAAGTCGTATAGTATTTTGGAAAACTAATTTCGATATGAATAGTTTTTTAAAAAGAATCGAGATATAAATATTTCTACAGAAATGACTATTTTATAAGTGTTAGAACTGACAAAAAATAAATTATTGATATTTTCTATAAATATAAATAACATTAATAAAATTATATTATATCATAGTAGACTTAGCTAATATAGTAACTTAAACAGAATTTCTAACAAGTCTTTAGAAGAGGAACAAAATGAAAATTGATATTCAAGATTTAATAGATATTGATTCTTTAATGAAAAAAGGTGTAAAAGGAACTGAAATTGATGCATTATTTAATGCTTTTTTAGTTATAAAAGAAGATTATAAATATCCATTTATTGGAATTAAATTAAAAACTAGTGAACAATTAGAATATATGATAACTGAAGCAAACAATGTCCATATTTATTGTGAAAATAGTATATTCAAGTTGATTGCTTATTATAATAATACTGAACTATATCATCTATCACGTTCATATTATATCGAAACTAAAAAATTGCTTGATGCAGGAAAATATCGAAAAAAATATGAACTAGAAAATATTTATGGTCCACATAATTATAATGTATTTTTAAAACAGGAAGGAAACTTTTCAGAACGAATAATTAATTATGTAAAAGAAAAAAATAAACTAATAACAAAACTGTTTTTGGGTAGAGAAAAAAACACAAATACTGAATATGGACTAAGAATTAATACAAAAGATTGTTTATTTTGCTCTAATGAAATTAAATATACAGTGAGTACTACAGTTTCAGCGGAAAAAGCTTTCTTTTTCTCTTATGATGTATGTGAAATATGTTTTGATAATATACATTCAAACGATATTTCAGCACTTAATTACTTTGTAAAAAATTATACTAGTGAAGAATTTATCTCATTGACTAATATATCTACAGATGAACTTTTAGCTGATACGAAAAAATTTCTAAAAGAAGAACTAGATTGTATGATAATAAAATGTAATAAAAAAGACACGATTACAGCAATTAGAAATAAATCGAATATTAAAATAATATTTAGAATAACAAGTCCATTAGATTATGGCTATATGTTTTTTGATGAAACAGGTGAACAATTTGCTAGAATAGATTCAGCGGATCACCACCCTGAATTGGAGTTTGGTCCAGTCCATTTACATAATTCAAGTATTAAAAAAGATTTTAATAAAAAAGTTAAAGAAAGTTTTACTTTAGGATTACCTTCTATAGATAAAAAAGCTATTATAAACTTATTAAATGAAAATGAACGCTAACAAATATTAGAAAATAAAGATTATCCCATTTAATATATTTTGTTAAAATATTAGAGATATAGATTAAAGCATTATCAACTGTAAAAGAAGAGTTAATTTTAAATCCACCAATTAAACTATTAAGAATCCGTTTCCATTTGATAATCTTGAACAAATAAGATTGAGATATTCACTATGTAATAAATCTTATATGGTTGTTACATCATTTATACGTACAATTTGATTTATGATAATTTTAGCGTAAATTAATATTTTATATTCCAATACTCATCAAGTTTATATCTTTCTTTGTTCTTAACTGTATAAAAAATTAAGTCACTTTTTTTTGAATAAAATTTAAATAATTCATCTTTTATAAACCCAATTTTTTCCAAATAATAACCTGCAAGTTGGTAGTAAGGATATATAAAATCAAATTTCTCAATTATTTTAAATATCTCATCAATATCTAATTTATTTTTTATTATTTTGAATTCATTAATTACATTGTCAGGTGATACAAAATAGTGAATATTACTTATAATTTCAACAAAAGCTCTATTAATTGAGGATACTCTATAACCTTTATAATTAGTTATACCAATGCTACCTGTGTTATTACTTTCTAGAGAAACAAGATTATATCCATTTATAACATCATGAGCTTTTGTTCTTCTTGGGTTGCTAGTAAATGCTTTATCAATTGCATCTTGGGTTAAACTTCTTGAAGTAAAGTTGTTTCTCTCTTTTCTTTCTCTAGAAATAAAGACAAAGTTGTTTCTATAATTTGATAATCCCTGAATATTAAGTGATGTAAACATTGGGAAAAAACTCTTATTTTCAAGAGAGCATGCAAAATCATATATATTAAATTCTTTATCTAGTGTATATCTTATTTTTTGAATATCTCTAAAAGTTACTGTATAAGAGATTAACCCATCTTCTAATAGTTTAGAATAGAACATATTTGAAGACATACTTTGTTGAAGCAGGTTTTCATCTTTTAAGTTTTCTAATATCATAGGGATATGTTCAAAAGAAAAGACACCATGATTTTTTACATGTTCAAGGATTTTTTCTTTATTTCTTGTATATTTATCTTGTCTCATAACTTCTCTTAATAAAGTAAATTTACTTTATTTTATCAGTATTATATTTATATGTCAAGTTTTTCAAACCTTGACATATTTTAAATATAATGTTAAAATTAAGTAAATTTACTTAATTAAGGAGTTTAATTTTATGATTTATGTAATCAAAAACACTTTACCTCTAGGAATTTTAACCCAGTCTTCTGAAGGGGTAATTACTTTTGAATATCTCGATTTTGTACCAAAAGAGCAATATTTAGGAAGTTTAAGTAAGAAAATTAATACTTCAGATGTATTATTTCCAATATTTGAAAATATGATCCCAGAACATGACCAAAAAATTTTATTGGAAAGTCAATATGAAATAACAAACAGTATAGATATTCTTTTACATCTAGAGAATGTTCATGGTACATACGAATTTTACTCGCAAGAAGAATTTGAAGCATATAGACCACTAGAGAGCTTTGAAAAGTTTGTATATAATGAAAAAATTGATGAAATCTTGGATAATAATTATGAATTTCCTAATATATTAAAAGATTACGAATTGAATATTTCAAATGAAACTTTATATCCTGAGGGTATAACAAAGGGAAAGGTTATTGGATTATCAGGTTTTCAATATAAATTCTCAATTTTGATAAATAAGGAAGATAAAACAATTACTCATGATTCAGGAAAATTGAGTAATTATTTTATGAAACCATATAATAGGCATTATTCCCATTATGATTACAAAGATAAAGATAGAAGTTACATACCTTATTTATTAATCAATGAACATCTATTTATGACACTTGCAAGAGATTTTGGTTTTAAAGTACCTTATAATGGAATTATTAAACATGAAATAGATTATCACTACTTTATAAAAAGATTCGATAGATATAATGACAGTAAGATTGATCATACAGAACTATTAACTCTTATGAATAAAATAAGTACAGAAAAATATAAAGTTACAATGCAAGAGGTATTTGAAACTGCAAAAGAGTATTTAAACCACGGAGAGGAAATCATACTTTTTAAATTTATAATATTTTCAGTTGTAATAGGACATGGAGATTTACATGCAAAAAACTTATCTTTAATTAATGTAAGTAATAAGTCTACTGAAGAGAATAAACAACTTTCACCATTTTATGATATCTCTACCACTAAAATCTATAAAGGACTAATTGATAGAGATATAGGTCTTAAGATTATAAATAAAACAAAAAATATTGATAGACAAATACTTTTAAAATTTGCAGATATTATTAAAATTGATAAAGATATTGCTATTAATCTTATTAATGAAGTTTATTCCCAATTTAAAGATACATTTTTAATGTATGTTGAAAAATTACCTAATGAAATTAAAGGTCTTGTATTTCATCATGGGAAATACTCAAAAGGAACACTTGATGCAGTATTGAGAAAATATTATAACAACAGGTTGGAATTTATTGAGAAAAATTTACTTGAAAAAACTACAACAAAAAAAGATTCTGAAAGTGGTTTTTGGGAATAAAGCTTTTAGCTTCAATCCTCATTTAAATACTTGAATCTTCTGTTAGTTTTGCTAATTTATAGAATTAATTAATGGCTCTTTTAAAGCTATTGACTAATTTTTAATGGATTTAATATATAAATTAATATCTAGTGTCAAACGAAGTGAAAATGAGCCTGTAAAATAATATATCCTAAATATTATCTTTTCTTTGAATAAGTGGTTTATTTTTACTTCTGGGTCTACTTCTATCTTTTCTAACTAATTTAGCTCTTTCCTCTGGCTCGTAAGTAGATCTAGACTTTATTAATAACGCAGTAAGTTCTTTAATAAATGGATTTCTTTGATTTAATTCATAAATTCTTATATTTCCAATATCTCTACCAACAATAATACTTCCTGTTTCAAATTTTTCTAATTGTTTTTTAATTACAGAGGGACTTACATCGTAAAATAATGCTATTTCTCTTGCATAGGCACTATTTCTTGCTAACAAAAATTGTAATACTCTTTCTGCATTTTTACTACCAAACAAAATATCTAACATAATAAATCCCTCCATATGTTTTATTTTATAGAAAATATATTCTACTTTATATTAATATTCTATATAATAGAATATTAATATAAAATTAAATTATTCACAAAGTACTATATTATAGTATATTGTAAGATATATATGATTTTATATTTTAATATAATTAAGTCTATTTTAATAATTAAAACTTCAATTCAAGTACAGCATCTTTCCCATTATTAGAATTTAATTTTGCATATCTAATAGTTTGACTAATATCTGCATGGTCCATTAATCTCATAATTGTATATATTGGTGTTCCTTGAATTGCTAACTGTGAAGCAAAAGTATGTCTAAGAGTATGTATTACTACTCTTCGTTTACTATCTTCAACTTTTAATCCCTGATTAAATAATTTATCAAAGATTGGTTGCAAAACTTTATTTATTGCAACTCTATTTAATTCATTAGGAGAACTATTTACAAGATAATCAATTGGACTAAGTTTTTCTATTCTTTTAGCAATTATTTCTTTATATGCAGAATGTATATATCCGTTATATGTTCTATTTGATTTATGATTTTTGATAATTACTGTATTTGAATTTAAATTAACATCTGCTTTTGAAATAGTTAATACACTTCTTAATCTTGCTCCAGTTGATATGCTTAATGCTAAAAATACTTTTATATTTTCAGTTACTTCATCTCTAATTTGATTATCAAAGTATTCTTGTCTATTATCTAATGCATCCCAAATCTTTTTAATTTCATCTAATTCTAAATATCTTTCTCTATCATTGTCAACTTTTTCTCTTTCTACTTTAGTTGCAATTGCTGGATTTTTAACATTCAAATCTTTTTTTGAAATCATATAATTAAAAACCGTTCCAATGATATTTATCCAATCATTGATTGTTTTAGGAGCATATTCTCTTCCTGTTTTGAGACTTTTTAACTTCTTAGCTTTTAATTTAAAATCATCTACCATTTGAGTTGTAATGTCATCTATTTTTATATGTCTAAAAGTCGATTTTACATGTAATTCATATCTTCTTTTAGTATTTTGACTATCACTTTTATTTTCTATTGATTTATAGTATAAATTAAAACATTCATCAAAAGTTGGTAACTTTTGATTTAAAAGCATTGGTGCATCTTCTTTTAATCTATCTATTAATGTTCTTTTAACTCTTATTTTATTTGCATAAGCTGCATTAATGCCCTCTTTCTCACTCCCAACTTTTTCTCTAATTGGTTTACCATTTAACTTATATCTTATGTAAAATACTTTACCATTATTTATTGTTTCATTATAAAAAACACCTGTAAATTTTGTTTTTTTCAATGGATTTTCCTATGTATATTTTTGACACCTATTTGACACCTAATAATAGAATTTAATAGGTTAAGATAGGATAAAAGAGTTATTTTATATTTTAAAATAGTTTTTAAAATACCTATAATTAGGAGCTTATAGTATCATTTAGAATAAAATAGTAAAAAAGAGATATTATGTAAATTAGAGAAGGTACACCAGTAGAAGTATCAGTAGCTGAATAAGCACTTAATTACTACTTTATCAAAAAGGCAAGAGGTTTTTATCTCTTGCCTTTTTTTTGATTTAAAATCACTATAAATAGTGTTACTGAATATTATTTAGCATAAAAATTAAAATAATCTGATTTTTTTTGTTATACTTCCAAAAAAAAATTATAAATAATTTAGTAAAGGGGAAAAGTTGCAAACATTTACGTTTAATGGTGATGGAGTAAAAACTTGTAAATGTTGTGAGAAAAAAATGTCTTCAAAAGGTGGATTATACGAAGGTGTTTGTTCTTCAACTTGTTCATCAAAACAATTAGAATATAATTCAATCCCTATAAATTTGCTTTTTATTAAAAGATTATATATACATATCAATGATGAAAAAACAAGGGAAGAACAAATTGATAAGTTTATTACTATCAATAAACTAAATAAAGATATGACAAAACATAAAATTAAAAGAATTGCTGAATATTTTTTATCAAATCAGCTTGATAAATTAGAAATTAAAAGAAATTCAATTTATCATATAAATCTACAAAAATAAACATATATAAATCTAAAAGTTTTATCATAGGAATTTAAATAGATAGATATTTAATCAAATTTGACTAATAATTTTTTTAACAACATAAAACAGCTAAACATATTTTTAGCTGTTCTTATACCTATAACATACTATTTTTTTACAAAGTTATTTTCTCTTTGAGAATATCTTGGACCTATATTTGGATATTTTTTTAAAATATTTTCAATTCTTTCTAAATCATTTAAGTTCAAACTCACATCAACAGCACTTGCATTTTCTTCTAAATATTTTCTTCTTTTAGTTCCTGGAATTGGAATGATATTATCACTTTGATTTATAACCCAAGAAATTGCAAGTTGAGCTGGTGTACAATTCTTTTCTTTTGCAAATAAAGCAAATTCATTTGCAAGATTTTTATTATTTTCAAGATATTCTCCACTATATCTTGGAAGATTTTTTCTAAAATCATTATCAACTAATTTATCAATTTCTAAACTATTTGACATAAGACCACGACTTAATGGAGCAAAAGGAACTAAAGTAATATTTAACTCTTTTGTAAGTGGCAATATCTCTTTTTTAATATCTTGAGTTAGAAGTGAAAATTCACTTTGAAGGGCAGAAATTGGATGAATTGCATGGGCTTTTTTTAATTCATCAGCTGTGCATTCACTAAGTCCTAAATATTTTATTTTTCCTTCACGTACTAGTTGGCTCATAGCTTCAATAGTCTCTTCAATAGGAGTATTTTGGTCAATTCTATGGGCATAATATAAATCAATTATATCTGTATTTAATCTTTTTAAACTTTTTTCCACAGCTTCTTTTATATGTTTTACTGAACAATCTATGAAAACATCTCCACTAAAAGAGTCACCAATATCATTTTTCATTCTAAAACCAAATTTTGTAGCTATAAATATTTTATCTCTATTTTTTGTCAAAACTTTTGAAATCAACTCTTCATTAGACCCATTTGCATAAATATCAGCTGTATCCCAAAAATTTATTCCAAGTTCTATTGAACGCTCTAAAGTAGCAATACTTTCAGTATCATCTCTTTGTCCATAAGCTGCACTCATTCCCATACAACCTAAACCAATAGCTGAAAGTTTTATGTCTGTATTTGCAAATTTTGTGTATTTCATTATTTATCCTTTAAAAATTCAATATCATTTATAGTATCAATATCTATACAAAAATCTTTTTCTAACTGAATATTAATACAACTCTCTTTTTGTAAGAGCTCTTTTGCTCCAAAATCAGCATCTAGTTTTAAAAGTTCATCATAATACTTTTTAGGAAAAATTGCTGGAACTTTTGGACTTTTGCTTTTTTCGTATGAAGAAGCAATAATATTTTCTTTTTGAATATTTTCTTTCAAAGCTTGAAAATGTGATATTGGAATAAAAGGCTGGTCACAAAGCATAACCATAGTATGATCAAACTCTTTTGTACAACTAATTGCCAAAGAGAGTGTTGTTCCCATTCCTTTTTTGTAGTTTGGATTATAAATGATATTCACATCAAAATCTTCCAACTCTTTTTCGCATTTTTCTTTTTCATGTCCTAAAATCACAAAAACGTCTTTTGAGATTTCAAGGGCTTTTTTAACTGCAATTTTTAATAGAGTTTCATTTTTATAAACTAAAAGTTGTTTTGTTATCTCTCCTAATCTTGAAGAAGTTCCCGCTGCTAAAATCACAACTGCTAAATCTTTAGCGTTTTGCATTTTAAATTTTTCCATTTTTTTGGGCTTCTATTTGTGAACAAATAGAAAGTGCAATAGCTTGATGAGTATTTCCACCAATATCAAGTCCAATTGGTGCAAAAAATCTTTTGTCATTTTGTAAACCAAACTCTTGTTTTATTCTTTGCATATTTTTTTTATTTCCCATCATTCCAATATAATTCATATTTGAATTAAGCAAAGCTTTTAAATAAATATCATCGGTTTTTGGGCTATGACTTAAAATCACAGAAGCATCATAAGAGTTTAAATCCATAGATAAAATATCTTCAAGATTTGAAAGTTCTATTACCTCATCAGCCTCTTTTACAAACTCTTTAGAAATCTTAACATCAATAACTGTTGTTTTCCAAGACATTAAATTTGCCATAAAAATAAAAGAAGTCACATGAGCACCTGAACCAAAAATCAAAACAGAATATGGCTTTTTTATATATTCGTAAATTTTGCCATAATTTTCTTCATAAAAAAATGGCTCAATCTTATATTTTGAAGTTCCATGCCCAGAGGATTCATCTAAAGGAATTGATTCAAATGTATCTATTTGACAATTTTCTAAAGCTTTTATTGAAGATTCAACTATTTTATTTTGTAAAAATTTGCTTCCTAAAACACCTATAAATTCACCATTTGAATTTACAAGCATTATATTTCCAGCTTTTGCATAAGTAGAACCAAGTGTTTCAACAACACTGGTTACTACAATATCAAGTTTTTCATTTTTACATTTTTCAATAAATTTTAGATGTTCTTTATCACTAAACATAAAATTATCCCAGTTTTATTGGAAATTTTGTATATCTTTTTCCAGTTGCATCAGCTAAAGCATTTATAACAGCTGCAAACATCGGAGGAACTCCAACCTCACCTATTCCACCTATTTTTTCACCTGAATTTATGATTTCAACTTTGATTGAATCAGGAGCATCTTTTAGTCTATTTACTTCATAATCATAAAAATTGTTTTGGTCAACTGCACCATTTGTTAGAGTAATTTGAGCTGATTTAATATATCCAATTGTAAAGTTAATTGAACCTTCAATTTGATTTTCAATTCCAAGTGGATTTACTGCCATTCCACAATCAACACAAGCCCAAACATTTTGCACTTTATAATCATTGTTTTCAACTTTTACTTTTACCACATAAGCTACGATACTGCCAAAACTTTCTGCGATTGCAACTCCAAACCCACTATTTTTTTCTCTTTTGTACCAATTTGATTGAGCTGCTACATTTTCAAGTAGTTTTACAAATCTTGGATTTTGTAAGTTTTTGATTCTAAAATCAAGTGGGTCAGCTCCTATAGAAACAGCAGCTTGGTCAATTATATTTTCAACAATGGGTGCTGATACTGTATGCCCAACTGAACGCAACCATAAAACAGTAACAGGTGAAGTTGGACAAAATGCTTTTAAATCATGATTTGATATTTTATACGGATGGTCTTCAATTCCCTCTCTTTGAGTTTTATCAATACCGTCTTTAAACATCATTGATTCAAACATTGTTCCTTTTGTTAAAGATTGATTGATTAAATCAGCTTTAAAAGCTGTGATATTTCCTTTTTCATCAACAGCCATTTTTGCACGACTTAAAGTCATTGGTCTATAATAACCCATTTTAATATCATCTTCTCTTGTCCATAAAGTCATAATAGGATAAGCTTCATCTTTGGCAACCAAAACAGCATCTACAACAAAGTCACTTGAAAGATTTGCTCGTCTTCCAAAACTACTTCCTAAATAGTTGTTATAATATTCAACATTTTCAGGATTTATTCCTAGAATCTTTGCTGCTGTTCCTCTATATAATGTTTGAAATTGTCCCCCAACAGACATAAATGCTTTAGAACCTTGATGATGAACTGTACAGTTTAGTGGTTCCATTGGAGCATGGGCTAAAAATGGAAAAGAATACTCTGCCTCTACAACTTTAAAAGCCTTATCAAATGCAGTTTTACTATCACCATCTTTTTTCATTATTGGTAAATCTTCTTTACCTAAATAGCTTTTATACTCTTTTTCTAAATCAGCTGAACTAATTTTTTCAAATTCACCATTATCCCAAACAACATCTATTGCTTCACTTGCTTGTTTTGCTTGATACCAATGATTTGCTATTACAGCAATTTTTTCATTTGGGAGTTGTTTTATTTTTAAAACTCCTGCCATATTTTTAGCAATTGAATCATCATAACTTTTAATTTTTGCACCAAATACCCTTGGTTGTACGAGTGCTGCATATTTCATATCAGGAAGTCTAACATCAATACCGAATTTAGCAATTCCTGTTATTTTTTCTTCAACTTCAATTGGATGTCTTTTAACTCTTGTTCCTATTAAGTTATACTCATTTTTTTCTTTTAATTTCACATCACTTGGAATTGGCATATTTTTTATTTCATCAATTAAACTACCATAAGATAATTTCTCTTTTGTTCTTTTATTTATAACATATGAGTCTTTTGTTTCTACATCATAAACTCTTACTTTCCATCTTTTTGCAGCAGCAGATTTAAGCATAAATCTCAAAGTTGCACCTACAAGTCTAACTCTTTGTTGTTGAGTTTTAATACTCATAGAACCACCCGTTAACATCATAGGCATTCCTGGAATATTATAAATATCTTTTACAGGTGCTGGTTCAAAAATAATCTCATCCCAAAAAGCATCTAACTCATCAGCTATACACATAGCAATTCCTGTATATGCTCCTTGTCCCATCTCTACTTGCCCAAGAATAAATGTAATTTTATTATCTTTATTAATTTTAATAAAAGCATTTGGCTCTATGATTTCTTTTTTATTTTCTAATTGAGCTGCCATTCCTTTTATTGGAAGATGAAATCCAATAACAAAAGCCGAAGTTAAAAGTGTGCTATTTTTTAAAAAGTCTCTTCTAGTTAATTTCATTTTTTATCCTTTTGCCACTGTTGTTACAGCTTTTAAGATTTTGTTATAAGTTCCACATCTACAAATATTTCCATTCATTGCTTCTTTGATTTCTTCGTTTGAAGGATGGGCATTTGATTTTAAAAGTCCAGCTGCATTTATTATTTGTCCACTTTGACAATATCCACATTGGGCAACATCATGTTCCCGCCATACAATTCGTAAAGCTTTTAACTCCTTGTCTTCTTTATTTTCAATAGTTGTAATATTTTTTTCATAAGCCTCACTAATAGGAGTTGAACAACTTCGTATTGCTTTATTTTCAAGTAAAACTGTACATGCTCCACATTGGGCAACTCCACAACCAAATTTTGTTCCTGTCATATTTAAATAATCTCTTAATACCCATAAAATTGGCGTATCTTGTGGAATATCTTTTAATTCATATTTTTTATTATTTATAATTACATAATTCATATTCTCTTCCTTCTATAAAATTTTTATCTATTTTAATTATAGATAAATACAAACTTTTCCAATAGAACAATTTTACAAATCACTTGCCTAATTCTCTAAATATAGAAATTTTATATAAATTGTAGAATTAGGCAAATAAATTAGAGAATCTTTATATTGTTTTGTTAAGTTATTTTATATAATAAAATAAACTTCAATATTTAATTCAAGGAAATTTTATGAACAAACATTTAGATGAATATCGATTTGATTTGATTGATTTTATTAAAAACAAATACGATTTAAATGGCAGTGTTCAATCTGTTATATCTTGTTTAGATTTTTATTTTTCAAGTGTTCCTTCTGAGTTTAGTACAAGTGTTATGTATGAACCATCTTTATGTATTATTTTACAAGGAAGTAAAGCTGTAGGTTTTGGTGATAAAATGTATGGATATAATCACAAAGAGTATTTACTCTCATCAGCTCATGTTCCTGCTAATGTAAAAATAACCCAAGCTTCACAAATTGAGCCTTATATGTCATTAAGAATAAGATTTAAAATTGAAGATATTTATGAGGTTTTGAAAAATACAAATCCAGATAAACTTCTGTTTCAAAAGAAATCTGAAAAAGGTCTCTTTTTTGATGATTTAAACTTACGATTATATGAGCCAATTTCAAGACTTGTTAAACTACTAGATAAACCAAATGAAGATATAAATTACTTATCACCCTTTATAATAAAAGAGATTTTATATACTTTAGTAAATGATAAAAGTGGCTATTTTTTAAATAAATTTGCAATGGATGGAACTACATCAAATAAAGTTGTTAAAGCTATTAGTGAAATAAAAAACAATTTTAGTGAAAAACTCAATATCAAAGAATTAGCTGATTTAATTCAAATGAGCGAATCATCTTTATATCAAAATTTTAAAACAGTTACTTCTATGTCTCCCATTCAGTTTCAAAAAAAACTTAGACTTGAAGAAGCAAAACAGCTTTTAATGGTGAGAAATATAGAAATTTCACAAGCTGCATATATGGTAGGTTATGAAAGTCCCTCACAGTTTAGTCGAGAATTTACAAGAATGTTTGGAGTATCTCCTAAAACTTATGTTACTTCTTCAAAAGAAAAAATTGCCTAATTTATAATAAATTTATCTTTTTAGAGAATTAGGCATCTTGTATGGATTAATATTCTAGCCAGATTTTTTTATGTGCATTATAATACTAAAGGATTAAAAATGAAAAACAAAGATTCAAGAAGAGAGTTTATAAAAAATTCAGCAATGATTGGTGCAGGTTTAGTTCTTTTTAAATCCAGCGAAGTTTTAGCAAAGGAAGAAACAAAAATGAATAATTATATAAAAACAAAAGCTTATGCTGCTTTTGATGAATCGGGAATATTAAAACCTTGGACCTTCGAAAGAAGAGCAGTTGGAGATAATGATATTTTAATTGAAATCAAATTTGCAAGTATTTGCCACTCAGATATTCATCAAGAAAAAGGACATTGGGGAAAACAACAATATCCTCAAGTTCCAGGACATGAAATCGTAGGAGTTGTAACTGCTATTGGCAAAAATGTATCTAAATTCAAAATTGGTGATAGAGCTGGAGTTGGTTGTATGGTTGATGGTTGTACTACTTGAGAAGAAGAACAATATGAAGATGGTACAAAATTTACTTATGGATATGCAGATGAAAGAGAACCTACAAAAATTACTCAAGGAGGATATTCAACTCATATTGTTGTAAATAACCATTTTGCGGTACATATTCCAAATAACTTAAGTTTTGAGAAAGCAGCTCCACTTTTATGTGCAGGAATTACAACTTATTCACCAATTATGAAAGCCCAAATTAATAAAGGTGATAAAGTTGCTGTTGCTGGAATTGGAGGATTAGGACATATGGCTGTTAAATTGGCTGTATCAAAAGGAGCTGAAGTTTATGCCTTTACTACAAGTGCTGATAAAGTAAAAGATATTAAAGCTTTTGGAGCGAAAGAAGTAATTGTTGTGGATAACAAAGAAAAATTCTTAGCATACCAAGGACAAATGGATTATATGATTTCTACAATTCCTTATCAATTTGATGTAGCTTCATATGCAAGTGTTGTAAAACCTTATGGTTTTTTTACACAAGTTGGAATGCCTGAGAATTTTCAAATTACTCTAAATAACCTTGGACTATCTGTAAGTAGAGTTAATTTTAATGCTTCATTAATTGGTGGAATGAAAGAAACTCAAGAGATGATTGATTATTGTGCAAAAAACAATGTTTTACCTGAAATACAAATCATAAAAGCAGATGAAATAAATCAAGCTTGGAAAAATGTAGAAAATAAAAAAGCTCGATACAGATATGTTATTGATGTAGCAACAATTTAATGAATTTTTGAATAAAACATGAAAATTAAATATTCAATTATTTTGGGGTTGTTTCTATTTATACAAGGTTTTACAACGGTAATGGCAAATGAAATAGAACAAAAAGAAATCAATATGAATAATAAAATAAAATTAATCATAGGAACAAAGGTATTTGTTGCAACTTTGTTTGAAAATGAAACAGCTAAAGAGTTTAAAAGAATGTTACCCATATCACTTAATATGATTGATTTGAATAAAAATGAAAAATATTTTCATTTTTCTAAAAATTTTTCTATGGATAAGTTCAGCCCAAAAATGATTAATTCTGGTGATTTAATGTTATGGAATGACAATAGTTTAGTTCTTTTTTATGAAACTTTTTCAACTAACTATCAATATACAAAAGTTGGAAAAATTGATAATCCTAATATGTTAGCTCAAACACTTGGAAGTGATGATATAAAAATTACTTTCGATTTAGAATAATTCCTAACCATACAAGAAGAAAAACTCTTCTTGTAATTTTAATCTTACATAAATAATTTATAAATTTTCAAAGGTCAATAATGAAAGAAAATGAAAATACAACTCCTTTATGGAGTGCAGTTTGGGCAATGTCTTTATGTGCCATGGTTTTAGTGGCATCCGAATTTATGCCTGTTAGTTTATTAACACCTCTTGCCACAGATTTAACTATAACAGAGGGATATGCTGGGCAATCTATTTCAATTTCAGGTCTGTTTGCATTAGTAACTAGTCTTTTTTTAACTTCAATAATTGGACATACAAATAGACGAACTGTATTGCTGTTTTTTACTATTTTAATGGGAATATCAGGTGTTATTGTGGCAAATGCTCCAAATGCTATGATTTTAATGATTGGACGAGCTCTTTTAGGAATTTGTATTGGTGGTTTTTGGTCAATGTCAGCAGCAACTATTATGCGGTTAGTTCCCTCACATTTAGTTCCAAAAGCATTGGCAATTTTAAATGGTGGAAATGCCTTATCAACAATGATAGCAGCACCACTTGGGAGTTTTTTAGGAGGAATTATTGGTTGGAGAGGTGCATTTTTTTGTATTGTTCCCATTGCAATTATTGCTTTTATTTGGTTATATAAATCTATGCCATCACTTCCATCAAGACATACTTATGGGCATAGACCAAAATTGAGTAGTGTATTTAAACTGTTAAAACAATGGAAAGTAACTTTAGGAATGCTTTCAACAATGCTTTTTTTTATGGGACAATTTGCTCTTTTTACTTATCTTCGTCCTTTTTTAGAGACACAAACAAAAGTTGATTTTGAGATGTTATCTTTAATTTTATTAGTTATGGGAATTGGTGGGCTTATTGGAACTTTTATAATCGGAGATGTTTTAAAAACAAGGCTTTATAGTTTATTAATCATTATTCCATTTTTAATGATGTTGATTGTTATTGGGCTTATTTATTTTGCTCACTCCATAACAGTCATATTTATTTTGATGGCTCTATGGGGATTTTTAGGAACTTCAGCTCCTGTTGCTTGGTGGACTTGGCTTAGTAAGGTTTTACCACATGAAGCAGAAGCTGGAGGTGGATTAATGGTTGCAATTATTCAATTAGCAATAACTTTAGGTGCTGCATTTGGTGGATTACTTTTTGATATATATGGATTTGAAATTACCTTTGTATTTAGTGCGATAATATTAGCAATGGCAACATTAATGGCTAGTATTACAGCTTTTCATACATACAAAAAACAATAAAAAATTAGGAGAAAAAAATGGAAAATTTCAGTTTTTACAACCCAACAAAAATAGAGTTTGGAAAAGAAAAAGAAAAAAATATAGGTGAATATATAAAACCTTTTAATATTAAAAAAGTTTTACTTACTTTTGGAAGTGATAGAATCAAAAAAGATGGTCTTTTTGATGTAGTAATTAAAAGTTTAAAAGAAAATAATATTGAATATATAGAGTTTGAAGGAATCACAAGTAATCCCGTTTTATCAAAGGTTTATGAAGCTATTGAAGTTGCAAAAAAAGAAAAAGTTGATGCAATTTTAAGTGTTGGTGGAGGTTCTGTTTTAGATAGTTCAAAAGCAATAGCAGCTGGAAGTTTATATGATGGTGATGTTTGGGATTTTTTTATTGGAAAAAATACAGTACAAAATGCTCTTCCGATTTTTGATATTTTAACACTTGCAGCAACAGGAAGTGAAATGAACTGTGGAGCAGTTGTAACAAATGAAAAAACAAACCAAAAATATGCTATTCAATCAGCTCATCTTTATCCAAAAGTTTCAGTGATTAATCCAGAACTTATGAATACAGTTTCAAAGGATTATTTGGTTTATTCAGCAGCTGATATTATTGCTCATTGTATTGAAGGATATTTTACAGCATCTGTTCAACCTACATTTATAAATAGACAAATTGAATCTATTATTAAAACAGTTATGGAAACTACTGAAAAATTAATAGAAAATCCAAATAATTATGACGCAAGAGCTGAATTTGCTTGGGCATCAACTTGTGCTTTAAATGGTTTAACATATATTGGAACAAAAGATTTTTCTTATCCAAATTATATGATAGAACATATTTTATCTGCACTTTATAATGTTCCTCATGGTGCTGGTTTATCTGTAATTATGCCTGCTTGGATGAAATGGTATTATTCAAAAAATAGCATTCAATTTGAAAGATTTGCCAATGAAATTTTTGGATTATACTCTTCACAAGAAGGAATTCAAGCTTTAGAAAATTGGTTTAACAAAATAGGAACTCCTACAAAATTATCTCAATTTGGTTTAAATGAATCAAATTTTGAAGAAATTATAAAAGTTGGGCTTGGAAATGCTGAATATTTTGGGGTTGGTGAAATTTACACAAAAGAAGTATTTGAAGAGATTTTAAATCTAGCAAAATAAAAAGTAAGAGGTTTTAACTTCTTATCTTTTTTATTTATGATATTCCCAAAGTTTATTCAAAAGCTCTTTTGGTTCGATAATAGATAAAAGAGTGTTATTTTCTTTTGGTGGTTTACATATCTCTTTTACAAAATAATCAGTTTTAAAATGTAAAGATTCAGCTTTTTGTATATTTGAAGATGGAACTTCTACGATTGCTCCTAAAGCATCAACAATTATTCCTATAAAAGAGGTTTTATTTTTATCATCTAGTCTTAAAATCACTATTTGTTATTGCTCATTTTCACTATTTTTTATGTTTAAATATTTATGCAAATCAATAACTTCTACTAATTCATTTTCATAAAATGTTCTACCTGCAATAATTTCATTTTGTTTATTATGTTGTAATTGTTCAATTCCAACAGCACCAACTAACTCTTTTGTATTTATTCCATACCAATAATTTTGAATAAAAAATGTTCCATATTCAACAATAGAAGTATTATCTTTTTCATAACTTACTTGATTAAATATTTTAAAAGTATTACTTATATTGCTCTCTTTTTTATCACACAAATATGTAAATATCAAAGAAATTACATCATTTTTATATCCATCATTTATTTTGTATTCCCTATAACCAAAGGAACATCTTGAACCTACTGCATAATATTTATTATTTAATTCTAATATTCCTGAATGTGATTCACCATTTTTAAGATTAAAAAATTCATCTTTTATTTGAATTAATGAACCAATAATCAAATCATCTTTAGTAGATGAAATTATAGATTTATCCTTGTTTACAAACAATGCAAAACTATTAATATCAGAAGGTAAAATATCATTTAATATTGCTTTAAATTGTGGGTATGAATCAAAAACAACTGCGATTCCACCAACAACTTCTTTATTGTTAGAAGAAAGAATAGATGAACTATAAATATAAGTATGTTCGTTGTTATATAATTTGCTTTTTTCAAATTTTGAAACACGATACATTTGACTATTTTTCATCAATAAAGATTCATTTAGCCACTCTTCATTTAATATATTTCCAACAAGATTTCCATACTCTTTTTTTGAAACAGCGATGATTTTCCCAGAATTATCATATACAATGATATTAGTATATACGGTATATAAACCATTTATATAAGCCAAAATATTTGATATATCTTTTTCTTCACAGAACTCTTTTGAAAGTATTTCTCTAAATTTTGGTGTTAATGCCCACCATCTACAATCATTTGCTCTTTCATATAAATTTCTATCCATAATATCAATGGCTAAATATGCTTGAAAAGATACCATATCAAGTATTGTTTGTAAAACCGTATCATGTAAAGTATCAATTGAGTGATTAAAAACTGATTTTGTTTCTTCTCCAATAATAGATAATTGAAGCAATAACTTTTTTGCAATATTAGTTTGTTGTTTTAAATTACCATTCCAAACTGTACGATTTAAATCATCTTGTATTTTTTTTGCAATAATTGGTATTTCTTGTAACTCTTTTGAAAACAATGAACTTGAATGCATTACATTATCAAGTATTTCTTTATCGATTTTATTTAAAATATTACTTTGAGATTTAGTAAAAGCTTCATCAATTCCAACCATAATATGACCCAACCATTCTAAACCAAAAAATCCTTCATAACCTTTTGTATTAGCACTTTTGGCAAAATATTTTTTCCCACAAAAATCAATAATATCAAAATCTTTATCTAAGATTTTTTCTATTTTTGTAGCTATTGGCATATTAAATTTATTACTTGTTGAAATCACATAACCATTTTTATCTAATAACATAAGATTTAAATTTTCATTAGTTTGTCTTAAAGCAGAAAATACACTTTGCATTTCACCAATAAAATCAAAACATAATATCAATACACCTATTACTTCTGAGTTTTTGTCATTGTTTTGAGTAACTCTAAAAGAGTATGTAAGAATAGAATCTTTATCTGCTCTTAAATCACTTTTGCCTAATTTCTCAACATAATCCATTTCACTATTTATTGCTTCTTGAACAACAGAATCATTTGTTTTAGTGATTTTATTATTGTCATCTAAATTTACTAAAACATTTCCTAAAGTATCAGTTAATATAACATCATAATAAACGCTATATTTTAAAATATACTCTTCAAATCTCTGTTTTATCTCTTTTTTTAGTCCAAATAATTCTTGTTTTAGTTTATCTTTTTGTGTGGGATCATTATTTTTACAAAGAATATTTTTTAGCAATTTCATTTCATTTGAATTATTACCTTTTTTACATTCACTAACAAAAGGTTCAGGACAAACTATACAAGCATTATTTTTCTCTGTAAAAGTAGTAAATTTAAGTTCATCTTTTAATAAAGTTTTACTTTTATTTATAAATTCTCTTATAGAATCATCAGTTGCTAAAAAGCCAATATCAGCAGTTCTTTCAAAAAGATTTCTAATTACAATATCAACAACAACTTGTGATTTAGAATTTAATTCATTTGATAACTGTTTTAAAGATTCTATTGTCAAATTCTTAATCAAAACTTCTGTTAATTTTGCAAACTCTTCTTGTGTATTTTCTATACTTGTTCCACCTTCATTAACTTGATTTAGTAAATTCAAGGTATTCCACTGAATGCTTAACTCTGATAATTTTCTTTTATAATAGCTTACATCTGGTATTTTATCCACTAAAAGGGCTGAATGTTTTGCATAATCAATATTCATACTTGTCCCATAATTGTATATTTAATATACAATATAAATACTACATAATTTATCTTAATATTGTATATAAGTTATTGTATATATATTATGTTAAAAACTATATTAATTTTTGTTATTATTTAATATATTAAAAATATATTAAATTTAAATAACACAACACTTAACAAAAAATTAACTACTTTTAACTATAATTTTTTATATCAACTATAAGGAAGTTTTATGAAAAAAGTTTTAGGATTATTCATATTTTTATTTGGAATTATTTTTTCGAATTTAAATGCGGCTGAAATGTTTCAAACAGTAGAACCTAAAGATGCAACTTTAGTAAAAACGGATTCTTCAAAAGAGTTTTGTAATGTTTGTGGAATGCACTTAACAAAATATTATAAAACCAACCACACAGCAGAGTTTAAAAATGGTCATAAAGAACAATATTGTTCTCTTCATTGTTTAGCTGAAGTTCATAAAAATCATGCGCAAAAGATTAAAAATATTCAAGTTGTAGATACAAACTCTTTAAAACTAATTGATGCTTCAAAAGCATTTTATGTTGTTGGAAGTTCAAAAGAAGGAACAATGAGTTCAGTAAGTGAATATGCATTTTTAACAAAAGTTGAAGCAGAAAAATTTAAAAAAGAGTTTGGTGGAGAAATTTATAATTTTGAAGAAGCTTTAAAACTCTCAAAAGATAAATTAACTAAAGATAATGATATTTTAGATGAAAAAAGAGTTCCAATTGCAATAAAAGGGAAAAAAATATTTGAATCAATGTGTGATGGAACTCAAATAAAAGAGTTTAATTCAATAGGTGAAGCAAAACAGTATTTAATAGATAACAATTCTTGCAAAAATTTAGATTCTTCAATGCTTCAAGCTGTTTCAATATATCTATACAATCCACTTTATGCAGCTGATAAATCAAAAATGATAAATATCCCAAAAGATGCAAAATGTCCTGTATGTGGAATGTTTGTGTCAAAATTCCCAAAATGGGCTGCACAAATTCAACTTCAAGATGGACATGATCACTATTTTGATGGGGTAAAAGATATGATGAAATTTTATTTTAATCCAACAAAATATCATGCTCATTCAAATGAACAAATATTACAAATGAATGTAACTGATTATTATAGTCTTGAATCAACTGATGCAAAAAAAGCTTATTATGTGATTGGTTCAAATGTTTATGGTCCAATGGGAGAAGAGTTAATTCCATTTAAAAATGAAGATGAAGCAAAAAAATTTATGACTGATCATTTTGGGAAAAAAGTTGTAAGTTTTGACGAAATAAAAGAAGAAATGATAAAATAGTACTTTATTACAATGCGATTTTATCGCATTGCTAATAAATGACAAATAATAAGATTAGTTGTTTTTTATAAAAGAGCAGCAATAATCAACTAACATATGTACTCTTAATTTAAATTTTGAATTAGCAGGAACTTCAAATGATGCTGGTCCTTCATATTTTACCCAATCTTGTGCTGGTAACATAACTTCTAAAATACCTCTTTGAATATCAATAATTTCTTTGTGAACTGTATTTAATTCATATTCTCCTGGTAACATAATTCCTAATGTTTTTCTAGAACCGTCTTCAAATACTATTGTTCTACTAGTAATATTTCCTTCAAAAAGAATATTTGCTGCTTTTGCAATAGAAACATTATTAAACTCTGCCATTTACTTTCCTTACATGATTATTTAGAATATTTTACCACAAAAATCATATGATTATATTGAAGCAAAAGAGTAGTTCTTTTTTGTTATAATCCAAAAAACAAAAAAAAAGGTGTAAAAATGAGTATCCAAAAAGAGTTAGAAGATTTAATAAAAAATGATGTACTTATTGAGATTGAAGATTATATTGATGAGTTATTTGAAATAATTGCTGCAAAAAAAGAAGATGAAAGCACAAAAGAAGAATTAAAAGAAATGCAAGAAATGAAAAAAGATTTTGAAGATATGTTAGTTGATCTAGCAAATGGTGAAATTGATGATGAAGAGTGTAAAGAAATCATCGAAGAAATCAATGATATGAGAAAAGACGAAGAAGACGAGGAATAGAAATTTTTCATGCAAGGTTATATAATTGATATAAAACCCGTAAAAGACGATGATTTAATTGTATCAATTTTAACTGAGCATGAAGTTATGACAACCTATAGATTTTATGGTGCTAGACATTCTAATATAAACTTAGGTTATAAAATCGATTTTGAACTAGAAAATACAAGATCTTCAATCCCTCGATTAAAAGATGTTATTCAACTTGGATTTCCTTGGATTTTAGACAATGAAAAAATGTATTGCTGGCAAAGATATATAAAGCTTTTTTATCCTCACTTAAAAGATATAGAGCAAATTGATGCTTTTTATTTTTACTCTTTAGAAAATTTAGTTCATATTATGATAAAACAAAATGCCCTAAGAGCCATTTGCGAGTCATATATTTCATTACTTGAATATGAAGGTAGACTTCATAGTGATTTTGAATGTTTAATGTGTGAAAGTACTATAACAGAAGATATTTCATTAGTTAGAGGTTTTTTACCCGTTCATGCAAATTGCACTTACTCAAGAGGTTTTGAATTATCAAAAATGAAAGATTTGTTTGAAAAAAAGAAAGTAATTAGTTTTAGTGATGATGAAGTAGAATATTTATGGAATATTCTACTTCAAGGTTTGTGAGACTATTTTTCGTCTAACAATCTATCTTGTAAAGTTTCAATAGCTTTTATAAGTATTTTTATATCAAAGCCATAAATTGTAGCTTTTTTTATAGCTTTTGCTACATTTTCTTCACTCAATGGATTTTTTATATTACAGGCAGTTTTAATCACATCTAAAATTTGAGATTTTTTCTTAAAATTATCATTTGCATTTGATATATCATCAACATGTTCAATCATATTAATCAAATTATCACTTAATTTCCAGTGTCTAAAAATTTGAGCTGTAATTTGATTAGTTGTAATACCTAATAACTCTTTTTCAGCTTCTTCTATTGAAGCACCTGAAGCTATTTTTTCTTTAAATAAATCAGATTTTTTTTCGCTCAAAATTAAATCAGATAAAATAAATTTACCTGTTTCTTGTAATAATGCAGGAAGAATAATCTCTTCTTTTAAGTCAATGTCAATTTTTGATAACCACAAACTTGCCAATGTTGAAGATATATTAGAAGCTTTCATAAAATCATCACTAGTAATTGCATAAGGTTCTAAACTTGTCATTAAAAGATTTTGAACTGTTCCACCAATTGCAATAGAAATTGTAAAATTTATTCCTAGTAGATTAATAGCTCGACTAGGTGTTTCAACTTTTGATCTAAATCCAAACATTGCAGAGTTAGAAATTTTTAATAAAGTAGAAATTATTAATGCATCTTTTTCAATTATTTCTAATAAATCTATAGCTTCTTTATTAAGTTTTTTTCTAAACTCTTCTATCTCAATTATCGTTTTTGGGAGAGGTGGAAGGGATTCTATCTTTTCTAAAATATTAGTAGACGTCAAATTTAACTCCTAATTTAATTATTATTTTGATTGTAACAGAACTTGTATCAATAGTAAATAAATTTCTACACATTAAATCTAAAGTGCATTATATCTCCATCTTGAACAACATAATCTTTACCTTCAAGTCTTAACTTACCAGCTTCTTTACATTTAGCTTCACCACCAAGATTTATAAAATCTTCATAAGCTATAACTTCAGCTTTAATGAATCCTTTTTCAAAATCATTATGAATAACCGCTGCTGCTTGTGGTGCTTTTGTATTTTTTCTAATTGTCCAAGCTCGCACTTCAACTTTTCCAGCTGTAAAATAAGACTGTAATCCTAATTTATCAAATGCTTTATGGATAATTTGCTCTAATCCTGATTCACTAACACCCAAATCTGCTAAAAATTCTGTTGCTTCTTCATCTTCAAGACCTACAAGTTCTTCTTCAATTTTTGCACAAAGAACAATAACATCAGCACCAACACTTTCTGCGTGTTCTTTTAAAATATCAACAAATTTATTTCCACCATCTGCTAATGAATCTTCATCAACATTTGCTCCATAAATTACATCTTTATTTGATAAAAATCTCATCTCTTTATCAAGTGCAACAAATACTTCATTGTCTTGATTTTCGTAAGTTTTTACAGGTTGTAGTTCTTCTAAATGTTTAAATAAATCTTCTGCAATAACTAAAGATGCAGCTGCTTCTTTTGAAGCTTTTGATTGTTTTTTTAATCTATCGATTTTTTTCTCTAATTGAGAAATATCTGCATAAATTAATTCTGTTTCAATAATTTCAATATCTCTTAAAGGATTTACGTCACCTTCAACATGTACGATATTTCCATCTTCAAAACATCTAACCATGTGTAAAATCACTTCAACTTCTCTAATATTTGATAAAAATTGATTTCCTAAACCTTCACCTTTTGAAGCACCACGAACTAATCCAGCAATATCAACAAAATCGATAGTTGAATGTTGAATTTTATCTGGATTAACGATTTTTGCTAAAGCAGTTAATCTTTTATCAGGAACTGGAACTATCGCTTTATTTGGCTCAATTGTACAAAATGGATAATTTTGAGCTTCTGCATTTTGCGCCTTTGTTAAAGCATTAAAAGTTGTTGATTTACCCACATTTGGAAGTCCTACTATTCCTACACCTAATCCCATTATAATCCTTTTGTAATTATTTATATCTGCAACAATATTTTAAAAAACTCAACTTAAGAGAGTATTTACTATAAACAGATTATAAACGAAAATGCCAAAGAAGTAGATAAAATGTGTATTATAAAAGAAATCTTGAGAAATTACATTCGTTTGAGAAGTTTTTTAACTATTTCCTTATATATTTTTGTGTTATACTAGAATTCAATTTTATTTTTTGAAAGGTTATATAATGAACAAAATTATTTGGATTTTTGTTGCTATTATTGGGGCTGTTTGCTTTGGATATTTAGCTTTACAAAATGGTGAAACGGTTTCAGCTATGTATTTAGTTGTTGCGGCTGTGTGTATTTATGCAATTGGGTATAGATTTTATGGAAGGTTTATTGCTTATACAGTTTTAGAATTGGATAAGAATAGAGCAACTCCTGCGATGATTCGAGATGATGGAAGAGACTATGTTCCTACAAATAAATCAGTTTTATTTGGTCATCATTTTGCTGCAATTGCAGGTGCTGGTCCACTTGTTGGTCCTATTTTAGCTGCGCAAATGGGATATTTACCATCTATGCTTTGGATTTTAGTTGGTGGGGTTTTTGCAGGTGCTGTTCATGACTTCGTTGTTTTATTTATATCTTCAAGAAGAGATGGAAGATCATTAGGTGAAATAATAAAAGATGAACTAGGAACTTTCACTGGTTCAGTTGCTATGATTGCAATTTTCGGAATTATGCTTATAATTATTGCCATTTTATCTATGGTTGTTGTAAAAGCACTTGCTCACTCTCCTTGGGGTTTATTTACTATTTCTATGACTATACCTATTGCTATATTTATGGGAATTTATATGAGATATTTAAGACCTGGAAAAGTTGGTGAAGCTTCTGTTATAGGTTTTGTTCTTTTAATTTTAGCTATTCATTATGGAAGTATAATAGCAGCTGATCCAATTTGGGCAGCTAGATTTACTTTTGATGCTACAACTTTAGCTATTATTATGATGGCTTACGGATTTATAGCTGCAATTTTACCTGTTTGGTTCTTATTAGCTCCTAGAGATTATTTATCTACATTCCTAAAAATTGGTGTTATTTTACTTATGGCTATTGCGATAATTGTAGTTTCTCCTGATTTACAAATGCCAAAAATGAATTCACAATATTTTGATGGTTCTGGTCCTGTTTTTGCAGGAGCATTATTTCCATTCCTATTTATTACAATTGCTTGTGGAGCTATTAGTGGATTTCATGCTTTAATTTCAACTGGAACAACTCCAAAAATGCTTGAAAATGAAACTCATGCGCTTCCTGTTGGATATGGTTCTATGTTAATGGAAAGTGCAGTTGCTATTATGGCTTTAATTTGTGCTTCTATTTTACATCCTGGAATATATTTTGCGATTAACTCTTCTCCTGCAATAATAGGAACAGATGTAATTACTGTTGCTCAAAATATTTCAACTTGGGGATTTACAGTAAGTCCTGAAGAAATCATGTCTCTTACTAAAAATATTGGTGAAGAAACGATTCTATCAAGAACAGGAGGAGCTCCAACATTTGCTATTGGAGTTGCATTAATTCTTCATGAACTTTTTGGTGGAATTGATATGATGGCATTTTGGTATCATTTTGCTATATTATTTGAAGCTTTATTTATTTTAACAGCTGTTGATGCAGGTACAAGAGCTTGCCGATTTATGGTTCAAGATATTTTAGGAAATCTTTACAAACCATTAGGAAATACAAATAACTATGCAGCAGGAATACTTGCAACTGCAATTAGTGTTGCAGGATGGGGATATTTCTTATATCAAGGTACGATCGATCCAAGAGGAGGAATTTATTCTCTTTGGCCATTATTTGGTGTAAGTAATCAAATGCTTGCTGGTATGGCATTGCTTTTAGCAACTGCGATTTTATTTAAAATGGGTAAAGCAAAATATGTTTGGATTACAGTTATTCCAGCAACGTTTGTATTAACAGCAACACTTTATGGTGGAATTCAAAAAATATTACCATACAAAGAAGGTGATAAAGTTCATAATGCTGTAAGTCATGTGGCAGTTGCACAAATTCAATCTAAAAAAATAATTGAACTTGAAGCAAAAATTCCAACACTAACACAACAAGATGAAATTAATAAGGCAAATAAAGATTTAAGTTTAGCTCAACAAATTAAATTTTCAAATATTCTTAATGCAATTTTATGTGTATTTTTTATGATTAGTACATTATTAGTTATTATTGCAACTATTGGTATTTGTATTGGAAAACTAAAAATTCCACTAAAAGAATATCCTTATGTTCATGTTGATAGTTTAAAAAAGGTTTGATATGCTTAAAGAAATTAAAGCTTTCTATGAAAAATCCGAAAGGTTTTTTCATCCCCTTGTGGGGCTATCTAGCTATGATAAATATCTTGATCATATGAAAAGAAATCATCCAGAAAAAGAAGTACAAAGTCGTGGTGATTTTTTCAAAGAGTGTATAGAGAGAAAATATAATAGTGGTGGTTTTACTAAGTGTTGCTAAGGCTAATTGACTTAGTATAACTGAGGTTTTACCTCAGTTATACTCTTATTTTATATTATTTAATTTAAAAAAGTTTTCAGCTCTTTGATAACCTTTGTCTTTTGCTTCTTTGATATAAGTAATCCCTTTATTTATATCTTTTTCAACTCCATATCCATTATAATAATATAAACCTACATGAAAAATTGCAGTTGTACTTTTTAATTCAGAAGCTTTGTTATACCAATAAAATGATTTTTTATAATCCAAAGAAGTTTCATTCCCTTTTCCATATAAATCAGCAAGTTTAATCATTGAAGATAAGTTGTTTTGTTCTGCTGATTTAGTAAGTAATTCTATTGCTTTTGGAATATCTTTTTCTACTCCATCGGCAGTTAAATACATCATTGCTAAATTAGCTTGTGCAACAGAATTTGAAGCATCTGCTGATTTACTAAACCAGTAAAGTGCTTTTTCTTTGTCAACTTTTGTTCCTCTTCCCATATAATACATTTTTGCCAAATTATTTTGTGCAATAATTACACCTTGTAAAGAAGCTTTTTCGTACCAAAAAAATGCTTCTTTTACTTTTTCTTCATTTGTACTTGAATCATATAACATTGCTATATTAAGTTGAGCAAAAGGATAACCAGACTGTGCAGAAAGCTTATACCATTTTTCAGCTAACTCTAAATCTTTTTTAACTTCTTCACCTAAATGATACATATGTGCTAAATTATTTTGCGCTGCGGGATTTCCATTTTGTGCAGATTTTTCATACCAAAAAAAAGCTAACTTATAATTCTTAGTAACACCTAATCCTTTATAATTCATCAATGCAATATTATATTGGGCATTTGCATCATCATTTAATGCTAACTCACTATATTTATCATAGGCTTCAATATAATTCTTTTTATTAAAACTATCAGTAGCTTCTTCAAAAGTTACTCCATATAAAGTTGTAAAAAATAAAAATATATAAATAATTAGTTTCATAAAAATCCTTTTAAATTATTTCTTTTCTTTTGATTTCAAATCAAACTCACTATTTTCTTTTAAATTATTACTATCTAAAATAATTTTATTTGAGTCAGTATTCTCATTTTGAGGTCTCATATTTATTATATTTTCTAAATCTTCTTTAAATTTATTAATTTCTTTATCTTCTTTCAATAATTTATCATCTTTTAAATCTTGTGGAGCAATATTTTCATTTGTATCTAAGTTTTGCACTTTTTTTACTTTTTCTTTTTTTTGTGCTTCTGTTTTAAAAATATCATCAGTAATAACTGGAGATAAAATATTTGTATCTTCTATATTCTCACTTTGATTAAAAATATCGCTATTACTTAAACCCAAAGATAAATCTGTCTTTTCATAAATATCTGCTTTTATAGTATCAATAGTGTTTTTATTAATATTTTCTTGCGATATTAAAATATTTTTTTGAATATAACTATCATCTGGACTAAATGTAATAAAATAGTTATCACAAAAACCATTTAATAAATTAAATGAAAAATATCTATTACACATTTTCCACTCTTTTTTTAAACCTAATAAATAATCTAATCTATCCCAAAAAAGCTTATGTGCATTTTCATCTATATATTCAATATCATCTTTGTTTAAGCCATCTCTTCGAATAATAATTAAATTAGCTCTCGTTTCTTTTTCTACTTGATATAATTCTAATATCCATTTATCTAAAACAATATCTACTTTGATTATATTATCTTCAAACATTATTTTATTTACTTCTAGTTTATCTCTATATGCATCTACTATAAAAGATTTATTTCCATTTTCTTTATTTGAAAGAGTAAAAAGAGTTTTTGCAGCATCAAAAACAGCATTTTTAGAAATATCAGGATAAACCTTTTTTGTAATTAAAATATCTTGTTTTTGAGAACATCCTGCAAATATTATCATTACCAATACAACTATAATTTTATTCATAAATAACCTTATCTATTAACTGCATACAAATCTAATCTACTTAAAAATTTATAATCTTGATCTGATTCTACATTTTCAACTATAATTTTTATCTCATTTACTTCAGCATAAACAATAATATTTTTAATTCTATGTTTTTTTATTAAATCATTATGAATATTTTGTGTTAAGTCTTTATCTATTTTTATATAATTAATATTTATTTCTGATAATTCTTCGAGTGGATATTCTTTTGTTTTAAATCTTTTAATTAATATTTCAAAATTTAATTTGTTTAACTGTTTAACAAATTCAACAAATTGTTTTTTGTAAACAGAAGCAGTATAAGATGTAATACTAAATAAAATATTTTTTACAACATTTTTATTTTCATCTACTAATCTATTTAAAAATTCTATAAATTCATCATCTGATATTGTTTTGATTGATAAATTTATTGCAATTTTATACTCGATTTTATTATTCTCAATATATTCAAAAGCTTTTAAGATTACTTGTTCGTCAAAATTCTTATTTAAATTTAGCTTCTCGCTAATTGCAATAAATGAACCTATTGGCAAAATATTACCATCTTCATCTTTTAGTATTGGTTTTAATTCTCTCATTAATAATTCATCTTCAAATGAATAACTATCAAAAGCAAACGATATATCAAAATAATTATTTTCAATTATATATTTAACTTTTTTTTCTGTTTTTTCTACTTCTTCAGAAATTTTATTTTTTTCAATAATTTCATAACCATTTTCATCTCTTAAAACAGCTTCTTTATATGCCCCATTTACTAAATTTAAAATTGAATCTATTGTTCCATATTTATCAATTGGAGTTCCACCAATATGGAATATATTATCAGGTAATTTATAATTTCTCGATATTTCAGTAAGCAATCCATTAATCACTCTATTTGAAAAATCAACTGCTTCTAAATAATTCATATCTTTTGCTAAAATTATAAATTCTGCTCCATGAAATCTATAAAAAGACATTTTGTCATTTTGGTATGAATAAATAATATTATTTATAATATTTACATAAGACAAAATAAAATCATCAGTTTTTACTGTGCCATTTAAACTCTCTATTTGATTCAGTTTAGCAATTTTTAATAAAAAGATATAACCTTCAAAAGATGATACAAAAATACTTTTCATATCAATATCAAACATCTTTTTATCATATAATCCTGTTAAATTATCAGTTAATAAATTTCTTTCCATAGATTCTCTATTAATATTTAATTCATTTACTAAAGATGCTACTCTGTTTGATAATTTTGATATATTTGCTAACAAATTTTTATACTCATGATTTTCATTAAGAATTTTATTGTCTATATTTGAGAATTTGTTATTTAACATATCCAAAACAAGATTTTCAAGATAATTAATTGGTTCAGTTATATATTTATTTTCTATATACTTATTATAATAAACTATTAATATTACTATTAGAAAAAACAAGATTATTATAAACATAAATAATTTATTTGAAAAATCATAAATCTCTTTTTTTAAATTATAATCATCAATAGTATATTCTATTGTTGCATAGTTTATATAAGCAATTGTTAGCTCTTTTGTTATTACATTATCTAATTTTAAATTATAGAAGTATTCATAAATACTATAGAATGGTTCATGTTTTTCTTCAATATCTTTATTATCTACTAAATTTGAATTAAGTGAAACTATAAAATTTTTAATCTCATTATTTTTGAATAATTGAAATTTGATTATTAAATTTTCATTTGAATTAAAATCATTTGCTGGTATAAATTCAAAAAAAGATGTTCCTTGTATTTTTTGAATTTCTCCAAATCTTATATCTGTTGTTACATCTGATAGGTTCCATGAAGTATCATTAAAACCATCAGTTTGGAAAATCAAAGCTTCTTTATTAAACAAAATTTTATTGTATTTAATTTTTACATTACTTATAAAATTAGTATTTTTAATATCTTTAATATATTGATTTACAGATATTTTATCAAATAAAATAATTTTACTTTCGAGTTTATCAGTATATTTATCAACATTTAATTCAATATTATTTTTGGCATTTATAAAAGCTTTTTCTTTAAAATCTAAAAAAAATGTCCAAAAGAATAAAAATAAAAAACCAACAAATATTAATATTAATATCGTGATATTTTTTATTATTCTAAATTTAATTTTTTTTAGCATTATTTAACTTTTTCCAAAAGTAGAAATTTTTCTTTTACAGAATTTGAGTCTATTTTTTTTTCTGTTTCTTCTTGTGTAGGCTCTTTATATTCCATTTTAGAAGTTTCATTTATGTATTCAAATTCTGGTTCTTTTTTTGGTTCATTTGTATTTTGTGTTATATTTAAATTATACAATTCTTGCTCTTTTGAAACTTTCTGAATAACAGGATAATAAGGAGCACCTATTTTATTCAATTCTTCAATTGCTTTTTGTGCTTCTTCGTATGTATTATAAATTCCATAATTCCATCTAATTAAGTTTGTACCATTTGAATAATTATATGAAAAAGAATTTTCATATAAATTTGGATTTTCAGTTAGAATTTTTTCTAGTTCTTTTTTATTATTAAATGATGTTACATTAATAGTATAAGCTTCTGGATTTGAATTTATAAAAGTATTTTTTATTGTTTCATTAAATTGGAACTCTTCTATTTTTTTCTCTTGTTTGATTTTTTCAATAGTATTAATTTTTTCAACAACTTTAATCTCAGGAGCAGGTGTTTGTACTTTTAATCCAACCATATAATCATTATATGATTTTTTAATATCTTTCACTTTTTTTATAACAAGAGTTTTTTGGCTGTTATTTTTTGATAACTTATCTATTTCAGCTTTTGCCATTTCAATATTTTCAAAAACTCCATGTGCAATTTTAGAACTAACTTTTGAATTTTCTATAGAATCATAAGAAAAAGAATTTTTATCTAATTCTTTATTTTTTATAAAATCTATTGCATCTTTTTGATTATTAAATGTTCCTATTTCAATAGTATAAAAATTGTCATCTGTTATTAAAAATCTTTTTGTAAAATCATTTATATTCTCATCTTTAATAGCTTTATTTGCAAATGAATTTCGTAATTCTTCTTCTTTTTTTCTTTGTTCTTCTCTTTCTAATTTTTCTTTTTCTGTTAAAAATTTATCATCAATATATACATCTTGTGTGTAATTGCTTTTTGTAAAATCAATAAATTTCGGATGTTCAGGATCCATATCAAAAAAGGCTAATAAATCTCCTGTATATCCTAATAATGTAAAGAAATCAGTAATATTACTATTTTCATATTTTATCAACTCAATTTCTGCTGAATTTAGTTGTTTATGTCCTTGCAATAAAGATTGTAAATCTTGTTGTCCTAAATTGAACTCTTCCCAATAAGCATCAACCATTTTTCTCAGTGAAATAACTTCAGAAATATTACTTTTTAAAGATTCATTTGTAGATTGTATTGATGTGAATAATTTAGAAATATTCCATTTTAATTTTTTCTTTTCTTCATCTAATTTAAAATTTAGTTCTCTAATAACACTAAAAGCACTTAAAATTTTATTTTCATCTTTTCCACCATTATATAAATTAAAAGTTAGTCTAAAAAGTGCATTAAATTCTTGTTCTCTTTCTTCGTAATCTTCTTTATCCATTACATTATCCAATGAAACTTCAAAATCTAGTTTAGGAGCAAAGCTTGATCTTTTTGATTTTAAATTAAATTTTTCGGCTTCAAGAGATTCATAATAATTTAAAATCATACTATTTCTTTTGATCCCTCTTTCATATAATAAATCAAAAGTTGAAACATTAATATTAAAATTTTTCTCATAAGGAAGGGTTTGAATATAATTCTGACCTACAATATATTCATAATACCGAATTGATTCAGTAAGTTTAGATTTTACTTTAGTAAGTTGTGTTTGTGCATTTGAAACATTTGCTTTTATTGCTGTTAAATCGCCAATTGTTGCTGCACCATTATCATATTTTATTGTTACAATTTCTAAAATCCTATTTAAATTCTCCATATTACTTTCACTAGCTAAAACCGTTCTATATGAAAATACTACATCAAAATATGCTTTTATTGCTTTTGTAATTTGTTCTTGTAAAACAATTTGATATTGATTTTTTTCTACATTTAATTTTTTTTCTAAACTTTTAATTGTATTAGAAGTTTCTCCACCAGAATAAATATTTTGACTTAAAATAAATTTATAATTTCTATCATTATAATATCTAAAGAATTTTGTATCTTTTGTTCCACTATCTACGTTAGTTGCTTGTGTTCTTCCATTTTCAGCTTCAAAATTCAAAGTTGGATAATATCCAGCAACAGAATCTTTTAACTTAATTTCGCTTTGAATTACTTGTTCTCTTGCTGCTTTTAATAAATCACTATTTGATACTGTTTCAAGAACAACATCCATTAATGATACTTTTTTATATTTAGTCATATCTACATTAAAATCTCTCTCATACCTACCAAAACTGTCATTCATTTTTTCTATTTTAGAGTTACTTGGATTTTCATCAAGATATACTGAAATACTTGGATTTTCATCAATTATTTTTTCTTCATTAGCATTTAAAATAACACTTAAAAATATCAAAAATATCAATTGTTTTTTCATTTATTTTCTACTTTACTATTTTAATTACTAAATAGCCATTTGTGGCATCTACAGATTCTTTTAATTCGGGATTACTTGTTAAATCAATTTTTATATCTTTCTTTTCATAACCAAATTTTCTTATTAAATTTCTAACACTCATTGTTCTTGCTAATGAAATTTGTTTAGAAATAGTTGCACTTAATTGATCTTTTATATCTGATGAATAAATATTAACTTGATGATTAGAATATTTATTTTTTGCTTTGTTTAAAAAATCTTTTATTTGTTTAGAAGCAACATCATCAACAAAAAACTCATCTGCTTTATATGTTATTACTAAATATTCATCCGTAGAAAGGATTTTTTGTATTTTTGTTGAATCCTCTTTTTTATCTGCGACATTTATACCAGAAGATTCTATTTCATCCGTTCCTTTAGCCGATTTGATTGAAGTATCTTGGGATGCAATTTGATGTTGAAGAGCTAAAATCATCTGCTTTTGTTCATTTATAATTTGTATATTAAGGTCTGAATTTGGATTAGTTGTACTTACAGCAGGTGGATTAGTTGTATTTGAAATTAATTCACTAGACGAAACTGAACCTGTAAATGATACTTTATATTTAAATTGTGCATAATATCCTAAATTTGCAAGAACAACTAATAAAAACAATAATAATACTAAAATAACCGAAGAGAAAATATCCACGAATGATGGCCAAGGATTAAATTCTTCTTCAAACTTACAAGCCATATATTATCTCTTACTTTCTAAATTATTTTCTTTTTCTAAACTTTTAACTAACTGAATAAGTAATTTATTATTTTCTTCTTGTAATAGTAAACTTTTCTTAATAGTTTTATGCTCTGATAAAATTACTGTTGAAATTTCTTGCAAAGATTCTTCAATAAGTTTTGAACTAGAATATTGATTAACATTAGATTCTTTCATTACTTCAATTAAGTTTTTTAATAAAATTGACTCATTGTCTGCTTTACTTACTGTTTGTTCTAATTTATTAGCAATTTTCATAAACATATCTTGAGATACTTGATTTGAATGTTCCATTCGGTCAGTAAAATCACTTATTGTATCCACAAAAATATCTATAAATCCAGCAGCTTGCATATTATTTGCACCACTTTTATTAAAGCCTTTAATATCACCCATTTCTTCAATAGTGTCTATTGCTTGTGTTTCAACAATTCTTCCTTTTATCCAATCTTGTACATCTTCTAAAAAAGCTGCTTGACTTTTTGTTAAAATATATTGCATAAGATTCAATATAATTGCAGAAGCAACACCAAATAAAGAAGAAGCAAATCCAATGGCCATACCACTTAAAGGACCAGAGAATCCTGTCATTATCTCACCCATATCTATATTATCTCCACCAAAAGACAAAATAATTTTTCCCATTTCATCAATTGAAACTAATAATCCAGCAAAAGTTCCAAGTAATCCAAGTGTTAATGAAGTTCCCACGAAAAAAGCTGTATATCCTTTTTCTTTAAAGAATTGATTTTCTAACCATTCCGTTACATCTTTTGCTTCTTGTTCAGAAAAATGTATTACACCTTTTTTTGCTCTTCTTTGAAACATATGAGCAATACTTGCTGGCATAATTTTACTAATTCCTTCTAAATAGAATTCTAAACTTTTTCCTGATTTATATGCCAAAATTCCAAAAGTACCAGCTAACATTGTTAATTTTATTGCTGATTGATAAATTACCATTAAAGCAAGAACAAAAATAGTAATAATAGGAACATTAAATGTTAATGTTGCAAGAAAAAATGTTTTTATTAAAGAAAAATTTGCATATAAAATAAATGTTATAAATAGTAATACAATAAAAAAGATTTTTAATATTTTAACTCTTCTCATTATTGCCCTTTAAAACATAAATAATAATATTGATATTACTAAACCTAATGCTATCATCGTAACTGATTTAGTCATATTATCAACAATATTTACAAAACCATCATTACCTTTAACTTTCTCTCCAAGTAAGATATATCCAATAGTAACACCATTTACATCTACCATTTCATTATATGTTTTGAAATACTCTTTATTAACAACATAACCTTTAGCTTTTAGCTCTTTAAAGCCTTCTATTCCCTCTTCTATAATATTTGCGAAAAATGAGCCATCATATTTTTGTTCTTCTACTCTTAAATCATCTACAACAGGACGATATCTACCATTTTTAGCATCAATTGCTAACTGAGACATCATTTTTTCTTGTATTAATACTAAAAATATACTGTGTTTATCTCTTTCTAAATCTTTTTTTAAATTTACTAAACTCTCTTTTACTTCAAGAACACCTAATACATTTTCTCCTGACATAATAGGTTCAATATAAACTATGTTTGGACCATCTGGTAAAACTTCAATACCAAATGATGTAATTTTTCTATTTATTACACTATTTATAATAGTACGATGTTGACTTGTTTGATAAACTGTTGGATAAAAAGTCATAGAAATAGTATCAAAACCTGATTCTATTAGACTTTTATTATAAACATCAATAATTGAATCTATAACTTGTTTGTTACTTAAATTATTTTTAAAATAATCATTTGCTTTTAATCCTAAAACAATTTTTCTAAACTCTTTTTGTTTATCCTCAAACTTATATTCTAAATTACTTTTATAATTTATTGACATATTAGCATAAACTTCTTCAGCGATTTTAGCTGTCATTGTTGTGAGTAAATACATAGAAAGGGAGATTCCAAATATAGACAAAACACTTAAGATTGTAAACCACAATCCTTTTCTCTTTTTTAATTCGCTAAGTAAGTTTTGGATAGCTTTTATAAAACTAAACACATCAATCCTTTTGTAGTAATAACTTTCATTATATTTTATTTTCTCTTATTTCATTATTAAAATAATTTTATTTAAAAGCAATTTTGAATTATTGTTCACTTAAAGCATTTTTACTAATATCTTTAAGTGGTTTAATTATATATTGAAGTACTGTCTTTTTTCCTGTCAAAATATTAACATTTGCAACCATCCCTGGTAAAATCGGAAGATCTGGTGCAAATTGGTTTACATCTGCTTTTATTTTTGCTATATAAAAAATTGAACCATTTCTATCTTCAAAGCTATCAGGAGAAATAGAAATTAATTTTCCATTTAATAAACCATATTTAGAAAAATCATAAGCTGTAATTTCAACAGATACATCTTGACCTTCCCAAATAAATGCTCTATCTGAACTCTTGATTTTTGCTTCTATTGTTAAGGAATCTTCTATGGGAGTAATTTCAGCCATTTTATCACCAGGTTTTACAATTCCACCTTCTGTATAAAAATAGAGTTTATTAATAATTCCATTTACAGGTGAAATTACTGATTTTCTTTGTTCTCTATCAACATTTGCTTTGTTTTTTTCTATTGCTTTATTAATTTCTGTTTTAATCTCTGAATATTTACTTAATTGTTTACTTCTATTTTCTGATTCAACTGAAGCAATTTTCTTTTTTGATTCTTCAATTTCTTCTTGTAATATTGGAATACTATTTCTTGTTTCATCAATTTGAGTTACAATATTTTGTTTTTTAGATAATTCTAATATATACTCTTTTTTAGAAGCTACTTTTTTATTTAATAATTCATCTAATATTTTCATATTTTCCATAGCTAAATTTAACTCTATACTAAGATTATTAAACCTAATTTTTGTTTCTCTTAATTTATAATCTTTTTGATTGTATTGATCTTTTGCTATATCTACTTTTCTTTGATTATTTTCTAAATCTTCATAAAATATTCTAGTTTCATTTTCGATTATATCGGGGATTTTTTTCTTTAATTCTTCGGGAAATTCAATTGTTGTTTTATTGTCAATTAAAGCTTCTAATCTTACTAAAACTGCTTGAAGGCTTAATAAATCAATCTCTTTTGTAACAAATTCTGAACTAAAAAAAGCATTAGAAAGGTTATATATAATATCTCCTTTTTTTACTGTTTTTCCTTCTTCTACTAAAATCGCAGAAATAATTCCACCTTCAAGATTTTGTATAACTTTTGTTTGACCAGAAGGAACTACTCTTCCTGTTCCTTTTATTGCTTCATCCACTTCACTAAAAGTAGCCCAAGATAAAAAAATCGTAAAAAATATCATAATTGGAATTACAGTAGTGTAATAATTCCAATTTTTCTCTTCAAATAATCTATTATTCATATTATTTTTTCTCTTGTAATGCGGCTAAAACTGCATTTTTTGGACCATCTGCAACAATTTTACCTTGATTTAGAACGATTACTCTATCAACTAAATCTAAGGCAGCAAATCTATGTGTAATTACTATTAAGGTTTTATTATCTAATACTTGTTTCATATGTGTTATTAAAGATTTTTCAAGACCTACATCCAGTCCTGTTGTGGGTTCATCTAAAATCAAAATAGGAGGATTATTTAATAATGCCCTTGCAAGTGCGACTAAATGTCTTTGCCCAACCGATAAATTACAACCTCGTTCACCAACTTGTAAACCATCACCTTGTCCTGATTTTTTTACTAAATCTTCTAAGCCAGTAATTTTTATTAATTGCATCATTTTTTCTTTACTAATAGGGCTTGATAATTCAATATTTTCTTTTAATGTACCAGAAAATAAAAATGGTTCTTGGGGCATTACACCTATATTTTGTCTTATTTCAACAGGATGTATTGTAGATATTTCATGTCCATCTAAATAAACTGATCCTTTTGTTGGGCTATCAAGACCTGTTAATATTCGTAAAAAAGTACTTTTCCCAGCACCTGTTTGTCCGATAATTCCTACTTTTTCACCCTCTTTTATTTTTATATTACAATTTTCCAAAGATGCATATTTACTATTTTTATAATAAAAATCAACATTTTTAAATTCAATATTTCCTTTTATTTCACCTAAACCAATTTCAATATTTTTATCATTTTCTAATGGTAAATGCCAAAATTCATTTATATTATCTAATGATTCTTTAATCTCTTTTAACTTTATTGCCATCATTGAAGCTTGAATTACAGGAACCATTGCACGACTTGCAAGAATTGTAACTGCTATTAATCCACCAACTGATAAAGTTTTGTTATTTATTTCAAATACCCCAACTATAATAACTAAAAGCGTAACAAATTGAATTACTGTTTGAGATAAATTCATTGAAAATACATTTAAAGATTGTATTTTATGAGAAATAGAGTCTGTTACAGCGATGATATTTCTCCAATTAAAAAGTTTTGTTGCTCGAGCATTTGAAAGTTTTATTATTTCACTTCCTTGAATAGTTTCAACTAAATAAGAGTGTTTTGCTTGAACATTTTCTATGTTCTTTTTACTTAAATTTGAAATTGGAACTTGCATTGCGAAATTAAAAATAAGTACTAATATAGCAATAGAAATAGGAACTAAAGCAATCATTGGTGAAATTATAAATATAACTGCAACTGCTATAAAGAAAAAAGGAAAATCTATTACTTGTACAATAGATTTTGTAGCAAAAAAATCTTTGATTAAAGCTAATTCTCTAAATAAATTTGCCTTTGTTCCAACAAGCATACTATCATATTGTGATTGAATACTTAAAACTCTTTTTAAAAGTTCTTCTTCTAAATGAAGTCCTAATTCTTTTCCTACTTTTTCAATAATATGATTTCTAACACTTTTGAAAAATACATCAAATAAAAGAATAATTATTACTCCACTAGCAAGTACAAATAGCGTTTCTGTAGCATTATTTGGAACAACTCTATCATATACACTCATGGAAAATAAAGGAACTGCAAGAGCAAAAATATTTATAAAAAAAGTTAAAAATCCTATTTCTATATATGCTCTCCAAAATTTCTTTACAGGATTCCAAAACCACTCTTTGCCTTTAATTTGATCAAGTATTTTTTCTTTTTTAGGGTCTCTAAATACTAAAATAGCTTTTGTAAAGTTTTTTAAATAACTACTATCTTTTTTTATTTCACCATTAGTAATTGGATCATGTAAAAAACACTCTTTACCTTTTCTTTTTAAAACATATGGTTTTTCATTTTTATCAAAAACAATACATGGTAAAAAGTGATTTGGAATATCTGAAGCTTTCATATCTTTACAAACTGCTGTAAAACCAACTTCTTTTACAACATCAATTGCTAATTCTTGTGTAAATCCTTTATTTGATTTAGCACTAAAACTTATAATTGTATTTAAAGATATTTCTCCAAAATAGAAATCTAAAATATACTTTAATGTAAATAATAAAGGATATTCTTCTCTATTTAAAGTAGTATCTTCAAATATTGATTCTTCTTGAGATGTAGTACTATTTTCTTGAATTTGCAAAAAGTTACCTATTAATTTATTTTAATTTTATATTGTTTTGAAAGTTTTGCATTTATAGATTGAAATACACTTTCCCAAACTTTTGCTGTTTTTTGTCTAAACAGTTTTGCACTAGGATACCATTTTGTAGTTTCACCTTTATTTGTCCATCTCCAATCTGGAATTTTTTGTAAAGGAATCCAAACTGGTTTATTTAATGCACCTGTTAAATGAGCAACTGCAGTATCAGATGAAATAACTAAATCTAATTCATTAATCAATGAAGCAGTTTTTGAAAAATCTGTCAATTTATGTGTTAAATCAATGATTTTATCTTCAAATCCAAGTTTTTTAATATCTTCACTTCCATCACCAACTTGTAAAGAGTAAAGATTAATTTTTGGATTATTCATTAAAGGTTCAAAGAATTTTAAATCAAATACTTTTCCTTCATAGCTTTCTCCTGTTAGTGAAGCACTCCAACAAATACCAATATTAATTTTGTCTTTTTCTTTTTTAATTTCTAAATCTTTATCAAAAATAGCTTTTAAATATGGCATTTTTTTTGGTAATTCATCTATACTTTTCATATCTAAAATAAATGGCATACTCATAATTGATAATTGATAATCAAATGCTGGTGTTTCTTCACTTCTATCAACTATTACATCGATTTCATCAATTGTTTTAAATAGTTCTTTTAAACCTTCTCGACATTTTACTGCTATTTTACATCCAAATTTTTCTTTTAATTGTGGGACAAATCTTATAAATTGAATACTATCTCCATATCCTTGTTCTGAATGAAGTAATAAAGTTTTACCTTTTATATCTTCAACTCCTGTAAATAAGGGTTTAGTAAAAATATCTTTGTGTTTTATGATATGAGGAATCATCTCTTCTTTTCTAAATCTCCACTCATACTCTTTCCAACCATTTTTAAAATCTTCAGATGCTAAATACATAGTTGCTAAGTCAAAATGTGCATTAACAAAATTTGGATCTAATTCAATTGCTTTTTTATATGAAGTAATAGCTTTATCTGATAATCCTAAATATTTATATGAAGTACCTACATTACTATATGCATTTGAACCATTTGGTTCTAATTCTATAGATTTTTCATGCATTTTTGCAGCTGTTTTATAATCATGTAATTTATTATATACATTTCCTAAATTTGTATATGCACCACCATGATTTGGCATTTTAAGAATTGCCATTTCTAAAGATTCTATTGCTTTATCATAATCTTTTGCTTTGTTATAAGCAGCGCCTTTATTACTATAAACTTCATTATAATCTGAGTCTGATTGTAATGCTATTTCAAAAATCTGAGCTGATTCTTTATATCTTTTTTGTTTATATAATACAACACCTATATTATTTATAGCTTTTGCATATTTTGGATTTATTTTAACAGCTTGTTTATATGCTTCAATTGCTCTATTGCTATCACCAATTAATTCAAAAACTATACCTAGATTATTAAACATATTAAAATCTTTTGGATTTATTTTTAAAGCATCTGTATATACTCTTATAGCCATTTTATAATTTTTTATTTCTTTAAAAGCATTACCTAAATTATTATATACAAGAGTATTTTTAGGATTTAAATTGATTGCTGTAATATAATATTTTATAGCTGTATTGATATCACCTTTTATTTTATAAATAACACCTAAGTTTCCATAAATATTAGAAGACTTTGGATTTATTTTTAAGATTTCTTCATATAAAGTTTTTGATTTATCGTAATCTTTTTTATTAAAAAATTCGACTGCTTGTTCAAAAAGTTTTTTTTCTTGTTCTATCATTATATTACCTTCAAATCATTAAATTAGGGGAATTATATCTAAAAAATTTAGATTTTTGTTATATTATTTTTTCATTGGATGATGCTTTGAATTGATTATTTCATCCATTTCTAGTATTTCTATAGAACTATCTTTATGTAAACATAACATATTTACAGAGACTATATTTCCAAAAATATTTTCTTCTTCATTGAAAAAATTATTTTTATTGTAAAGCCTTGGTAAATGCCAATACATCTTATAATTTAAGCTCCATAATAACTCTATTAGCTCTTTTGAATGTTCTTGTCTATCATTTTCAACATAAATAATTGGTCTAAACTTTTTAATTAATTCACTAGCCCCTTTTATTACTGATATTTCCATACCTTCAACATCAATTTTTAGTAATTTTAATCTGTTTATTTTATTCAAAAAATTATCTAATTTTTGCTTATTTACAGTTGTTCCATTTTTAGTATTTTCTATATTTATTCCACCAAAGTTGTTATTTTTTGTAAAATCATATTCAGGAATTAATATGCTTCCATTTTCATGTGAAACTGCTTCTTGATAAGCAAATACATTTGAAATACTGTTTATTGCAAGATTTGCGCATAGATTTTGGAAAACCAATCTTTGTGGTTCAAATGCAATAACAACACCTTTTCCCACAAGTTTTGAAAGATATACAGTGTGAGCGCCAATATTTGCTCCAACTTCTATTACAATATCTCCTTCTTTACAAATTTGCTCAAAAAGTTTTGCTTCAAGATGTGAAAATTCCCCATATTTTTCTATTGATTTTCCAATATATATATCATTTTTATTATATAAAAGAAATCCATGTCTTGATTTTATAACTTTATTAAAACCAGTATTAATAACATTTTTATTCACTAAAAGCCTTTTTCTAATTTTAAAAAGAAACAATCACTAAAAAGTGACTGTTTAAGGTACATCTATAATATCAATAGTAAGAGTATTGTTACCTATAGTATAAGATGCATTATCTGTAATAGTTGATGAAGTATCATGAACCACACTAGAACTATCTGTAAATTTAATTTTTTCCACTTGAGATGAAGTTAACGATAAGGTTAAACTACCTGTATCACTTCCTGTCCATGCATTTAACATAGCTTCTGTAAAATTAAATTCTGTATTATTATCATTTGTATTTAAATTAAGTCCTGAAATATCAAGTCTTTCAATATTTGTAAATGTTGAATTTGGAGTAAAATCTGTATCAGAAGAAATATTACTTCCTGTATTTCCAGTTAATTTAACGGTATCTGTGTTTGCCCCACCATTTAAATTTCTAATACTTGAGAAATCTAAAGAGAAAGTATCATTTCCTGCTCCACCATTTATATTTGTTGGTTCATCACCACTAATTGTTAAATTATCAGAAGCTGATGATAAATTCAGTGTTTCAAATTCACTTAATTTACTAAAGTCTAAATTTCCAGTTACAGCTATTGTTCCAAAAGATAAAGTATCACTTCCACCTGCATCAACAATATCAGTAAAATTATTTCTAAATGCATTAAACTCTGTTGTATCATCGAAAGTAATTGTATCATTACCACTTGATAGATTTAATGTTTCTATTCCTTTTGCATCAATAAGATTAGCTGAATCAATAGTTCCACTATTTGTAATATTTAATACATCTGTTCCTGTACTTCCTGTATCAGAAATATTATCATTCACATCTAAATTTCCAATGGTTGCATTTATTGTATCACTACCATTTCCTAGATTAATTGTATCATTTCCACTTGAAAGAGTTAATGTATCATTTGCAGATGTTCCTGTAATTGTTTCATTTCCTGTTGAATCTGTAATAGATAATGTGCCACTTAAACTATTTGTTACTCCACTTAAATCAAGAATTTGTCCTGATGTAGTTGTTAATACTAATGAACCTGCACCATTTAATGTTATTGTTCCAGTCGTTGATACATCTAAAGAAGTTATTGTTGATGAGGCTAATGTTCCTGTATCAGAAATAGATATATTTTCATTTCCTAATCCACTTATAGTCCCAGCTGTATTTGCTGTGTATGCAGCTTGGATTTCTGCTGCTGTTCCTATTAATGCTGTAACTGCAGCTGCATTTACCGCAACTGAAGTTTTATTATCTAATGCAGTTAAATCAGTAGCTGCTACACTTCCTGCACTTACAGTTAGTGTTAAAACATCTGTTGCTGTTGCATTTACTAAATTTGTATTTAAATTAGCTGCTGTATCGGCACTTACCGTTGCTGTTACTATTCCACTTGTTGCATTTACTATTGCATTTGTATCAGTTGAAGAAATTGATCCACCTGTTATTATTACGGCTTCTGTATTTCCTGTTATGTTTAATGCATTTACTACTACTGTTCCTAAACTTGCTGTATTATAAACTTCAGTTACTGTATTTACAGTATTTACTCCTAGAGTATCTACTTTTACAGCTAAAGCAACTAAATCACTTGCATCAACACTTGTATCTGTAGTTGTAAATGTTATTACATCATTTGCATCTACATTTGTTAGAGCACCTAAAGTAGCTGTTACTGCTCCACTTGTTACTGTAGCTGTTACTGCTCCACTTGTTTTATTTGCTATTGTATTTACATTTGTTGCACTTTGTGTATCTGTAATTGTTACAGCTTCATTTCCAAGTCCAGTTATTCCAGCTGATGAATATGCTGTATTTAAATTAGCGTATGTTTCTGATATTGCTGTTATACTTGATGCATTTACTGCCATACTTGTTTTTCCATCAAGAGCTAATAAATTTGTTAATGAACTTAAACTTGTATCAGTTACTGTTAGTGATAAAGCATCAGTTGCTGTTGCATTTACTAAATTTGTATTTAAATTAGCTGCTGTATCGGCACTTACTGTTGCTGTTACTATTCCACTTGTTTTATTTAATATCGTATTAACATTTGTTGCACTTTGTGCATCAGTAATTGTTACATTTTCATCACCAAGATTTGTATAACTACTTGCATTTGTTACATAAACTGTAGTCAAATCTGCATATAAACCACTTACTGCTGTTGCTGTTACACTTATTGCTACACTTGTTTTTCCATCAAGTGATATTAAATCAGAAGCTGTCGCAGTTGCTCCATTTACTGTTAATGTTAAGGCATCTGTTGCTGTTGCATTTGATAAACCTGTATTTAAATTAGCTGCTGTATCTGCTGTTACTATTGCTGTTACAATCCCTGTTGTATCACCTGTAACTATATTTACATCACTAATTGTTGATGTTCCACTTAGTGTTGCTAAATAATTTGTTGATGTACTTATACCACTTGCAGTTGCAACTGTTGCAACTTGAGCACCTGTTCCAGTAATTGTTGTAATTGCTGTTGCATCTATTGTTACTGATGTTTTATTATCTAAGGCTATTAAATCAGAAGCAGCAGCACTTCCTGCACTAACAGTTATAGTTAATACATCTGTAGCTGTTGCACTTCCTAATGCACTATTTAGATTTGATGCGGTATCTGTTGTTACTGTTGCTGTTACTACTCCTGTTGTATCACCTAATACACTATTTATATTAGTCGCACTTGCTGTATTACTTATATTAACTGCGTAATTAGATGCTGTTGTAAATATTGAACCTGTATTATTTACTATCTCTAACATTTCAGACATAGTAGCACTTGAAATAGTAGTAACATTAGATAAATCTATTGCATTGGTACTTGCATCATTCACAGATTTAATTTGAGCACCTGTAAGTGAAGTGTCACTTAATTTTAATGTTCCTGTTCCAATTCCTGTATGCGTGTTAAATTGAGTATGACTTAAAGTTAAACTATTACCACTAGCTACATCAAATATATCTATGATATTATGTATATTTGTTCCACTTATATCTTTATTTATATTAACATCAAGGGTAACTTTTCCTGTTCCTTTTGTAACAGTAATATTGCTAAAATCATGACTACTTGCATCTGAAACTATTACTAAATTAGCTGTTCCATTCATTGTGATATTCATAGTTTTACCAGATAAATCTACTGCATTTAAAGTTAATGTATCTCCATTTGCTATAAGGATATTATTAAAATTCAATAAAGTCACACTTGATAAATCTAAACTTCCACTTAATTGTAAAGTGTTTGTCCCACCATCTCCATCAAGAGTATTAATACCTGATACATTTGAAACGATAAAAGTATCATTTCCATCTCCACCAATTATTTTTTCAATATTTTTTAAAGTATCAGTTTTTGTTCCATCAAATACAGTAGCACTTGTGTTTCCACTATCTACAGTAACTGTTAAAGAAGTTGCTACAGAACTATAACTTGCAGTATCACTTAAAGCTCCACCATCTATTGTACTTCCAAATACTCCACTTAAGTTTGCAGTATCAGCATTACTTGAAAGTGTATAATTTTCAAAGTTCACAAAAGTATCTGAACCATCACCAGTTGAAGTTCCAGCACCTGCACTTGTAACATTAAATGTAACTGCATTTGAAGATCCACTATAACTTAAAGTGTCAGTTCCCGTTCCACCTACAAAACTATTTGCATCTGAATTACCCTCAACTGTATTTGTACCATTACCCATTTGTAAATGTCTAATTTGAGAAATAGTATCTGTACTTGTTCCATAAGTTGCAATTCCTGCTTTTAAATTAACATTGACATTCGCACCTAAAACATCAGTATAATACAACCAATTAGCATCGGCACTTCCACCTATTATCGTATCACTTCCTGTTCCTGCGTAAATAGTATCTATTCCTGCTCCACCATTTAAATAGTTATTTCCACTTACACCTTTGATAACATCTGCTTGATTTCCACCTATTAAAGTGTTATTCATATTATTACCAGTTAAAGTATTTGAAACAGTAGATGAACCTTTTATTCCTTCGATATTTGTTAAGTTATCAATGAAAACTCCAGAAATATTATGACTAACACTTGTTAAAGCTCCATCATTTGCTAAAGTTACAGTTATTCCTGTCGTACTTGAACTATAATCAACAGTATCGCTATCCTCTGCACCATCTATAATATCATTGCCAGCACTTGCATAAATAGTATCATTTCCTGAACTAGCATCAATATTTTCAATTCCTGAACCACCATAAATAACATCATTTCCAGAACCTGTTTTAATAATACTTGTTCCACTTCCAGCCCAAATAGTATCGTTTCCTCCACCTGTTGTAACATTTTGAATATTTACTAAAGTATCAACTAGTCCTGTAGTTACTCCTGTATTATTTGCAACTGTACCTTGTAGACTTCCACTTAAATTTACTTTAACACTTGTTCCAAAGTCAGAATAACTCACCGTATTATTGCCTGTTCCTCCATCTATATAGTCATTTCCTGTTCCACTATAAATAGTATCATCTCCAGCATCACCATATAGGCTATTATTTCCACCCGTACCATAGATTTGATCGGCTCCATCTCCTCCATAAATAGTATTTGCGCCTACTCCACCTCTGATAAGATCATCTTGATTAGAACCTTTAATATTTTCTATATCTATAAGTGTTTGATTATATGTTGTACCACCAACTGTAAATACAGCATTTGATTGAGTATTTATATCTATTTTTACACCAGAAGTTGTAGTAACTAAACTATAATCAACACTATCACCTTTTACAGTATTAGCTCCTCCATCATATTTATCATCTCCTGAACTAGCGTAAATATAGTCATCACCTGCGCCTGCTTTAATAGTGTTTGTTGAATTATTTCCTCGAATAGTGTCATTATATTGAGTACCATCAACATTTTCAATATTTGATACAGTTCCTATTTGATTACTTCCTGCATTTTGCCAACTATTGATAAATCTATTTGCAATTAAAGTACTTCCACCATCATAAGTTAAAGTATTAGATCCTAAATTTACTACAACTCTTTGTGTTCCACCATCAAATCTTAAAGTATCAGTTCCAGTTCCACCATCAATAACATCTTGCCCTATTCCAGTATAGATAATATCAGTAAAATCTCCACCTGTAATAACGTTATTTCCAGCTTTACCATATAAAGTATTATTTCCTGAAATACCTCTGATTGTGTCATTACCTGTTCCACCTATAATAAGGTCATTTCCAGCACCACCTTCTAGAAGGTTATTTCCACTAACTCCAAAAATAGTATCATTTCCATCTCCAGCATAAATACTATCATTTCCATCCATAGCCCAAATAGTGTCATTTCCACCATATCCAAAAACAGTATCACTATTATTTGAACCAACAAAAATATCAGCATTATCTGTCATAAAAAACTGTTCAAAATCTGGATTACTTCCATCTTGATATAAATAATCAAAAGCGCCTTGTCCATCTTTTATTTTATAAAAATTATACGCTCCATCACTTAGAGTTGAAAGACCATTTATAGTTTTAGATTCTATTACAGCTGTTTGATTCGAAAGAGTTAATGTTCCTAAATCTGTTGCAAGTCCCGTATAACTAGATGCTAAAATAGAATTAAATACTATGTTTGTTCCTTGGTTTGCACCAATATCATTCCACATATCAAGAGTATCAACTCCAGTTCCACCGATTATTGTATCACTTCCATAGTTATTTGAAACTCTGTCATCTCCAGTTCCCATATCATAGACATCATCACCTGCTCCGCCTAAAACATAATCATTTCCGCCATTCATAACAAAAATTTCTTTACTTGTTGTAGAACTTCCCCATACAGTCTCACTTACAGCTGAACCTAAAATATTTTGAATATTTACTAATGTTACATTTCCATTAGTATTTCCTCCACTACCACTTACATTTCTTAAATCAATAGTTCCTCTGTAATTATCTACTAAACTTAACCAGTTGCTTCCAGTTCCTCCATCTATGTAGTCTGTTCCACCAGCATCTAAGATAATAGTATCATCTCCCGCAGCTGCAAAAATAGTATTTCCACCGCCATCAGTAGTGATTATGTTATCCCCTTTTAAAGTATCATTTTTAGAACTTCCTAGGATATGTTCTATTTGAGAAATATAATCAAAATTAGCTGTTTTAGTTCCACTATTATCTAATTCAAATATTTGAGAATAACTACCATTTAAACTTCCTCTATCTCCATCAGCATCTGTAAAAGTAACTTTAGAAGATAAATCTATACTAATACCATAATTATGTACATTTGTAAGAGAAGTATAATTTATCCAATCTTTTTCAATATCACTTCCATTTTCTTCTCCACCTATTAAAAAGTCTTTGTGGAAAGAACCAATTAAAGTATCTGTACCTAGTCCTCCATAAACAACATCACCTCGTTCAGCTCCTGCTTTTGTAGTAGCTGTGTAGATTGTATCTACTCCTGTTCCCCCATAAAGTGTATTTTCTCCACCGATTCCATAAATAATATCATCTCCACCATAACCATTAATAATATTTTTTAAGTTATTACCTTTTAGTATGTCATTATAGTTAAGAGTTCCTACTATGTTATGAATATTTCTTACATAAGTTTCTGTATTTCCATATCCATCATTTATTACTCTTCCTGTCGTTGTATCCCCATTGTCATAAGATAAATCAACATTTACTCCAGCACTTGTCGTATCATAAAAGCTAATCGTGTTGTTTCCATGAACTCCACTTGAAGTATAGAATGTTCCAATAGAAACATCTCCACCATCATATTTATCAACACCACTTCCACCAAGTAAAGTATCATCTCCTTTTCCACCAATTAAGAAGTTATTTCCAGCTGTTCCATAAATAACATCATTCCCATCATATCCATGAAGTGTATTATTAGTGTTATCTCCTCTTAAAATATCGTTATAAATAGAACCAAAAAGATTCTCGATTTCTTTAATATTTGGAGTGTATCCACCAAAAGTAATAGAATTATTGCTCATAGTTGCATTTAGTCCATTTGCTACTTCTTGAAAACTAAGCCAATCTCCACCACCATCTTTTACTGTGGTTGATCCTTGAGTGTTATCAACTTGAGTATGATTTCCACCAGATATTTCATCATTTCCAGCAGTTGCAATAATCCAGTCATCTCCATTTTCAGCTAAAATTTTATTTACTCCAACATCACCTTTTAAAATATCATTTTGATTTGAACCTGTCACATTTGCAATATTATAAATAGTATCTGTTCCACCAAATCCATTTACACTAGCTGTGTTATTAGTTAAATTTACATTCACACTTCCAGTTGATAAACTATAATTAATTGTATCAGTTCCACTTGCGTTGCTTCCAGTTATATCTCCGTTTGCATCTAAAATTGCATTTCCACCATAATAAATATTATTTCCACCATTTGCATAAAAGACATCATCTCCATCTCCACCGTAAATAGTGTCATTATAACTTGCACTTGCAGTTACTGTATCATTTCCACCATTTGCTAAAATAGTATTAGCTGCTTGTGCTTTACTTAGGTCTATAGTATCTTTAAAGTTTGTTGCAATAATTCTTTCAAAATGTGTTTTTAAACTATCTGTTCCATCTGTTAAACTCGTAATAGTTCCATCTTCACCTGTTGGTTTAAGAGTAACTGTAATACCTGATTCTGCATTTAAATAATAAAGTGTATCAACTCCTGAACCTCCAGTAAATGTATCATTTCCTGTAGCACCTATAAAAGTATTATTTCCACCTAAACTTCCATCAAGAATATCATCATCAGCACCACCATCTAAAGTGTCATTTCCTGTTCCACCATAAATAGTATCTTTATCTTTTCCACCAAATAATTTATTATTTCCAGAAGTTCCATAAATAGTATCAGCACCTTCACGACCATCTATATAGTCATTTCCAGCACCTCCTACAAATACATTGGCATATGAACTTCCATAAAGAGTATCATCTCCACTTGTACCAATTACTTTTTGAATATTAAGAAGTGTATCTTTTACTGCAACTCCTAGATTTTGGTATCCATTATCAGTTGCTTCACTAAGTCCTAAATCAACAATAACTCTATTTCCACCATCAGCAAAATTAACACTACTATAATCCATAGTGTTAATTCCTAATCCACCATCGATATAGTCGCTTCCTTTTGAAACAATAAAAGTATCATCACCGTTATATCCTAAAAGAGAATTGATTGTTGTAAATACATCATCCCCTTTTAGAATGTCATTATTTTTTGTTCCTACAACATTTTCTATATGTTTTAAAGTATCAGCATTTGCAGGTGTTCCTATTTGAGATACTTGATTTGAAACAGCTGATAAATCAACATTTATAGCTCTTGTATCTGTTATATAACTATAATCTACCCAATCACTTCCAGATTTTGTAGCTGTTGTTCCATCAAATGTTCCACCATAGATTTTATCTCCACCAAGAAGTCCCATAATAGTATCATTTCCAGCCCCACCAATTAGAGTATTTCCTGTTCCACCAAAACCAAAAATAATATCATTATTAGCTCCACCATCAATTACGTTAGCAACATTACTTCCAATTAATGTATCAGAACCACTTCCACCAAGTACATTTTCAACATTGTAAATTACATTTTTCCCATATCCAATAGAAGTTCTAGCATCTAGTGTCAAAGAAGATAATGAAAGATAATTAATAGATGTGCTATCACTTAAATTTAATGTAATAGAAACTCCACTTTCCGTGAAATCTATTAAATCTTTTGATGATATATCTGTTTCAGACCCAGCTGAACCAATAGATGAAGAATATGTCTCTCCATAAATTATATTATCACCTATTCCACCTCTGAATGTATCACTTCCTGTTCCACCAATTAAAATATTATTTCCACTTACACCATAAAGAGTATCATCTCCAGAACCTGCCCAAATTGTATTATTTTGAGTATTTCCTTTTATAAAATCATTGTTTTTTGTACCTACAACATTTTCTATATTATATACAAGCTCTTTATTTCCATAACCATCATCTTGAACAGCCCATGTTGTATCAGTTCCTATTACTTGCGTTGCTCCAAGATCTATTATTAATCCACTTGTTACATCTGCAATTGCATAATCAATTGTATCAATACCCTCTTCACCATCTATATAATCACTACCTTTTGATGAATAAATTGTATCATTTCCACTACCTGCTAAAATTGAATTTGCATTATCATCACCTCTTATAGTATCGGCTAAGGCTGTGGCTTTAATATGTTCAATTCCAACAAGAGTTGTTGTATATCCTGTAATATTTGATGTACCTGAACTTCCATTAGCGATATTTCCATCTGTGTCTAAAACTATATTAACACCTGATACTGCTATATCGTTAAAATATGCCCAATCTTCACCTGTTCCACCATCAAGAACATCAGCTCCTAATCCACCTTTTAAAGTATCAATTCCTGCTCCACCAATAAGTGTATTAGCATCACTATTTCCAAAAATAGTATCATCAAAATCTGTACCAATTACATTTTCAATACTATCAAGATATTTGGCATTACCAAAACCATCACTAATTACTCTATAACTATCAGGGCTTCCATAAGATTGATTTTTATTTAAATCAACATTAACTCCTAGTGTTCGACTTGTATTTGTAAATGCAATAGTATCAGTACCAGTATCTCCTAATATTGTATCTTCACCTTGTCCTAATACAAAATAATCATTTCCACCTTTTCCATCAAGAATATTTTTTTCATCATTTCCAATAATATAATCATTTTTTGTAGAACCTATTACATTTTCAATATTAAGAATAGTATCTGTTCCATAGTTTGCATGAATTCTTTGTGCTGAAGTATTTGTTAAATCTACTTTAATTCCATTGTAATAAATACCATTTACTTGACCTGCTATTGAATCATCATCTCCAAAATTAGTACCAGTTAAAGAACTATAATCAACAGTATCACTTCCTGTTCCACCATCTACATAGTTATTTCCACTTCCTGAAATAAGTGTGTCATTATCTGCTCCACCTTCTAGTCTATTATCTCCATCTAAACCATTAAGTATATCATTACCCGCACCACCAATTAATGTATTATTTGCAATATCACCAACTATTGAATCAGCAAAAGCTGTCCCTACAACATTTTCAATACCAAAAATAATATCACTATTACCAGTTGCTGCTACAATGGCAAAATTTGCATCAAGTCTTACAGTAACACTGCTACTTACATCTTCATAACTTACTGTATCTATTCCACTATCAGTATGTGATTGAGTTGCTGTAATATAATTTCCACCATAAATTTTACTTCCAAGTCCACCGTAAATTTTATCATTTCCATCTCCACCATAAACAGTATCACTTCCTACTGCTGTGAAAATAGTATCATCTCCACCACCTGCGTAGATTTTATCTTCACCAGTTCCAGCATAAATAATATCGCTATCATCTCCACCATCAATATAGTTATTTCCAGTTATGCCTCTAATAGTATCAGTTCCAGCTCCACCAATTAATGTATTATCTCCCGTATCTCCAATAATAGTATCATTATGAGATGTTCCAATAATATTTTCTATATTTTTAATTATGTGAGAAATAACTCCATTTATAGTTACTGTACTATCTGTAGTGTCATTTAAAGTAACTTCTATTCCTTTTGTAAATCCACTTGTATCAACAGAACTATAATCAACTGTGTCACTTCCTCTTCCAGTTACATTAATTCCATCAGTTTCATTTCCACCATCAATAACATCCCCTGCAAAACTTCCAGCAGTTGTTCCTCTAAATGTGTCGTTTCCTGTGCCTCCAAATAACCTATCAGCTCCAATTCCACTATAAATTAAGTCATTTCCAGCTCCACCATCAATATAGTTATTACCAGCAACTCCATAAATAGTATCAGCTCCACCCATACCGTAAATTGTGTTATTTTCAGCATTTCCATAAATGGTATCAGCTCCAGCACTTCCTTTTATGTTTTCAATATTAGTAATTTTGTCAGTAGCTCCATTTGCAACAGCAACACTTGCATAAATACCATCATTTATTACCCCTATACCATAAACATCTGTAGTATGAGAAATATCTAAATCAAGAATTATTTTTGTAGCCCCATTTGTACTGTAATCTATAGTATCACCAATAGTTCCATGAGCTCTACCATCAATGATATTTGATTCTGATAATTTTGTAATAAAAGTATCATCAAAGTTACTTCCTACTAAATTTTGAATATTTATTAAAGTATCTTTAACAGTGCCATTAGTAGTAGTTTTTTCAACTTCTCCTGCTTGTAAATTTGCAACTACTCCAGCTGTCAAAGCTGCAAATGTATAAAGTGCAGTATTATTCCCAGCTAGTCCATTTAAAGTATTTGCATTTGCATTTCCTCTAAATGTATCATTACCTGATGTACCTCTTACATTATTTACATCAATTACACTATCTGTTTTTATTACAGTTGTACCTGTTCTAATTTCTACATTATTTGTATTTCCAGATAAATCTGCAAAAATATTATATGAAGTATCAATTATCGCACCATAATCAACAGTATCACTTCCAGATGCAACAGCTGTTGTTCCATCCCAAGTTCCACCATAAATAGTATTTGATGCTCCAAATTTAGTAGCATCAGATGCACCTAATGAATTATAATAAGTTTTAAATACATCATTTCCACTATCACCTATTAGAACATCAGATCCAACTCCTGCATAAATAGTATCTGCTCCAATTCCACCATCTAAATAGTTATCTCCTGCTATTGCATAAATAGTGTCATCTCCACCTTGTCCCCAAATTGAGTTATTAGCACTATTTCCAGTGATAATATCGTTTTCTAAATTTGAACCTTTTACGTGTTCTATTCCATAAATATCATCGATACCTTGGTCTTGACTCGATGCTGTTCCTTTTTGGTTATTATCTGCTAAAACAATTGTCATTCCCTTAATTGCTTGAGAATAATCTATCATATCATTTACACTTGTATCAGTTAGGGCATCACCACCATATACTATATCTTTTTGATTATCAGATTGTTCGAAGATAAATACATCATCTCCTGCGCCACCATAAAGAATATCAGCACCCATACCACCTTGCAGTTCATCATTTCCATCTTCACCGTATAAAGTATCTTTTCCTTCTCCTCCATATACAGTATCATTACCATCTCCACCCCAAATGAAATCATCACCTGATTTTCCATCTATTGTGTCATTACCTGAACCTACACTATTAGCACCTTCAGCGCCACCATATAAGTAATCTCCACCATCTTGACCATAAATTAAATCATCTCCGCCCATACCTTGAACTTTGTTAAGATTAATATCACCTGTTAATGTATCTTTTTGATTTGTACCTATTAAATGTTCTATTCCACTAAAGCTATGAGAATAACCTCCAATAGTAACATCAATTCCTGTTTCAAGATTAACTGTTACTCCTGAGCTTGTAATTCCAATATAACTTAAAGTATCATTTCCAGCTCCACCGATAATTATATCTCCACCAGCATCAGCTATATCTGCATTTTCAATTAAGAATAAATCATTTCCTTCACCACCATTTAATCTATCAACTCCTAATCCACCTTTTAAAGTATCATTTCCTTCTGCACCTAAAAGAGTATTATTTAAGTTATTTCCATATAGTGTGTCGTTATTTTGAGTTCCTGTGATATTTTCTATTCCATATAATTTGTCTGTATATACTTTTGAATTATCAGAGATTAATGTCATTAAAGCTTCAGAATATCCATCACCAATAGTTGTTCCTAAATCAATAAAAAGTTTATTATTTGTATTTATATTATTACTATAATCTACCATATCACCAGTTGTATGTGAATCAGCTAATGTAGTACCACCATAAATTAAATCATCGCCTAATGAGCTTATAAATGTATCATCACCTGCTCCACCTTGAAGAGTATTTACAACACTACTTCCAGTTATAATATCGTTACTTCCACCAGCAATTACATTTTCTATTGAAATAAGCGTATCATTATCATTTGCATCAACATAAGCAATACCTGTTTCTAGATTTATAGTAACTGCTTTTGACGTTAAATATTCATAACTTACAGTGTCATACTCTGTGATACTTTCACTTTGACCTTTGTAGTATCCATAAATTTTATCAATTCCATCACCACCACTTAAAGTATCGGCTCCCGCTCCACCTTCAATTGTGTTTGAATTTGAATCAGCAAAAATAATATCATTTCCAGCGCCTGAGATAATATTTTCAATTCCTTTTACAATATCACTATCTCCACCACCTGATATTGTAACTTGCCAAGCATCATTTACACTACTTCCAACAAATAAATTAGTAGCAGCAACACTTAGATTTAAAGTAAGATTATTAGAAGAAGTTAAATTACTATAATCTAAAGTATCAATTCCAACTCCACCATCATAATAATCAACTCCATCGTTATATGCAGTTGCTTTAATAGTATCATTTCCATCTCCAGCAAGTACAGTATCATTTCCACCACGAGCTTCTACAAAATCATCACCCGCTTGAGTATTAATAATATTTATAGTGTTGCTTCCATAAACGGTATCAGCTGTATAATTAGACCCTATAACATTTTCTATACCATAAAGGTCATCTATTCCTTGTCCTTGATCTCCAGTAGAACCAACTGATTTACCCTCAATTGAACCATCAGTTGCTAGTCCTCCTGATAAAGAAAGGTCTAAATCTATTTGTAAACTTTCAAGTGCATCTGAATAATTTACAGTATCAATTCCTGCTCCACCATAAATTTTATCGCTTCCACTTCCACCTGATAAAGTGTCATTTCCATCTCCAGCATCAAGATAGTCATCTCCAGTTCCTCCAAAAATCGTATCATTTCCGGCATCTCCAAAAAGTGAATCTTTTCCACCTTCTCCATAAATAATATCATCTCCATCTAAACCTAAAATAGAGTTATTTTGTTCATCACCTTTTATGCTATCACTATCATATGTTCCTTTTATATTTTCAACATTAACAATAATATCTTTAGCAATTTGTCCTCTTACTGTAACTTGTGTTTCATTTGCACCATCAAGAGATAAAGAAATCCCATAAGTTCCAACATTTGAATCATCTTTTATAATACTATAATCAACCCAGTCACCAGTACCAGCTCCTGCATCATAATAATCAGCACCATCATCAGACCATGTGTCCATAGTGCCATCATTATTAGTATCAGTACCAGCTATAAAAGTATCATTTCCAGCTCCACTTAATATTGTATTTACTAGTGATGAACCTATAAATATATCATCTTTTGCTGAACCAATTATATTTTCTATATTTGAAATAGTATCAATGTCATCTATTCCTATTGCATTATCAACAAGAGTTTGAGCAAGAGTTGTACTTAAATTTACTTTTACTCCATTAGTTACATAATATTCATAACTAACCGTGTCATTATCAGCTCCACCATCAATAATATTTGCAACATTATCTTCATTCATTATGAATTTATCTTTAGCACTTCCACCTATTGCATTTTCAATATTTGAAAGAGTATCTTGTTCAGTTGAAGTTGAAGCAACATTGTTTTTGAAATCAATAGTAACAGCTACAGATTTATCTTCGTAACTTGCTGTATCACTTCCTTCTGCTCCATCAAGAAAATCATTTCCACTTCCTCCAAATAAAGTATCATTTCCTTCACCTGCATAAATAGTATCAGCGCCACCTTCACCTTTTAAAATATCGTCTCCAGCAAGTCCATATAATGTGTTTTTATCATTATCCCCAGTGATAGTATCATTTCCTAAACTTCCAGTAATATTTTCCATATTTTTAAGTTTATCTGTAATACTTAGACTTCCATTTTGATATATTTGAGCATCATAATAACCTTGACCATCCGCACCTGTTGAAAGATTTACTACTACTTTATCTTTTGTTGTGTCAGTTACATTGATGGTTTGATAACTAATACTATCACCATTTATCTCACCACTTTCATCATTTCCACCATCAAATTTATTTGATACTGCAAAATTTGAAATAAATGTGTCATCATATTTTGTACCAATAGCATTTTCTATTGAAAATAAGGTATCAGTTCCTTCACCTACGGCTATACCAGTTGCTAAATTTACAGTTACACCATTATTAGCTTCTGAATAAGTTACAGTATCATTTCCTTCATCACCGTATAAAGTATCATCGTTAGCACCACCTGATAGGGTATCATCTCCATATCCAGCATAAATAGTATCTACTCCATCTTCACCATATAAAATATCATTTCCACCATTTACATCTGCTCTTGAAGTATCATCTCCATAAATAATATCTGACTCTGTACCACCTCTTATAGTATCATTACCTAATCCACCTATGATTTCATCTTCACCTGAATTACCATATAAGGTATCATTATCAGCTCCACCATCAATTTTATCATTTCCGCTACCACCACTTATGATATCATTTCCAGCTTCTCCATATAATGTATCTGCATAATCTCCTGCTCCACCAAGAATAGAATCATTTCCCGCTCCACCATATATAGTATCAGATCCTTCTCCACCATCTAGGATTTCATATTGTGTTGATGTTGTTGCATTATCAGTATTATCTCCACCTTGGATAATATCATCTCCTGCTAAACCATAAATACTATCTGTTCCAGCTGCTCCATTGATTGAGTTATTTGAAGCATCTCCTTTGATAGTATCTTTGTTATTTGTTCCTGTAATATTTTCTATTTCTGATACATTATCATTTCTAACAATTGCATTACTATTTGCAGAATTTTTTAGTAGTAATTTTTGTAAAGATAAATCTACATCAACAAAATAATTTGGATTTGTAATTTGTGAGAAATCAACAGTATCACTTCCAGTTCCACCAATGATTACATCATTTTCACCACTAATAGCTGCATCTTTTACATAAAAATAATCATCTCCTGCTCCACCAGTTAGGATATTATTATTGTTATTACCAGTAAAAGTATCATTTCCAGCTCCACCAATAACATTTTCAATATTGATTAAAGTATCAGCACCTTGAGCTACACCTGCTACTGTTACTTGAACATTCGCGCTTATTGTATTTGATAAATCTACAATTATTTTATCAGTAACTCCTGTTAATGTAGAATAATCAACAGTATCATTTTCATCATTTATATTTTCTACTTGTGTTGATAAATTCATACCACCGTTAAAAGTATTTGAAACTGAATTATTCCCTTTAAAAGTATCTGCAAATCCTGAACCAATAACATTTTCAATATCAATTAAAGTATCATTTCCTTGTCCACCACCAACATTTTGTAATGCAGTTGTTCCAAGATTAACATTAACTCCACTTGTTGCTTGATTATAAAATACCGTATCAATATCAGCTCCACCATCTAAATAATCATCTCCAACTCCACCTTCAAGAATATCATTTCCAGCTCCAGAAATTAATGTATTTGCTCCACTATCTCCAAAAATTGTATCATTTCCACTTGTTCCTGTGATATTTTCTATTCCAATTAGAGTATCAACAACATTTGCTCCACTGCTTTTAATAATTACAGTATCTGTTGTACCACTTAAATCAGCAATAATATAATCTGTTGAGGCTGTTCCTGTATAAGCTGTTCCTGTTTTGTCATTTTTTAAATTAATATAACTAACAGTATCTCCGCCAGTATTATCAGCAACTCCTCCATCAAAAACATTTGCTTTTGTATGATCTGAATAAAAAGTATCTTTAAATCCTGAACCAACTATATTTTCTATATTAGTAAGAGTATCTAGTCCTTCTCCTGCACCAACTGCTTGAGCCGAAGTATCTGCTAAATCAACTGTAACACTACTTATTGCATTTGAATAATTTACAGTATCTGTATTAGCTCCACCATCTAAAATATCATTTCCAGCTCCACCAAAAAGAGTATCATTTCCAGCTCCACCAAGAAGAGTATCATCTCCTGCTTTACCATCAAGAATATCATTTCCAGCATTTCCAATAAGTGTATTTGTTAAACTATTTCCAATTAAAATATCATCACCAGAAGTTGCTATAATATTTTCTATATTTTGAACTTTATCTGTGTTTCCACCTGCAACAAGTACATTCGTAACTACATCTGCTTCACCTAAAGTTACTGTGATTTTATTTGATGAACCATAAGCGCTATAATCTAAAGTATCACGTCCTGTTCCACCATCTATTTCATCTGCACCATCATTGTAAGAAGTTGCTACAAATGTATCATCTCCAGCTCCTCCTTGAAGATTATCATCTCCAGCTTTACCTTCAATTTTATCGTTTCCATCAAGACCTAAAAAGAAATTTGCGGCTGCATTTCCTATAATAGTATCATCATTACTTGTTCCATTAATATTAACAATACCATATAATTTATCTGTTGATTCTAATGTTGTAAAGCCATCAGAAGCAAGGGTACTACTAGATTTTAAAACTTCCGAATAAGAATTTCCTTTTGCATCAAGTATTGTTGTACTTAAATCAACATAAATTCTTTTTGCATCTGCATAATCTACTTTGTTATATTCTCCAACTTCTACTGTATGAATACCATTAGTATCAACAGAGCCTCCATACAGAATATCATTGCCTTTTGTAGAAAAGAAAATATCATTACCTTTTGCACCAATAAATGTATCTACATTATCTGAACCTGTTAAACTATCTGCATAATTTGAACCAATAACTATTTCTATTCCACTTAAATCATCACTATTATCAAATCCATCTTGAGTAACTTCAATTGTATTTTTTAAATTTACAATTATTCCTTTTGCTGCATCTGAATAATCTACTGTATCTTGACCATCTCCACCAATAAGTGTATCATCTCCAGCACCACCTGATAGAGTATCATTTCCAGCTTCACCTTTTAAAATATTGTTAAATTGATTTCCTCGAATAGTGTCATTTCCAGCACCACCAATAATATTTTCAATATTTTTAATATAATCATTTGAACCATTTGTAACTGTTACTGTTGAAACAGCTGTATATCCTGCTGTATCAGACGTAATTCCAAGATTTACATCAATAGCTCTTGTTGCTCCTAAGGCACTATAATCAATAGTATCACCTTTTCCACTATATGAATTACTTGAACTTTGTGTTCCTATGGCATCTATTGTATGATTTCCACCATCAATATAATCACTACCATCATTGCCATCTTCAAATATTTTATCTTGACCACTTAAAAAATCATTATCAAGTCCAGCCATAAAAGTGTCATCACCATCGCCACCTAATAAAGTATCATTCCCACCAAGACCAGCTATTGTATCGCTTCCACTTCCACCATCAAGAATATTTTTATCATTGTCTCCACCTATATAATCATTATATATCGTACCAATAATATTTTCTATCTCTTTTAGGCTATCCTGTTCTGTTCCAATTATTGCTGTTGCATATGTTGTTATTGAATTTATATTAATTAAATTTACATCTAAAGCTGATAGTTTTGAAGAATAATTTACAGTATCTCCATTTACTTCATTAGTTTCTCCACCAATTAAAGTATCATCACCATCACCACCTCTTAAATCATCATCACCTGCACCACCATCAAGAATATCAGCTCCAAGTCCACCAATTAAAATATCGTTTCCATCTTCACCATATAGAACATCTGATTCATATCCACCATCAAGAATATCAGCTCCTGCTCCACCCCATAAAGTATTTTTAAAAGCATCTCCAGTTAAAGTATCATTTCCAGCACCACTTTTAATGTTTTCAATATTTACTATATTATCTGTATAAGTTGAAACACCAGAGATTATTGTTGCAGTTACACTTGTTGACGTATCTAGTGATAATATTAAATTTTGCGTTGAAGTAAGATTTGAATAATCAGCAATATCTCCACTTCCATCTCCCCCATCAACAGTATCTATTCCATCATTTGCTCTTAAAATAAATACATCATTTCCTTCTCCACCTAAAAGAATATCATCTCCAGCTAAACCTTCAATAGTATCATTTCCTGCTAATCCTTCTATTTTATTAGCATTATCATTTCCAATTAAAGTATCACTTTGTGCAGATAAATTTGTACCTATGATATTTGTAAAGTTTTTAATTGTATCTCCATCTGAAGACGTTTCAGTAGATAAATTAACTGTTACAGAATTATTAAAGCTTTTAAATGAAATTGTATTAGTTCCAACTCCTCCATCTAAATAATCAGCTCCTGCTCCTCCATCAATAGTATCATCTCCACCAAATCCTAATATACTATTTGCTAAATTATTTCCTGTGATTTCATCATTTCCAATATTTGAACCATAAATATTTTCAATATTTGCAATTGTATGATCAGCTGTAGTATTCCCAACTTTTACATCTGTTGTAGCACCATTATCTTCAAGAACTAATGTGATTTTTGAAGTTACATTTCTATAATCAATCGTATCATTATCTTCTGCTCCATCAACTGCATCACCTGTAAAACTTGTATCTACAAATACATCATTTCCGGCATTACCAATTAATTTATCATTCCCTAGTCCACCACTAATTGTATCACTTCCTAGTCCACCACTAATCGTATTACTCTCAGCATTTCCTTTTAAAATATCATCACCACTACTTCCTATGATATTTTCTATATTAGAAATAGTGTCTGTTTGTTCGGTTGTATTCGTTAAATGTGTTCCTAATTTAACATAAGCAGATGTTATGCTTAAATCAACATCTGCAAAATATCCATTAGTTGTAATTTGACTATAATCTAAAGTATCTCTATTAAATTCATCATCATTATCTATTTGAGCATCTAAATAACCATTTATTACATCATTTCCATCACCAATTTTTATTATAAATCTATCATTTCCAGCTCCACCATAAAGAGTATCATTGCCAGTATTACCATCTATAACATCATTACCAGATAGTCCATTAATTATATTTGTATTTGTATCACCAAGTAAAGTATCCGCAAAATTTGTACCTATTAAATTTTCAAAATTCGTGATTATATCTTGTCCATCATTTCCAGTATTTTGAGCAGTTGTTATTGCTAAATTTACATTTACCCCAGCAATTGCATTTTCAAATGTAATAGTGTCAATTCCAGCTCCACCATTTAAGATATTATTACTACTATTTCCTTCTATTGTATCGCCAAAAGAGCTTCCTAAAATATTTTCAATAGAATCATAAGTATCAGTATTTCCCCAACCATCTGTTCCAGTAGCTTGTCTTAAACTAACTTTAACTCCAGCAGTATCAATAGCATAACTTACAGTATCTGAACCATTTCCACCTCTTAAAGTATCGTTCCCAGCTCCACCAACTAAAATATCATTTCCATTTGCACCATCTAAGATATTTGCAAATTCATTTCCAATTAGTGTATCGTTTCCAGCTCCACCAATAACATCATCAAAATTTTTAACAGTATCTGTACCAATTTCAGTACCTATTGCTTGATTTGCAGTAATAGCATCAGTTGAACCATTTCCATCAATATCAGCATTAACTGCACTGTTTCCAATATTTACAAATATTCCACTTGATGTTTTTGCAAAAGATAAGGTGTCATTTGTTCCACTTAATCCGTCTAAAGTATTATTTGCAGTATCACCTTCAATAGTATCAGTTCCACTTGTTCCTATAATATTTTCAATATTTGTTAAAGTATGGTCATCTATAAGACTTCCTACTGTAACATTTGCTAATCCAGTATCATTTAATGAAACTTTAATTCCAGCAGCTCCAATAAATGCAGAATAATCTACAGTATCATTTCCTCTACTATTATCACTTTGGCTTCCACCATCAATATTATCACCAGTAGTTTCTCCAACTGTTTGTATAAATTTATCAGCTCCAAAACCACCTTTTAAAATATCAGCTCCAGCTCCACCAGTTATTGTATCATCGCCAGCTCCGCCATCAATATAGTCATTTCCGCCTTTACCATCAAGAATATCATCTCCTGCTAATCCAAAAATGGTATTTACACTATCATTTCCGCTGATTATATCTGCTTGTGTTGAACCTGTAATATTTTCAATATCAACTAAATTATCAGTTTCACCAATAATTCCTACTGTAACTGTTCCATTTCCACTATTATCTAAACTAACAATAATTCTTTCAGTTCTATCTTCATAGCTTACAGTATCACCATATATTGATTCAACTCCACCATCAAGGGTATCATTTCCTAATCCACCTTTTAGTGTATCATCTCCGGCTTCACCATATAAAAAGTCATCACCTTCTCCACCAATTAAGACATCGTTTCCATCGCCTGCTTTAAATGTATCATTTCCAGTTCCACCTGTCATACTATCAGCATAAGTAGAACCTTTAACAACTTCTATATTTGTTAATGTATCTGTTTTGTTACTATCATCTGTTTTAATAACTGTATATGTAGAACCAACTGTTGTTAATACAATATTAGAAGTTCTATTAGAATAATCCATAATATCAATATCAGAAGCACTTGTACTTCCATCTATTGTATCTGTTCCTTTTGAACTATAAATTGTATCAGCTCCATCTCCACCTATAATAGTATTATCACCATCATTTCCAGTTAACTCATCTCCTGCACTTCCACCTATTAAATTATCAATATTTAATATTGTGTCTATATCTGTACTTTTTACAGTATTAATTCCATCTGTAGCACCAAGATTTACGGTTACTTTTGTAGTATAATTTGCATAACTAATAGTATCTATTCCACTTGTTCCACCATTAATTGTATTTGCTACATTATCAGTACCATTCATTATAAAAGTGTCATTTCCAGCAGAACCAAAAGCATTTTCTATATTTATTAAAGTATCAACATCATTTAATATAGTTGTAGTAGCTTTTGATGTGCTAAAATCTACAACTACACTTTCACCTGCTGTTAAATAATCGTATCTTACAGTATCACTTCCTGCTCCACCATCAAAAGTATTAGCTTGTGTATTTCCTTTGATAGTGTCATTTCCAGAAGTTAAAATAAACTTTTCAATTTCACTAAAACTATCCGTTGCAGTTGTATTATTACTTTGTTTAACTGTTGTAGTTGAATTTGATAAATCAAGATATACATAATCCCTTGTAGCATCAGAAACTACCATATGACTATAATCTAAAACATCTTCTCCAAGAGTATCTTGTGAACCACCAACAAAAGTATTATTTCCATTTAAATCACTATAAAAAGTATCATTATGAGATGAACCAATAATTTTTTCAATACTTACTAATGTATCTACATCACTTCCGCTTGTTACTGTTTTTGTTGCTGTTTTTAAATCAGCAACTATTTTTAAAGAAGAAGAACTATAATCAACAGTATCAACACCAGTTCCACCATCTAAAGTATTATTTTGGCTATTTCCAACAAAACTATCATTACCGCTTCCACCAATAATATTCTCAAAACCTTTTAATATATCATCATCTTGTGCAGTAGTTGTATTTGATAAATCTCTTGTCACACCCGTTGTATAATATTCATAACTTACAGTGTCATTTCCACTTCCACCATCTAAAATATTTGACTCAACATCCGTAGAAACTTTTATAGTATCATTACCAGCTCCACCAATAACATTTTCAATTGATGTTAGAGTATCTGTTCCACTTGCAGATGAAGTTGCTGTATTGTTTTTCAAATCTATTAAAATATCTATATTTGAGTCTATAATATTCTCATAACTTACCGTATCACTTCCACTTTTACCATCAAAAATATTATTTTCACTATCACCTATGAATGTATCATTTCCAGATGTTCCTGTGATATTTTCAATATTTTTTAATGTATCTGTTTGTTGAGTAATAGCTGTTGCATCTTTAATTACAGAGTTTCCAGTAGTTAAATTTACTTCTAAATGATAATTAGCATCTGTAATAACACTATAATCAACAGTATCCATTCCATTGTCTATAACACCGTCTTTTTCACCATCAATTAAATCATCTCCATCATCAAAAGAAGTTGCTTTAAATATATCATTACCAGCTCCACCTTCAAGTGTATCATTACCTTTTCCACCAGATAAAGTATCATCACCTAATCCACCAAAGATGTAGTTTGCAGCATCATTTCCACTAATATTATCAGTATAATTTGTACCTGTAATATTTTCAATTCCCTCAAGATAATCTTTTCCACCAAGTCCATCATTCGAAACAGCATAAGTATTACTATTACCTAAAGTTTGAGTTGCTCCCATATTTATGGTAACACCCATACCTAAATTTGCTTTCGAATAATCAGCAGTATCACCTTTTGTAGTGTTGCTTCCACCTCTTAATATATCGTTTCCTGCTCCACCTATTAGTGTATCATCACCTGCTCCACCTATTAATTCATTATTTGAAATATTTCCAATTAGTGTATCATTTCCTGCTCCACCTTCAAGATTTTCAACATTTACAATTTGTATTCTTCCTGCTGCTCCACCATCTTGATAATTTCCAACTTTTCCATCAGAATTAGTATCATTAAAATCATGATCTCCTGAACTGCCATCATAAGATAATCCAAGATTGATTGTTACAGATTGTAAAGAATCTGTTATTGAGCTATAACTAACAAAATCTATACCATCTCCACCATCTAAATAATCATATTCACTTGCTCCTGCAGTGCCCGTTCCACCACCGATTAAAGTATCATTACCAGCATTTCCTATTAATGTATTTGCTTTTGTATTTCCAGTTAGTTTATCATTTCCACTTCCACCAATAACACCTTCAATATCTTTAAAAGTATCAGTTCCTTGAGAAGTACTAATAAACTTTGCTCCATCTGCTATATCTACATCTAAATTTTCTGTTGCATCACTATAATCAGCAGTATCAATTCCATCTCCACCATCAAGAAGGTCATCTCCTGCTCCACCTCTTAATATATCATTACCATCTCCACCATATAGTTTATCATTTCCTGCTCCACCATATAATGTATCACTTCCTGCATTACCAATTAAAATATTGGCATTTATATCACCTATAATAAAATCTGAATCAGATGTTCCTGTAACATTTTCTATGTTTTTTATTTGATGATCATTTACACCAGATATTACAACATTAGTTGATGTGCTACTGTTTAATACAACAGTAATTCCACTTGATAATGCACTATAATCTACCTCATCAACTCCTACTCCACCATCTATTACATCATCTTTTGATTCACTTGTAGTTCTAAAAATAATTTTATCATCATCAGCCCCAGCATCAATTATATCAGCACCAGCTCCACTATAAATAGTATCTTTACCTGCTCCTGTTTTAATAATATTAATCTCATCATTTCCAACAATCGTATCATCGCCAGCTGTTCCAATAACATTTTCTATTCCTAATAATGTATCAGTTTGATGAATTATTGAGCCATCTTTAATTAAGGCTTTTCCTGCTGCTAATACTCCAACAGTTGTTGTACTTAAATTTAATTCTAGATGATATGTATTATCTGTAATTGCACTATAATCTACACTATCAGAACCATCACTATCAGTTAATGTATCATCTCCATCATCAAAAGAAGTAGCTTTATAAATATCATTTCCACTTCCTCCTTCTAGATAATCATTCCCTTTTCCTCCAATTAATGTATCATTTCCAGCGCCACTTCTAAATGTATCAGATAGTTCAGCTCCTGTCATTTCATCATCATAAGAAGTTCCGATTATTTCTTCAACATTTGTTAGAGTATCAACTTTCCCACTACCTTTTGTAACAGTGTAATTATTAGTGTTACTTGTAGTTGTTAATACAATTTTTTGATTCATTTTCGAATAATCTACACTATCAAATTCGCTTCCACCATCAATTGTATCTTTTCCTTCAGAACCATAAATTAAATCTTTACCAACATTTCCTAAAATAGTATTATCTGAATTATTTCCAGTTATAGTATCGTCATTTTTACTACCATCGATATTTTCTATGTTTATTAAAGTATCTATATCTGTTGTTGCATTAACTCCATTATATATAGTAGCTGTTGCTTGACTTAAATCTACTACTACTTTATTTGATGTTGCATCTAAATATTTATAACTTACAGTATCTCCATTTAATAAAGAATCTCCACCATCTAAATAATCAGCTCCTGCTCCACCACTTAGAGTATCATCTCCTGCTTCTGCATATAAAGTATCGTTATCATCTCCACCATCTAGATAATCATTTCCTACTCCACCGTATAATGTATCATTATTAATACCACCATAAAGAGAATCTGTACCATCATTACCTTTTAATATATTTTTTGAAGCATTTCCAATTATCGTATCATCATTTTTACTACCATCAATATTTTCTATACTTATCAAATTATCAATATCTGTAGTTGCTGTTACTCCATTATATACTGTTGCTTGATTTGAAGACAAATTCATATCTATAACAACTCTATTTGTTGTTGTATCTAAATATTTATAACTTACAGTATCTCCAATAGTTTCGCCAATAGTTCCACCATCTAAATAATCAGCGCCATCACCACCACCTAGTGTATCATCTCCTGAACCACCATATAAAGTATCATCTCCTGATTCTCCATCTAAAAGGTCATCTCCAGCTCTTCCATAAATTGTGTCATTTCCAGTTCCACCATATAATGTATCTTTTAATGTACTTAAATCTAAGGTATCTTCTACTGTACCAGAATTTTCGAATCCACCATAAATAATATCATCTCCACTTCCACCTCGTATAGTATCAGCTCCATCTCTTCCTTCAAAAACATTAGCTACATTATCATTGGTATCACCAATAATTAAATCTTCATATTTAGAGCCAATAATTTTTTCTATTCCATATAAAAGGTCATATCCACCATGACCATCTTCATTAACTTGACCTTTATTTAATATTGCATCATCTTCAGAAGCAACATTCATATCAACAATGATTCCCTTACCTGATGCTAAATATGAATAATCTACAACATCAATAGAAGCATCTGTTTGAGTTAAAATAATCCCATTTGTATCAACAGAAGTAACAACTCCTCCAATAATGACATCATTTCCAGCTCCACCTCTAAAAGTATCATTTCCTTCTCTACCTATTAAAGTATTGTCACTTGCGTTTCCATAAATAGTATCATTTCCACTACCACCTTCAAGATTTTCAACATTTAATATTCTTATATTTCCAGCTGCTCCCGCATATTGATAATCTTTTACACTTGTTGAATCAAAAGTATGAATATCTGATGTATTATCATAAGTTAATCCCAGATTTATAGTCACCGCATCAGTAAAATCTTTGTAACTAACAGAATCTTTACCTTCTCCACCATCTAAATAATCATATTCACCAGCTAGGGCTTCTGCTGTACCTGCACCATCGAGAATATCATTTCCTGCATTTCCTATTAAAGTATTAGCTTTTTTATTTCCAGTTAATGTATCATTTCCACTTCCACCAATAACACCTTCAATATCTTTGAACGTATCTGTTCCTTGAGAAGCACTAATAAATTTTGTTCCATCTGTAATATCAACTGTTAAATTCTCTGTTGCATCACTATAATCAGCAGTATCAATTCCAGCTCCACCATCAAGAATATCATTTCCTGAACCACCTCTTAATATATCATTTCCTGTTTCACCATATAATGAATCATTTCCAGCTCCACCATATAAAGTATCATTTCCAGCATTACCTTTTAGTATATTAGCATTTGTATCACCTATAATAAAATCAGAACTTATCGTTCCTGTAACATTTTCTATATTTTTTATTTGATGAGTTGTTGATCCTGATACGGCATTAGAATAATTATCCCCATTTAAAGTTACAGTAATTCCATTTCCTAAAGCACTATAATCAATAGTATCTATATCATCTCCACCATCAATTATATCCCCTGCTATTCCTGCTGATGTTTGAATAAATAGGTCATTTCCAAAGCCACCTTTTAATACATTTACACTTCTACTTGCAGTGATTGTGTCATTATTTTGTGTTCCAATTACATTTTCAATATTTTTAAGTGTGTCATTATCTCCACCATTTATAATAACCGTAGCAGAAGTTGAAGTAAACTGGTCTTCTAGATTTACACTAATCCCATTTGTACTTCCATCACCAACTTTTGATATAGAACTATAATCAACTGTATCGATACCATCTCCACCATCTATAGTATCGTTTCCATTACTAAGTGATTCATAAAATAAATCATTTCCAGCTCCACCATATAATGTATCATTTCCTGCTCCACCAGAAATTGTATCATCTCCAGCTCCACCATCAAATATATTTGCAACATTATCATCAATATCACCCAAAATAGTATCATTATAATTTGACCCTATTATATTTTCAATACTTACTAAAGTATCTTTTGATCCATCTTCGTGTGTTGCTATTCCATATTCAATTTTAGAAGTATCAGTATTAGTACTATCATTCATATCAACTACTACTTTATCAGATAAAGAGTAATCAACTGTATCTTTATATGTTAAAGAAGTATCATCTATTAAACCAGTTACATTTGTAATATTTTGTGGTGTATACATATAAAGTGAATCACCATCTTTTATAAGACTTGCTACTTTTTTTGCTTCATTATTAGTTTCAAAAGCATTAAATAAACCAGTGATAATATCTTGTGCATTTGCAGATGTTGCTAAAAAGCTAATAATAATTGTACCTATTGTAAATGAATATGTATTTCCAATTGTTGGTGTTCCATTTATATTTAATTTATGAGAGTATTCATCAACTCCACCATCTAAATAATCATTTGCACCTTTTCCAACTAAAGTATCATTTCCTGTTCCACCAAGAATTGTATTTTTATCATCATTTCCTATTAATATATCGTTACCAAAACCACCTTGAATATCTTCAATATTTTTTATAATAAGATTTCCATCTCCAGTATTCTGTGCTACATTTTCATTAGCACCTACGTTAAAAGATAAATCTACTTTAATGTTTTTATTTGTAGAGGCAAAACTTACTAAATCTCCAGCTCCAATATCATTTATACCACCATCAATATAATCAATTCCAGATGAAGATCCATTTCCCAAAATAGTATCACTTCCAGCTCCACCAATTAATGTATTTGCTCCTGAAGTTCCAATTAATATGTCATTACCTTGACCACCAATTGCCCCTTCTATACTAATAAATGTATCTTTTCCTTCATTTATACTAATTGTTTTTTCACCTTGTGAATTTAAGTCAATTATTAAATTTTCATTTGTTACATCACTATAATCAACTGTATCAATACCATCTCCACCATCAAAAGTGTCATCACCTGCTCCACCTTTTAAAGTATCATCACCTGTTCCACCAAGTAAAGTATCATTTCCTTCTTTTCCTTCAAGGAAATCATTTCCAGCATTTCCAGTAAGTATATTATCTTGATTATTTCCTATTATTGAGTCAGCAAAAGAAGTACCTATTACATTTTCAATATTAAAAACTTGGTCATTCCCAATTTGTTTTTCTGTATCAATAGCAATATCAGATGCAGTATTTAAAGCTAAATTAATATTAAGACCAATTCCACTAGTTACATAACTATAATCAACTGTATCTTTTCCAGTTCCACCATCTAAGTAATCATTTCCTTTTCCACCAACTAAAGTATCATTTCCTGCTTGTGAGAAAAGTGTATTATTTAAATCACTACCAACTAAAGTATCATTTCCGGCACCTGATTTAATATTTTCAATATTTTCAATAGAGTCAGTATAAGTAGTAACACCATCTTTAATCGTAGCATTTGTACTTGATGCGCTATTAAGAGTTAATTCTAAATTTTGAGATGAAGTAAGACTTGAATAATCAACTGTATCAAAATCAGCACCTCCGTTAATAACATCTATTCCATTATCTGCTCTTAAAATAAATGTATCATTCCCACTATTTCCATATAAAATATCTTCTTCATTATCTATACCACCATCTATGGTGTCGTTTCCACTTCCAGCATCTATACTATTAGCTTTATTATTTCCTGTGATTTCATCGTTAAATTGTGTTCCAATAACATTTTCAATACTACTTAAAACATCAATATCAGCATTTCCAATATATGCATTTGCAGCTGTATCATCAGTTCCTAAAATAATTTTTAATTTTGCAGTTTCCAAAGAAAAATCAACAGTATCAATACCGTCTCCTCCTCTTATTGTGTCAGAACCTGCATTTCCTATTAATAAATCATTTCCAGCTTCACCTTCAAGTAAATCGTTTCCATCTCCGCCATATAAAGTGTCATTATCAGCTCCTCCATATAAACTATCATTTCCACCATTACCTATTAAAGTATCATTTCCAGCTAAACCTTTTAAAATATTATCTGAATCATTTCCAGTAATTAAATCAGCCCCAGCTGCTCCTGAAACATCTTCTATATTTTTTATCTTTAGTTTTCCAGCACCGCTATCTTGAACTTCACTATTTCTTAAATCAACTGTAATTTTACTAGTTAATCCAGAATTTTCATATGTTATAAGGTCTCTATCTCCACTTCCACCATCTATTTCATCGTAACCTGATGAAGCAGAACTTCCATTCGTTACAATCGTATCATTTCCATTTCCAGCAAGAATTACATTATCTGCATTAGTTCCAATAATAGTATCGTTATAACTTGAACCAATAATATTTTCAATACCTTTTAAAGTATCTAGTCCAGCTTTTTTAGTGTCTTGTTGTGAATTTATGGTTAAATCAACTTTTATTCCCTCTGTATCACCTAAAGAATTACTTAAACTACTATAATCAACATAATCGCTTCCATCTCCATCTCCACCATCTAAAAAATCATCCCCTAAGCCACCTGATAGAGTATCATGTCCTAGACCTCCTAAAACAGTGTCATTTCCAGAACCACCATCTAGAATATCATTTCCACTATCTCCTCTTAGTAAATCATCTCCAGCTCCAGCAAAAATAGTATCATTTTCTAATCCACCAATTAATGTATTTGATAAACTATTCCCATAAATAGTATCTGCATAACTAGAACCTACTACATTCTCAATATTGAAAAGTGTATCATTACCATCTCCACCTGATGCTTCTCCACGAGTAGGTTCTCCTGGTATATTTGAATCTAAATAAACAGATTGAGCTGCACTTGAAGATGAATAATCAACAGTATCATTTCCAGTTCCTCCATCTAAATAATCATTTCCTAATCCACCAATTAATGTATCATTTCCAGCTTCACCCAAAATTGTATTATTTAAAGAATTACCAAAAATAGTATCATCATAATTCGAACCAATAACATTTTCAAAATCCCAAAGCTGATCATTGCCATCAATTCCAGATGCCATTCCCTTACTTGCATCATCTGAATCTGAACTTAGTTTTACCAAAACACCTTTATTATCAACAGTATTTATAGCATTTATGTAACTAAGAGTATCGTTTCCTGATCCACCTTTTAAAATATCTTCGCCTAATCCACCTTCAATAGTGTCATTTCCTGATCCACCATCGATATAATCATCTCCTGCAGCACCAGAAATTGTATCTGCACTATTTTCACCTTTTAAAGTATTATTTTTTTCATTACCAATAATTATATCTTTGTCTTGTGTTCCTATAATATTTTCGATATTTGATATAGTATCTGTACCGTCTCCTGTAACAATTCCTGTTACTAAATTTGCATTTATTCCAATATTATTAACATTATCTATTTCTGAATAATTTAAAGTATCACTTCCAGCACCACCGTCTACAATATCATCTCCAGCTCTTGTGATAATTGTATCATCACCTGTATTTCCATAAATTGTATCATTTTTAGTTCCACCATAAATTGTATCATTTACAATTCCACCAAAAATTGTATTTACTAATTCTTGAGAACCTTTTGTTTCCGTATCATTGATATTTGTAGTAATTACAAACCCCGTAGTGTACTGTTTACCATTTAAATAAAATGATTCAAAATCATACTCTTTAGCTATGGTTTCATTTTGAATATCTTTAACTTGTATTGCATAATCTTTTTCAAATTGAAGTTGTGTTTTTACAGGTGGAATAATAGTTGCTTTATTTGCTTCAGATACATTATTTATATCAAATACAGAAGTACCTTTTATAGTAAAAACTGAATTACTTTCTTGAGTATTATTAACACTAAAAGTAAAGTTTATAGCTCCCTTATTATCAATAGTAAACCCTTCAATTACATCAGTAGTTGGATCATCTTTTTTTAAAATCCAGCTATTTCCTGATTTAACACCATATAAGATTTCAAATCCACTAGGAAAGCTACTACTTGAAATAATTAGTTCTGTTATTGCAAAACCTTCTGGCTGATTTGCTGTTAAACTTACAGTTCTTGAAGTTTTAGTTATATCAAAAAGAGCTGGATCATCTGCATATATAACAACATTGTCATAACTTCCAAATTTTTTATCACTATAATCTATAGCCTCAGTTTTTGTTTGAGAAACTAATCTATCTTTATCTACTGTGTTATAATTATTTGGGTATATATTTGCATAAGAAGTACCTCCACCTCCATAAACAGTTAGAGTTTTCCCATTTGCATCGGTTATAGTATTTTCTCTTATTTCAACATGTTGAATATCTATATTAAATGATAAAGTTGGCTCAATACCTTCAACAGCAGCATCTTCTGTTTTTGTTGATTTGGCTTTATCTGTTTTTGTTTTCATTGAAATATTTTCATTTGCAACTGATTCTTCAATTGATTGTTCAAAAAATTGAGCAGTACTTTCAGCCAAATTCTGAGATATATTATCATCCATTGCAATATTATTGTCTATTACAATTACCTGTGGAGTGGCTTCATTTTTCTTTTCTTCATTAGCTTTATTTTTTTTATCTTGTTCAGATGCATCAGGTAAATTTACAAATTCATTAGTAACAACAGAGTTAATTGGTAAGGCATTTATTTCTTCAATATTCGATAAAATCGCAGATAAAGATGTAACCTTTCCTCCTAAGCCAATAAACTCAGGAGTATTTTCAGCATATCCCATTAAGGCTAATGAAACGAAAGTATAGTTACCGGCACCTGCCATTTCTAATACTATATCACCACCAATAAGTTTAAATTTTGCATTTTCTAAATTAATTCCAAGGGCTTCAAGATCAATTTTATCACCAGGTCTTACATAAATAGCTATGTTATCACCAACTGGCGCTTTTTCTTTTATTTGAACTTTATTATTTAAATATTTGATAAACTTAGATTCTTCTTGTGCCATCTTGAACTCTTTGTAATATATTATTTTACTTAATATACCATAATTATTGTTAATAAAAAATTTGATTACTTTTTTAAAAAGTAAATAAACAAATCACCAAATTATCAATGCTATTCATAAATAAAATATTAAATAACTCAATTATTTATTTTATTCTTTTAGGATATTATTTTGTAAAAAAGTATTCATTAAAACAACTATTTAATAAAAATACAAAGAAGAAAATTTTTAGGAATATATTCTGAAATAAGTATATAAAAAGAGAGGTGAAAAGAAATCAAGTATTCAATACTAGATTTCTTTTCTAAATAAAAAACTTAGTTATTATCAACTAAATCTTGTAAAAATTTAATAGTCATTCTAACGCCTGTTCCACTTGCTCCATGTGGATTATATCCCCAAGGTTTTTCTACAAACGCTGGACCTGCTATATCAAAATGAATCCATTTATTTTTATTTTCATCGCTAATAAAATTATCTAAAAACATTCCAGCTGTAATTGCTCCACCATATCTTGTGTTTGCAATATTACAAATATCTGCTATTTCTGATTTAATTGCTTTTTTCAGAAATCTATTAAAATCTAAAGTTGTTGCATATTCCCCTGATCTTAAAGCAGCTAAAACAGCATTTCTTTTTAAGATTTCATTATTTCCCATGATTCCTGTTGTATATTCACCAACGCCAACCACACAAGCACCAGTTAGTGTTGCATAATCAAAAATGTAATCAATATCTTTGATTTCATCTTGAGCATAAGATAAACAATCAGCAAGAACAAGTCTTCCTTCTGCATCTGTATTTCTGATTTCAATAGTTTTACCGTTTTTTGCTTTTAAAACATCATCCGGTTTATAAGCATTTCCACCAATCATATTTTCAACAGCTCCTACAATAGCATGAACTTCAAAAGGTAATTCTAATTTAGCAATTGCCCAAATAGTTGACATAACAGCACAACCACCTGATTTATCAGCTTTCATTGTAACCATAAAATCAGCAGGTTTTAAAGACAATCCACCTGAATCATAAGTTAAACCTTTTCCAACTAAAACTATTTTAAATTGAGGATTTTTTGGTTTGTATGTTAAATGAATAAGTTTTGATTCATGAACAGATGCTCTTCCAACGCTAAGCATTGCATTCATTTCATTTTCTTTTAAAAACTTTTCACCTTCTATTTTTACTTCAATATTTGCATCTTTTGCCAATTTCTTTGCAGTTTTTGCCATAATTTCTGGGTAAAAATCAGCTGGTGGAGTATTTACCATATCTCTTGTTTTATTTACAGCTTTTGAAATAATTTTAGATTCTGTTAATATTTTTTCTAATTCTTCATTTTTATTTAATACTATTATTTCTAGTTCAATTTTTTTATTATCTTTTTCAGATTTATAGTTATTAAATTTATATTCACCTAATAAAGCACCTTCAATAAGAGCTTTAAAATTATTTTCCAAAACTTCATTTAATTTTATTTTAACATTTTCAAATTTTGTTGTTTGAAGTTTTTTAATTGCTGTTGCAGAGGCAATTGCAATTGAATCGTAGTTTTCTTCTTCATAACCTACATAAATTTTTTTTGACTCTGCTAATAACACGCAAGCTTCATCTTTTGCTTTAAATTCTAAATTTTCTAAAAGTTCTTTATCACTTAAATTTTTTATATCTTTTACAAAAATAATTTCAATTTCTGTATCTTTTTTTTCTATACTTGTTTCAACTAAATTAATTTTCATTTTTAATCCTTTTTTCTACTTTTTGTGTAGCTTTATTAAAATAAAATATTATACTTCCGCCTAAAATAACTGCAACAGGAATTGCTAAATACCAATGTTCTTTTGCCCAATGTAAAACAACTAAAATCTCATTTCCAAAATACCAAACAGGAACGATAGTAAGAGCAGCCCAAAACCAAGCTGAAATAAGATTTATAAATGCAAACATTTTTGCATCATATCTTGTAAGACCTATAGAAATTGGTATTACAGTTCTCATTCCATACATATATCTTTGAATAAAAATTATTGGCCACCCATGTTTTTTTAAAAGTAAGTGGGCAAATGCAAATTTTCTTCTTTGACCTCTAAACTTTTTATGAACATGCGCTTTATTAAATCTTCCAATATAAAAATAAACTTGATCACCAGCAAAACCACCAAGTCCAGCAACAAATATTGCAATATAAAGATTCATATCACCTGTATGTGATAATAAACCAGCCATTACAAGACCAGCTTCACCCTCTAACATTCCCCATGCAAAAAGTATAATATAACCATATTTTCTAAGAAGATATACAAATTTCTCATCCAAACCATCAACTGGTGCATGATATAAATTATATGCTAAAAATGAAAAAAATAAAATCACACCTAATGCAAATATTTTTCCCGAATGGGGTTGGATTTTCCTAAAAAGCTCTTTCACAATACCCCTTTAATTATTCAAAATTCAATAAACTCTTCGCTTGTACCATATCTTTATCTCCACGACCTGATAAATTTACGATAACTATTTTATCTTTAAATCTTTCTTTTGCTTTTTTTAAATAAGCAATTGCATGAGCTGATTCGAATGCTGGAATAATTCCTTCACGTCTGCTAAGCCATACAAAAGCATCTAAAGCATCTTTATCAGTTATTGAATCATAAGAAACTGATTTATTATCTTTATGAAAAGAGTGTTCAGGTCCAATTCCTGGATAATCAAGTCCTGCACTAAATGAGTGAGCCTCTATTACTTGTCCATCTTCATCTTGAAGTAAATATGAACATTGTCCATGTAAAACTCCAGGAGTTCCTTTTTCAAGAGAACAGCCATGTTTATCAGTATCAAGTCCTAAACCACCAGCTTCAATTCCAATACAAGTTACATCTTTATCCTCTAAAAAGTGTGAAAACATACCAATAGCATTTGATCCACCACCAATACAAGCAACCACATAATCTGGTAACCTACCCTCTTTTTCTAAAATTTGTTTTCTTGCTTCGTAACCAATAACTGCTTGAAAATCTCGTACCATCATAGGATATGGATGAGGACCTGCAACTGTTCCTATTATATAAAAAGTGTCTCTAGCATTTGTTACCCAATATCTAATAGCATCATTCATAGCATCTTTTAAAGTTTTACTTCCACTTTGAACAGGGATTACTTTTGCTCCTAGCAATTTCATTCTAAATACATTTAATTCTTGTCTTTCAACATCTTTTGCACCCATAAAAATAGTACATTCAAGTCCCATAAGAGCAGCAATTGTTGCAGTTGCAACTCCATGTTGACCAGCACCAGTTTCTGCTATTACTTTTGTTTTTCCAAGTTTTTTTGCAAGTAATCCTTGAGCTATTACATTATTTACTTTATGAGCACCAGTATGATTTAAATCTTCTCTTTTTAAATAAACCTTTGCTCCAACTTCATCACTTATATTTTTTGCAAAATATAAAGGATTTTCTCGTCCTACATAATCTTTTAGTAAATAATTAACTTCTGCCCAAAATTCTTTATCAAATCTATATTTTTTATATTCAGCTTCTAATTCTTTTAAAATTGGCATTAAAGTTTCAGGAACATATTGTCCACCAAAAATACCAAATTGACCCTTTTCATCAGGGTCAAAAATACTTGGTTTTGGAATATAATTACTCATTTATTTTCTCTTTTTTTTTAAATTTCTAACACTGAATATACAGGAGCTACTTCTTTTAATTTTTTTGCACCATCTAAAATCTTTATATTCATTAAAAAACACATTTCAACTAAATTTACATCTAACTTTTTGATTAAAGTTGCAGCTGCAAATGCAGTACCACCACTAACAACTATATCATCTATTAGTAAAACATTTACATTTTTTTCGTTGTTAAAAGCATCAAGGTGAATTTCTACTTCATCAAATCCATATTCAAGTTCATATTTTTCACATACAGTTGTACTTAGAAGTTTTCCTTTTTTTCTAACAGGAACAAAACCAACACCTAATCTATCAGCAAGTGCAGCACCAAAAATAAAACCTCGTGAGTCAATTCCAGCTATATAATCTAAATTATAAGATTTGTATTTCTCTTCTAAATGATTCATCAAAAGAGTAAATGCTTCTTTGTTATTTAACAAAGTTGTAATATCTTTAAAAATAATTCCTGGTTTTGGAAAATCACTAACACTTCTTATTGAATCTAATAATATTTTTTTATCATTCTCATTTAATACCATATTTTTACTCAATCAAAATCCTTTACATAATCACTACTTTGAGAAAAGCTTTTTATTCTATCTAAATAATTATTATGATTTTATGATGTTTTTAAAATATTTAAGAATCTATTACATATAATATAAAATATTATTTACTGGAAATATTATGAAATTATTTATACTACTTTTTCTTTTTATTTATCTAAATTCTCAAGAACTCCAAAAAGCTAAAAATTATGATAATACAAAACATAATATTACAAACTGGTATATGAGTGAAAAACTAGATGGAATAAGAGCTTATTGGAATGGAAAAGAGCTTTTAAGTAAAAATGGAAATAAAATTTATGCGCCAGATTGGTTTATAAAAAATTTTCCACCTTTTGAACTAGATGGTGAATTATGGAGTAAAAGGAATGATTTTGAGAACATTCAAAATATAGTTTTAGATACAAACCCATCCATAAAATGGAATGAAATAACCTATAACATCTTTGAAGTTCCAAATGAAAAAGGGAACTTCAATAAAAGATTAGAAAAAATAAACTCTTGGTTGAATAAAAATCCTAATAAATATATCAAAATAATTCCTCAAAAAGTCTGTAAAAATGAAACTGATTTAAATACTTATTTAAAAGAGTTACTAAACAAAAAAGCGGAAGGAATAATGTTAAAAAATCCTAATTTAGACTATTTTAATGGAAGAAGCGAAAATATTTTAAAGGTAAAAAAATTTTATGATGAAGAAGGAATGGTAATTGGCTTAAACTATTCAAAAGATGGAAAATTTAAAAGTGTAAAACTTAAATTAAATAATGGAATAGTTTTTAATTTAGGTGGTGGTTTTTCAAATATACAAAGATTAAATCCACCAAAAATTGGAGATATTGTTACTTTTAAATATTATGATTTAACCAAAAATAATAAACCAAAATTTGCCTCTTTTTTAAGAATAAGAAAAAAAGAATAAATTATTTAATATAACTCATAAGAAGCTGTAACAATTTTAGCTTCTCTGATTTTTTTACAAATTGTTGTATCTTTTTGTGTATCAACTACAACTTCAATAGATTTATTATCACTATCTGAAGTTTTTATTTCTAAAAATAAACATAAATTTTTATCACTTAATTTGGTGTCTGTTAGAATCCAATTTGTTTCATTTATTGTTAAAACGTCACTTATTTTTTCAATTTTTTGATTTAATAAATAATAACTTTGGATTGATGAAACAGCTGTATTCAAATCTCTTTTTATTGTAGAAACTAAAGCTGAATCTTTTGTGTCAATATATTTTGGAATAGCAAAAGAAGCAACTATCCCTAAAATCACTATTGCAAAAATAAGTTCTAAAAGTGAAAATGCAGATTTCATAATAATCCTTAAAATAATTTTAAAGATTATATGTATTTATATCTTAAAATAATATAATATGTTATTTAAAAAATATCAGGTATGTCAATATTTGTTTCTTTCTGCGTATCTGCAACAGTTTCAAATATCATTTCTATAGGTGCATGATTATGATCATTTTCTTTATCCACAAATCTAGTAAGTGCTTTTTGAAAATTAAGTTTTACAGTTCCTATTGGTCCATTTCTTTGTTTCCCAATGATTACTTCTGCTTCTTCTTCTGGTTTATTTATAAATTTTGATTTATAATCCTCACCTTTATCTTTAGCTTCTTTCTCTTTTCTTGCTTCATCTCTTTCTTTATAAACATCATCTCTATAAACAAACATTATAATATCAGCATCTTGCTCAATTGCTCCAGATTCTCTTAAATCTGATAACATTGGTCTTTTATCTGGTCTGTTTTCAAGTCCCCTATTTAGCTGAGAAAGAGCGATAATTGGAATTTTCATCTCACGTGCAAGCATTTTAAGTCCCCTTGAAATATCAGAAACCTCTTGATGTCTATCTTTATTTCCTGTTCCTTGCATAAGTTGAAGGTAATCTATAATTACAAGTTTTATATTATTCGATTCATTTTGAGCAAGTTTTCGCACTCTTGCTCGAAGTTGATTAATATTAATACTTCCGCCATCATCAACAAAAAGTTTTTTTGTGTTTAAATCATCAAAAGCACCACTTAAATTTGTCCATTGTTGATCATCTAAATCACCTTTTCTAAGATTTTGTAGAGGAATTGAAGTTTTTGCAGATAACATCCTTAACATAAGTTGTTCTGCTGGCATCTCTAGGGAGAAAAATATTACACCTTTTCCTGCTTCAACATTTTTTAAAGCCATATTTAAAACAAGGGCTGTTTTCCCCATGGCTGGCCTTGCTGCAATAATAATTAAATCCCCTGAGTTAAAACCTGTTGTTCTTCTATCAAGTGCTTCAAATCCTGTTGTTTCACCAATAAGATGTTTATTCCCCATTTTTTTCATTTGTTCTATATACGAAAGAGTGTCGTGTGTTATAACTTTCATATCTTTTAATTCTGAGGTTGCAGAATCTGTTGAAATTTTATAAAGTTCACCTTGAATAGTATCAAGAGCTTCGTTTGCACTCATTTCCTCTTCAATAGCAACTTTTTTAATTGTCGTTGCAAGTGTGGCTAACTCTCTTTTAACTGAGCCATCTTTTATTTCTCTTACATAAGCTAAAGTATTTGTAATTGGATTTGCAGATAAAATTTCTAATAAAATTGAATCATCTACATCCTTTGAATCAACTCTTTTTCGTATAAATTCTTCATCAATTGGCATATCATCATTATGAAGTCTTACCATTACTTCAAAAATTTTCTTATGGGCTGGTAAATAAAAATCTTTTGGTTTTAAAACACCCAGAACATCTTCAAGTTCTTCTGGATTAAATAAAATTGAACTTAATACTGCTCTTTCAATATTTATACTGTAAACACTATCCATTAATGACTCTTTTGAGCTTCAAACTCAACTTCTTCAATAAATCTATTTATTAATGCATCACCTGAAAGTTTGGCAATAATTTCACCTTTTTTCATTACAAGACCACTACCTTTTCCAAAAGCAATTGCAACATCAGCACTTTTAGCTTCTCCTATTGCATTTACAACACATCCCATAACTGAAACATCAAGTGGTGTTTTAATATGAGCAGTTCTTCTTTCAATTTCAGCAACGGCACTAACTAAATCAGCTTCAATTCTTCCACAAGTTGGACATGAAACTATATTTAATCCCTCTTTTGCAATTCCCACATCTTTTAGTATGGCCTTTCCTACTTTTATCTCTTCTTCTAGTTCTCCAGTCATTGAAACTCTTAAAGTATCACCTATTCCATCAAGTAAAAGCGAACCTAAAGCTATTGAAGATTTAATAGTTGAGTGAAATTGAGTTCCAGCTTCTGTTACACCTAAGTGAAATGGATAATTATTCATAGGTCTTAATCTTCTATAAGCTTCAACTGTTCTTTGAACATCACTAGCTTTTAAAGAAACTTTTAAATTTGTAAAACCTAAATCTTCAAGATATTTGATATTATAATCAGCACTTGCTACCATACCTTCTGGCGTTTGTCCATATTTATCTTCAAATTGTTTTTCAAGCGACCCTGAATTTACTCCAATTCTTATAGGTATATTTCGCTCACTGCAAGCACGTACTACTTCTTGAACTCTTTTTCTATCTCCAATATTTCCAGGATTAATTCTAATACAATCTACAACTTCAGCAGCAATTAAAGCTAATTTATAATGAAAATGAATGTCTGCTACAAGGGGTAGTGAAACTTGTGATTTAATCTGTTTTAATGCTAATGCTGCTTCCATATTTGGAACAGCAACTCTTACTATATCTGCACCTGCAAAATGTAAAGCTGTAATTTGTTCAACTGTTGCTTTTACATCTGATGTTTTTGTAAATGTCATTGATTGTACAGGAATTGGAGCATCACCTCCAATTGGTACATTTGCGACGAATATTTGTTTAGTTGGGTATCTTTTAATCATGTTGAGATTTTATCACAAATTTATTAATTCTAAATGAAAACATTAATCAAAAGAAAAGTTACATTTTAATATGATAACTTCTTATAAATCTACTAAAAGTCTATAATTAATGTACACAAAAAAAAATGTTTTTCTTGCTATCTTTTCTTTTTTAATTTTAGCTATTCTTATTCTATTTGGAACTTATTATTACACTTTAAACAAACAAAAAACTTTATTAGACTCTATATATGATTCAGCAAATACCAGTATTTTAAAACTTACTGAAAATTCCTTAAGCAATAAAACAAACACTACATTATCAATAGCATTAGCTCTTGTTAAAGATTATAATTTACACAAACTTATGAGCACTCAAGAATATGATAAATTCGATTATAAAGATATTTCTGAGCAAATGAAAAATAATACAAAATTCAAAAATATCTGGATTCAAATTATAGATAAAGAAGGAAATAGTATATATCGTTCTTGGACTGATAAAAAAGGAGACAATCTTCTTTTTAGAAAAGATTTAAAAAAATTTATAGATGATAAAAAAATTTCCACTTCTATTAGCGTAGGATTATATTCTATGACCATAAAAGCAAGAGCTCCAATAATTGATGAAGAAAATAATTTTTTAGGAGCACTTGAAATTATTAGCCATTTTAATTCTATTGCTTATGATTTAAGAGAAAATAAAATTGATACTGTAGTAATTACAGATAAAAAATATAAAGAAATGCTAAAACTTCCTTTTACTAAAATGTTTATTGACGATTATTATGTTGTAAATGAAAATGTGAATAAAGAGTTAGTTACTTATTTAGAAAAAAATAAACTTGAAAAATATTTAAAAATCGATAACTATATCATTGAAAATGACTATTTAATATCAAAATATGATTTATATAATGATAAAAATGAAAGATTGGGATACATTTTAAATTTTATGAAACTTGATGATATTGATATTAGAATTGTAAAATCTTTTAAAGTTCAAATTATAATGATTTCAGCAATTGCATTAATAGTTATCTTTTTTTCATTTTTAATTTATCTTTATACAAGTTATTTAAGACAATTAAAAATTCAAGAAAATAAAAAAGAATCAATTCTTAATTCTCAACAAAATATCATTGTAATAACTGGTGGAAATGAGATTATTGACGCAAACCAAAGATTGTATGATTTTTTTAGTGATACAAAAGATTTGATAAGTTTTAAAAACAAATATCGATGTATTTGTAGTGCTTTTATAGATATGCAAGATGATACTTATATTATTGAAAAATATTATAACGGAAAAAATTGGGCTGAATATGTATTAGCAAATCCAGATAAAAATTTTAGAGTTGCATTAAAAAATATGCAAGAAAACATAAGACACTTTTCTATAAAATGTTCAAGAGTCAAAGGTGAAGAGTTTATTATTGCAACTTTTACAGATATTACTCAAGAAATCGAACAAATAGAAGCAAATAAAGAAAAAGATAGAATACTTTTTCAACAATCAAAAATTGCTGCAATTGCAGATACTTTAAAAAATATTGCCCATCAATGGAGACAACCTTTAAGTGTAATAAGTACAATTACAAGTGGAATGAAACTTCAAAAAGAGTTGAATATTCTTGATGATAATGAATTTAATTTATCATGCGATGGAATAATAAATAATACAAATAAATTGTCAATGACCATAGAAAATTTCACAAACTTCTTTAATTCAGATGACAAAACAACTAGATTTTCATTGATTGAAGCCTTAGAAAATACAAAAAAATTCATGGATTCAATTTTAGAAAAAAATTCAATCCAATGTCAATTGATTTATGATAATGACATAATTTTAAACTGCAATAAAAATGATTTTTCACAAGCTATTTTAAATATTTTAGACAACTCAATACATGCATTAATAAATATTCAAAATGTTGAAGACAGAGTTATATTAATAGAATTCAAAAATAATATTTTGCAAATAAAAGATTCAGGAAAAGGTATTGATGAAAATATTATTTCAAAGATATTAGAACCATATTTTACAACTAAACACCAAGCTTTTGGAGTTGGTCTTGGGCTCTATATTGTAAATGAACTTTTTGTTAAAAATCTCGGTTATAAAATTGATATTCAAAATGTAACTTTTGACTATAAAAATAAAAATTACTCTGGGCTTAACTTTATTATAGATTTTAATTAAACTTCTATTTTGTAAAGATTAGATACAATGCACGAATTATAAGAAAAGGGACTTTATGCAAGATTTTTCTATTTTTGATTTAATTATTATAACTATTACTCTAATACTGGGACTTAAAGGCTTATTTAGAGGATTAATAAAAGAAGTATTTGGAATTATTGGAATTATTGGTGCGATTTTTGTAGCTTCAAGAATTTCAAAAGAAACAGGTGATTTATTAGCTCCAATTTTAGTTTTAGATAATCCAGCAACCATAAAATTAATTGGATTTATAACTGCTTTAGTTGCTGTTTGGATTGTAGTTTACACAGCTGGAATTATTGTTAGCAAGATTTTTTCTGCAAGTGGATTAGGTGTTGTAGATAGAATTTTTGGATTTGTATTTGGAGCAGCAAAAGTATTTTTAATATTTTCAGTTATTGCTTATGCTTTATATCAAGTTCAATCGTTTAAAAAAGTAATGGATGAAAAATTTGATAATTCATTTGTAATGCCTCATTTAATAAGTGTTGGTTCTTTTATTATAAAACTTGATACAACAGCACTTACAACAAGTGTAAATAAAGTAATAGATACAACAAAAACTTCGGAAGTTTTAGAAGAAACAAAAAATAACATAAAAGAAAATATTCAATCTACTACAAATAGTATAAAAGAAGTTGCCGAAGAAGAAATTGTAAATAATGTTAAAGAAAAAATAGAAGATACAAAAAATGCAACAAAAGAAGAAATAGACAATACAAAAGAAAAACTAAGAAGTATTGCTAATAAACCACAAGAAAATTAATTAAGGGATTTAATATTGTTTGAAAATAAATATATACAACAAAGAATTGAAAAAGCTGAAAAACTAAGAGAAGTAGGAATTAATCCTTACTCAAATGAGAGTTCAAGAAATTGTACAATTGCAAAATATCTAAATGTAAATAGTGATATTTTTCATACAGAAGAAAAAAGAGATGAAAAGAGAACTTACACAGTTGCTGGAAGAATTAAACTTTTCAGACTTATGGGCAAAGCTAGTTTTTTAAAAATTGAAGACGAAAGTGGAATGCTTCAAGTTTATGTGGCAAGAGATAATTTACCTGAGGGTTTTTATAACGACATATTCAAAAAAAATATAGAAGTTGGGGATATTATAGAAGTTTCTGGTTATCCTTTTGTAACTGGACAAGGTGAACTTTCTCTACATGCAGATGATTTAAAAATTCTTACAAAGGCTATTTCGCCACTTCCTGAAAAATATCATGGTATTCAAGATAAAGAGTTAAGATATAGACAAAGATATTTAGATTTAATCATGAATTCTGAAGTAAGAAAAACTTTCCATATTAGAAGTAAAGTAATTTCATTAACTAGAAGATTTTTTGAAAATAAAGGTTTCCTAGAAGTTGAAACTCCAATGATGCACCCAATTGCTGGTGGAGCAAATGCTAAACCATTTGTTACTCATCATAATGCTTTAGGAATTGATAGATTTTTAAGAATTGCACCTGAATTATATTTAAAAAGATTAATTGTTGGTGGATTTGAAGCTGTATTTGAAATCAATAGAAACTTTAGAAATGAAGGAATGGATGCTACACATAATCCTGAATTTACATCTATTGAATTTTATTGGGCATATAAAACTTATAAAGATTTGATTGTACTTACAAAAGAATATTTTGAATATTTATTTGAACATTTAGAATTACCAACTGTTTTACCTTATGGTGATTTAAAAATAGATTTTGGTAAATTTACAGAAATTCCATTAATCCAATCTTTAGTAGAAATTGGTGGAGTGCCTTCTGATATTGTTGAAGATAAAGATAAAATTATTGCATTTATGAAAGAAAATAAACTAGAAGTAAATGCTAAAATGAATATTGGACAACTTCAGGGTGAATTATTTGATGAATATGTTGAAGCAAAACTTATCAATCCAACATTTATTACCGAATATCCAGTTGAAATTTCTCCACTTGCAAGAAGAAATGATGAAAAACCTCATTTAACTGATAGATTTGAATTATTTATTGCAGGAAAAGAGATTGCAAATGCATTTAGTGAGTTAAATGATCCAATTGATCAACTTCAAAGATTTGAAGGTCAAATGGCAGCAAAAGAGTGTGGTGGAGATGATGAAGCACATGAAATGGATGAAGATTTTGTAAATGCTTTATCTTACGGAATGGCTCCAACAGCAGGTCAAGGTATTGGAATTGATAGATTAGTAATGATGCTTACAAATGAGCACTCAATTAGAGATGTATTACTGTTCCCAGCAATGAAACCAATAAAACACGAAATCAATCTTCATGATGATGAAGAATAATATTTATTAATAATTTTAAGGAGAATAATCAAATGAACTATATCACAAACGCAAAATTAGAACAAGCAGATAAAGAAGTATTCGAAATAATAGAGAATGAATTAAAAAGACAAACTAATCACTTAGAGATGATTGCAAGTGAGAACTTTACAAGTCCTGCTGTTATGGAAGCTATGGGTTCTGTTTTTACTAACAAATATGCTGAGGGGTATCCTTATAAAAGATATTATGGTGGTTGTGAATTTGCTGATGCTGTTGAGCAACTTGCAATTGACAGAGCTTGTAAAATCTTTGGTTGCTCTTATGCAAATGTTCAACCTCATTCGGGTTCGCAAGCTAATGGTGCTGTTTATGCTGCATTAATAAATGCAGGTGATAGAATCCTTGGTATGGATTTATCTCATGGTGGACATTTAACTCATGGATCTAAACCATCTTTTTCTGGTAAAAACTATTCTGCATTTTATTATGGTGTTGAACTTGATGGAAGAATCAATTATGATAAAGTTATGGAAATTGCAAAAATAGCTCAACCAAAAATTATAGTTTGTGGTGCATCTGCATATGCTAGAGAAATTGACTTCAAAAAATTCAGAGAAATAGCTGATGCTGTTGGAGCAATTTTATTTGCTGATATTGCTCATATTGCAGGTCTTGTTGCAGCTGGTGAACATATGAGTCCATTCCCATACGCACATGTTGTAACAACAACTACTCATAAGACTTTAAGAGGTCCAAGAGGTGGGATGATTCTTACAAATGATGAAGAGATAGCTAAAAAAATCAATAGTGCTATTTTTCCAGGAATCCAAGGTGGACCACTTGTACATGTAATAGCTGCAAAAGCAGTTGCATTTAAAGAAATCTTAGATCCAAAATGGAAAGATTACGCAAAACAAGTAAAAGCAAATATAAAAGTATTAGCAGATGTATTAATAAAAAGAGGATATGATTTAGTTTCAGGTGGAACAGATAATCACTTAGTATTAGTAAGTTTTTTAAATAAACCATTTTCAGGTAAAGATGCAGATGCAGCTTTAGGGAATGCAGGGATTACAGTAAATAAAAATACAGTTCCAGGTGAGACAAGAAGTCCATTTGTTACTTCAGGTATTAGAATTGGATCTCCTGCATTAACAGCACGAGGAATGAAAGAGAAAGAGTTTGAAATAATTGCAAACAAAATTTGTGATGTTTTAGATAATATTGAAGATACAGCTCTTCATGCTAAAATTAATAAAGAATTAGAAAATCTTGCTAGTAATTTTGTGATTTACAATAAATCGACTTTTTAGGGTTTCTATTTAAATAAGGATAAGTTATGCAAATAAAAGGTGATGAGTTTATTAAAAAAGTTCAGATTCAACAAGAAAGAGAAGAATTAGAACGAAAATTAAATGAACTTGAAGAAGTAGAAATGTCAATTAATAATGACTCTGTTATTTTGGAAAGAAACAATAATATTGAACAAAATGAACATGAGCTTGATAATATTATGCTTGGTTCATCAAATATAAACGAGGACAATAAGAAAAAATACCTGATTTTAGGTATTGTCCTTGTGGTTTTATTTTTATTAACTATAATTATTATACGCCTTTTAACAAATGATTCAGCAGGAAAAGAAGATCAATTTACATCAAATAGTGCAAATTCAACTGAAATGAAAAAATTATCAGAAAGTGATAATATTGAAGAAAATTTCCAAAAAATCATCAATGAAAGAGTAAAAAAAGATACAAATGAACCCATGATTCCAGAAGTTCAAGGAAATACATCAAATTCAACAAGATCTGAAAATACAACAAAACCAGAAGATACTAATAGTTTAAAAGCTTTTGAGAATTTACAAAAAGAAGCAGAAAGTTACAATTCTAACTCAGCTGGAATTTCAGATGAAGCAATTGATCAAACTATAAAAAAAGTGGAAAGAAGTAAATCTGTAACACAAAAAGAAAAAGTAGCTACAACTACTCCAAAAGAAGAAGTTGTTACAAAAAAAGTAGAAACAAAAAAATCTTCTATTAAAGATTTAGTCGATTCTCCAAGTAATACAACAACATCTTCAAGTGAAATTTCTTCTAATGTTTCAAGTGGATATTTTATTCAAATTGGTGCATTTACTAAAAAACCAACAGAGAGTTATGTAAGTACAATTAGAAATGCAAAATTAAAATATAAAATATATCAAGATAATGTAAATGGTGTAGCATATAACAAAGTTCTAATTGGACCATATTCTTCAAAAGCAGCAGCTAGTGAAAATGTTGAAGATGTTAAACAAAAACTAAATGTTACAAGTGCATTTGTAGTTAAATTTTAGAAAAAGTAGTATTAATGAATTTTTATAGTAAAGAGCTATTTTTAGACCAATTTACACCTGTTTCAATATATGAAAAAATAAAAAAATTATATAAAGATGAAATTACATTTTTATTTGAAAGTACTATTAATTCAAGTACAGGAAATTATTCTTACATCATTATTGGTGATAGAGAAAGAGTTTGGTATGAAAATGGAACTTGTTTTTATAAAAATGAAAAACAAGAAATTTCAACGGTTGAATCAAATCCATTAACTTTTTTAAAAAGATATTATAAAAATTTTGACAAAGAGTTTTACAAAAATAAATCTTTAGAATTAGGCGTTGGTCTTATTGATGGATTTATTGGAAATGTTGGATACGATATTGGAAAAGAGTTTGAACCAAAACTAAAGAAGTCAATGAACTCTTTAGTTGATCAATTAAATATTCCTGATTTAGATTTGATAAGACCAAAAATAATTCTTGGATTCTCCCACAAAACTTCAAAACTTGTAATTATCACTTCAATGGATGAAAAAGAAAAAGATTTAGAAATCATTGAAAAAGAACTTTTAAAAAGTTACGAATACACTCCATTAAAAAAAGCAACTATTCTTGATGAAGGGAAATTTAATTTCTCAAAAGAAGAGTTTTTTGAAATGGTTGCAAAATCAAAAGAAAAAATAAAATCAGGTGATGTTTTTCAGATTTTAATGTCAAATAGATTTACTCAAAAAGCTATTGTTGATCATCTTAGTTTTTATAGAGCCTTAAGAAGTAAAAATCCAAGCCCATATCTTTTTCTTTTAGAGTTTGAAAACTTTACAATTGCAGGAAGTTCTCCTGAAGTTATGATTAGACTTGTGGATGGACATTTGCTTTTAAGACCAATCGCAGGGACACGAAAAAGAGGTAAAACTTTAGAAAAAGACCTTGAAATGGAAAATGAACTAATCAACGATACAAAAGAGAGAGCTGAACATCTAATGCTTGTTGATTTAGGAAGAAATGATGTTGGTCGTGTTGCAAAGCCTGGAACTGTAAAAGTAACTGATTTAATGAGAATAGAAAGATATTCTCATGTAATGCACATAGTTTCAGATGTGGAAGCTGTGATTGATGATAAATACGATATGTTTGATTTATTTGCAGCGACTTTTACAGCAGGAACTATGACAGGAGCTCCAAAAATTCGAGCAATGGAATTAATAGCTCAATTTGAAGGAATAAAAAGAAACTTCTATTCAGGAAGTATCGCTTATTTTGGTTTTGATGGAAATATGGATAGTGCAATTACTATTAGAACTACAATGCTTACGCACGATACTGTAATTTTCCAAGCAGGAGCTGGTGTAGTTGCTGATTCAAAACCAGAAGACGAATATCTTGAAGTTCATAATAAACTTGCAGCTAATATCTCAACACTAAAAGACTTATCATAATCTAAAAAATAATACAAAGACTTCTTTATTTAATATTGGCTATTATTTCGTACTAAAAGCCAATATTAAAGGATACAAATTGTTACTTGGTGTAAATATTGACCACATTGCCGTTCTAAGAGAAGCTAGAAAAATCAACGACCCAAATCCCCTTGATGCCCTTGGAATTTGTAAACTCTCAGGTGCAGATCAAATCACAATTCATTTAAGAGAAGATAGACGACATATTCATGATAATGATGCAATTGCAATAATTCAACAATCAACACTACCAGTAAATTTAGAGTGTTCAATTAATAGTGATATTATTGATATTGTTTGTAAATTAAAACCTTCTCGAGCTACCTTAGTTCCTGAAAATAGAAATGAAGTTACAACTGAGGGTGGACTTGATGTAAAAGGAAACTTTGAAAAACTTCAAAAAGTAATAGATAAACTTCATGAAAATGAAATTGAAGTTTCATTATTTATTGATCCAAAGGAAGAGATTATTGAACTTTCAAAAGAACTTGAAGTTGAATGGGTTGAACTTCACACAGGAACTTTTGCAAATATTTATGCAATGTTAAATACAAATTTATCTCAAACTCATCACACAATCAAAGAGTTAGAATTAAGTAAAAATGAATTAAAAACTAAATTAAATAAATCTATTCAAGAGATTGAAACTTCATCAAAATTAGCAAAAAAACTAAACCTAAAAGTTGCAGCAGGGCACGGATTAAATTATCAAAATGTAAAACTAATTTCACAAATTCCGGAAGTTGAAGAACTAAATATTGGACAAAGTGTCATAGCTCGTTCTGTTTTTACAGGTTTAAGTCAAGCAATTATTGATATGAAAGAGTTAATTAAAAATGACTAATATTAAACCAAAAATTGCAATAAGCATCGGAGATTTAAATGGAATTGGAGTTGAAATAGCTCTAAAATGCCATGAAAAGATATCAAAAATTTGCCAACCAATTTATTGCATAAACGATATTATGCTAAAAAAAGCAAGTGATAAATTAAAAATAGAAATTCCAAAAGATTTTGAACTTTTTGAAACAAAAGGTGAATTTGAAATAAAAGCAGGAACTGTTTCAAAAAAAGCAGGAAAATACTCATATGATTCTTTTATGGATGCTATAAATTTAGCAGATAAAGAAAGAGTTGATGCAATTTGCACACTTCCAATTAACAAAGAATCGTGGAGTAAAGCAGATATAAAATACAAAGGTCATACCGAAGTTCTAAGGGATTATTTTGGTAAAAATGCCATTATGATGCTTGGTTGTAAAAAGATGTTTGTGGGACTTTTCACGGAACATATTCCTTTAAAAAAAGTTGCAAAAAAAGTAAATGAAGAAGATTTAACTAAATTTTTAATAGATTTTTACAAAAATGTGAAAAATGATAACATTGGAGTTTTAGGTTTAAATCCACATGCAAGTGATAATGGCGTTTTAGGTGATGAAGAAGTAGAAATTTTCAAAGCTATAAAAAAAGCAAATAAACATTTAGAAAAAAACATCTTCAAAGGTCCATTAGTTCCAGATACAGCATTTTCACCAGTTTCACGAAAAAATTATAAATATTTTGTTGCAATGTACCATGACCAAGGATTGGCTCCACTTAAAGCTCTTTATTTTGACCAAAGTATAAATGTAAGTCTAAATCTTCCAATAATTAGAACTTCAGTTGACCATGGAACTGCTTTTAATATTGCATATAAAAATGAAAAAATAAATACAAAAAGTTATGTAAATGCAATCAAAGAAGCAATTATTTTAATACAAAATAAAAGATGAGAACCCTAGAAGCTTGTTATGAAATTAACTTTTCAAAGGTTAATTTCATGGAGCGAAAAATTAAAATCACTGAACCTAAAACAATAATAAGTGGTGCTTTTAAAACAGGAAAAAGTTATCTTATTTATGACTTTTTATCTGCATTTAAACCAAAAGAGTATTTATATATTGATTTTTCTGATTTAAGAAATGATGTAATTGAAATCAAAGAAAATTTAGAAAAATTTCTTAAAATGAATGAAATATCTGTTTTAGTTTTAGAAAATTTTGCCTTTGATTTTGAACTTCCTTCTTGTGAAAATATAATTATTTCTACAAAAAATCCTGTAAATTTTAAAGGTTTTAAAAATTTAATAATTTCAGCTTTAGATTTTGAAGAGTATTTACTGCACGATAATCGACATCAAAATATAATTCAAAGTTTTAATAGTTTTCTAAAATTTGGAAATTTAGCAGAACTAATAAATTATGAAGACCATAAAAAAATAAATCGTTTACAAGAAATAATTGAACTTCAATGTAAAGATGAAACTCAATATGAGATTTTTAAAATTTTGATTGAAAATATTGATGAAAAAAAATCTCTTTTTCAACTATTCAACAATCTAAAATCTAAAATCAAAATATCTAAAGACAAATTTTATGAAACATGCAAAATTTATGAAAACAATAAATCAATCTATTTTTTACAAAAATATAATCAAGAAAAATCAGTAAAAAAAATATATGTTTATAATCACTCTTTTTTAAATGCAATTTCCCATGTAAAAAAGTTTAAAAATGAGTTTTCTAATATGATTTTTTTAGAATTAATTCATAAATATAAAGATATATATTATTTAGATAATATTGATTTTTATATCAAATCAAAAAATATAGCAATCATCCCTATTCCCTTTTTTAATAGATTTTTGATGAATAATGCTCTAAAAAAAATTATTAAAAATGCCCATGAATTTGATATAAATGAGATAAATATTATTACAATTTCTAACAATGAAAAAATTTCAGATTCTAAATTGAAAATAAATATTATTCCATTTTATGAATGGGCGTTAAGCTAAGTATTTGTTAATGATTTTTTAGATAAAATCCAAAAATTATAGAAGGATATGCATAATGAACAAAAGAGTACTTGTAAAATTTTCTGGTGAAGCATTGGCTGGTGCTGAAGGTTATGGTATTGATACTCAAATATTAGATTATATTGCGGAAGAGATAAAAAGTTTAGTAGAAAATGGTATAGAAGTTGGTATAGTGATTGGTGGTGGAAATATAATCAGAGGAGTAACAGCAGCAGCTGATGGTGTTATTAAAAGAACAAGTGCTGATTATATGGGTATGCTTGGAACTGTAATCAATGGTATTGCTATGCAAGAAGCATTAGAATACAAAGGTTTAAGTGCAAGATTACAAACAGCTATCAAAATGGAACAAATAGCTGAACCATTTATTGTAAGAAAAGCAATGAGACACCTTGAAAAAGGAAGAGTTGTAATTTTTGGAGCAGGAACTGGAAATCCTTATTTTACAACTGATACAGGAGCAACTTTAAGAGCAACTGAAATTGGAGCTTCAATGTTAATTAAAGCTACAAAAGTTGATGGGGTATATGATAGAGATCCAATGAAATATCCAGATGCTAAGAAATTAGATACTTTATCTTATGATAGAGCTTTAGAAGACCATATAAAAGTTATGGATGACACTGCAATTGCACTTGCAAAAGATAATAAACTTCCAATTGTTGTTGCAAACATGAGTGAAAAAGGTAATTTACTAAAAATCATTCAAGGTGATTATAGTAGATGTTCGATAGTTAGATAGATAATTAAATACCAATAAGGAATAATTTATGATGAGATTAGAAGAAAGAATATCAAAAGCTTTAAAACAAGTTGATAACGATAGATATATTTTAGCGATTGCTGTTGGGCAAAGAGCTGATGAATTAAGTAAAGGTGCAAAACCTTTATTAGAACACAATACTCAAAAAATGAAATATACTGATATTGCAATTGATGAAATTGCAAGTGGTTTATTAAGAATCGAAGGTTTTGTAGACAAAAAATAGAGATAAGCCAAAAGCTTATCTCTAAGTCTTAATAATTATGGATCCATTTATCAAAGAAATTCAACAAATAAACACTGTTGAAGATGCAATTAACAAACTAAATACTCAAACTGAAATATCTCAAAAACTAAATGACATAATTAATTTCGTAATAGAAGCCCATGAAGGTCAATATAGAAAAAGTGGTGAACCATATTGTGTTCATCCAATTTTAGTGGCCTCAATTACAGCACATTTTTCAAAAGATGAAGCCATCATTGCAACAGCTTTGTTACATGATGTTGTAGAAGATACAAAATATTCTTTAGATTTTATTAAAGAAAAATGGGGCAGTGATATTGCTCATATGGTTGATGGATTAACTAAAATTGTTGAAATTAGAGAACATGAATTTATTGCTTCTAGTGATGCAAGTGATACTAAAATAATATCCTCTGCTTTAACATTTAGAAAAATGCTAATAGCTTCAATAGATGATGTTAGAGTTTTAATTGTAAAACTTTGTGATAGATTACATAACATGCTTACATTAAGTGTTTTACCTGCAAATAAACAAAAAAGAATTGCTGAAGAAACATTGGTTGTTTATGTTCCAATTGCAAATAGATTAGGAATTTCAACACTTAAAAATGCTTTAGAAGATTTAGCATTTTTTTACATTTATCCAAATGAATATAAAAAAATTGATAACTTTTTAAAAGAACAACAAAGTGCGATGCAACTTACTTTTAACACATTCATTTCTACAACAAAAAATCTTTTGGAAAAAAATGGTTATGATTTAGAAAAAATTAAAATTTATAGTAGGATTAAACATCATTATTCAATCTATTTAAAGATGCAAAGAAAAGGAATTTCTATTGATGAAGTTTTAGATTTATTTGCAATTAGAATTTTGGTTGAAGAAGATATTGATTGTTATAAAGTTTTAGGATATATGCATTTAGAATTTAAACCTTTAATATCAAGATTTAAAGATTATGTTGCAACTCCAAAAGAAAATGGTTATCAAACTATCCATACCACTGTTTTTTATAATTCAAAAATTTATGAAATTCAAATTCGTTCTTTTGAAATGAATAAAATTGCAGAGTTTGGAATTGCAGCCCATTGGAAATATAAAACTGGTGCAAAAAATACTACAAATCTTAATTGGTTAAAATCTTTGGAATTTTCAAATGAAAATGTAGAAGAATTTTATCAAGAAACAAAAGATAATTTATATACTCAAGAAATGATAGTATATTCTCCAAAAGGTGAAGTATTCACTCTACCAGTTGGTGCAACAGCTTATGATTTTGCTTTTGCTGTTCATACAAATATAGGAAAACGTGCAATTGCTTGTTATATAAATAAAATTAAAAAACCTCTTTTAACTGAATTAAAAAGTACTGATATAGTATCTATTGAATTAGGAAAAGATACTATTGTTAGATGTTCTTGGATAGATATGGTAAAAACTTCAAGAGCAAAAAAACAGATTAAATTTTTATGTACGCATAGACAAAAAGAAATTGATGAATTATCAGGAAAAAATATTATAAATACAGTTTTTTCTAGATATTCAGATGATATAACAAAAATATATCCTATTGAATCACCACATAAAGTGCCACAAATTTTAGACTTTTTTAAACATACAAAACAAATTATTGAAAAGAAAATAGTAAGTTATAAAGGGTTAATGACTAGATTTAAAATTTTAACTAGCAAAATTAAAGAATCTAAGTTCGATAACGTCTTAATATATTCAAATTTCAGTATAAGTTCTGTATCATTTGACCACTGTTGTCATCCAAAGTTTGGTGATGATATTGTTGCATTTAAAAATGGAAATGAAGCTATAATTCATCACAAAATGTGTGATAAAGCCTACGATAAAATTAAAACAAATCAACAAATGCTTTTTTGTAAATGGACAAAAGATACAGTTTATCAATATAAAATGGTAATTAGTATTCCAAATACAAAAGGTGAATTAGCAAAAGTATTAACTTATATGGCTGAATATGAATTTTATATATTAGGAGTAGAGTTCGGAAGACAACCTCACTCGTATATACAATACTGTTACATTGAGTTTGAAATAAATAAATCAAATATAGAAGATGTTAGAAAAATAATAGAAAGAAAAGTAAAAGTTATAGAGTTTTATTCAAAAAAAGATGCCTATAACAAATAATTAAAGGGTAAAAAGTTAATGGAAAAAAGAGTTCAAGAAGCATTAAACGAGATAAAAAGAGGAACTTCTGAAATTATCGATATTGAAGCAATAGAAAAACTTATAAAAAAATTTTTTGAAACGGGTGAAAATTTTTTCGTAAAAGCTGGATTTGATCCAACTGCTCCTGATTTACATTTAGGGCATACAGTTCTAATTCAAAAACTAGCAACTTTCCAAAAGTTCGGAGGAATTATTCAATTTTTAATTGGAGATTTTACAGCAACTATTGGAGATCCTACCGGGAAAAGTGAAACTAGAAAAGTGTTAAGCAGTGAACAAGTATTAAATAATGCAGAAACTTATAAAGAACAAGTTTTTAAAATTTTAGATCCTAAAAAAACACAAGTAATGTTTAATAGCCAATGGTTGAAAGAATTAGGAACTGGTGGACTTATTGCTCTTGCTTCAAACTTAACAGTTGCTAGAATGCTTGAACGTGATGATTTTTCGAAAAGATATGCATCAAATGCTCCTATTGCTTTAAGTGAATTTACATATCCATTATTACAAGGATATGATTCAGTTGCTATGAATACTGATATTGAACTTGGTGGAACAGATCAAAAATTCAATCTTTTGATGGGAAGAACTTTACAAAAAGCTTATAACTGTAAAAAACAACAAGCAGTTTTAATGATGCCTATTCTAGAAGGTCTTGATGGTGTTCAAAAAATGTCAAAATCATTGGGAAATTACATTGGTGTAACCGATGAGCCTTTTGATATGTTTGGGAAAATTCTTTCAATTAGTGATGAATTAATGTGGAGATATTTTGAACTTTTATCATCAAAATCTTTAAAAGAGATTGAAGAAATTAAAGAAGGTGTAAATAATGAAACTTTACATCCTAAAAAAGTAAAAGAATCTCTTGCTATGGAAATAGTTGAAAGATTTCATGGAAATGGTGAAGGTGAAAAAGCAAAAGCAGAATTTGAAAAAGTTTTTGCAAAAAAAGACATTCCAACAGATATGGCAGAATTTACGTTTGAAGCTCCAATTTGGATTTGTCAAGCGTTAGTTGATTGTAAATTAGTTGATTCAACTTCACAGGCTAGACGAGATATAAAAGCAAATGCAGTATCAATAAATCAAGAAAAAATAGATGATGATAAATTAAATCTACAAAATGGTGAGTATATTTTACAAAAAGGTAAAAAAAATTTCGCTAAGATAATAATAAAATAGAAAGGCTAGTTGTGAGAATAGGAAAATACGAGATAAAACATCCAATTATTCAAGGTGGAATGGGTGTAGGAATTAGCTGGGATCAATTAGCAGGAAATGTAAGTTTAGAAGGCGGATTAGGTGTAATATCTGCTGTTGGAACAGGCTATTATAAAAATATAAGTGAAAATATTCATATCGTAACAAAAAAAGATAAACCAAAAGATGTTATAAATTTTTATAATAGAGAATCACTTTTTGAAATAATTGCCAATGCAAGAAAAATTTGTGGAAATGCTCCACTTGCATGTAATATTTTATATGCAATTAATGATTATGGAAGAGTAGTACGTGATGCTTGTGAAGCAGGTGCTAATATTATTATTACAGGGGCTGGATTGCCTACTAATATGCCTGAATTTACAAAAGACTTTCCAGATGTTGCGCTTGTTCCTATTGTTTCAAGTGCTAGGGCTTTAAAATTAATCTGCAAAAAATGGCAAAGATATAATAAACTTCCTGATGCAATAATTGTTGAAGGTCCTTTAAGTGGTGGACATCAAGGATTTACTTACGAACAATGTACTCAAGAAGAATTTCAATTAGAAAATATTATTAGTCCTGTTATTGAAGAAGCTAAAAATTGGGGAGATATTCCAATAATTGCAGCTGGTGGAATTTGGGATAAAAAAGATATTGATAAATTTTTAGCTATGGGTTGTTCTGGTGTTCAAATGGCAACTAGATTTATAGGAACTTTTGAATGTGATGCGGATGCTAAATTTAAAAATGTTTTATTAAATGCAAAAGCTGAAGATATACAGCTAATGAAATCTCCTGTTGGACTTCCAGCAAGGGGTGTTATGACAAATTTACAATTTTCTATTGAAAATAAAACTGCTCCAAAAGTTCAATGTATATCAAATTGTGTAGCTCCATGTAATAGAGGTCATGAAGCGAAAATTGTTGGTTATTGTATTGCAGATAGATTAGGTGCCGCATATCAAGGTGATGTAGATACAGGATTATTCTTTTCAGGTTCAAACGGATACAGAATTGAAAAAATTATTTCTGTAAAAGAGCTAATGGAAAAATTAACGAAAGGAGAATAAAAATTTTAAAAAAATTTTTTATTCTAACCATTCTAACTTTTAACTTACTAATTGCAGCAGAGCCAATTGGTAAGTTAAATGAACAATATCATTCATCAAAAATGAACTACTTAAAAGCTGTTATGCAAAATGATGAACAGTTAAAAATCAATGAACTAAAAAATATTATAAGTATTGGTGAAAAATTAAAAAAAGATGTTAGACCAGATAAAAAGAAACTTGAAATTTTATTGGGTAGACAAATTACTACAAATTCAAAAAGTAATCAAACAGTTTCAACAAATAATATTGAAAAAAGTCGAGTTCAAGAAAAAACTAATACAAAAATTGAGCTTGAGAATAATGTACAAAATATTGAACCAGCAAATATAGATACAATAAATCCTATTCGTTCAATTTCTACAAATGGAAATAAAATAATTATTAAATTTAATAGAAATTATGTTAAAAATGATATAAAACAAACTTCTCAAAAAATTGCTAACAATTATGTATATTCTTTTGATATATCAGGTAAATACAAATATACAATCCCAACAAAATTAGAAATTGATAATATAGATAATATTAGTGTTAATGACAATAAAGATAGTGTTAATATTAAGATTTCAAATAAAGAAAATACAAAAATAACATATTCCTTAGCTTCTAGAGAATTAATTATAAATATTAATAATCAATCAGTAAATACCAATACAACTCCGGTAGTTAATAAAAAAGAAGTTATTAAACCTAATGAAATACCATCAACTCTTCCAGCATCAATCTCTTCTTCAATTGGTACAGAATCTAAAAGAAATAAAGTTATTGTACTTGATGCTGGGCATGGAGCAGATGATGTAGGTGCAGTTGGACCAAATAAAAGATATGAAAAAGTCATTAATTTAAATGTTACAAAATATTTAGGAGCGATTTTAAAACAAAGAGGATATACCGTATATTTAACAAGGGATAATGATACATTTATTAAAGTTATGGATAGAACAATTTTAGCAAATGAAAAAAATGCTGATTTATTTATATCAATTCATACAAATGCTGTTCCTAAAGAAAAAGCAAATGAGGTTGATGGAATAGAAACATTTTTCTTAAGTCCAGCAAGAAGTGAAAGAGCTAAAAGAGTTGCTGCACTAGAAAATAAAACAGATATTAGAGAAATGAGTAATTCTTCGAAGGATGTATTTTTAGAATCTTTAAATCGTCCAAGAATTACAGCTTCACATAAATTTGCAATTGATGTTCAAGCAGGACTTTTACAATCAACGAGAAGCAAATATAAAGATGTAAAAGATTCAGGAGTAAGAGAAGGACCATTTTGGGTACTTGTAGGTGCACAAATGCCTTCTATTTTAGTAGAACTAGGATACGTTTCTCACCCAACTGAAAGTAAAAGATTGTATGATAAAGCTTATCAACAACTATTAGCAAATGGAATTGCTAATGGTGTAGATTCTTACTTTTCAAAAAATCCTTAATATCTTTTATTAGCGTTATTTGTTTATTTTTAATTCTTGGTAAATTACTTAAAGAAAAAAATTTAACCTTTGAGTTTTCCCAAGATAAATAATTATTTTTCAAAGTATCTTCTACAAAATATTGTTCTAAGTTATCAATATTATTTGCATTTACCAACCAAATTCCAACATCTTTATCTATATTTATCTGTTCAAAATAGTTTTCAAAAAGAGCTATTTCAACAGCAATTGAACTCTCTTCATAAAACTCTCTTTTAGCGCATTCATAAGCTGTTTCATTGCTGTTTTTTGTACCTTTTAAACAGCCCCATTTATCTTTACTTGCAACAGATTTACATAATAATATTTTTATATCATTACCTTTTACAAGATAAGGAACTACTCCATATGATTTTATATGAGATCTCATTTTTAGCCTTAATTAAGAATTGATTTTTTTATTGTAAAAATAGATAGAAATAAGTACCCAAAAGAACATTGGCAATAAAATTGATACTTCAGGGATAATAACTCCCCCATTTGTGAATTTAAATAAAATAAAGAAAATACCCCAAATAATCAATGTTCCAAATATTGAAATAGAAGTAAATTTTCCTATATTAAAAAATCTACTATTCAATGATGCATAAGCAAAAATCAATAAAATAAGAGGTATTACAAAAAATGGAACTACTAATTGGTTATATAAAACACTTCTTATTTTATCTGTATTTATACCTTGTTCTTTTAATAAAATTACTGCAGAAATTGCATCAAAAATTGAAAAATCTGATTTACTTTCATAAACATTATCTAAAATTTTTGGTTTAAATCCATCTAAAGTATGTAAAAATTTTTCATATCTAATATCTAATTTAGAACTATCAACATTTAAATCTTTTGGCTTTTCTATTATTTTAACATTTAAAACATACCATCTATTATTTTGGAAATATGCTTTTTCACCAATTATAGTTTCAATTACATCTTTTCCTGAAACTCTAAAAATATGAATATCTTCAGCTTTTTTTTCCAATGGCAATAACTTTTTAAAATATATATAATAATCATTATATTTTAAAAAAATATCACTTTTAGTATTTGTAAAATATTCATTATCTAAAATTTTCTTTTTTTGATCATAAGAGTATGCTAAAGGAGTCATTTGAAGAAAAATAAGTAATGATAATAAGAATATTGATATATTAATTACGGGTAAAAAGATCTTTTTATTTGTTGCACCTATTGCATTAAAAGCAACAAATTCATTGTTTCTAATAAACACAACTAAAGTAATAATCCAACCAAAAACAATTGATAAAGGAAGTGCAAGTGTTAATGTAAAAAAAGCATTATATAACACATACAAAAGTTGTAAATTTGCTGATTGGGGAATATTTTTGAAATTTTGTAAAAAATCAATACCTATAAAAAAGATTTCCAATGAAATAAGAACAATAATAAAGTTAATTAAGTATTTTTTTAAAATATATCGGGTTAATATGCTCATCTTACTTCAATGTAAACTTAGATTTTACTTGTTCTATATCTTCACTTTTTAGTGCTTTTATAGCATTTATAATGTGGGGTATTATATCTTGTAGTTTGTTTAATTCTTCTTTTGAAAAGTTATTTAAAACATAATTAGCAACATCTGATTTATCTTGAGGTTTTCCAACACCAATTCTTACACGAATGTATTCTTTTCCAATATGTGCATCAATTGATCTTAAACCATTATGACCACCATGTCCACCACCAATTTTAAACTTTACAGCTCCAAATGGTAAGTCTATATCATCATGAATTACAATAATATCTTCCATTCCTAATTTATAATATTCTTTAATAGCATGAACTGCCATTCCTGAGTTATTCATAAAAGTAGTTGGTTTTGAATATAAATCATAGGCTGATTTCTCTAGTGTAGAATGAAAATTTGATTTTTGGATATTTGAAGTTGTAAGACTTTTGGTTATCTCATCGATAACCATAAATCCTACATTATGTCTTGTCAATTGGTATTTTTCACCAATATTTCCAAGACCTACAATTAAATGCATTTTATTAAAACTATTTAGCTTTAATTATACCAACAACTGGAACTCTTGGATCTAAGAAACACTCTAAAGTTTCAGGTAATGTTAAATCTCTAATTAAGATATTATCACCTGTATCTAAGTCTGATACATCTAAAGTTATGTCATTTGGTAAATTTTCTAATGTACATCTAACAGGTACTCTTTTAGTATGAATCATTAAAAGACCTTTATTTTTAAGACCTTTTGCAATACCAGTAGTTTTAACTGGAATTTTATATGCAGTTTTAACACCCGCTTGAGCAACCATTAAATCAACATGTAATAACTCAGAAGTTAATGGACATTTTTGATATTCTTGAACTACAACTTTTACGATGTTTCCAGAAAGATTAACATCAAATGCTAATGTTTCTTTATTTCTTAAAAATTTGATGAATTCATTTTTTTTGAATGCCGCTGAAATATTTTCTAAACCTTTACCATAGATATTTGCAATTAAATACCCATTTCTTCTTAAAGTTTTAGTAGCTTGTTTTGTCATACTATCTCTGATGATACCCTCTAACATAACGTTTCCTTTGTTTTTAAATTTAGGGCAGGATTATATAAAAAGTTTTCTAAATATAAGTTTAAGTTTGTATTAATTTTTTATTTAACTTTTATTAATTGATTTTTAGATAATATAATTTCTTAATATAAATACAAAATAAGGTAAAAATCCGATGATATTATTAGATGGAAAAGCATTATCTGAAAAAATCAAAGAAGAAGTTAAAGTTGAAGTAGCTCAACTGGTAGAAGAAAAACAAATCACTCCAGGTTTAGCTGTTATTTTAGTTGGAAATGACGCAGCAAGTGCAACTTATGTTGCGAGTAAAGCAAAATCTTGTAAGAATGCTGGTATTTATTCAGTTGTACATGAAATGCCTGAAAGTATAACACAAGAAGAGTTACTTGAAACTATACAAAGAATGAATGAAAATCCAAAACTTGATGGTATTTTAGTTCAACTTCCTCTTCCAAAACATATAGATACAACAATAGTTCTTGAAGCTATTAATCCTTTAAAAGATGTAGATGGATTTCATCCTTACAATGTAGGAAGAATGGTTTCAAATCTTGATGCATTTTTACCTGCAACTCCATTTGGTGTTATGAGAATGTTCCAAGAGTATGGAATCGAATTAAGTGGAAAAAATGTAGTTGTAATTGGAAGTAGCGATATTGTTGGAAAACCAATGGCATCATTACTTATCAATGCAAAAGCAACAGTAACTGTTTGTAATTCAAGAACTAAAGATTTAAAAGCACATACACTTGCAGCTGATATTGTTGTTATTGCTGTTGGAGTTCCATTACTTTTAAAAGCTGATATGGTAAAAGATGGTGCAATTGTTATTGATGTGGGAATCAATAGACTTGATACTGGAAAATTAGTTGGAGATGCTGATTTTGAAAGTTTAAAAGAAAAATGCTCACACTTAACTCCAGTTCCAGGTGGAGTTGGACCCATGACTATTGGAATGCTTTTAAAAAATACAATAAAAGCTGCAAAATTAAGAGAAAAAAGAGAAACAAAATAAATGTTAAAAAAAATTTACAATTGGTCTTCTTCATGGACTGGAACAATAATAATAGTTCTTGGGATAATATTTTTTGTTGCACAAGCTTTCGTAATACCAAGTGGAAGTATGAAAAATACACTTTTGATTGGTGACATGCTTTTTGTAAAAAAATTTGCTTATGGAATCCCAACTCCAAGAATTCCTTGGCTTGAAATAAAAGTTTTACCTGATTTTAATGGTAATGGTCACTTAATTGAAGGCGAAAGACCAAAAAGAGGTGATATTGTAGTTTTTAGATACCCAAAAAATGAAACTATTCACTATGTAAAAAGAGCAGTTGCAACAGCTGGAGATTTAGTTGCAATTAAAGATAAATATCTTTTACTTCATCCAAAAGAAGGAAATGAGTTTGTAAAAGCAAATTATCCAAAAGAAAATATTGTTGAAGTTGGAGATAAACTTTGGGTTGTAAATCCATATAGTAAAGAACATCCAGGAATTCACAATGATGAAAATGTTGTAGATAATGGATTAAATCCAAGTGAATTATTTAATATGTCTCCAATTGTAGTACCAGAAGATGAAACATTTATGATGGGCGATAATAGAGACCATTCAAATGATTCAAGATTTTGGGGAACTGTAAACTATAAATATATAGTTGGAACACCTTGGTTTATATATTTTTCTTGGGATGATAATAAAGAAATTCGATGGGATAGAGTTTTAAAAAGTGTTGAAACATTAGAAAAAACAGTTGATTTTGAAAAACTTAAAAAAATTGAACATCAAGAGGGAATTTACTAATGAAATATTTTATTGGTGCAGATCATGCAGGAATAGATATAAAAGATTATGTTAAAGAGCTTTTTGAAGAAAGAGGTCATGAAGTAGTTGACTTAGGACCTTTTAGTAAAGATAGAGTTGATTACCCAGATTATGCTGCAAAAGTTTGTAAAAAAGTTCTTGAAAATGAAGGAACTATGGGAATATTAATTTGTGGTTCAGGACTTGGAATGAGTATGGCTGCAAATAAATTTGATGGAATAAGAGCAGCACTTTGTCACAATGAATATAGTGCAAGAATGGCTAGAAAACACAACGATGCAAATGTTATTTGTTTAGGAGAGCGAGTTTCTGGTCATGGAATGATTGAAGCTATAATCAAATCTTGGGACAAAGCAGAATTTGAAGGTGGAAGACACCAAGGACGAGTTGAGAAAGTTAATGCTTTAGGAAAAATTGGAAGTTGTAGGGGTTAATTTTGAGTGATTGGCAAGTATATTTAATGATGTTTGTAATTGTAAGTCTCATGTTACTTGGTAAAAAGATGATGTTTTTTGATGATACAAAAAAAGATAAATAGGAACTAAATTGATAAATCCAAGAATTATAGATTATATTTTTTCATCAGCTTCAATTCAAAGATGGAATGATTATCCAAGAATGGTTGAACTTGTTGAACTTGATAAACAAGCACATAAATTTATAATTGCATATTTTATAGCAAAACTTGAAAATGATATAAACTACACTCATTTAATTGAAGCTGGTATTTTTGAGTTTTTAAGACGAGTGGTTGTAACTGATATTAGACCTGATGTTTTTAGAAAAGCTTTACAAAAAAAATCAAAAGAGATTAATGCTTGGGTTATTTCAAAATTAAGTCCATCTATAAAAGATATAGATAATGGAAATTTTTTACAAAAATTTGAAGAGTATTTAACAAATCCTGAAATGTACAAAAAAGAAAGATTTATACTAAAAGCTGCTTCTTATTTAGCAACAAAATGGGAATTTTCTATTGTTTATCAAACAAGCCAGTTTTTAAATGATATTGAAGATGTAAAAAAAAGTGTTGATGAAGAACTTGAAGATTATTATGAATTAATTGGTGTAAGAAAAATTGCTTTAAATAAAAAACTTGGAAAAATCATTGATTTAAGTGGAAGATTAAGATTTCAAAAAAGATGGGCACAAACACCAAGAATTCCTGAAACTTCAGTTTTAGGACATATGCTTACAGTTGCAATTTTTGGATATTTTTTCTCACTTGAAGTAAATGCTTGTGATAAAAGATTACAAAATAACTTCTTTACAGCACTTTTCCATGATTTACCTGAAGCTCTAACCCGAGATATTATCACACCCGTAAAATATTGTGTTGATGAGTTATCAGATATTATAGCAGAGTATGAAATTGAAAAAATTCAAGAGAGCATTTTGCCAAATATTCCAGAAGTTTTACATGATGAATTTTCTTATATTTTAGGTCTTTATGATGGAATAAAAGAAGAGTTCCAAAATAAAATCTATGAAGACAAAATCCAAATTGTAGAAGATGTTTCAAAATATAACTCAAATAAATATAATGCCATTGATGGACTTGCGCTTAAACAATGTGATAAATTATCAGCCTTTGTGGAAGCTAGTTTATCAATTTCACATGGTATAAAATCAAAAGAGTTAATAAGTGGTAAAAAAGAGATTTTAAAAGGTTTAAAAGTAGTTCAAGGAGTTGATTTTAAAGCAATTGCTACACAAATTGACTATGAGTTTGGAACAACTGGACAAACACAAGTTCGAATGGAATTTGATTAAAATATAGCTTTTAAAAGCTATATTTTAAATTTACATATCCATATCTTCCTGGGTCGTTGAATAATATTCTTTCATTATTAACTGTTAAATAAGTTATATCTTGATAAGTATTTGTTGAAGCATAAGTTTTATCTAATACATTATCTACTCCAAGAGTTAAACCAATATTTTTATGTAACTGATTAGTATATTTTAAATTAAATACTGCATATCCACCTAATTCTTGTTCTCGTGCTGAACTATCATAGCTATCCCAAGAATCAACAGCAACTGCTTCAACCGTATATTTTGATTTATCCATTTCATAATTTAAAGCTAAATTTCCTTTTAAAGGTGGAATTTCTGCTAAATCTTTATCATTTCCAGTGAATTCACCATCTTTTTTACCTCTTTGATAAGCCATTCCATAATCAAGTGAAAAATTCTCTGTCATAAAATAAAATCCACTAACATCCAATCCATATATTTTTGCATCAATATTCTCAAAAGTCCCACTATTGTAAATATAATCTTTTAACACTGAATAAAATAGTTTTGGTCTGATATTAAATGTTCCTATTGTTTTATCAAAACCTACATCTGCTTCATAATTTTTTGTTTGATCTAAAGTTGAATTTCCAGCTGTACTATGATAAAGTTCTCTTGCATCTGGAACTCTTGAAGATTTTCCAACTCCTGCAAAATATTTTGTATTTTCATCAATATTATAAATACCAAAAACATTTGCATTTAATCCAACATATTTTTTATCTTCAGGATTAATTGCTTTACTTGTATCAACATCTGTATAATCGTATCTTGTTCCAAACTCTAAATCTAACTGACCAAATGATTTCTCAATTTTTGAGAATATTGCTTTATTTGTAGTATCTGATGATGGAATACTTGGCGTTGCTGTATCAACAGCTCTCCAGTTTCTAATACTTGTATCTAATCCAACTGTTACCAAAGAATCTGCAACTTCTATACTATTTTTTACTTTACTTCCCCAAATAGATGTTTTTAATCGACTTACCATTGGAGCCATTGTCATCATTGAAGTTGGTGTCATTTTTCTATTTCTAAGAGTTGTACTCATAGGATGATCAACATCTGAATAATAATAATCTAAATTTAACTCTTTAGAAAAATTTCCTAAATTTCTAGCTGTATATCCAAGTGTATAAATATTTGAATCATCATAATCAGCATCCATTGAACCAGTTGGATATAAAATATTATCACTTCTATTTGCTGTATATGAAAGTTTTATTTCTTGGTCGTCATTGATGTTAAATTGACCTTTTGTTAAAAGAGTTTTTTTCTCAAATGCTTTTTGTTTAGTATTTGAGTATTGGTTTGAATATGGAACATTTTTTTCTATTTGTTGTTCAGAAAAATCATCTCCATTTCCATCTTTATATTGGTCACCCTCTTCTGTTGAAGTTGATACTAAAAGTTTAAATCTATCAGTTCCACCACTAACTGTTGCACTAGCTTTTTTGTATCCAAAACTACCAGCATTTAGATTAATTTCACCATGAACATCTTTTGTTGGTTCTTTTGTTTCTACTTTTACAAGTCCACTTAATGTTCCAAAGTTTTCAACATCATAAGGACCTTCGATTACTTTTACACTTTGAATATTGTTTGTTAATACATGAGAAGTTGCAGGATCCATTCTATTTGGACAAGCTCCGTAGATTTTAGCATCATCAAGTAAGATATTAATATTATCTTTTTTTTGCCCTCTTAAAATAATATCATTTGCAATTCCACTTCTTCTTACAATTGAAATTGATGGAACATTTTTACTCAAAGCTTCAGCTAAATCAGCACTTTTAATTTGTTCATCACTTACATCTTTTACTATTTTTGAGTTCGCAGTTTCAACTACACTAATTGTGTCTAAACTTGTAACTTCACTTGCATTTAACAAAACAGCTGTTGTTACAAGTGATAAAGAGATAAATCTTTTCATAAATTTGCCTTGTATTAATAAATTTATGAAAGTATTACAAAGAGCTGTTAATTTTTTGTTAATTATTGACTAAAAATAATTATTTATATACTCTTTACACTCGAATTTTTCTTTTTTTACTCTTTTTTCATCCCAAAAAAGAATTTTTCCCATTTCCTCACATACAACATCAACACAACTTAATGCTAATTTTTTATCTAAAAAACAAAGCCCTACTCTTCTAGCTAAAAAATCTATTGGTTTTTCTACAAATTCTTCTTTTATACAATATTCAATTTCAGCTTTTAAATATGGTAAATTAGGATTTATCAACTCAAAGTTATCTGTTTCATTTGCTAGATTTAAGATTTTTGTACAAGAATTTCCATATATAGTTTTTAAAGAATTTTTTGTTTTATTTGAAATAGGAAAAAAATTCATAAGTTTTTCGAAATCTTTTATATCAGCATCATTTCCAAAAAGTTTATGTTTTTTTGTTTCACACTTTTTTTGTTTTTCTAAAAATCTATTTTTTATTAAAAAATCCACTAAATCTTCAGCCATTTTTCTATAAGTTGTCCACTTCCCACCAGCTATAGAAATTAAATCGTTTTTTGATTTTAGAATTATATGTTCTCTCACCATTTGTTCAGTTGAGCTTTTATCGCTTTTTACAAGTGGTCGAATTCCACTCCATGAAGATAAAATATCCTCTTTTGTTAAATGTTTTTCAAAATAATTATTTACCTCTTTTAACAAATATTCTATCTCTTGTTCTTGTACTTTTGGATTCTCTTCGTAAATAGTTTTATTATCACTTGTTCCTATCAAACAATAGTTCATATATGGCAAAATAAATATAATTCTTCCATCACTTGTCTTTGGCAGTAAAATTCCCTCATTTGAAGATAAAAATTCCTTTGAAACAACTATATGAATTCCACTACTTAATGCCAGAATTTCATTTATACTTTCATCATCTTTTAACCTTAAATTATCAACATTTGCACCACTTGCATTTACTACAACTTTTGAGTTTATTTCATACTTTTTATTTTGGATTTTATCAAAGTATTTAAGCCCTGAAATTTTCCCATTCTCATCATATAAAAACTCATTTACTTCACAATAGTTTTTGACAACTGCTCCATTTAAAACTGCTGTTTGAAGAAGCGAAATAATCATTCTTGAATCTAAAAAAGTTCCATCATAAAAAGATAAAAAACCTTTTAGATTTTCTTGTTTTATATTTGGAGAAAACAAAATACTTACAACTTTATTTACAAAACTGTTTTTCCCAAAACTTCTATTTTTTGCCATTAGTTTATAAATCAAAAGTCCCAAATAAGTGTAAATTAGATTTAAATAAGAATATATAGGAATATTGATTTTTAGTTTTTTAGTGATATTTGAAGCATTTTTTAAAAAAATTGACCTTTCTTTTATGGCTTCTTTTACCAAATTATATTGGGCTTTATCTCTTTGTTTTATGGCTTTTTCAAGATATCTAATTCCACCATGAACTAACTTCGAACTTTTAGAACTTGCCCCACTTGCAAAATCATTTTTTTCAAGTAAAATTACATTGTATCCTCGAAGTGTTGCATCAAGTGCAATTCCACTTCCAACACAACCACCACCAATGATAACAATATCTACTTTTTCATTAGTCAATTCCATAATTTCCCCATTTTACAAGCTTTTTAACAAATGCTTTTTGTTAAGCTAGGATATAATAAAAATAAAAAAAAAGGAATAAAATGCAAATTATTATTGTTATTGCTGTTTTGATTATTGTTGCTACACTAATACTATATAAAGTAAATAATCAATTTGAAAAAAAAGAATTCATAATCCTTTTACTAATTATCATAATATCTTCTATTGCTATGATATCGTATGAAAAAAATCAAGAAGAATTTTTCCCAAATCTTTTTAAAGAGAAATATACAAAAGAAAAAAATTTAATAATAGATGGATTAACAGCTGAACTTTTAAATAATAAAGTTGTAAGTTCAAAAGATAAATTTATATATAAGTTTACTTATCTTGTTAAAAAAGAAAATAAAGAATTTTTGTGTAGTATGAATAATGTTGAAATAAATAAAATAGAAAATAATTTTATTTTTAAGAATTTTAATGATTTAAAAGAAGAGTGCATAGAAAAATAACTCTTCTTTTGGAAATATTACGCAGGTTTAAAAGAGCTTTTAGTTTTACAAACCTGTGGAAACAAACACTCATCGCACTCAGGTTTCACAGCTTTACAAATATATCTTCCAAATAAAACCATTGCTTGATGAAAAATATGTAAATCATGCCCTTTTAGTTTTTTAACCAAATCAGCTTCAGTTATATCAACAGTTTTTCCATCACTAAGTCCCAGTCTGTGAGAAACTCTAAAAACATGTGTATCAACAGCCATAAGATTTGCACCTTCAAACTCAATCATAAAAACATTTGCAGTTTTGTTTCCAACACCTGCTAGTTTCATAAGCTGTTTTTGGTCATGGGGAATTTGCCCATCGTAATCCATCAAAACACTTTGAGCCATTTTGATAATATTTTTTGATTTATTATTAAAAAATGAACAAGAATTTAACAAAGCTTTTACATCTTCAAGTTCAGCCACAGCTAGTTCTTTTACACTTGGATATTTTTCAAAAAGAGCAGGAGTTATTATATTTACTCTCTTATCTGTACATTGAGCACTTAAAATAATGGCAATTAATAACTCATAATCATTTTTATAATTTAACTCAGTAACCGCATCACTGTACTTTTCTATGAAAGCTTGTTTTATTATTTCTATATCTGCTTTTGTTGCTTTTTTCATTTCTTATATCTCTTTAACCTTAGCAATTTCGTCTCTTAGTCTAATAGCTTCTTCAAAATTCAAATCACTTGCTGCTTTTTTCATTTGTCTATTTAATTCAATAAGAATTTTCTTTCTTTCTGATGCTGGCATTTTTTCTAGTTTCTCTTTTTTCCATGCAACATCATCGTACTCTTCAAGTTTTAAATTTTGGTCCAATCTTCTTTTTGTTGATACAGGAGTAATTCCATGCAGAGTATTGTGGTCTTCTTGGATTTTTCTTCTTCTATTTGTTTCATCTATTGCAAACTGCATTGAGCCTGTTATTCTTTTTGCATATAAAATAACTCTTCCTCTTTCATTTCTTGCTGCTCGTCCAATTGTTTGAATAAGTGAAGTTTTACTTCTTAAAAATCCTTCTTTATCTGCATCTAAAATAGCTACCAAAGAAGTTTCAGGAATATCCAAACCTTCTCTTAGAAGATTGATTCCAATAAGTACATCAAAAGTTCCTAGACGTAATTCTCGAATGATTTGATTTCTTTCAATTGCATCGATTTCACTATGCATATATTTTACTTTCATTCCCAAATCTGCATAATAACTTGCTAATTCTTCTGCCATTTTTTTCGTTAAAACTGTTACTAAAACTCTTTCATTTTTTGCCACAACTTTTTTGATTTCATCGTGAAGTTTTTCAACTTGGAATTCACTATCAACCACATCAATAATTGGGTCAAGAAGTCCAGTTGGTCTGATAATTTGTTCAGCTACAACGGAACTTAGATTAAGTTCTAGTTCATTTGGAGTTGCACTTACAAATACATAATTAGGAGCTTTTTTAATAAACTCATCAAATTTTAAAGGTCTATTATCCAAAGCACTTGGAAGTCTAAATCCATAATCAACTAAAACCTCTTTTCTACTTCTATCAGCTGCATGCATTCCTCTAAATTGAGAAAGTGAAACATGTGATTCATCAACTACAAGTAAAAAATCTCTATCCATTTGTTGAAAATAGTTTAATAAAGAATAAGGTGTCTCTTCTGGTTTTTGACCAGTTAAGTGTCTGGCATAATTTTCAATTCCCTTACACATTCCAGTTCCCTCAATCATCTCTAAATCAAATTCAACTCTTTGTTTTAGTCTTTGATACTCAACAAGTTTATTTGCACTTTGAAAATATTCAAGTCTTTCATCTAACTCTTCTTCAATTTGTTTTACAGCGGTTGCTAGTTTTTCATTTGAAACAACAAAAGGATTAACTGAGTAGATAATTACCTCATCCAAAGATTTTGTTTTACTATTTGTAATATATTCATGTTTAGAGATTGATTCAACCTCATCACCAAAAAACTCAACTCGTATAAATTCATCTTCAAAATAAGCTGGGAAAATATCAATTACATCTCCATTTACTCTAAAATCTGACCTATCAAAAAACTTATCATTTCTTTTATAACCCATTTCCACAAGTTTTAATAAAAACTGTTTTTGAGAATATTCAAATCCAACTTCAACCCTTTGAACCATTGCTTTGTACTCTTCTGGATTTCCTAAACCATAGTTTGCAGAAACTGAAGCAATTACAATAACATCATCAAAAGATAAAAGTGAAGCTGTGGCACTAAGTCTTAATCTTTCTAACTCTTCATTTATTGAAGAATCTTTTTCAATAAATAAATCGCTTCTTGGAATATAAGCTTCAGGCTGATAATAATCGTAATAAGAGATGAAATATTCCACATGATTATTTGGGAAAAATTGTTTAAACTCTGAATACAACTGAGCAGCCAAAGTTTTATTGTGAGTCATAATAAGAGTTGGTTTTTGAGTTGCCTCAATCACTTTTGCAATTGTATAAGTTTTTCCAGAACCTGTAACTCCTAAAAGAGTATTATATTGGTTTCCAGCATTGATAGAATCACTTAAAGCTTTTATGGCAACTGGTTGATCTCCTGCTGGTTCGTAATCACTTACAACTTCAAACTTTGCGATAATGTATCCTTTTTATTTTTTCAAAATACTATATAAAATAAGAGAAACTTCTCTTGCTGTCCAAATTATCTCTTTGCTTAATTCATCTCTATTTTTTTCTATATTTACATGATTAACATATTTTCTAAAAATCTTTTGCATCTCTCGTTCTATAACTTCGCTACTTAAACTCAAAATCATTTTGTTAAATAATGTTATATCATAAGGAGGAATCAAATCTTTATCAACTTTTGAAAATTGAATTAAAATTGATACTTGCCATGAATGCCATTCAATTTTATCTAAAGAACTTGCAGGTTTATTCATATAATTTAAAGCTATATAAGAATCAGTAATTATCTTACAAGATTGAAACAAAGAGTATGAATTCATCTCTTCTATTTTTTTTGGAACAATTAAATCATCCATTCTCATTTTTGAATAATTAGCTTTTTTAACATTCTTTTTATTTTTCCCACTATTTAATTGTAGTAGAATTAAAATAATTACTATTAATAAAACAACTATTCCTATGATTAAAAAAACCATATTCATATACTTTCTCCTTGGAATTTTGATTCAATAATTTTTATATATTGTTTTTGACAACATAATGATGGAATATTTATATATTCTTTATTATCAAAAAAATATCTATTTCCTTGATGATAATGTCCCTCAATTACAATATCACTAGAATAATTATTTAATCTTTTTTTTACAATATGCTCAAAATTATTGATTATATGACAGATATTTTTATTTAATAAAGCATTTTCTATTTTTTTAGAAATAAAGAAATTTACATCTATAAAATTCATAAATCTTAAGAAGATATCATTTCTTATAAACTTACAATACAAATCATATTTCCAATTTATAAAATTATCTCCATGGGAAATAGAAACTGTTTTTTGTCCAAATTTTGCAAATAATGGTTGATTTTCTCTTTTTATGACATTAATATTTGGAAAAAGAATTTTTAGATTATAATCGTGATTTCCTTCTAAATAAATAATCTCTATGCTTTTAGATAATTTATTTAAAAGATTTATTACAACACTATTTTGTTGTACAAAATATCTACTTTCACCTGAAATAAAATCTATCATATCACCCATTAAAAAAAGTTGAGAAGTAATTATTTCTTTACTTTCAATTTTTTCTAAAAAGGTTAATAATTCTCTATTTTTTTCATTAAAATGTGAGTCAGCTACAAAAATAGAATTTTGTTTTATACTAAGGTACATAGGCTATTTTTGGTATTCCTTCATATTCTTCATATCCACAAAGGATATTTGCGTTTACAACAGCTTGAGAAGAAGCTCCTCGTAAAAGATTATCTATTGCCGAACTAACAAATAAAGCTTTACCATTTTTTGCTGTAAATAAATCACAAAAATTTGTTCCAGCAACTGATTTTACATCAACTGGTTTTTCTCTAATTCTTATAAACTCACAATCTTTATATGCATTATTTAGAACTTCATTTACATCAATATCATCTTTTAGTGTTGCAAAAACCGATACTAACATTCCTCTTGTCAAAGGCAATAAATGAGGTACAAAATTGATTGATACATCTTTACCTTTTAGAATTCTAACTTTTTCGTGAATCTCTGGCATATGTCTGTGTTTAAATGGATTGTAAGCGTGAACATTATCATTTATTTGACAATAATGTGTTGTTTCACTAGGATTTTTTCCAGCTCCACTAACACCTGATTTTGCATCTATAAAAATTGGAGCATTTGTATCAATATGGTCAATAAAAGGTAAAAGTGCTAATAATGAAGCTGTTGGATAACAACCTGGATTTGCAATTAATTTTGCATTTTTAATTTCATCTCTAAAATATTCAGGTAATCCATAAACAGCATCATTTATATGCTCTTTATCGGTATGTTCACAATAATGTTTTTCATAAGTTTCAAGTTCAAGTCTATAATCAGCACTTAAATCTACAACTTTTACTCCAAGCTCTAAAAGCTCTTTTGCAAAAGCCATAGAAGTTTTATGTGGAAGTGCTAAAAATGCCAAATCTGCAACTTTTGAAACTTCTAAAGCATTTGCTAAATCAACATCAATGTTTATTACATTTTTTAAACAAGGATGTAAATCTTGAACATTCATCTCACCACTTGAATTTGCAATATAAGAGATGTTAAATTTTGGATGATTAATTAAAATCTTGATTAATTCTAATCCAGTATAACCACTAGCACCAATAATCGCTACATTCATTGTAAAATTATTTCCTTATAACATACACCTAAAACCTCAAAAGTTTTAACACCACCTGGAAGTGTAGCTTTTACTTCATCTCCCTCTTCTTTTCCCATAAGTTGTTTTGCTAAGGGTGAATTAAATGAAATCATTCCTTTTTCTGCATTTGACTCAACTCCACCAACTATCATATAAGTAAATTCTTCATCTGTATTTGAATCAACTAAATTAACAGTTGAGCCAAAACTTACTTTGTTATGAGGAAGAGTTGAAGGATCAATTATCACAGCTTTTGATATTACAGCATTTAATTCAGCTATTTGAATATCAATTAGTTTTAATTTATCTTTTGCAGAGTGATACTCCGCATTTTCTTTTAAATCTCCTAATTGTCTAGCTTCTTCTAATGCAATCACAGTTTCTGGTCTTTCTGTTTTTTTCAAAAAGTCCAAATCTCCTGTAATTTTGTTGTATCCAGCTAGCGTCATTGGTTCTTTATCCATCAACATCTCCAATAAATTAATTTATGATATAATACCAAAAAACAAGTAAAAGAGAAGTTTAGATGAAATATGACAGAACTAAAAAGCTATTCGGTGTTGATATTTTTGAAAAATTTAAAGATGTTAAACTAATACTTTTGGGAGTTGGTGGTGTTGGAAGTTTTGCTTTGGATGCCCTTTATAATACTGGAATTACAAATATTACAATAGTTGATTTTGATACTTATGAAGAATCAAATTTAAATAGACAAATGGGAAGTTTTGGAAATATTGGACGAATAAAAGTTGAAGCGTTAAAGGAAAAATATCCTGAAGTTACGCCTATTCATGTGAAAATTACACCTGAATGGATTGATAATTTTGATTTTTCATCTTATGATTATATTTTAGATGCAATTGATGATGTAAAACCAAAAGTTCATCTAATAAAAAAACATTTTACAAAAATAATTAGTACAAGTGGTGGAGCAAAAAGAATAGACCCATCAAAAATAGAATATATATCTATTTGGGATACATACAATGACCCTTTTATTAAAAAAATTAGAACAGAATTAAAAGCACAAGGATTTAAGAAAAAATTTAAAGTAATTTTTTCATCTGAACTTCCAATGTGTTTAGAAAAAGGTAGTTTTGAAGGAGTAACTGGTTCATTTGGATTAATGATGGCATCGGTAACTATTCAAAAATTGGTGAATAAACTGCAAAAATAACTTAAAGTTACTTAAAGTTTAAAATCTATATAATAAATGACTTATACTTAAAAAAGGATTCTCATGAGCGGTATTAGTGGTAGTGTTGAACAAATGACTCAAGGACATCTTAGAAATGTTCAACAATTAGCTGTATTTTACACAGGTCACAGTAATATTTACGCAATCAATATAGCAAAAGTTAAAGCTTTTATAATTACTGAAGAAGTTGCAATTAATGATACACCAAAAGATACAAATGTAATAGCAGGAATTGCAACAATTAGGGGTGAACCCGTAACTTTAATAAATCTTGACGCTTGGCTTGGACTTCCAGCTTTAGAAGTTAAAGATTATAAATTAATTATATTTTGCGAATTCAATCATAAAAAAATAGGTTTTCTCGTAAAAGATATGCTTGATATTGTTGAAAAAACTACACAAGAATTAAGACATACAGAAGAAACAAATTCAAAAATAACATACACAACTTATGTAAAAGTAAATAATAAAGATGAACTTTGTACTGTATTTAATGCTGAGCAATTATTAAGAGATATTCACTGGACAGATGATGGTTCAGATGAAGTTAAAAAATATGTAGAAGAAAAACTTCACTCTGATAAAATTATTCTAGCAGCTGAAGATTCAGGAGTTGCAAGAGAAGTTCTAAGTAAATTTTTTGAAGAAGCAGGTCTTGATTTTGAAATTTATGCAAATGGGACACTTTTAATAAAAAGATTAGAAGAATTAAATCCTGATAAAATTGGTATGGTAATTACTGATATTGAAATGCCAGGAACTGATGGTTATCAAGTTGCTTCATTTATAAAAAATAATAAAAACTTAGCACATATTCCAGTTATAGTAAACTCTTCAATGACAACTGATGCTGTAAGAGGAAAAATGAGTCAAGTTGGTGTTGATGGGTTTGTAGGGAAAACTGATATTTCAAATCTATTTAAATTGACAAAAAAATTCTTACTAAAATAAACTTTTTTAATAAGATGAGATTTTTCTCATCTTATTCTTTTAAACTACTTTTTTAACCAATCTTTAAAAACTTCTATTTGACTAATTGTTTGGCTTGTTGCTGTTCCACCTAATGAAGTTCTAGCATTCATAGAGTTTCTTAAATCTAAAAACATTAAAATCTCTTCATTAATATCTTTTAACTCTTCATTTGAGGCTCTAATTTCATCGATGTTTAATTCACTAATATCTTTATTTAAACTATTTGCCTTTGCAACAACATCTTTTGTTAAATAATAAGCTGTTCTAAATGGCATATTTTGTTTTTGTACTAAATAATCAGCGAAATCTGTTGCACTTAAATGCCCAATTTTACAAGCATTTTGCATTTTATCTACATTTACAATCATAGTTTTTATTACTTCATTTAAAATAGAAATAGAGATTTCCATAGTTTTTACTGAATCAAAAACTCCTTCTTTATCTTCTTGAGTATCTTTATTGTAGGCAAGTGGTAAACCTTTCATAACGGTTAGAAGCGAAATAAGATTTCCATAAACTCGTCCAGTTTTTCCTCTTAAAAGTTCAGGAACATCTGGGTTTTTCTTTTGAGGCATAATTGAGCTTGTAGTTGCATATTCATCACTCATTCTTACAAATTGGAATTCATACGATGACCATAAAATAAGCTCTTCAGAGATTCTGCTTATATGCATCATTGCTGTACTTATGTTAAATAAAATCTCTAACGCAAAATCTCTATCTGAAACTGTATCCATAGCATGAGATGTTGGAGCTATAAATCCTAATTTTTGAGATGTTGACTCTCTATTTATATTGTGTGGAGTTCCAGCAAGTGCTGCACTTCCTAATGGACAGTAATTATTTCTTTCATAAGAACTTTCAAATCTTTCAAAATCTCTTTTAAACATATTTGCATAAGCTAATAAATGATAACCAAAATTAAGAGGTTGTGCATGTTGTAAGTGAGTCATTCCAGGGATTAATGTAGTTGTATGTAGTGTTGCCACATCTACAAAAGTATTTACTAACTCTTTTAATTGTTCTTTTATGCTTTTTGATTTATCTTGAACATATAATCTAAAATCAGTTGCAACTTGGTCATTTCTACTTCTTGCGGTATGAAGTCTTTTTCCTGGTTCTCCAATGATTTCAGTAAGTCTTGTTTCAACTGCCATGTGAATATCTTCATAGGCTAAAGAGAATTTGAACTCTCCACTTTCGATTTCATTTTTTACTTGTAAAAGTCCAAGTTCGATTGCTTTTTGCTCTTCAGTTGTTAAAATTCCTTGTTCTGCTAACATTTGTGAGTGAGCGATTGAACCTTTTATATCTTGTGCATAAAGTTCTTTATCAAACATTATTGAAGCGTTAAATTCATCTAATATTTGTGCGTTTGTGTTTTTTAAAATTTGATTGCTTTGATTTGCCATTGGGTTCCCTAAATTATAATGTACCTTAAAATTAAGGCGACATTATAACACAAGTGATATTATTTAAACGCGGATAAATCCATTGGGTCTGTTTTTGATATGGCAATATATTTTTTGACAGCATTTAGACAATTTATAAAAAATAGAATATTTGAAATCAAAAACAAAGTTGAAGATATATAAATAAGATTATTCTCAAAATAACTTAGAATAAAAAATATTATTGAAACCAAATGTACAAAAAAATGAATCTTAATATACTTTTCATCGATAAATTCTCGAATTGTTGGCAGTTTAAAATAACCCTTTGAACTTAGATGAAACCACGATAAAAAAGGAATTATTTTATAAACCATTCCTTGTAAAAGTGAATATAAAAATCCAAAAGCAAACACTATTGCTAAAATATAGTTTGATTCAAAAAGATTAAATAACCATATAATCATTGCAAGAATCAAAGAAGATAAAGAGAATTTCCAATACCATAAAGTTGCATCAAACACTGGTCTTTTTCTATTGTTTAATGATTTTAAACCATACAAACAAAAAATTATAATCAATGTTACAAATACAATTTTTAAAACCAAAAAATTTATATCAAAATATAAAAAAACAGCTGATACAAAAAGTAAAACAAATAAAATCAAAGGCGTTTTATTTTGAACAAACTTTGGAAAATCAAGTGCCACATAAAACATAGGAATCACTTGAAATGAAACACCCATTATAAGTAAAAGTGCAAAACCAAACGAAGCAAATAATATATGTAAAAACACAATGACATAGTAGTTTTCATCAAAACTTAGATTTATATGGGAAAAGGCAAGATATAAACCTAAAAATAGAGTTATTAATCCAGCAAGAGAAAATAATCTCATAGCTTTTACAGTTGATGTTAAAAACTTCACATTAAACAAAAGTTTTATACTCATAATAAAAAAAGTTAAAAATGCAATAGCTAAAAATATAACTCCAAAATAAAGTAAATTTTTCAACTCTAAGATAAAAGAAAAACTCAAAAATAAAGTTCCCAAAACCAAAGAACTATGAACAACATTTGCAAATAATCTTGGCTTTTTTATGATTGCACCAGCAAGAACTGGCATCATTTGTTGCATTGCACCAAAAATTATCATAGATAAAATTCCTAATGTAAATAGATGAATTAAACCTATTGCAAAGTGTGAATATTGATTTGAAATTTCAGAAAAAGGAGCAAAAAAAAGAACAAAAGAGATAAGCACTCCAAAAATTGGAACACTTAAAAAAAACCTAAAAGGAACACTTATTGGTGGGGCTTGGTCTAGACTTAAACCTTGATTGAACATTTTTATAAGGCTTTCATATCTTCAATAACTTTTGAAACCAATGAACCTAAATGCATATCAGCCATAGCATAAAGCATTTGTTCTTCTTTCATATTGTGTTGTTGCATCAACATCATAAGACTTTCGCTAACACCAAAAAAATGATTTTTATCTTTTTTTTCTATATCAGTTTTTAAATCATCTAAGATATTTCTCATTTGTGAATGTTCCATTCTCATAACCATTGTAGGTCCTTGACTCATTCCTGTAACTTCTTCAAAAACTGGAAACATTACTTTTTCTTCCATATCAAAATGGTGCAATAAATCAGCAGAGAATTTGTCAAATTGAGTTTTTGATTCTTCCCAATCTTGAGAAGCAACTGTATTTTCTAAATTTGCAAACTCATTGTCACAAGCTCTGTGGTCACTTGTCAAAAAAGATGAAATTGTATTCATGGTATTTACCTTAATAATATATTTTTTGTATTATAGGTAAAAGAAAAATATTTTTAATTGATAACAATCAAGACCAAAGTTGAAATTGAGGAATATGAGAAACAGCTTTTATAATATCAGTTTTCGAAACAATTCCTATCAAAATATCATTTTCATCGACAATTGGAATAGCATGTAATTTAAAATCTATCATTACTTTAGCAACTCTTCTAATATCAGTTAAGGGATTAGAAGTAATAATTTGAGGTAAATATATATCTTCAATTCTTCTTTCTAAAACATTTTTTGTATTTTCTAAATCATCCATTAAAAGATTTAGAATTATTTTTTTATCAATTGTTCCAATTATTTTTTTTCCAAATGAAACAACAGGTATTAAACCAATTTTAAACTCTCGTAAAACATTATAAGCATCTTGAATTGTAGATTTTTCATCAATATAAATACAATCCTTTGTCATAATATCTTTAACTTGATAAACTATTTCAGAAGTATCAATATTTGCCATCTTTTTATAAGCATTTAAAGCATTTTTATTTGTTTCTTTTTCTTCTTTATTTAAAAGATTGTCAAAATTTTGTATTGTTCCTTCATCAGGTTTTAGTCTACTTGCTTGAATATTTTCAATATTATTTAGACTATACAAATTATCAGCTGTACTTCTAAATCCTACACTTCCTTTATTGTATATGGCAAACATTTGTATCTCCTTATTCAGAATACTCTATAATAAACTATATTGACTTTTTAAATGCTTTATTTGTAATTTAAGTTTTATTTAGTTTTGTGTTCCTATATTTTTTAGGAAACTTAAACTTCTTTTAGTTTTTCAAAATATCAAAATTTTCCATTTCAAACTTCGAAAATGAAAACCATTTTTTAGCTAAATTTTTTAGACTTGCGCCTAGATGATAAACTTCTTTTTCATCAATTATTAAAAATCTATCGTGAGAATTTTTGAACTCAAATAACTCTATATTTTTGTATTGAGTTTGATATTTTACAAAATCTAATTTTAATTGTTTTGTAATGATTTTTGTGTAGATTTTAATTTTAATATTTGGATATTTACTAAAAAGAGTAAAAGTTGATTCATCTATATAGTTATCGATTAGTATTATTTCATCTAGTGCCGTCTTTAGTAAATCATTTATAAAAACATACACATCAAAGATTTGCCCATCATAAAATATTCCTTGTTTTGGTTGTAAAGTTTTATCTTCAAGGGAATTTGAAATATTTTCTACTTTTGATTTTAGAATTGAAATATCATTTTCTAATTCTTTAAATCTTTGGTTTGTGATTTTATCTACATTTATAAGATAGCTATTTTGGATATAATTTTTTAGAACTGATGTCGCCTATTGTCTGAATTTTACACCTTTTGGAGATTTAGCTCTATACCCAATGGAGATAATTACATCTAAATTATAGTATTCAACATTATATGTTTTTCCATCTATTGCAGTTGTCGCAAAATTTGCGACAACTGCAATTTTTTCTAATTCTTCATCACTAAAAATATTAGCAATATGCTTTCCAATAGTTTTTATATCTCTACAAAAAGTTCAGCTATTTGATTTCTATTAAGCAACACTGTTTCATTTTCAATAGAAACATTTAATTCCAATTATCCGTCATTGTAAACTATGATATTTGATTTATTTTCTTCCATCTTATATCCTTTTGAATTTATATAAAAGATTATATAAACTTTTTTGATTAATAATAAAAATATTATAATTTGTTATTTTTTGATAGTTTTATTTAGTAAGAAACAAGTTTTGTGTTTCTATGTTTTTTAGGAAATTGAAATTTGTTTTAGTCAAAGAATAGAGAAGGAAAAAAGGAAAAAAGTTGCCTGTCCCCTTTATTCAGGAACGATTGAAAGATGTCTACCCTCTTTTCCCTTATAATGTTTCAAGTAATCTAATATACTCATGATATGCCATAGAACTACCAAGTTGTTTTTCTTTGTGATACAAATATGAAATCAAATAATCAGAAACCCATTTAAACTTTTTATATAATGTAACATCAGAGTATATATTTTCTTGAATATTATTCATAACCATCAGTAAATCATCATTTCCAATATTATGAAAATAATTTATAAAAAGTGGAATATCTTTTTCTATTTTAATCATATGATTACCATACCAATTCCATTGAAAAAGATATTGATGTTTAGTTCTATTCAGTTTGTTAATTAAAACATCACTAGAATCAAGTTTCAGTTCATAGATAATTTTATTGTCTATAATAACTCTTGGTACAATTGCATGATTTGCTTCTAATAAATAAGCATTAATGTAACCTGCACCTACTATTTGTTTTTCCTCTGAGTCAATATATGTTTCTCCACTTGATATTGCACCTCTTAACCAAATATTATGCAAAGCTAATTTACACTGTATTTTTCCTACTGCTATACATAATTGACGAAGATTTTCTATCTTTTGAGTTTCATCTTGACTTTGTTCAATCGAAATAATAATGGAATCACTAATTACAATATAATTAATATCTTGTTTTGCATCAACAGTTTTAAGACTTGAAATTTCACTTTTTACTATTTCAAAATAACTTTCTATTTTTTTCTTATCTTCTTTTGATTTACTAAAAACTAATTTTTTAAAACCTAAAACATCTAAAAATGCAACATAACTATTTTCATATTTCATTTATATCTTTCCCTTCTACAATTTTAATCTCATCTTTTGTTAAATCATAGAGTTTATAAACCATTTGGTCGATTTCTTTATCTGTTTTATTGATTTGATTTTGGATTTTTGAAACTTCTTTTTTGTCATTTTCAAAGAGGGCTTTCCAGTCATTTTTGAAATTTCTTTCTTCTAGTTTGTCGGCGAATTTTATTTTTTTTGATTTTGTATATTCTTTTGCAGTTTTGATATAAAACTCTTGAAACTTTGCCCAGCTAAGTGCTACTAAACTCTCATCTTGTTTGATACTGTTTATTATTGATTTTTGAAACATAGACATAAAAATAAAACCTTAAAAAATAATTTATAAATATACTAGATTCTAACATATCAAAATAGTAAAAGAAATTTAGTGAAGAATTTAAAACAAAAAAAAGGGAGTTGCCAAAAAGCAAATCCCTTTAAAAAAACCTAAAAATCTAAATAATTAAATTGGTAAAACTCTTAAGTTTTCATCAATTTTTTGTTGTAATACAGACTCGATTGCAAATAAAGTTCCTGTACTTCCAGACGAACATCCAGAACAAGAACCTAAATATCTGATGTATAAATCATAATGTGGTAAATTTTCTTTAATATCAATAATTTCCATATTTCCACCATCCATAACTAACATTGGTCTGATATCTGAATCTAAAATAGAATCAATAGCTTTAATTCTTTGAACTAATGTCATTTTATCAAATGTTAATTCACCAGCTGCACTTGCATCTGCTGCTGTTTTTAGTTTTTCTTGTTCTCTTTCAGCTAACATGTCTGCTAAAATATCTACTAAATAAATATCTTTTGCTTCATGTCCACCTGGTTTAATACATGATTTACAAAATGCACCTGCTTTTGTATAATCTGTAATTTGTTCGATTGTTGTTAATTTGTTGATTTTAATTACATCTTTTAAAGTTGCTAATGAAACCCTTGCACATTCACAAACAATTTGTTCTTGTTCAAAAGATTCCATATCAACACCTTTATAATCAGCCGCTGCTTTTTTGATAACATCATAAGCCATAACTGAACAATGCATTTTTTGAGGTGGAACTGCTGGTGTATCTGCATTATCTCTTAAAGCAAATTCAACATCAATATTTGTAATTTTTACAGCTTCATCAACTGTTTTTCCAATACAAAGTTCAGCCATAACATCTGAAGATGCGATTGCAGTACCACAACCAAAAGATTTAAATTTTGATTCTAAGATTTTATCAGTTGACTCTTCAACTGCCCAATAAAGTCTTACAGCATCACCACATGATTCAGCTCCAAAGTCCGCAACGATTAGTTTTGCTCCTAATTCAGCTGCTCTTTCTTCTGTGATTTCACCTTGGTGTTTTGGATTGTTCATTCTATTTACAACTTGATTTGAGTACTCATCCCAAATTGATCCGCTAATTAAATTATTTTTTGCCATCGTATTTTCCTTTTTATTCTATTTTTATTATAAACCAGACTTATGACTTGATGGTGCATAAGCGTAAGAACTTGAAATTGCTCTTAATCTTGTAACCGCTTTTTTAATAACATCAATTGCATAATCAATTTGTTCTTCTGTATTAAATCTACTTAAAGAAAATCTAACACCTGTGTGAGCTAGTTCACTATCACTTCCAAATGCATTCATAACTGGATTTGCTTCTAAATCTTCACTTGCACACGCACTTCCTGTACTTGCACCAATTCCATTTTGATTTAAATCCCAAAGCATAGATTCACCCTCAACACCTCTGAAAGAAATTAAAGTTGTATTTGGAGTTCTATTTTCTTTTCCTCCAATTACAATTGTTTCAGGTAATTCTAAAATTGCAACTTCTAATTTATCTCTTAATTTACTTACATGATTTTTTTCATAAGCTATTGCCATAGTTGAAGTTGCAAGTTTCATTGCCCATCCCATTCCTACCATAGAAGCTACATCTACTGTTCCTGCTCTTAAACCACCCATTTGTTCACCACCGTGTAAAAGAGGAGTTAATTCAAATCCTTTTCTAACATATAATCCACCAACACCTTTTGGTCCGTGAAATTTATGAGCTGAAAAAGATAAATAATCTACATTCGCATCTTGAACATCTACAACTACTTTTCCAATAGCTTGTGTTGCATCTGTGTGAAATGGAACTCCTGCTTCTTTGCAAATTGCACCTATTTCTTTGATTGGGAAAATTTTTCCCGTTTCATTATTTGCCCACATAATTGATACTAGTGCTGTATCTTCTTTTATAAAATCTTTTACTGAACTAGCTTCTAAAACTCCATTTTCATTTACAGGAAGATAAGTTACAGAAACTCCTTGTGATTCTAAAAATCTACATGTCGCAGTTACTGCTGGGTGTTCTACTTCACTTGTAATAATGTGTTTTTTATCACCATTTAAAATTTTATCTATCCAAATACCTTTTATAACTGTATTGATACTTTCTGTTGCATTTGAACAAATGATAATATCATCTTCATCAGCTGCATTAATTCCTTCATATAAAAAATTCAAGGCTTCAACCATTTTTGGATGAGTTCCTGCTCCAAATTTATGTAAAGAGTTTGGATTTCCATAAATATCACAAAAAAATGGTTTCATCTCTTCATAAACTTTTGGGTCTACTATTGTTGTTGCGTTATTATCTAAATAAACTTCCATAATTGTTCCTATATTTTTAATCTTATCCTATGCAAAAAGTATTCCTAAAAAATACTAGCATTTTCTAAAACATTTTCGTATTCTAATGCAAATAGGATAAATTTTGTCTTAATTAAAGTAGGATATTATTTTATATTTAAAAAATTAACAAATTTAAATATATTCATCCTATCTTTTTTTGAAATGGTATTATATTTAAACTTTGATAAAGAACTCTATTTTGTTTGTAATCGTAGTTCTTTTTTCATATTTTTAGTTATACTTTTTAAAGACATTATGATAAAATTGCAAATAAGATATATTTTATCCTATTTGATTATTAAAAAATACTGGAGTTCATGATGAGTGATAATAAACAGTTAGAAGATATTATTAATAAAGATTATAAATTAGGCTTTGAAACACTTGTACAAAGTGATACTTTTGAAAAAGGTTTAAATGAAGATGTAATAAAAGCAATAAGTGCTAAAAAAGATGAACCTCAATGGTTGCTTGATTTTAGACTAAAAGCTTATAAAAAATGGCTAAAGATGGAAGAGCCAAACTGGGCGCATTTGGATTATCCAAAAATAGATTATCAAGATATAGCATATTATTCAGCTCCAAAAAAAGCTTTGAATTCACTAGATGAACTTGACCCAGAAATCTTAAAAACTTACGAAAAATTAGGGATTCCCCTTGAAGAGCAAAAATTACTTGCAGGGGTAAAAGGAGTTGCGGTTGATGCTGTTTTTGACTCTGTTTCAGTAAAAACAACTTATCAAGATGAACTTGAAAAACTAGGAATCATATTTTGCTCAATTAGTGAAGCAGCTCACAAACATCCAGAACTTGTACAAGAATATTTAGCATCAGTTGTTCCAGCTGTTGATAACTATTTTGCTTGTTTAAACAGTGCAGTTTTCACTGATGGAAGTTTTGTTTATATTCCGCCAAATACCCGCTGTCCTATGGAACTTTCAACTTATTTTAGAATAAATGCTTTAAATACTGGACAGTTTGAGAGAACTTTGATTATTTGTGATGAAGGAAGTTATGTTTCATATAATGAAGGATGTTCAGCTCCAACAAGAGATGAGCGACAACTTCATGCAGCTGTTGTTGAGTTAGTTGCCCAAAAAGATGCTCAAATAAAATATTCAACCATTCAAAACTGGTTTCCAGGTGATGATAATGGAAAAGGTGGAATTTTAAACTTTGTAACAAAAAGAGGAATTTGTAAAGGTGATAATTCTAAAATCTCTTGGACACAAGTGGAAACAGGAAGTGCCATCACTTGGAAATATCCCTCATGTATTTTGCAAGGTGATAACAGTGTGGGAGAGTTTTATTCAGTAGCCATTGCTTCAAAATCACAACAAGCAGATACTGGAACAAAAATGGTTCATTTAGGAAAAAACACTAAATCAACTATTATCTCAAAAGGGATTTCTGCAATGCATGGGAAAAATGCATATAGAGGACTAGTTAGAGTTGGGAAAAACGCTTCAAATGCTAGAAATATTTCAGAGTGTGATTCACTTTTAATTGGAAATAAATGCCATGCAAATACTTATCCATACCATGAAATCAAAAATTCAAGTGCAAATATAGAACATGAAGCAACAACTTCAAAAATTTCAGATGAACAACTTTTTTATATTTCTCAAAGGGGAATTAGCGAAGAAAATGCAATAGCTATGATTGTAAATGGTTTTTGTAAAGAGGTTCTAAAAGAGTTACCAATGGAGTTTGCAGCAGAAGCAAAAGAGTTATTAAATATATCATTAGAAGGAAGTGTGGGTTAAATCATGGGAAAAAATACAATATTAAAAATAGAAGATTTAAAAGTAAATATAAATGATAAAGAGATTTTAAAAGGTTTAGATTTAGAGATAAAAGAAGGTGAAATTCATGTACTTATGGGAACAAATGGAGCTGGAAAGTCAACTTTAGTAAAAACTTTAAGCGCCCATTATGACTGTGTAGTAACAAATGGAAAAATCACTTATAAAAATAAAGATTTACTTGAAATGGATGTATCAACTAGAGCAAACGAGGGAATTTTTATGAGTTTTCAATCTCCAATTGAAGTAGCAGGGGTAAATAATAGCTACTTTTTAAAAACTGCTATGAATGCAAAAAGAACATATGCAGGTTTACCAGAAATTGATGCAATGGAGTTTTTAAAACTTGTAAAAGAAGAAACAGGGAAATTCAACATCGATAGAAAACTTCTACAAAGAGATTTAAATGATGGATTTAGTGGTGGTGAGAAAAAAAGAAATGAACTAATTCAACTTTTAATGCTTCAACCTGATTTAATAATGCTTGATGAGATAGATTCTGGACTTGATGTTGATGCAATAAAAACCGTTGCAAATGTTATAAACTCAATGCTTGATGGGGAAAAATCAATTTTGATGATTACTCACTATGATAGACTTTTAGAGTTAATCAAACCTGATTTTGTACATATTTTAAATGATGGGAAAATTGTAAAAACGGGAGATTATAGCTTGGCTTTAGAACTTGATGAAAAAGGTTATGAAGCAATAGGAATTAAAGATGCAAATAAATAATATTGATGGTTTAATCCTTCCTAAAAAAAGTGATGAAGAATTTCTGAAAATAAATTTTGATTCTCTTTTTTCTTATGATTTTACAAAGGCTGAAACCTATGAATTTGATATTATGGGTTTAGAAACTATTGTTGATGAAGAAAAATATGAATCAGTTTTATTTGATATTTCAAAAACTTTGGACAATAAACAAAAAATAATAACTATAAATAAAAACATCGCCGAGCCTATTTTTTTGATTCATAAACTAAAAGAGAATGAAACAATTTTTACAAATTCTTTAAAAATAAAAGTAGCAAAAGATATAAAAGCAAGTATTGTTGAAGTTTTTGTAAACTCTTGCCAAAATAGTTTTTATGCAGTTAATAGAAAAATAGAGTTAGAAGAAAATGCTTCACTTGAATATGTAAAAATTCAGGATATAAATTCTTCAAATTCTATGATTTTTGCCCTTGCTGTAAATCAAAAAAATAATTCAAATTTGGAAATTTCAAACTTTGAATATGGAAATGGATTTGTAATAAATAGTTTTGAAAATATAATAAATAGTGAATTTACAAATTATGAATTAAATGGTTTAGTTAAGCTTTTTTCTGAAGCCACAACTTCAAATCTTATAAAAACAATTCATAATGAAAAAAGTTCAAACAGTAATATAAACTACAAACATAGTTTAAAAGATAGCTCAAAAGCGGTGTTTAAAGCGAAATCTATCGTAAATGAAACAGCGCTTTTTTCAAAGGCTTTTCAAAACTGTAATACAATTTTATTAAGTGATGATGCCACAATAATTGCGCAACCTCATCTTGAAATTTTGATTGATGAACTAGAAGCCTCTCATGGAACAACAACTGGAACATTAAATAAAGAGCAACTTTTGTATCTTCAATCAAGGGGAATTAGCAAAGATGAAGCTTATGAAATGTTATTAAGTGCTTTTGAAAACAAAATAGTTGATAATATAAAAGATGAAATTATAAAAGAATTTATTAAAACTTATAAAAGGGAGAAATATGTTTAGGAAAGATTTCCCATATTTTCAAAACTCAAAAACCATTTATTTAGACAATGGCGCAACCACACAAAAACCAAAATCTGTGATTGATTCACAAGTTGAGTATTATGAAAAATATTGTGCAAATACTCACAGAAGTAATTTTGGTCATGCAAATAAAGCAACCCAAGAGTTTGAAAAAACAAGAGGTCTTCTAAAAGAGTTTATAAATGCTTCAAAAAATGAAGAAATAATTTTCACAAAAGGAGTAACAGAATCTATAAATTTTATTGCCTCATCATTTGCCAAAGATTTTAAAACAGTAATAATTTCAAGCCTAGAACATCACTCAAATATTGTTCCTTGGCATATGCAAGGGCGGACTTTAGGTGCTGGTCTTGAAGTTGTAAATTGTAATGAAAATTTAGATTTTGACTTGACTCATTTTGAAGAGTTACTAAAAACAAATCCAAATGCTTTTGTAAGTATCACACATATTTCAAATGCTTTTGGAAAAATCCATGATATAAAAAATATTATCAAATTGGCTCATGAATATGGAGCTATTGTTATGATAGATGGAGCTCAAAGTTTAGCTCACTTTAAAATAAATGTTCAAGAACTTGATGTAGATTTTTTCGCAATTTCAGGGCATAAGACTTTTGCACCAACTGGAGTTGGAGCTATTTATATAAAAGAGAAATATTTAAAAGATGTAAAACCTTACCAAACTGGTGGCGCAACGATTCATGAAGTTGATTTTACTGGTTCAACATTACTTGATTCTCCTTATAAATTTGAAGCTGGAACGCAAAATATTGCTGGAATTATAGGCTTTGGAAAAGCAATAGAATATATAAATTATGTTAAATATGAAAATATTGAAAGTATTGAAAAAAATGTTTTTAAATTTCTAAATGAAGAATTGGCAAAACTTCCTGGAATTATTTTTTATAATGATATGGACAATTGTATTGGAAGTAGAAGTTTCAATTTTGAAGGTTTAATTCATGATGATATAGGGATTTTACTTGATAAAATGAATATAGCAGTAAGAGTCGGTCATCACTGCGCTCAACCTATTATGAAAAAACTTGGAATAAAAGGAACTATTAGAGTTTCAACGGCATTTTATAATGATTATGTGGATGTGGATAAACTAATTGAGGCTTTAGAAAAAGCATTAAAAATGTTGAAGGATTAACATTGAATACGATAGAACAAAGAGTAAATGAAATAAAAGAAGATTTAGATTTTTTTGAAGATGAATTATCAAAATATGAATATATTATAGATTTAGGGAAAAAATTAGAAGAATTTAAAGAAATTGATAAAATACCTGAAAATATAGTTCATGGTTGTACTTCGCAAGTTTGGCTAACTCACGAAATAAAAGATGGGAAAATGTTTTTTTATGGAACAAGTGATGCGATAATCGTAAAAGGTTTAGTTTTTATGATATTAAAAATATTCTCAAATTCAACTATTCAAGAATTAAAAGATATTGATATGGACATAGTTCATGAACTAAAACTTAGTGAAGTTATAACTCCAAATAGACAAAGTGGAGTAATTGGAATGATGAAAAAAATAAAAGAGTATGCCTTAAACGCGTAAAGGATAAAAAATGCAAACAACTTTTGATTTAAAAAATATAGAAGAAAAAGTAATAGAACATCTAAAAAAAGTATATGATCCAGAAATTCCAGCAAATATTTATGATTTGGGATTGATTTATAATATAGAATTTGATGTAAACAACAACTACTTATATTGTACAGTTACAATGACGCTAACAAGCCCAACTTGCCCAGTTGCGGATAGTTTACTAGAACAAGTAAAATATGTAACTTTAGCAGTTGATGAAATAGATGAAGCATTCGTAAAACTAGTATTTTCTCCACCATGGAGTCCAGAAATGATGACAGAAGATGCAAGGGAAATTATGGGAGCAAGTGGTGCGGCTATGCCATTTTAAGGTTTTATTGATAAATATATTATTTTTATCCTATAAAAAAGTGATGATATGTCAATAATAAATAAAATATTTAGCAATAATAAACAATTATTTTAGCAATGAATGAGAAGATTTAATTTGAAAAAAACTCTACAATTCTGAATAATTTTAAAAATTCATAAAAGGCAAAATTAGATGGCAAAAATTAAAAAAGTACTTATAGCAAATAGGGGCGAAATAGCTCTTAGAATCATTAGAGCATGTAAAGAACTAGAGATTGGAAGTGTTGCTATATTCTCAGAAGTTGATGTTGAAGGTATTTGGGTAAGAAAAGCTGATGAATGTTATCCAATTATGGGAGATGTTATTAAAGCTTATCTTGAATATGACAATATTATTTCAATTGCGAAAAAAGCTGGTTGTGATGCAATTCACCCTGGTTATGGATTTTTAAGTGAAAATGCTGATTTTGCAAGAGCTTGTGAAGAAAATGGAATTATTTTCATTGGACCAAAACCAGAACACATCGAATTATTTGGTGATAAAATGGCTTCTAAAGTAGCCATGAAAAAAGTTGGAGTTCCAGTACTTGAAGGAACTGATGAGCCTATCGTTGATATTTCTGAAGGTGAAACAATAGCAAGAGAAATTGGATTCCCTATTATCATTAAAGCTGCATTTGGTGGTGGTGGAAGAGGAATGAGAATTGTAAAACAAGAAAAAGATTTCAGAGAAATGTTCGAAAGTGCTACAAATGAATCTATGAAATATTTTGGAAGAAATGAAGTTTTCATTGAAAAATATGTTGAAAATCCAAGACATATCGAAATTCAAGTTATTGCTGATAAATATGGAAATGTTCTTCATTTAGGTGAAAGAGATTGTTCTATTCAAAGAAGACATCAAAAAGTTATCGAAATTGCTCCAAGTCCAAGATTAAACAACGAAACTAGAAAAGAACTTTACAGAATTGCTACAAAAGCAATGTTCAAATTAGGATACGAAAGTGTTGGAACTGTTGAATTCTTAGTTGATGAACAAGATAACATTTATTTCATCGAAATGAATACAAGAGTTCAAGTTGAGCATCCAGTAACTGAAACTATTACAGGTGTTGATATTATTCAAAGAATGATTGAAATCGCAGAAGGTGATAAATTACAATTCTTACAAGAAGAGATTCAATTTAGAGGTTATGCAATTGAATTCAGAATCAATGCTGAAAATCCACAAAAAAACTTTATGCCAGGAACTGGAACTGTAAGTAAATATTTAACTCCTGGAGGTCCTGGTGTTAGACTTGATACAAGTATTTATACAGGATATAAAGTTCCAGCAAACTACGATTCAATGATTGGAAAACTAATTGTTTGGGCATTAGATTGGGAAGGTGCTGTTAAAAAAGCAAAAAGAGCTTTAGATGAATTCTATATCGAAGGATTCCCTACAAATATTCCATTACATAGAGAAATCGTAAGAGATGAAGATTTTATCAATGGAAAATTCAATACTAGTTATTTAGATAAAAAAATGGAAATATTTACTCTTCATAGTGAAGATAATATTAAACAAGAAGAAGAAAAAATAGCTAATATTATGAAACTTATGGAAGCTATAAACAAAAACAATCTAAAAGTTAAACATTAAGAATCTCTTTAGAGATTCTTAATTACTCACCCATAGCAAGAATTAATCAAAACAATGTAACAATATTTTTATGAAAGATTTAACATATACAATCATAAAATTAATAATAATCACGGCAATAATAGTTATCGCTTTTATTTTTTTTCAAGAAAAGCCTGCTTTAGATGGTATAAACTTTAATATCAATAAAAGAGATGCTCCAAGTATTCCTTCTAAACTTCAATGGAGTGAGCCATTTAAAGGTATTGAAAATGTACCTCCTAAACCAAAAGAAAATAAATAAATTATCATTTTTTTAAAGCTAAAAATATTCCAAAAAGAATGATAAAAGTTGAAATACCAAGTTCAAAACTAAACTTTTCATCAAGTACAATCACACTTAGAAAAATAGCTAAAATAGGAACTATTAATTGTAAAATACTAGCTGTTGTAATTTGAATTTTTGGAAGAATTTTATACCAAATCAAATAACCTAAGGCAGAAGTAATAGCACCAGAAATAACTGCTAAAAAAGAAGTATATAAATCAAGTTTTAATTCTTTTATAAAAAACACCATAAATATTATTGTAAAAATTGTTGCTTTAAAAAAATTATCTGTTGTGTTTAATAATGCATTTGTTGAAGATTTTCCAATAACACTATAAATAGCCCAAGCAATACCTGAAATAATCATCAAAAATGTATGAAAAAATGAAAGAGAAAAATCTTCTTTTGGATAAAGTAAAAAAACCAATCCACTAAAAGCTACAATTATCCCTAGAACTTTATTTATTGTGAGTTTTTCTTTATAAAAAAGTGCAATTAAAATCATACTTAATTGTACAACTGCAAAAAGGATAAGTGTTCCAATTCCAGCAAACATATTTATATAAGAATATGAAAAACAAATTGCATATAAAAAAAGCATAAAAGAGCTAAGCCAATTTTTTTTCATATCAAATTTTAAATTTCTATTTTTATAAAAATAAATACCTAAAAGTAAAATTGCTCCGGAGAATATTCGTAAAATTGTAAATGAAAAAGCATCAATATTTTGGGTAGAAATAGCCATTTTGCATAAAATAGAGTTTACAGCTAAAAAAAGTAAAGCAATAAAAATTAAAATGAAGAGTTTTAAATCTATAAAAATACTACTCTTCATTTTTTCCCTTTAATTTATATCTTTTTCAATAATTCTATCAAGTGTTGAAATCGCTAAATATTTATCAAAGTAAGCCCGACTAAAGCCTTGCTTTGCCTGTGTTAATAAATAATTTGCATCTGTCAAATCTGTACTTGTAGAAACTCCTTCATCAAATCTATTTTTTACAATACTGTAATTTTCAGTAGCTTGCAATAGTGCTAGTTTAGAAGTTTCAAGATTATCAATTGCAACTTCATAATTTGATTTTGCATTTTCATATTGAAGTTTTATATCCAATTTAGTTTTACTCAAAAGTGAAGATGCACTTAAATATTTTGTTTTATAAATTGTCGTTTGAGAAGAATCATATCCACCATTATATAAATTCCAAGTTGCAGTTACATTTGCAATATTTTGATTATCTTCTTTATTTTCAATCTTTTTTGATAATTCTTCATAATATTTATTATGAGATACAGATGCATCAACTTTTGGATAATATCCAGCTTTTGCAGATTTTTCTAACTCTTTGATAGATTGTAAATTCATTTTTAAAGCTTGAATTTCACTTCTATTTTCTAATAAACTTTCATCATAAACAGAACCTTGAAGAGTTTGTTCATTTAACTTTTCTATAGTTTCATTTTCTAAATTTATTCCACCTAAAATATTTGATAGTTGAAATTTAGCAACTTTTAAATCTCCTTGAGCTTTTACTACATTTTGTTTTGCACTTGACATATTTACTTGAACTTGCAATAAATCATTTTTCGCAATTAACCCTTGTTCATATCTATGTAATGAATCTTCGTATTGTTCTTGAAATAAAATATAAGCACTTTTATAAGTTTCAAGGGCATTTTGTTTATCAAGGTAATTTATATATGCTGTTTTTGTATCTAAAATAATATCTTGTTTTGTGGCATTTAATGAATATTCAGAAGACAAAGATAAATAAACTGATGATTCTTTTACAGCTAAATCTTTAAATCCATTAAATAAATTGTATGATAATTTTAAAGTAGCTGTTGATTCATCTGATTCAAATCCAACATTTGCTTTATCAGTATTTGTATATCCATAAGAAGCATCTAATTTTGGTAAATAATTTGAATTATTTGATTTTACATTTTCCAAACTTTCAATGTAATCATAATTTTTACCTTGAATATCAAAGTTGTTGTCTAAAGCTTTTTTTACTGCTTCATCTAGTGTTAAAGCATTTAAATTAACAGCTAAAAAAGCTGTTAATGATAGTGTTAATAATTTTATTTTTTTCATAAATATTTTCCTTTTATGATTTACTTAAATCTAAATCGTCAATAGATTTTTCATTCAAAGATATTTTTTCTTCTGCTTTGATAAAAAACATTAAAAGAGCAGGAGTTACAAATATAGTAAATATCGTAGAAAATGTAAGTCCTCCAATCATTACTGAACCTAATCCTCTGTAAAACTCACTTCCAGGACCTGGAATTAAAACCAAAGGCATCATCCCAAAAATAGAGGTTAATGAACTCATATAAATTGGTCTAATTCTTGTTTTTGTGGCTTCAATAATTGCTTCTTTATATTCATAACCATTGATTCTAATGTAATTTAAACTTTGATGAACTATTAAAATAGAGTTATTTACAACTATTCCAATTAAAATAATAAATCCAAACATAGTTAAAACATCCAATGGTTGAGGCTCAATAAATGCATCAGTTATTGCAAGTCCAATAAATCCTCCAGCCATTGCAAGAGGTACTGTAAACATAATAACAAATGGATAAGAAAAACTTCCAAATAAAGCAACCATTAATAAATAAACTATAACTAAAGCTAAAAGGAAATTCATACCTAATAATTCAATAGTTTCAGTTAATTTATCAGCTGTTCCACTTATACCAATTTCCACTTTATCAGAAATCTTTCCTTCTTCTTTCATTTTCTTTAATGCAACATCTAAAATTGTCATTGTTTCTTCAATTGTCATTTCAGGTGGTGGTGTAACTTGTAAAGTAATCGTTCTTTTTCCATCTAAGTGTCTAATTTCACTAATCCCTGTTGTTAATTCTGCTGTTGATAAAGATGATACAGGTACTAATGAACCGTTTGGTAAAGCCACTTGTGTTGCTAAAATATCTTCTGGTGTTTGAATTTGTTTATCATTTGCTTTTAAAACTAAGTCTATTTTCTTTTTACCATCTTGTTCAAAATCTGATATTTTTCTACCATCCATTAACACATCTGCCATAATTCCTAAATCAGAAGAAGTTAAATTTAAAGCTTTTAAAGCATCTTGGTTTGGTTTTATTCGCACTTCTGGATAAAGTAACTCAATAGATGGAACTGGTCGTACTTGTGCTCCTTCTATTGCTCCACTAGTTGCCATAAATAGTTGCATTCCTACATTTGCAATATCTTCTATTTTTTCACCACTAATATCAATATTTACAGTTTTCCCCTCACCTATTCCATCTTCAAAAACTCCTGATTGTAAAGATACCCCAAATATAGAAGGAAGAGAATTTACTATTGGTCTAAAAAATGGTATCAATTCTCGTCCACGACTTTCATGCATAGAAGTTCCACCAAAAAGGTTAAAATCTCCAAATGAAACAAAAAATGCTCTATTAATTCCAGGAACTCCATCAACATCTTTTCCGATATTTGGTTCAACTTTTTTCATTAAATATGAACCCATGTTATATCTTTCTTCATAAGAAAGCCCAGGAGGTGTTATTAAAATATTAAAAATTAGGTTTTTATTTCCTTGTGGTAAATAATCCATTTTTGGGAATAATGCCCAAACAATAGAAATAGAAACTATTGCTAATGACCCTATTGTAATAATTCTTGTTTTTACTGATTTTAAAGACCAATGGGTAATTACCATAAACATATCTACAAATTTATTTCCAAATCTAGTTAATCCAGTTTCACCTTTTGGCTCTTTTGAAGATAAACTTGCGATTTTTTTCCATAACATTGGAATAACAGTAATAGATACAAATAATGAAATAAAACAAGATGCCGTTGCAGCAATTGCAATATCTTTAAATAGTTGTCCAGCTTCATCTTCTAAGAATATAATTGGAATAAATACAGCCATGTGAGTTGCTGCACCTGCTAGTAGTGCGCCCCAAACCTCTTTTGTTCCCTCATAGGCAGCTTTGGTTATACTCATACCCTCTTTTCTATGTCTATCAATATTTTCTAAAACAACAATAGCACTATCAACTAACATACCAATAGAAAAAGAGATTCCTGCAAGTGAAACTGTATTTAGACTTCTATCCATCAATGATAAGAAAATAAATGTTCCAATAACAGAAATTGGAATAGCAATACTTACAACAGCTGTTGGAGATAATGCTCTTAAAAATAACATTAATATCATCACAGCTAATGCTCCACCTATGATAATATCTTTTTTTACAAGATGAACTGCACCTGCAATATAAGGTCGTTGATCATAAATCCATTTTAAATTTAATCCCTCTTTTTTAAGAGTTGTATCATTTAGTTCATTTACAACTTTTTCAACATCATCTGTAAGTTTTACAATATTTGCATCAGCACTTGGTTGAACTCCTAGAAATATTCCATCTTTACCTAAAAACATTGCAACAGAATTTGCTGTTTCGTATCCAAAATCAACATCAGCAATGTCTGCTACTGTAACTCTTTGTTCTCTATTTGAAATTAAAATAATATCTCTAATTTCTTGTAAAGTTGTAAATTTGTGTACAGTTCTGATTCGGTAAGCTCGTCTACCCATATTTTGAGTTCCAGCAGAAACATCAACATTTTCAGCTTTTAAAATATCAATAACTTGTGGAATTGTAAGATTATAAGAAGCAAGTTTATTCATGTCAAGATTGATTTGCATCTCTTGCTCTCTTCCTCCTCCTGTCATAGTTCCAGCAACACCTTCAACTCTTTTGATAATAGGTTTTATTTCATCTTCAAAAAAAGTTTTATATTCATCTACATGTCTTTTATTTTCATCTAAAGTTTGTAACATAATCCAAATAACTGGACTTGCCGTTGCCGTTTCAATGATTGGTTCATCAACATTATCAGGATAAGAACTAACTTCATTTAATTTATTTGAAACATCTTGAAGTGCTACTCTAATATCAGTTCCAAGTTTAAATGTAAGTGTAATTTCACCCGCATTATCTGATGATGAAGATTCATATTCAATTAGATTATTTAAACTTTTTAGAGCATCTTCTTGTTCTTCAATGATTTCTCTTTCAATTTCATAAGGCGTTGCTCCTGCCCATGTTGTTGTAATTTTAATCTCTGGTTTTGTAACATTTGGAGTTAATTGATAAGGTAATTTACTTAAAGAAATAATTCCAAATAAAATTACTATCAAAACACCAACTATAATAGTTATAGGGTTTTTAAGGGAAAATTTTATTAAATCCATAATTTTTCCTATTTACTTTGACTATTATTTAAAACTTGAACTTGCATATCTGGGAAAACTCTTTCATTTCCTTTTGTAACAATTGGCATTCCTTCAACTAAACCATCTGCCATAATTGCAGCATTTAATCCAAAATATGTAATTACTTTTACAGGAATCATCACAGCTTTATCATTTACAACAGTAAAAACAACATCCATATTAAATCTTTTTATAACGGCATCTCTATTTATCACAAGGGCAACACTTTTTGACTCTTTAGCAAAGTTAATTTTTGCACTTGCTCCATCAAAAATAAATTTGTCTTTTGCATCTGCTTTAAATCTAACTGGAAAAGTTCTTGTGAGTTTATCTCCACTTGGAATTGCTGCATAAAGTTTTGCTTTTATGATTTCATCTGAAATATTAATATCATATTCATCGCCATTTTTTAATCCACCAATAAAAGATATTGGAAGATTAAAAATAACTTCTAATTCTTGAGTATTTACAATAGTTGCTATTTGAGAACCTGTATCTAACCATTCGTTTATATTTATATTTTTTTCAACAATCACACCTGAATATGGAGCTTTTATAATTTTTTTAGATTTTTGAATACTTAATTCATTTAATTTTGCTTTTGCAGAAATTAAATTTTCACTTGCTACATCATATTCAACTTTTGAATCATCAAAAACTTTTTGTGAAATAGATTTTTTTTCAATTAAAGCGCTAAATCTATCATAATTCTTTTTTGTATTTTTTAACTGAACTTCATACATATTTACAGCCGATTGAGAAGCTTTTATTTGTGCATCTAAAATATCTGAATCAATTTGTATTAAAACTTCATCTTTTTTTACTTTTTGCCCAACTTCAAAACTAATTTTTTTTACTACTCCTGAAGTTTCACTGGCAATCTTTGATTTTTTATCAAAATTTACTGTTCCCACAAACTCTTGTAAATCATTTACTTCTTGTTTTTTTAATGCTTGAGTTTCAACTAATGCAGTTTGAGAAACTTCCGCTGCATTTAAATTTGAAAACATTAAAAAGCTAGATACTAAAACTAAACTAATTCTTTTTATCATTTTTTTTTCCTTATATTTTTGCCATTAATTTGTGAACAATTTTATGAACTATTGGTGCAACAACAACTATTATTGGAAATGCACACGCAAATGCGATTCCCCATGCTCTTAACCAACTAGAGATAAAACTATCAACAAAACCTAAATTTATAAATGTAATTATGAAGCTCATAATAAAACTCATAAACAACGCCATAAAAAAGGCGAAAACTATTCTTTCATATCTTCTACTTATCATTTTACTTTTATTAACTCCCATAGATTATTTAAAAAGGATTCACCTACATATTTTGCATCAAAATTTTTCTGACTCATTTTTAAAAGTGCTAATCCTTTTTCAAAAACTAATAATCCCTCAGCTAAGTTCATAGCTTCTGGAATTAATTCATTATTATCAATTCCCTCTTGAATAATTTTTCGTAATTGTAAATCAAAAAATACTTTACAACTTCCATTAAATTCACACATTACATCATTTTCATCTGATAAAACAATAGATACATATTCTTTATATCCATTAAAATGTCTTAAGTTTTCCTCACTATCATCTAATACAAACTTGAAACATAAAAATATCTTCTCTTTAGTAGTTTTGATTGTTTTGATTGTTTCTAAAAATTGTTTGTGATTTTCTTCTACGTGAATATTCATTATTTCAAAAACAATATCATCTTTATTTTCAAAATATTCGTAAATAGTTCCTTTGCCAATACCAGCAACTTGTGCAACTTGTGCAACTGTTAAATTTTTTATTCCAATATCATATATTAAATCAACACATGCCATTGCAATCTCTTTTCTTCTTTGTTCTTTATCAACTCTTGGTGCCATGATTATCCTTAAAAAATATTATTTTTTATTGACTGACCGTCGGTCAAGTTTGAAAGTATACTAAGAGAAACTTAATTTATTTTGAATTTCTGACCAATGGTCAATAAATATTTAAAATAATTAATAGCTCTTTTGAGCTATTAATTTAAGAAGAACAAGATAGTTTTATATTTGCATGTTTCATAGGTGTTGGTAAAGCATATCTTTCAAAAGCAGGATGCTCATCATAGGGATTTTGAGCAATTTCTAATAAATCATTTACCAAAGTATAATCTCCCTCATGGGCTTTTTCAATAGCTTCTTGAAGAATATAGTTTTTTAAAATATATTTTGGATTCACTTTTTTCATAACTTCAAATCTTGATTCAAAAGTTGTTTTTTGCTCAAAGCATACTTTTTTATAAGATTCAAACCATATTTTGAGTGGCTCTTGAAAAACTGCAATATCAAGGATAGAACTTAAATCTTCAAAAGATTTGAGATGGGTAAGTCTATAAAAGAAAACATTGTAATCCATTTTTGCATTTTCTAAACTTCCAAGTAACTCTAAAATCAAATGAAGATTTGAGTTCCCACTTTTTAAAGCATCTAAACCTAATCTTTTGTTCATTAAATCTAAATATACTTTTTCATGTTGTGGTAAAAATGCTTTCATGTAAGACTCTATTTTACTCTCATCACAAATCAATTTTAAAGCATTTATTAATGCAAACAAATTCCATCTAGCAACATAAGGTTGGTTATTATAAGAGTATCTTCCCTCTGCGTCTGTGTGATTACAAATAGCATTTTTTTCAAAATAATCCATAAAAACATAAGGACCATAATCAATAGTAAGACCAGCAACTGAGAAATTATCAGTATTCATAACTCCATGTTGAAATCCATAAACTTGCCATAAAGCTATTAGTTCAGCTGTTTTATCTACTAAAGAATAAAACATTTTTTCATATTTGTTCTCTTGATTTTCCAAATGTGGATATGACTGTTTTATCACATAATCAGCTAGTTGAGATATTGTCTCTTTATCCCTACTTCGTGCAAAAAATTCAAATGTTCCAACTCTAATCCAAGATGGTGACATTCGTAAAACTATCGAACATGATTCTTGTTCCCAATCCCTATGAGCAAAAGAATCAGAATCGATAATTCCCAAAGCCCTAGTTGTAGGAATTCCAAGACCAAACATCGCTTCACTCATAAGATATTCTCGTATAGATGAACGCAAAACCGCTCTTCCATCACCTTGTCGTGAATATCGTGTAAGTCCTGAACCTTTTGTTTGTAAATGCCAGTTATTAACCGCACCCAAATTTATAGCTCTTCCATCACCAAGCTGTGGAACAAAATAACCAAATTGATGCCCAGCATAAGCCATAGCATAAGGAGTTGAACCTTCTAAAATCTTACTACCATTTATAAAATCTACAAAATCTAAAGTTTGGCACTCTTCATAATCAAGGTTAATCAAGTTACAGGCAAGTGGGTTAAATGATACAAGTTTAGGATTTTTAAGAGGTGTAGGATTTACTTTGTGATAGTACTTTTCATCAAACTCAAAATAATCAACTTCAAGTTTTAATTCGTTTAATTTCATAATTTTTCTCTTTTGATAAATATTTGTTTATATATATGCAAGAAGCTTACCAAAAGAGAACATAAAATAGGATAATATATATCTTATATTTATTTTTCTATCAAGAATATTAATTTTGACCATCTATAAATATAATAATTTCATATTGAGTTATAAAATAGTATATTTATAGATATATTAATTTTTAATAATTTTTTAATGATGCAATTTACTTATATTATTTTATTTACTGATAAGCTATAAAATAATATAATTCTTATTATAATAATAAATTAAAGGGAAAAATACAGCATGAATTATACAAATATGATAGAAATAGACCAAATAATTCTAGCTCAAAATACAAAAGATGAAAGTATATTAGCACTGCTAGCAAAATCAGTATATGTTTCAGTAAGAAGAAGTGTTGCAAAAAACATAGCTTCAACAAAACAGATTTTAGAGCAATTATGCCAAGACCCTTCTATGAATGTAACTTATATTGCTAATAAATTTTGTCAAAACAATAAAATTAAAAGGGATATTATTAGTAATAACCCATGTGTAATTTGTTTAGTTGATGAAAAAGATTATATTAATGTTTGTGGTAGTTGTGAAAAAATCGATAATCATAAAAAATATTTATTTTAATTTAGACATATAAAACATAACTTTTAATTTGAAATTTATTGTAAACTATTTCTTTACATTATTTTTATCTAAGTAGTTGTATTCCATTTTTTACAATTGTGGTTTAATATTTATAAAAAAAGTTAAAATATTTTTTTGTGTTGGCATTTTACTAACTTATTTTTTAATTATTATAACGCCACACAATAAAAAACCCTAACTATACCAAGCAAATCACCAATATTCTAAATTTCCAACCCAAATCTAAGCCTGCATACAATAAACTGCCACACTAGATAAAGGGAATAATTATATGGCTACAAATTTACAATCTATCAAACCAGATAGACCTAATATTATAACTTCGCCAATCGAAGGTATAAAATTTTATAGAAAAATGGATACTCAATCAGTTGTTGCGCAAATGATTGCAGGAAAATATGTTTTTGTTGAAGAATATTACAGTAATGGTTTACAAGTTCTTGCTGAGCTAAAAAAGAATCTTTCAGAAAAATTCAATGACAAAAGTTTTCAAGGACAAAGAGATTATCGCTCAGCCTTTAGAAAAGCTTCACACAGATTACTAATCAAAGTAAAAGATAATAAACTTGATGTTAAAAAAGCTCCGAATATTGGTTGGTTAGAATCACTTTATCCAGAAGTAACAGAATTTTATATATCTTTTCCAGAAGTTCAAGGAATGAATAGTTCATGGCAATGGCATGAAAAAGGGATTGAGATTAAAACTTTGAATTTAACGATTCATCCTTATTATGGAACATATTTCCCAACAAGATTTGATCATTTAAAACTGTTTGATAAGTGGTTAAAAAAATATGATGGACCTAAAGATAATGCCATTGATATTGGTGTGGGAAGTGGTATTTTAACATATCAATTAATTCAAAATGGGTTTGAAAATGTTTATGCAACAGATACAAATAAGAATGCGATTATTGGTGTTTATAAAGAGGGTAGAAGATTAGATTTTCAAAAGAAAATAACTCTAAATCATTGTGATTTATTTGGAGATTTTGATAGAAAAGTAGATGTAATTGTATTTAATCCTCCTTGGTTATTGGCAAAACATAATTTAGAAGAGGGAATTGATAAAGCTATGTATTATGAAAAAGACCTATTTCCAAGGTTTTTTGAAGAAGCAAAAAAATATCTAAAAGAAGATGGAAAATTAGTTTTAATATTCTCAAATCTTGCTCAAGAAGTTGATAATCAAAGCATTCATCCAATAATTGAAGAACTACAAAAAAACAATAGATTTAGAAAAGATTTACACTTAAGACGTGAAGTAAGAGCTTCATCAAGAAGAACACAAAGAACAGATTCAAGAGAGACTGAAAAAGTCGAATTATGGGTTTTAGCTCACAAAAAAGTGAAATAAGTAAAGAAGCCTAAGCGCTCTTTACTTTTTCATCAATTAGATTTCTAACACAAACATCAATCATCTCAAAAACTTTATCAAAACCTTCAAATCCATCAAAAAAATATGGGTCAGGAACACACTCTCCATTAAAACCAAAATCACCAAGTTTTATAGGATTTTTACAACCTAAGTTTTTTAAATTTGAAATATTGCTATCATCAAGACCAACTATCAAATCAAAGTTTTTAAAGTCAGACTTTTTTACTTGTTGAGCTTTTTGCTTTGAAATATCAACACCATTTAAAAGTGCAACTTTTATCGAATTATCACAAGGTTTTTCACCAATATGCCAATGTCCAGTTCCTGCACTTTCAATCACTAAATTTAAATTTTTTTCTTTTATATAATTTTTTGCAATTCCCTCAGCAAGTGGTGAACGACAAATATTTCCAAGACACACAAATAAGATTGATTTTACTTCCATTAAAATTCATTTCCTTCAATACTATTATAAGAATAAGTTTTTATTTCACCATTTTCAACGATATAAGAGATTTCAATTGGTCGACAACACACTTCACAATCATCTACTACAGTTTCGTGTCCATAAGCACCACAATCTAAAAGAATTGAAATAGCTTGTAAACAATATGGGCATTGAATATGTATTTCTTGCATTTTTATCCTTTTTTGTTGATTTATCTTAACATTAGTATGTTACTATTTCAAAAATTTCAAAAGGATAAATCATAGCAACTTGTAAAAACTGTAAAAATGAAATTGATGCAAAAAAAAGACAATGTCCATATTGTGGGATTTTAAATCCAACGGTAACTCTAAAAGATGTATTTGTTGGAATGGTTATTGTTTTATTTGTTATGAGTTTAGTTACTTATTTTCTAAATAACTAATTATCTTCTAATAATTGCATATAAAAATCCAACTGCTAAACCAATAAAATGAGCATACCAAGCTATTGGAAGTCCAATTATAAGTGGAGCAACAGAGATTAATAACACCCAAGTTATTATTCCGCTTCTTTGCGCTTTATCATAATAGGCCACATATCCAAGTAAGGCACAAATTGCTCCTGATGCTCCAACTAAATTTACTTGATTGTCTAAATAAAAAATATAAGCAAATGATAAAAGAGAAGTTAATAATCCGCTTATTAAATATAAAGCTACTAACTCTTTTGCACCTTTAAATCTCTCTATTAAATTTCCAAATTGCCAAAGAACAAACATATTCATTCCAAGATGGGCAATTCCACCATGAGCAAACATTGAACTTAGTGGTTGCCACCAAAAATCATATACTAGAAAATATAGATTTAATCCAAATAATAAACCACCTTTGGGAATATTTATTTGAATAACATACATTAAAATTGTGATGATTATCAGAATATTTGTGGCTGTAAAATCTTTTTTACTAAAGCTTTTTAACATGATTTTGAACCTTTAGAAGTAATCATTGAGATGAAGCTAGAAAATTTCTAGCTTCCATTTTGGGTAGTTAAACTAATGCTTCTTTTAAAACATCTTCTATTACATCAACAGCTTTTATTTCCATTGCATCTTTTACTTCTTGAGGAATTTCATCTAAATCTCTCTCGAAATTTTTTCTAGGAATTAAAGCTTTTTTCATTTTTGCTTTATATGCTGCGATTAATTTCTCTTTTAGTCCACCAATAGGTAAAACTTTTCCTGAAAGTGTAAGTTCACCTGTCATTGCAATATCAGATTTAATAGGTCGTTCAGATAAAACAGAAGCCATTGTTAAAGCCATTGTAATTCCAGCACTTGGTCCATCTTTTGGAGTTGCACCTTCTGGAATATGTAAGTGAATATCAAATCTTTTATAAACTTCACTAGGATCAACTTTTACTTTATCTGTCTCTTCTTGTGGAGTTTTTGGAATGATTTTATCATCAATTTTTAAAGTTCCATTATCAATAAGAACTTTTACAACTGAATATGAAATTCTTGAAGACTCTTTCATCACTTCACCTAAGTTTCCAGTTACAGATAAACTACCTTTTCCTTTTAACTTAATAGCTTCAGATTTAAGTACATCTCCACCAACAGAAGTCCAAGCAAGTCCATTTGCAATTCCAATTGAATTTTTCTTATCAGCTGGGTCAATTTCAAAAATTGGATTATCTAAATATGCTTTTAAATCTTTTGTTCCAATAGTTACTTTTTCTAATGTTTCATCATTTAAAATCTGTTTTACAACTTTTCTAAATAGTTTTGAGAATACTCTTCGTAAATTTCTTACTCCAGCTTCTCTTGTATATTTTTCAATTATTAGTTCAATCGTCGCTTTATTTAAATTAATCTCAGATTTTTTAAGTCCATGTTTAGCCAATTCTTGAGGAATTAAATAATCTTTTGCAATATGATATTTTTCATTTGGAGTATAAGAAGAAATTTCAATAAACTCCATTCTATCTCTTAATGGTGCTGGAATTTTTCTAACATCATTTGCAGTTGATACAAAAATAACTTGAGATAAATCTATTGGGAAATTTAAATATAAATCTCTAAATTCATGATTTTGTTCTGGGTCTAAAATCTCTAACATAACAGCAGTTGGATCACCTCTGTGATTAGCTCCTAGTTTATCAATCTCATCTAAAACCATTACTGGATTCATTTTTTTTGCGTCAATAAGACCTTTTACAAGACGTCCTGGCATTGCACCAACATAAGTTCTTCTATGACCTCTTAGTTCATTTACATCTTCCATTCCACCAAGCGCAACTCTGATTAGTGGTCTTTGTAATGCTTTTGCAATAGAATTTGCAAGTGAAGTTTTACCAACACCGGGAGGTCCTACAAAACATAAAACTGTACCTTTTGATTTTAAATCTTCAATATTTCTTTGTTCAAGCAGTTGTTTAACAGCAAAATATTCAGAAATTCTCTCTTTTGGTTTAGTTAAAGAATAATGGTCTTTGTTTAATTGTTCTTCAACATTTTTTACAGATATTTTTTCATCTGCATATTCACCAAAAGGAATATCTAAAACTTGTTCTACATAAGTTTGTAAAAGTGAAGCATCAGGAGAATCAGGATTCATTCGACCTAATTTCTCTATTTGTTTTTTAGTTTCTTTATAACCTTCTTTTGGCATAAAGTCTTTTTTTGCTTTTAATCTTTTTTTATAAGATTTAACTTCTTCATCTTTTTGAGTATCACTTCCAAGTTCTTTTTGAATAGCTTTAATTTGTTCTTTTAGGAAATAATCTTTATGAGTTTTTTCAATTTTAGAGTTTACTTTTTGAGTAATCTCTTTTTGAATTTTAAAAGATTCAATCTCTTTTTTTATAACTTCAATAATATCAAATAATCTTTGTTCAATATTTGTTTGAGCAAATAATTTATAAGCTTCATCTTTTTTTACTTTTAAAACAGATGAAATTAAATCTGCAATTCTTGTTGCATCATCGTTTTCTTCTATTGTTTTTACTAAATCAGCTGGAAATTTGATATTTAATCTTGATAGTTTTTTTACATTTTCAATCAATACTTCAATAACTGATTTAATACTCTCTTCATTTGATTCTTCACTTTTTAAAATATCAACTTTTGCAAATAATGAATCTTCTTTTGTAAATTCTGAGATATGACCTTTTACTAAACCTTGAAAAAGAACTTTTATCTTACCATCAGGCAAAGATACTTTTCTCATAATATTTCCAACAACTCCAACATTATAAAAAGAATCTACTTCTCTTTTTCCTTCTTTCCCATGTTTTGAAACAGTAACAATTACAAGTTTGTTATGTTCTATTGCATATTCAACTGCTTTAATATTTTCTTCATTGCTTAAAAACAAAGGAGCAATCATAAAAGGATATAAAAATATATCATCTTCTATTATTAAAGGTATAGTTTGTGGGAATTCATCATAATTTTCTAATTCCATCTATTTTAACTCCTAAAATTTATAATATTTATTCAAAAATTGATCTGTACCAAGGTACTTTTACAGGTTCGATTTCTGTTGGTTCAACCCAAGTATTTTTTACTTTTTGATCATAAAAAGCACTTCCTAATTCTTTATCTCTTCTGATATAAAGTTCTGCAATTTCTTTATCCATTGAAGCTTTTGCCATATATAATCTTGAATTAATTGTATCAACTAAAGGCATATAAGGAGAATTTTTATATTTTACTTTAAAGTCTTCAATTTGAACTAAAGTATCTTCGATTAGTTGTTGATCTCTAAATTGGTATTTGAACCCTAAAAAGTTTGCTTTAATTTTTAAGTATCTTGCATAATCGATGTCTTTACTAAGACCAAATCTTTTTATGTACTCATCTAAATAGAAGTTTGCTAGAGCGTATTCTTCTTCATCAATATGTGCATTAACTAATATCAACATAGCTGTTGGAACAAAAGGAGTATTTCTGTGTTCACTTTCTAGTGATGTATATGTATCATCTGCTGCGTCTAAATCGCTAGAAGCAATCTGTTTTAACATTTTGTTATACCAATATAACGCTGGTTTATTGTACTCTTGTTCTTCTTTTGAAGAGCAAGCAGTAAATACAAAGGCAGTACAAGCTATTAATAATAAATTTTTAAATTTAAAGCTTTTGTTCATTTTAGAATATCCTTTCTCATAAAAGTGATATTCTATCTAATACTAGCTTAGGAATTATCTGCTATAATTGAGCAAAATAATTAAAAAGGCAATATAATGAAACTTACATTAATTGGTAATGGTATTATGGCTCAATCATTAGCAAGAGGTTTAATAAAAAATCATGAAGTTGAAATCATCGGAAGAGATGGAGATAAATTAAAAATTATCCACGAAAAAATACCACAAATTACAATAAAAGTATTAGAAGAAAATGAAAATATTACGGGGAAAAATGTAATATTTTGTGTAAAACCATATGCATTAGAAAGTATATCAGCAAGACTTACAGGGAATGCAAACATATTATTATCTATTTTAGCTGGAACAAAACTTGAAACTTTAAGAAAACAAATAAAAGCAAAACATTATATAAGAACTATGCCAAATGTTGCAGCATCTGTTCAAAATTCAATGACTACAATAACAGGAGATCAAGAAGCAAAAATTATTGCGATGGAAATTTTTGCAAGTATAGGGCAAGCAATTTGGGTAAATACAGAAGACCAACTTGATATTGCAACAGCTGTTGCTGGAAGTGGACCTGCATTTTTGGCTTTAATTGCAGAAGCATTAGCAGATGGTGCAGTTAAAGCGGGATTGGAAAGACATCTTAGTAATCAATTAGTTCAAGGTTTATTTAGTGGAACTGCTTCATTACTTAAACATTCTCATCCAGCAATTATAAAAGATTCAGTTATGAGTCCTGGTGGAACAACTGCTGCTGGTTATGCAAAACTTGAAGAATCAGGTGTTAGAGATGCGATGATAAAAGCTGTTGAAGAATCATACAAAAAAGCTTTAGAACTTGGTAAAAAATAGTTTTACTTTAATTGAAACATTAATCAGTATTACTTTTTTATCTATCGTGATAAGTGGATTTATATATTCTTCTTATCATGATGAGATAGATCAAAAGAATTTCATGTTATTAAATAACTTGGAAAATAGTTTTGATACAAAAGATTATAAAAATTTTACAAAAATAAATCAAACCCTACAAATTACACAAAATCAAGAAACAACACAAAATGTCACAGTTTCTAAATATCAATTTGAAAATGAAAATATAAAAATCTTTAAATATGAAAAATAGTTTTTCTCTTCTTGAAATAATCTTAACTTTAATTATCTCTTCAATAGTAATAATATATTCAACACTTTTTACAAAAGAGCTATTTTTTGAAAATAGAGTTAATCAACAACTCGAAATTCAAAAAATAGATTTATTATCAACAAAAATATTTTTTGAAAAACATCTAAAAGAGATAGAAAAATTTACGTATTCAAACCAAAATTTATATTTTGAGAACTTTTTACTTTTAGAAAAAATAGAAGAATTTACTTTAAATAAATCAGCAAACAAAATAATAATTTTTATAAATTTAGATAATAAAATAGTTCAAACTTGGGAGTTTTCACTATGAAAAAAGCTTATACTTTACTTTTGACAATAGTTCTAATAACAACTTTTTCAGTTTTAGGTATTTTTATTTTAGAAACAAAATCATTAAAAAACACAAATTTAACAAACCAATATTTATATATTCAAGCAAAAAATCATAAAAACTTTTTAAAGAATTATATAAATGAATTGGATTTAAAAGATATAACTCATCTAAAAGTTGATGATGATTTATTTAACATTTTTGCTCAAATAGAGCAAAAAGGCTCTATTTTTAATGTAGATATTTTTGTAAAAGCAAAAGATTATAATATTTCACTTTATGAAAGAATTACTAAAGAATAACTTCTAAAACTTTAATTGCTAATTTTAAGGCTTTACTTCTGTGAGAAAATTCTTTTTTTACTTCACTTGGTAATTCTCCTAAAGTTTTGTCAAAACCTGTTGGAATAAACATCGGATCATATCCAAAACCATTCTCACCTAGTTCTTTATTTATAACATCTCCATGCATCCAACCATGAACCGTATAAACTTCATTTTTATAAACTAAGGCAATACAAGCGGTATAAAACGCAGGTGTTTTTTCTAAACCTAAGTTATTTAACTCAGACTTTAATTTTTCATTATTATCTTTATCACTTGCATTTAATCCAGCATATCTAGCACTATAAATTCCAGGAGCATTATTTAATACAGGAACTGAGATTCCTGAATCATCTGAAATTACAATAACATCTTTGATGCCTCTTTCTATTAATAAATCATAAATAGTTCTAGCTTTTTTTACAGCATTTCCCTTAAAACTATCTTGATCTTCGTCTATTTCTATTTGTCCTAAAATTTCACTAAATGCAAGAACTTCATCATCTGGCATTAGTTTTTGGAACTCTGCTATTTTTCCTTTGTTTGCTGAGGCTAATACTATCTTCACTATAATCCTTTTCAACCTATTATTAACTATTATTAACTATAATCGCACAAAATTATAATATGTTTAGGATTATATATGATTAAATCAGTTTTACCTCTTAGTGCTATTATTGCCCTAAGATTTTTCGGTCTATTTTTAGTTTTACCAGTAATATCAGTATACGCTATAAATTTAGAAGGTGCAACTCCAACTTTAGTTGGGATTGTAATTGGTGGTTATGCTTTAACCCAAATGTTATTTCAAATTCCTTTTGGAGTAATTAGTGATAAATTTAGTAGAAAAGGTACTATTATTTTTGGTCTATTGATTTTTGCAATAGGTTCATTAATTTGTGCATTTTCAACAGATATTTATACTTTAATTTTCGGAAGACTTTTACAAGGTGCAGGTTCTATTGGTGCTGTTGTAACTGCGATGATTAGTGACTTAGTAAAAGAAGAACAAAGACCAAAAGCAATGGCGGTTATGGGTTCTTCTATTGCTTTTGCTTTTGCTATTTCTATGATTGCAGGTCCTACTATTGGAGCTGCTTTTGGTGTTGAATCTTTATTTTATATAACTTTATTTTTAGCATTAGCTTCGATTTTTGTTTTAATAAAATTTGTTCCAAATCCTCCAAAAATCACACACACTTATAAAGAAAAAGCAAATTTAGGTGAGATTTTAGGAAATGCAAATTTAATAAAAATGAACATCACAAACTTTTTACAAAAAGGTTTAATGACTTTTGCTTTTATGATTATTCCAATGACTTTAATCAAAAACTTTGATTGGCAAATGGCAGAATTATGGAAAGTTTATCTTCCAGCTATGATTTTTGGAATAATTGCTATGGGACCTGCTGCTGTATTAGCTGAAAAAAAAGGTAAATTTAAAGAAATTCTTATTATTGGAATTATTCTTTTTGCAATTTCTTATTTAGTAATTGGATTTAGTTCAAACTCAACTGTTTTTGTAATTGGTGTTGTTATCTTTTTTATTGGATTTAATATGCACGAACCAATCATGCAATCACTTGCAGCTAAGTTTGCAAAAGTTCACCAAAGAGGTTTAGTTTTAGGAATTTTCACTTCTGCTGGTTATGTGGGAACTTTCTTAGGTGGACTTCTTGGTGGTGCATTTTATGAAAGTGCATCAATGGATACTTTAGTTGTTGTGATTGCCGTAGTTTGCATTTTATGGGCTATTTTGATTGTTACAATGCCAAATCCAGCTAAGAAAAAATTTATTTATTTAAATTTAGATGAATATAAATTAGAAAATAGTGGAAAATTAGAAAATAATGCTATTGAAGAATGGTATATAAACAATACAGAAAATATAATTGCTATTAAATATGATAGTGATTTAATATCTGAACAAGAAGTAAAAAATCTTCTAAAATAATATTTCATTTTTAATGAAATATTAGCTATTATAGAAATAAAAAAAGGGAGATTAAGATGCAAAAAATATTAATAATATCTTTTGTTCTTATCTCTTTTTTCTCTTTATTTTCAACTGCTTCAAAAACTTTTAATATCGATGAATCTCAACTAAAATCTATTGAAAATAAATATGGTACCCAAGCTAGAACTAGAGTTGAAGAATGGGATGCTATGTTGGAATCTTCAAAAGATGAAACTATCTTAAATAAAATCAAAAATGTAAATGATTTTTTTAATAAAATCACTTATAAAACCGATTTAAGTGTTTGGGGAGAAAAAGATTATTGGGCAACACCTTTCGAATTTATGGGAAGTGGAGCTGGAGATTGCGAAGATTATGCAATTGCAAAATATTTTTCTTTGGTTAAACTAGGGATTTCAGATGAGAAATTAAGAATTACCTATGTATCTTACAAAAAAGCAAATAGTAAATTTGAACAAGCGCACATGGTTTTAACTTATTATCATAAAACAGGGGTTGAACCAATAGTTTTAGATAATATCAATAAAACTTTACAAGTTGCATCTAAACGACCCGATTTAAAACCTGTTTATAGCTTTAATGCTTCTGGATTATGGCAAGCAAAAACAAAAGGTGAAGCAAGAGTTGGAAATAATGAACTTAAATCTTGGAAAGATTTAATGAGTAGATTTTAAAAAAGGAATACAAAATGTCTTTATCTAAACAGTTATATATAATCATATCAATAATATTTTTTATGATTTTTACAGGTAATTTTATCATTAGTGTTAAAAATACTAAAGAATATTTAGAAATTGAGTCAGTAACAAAAGCTCAAGATACTGCCACTTCATTGGGAATGAGTTTAAAAAATCTTTTAAAAGATAAAAGTAATCCTGAAATTGAATCCATAATAAATGCTATTGCAAATAGAGGTTTTTATAAAGAAATCAGATTGGAAAACTCTTATTTTTCTATAAAAGACAGTGATTTATTAAAAAATGTAAAAGATTTACCTGAGGGAAAATGGCAAATTTCTAATGTACAAATTGATGAAAAAATTGGAAAGCTTGAGATATTAACTTCTGTTTCTAGTATGGAAAATGAACTAAATGCTCTTGAAAATATAACTGAAGAAAAAGTAGAAGATCAAACACCTACAGAAGAAGTAGAAAATGAATATATTTTTACTCCAAATGAAAATTATGTAAACAATAAAAATATCACTTTTTCTTTTACAGCAACAAAAAATAATGATAAAAAAATTAATACATCTGCTTCTTTAAATGTAAATAAAGTTTTAGTAAAAGTATCAAGAGATGTAAAATTTAATTATATTCCTGAATGGTTTATTCATTTAATTCCACTTGAACTTGAAGAAAAATCGAGTGAAATAAGTGATGGTTGGCAAACAAGTGCAATTATTTATGTAAGTGCAAATCCAGGTGATGCTTATGCAAAACTATATGACCAAGCAAAAAGTGCGAGTATTTATGCAATTATTGCCTTTATTATTTCAATGGTTATTCTATTTATTTTTGTTCAATATATTTTAAAACCTTTAAAAAATTTAGAAAAATTAGCAAATAATATTGCAAGTGGAAAATTTGGAACAATAAAACAACTTCCTTGGACAACAGAAATAAAAGCAGTTGCAATTGCATTTAATGATATGTCAACAAAAATAGAAGCTATTATAAATAGATTAAACAATACCCTTGAAAATTTAAGCAAAAAGTTATCAACTGATGATTTAACTGGACTTTGTTTAAAACAAAATTTTGAAACAGATATGAAACATATGTTTATAAATAAATCAACTGGTTATGTTTTTGTAATAAAAATTACAGACTTAGCATCTTTTGCAAAAGCTCATACAACAAATGAAGTAAATGATTTTATTAAAAAATTTGCAAAAATTTTAAGAACTAGCAAATACAAAAATCTAAAAATAAGTGCATATAGATTTTTTGGTTCAGAGTTTGCTTTAATTGCAAAAGATTCTACTTATGAAGATGCAATAAGTTTTTCAAAACAACTTCAAAAAAGTTTTGAAGAATTATCAATAGAATTTAATAAAAAAGAGATTGTTCATATTGGTGGAACTCCTTTTAATCCCATTGGAACTACACCTGAGATTTTACAAAGTGCAACTCAAGCTTATGAAAAAGCTACTTTAATTGGACCAAATGAATTTTTTATTACAGATGCAAATGAACTTTCAAGAGATATGGAATCATGGAGAGATTTAGTTTTTGATATTATAAATAACTCTAAATTTGAGGTTAATTATATTGGAAATTCTAAAACTCTAAATACAATTGATGACAAAATTGTTATGCAAGAAGCATTTACAAATATAAAAGATAAAGATGGAAATAATATTCCAATTGGAACGTTTGTTTCTATTGCAGAAAAATATGAAAAAATAGTTGAGTTTGATAAAAAAGTTATTGAAAAAGTTATCCAACATATCATAATAAATAGTATTAAACACGATATTTCAATAAACTTATCTTTAGAGTCTATCAATAATACAGCATTTATTGCATGGATTAAAAATAAAATTATTGAAAATAAAGCTATTGCTGCGCAACTTGTATTTTCTGCAACGGCTTATGCTGTTGCCAAAAATGTAGATAAATTCAAATTTTTTGCAGATGAAATACACAAATGTGGAGCAAAAATAATCATAAAAAGATTTGAAACTAAGTTTATTCCTCTTGGTAATCTAAAAGATTTCAACCTTGATTATATAAGACTTGCGAGGGATTATACTTGTGATATTTGTAAAGATTATTCTAAACAAAGCTTTATTGAGTCTATTGGTGAATTAGCAACTTTATTAAATATAAAAGTTTTTGCTGAAAATGTAAAAGATGATGAAGATATGGAATTCTTAAAAAAATATAATTTATATGCAGTTAGTAGATAAATATAGCTAAAAAAAAATCCCATTATTCTATGGGATTTTTTATTTTATAAACTATAAGTTTATAATTTTCTTCTTCCAATAAGTAAAAGCATACTTCCAACTACAATCGAACCAACTCCAGCCCAAATAGGAATATTAATTGTTTCTTTATCTTTGATAGATAATTCAACTGGTCCTATTTGAGTGTTTTGAACCTCTTTTGTGTAACTGATATTTCCATATACAAGTCCTATAACACCTATTGCAACTAGTAAAATTGCTATTATTTTTGTTAGCATCATTTTATCTTCCTTTTTTAAATATCTTTATAGTCGTTGGCCTCTAATAATACGGATTAAAACCACTATAATTGCAACAACTAATAAAATATGAATTAATCCACCCATAGTAGTTGAAGTAACTAGTCCTAAAATCCATAGAACAACCAAAATAAGTACAATAGTTTCAAGCATTTCACTTCTCCTATCACTATAATTTAGCAAATAAATCTAGCAGCTTTCTGCCACATGTCTATAATCTTATATTCATTGTATCTGAATAAGTGCTTTTTCTTGATTTTAAATAAAGAAGGGATAAATTCTGCCTATTTGATGATTGCATCCATAGTTATCTTTTTGTTTTTTTATTCATAAATGAATTATTTTTTTAGGGCTAAATTTTCTATATAAAATCACTGAAATTATAAAAGTAACAAATTCTGCCATTGGTATTGCCATAAATATTCCATTTAAATCAAAGAAAAATGGTAAAGTAAATATAAAAAATATAGGGAAAATAAAACTTCTTGATACTGCAATAATCATTGAATGTAAAGGCTTATGAATTGCAGTAAAATAAGCTGAAATTACAAGATTAACTCCATCAAAAAGAAAAGCTATCCAAATAAATGTGGCAAAACTCAGAACTATTTGTTTTGTTTTATAATTTGTATCTTCTAAAAAAATATTCGCAAGTGTATTTGGGGTAAATATAATTAACAATATCATTACAACACCAACCACTCCTGTAGTTATAAAAGCTAATTTTAAAAACTCTTCTATTCTTTTATTTTCTTTTGCTCCAAAATTTTTACTAATAATTGGTTGTAAAGAATCACTTATTCCAAAACTTATCATTATTCCAATCAATAAAAGATAATTGATAACTGTAAATGCTGCAATTCCTTCTATATCAAAATTTTTTATCATCACATAGTTAAAAATCAAAGTTGTTATTCCTACAGAAATTTCATTTACAAACTCAGAAGCTCCATTGTAAGAAGCTTTTATTATTTGAATATAACTTCCTATTGGTTTTACAAATTTAAGTGTTGCTTTTTTTGAAAAAAAATGAGGTAGTAAAATAAATATTAAAGCCAGTTGAGAAATACCAGTTGCTAAGGCTGCTCCAAAAATACCTTTTTGCAAATATACAATCAAAAACCAATCTAATATTACATTTATAAGGGCACTTGAAAGTAAAGCTATGAAAGCGAGATTTGGTCTATTATCAACTCTTACAAAATAATCTAAAACTACTCCTATCATCAAAAAAGGAATAAAAATTAATATAACAGATAAATACTCTATTGCAATTTTTGTCAAGTTTTCATCCGCTCCAAAAAGATGCAAAATAGTCTCTATATTTAAAAATAAAAGTGTGCAAGTTATAAAACTAAAAAGAGTGATACAAACCATAGTTTTACTAAAAATAATAGAAGCATTTTTAATATCTCCTTGACCAATTAGTTTTCCAGATACAACACTGCTACCAATTGCCAACATTAAGGCAAATCCAAATAGTAAAGAGAAAATAGGAAAAGTTATATTAATTGCCGCAAGTCCAAAATCACCTACATAATTTCCTATAAAAAATCCATCAACAATATTTGCTGATGAAATAGCCAACATTCCTAATACAGCAGGTATTGAATATTGGAAAAAAACCGATGATATTTTATCTTTTGTAACGTTCATATAATTTCTTTTAATTTATTTTTGATAACTTTTCAATCTCTAAAAAGTAATTTGTTAATTCTGTTTTTAAATCATAATTTTCTATCTTAACTGATAATAAAAACATTCCATCGGCTGTTGCACATAAAGATTTTGCTAAATTTTTTGAATTTGGATGAAAATTACATTTTTGTATTTCATCATCACTTGAAGTTTAGCTTACTTTGTCCATATAAAGCAAGAAGAAGTAATGACTTTTATACTTTTAGAAAAAATAGTTTTGTAGTATGTATTCCCATCGAGGACGATGGGAACAAGAAAACTTTTATATTTTTTATTTTAATTTATTCTTTTTTATTTCTAAACGCATAAGTTCATGTAAACATTCATATTCTTTATATAATATTTCATAAGCATTTTTTGCTGGCTCTTTATATTTTAATGTTGAATCCATTGATTTAGAATATACAATTTTATACCCATTTGCAGAAGGAGGATAGGCTTTTATAAATAAATCAGCCCATTTTTCATATAAATCTATCACCAACTTATACTTTTCTATAATTTCAGTTGAAGCTAACATATTAATTTCAGCAGTTAATTTACTAAATTGTGAATTTAGATTATTTTCTTTACGATTAATAGTCCCTTTAATTAATTCTTCAATCATTTCATAAGTTTTAATATATAAATTTTTTAATTCGTCATGTTCAGAAATTTTTCTCAATTGTTTTTCAAAAGATTTTTTAAATATCCATGTAAATATTATGGCACCTAGTGAAAATAAACCAGCAATTACTGGAGCTATAATTGGTAAATATTCTTTCATATAATCCTCTTTATTAAAAATTTTATTATAAAATAAAAAGCCCCATCAAAACTGACAGGGCTTTTATCAAAAACTAACTAAACTCTTCTTAACTCAAAGATTTAAGTTCAGCTACAACCTTAGCTAATTTATCTTCAGCACTTGCCAACCCTGCTCTATTTTCTTCTAATACATTTGCTGGTGCATTTGCTACAAATCTTTCATTATTTAGCATTCCAGATAATTTTGCTATCTCTTTTTCTAATTTTTCTTGTTGTTTTGTAAGTTTGTTTATAATTGGTGTCATATCAATTTCACCAGTTGGAATATAAACTTCTAAATTATCACTTACATCTGTGATTGAGTTCTCTACTTTTGCTGTTACAAACTCGATATTTTCTACTTTTGCTAATTTTTCTATAAATGGTTTTGCCATTTCATTATCAATATTTTTATTGATTTTTAAATACGCTTTTGCGATTTTTGAGTTACCCATATCTATGATAACTTTTGCTCTTCTTATAGCTGTAATTGCCTCTTCGATGATTGCAAACATATCTTCAATTTTTTGATTTTTTGCTATGTTTTTTGGGAAATTCATAATCATTATTGAATCACCATCTTCAAGTGTTGTTCCACTTAATTTATGATATAAATAATCAGAAATAAATGGCATAAATGGAGATACCATTTTAAGTGTTTCTTTGAAAATTGCTCCAAGTTCTATTACTGAATCTTTACTAGCTTTTGCATATTCAATTCCCCAGTCGCAGAATTCATTCCATACGAATTTATATAAAATAGATGCTGATTCGTTGAATTTGTAAGTTTCAAGAGCATTTCTTAACTCATCAACTGCATCACTTAATTTACTTTGCATATAAAGACCAAGTGGTGTTTTAATCGTAATATCTTTTAAATCAGGGAAAGTTTCCACATTTAACTGTAAAAAATTACTTGCATTATAAAGTTTATTTGTAAAGTTTCTAAATTGCTCTAGGTTTTTTGCACCTAGTTTTATGTCTCTTCCTTGAACACATAAATATGCTAGTGTAAATCTGATAATATCAGCACTATGCTCATTTACCATATCAAGTGGATCAATTACATTTCCTTTTGATTTTGACATTTTTGCACCATGTTCATCACGAACCAATGCGTGCATATAAATATCTTCAAATGGTAATTGTTTTTTGAAGTGTTCACCCATCATCATCATTCTAGCTACCCAGAAAAACATAATATCAAAACCAGTGATTAGCAATGAATTTGGATAAAAATCAGCTTCATCTGTTGAGTTATATAACTCTTCTAATTTTCCATTATTTCCCCAACCTAATGGTGACATAGCCCAAAGAGCTGAAGAGAACCAAGTATCTAAAACATCTGGATCTTGAGTATAATGTTTTCCTCCACATTTTGGACATTTCTCTGGTTCATCTGCTTTATCAGCCCATTGATGGTCGCAAGCCTCACAAGTAAACACAGGAATTCTATGTCCCCACCAAAGTTGTCTTGAAATACACCAAGGTCTTAACTCATCCATCCAAGCTGTATATGAATTTATCCAATGTGCTGGGTGGAAAAGTGTTCCATTATGCTCACCAGAAGCAGCTCTTTCTTTTGTAGTTTCTTTTGTTTTTCTGATTGATTCTTGAGCCATTTCTGAACTTAAAAACCATTGTTGAGAGATAAATGGTTCAACAATATTTTTACATCTGTAACAATGCCCTACTTGGTGAATATGCTCTTCAATTTTTACAATATATCCCTGAGCTTCTAAAGCTTTTACGATAATTGGTCTAGCTTCTAATCTTTCAAGTCCAGCAAACTCCCCACAGTATTCATTTAAAATACCTTTTTCATCAAATACTTTGATAAACTCTAAATCGTGTCTTTTCCCAACTTCATAGTCGTTTTGGTCGTGTGCAGGAGTTACTTTTACAACACCTGTTCCAAACTCCATATCAACATGAGAATCTGTAATAACTTTGATTTTTCGTGTCGTTAAAGGTAATAATACTTCTTTCCCAACAATTGATTTATATCTCTCATCGTCTGGATGAACCATGATTGCAGTATCCCCAAAATATGTTTCAGGTCTTGTAGTTGCCACTTGAAGTTCACCACTTCCATCTGCAAATTTGTAAATCATATGGTAAAACTTACCGTTTACTTCTTCATGTTCAACTTCGATGTCTGATAATGCACCATCGTGTGTACACCAGTTTACCATGTAGTTATTTTGAGTGATATGACCTTCGTTGTATAAAGAGATAAAAGCCTCTTTTACAGCCTCTTTTAATCCCTCATCCATCGTAAATCTTTCTCTTTTCCAAGCTGGAGTAACACCTAATTTTCTCATTTGATGAACTATGTTTCCACCTGAAGTCTCTTTTTGAAGCCAAGCTCTTTCAAGAAATTTTTCTCTTCCGATTTCTTCTTTTGTTGTACCTTCTGCTAATAATTGTTTTTCAACAACATTTTGAGTTGCAATTCCTGCATGGTCAGTTCCTGGTTGCCAAAGAGTTTTAAACCCATCCATTCTTTTGTATCTAGTAATAATATCTTGTAATGTAAATGTTAAGGCATGACCAATATGTAAACTTCCCGTTACATTTGGAGGTGGCATCATGATTGAAAATGTTTTTTGTTTTCCGTTTGCATCTGCTTCTTGAATAGATTTATTTCCATCTATTTCAAAATAACCTCTTTCTTCCCAAATCTTATAAAAACTATCTTCTACTTGTGATGGTTCGTATTTTTCGCTCATTAAAAATCCTATGTTTTTCTATAATATACGCGATTATATCTAGTTTTATCTTATGATGTTATTTTGAGCTATTTTAAAAAAGTTATTTTTCACGGCAGAATTATTAATTTTTTTAATAGCTGTGTTATAATCTTAATACAATTTATTTTAAATATTAAGGAGAGAAAATGTTAAAAATAATATTAGGAAGTTTCGTATTAAGTGCCTCACTTTTCGCGGTTGATTTACAAAATGATGGAGTTGAAGTTAAATACAAAAACTCAAAAGATGAAGAAAAAACAATCGTTGTAAAAAGAGAAAAAAATGATAGTTGTAAAGATGTAGGTTTTGATCCAAAAGTTGTTTATGGTGGAAACGGACAAGCTGCTGATTCTGTAAGTGCTGATTGTAAAAGAGCCTTTGTAACTTATATGGGAAAAATTTCTCCTATAAAATATTCTGATAAAGTTGAAACTTTTGGTGAAGTTGAAGTTTTAGATTTTATAGAAAAAGCAAAAAACAATACAAATATGATGTTGGTTGATTCAAGAACTGAAAATTGGTTTTATCATGAAACAATCCCAAGTGCTGTAAATATTCCTTATATTTATTTAAAACAATCTCAATATCCTGATGAATTTGAAGAGTATGTGGAAATGTTGGGCGTAAAAAAAGTAAATGGTAAATATGATTTTAAAAATGCAAAAACTATTTTAATGTTTTGTAATGGAGCATGGTGCGGACAATCTCCTGAATCTATGAAAGCTCTAATTGCTATTGGTTATCCAGAAGCAAAACTAAAATGGTACAGAGGTGGAATGCAATCTTGGTTAAGTCTTGGATTAACAACTGTTAAACCATAAAAAAAGAGAGTTTTTTAACTCTCTTTTTTGTTTAGTCTTTAAAAATTCTATCAAAATCTTCCACAAGTGAAATATCTATTTTTCCCTCTTTTGCTTCTTTTTTCATAATTTTTATGGCTTCATTGTGAGAAAAAGCAATTCTGTAAATCTTTTCTTCCCTTAGGGCATGATAAATATTTAAAGTATTCATTAGTCTATCTTTTAAACTCAAATCTTTTGCTTTTAAACCTATTGGATAACCGCTTCCATCGATTTTTTCTTGAACTTTTGAAGCCCAAACAGCAATGTCATTAAAACCCATGATATTTGATAAAACCCTTTTTGAGTAGTGAGGATATGCTTTTATGATTTCATATTCATTTGAAGTTAGTGGCTCTTCTTTGTCTAATATTTTTAAAGGAATAGTTAATTTTCCTACGTTTTGCATTGAAGCTGCTATTAAAAAAGTCTGTTTATCTTTGTGCTCAAAATCATATTCATTTGTGATTTTTTCACAAAAATCTAAAAACTTTGAGTTTGGATTTACGATTTTATGAAACACTATTGTAATTTTTAGAACTTCTTCAAAATTTAAAACAGTCGTAAAATCATGCAAAGAAGCATAAATAAACATTAAAATTTCATTTTCACTTAATAAATCCAACCAAAAACCTACTTGATTTGAAATCTCTTTTAGTTTAGGATTATTTTCTTCTATAAATTTTTTTGCATTTATTCTATTTTCAATATTATCAATTCCCAAAGAAAATCTTTTATCTAAATCACTTGCAAATGAAATAATTTCTAAAAATAAAGGATTATTTAAAGTCTCATTTGCATCTAAAAAAGGAAGTTTTTCTAAGTTATTTTTTCCTAAATCATAACACAAAGAATATGAGCATAAATCAGCAAGTTGTTTTGGTTCAAGATTATGTTTTATTCCTAAATGTAAAGCCATAAAAGCTACTCTTTTATAATGTCCCAATGTTGTATTTTCTAAGTCTTTTTTTCTAAAATCAAAAGCAAAACTTAAAGCTAATAAAAAATTATTTAAATTAAAAGGTAGTTGTTTTTTCTTATCCATTTTTACATCCTATAAAAAGATTATATAATTTTCATTATATTATAAAAAACTCAAAAAATCAGTGAAGTTTCACTATGTGAGAGTGAAAAAAACTAGATTTTAAATAAATTCTATTTTAATATAGATTCTTATAGAATCTTTAAAATTAATAAAAATTAAGGAGAACTCATGTCAAAAAGAATTTTAATACTAGCTGGTGATTTTGTGGAAGATTATGAATTAATGGTTCCTTTTCAATGCCTAAAAATGTTAGGTTACACTGTTGATGTGGTTTGCCCTAATAAAAAAACAGGTGAACAAATAAAAACAGCCATTCATGATTTTGAGGGTGATCAAACTTACACAGAAAAACCAGGTCATAACTTCACATTAAATGCTTCATTTGATGAAGTTGTTGAATCAACTTACGATGCGTTACTAATTCCAGGAGGAAGAGCTCCTGAGTATATTAGACTCAATCCAAGAGTAATTGAAATTGTTCAAAACTTTAATAAAGCAAATAAACCCATTGCTTCTGTTTGTCATGGTATTTTGGTACTTGCAGCTGCGGGAATAATAAAAAACAAAACTTGTTCTTGTTATCCAGCTTGTGCGCCTGATGTTGGTTTAAGTGGTGGAACATGGGCAGATATTGGATTTGAAAGTGCAATAGTTGATGGAAACTTAGTAACAGCTGCTGCTTGGCCTGCTCATCCTGAGTGGTTAGCTAAATTCAACGAGTTATTAAAATAGTTTTAAATGCCTAATCAAATAAAATCTTTATCAAAGGGTTTAAAAGTTTATAGGTTTATCGTGGATTACGGTAAACCTATTTTAGCTGTAACTTTATGTGAAAAATTACAAATAAACAAAAGTACAATGTCTAGACTTTTAAAAACTCTAAAAGATGAAGATTTTATCTCTTACTTAGAAAAATCGAATGAAATAATTGCAAATGATATTTCAAATAAAACAAACCAATCAACTAAAATTGAATTACTAATAAAAAGTACAAAAGTATTATTAGAAGAAATCTCAGAAAAAACAAATGAATGTGCATATTTGGGCATTTTTGATGATTATAAAGTTTCATATATAAACCAAATTGATTTATCAAATCAAGAATTAAAAACTAGAAATAATATTGGTGTTCAAGTAAATCTTCATACAAGTGCCCTAGGAAAATCTATTTTAGCTTTTGGAAATTATGATTTAGAAAAAATCAAATTTAATCAATTCACAAGCAACACAATAACAAATATAGAAAATCTAAAAAAAGAGATTCTAGAAGTAAAAAACAAAGGTTATTCTATTGATAATAAAGAGTATCAAGATGGAATGTGTTGTGTTGCTGTTCCACTTTTTAATAAAGAAAATATTTTAATTGGAGCGGTTGGAATATCTGGAAATTCTATGAGATTAAAAGCTAATAAACTAAGTGAAATTGGAGAAATTATCTCAGATATAGTCTCTAAATATTCAATAGTTTATTAGCTTTTATATTTTTATTTATTCTTCAACTAACAATTCTGTTATAGCATCTATTGATTCAGGTGTCATATCTAAATCAATATGTGGTGCATCTTTAGCTTCCACAAGTTTTACATCTAAACCTTTAGATTTTGCTAGATTGTAAAAATCTATTGTAGTTTGTGATTTTGAAATATCATCAGCTGTTCCATATATAAGGACAAATTTTGTTTGTTTATCCACCTTATCTAAAACATCAACTATTGAAATAGCGTCTTTAAGATTTGGTTTCTCTTTTTTTATATCATAAACTCCACCAGCACAAACAAGATTATCAATCAACATTGGTTTTAATCCAGTTAATGTCGCACCCATCATACAACCCGCACTATGTCCAATATATGTAATTTTACCTGCTTCATATTTCTTTTTTAAAGCTTTTACTAATTCACCTACAAACTCCACATACTCTTTTTTTGCAGCTAAATTTTCAACTCCTTCATGAGATAAAGAAGTAAAATTATTTGTAGAACTTTTTGAATATCCAGGAAGTGCAACAGCTATTGTTGTAACATCTGTTCGCATTGATATATCTTCTGCAAATGGAGCGTATCTTGCAAGTGTGTCAGTTCCATCTTTCCATGTTCCATGAACTATGATATTTAATGAATCTTCAACTTCACCTTTAAACTTTTTGTATTCTATACACTCATTTCCTGCAAAAATAAAATTATCGCCTTTTTTTGCGCACTCATCTTTTGAAATAGTTGCTGCATTTAAAGATAAAGAAAAGACCATTATAAAACTTGATAACAATAAACTTTTTTTAAACATTATATTCTCCTATTTTAAATTAAAAAGATTAAATTAATATGCGGTAATTCCAATATATCCATCTTTTTGTTTTTCAATAACTTCAACAATTCCAGCTTGAGTAAATCCAATACCATCTATAAAATCTGACTCTTTCCATTTCATAGTTTCCATTGTGTTTTTACAAGCAATAAATTCAACATCATATTCCATCAAAGATTTTACTCTTTCAAGAGTTTTTTTATCATAATCTTTTTTTAAAACTCTTAATCCTTTTCCATAAGCAACAACAACTATTTTTAAACTCTCAGCTGGATACTCTTTTAAAATATTGTACATTGAACCAATTGTATGTTCAACTGTTTCTAAATCACCAACATATAAAGAATAAACCACTTTTCTTGGATTATCAAAGGTTGGTTGTGGTTCACTAAATTTTGATTGAGCGTAAGAAAATATTGCCAATAAAACAATTAATATAATTTTTTTCATTTTCTATCCTTTTATTTTTACAATCATATCTTTTGATACAATTCCACTTTTAATAATCTTACAATAAAGTCCCCTATGACCTTTTAATAAAAGTGGTAAATTTTCATTAAAAACAGCCAAATGATTACAAACAGTGCAAATTTGAGTAATTTCAATAATTGAATCTTCAATTATTAGTTTTGTTCCAACCTCTAAAATATGTGGGTCAAAATCTAATAATATATTTTCTCCTAAACTTCCAAACTCTAAATTTATTCCATTATCTTTGGCAATTTCATATGACTGAATTCCCACAATCATAACTGTTTGTTCAAGTTTTTTTCCTGCAAATTTATCATTTTCAATACCATAATCTTTGATAAGATTTAGTTGAAAAACAACTGGTCTTGGCGAACCACTTGACTCTTTTGTAGCACTAAAAGTATTTAATACTTTTCCTAGAATTTTTGTATTTTTTTCCATATTATTTTAGATTTTCTTTCAAAATTTCTAAAAAATCACTTTTTGTCCAACTTCCAGGATATTGTTTTATATAAGTTCCATCTTTTGAAAGAATAAAAAATGTTGGAGTTATCTCTTTATAAACCTTTTGAAGTTCAAAAGGAAGTTTCGTTTCATCAACATCAACTTTCATATAAATATAATTTTCATCTATTTTATTTTTAATCTCAGCTAAACTAAGAACCTCTTTATCCATTTTTTTGCAAAAATAACAAGTTTTTGAAGAAGCATAAACTATAATTTGTTTATTCTCTTTTTGGGCTTTTTTTAAAATAGTTGTTTCATCATTTGAAAGTAACTCTTTGTTTTTACTTGTTTGGACTGAATTATTTTTATATTCCATAAAAAATATTGCAAGATTTGTATAATCTTCATTACTTAAACCTGAAACTGATTTTTTAATATCATAAAACTGCAAAATATGTTCATCACAAATAGAGTTAAATCTATCAGGTTTTTCCAAATAAGATTTTAAATAAGACTCTATTTCTAAAGTTCGCATTTCAACATCTTCTGGATCACCAACTTTTTTTGGACTATCCATAATGGCATAAGCTAACATATTTACTGTTGGTGCTTTTAAATTTAAAAGCTTATTTTTTTTTTCAAAAAAGTTCTCTTTTAATGTGTTTATTTCTATAAAATCACCATGACAAGAGGAACATTTATTTTTAAAAATAAACGCTCCATCTTTAAAACTAGCATTTAAATTAACAAATAAAAATAGACAAAATAATAAAATTTTTATCAAAATAAATCCTTTTATTCCTATTTAGATAATTCCTGGATTTCCTTTTACTCCAATAATATCAGGAGTATCAACTTTTATATTACTAATATGTTTTACATTTTTTAAATATGTTTCAACAGTTTCCCAAACAGGTTCACCCTCACTTTGAGCTCCAACGGTTGACCAACCAGCTACTTTGTAAGATTTACTGGCATCTAGTTTTTCACCAGTTTTTGTTAAAACAATATCTGTGATTCTTTCACCCATTTTTGCAATTGGATTTATTTTATATGAAATTCCACCTGTTCTTACCATATCTCCACCTTGTTGGTAGAATGGATCTTCATTAAATAAATTATCAGCAACATCTTCTAAAATAGCTTTTATATCAACACCTTTAATATCTCTTGCATAAGTTTCAGGATATGTCATAGCAGTTTGAGTCATTAAATCATCAAAAGTAATTGTTTGACCAGGCATTACAGAAGTTCCCCATCTAAATCCTGGACTTAATGAAATTTGTGCTTCTTTTACTTCTAAAAGTGCATCACAAATAATTTGATCCCAAGAACCATTAAAGTTTCCTCTTCTAAACAATGTTTGTTCTGTTGTTGCTATTGGTCTTGTTAGTTCTTTTAAGAATGGAAGTCTTACATCTTCAATATATTTTTTCATCTCTTTATTTTCAGGAATTAAATCAGAGAAAATTGGAAGAAGTGTAAATTTAAAGTCTTTAATTTTTCCTTTTTGAATATCTAAATCTAAAACATTTAAAAATTTACCATTACTTCCAGCATTACAAACATAAGTTGTACCATTTGCATTTTTAACTGGAACTGCTTCAGGAACACCATCGTGAGTATGTCCACCCATTATAAAATCAATTCCCGTACAAACTTGAGCCATTTTTTTATCCGTATCAAAACCATTATGAGATAGAACTATAATAGCATCTGGTTTCTCTTCTGCTTTGATTTTATCTACGATTTCTTGCATAGAATCTTCTTTTATTCCAAATGTCCAATCAGGAATAAATCTTTGAGGATTTGCGATAGTTGTATATGGAAATGCTTGTCCAATAATTGCAACTCTTGCATTACCCATTTTTTTAATTGTATATGGTTTAAAGGCATGTCCTGTATCTTCATCAAAAGCTTCAACACCGTTCATCATTGAATCTTCTTTTACAAAAATATTTTGTGCTAAAAATTCTGCTTTTAATGCTTTTACATTTTCTAAAACTTCTTCAGCTTTATATGTAAATTCCCAATGTCCAACAGCAACATCAACACCAAGTAAATTCATTGCTCCAACCATATCTTTACCTCTTGTGTAAAGAGCTGTTGCACTTCCTTGCCAAGTATCTCCACCATCTAAAAGTAATGTTTTATCAGCACCAAAACTATCTTTTAAATAATCAACTACTGTTTTAATTTGAGCAAAACCACCAACTTTTCCCATAACTTTTGCATGTTTTTCAAAATTTACACATGAATATGCATATTCAAGTCTTTTGTTTCCTTTGATTCCATAATAATCAAGTAATTTTTCACCTACAATATGTGGTGGTTTACCAAAATTACTAAAAAATCCAAGATTTACACTTGGTTCTCTAAAATATACAGGAAGTAATTGTGCATGAGAATCTGTCATATGTAAAAATCTAGCATTTCCAAATGGTTTTAATTTATAATAATCTTCTAATTTTTTTGTATCTGTCATTCTTGTATGAGAGTTTGCAAATACAGGCGTAGCTCCAAGCATAGCCATCATATATACAAACTCTCTTCTGCTTAATTTACTCATTTTTTCATACCTTATATTAGTTTAAAATACTAATTTTTTATAGTATTTTTAAATTTATGGAAATAAAAAAAGTCAAGAGTTATAATCTTGACTTTTAAACGTATTAATAAAATATTTTATTAATATTTATAACCATCACTTGGACTTGCCAATTTCCAAGTTTTTTTAGCTTCTTCTTCTTGAGTTAATGCACTAATTGCAAAAGTACAAGCTCTCCAAGCACCATATTCAATAGTGGCATCAGCTGTTTTTTTCTTTTTATCATCAACTATTTCAATAGTTTTAGCCCCTGATTTTAAAGCAGCATCAACAGCTTCAATATATTGACTAGCTTTCATTCCAAGTCTCATAAATTCAACATTGTGTTTTATTGCTATTTCATTATATTTACTTGCAGTTGCTAATACTTTTTCAACTCCATTTGCTTCAACATTACACTCTTTTTTAACATCTAATTTAGATATTTCAGAAGCAGTTGCGTTTACTAATCCAGAAGCTAATAAAGCTGAAATTGTCGCGAATTTTAAAATTGTTTTTTTCATAATATTCACCTCTTATTTTCTTACATCTGGACCGTCAACAGCCATACCATTTGACATATACGCTAAGAAATATAATAACTCTTTCATTTGTGTACTTTCATCTTTTGGTGAAACTTGACCTTGATCTACAATACAACCTGATATTCTTCGCTCAATCGTACCTAATTCATCCCATTTTAATCTATAAACAGGGAAATGTGTCATTTGTCCAGTTAATGGAGAAAGTTTTTCATTTCTAACTCTTATACCTGCTCCTTGAACATGGCACTCAGCACAAGAAAGTTTTAAATATCCCTTTTGACTATAATAATACTCTTTTCCATTTTCATAAGCTTTTTTAGCATCAGCACTAGATATTTTAATATCAACTTTTTTACCAGCCTCAGTAGAAGAACTTGCTAAAAATGCTTGGAAATTTGCCATATCACCTTTTTGTGTATTCCACTCTTTTTCACCATTTGCTCTTAAACAATCATTAACAGCAGAGGTTAAAGATACTAACTCTTTTTTCTTTTGATCAAAATATGGATAATTTCCTGAAACTGCTGGATTTGGAAAACAAGTTGCTAAAGAATTACCATTAGCAAATTTTTTGTTGTATAACTCTTCACCTTTTTCGATTCCATCTTCATAAGGAGGCATCTCTTTGATTGCTTCATATTGAGATTTAGCATCTTTTGAAAATGAATAAGCTCCTATGGCAAAATCATTATGTTTTAAATTTTTTGCATAATCATTTTTTAATTCATCATCTGTTGAATAAGGGAAAAAAGTATTTTTATTTTTTTCTGGGTCTGCAAACTTTGCTTCAAAATATTTAATTGCTGCAATTCTATCTTTTTCAGCCCCTGCATTAAAATCAGCTGCATTTAAAGTACAAACTGTAAGTGCTATTAATGCTGTAGATTTTACAAATTTTGATAACATCGTATCTCCTTTTATTTTAATAACTAAAACGAGTAATTATTTAATTACTTCTGTACTTACGTCTGTATTACCTTTTAAATCTTTCCAAGTAAGCTCTATTGTATCTCCAACAGCTGCTCCTTTAAATGAAAATTTCATATAAGGATCTTTTGATAAAAATTGACTTGTAGATGCTTCATAAACAACTTTATCTTTAACTTTTGCAACAACATAAGTGATAAAATTAACTTCTTTTTTTGCTCTTTCAGCTTCTTGATAACTTAACATTGGGTGAGTTGCTAATGCTTTTACTTCAACAATTCCGTCTTTTAATTTTGCTTTGATTTTTGTAGTACCTGACATTTTGATTCCTTTTTATATTTTTCTATTTAATTTTTTTTAATTATTATGCTAAATGATTAGTTGAAAAATCAACCACCACATCCACCAATAGTTACTTTTACTAATTTAGAAACTGCATATAATTTTCCGTTAGCTTCTGCAACAACAGTTACTGTTCCTGTTTTTGCTAATTTAATTCTTATTGCATAATCAATAACTGCATTTTCAGGAATAGAAAATACTGCAACTGCACTTTCAGGATTTGCATCTTGGAATACTGCAATTTTTGTAGCATTTAATGTTGTATCAAATGAAACTGGAATAACTGCACCATTTTCAGCAATATCAGGAGCACTTAAATTGATACTTCCTTCTGTTAAAGTAGATGATCCAAAAATCTCTTTTATTGCATCATCAACTTTTGTAGCAGTCCATGCTTTTGGTAGAGTTTCTCTAAAATCAATTGCACTTAACTTTGCAGGAATCGCAGCAATTGCAACTGCACCAAATCCTAAACTTAAAAAATTTCTTCTGTTCATCATTTTATATCCTTTTTATTAATTAATTGTTTTTAAATAAGCAATTACAGCTTTTATTTCATCATCACTTAACCAACCATTTTTACCAAATGCTGGCATTGTTGAAATTGGATTTGTTGTATTTGGATCATAAATTTTTTCATATAATGCCTCTTCTGGCCAAGCTGATAAAGCTTGTAAAATAGGTCCCATACTTCCTGGTCCATCTAATGTTTTACCATTTATTGCGTGACAAGCTACACAATTTCCCAAAGTATTAGTATTAAAAATTTTTTCACCTTTTTTAACTAATTCTTCATCTGATGCAAAACTACTAACTGCTAATAATCCACTAATTGCCGTTACAGTTAATATTTTTTTAATTACATTCATAACTTACTCCTTTATTATTTACTAGAATTAATCATATAGTCAATTACTTCTTTAATCTGCTCATCATTTAAATCCGTACCACCTTTAGGAGGCATACTATTTATACCATTAATTCCATTATGATAAACTTTTTCCACTCCCTTTGCAGTAACTTTTTTCCAAGCTTCTTTATCCCCTAAAACTGGTGCTCCAAGGGCTGGGTTTCCATGACAAGTTACACAACTTTCTTCATAAGTTTTTTGTCCAAAAGATAGTGAAACTTTATTTTCAACTTTTGGTAAACTTCTTACAACTGACATAGGCTGATTTGAATTTGCCGTTAAATCAATATTTACTTTCATTAAAAGATTTTGAATATCTTCTTTTATACAATCTTTCATACATCTTGTTCCTGTTCCATAAATTTTAGGATCAGAAAGTAATGCTGTCATATTTTTCACACCTTGTTTTGGATCTTTTGTATCAACTTCAGGATAAAATCCATCGTGATTTGGCATCACAATTTTCATTAATTTTTCTTTATCTAATACAAATTCATCATCAAGTTCAACACCCTCATAAGTTATTCCATTTATAGATAATAAATATGCTGTAAGGGCATAAGTTTCACTATTTGTCAAACTTTTTGGATGATTAAATGGCATTGAATCTTGAACATACCAATACAAAGTACTAGCATATGGCCAATAGGAACCTATTGTTCTAATTGGAGTATCAGGATTTGGATGTTCATCTGCTGGATTTAGTCTTTGAATTTTTAATGACTCTTTTGTTCCACCAGCCAGTCTAGGATAACCTTTTCCACCTGTTCCAAAATCACCATGACACATTACACATTGTGCATCATAAAGTTCATTTCCAAGTTCAACTGAACCTTCTGCTTTTTTTGGTTTTCCATCATCACCAAGTACAACTTCACCATTTTTCATATCAAACTGTGGTAAACCAGTTCCATCAGGTTTTGCATCAACATCCCAAGCTGTTATTTCTCTTTTTGTTGGAGTTCTTCCAATATTAAAATCTTTAATTTCTTGAATGTTCAAATAATATGAAGTATATTTACCATCTTTTATAGGATATTTTACTGCTCCATCAACTGACATTTCTTTTGAACTTGCCAGCGCTGAACTAGCTAAAAAAGTTGATAAACCAATACCAAGAAGAGCTGATTTAAGCTTTTTTGTGTTTTCTAATTTGAACATTATTACACTCTCCTTTATTTGTGATTTCCCAAGTTACAATAGCATTTCTGTGATATACAGATTCAACTCCAACAGCAGAAGTTTCTTGATCAATTGTTGGTTGAATATTTCCAAAATCATCATAAGATCTACTTGCTAAAAATAGAGGTTTTCCGTCCCATTTAATAACATAAGAGAATCTTGTCCAAGATTTTGGCAATACCAAACCTTTAAGCCTTGCTTCAACCCAATTATCTCCACCATCAAATGAAATATCAACACCTTTGATTGTTCCATGACCAGACCAAGCAAGTCCTTCTATTTCTACCATTTCACCTTTTTTCAAATGTGTCCATGGTTTTTCAGGACATGGTGAAGTAATTACTGAATTTACTTCATTTACCCAGAAATATCTAATAGCTTTACCTGATTTTTGAAGCATTGTATATTTTGAAGTCTCTTCTTTTGAGTGCCATGGTTTATCTGAGAATTCTAATCTTCTTAACCATTTAGTGTTAAGATTTCCTTCCCATCCTGGAACAATAAGTCTTACAGGATAACCTTGTTCAGGTCTTAATGCTTCACCATTTTGTCCCCAAACAACCATTACATCATCTAAAGCTTTTTCAACTGGAATACTTCTTGGATTTGAAGCATTATCACTTCCTTCGGCTAACATCCAAACTGCATCTTTTTCAAGCCCTAAATCATCTAAAATAGTTTTTAACATAACTCCTGTCCATTGAGCTGCACTCATAAGACCTTTCATAAATTGTAAACTATTAAACTGAGGACCTCTCCACTCTGGACTTCCATTTGCTGGACATTCTATAAAGTAGATTCTTGATTCACTTGGATATTTTTTTAAATCTTCTAAAGTTAAAACTATCTCTTTTTTAACTTTACCATGAATCATTAATCTCCACTCATTTGGATCAACATGAGCTGTTCCACCGTGATCTCTTGTAAAAAATAATCCATTTGGAGTAATAATTCCATCAGATTCATGAATTGGACACATAGATACAGAAGCATAAGCATCTCCTGATGAAAATAAATCATGTGTTCTTCTAATATTATTATGTTCATAAGGTGATGGAATACCATATAAATTTTTATCTACAGGATCTCCTAACTTTACACCCCAAGGTACTTCATTTATTATTGCTACTTCATCTGCTTTTACAGATACTGGCGATAAAATTGATGCAGCACTTAAAGCTCCAGCAGAATAAATAGCTGTTTTTCTAAAAAAATCTCTTCTACTTGGAATTTCCATAGAATTAGATTTTACATCTTGTAAAACTTTGCTGTTTTTCAACTTCTACCTCCTACATTATTTGATTATATTTATAAAAATCATTTATCAAACAAATTATAAGTCTTATAAGTTAAAACGAAACTTAATTTATTAATTTTTCTTATAACTTATTTGCCAAGAATAGCATTAAAATAGCATTTTAACGATATATTTAAAAACATACAACGATAAATGACTGTTCATTTTATTAAAGATTTTATTGATAATTTCGATTGTTTTTGTGAGTAAAAAGAGCTATGTAAAAAATTATTTTTTATAAAAAGATGAAAAGTAAAAATATAAAATTTTTACTTTTCTAATTTAAACCATTTGTAAAGTTTTCGGATAAATATCATAAGAAATAGTCCATCTATCATACTAGCAATAATAAATGAGAAATATTCAGCTTGAGTTATTAGACCATAATTAAAAGATAACATAGCAATTGCTACCATAAAAGTAAGAGGCATAGAATCACTAAGGGCAAAAAGTGCTGTTTGTTTGAATTTTAAATAATTAAAAAATACTAAATAAGAACTAATTAATCTAATTGATATGATTGCAACAATTATAAATCCCGCATGTTTCATAATTTCTAAATCAATAATATCAAGTTTTACAGTTGAACCTGTATAAATAAAGAATATTGGTGCAAAAAAACCAAAACCAAAAGATTCAATTTTATCAAGAAGTTCATGTTTTTGATTAAAAAACATTTTAAAGAATAATCCAGCAGTAAATGCTCCTAAAACAACATCGATTTTTAACAATAACATAATTGATACTAAAATCAATAAAAGTGAAATAGAAAATCTTATATCTTGGTCATATCTATCATTTTGAGAATCAGGAATAAGAAATTTTTTTAATTCAGGGAACCACCAAAAAGCAATATAAAAAACTCTTAATCCCAAGATTGTAATAGCAACAACACTAATAACAGTTAAAATTGATATAAAAAAGCTAATACTAAAACCATGTTCTGTCCAACCACTAAATAAAGTTAAAGCTAAAATACTTATTATCTCACCCACTACACCTATTGATAAAGCTAGATTTAACCATGGTTCTTCTTTTCCATACTCTTTTATAAGCATCATAATCATACCTAAAGAGAAAATAGGTAAAGCCACGAAATAAGTAAGTCCTAAAGAGAAAAACCAACAAACAAATCCAGAGATTGAATACAACAAAATAAAATATAAAACTACATTTACAGCTAAAGTTGCTTTTATAATTTTTACAAGTTTAAAATTTATCTCAAGTCCTGCAAGAAACATCAAATAAACGAATCCAAATTTAGCAATTAATTTTAATGTTTCATCCGCATATATCAATCCTAAATAACCCGCAATTAGTCCTAAAACTATTTCAACAACAACTACAGGTGCTTTTATCATTTTTGAAACAATGGGTGCCATCATAATAATTGTACACACTGAAATCATCAAAAGAATTTTTTCCACTTATTCTACTCCTAAACTATAACTACTCTTCATATTTTTTATATTTTATTATATTTGTCTTGAATCTAAGATTCTTCAGCATCTTTTATAATCATTCCTGCTTCTTTTAAAAATGGACTTGCTACAAAAGTCATCTTTTTTATTTTGTCATATTTTGCATAAGATAAATACAAAATATCTTTTGCTCTTGTAACTGCTACATAGAATAATCTTCGTTCTTCTTCTATGCTTCCACCTTTACTCATAAGTTTTCTATTTGGAAATCTTCCATCCATTAAATCAATTACATAAACCTCTTTAAATTCTAAACCTTTACTTGCATGAATAGAAAGAAGATTTACTCCATCTCCTTCACTCATTTCACTTCCACCTAAAATCATAGAGTTTATGAATTTTGATAAATCTTGGAAATTTCTTGATAGATTTTTTAAAAGCATTACTTTTCTATTTATTTTTGCAAGTGATTTTGTTTTTTGGCTTGGATTTATTGTTCCATCTTTTTGGGTTGCTCTTTTTGTAGATAAAAAATCTTTTAGTTTTGAATACGCCATAGAAGAAGCAATACTTCCAACTAAAGTTTCTGGAATTTTTGTTCTTCGTAAATGTTTCATCAGTAAATAAATATCATATAAATATTTTCCACCATCAACATTTAGTTTTGGATGTTTTAAAATAGGATTTCCCAAAAATGCCTCTTCAAAATTACAATCTTTAAACTTTGAAATAGAACCTAATTCAATAAAATCATCAAAAAGACCAAGTTGTCTATTTTTGACTTTTCCATTTTCATAAGGATTATTTATATCAGCTCTAGGGGAAAAAAGACCTTTTAATAAATCTCCATCACCAAGTTTTATAAGTGCATCAAAAATATCTTTTGCAATTGCTTTTCCAATACCTTTTCCATGTTCAACAACATGAATAAAAGCCATCATATCATTGTGTGTAATTTGCATAACTAAAACATCTAAAATAAATTTCACTTCAACAGAATCAAAAAAACTCATTCCACCTTTTCTTTTAGCTGGAATTGAAAACTCTCTTAAGTTTGCTTCTATTCCATCGGCACTTGAGTTGTTTCTATATATGATTGCAATATCATTATGTGGAGTTGAACTTTTTGAAATAAGTTCTGAAATATATTCATATTGTGAAAAAAGTTCATTAAAAGCTAATAATTTTGGTTTATGTTCATTTTCAGTTCGTACAACTTCAAGTTTTTTTTCATAAACTCTTTCGTTGTATTCAATAACTTTTGTAGCTAAATCTAAAATTGGTTTTGTTGAACGGTAATTTTTTCGTAGAGTAAAAACTGTTGCATTTTCATATCTATCACCAAATGTAGAAATAATTCCAATATCAGAACCATTAAAAGCATAAATACTTTGGTCATAATCGCCAACGCAAAATAGAGATTTTGGTTTAAAAGCATCAAGAAGTCTTCCTTGAAGTGGATTTGTATCTTGGTATTCATCTACAAGTATCTCTTTAAAACTAAAATCGTTTTCTTTTAAAGTTTCAAGCATGATAGTCAATAAATCATCAAAATTTGCATATCCATATTTTGTTTTTAATTCACTAAACTCATCAACAACATCTTCATAAATCATAATATAAAGTTCATGTGCAGGACTTTTTGATTTTATCCAATCTCCAAAAGTCTCACCGTCATTTGAGTTTAAATATAAAGAATATAAATCGTACAAATATCCGCCATCATAAGGATTGGCTTCAGCATCTCTTTCAAAAAATACTCTTTTTTCATAAATAGATTTAAATAAAGTTTTTAATTCATTTGGTTGTTTTAAAGTGATATTTACTTTTAACTCTTTTAAAAGTTTATAAGAAACAGAATGAAAAGTTCCAGCCATAATTTGTTTTGCTATATCTTTTCCAAAAAATTTAGCAACTCTTGCTACCATTTCAGCTGCTGCTTTATTTGTAAAAGTTAAAAGTAAAATTTCATTTGGTTTAACACCACTATTTATAAGTGTAGCAATTCGCCCAACGATAGTTGAAGTTTTTCCAGTTCCAGCACTAGCAATTATAAGATTATAACCAGCACCACAAGTGGCAGCACTTAGTTGTTCTTGATTTAGGTTCGATAAAGGCATGGATTAGTTTGTTGTATTTTTGAAAAGTTTTATCATTTCGCAATGGTATCATAATAGAATTAAGAGAGATTGAAATAAAAAAGGGACGCCTTTCGACACCCCTTTTTTACACAAGGAAACATAAAAATTATTCTGTCTAAGAAATCTATCTTAAAGCGCTGTATAAATAAGCCGCTGCGTCAACTTATCTATGAAAAGATTTTAACAGTTCATAATTAACTAAAATCTAATCAAGAATTAACCAATAGTAAACTAAAGTTTATTACTTCTAACTATTTGCTGTAAAAGTTTGTAATATCCAATTATTAGAATAATTCCTATATAAATAAATTGTGTTATATTTACAGATTTTTGCGCCATAATCCAATGAATCGTAATTAAAATCAAAGATAAATAAACTAATTTATGATATTTATTATATTTTCTAAAAAGTTGTTTTGTTGAAGTTATTGCCATAAATAAAAGTATAAAAAAAGCAATCATTCCAAGATAAATAAAAGGCTTTTCAACTGTCTCTTTTAAGATAAATTCAAAATCAAATGAAGCATCAAAAACTATAAAATTTAAAAGATGTAAAAAAGCATAAAAAAATCCCAAAAGCCCAATTTCTTTTCTATATTTTATTAGATTTATTTTTTCTTTTATTAAAGAAATAATTATGGAAATAAATAAAATCACAGTTGCACTAACTCCTGTGATTGTATAAATATATTTTATTGGATCATTTACATCATCAATTATAAATAATCTAATTAATAAATAAACAATAGGTAAAAAAGCTATTAAATACATAAAAAATCTTTTCATTATATAAACTTTGTTAAATCCATTCCAACATAAAGTCCTGAAACTTCTTTTTCATAACCGTTGAACATTAAAGTGTTTTGTTTTGTAAAACTTCCCAAAACTCTCTCTTTTTTTTGAGACCAACGGGGATGGTCAACATTTGGATTTACATTTGCATAAAATCCATATTCATCGGCATTTTCTTTTTGCCAAGTATTTAGTGGCTCTTTTTCCACAAAAGATATTTTTACTATTGATTTTATAGATTTAAATCCATATTTCCATGGAACTACAAGTCTGATTGGTGCGCCATTTTGTTTTGGCATCAAATCCCCATAAAGTCCAATGGCTAAAAAAGATAAATCATTCATAGCCTCATCAATTCGTAATCCTTCAACATAAGGATATTCAACTGCTCCAAAAGCTCCTCGTTTTTGGTCAGGAAAACTTGTTGTATCAACTAAAGTTTCAAATCTTATATATTTTGCACTTGAAAGTGGTTTTACTTTTTTTATCAAAGAGCTAAGTGTATAACCATTCCACGGAACAACCATACTCCAACCCTCAACACATCTAAATCTATAAATTCTCTCTTCTAAAGTTAACATCTTTTTTAAATCATCTAAATCAATTTTCATTGGATTTTCTACTAAACCATCTATTTGTATTTTCCAATTATCTGTTTTTAAAGTATGTGCCATATCTTTTACAGCACTTTGTTTTGTAGTGAATTCGTAGAAGTTATTGTGTGAAGTTATTTGCTCATAGGTATTTAGTTTTAAAGCATTTTTATTTTCATCTTTTATAAAATCTAAAGTAATATTTGGAAGATTTTCTTTTGCTAAAAGCTGCATAATTGCACCACTTGCCACAAGTGAAGCAGCTCCAAGTTTTATAAAACTTCTTCTTTTTTCAAATAGTTCTTTAGAAGTTACTAGATTTTCACTGATTTGCCAAGATTTTTTTCTAATGATATTCATAAAATACCCTTTTTTATTTTTCTTATTATAGAAACTTTATGTAAAGGGTATGTTTAGAAAATACAACTATTTTCCTTTTAATAAAATAGTTATATATTTACTTGACCATAAAAGCAAACCAAAAATTAGTAAAATTGCTGTTATATCTAATAAAGCCATATAATTTAGTCCAAAATTCAAAGAAAATGAGGTAAATATTCTAAATAAAGTTATGATTTGAATTGCAATAAAAACAAATATTGCAAAATTATTTGCATGGGGAGTTGAACCAGAATGTCCTAAAATTACCCTAGTTCCAAAACCTACAAGAACAGTTATAAAATATCCTAAAGCCAAAGTGTGAATAACCGCTTTTTCAAAAACAATACTTGGGTCATAAAATGCCATTAATCCCTCAATTATAGAGATAAAAAAAGCAACTGGAATCCAATAAAGCCCAAGAAATAAAACCCACATAATTGCAGGAACTTTAAAAAATGGAAGTTTCCATCTTATCAACTCTTTTGTGAAAATAATAAACAAAGGAACATCTACTATTAGATTTAATTTAACATTATCAAAAGATAATAAAACTACTTTTAAGGCTAAAAAAACAAACACTAAAGTCAAAAGATTTTCACTTTTATTTATTTTATAATCTGGTGCTTTTGATGTTGTAAAAAATGGAATCATTCTTTGTGAAATTGTAAAAATTATCATAAAAATAAATAGATAAAAACCCCCATTTATAGCAAATTTAGAAATTAAATAAGAGAAAGAAAAATCTAAATTTGAGATTATAAATAAACCATGACTTATAAGCCCAGAAAAAAAAGCTATCAAAACCCATTTTGTATCTTCTTTTACTTTTATAAGACTTTTTTGATGTATTAAATAAAGTAGTTTAAAACTCATAATTTGTGCTATTAGCATCAAAATTTGGAAAATAAAAGTACCTTTTGAATAAAAAATTAGTGTTAAGAAAACACCTAAAGATGCAAAAAAATATAATAAAAATAGATTCATGTAAACTTTTGTTTCAATATCTGCTTGAACTAAAAATCGTGGAAAAACCACAAATAAAAATCCTAAAAAAAACTGAATAAAAATAACAAAAATCATAGAATAAGCATGATAAGTTAAAACACTACTATCTAAAATAAGAATATTTGAATAAGTTGCTACAAATAAAGACATAAAAAGAATAAAAAATAAAATACCACTTGTAAAAAATGGCTGGTGAGGTTGTGAAGAAAACTTCTTATACCATGAAAAAAACATAATTTCTCCTAAAATAAAGCCACTTTGAAAGTGGCTTTTTGATTTTGAGAAATTATATCAATAATAAAAATTCAAATCCTTGATTATAAACAAGAGAATTAATATACTAAACCTTTTAAATTGTCATAAGCTTCACAAGCTTCTTGAAGATTCAAGCCACAAGCTTTTGTGAATAATTCTAAAGCTTTAATATTATTTTTTACAAAATATTCCCCATTTACATACATGATTCCTAAATTGTAACAAGATTTTGGATAACCTAAATCACAAGATTTTTCATAAAGTATTGCTGCTCTTGGAGGATTTTTTTCAACGCCTTCTGCATTATTGTATCTAACAGCTAGGTTATAACAAGCTTTTGAATGATCTAAGTTACAAGCTTTTGTCAGATAATCTACAGTTTTGAAAATGTCTTTTTCCACTCCATCCCCAACTGCATACATATTTGAAATATTATAACAAGAAGCTCCCAGTCCAGCTTGGCAAGTTTTTTCGTACAATTCAATAGCTTTTAATGGATCTAATCTAACACCATAACCATTTTGATACATATATCCTAAGTTATAACAAGCTTTTGTATGATTATCATCACAAGCTTTTGAAAAAGCCTCTGCTGCTTTAAAATACTCTTGTTCAACTTCAGTTCCATTGTAATATAAAAGTCCAAGATTATAACATCCAGAAGATGCACCTTCATCGCAGGCTTTTTTAAATATTTCAATAGCTTGTTCATTATTTCCTTTTTTGTATTCTACGAAACCATCATTTACACCTGCGGCAAATAAAGTTTGTAAACCTAACAAAAAAAACAGTGTAACTTTTAATAAATTTTTCATGATTTTTCTCCTACTAATAAATTTAGCGTAAGATAGTATACTACTTATTTAGATAAAGAGGGAATAAAAAGCCACAAACTGTGGCCTTTTAGGATTTAGTGGCAAGATCCTCCGCCACAACAAGAAGTAGATACAACTTCATTAACAGCAGCAAGTGCTGCTTCATAATTTGGTTCTTCAGTAATTTCAGGACAAATTTCTTTATATGTAATAACACCTGAAGCATTAATAACAAATACTGCTCTACAAGTAACACCAGCTAATGCTCCACTTGCAATTAAAACACCATAAGATTTAGCAAATGCTTTTGCTCTAAAATCTGAACCAACAGTTAGATTTTCAATTCCTTCAGTTGTACAAAATCTTCCCATTGCAAATGGTAAGTCCATAGAAACTACGATTACTTCTGCATTTTCAACTTTTGCTGCTGCTTCATTAAATTTTCTAGTTTCTGCTGCACAAACTGCTGTGTCTAAAGAAGGAACTACAACTATAATTTGAGCTTTACCTTTTTGACCACCTACTTGAACATCTGATAAATCTTTTGCTACTACTGTTACAACAGGAGCAATATCTCCTACTTTTAATTCTGTACCACTTAAAGTAACTTCGTTACCTTTTAATTTTGTTGTTGCCATTTATTTTCCTTAATAAAAATATTTATTGCTATTATAATAAAATAGGATAAAAAGAGTCTTAATTATTTGCAATCAAGATGTAACTTTAGCAAATGTTACTATTTAACTCTAATACAGCTCTCTTCTAAAATTATTTTATTCTCAGCTATTAGTTTAGTTAAAGATGCCTTAAAAGCTTTTTTACTAATTCCAAACTTCTCTTTTATTTCATCGGCTTCGCTTTTGTAAGTAAAATCTAGTTTTCCACCCTCTTTTGCTAAAACATCAAAAACCTTATCTCCTGATGCTTTTTCACCTATTTTTTGTAAAGAAATATCTATTTTATTGTCATCTCTTACATTTTTCACATAAGCTCTTTTTGTATCACCTATTTTTAGATTTTCAAAAATCTCAGTGTGATATATCATTCCATCATAAGAATTATTTACTATTACTTTATATCCAAGTGGTGTTTTTGAATATAAAATAATTTCAACCTCAGCATTTTTTTCTAAATCTTTTATCTCTTTTAATAAATCATATTTTTCAGAAGCAATTAATCTATTTGTTTTTTCATCTAATTGAAGTTGTAAAACTTTTCTATTCCCAATAGAGTAAGTTCCTTTTTGTTTATTTTTAGGAACTAAAATATGTTTTGGTAATCCAATATCCACAAAAGCGCCAAATTTCATAGAATCAACTATCTCTAAAGAAGCAAATTCATATAAATACACATAAGGTTTAAGTGTAGTTGCCACAAGTCTGTCTTCACTATCTGTGTAAATAAACACATCCAAAAAACTACCTATTTCCATAGACTTTGTAACATAAGCATTTGGCAATAGTACTTCCGTTTGATCATCACTAATTAGATAAATTCCTGGTTCACTAACTCTATTAACAGCAAGAGTATTTAATTCTCCCACATAAATATGTTCGTTTATTTGTTTTTCATTCATTTTGGTTTTTCCGTTTTAATTTTTATTTTTTTATTCTTAGAAGTTTCACAATTGCTAAAACAACAACTGCAACTAAAATAATACTAGCACCTGAACTAATATCATAAGAGTAAGAAACTATTAATCCTAAAATTGTAAATATTGTAGCTAAAATAGAGCTAATTATCATCATTGTTGATAATTTTGATGAAAAACTCTCAGCTAAATATGTGGGAATTGTTAAAAGTGCAATTACTAAAATCAATCCTACAGCTTTTATAGCTGCAACTACACAAAGTGCCGCTAAAATCAAAATCAATGTATAAAAAAACTTTACATTTATTCCTCTTAAAGTTGCAAATTCACTATCATATGAAACTGCTAAAATTTGTTTATAAAAGAATATAACTATTGAAATAATAAACACATCTAAAACAGCCATATATATAACATCTTCATTTGAAACTGCAATAATAGAACCAAATAAATATGACATTAAATCTACATTATATCCAGGTGTTAAATCCACAAATATAATACCAATAGCCATACCACTTGCCCACATCATCCCAATTATTGCATCTATTCTATTTCTATTTTTTAGTGTAATAATTGCTATTATAATCGCTGTTAATACAGCAAAAACTGTAGCTCCAAATAAAACTGGGATTCCCATATAAATAGCAAGTCCAATTCCACCATAAGAACTATGCGCAATTCCACCTGTTAAAAAAGTAATCTTATTTACAACAACTAATGAACCTATAATTCCAGCAGCTATTGATATTAAAACTCCAGCTAATAAGGCATTTTGAATAAAATCATATTGTAATATTTCTAACATTTTTGCCCTTAATGTGTATGTTCACAACAAACATGAGATTTACCCAAAGCTGATAAAAGTTCAACTTCACATAAATGTTCATTTTGTGTATTTACATTTTTTTCTACATTCTCTAAAGAATGATAAACTAAATTTTTATTTATATGAGCCACATTTTTTGCATAGTTTAATAAAACTGAAATATCATGGCTAACCACAACTATACAAATAGAGTTATTTAACTCTTTTAATAACTCATAAATTTCCCTTTGACCTTTTACGTCAATACTAGCTGTTGGTTCATCTAACAACATAATTTTTGGATTAGAACACAAAGCCCTTGCTATAAAAACCCTTTGTCTTTGACCGCCACTTAAATCACCAATTTTTGAATTGGCAAAATCTGCCATACTAACTTTTGCTAATGAAGCCATCGCACAACCAATATCTTCCTTTGAATATCCAAATAACTTTTTTTTAGAGCTTACATGTCCCATCAAAACTATTTCTAAAGCAGTAATTGGAAAATCTATATTCAAATTTGTATTTTGAGGTACATATCCCACTTGATTGTTTTTTATTTTTTTGTCTATTTTCCCATCTTGAGGTGTTAATAAACCTAAAATTAGTTTTAGTAAAGTAGATTTTCCTCCACCGTTTGGACCAATTATTGCTAAAAAATCATTATCTTTTATTGTTAAATTTATATTTTCTAATACATCTGTTTTATGATATTTATAAAATAAATTACTAATATTTATTAATTCCACTAAAAACCTTTATTTGCAACTTTGTTGCAATAATATCAGATATTGGATTAATTTTGTCTCAAATATCATTTCTTAGATAAGAATAGATTAATCCTAAATATTCATGAATCGCCATTTCACAATTTCTCAGATTTTTAGCTGAAAAATATGATGAATAAGAGTCATCTTCATAAGCCAAATGATTTGTTGGACTTGCAATTACATTTAAACCCTCTTTTTGAAACAATAAAACTGACCTTTTCATATGAGAGGCACTTGTTACTAAAATCAAAGCTTCATTTCCAACAATCTTTTTTGTTTCAATTGCTTCTTCTTTTGTATCTTTAGTAGTATCAAGTCTAATAATATCTTCTTGTTTTACACCCAAAGAGATAGCCAATTTTTCTTGCATTAAAGCGTGGGAATTTTCATCAGTTGCGCCATAACCTGAAACTATTAGTTTTGCATTTTCAAGATTTTTATAGTGTCTAATTCCTTCAACTAATCTATTTATTCCTACCATTTTTACTTGAGAAGTTATACTCAAACTCTCATCACTTTTATGTCCACTTCCTAAAACTAAAATGTAATTTACCTTTGGAGTTTCAATTAAAGCTTTATGAGAATTTTCAAGTGGAGATAAAAGAGCAATTGAAAAAGGTTGAAATGAAAATATAAAAAACCAAGCCAGCCCTAAAAACAAAAATATCTTCGCTTTTTTATATGAATTAAACATCAAGTAAAAAAAAGCTAAAAGAAGTAAAAAAAGACCAATTGGAATTGGTAACAAAAAAGCTGAAACAATTTTTTTAAATACAAACATCTATTTTCCTATTAACGCTGTTGTATATCCAACAACTCTGCTTTTATCTTTTGTAACATCAGCACTTGTACAATAATTTAGCACTTTCGTTTCATAGTTATTTTTAATAGCCCAATTTATAATAGCTTTAACACCTGTTTTTCCACAAGCTTCACAATAATCAAACAAATCTAAATCCTTTTTATCTATTGCATTTAAACAAATATTATCTTTTTTCTGCGCTTCTTCAAGGGTATAAAAATGACTTAAATCTGTACTTATTACCACAAAATTATCACTATTGGATAAAATCTCATTTATAACTTTTGATAAATCTTCGTAATTAATTTCACCATAAATAATCTCAACTATTTGTACGTTTTTTAAATAGTGTTTTATAAATGGAGCTTGTGTTTCTGTTGAGTGTTCAAATTCACACTCCACATTAAAATCTAAAAAATCATATTTGTCTATTAAATCTTTTGAAAACTCTTTGTCAATTTTTAGATTTCCAAGTGGTGTTTCATACTCATCATATAAAGCCACACTTGCACCTTTTAGATAAACTTTATGTGATGGTCCAATTACAACTACTCTTTTTATATCTTTTTTTGAAACTAATTTATAAGCCAAATTTGCAGTAAATCCACTATAAATATATCCAGCATGAGGAACAATAATAGCTTTTATATCTTCAAAGGTTTTTATATTCACACAAATACTATTAAAATGATTTATATATTTTAAAATCTCTTCTTTTGTATCTGGATAAAAACTTCCACTAACAACTGCTTTTCTTATACTCATTTAAAAACTCCATCAACTTTTGTTTTACATTTAGGACAGATGCCATCTATAACTCTATTTTCTAAAACACTAAAATATTTTCTTTTTATCAGAACTTCACCGCAATTTTTACAAATGGTATCATTTTCAAAAGTGCTATTTCCTATATAAACATAATTTAGCCCATGACTTTTTGCAATATCAAATGCCATTTGTAAAGTTTCATCTTCTGTTCGCTCTAAATTTTGTTCTTTATAATCAGGATGAAAAGCACTAATATGCCAAGGAATATTAACACCTAAATTCTCTTTTATAAACTTTACTATATTTTCTAACTCTTCTTTTGAGTCATTAACTGTTGGAACTATCAAAGTTGTGATTTCAAGATGAATACCATTTTTTTTGATATTAATTAAATTATCACAAACAACTTTCAAATCACCACCTAAAGAATTTTTATAATATTTTTTATCAAAAGATTTTAAATCAATATTCATGGCATCAATGACACCTTTCATATCAGCTATTACTTCAGCACTTTCAAAACCATTTGAAACAAAAACAGATTTTATACCAAACTCTTTGGCTTTTATTGCAATGTCCCTTGCAAATGGATAAAAAATTGTTGGTTCATTGTAAGTATAAGAGATTGATTTGCATTTCTTTTCTTTTGCAATATTTACTATTTTTTCTGCGCTAAAATAGTTGTTTTTATTTATATTATTGTTTTGCGAGATTTGCCAGTTTTGACAAAAAGAACATCTAAAATTACAACCAACTGTTCCAAGAGAAAGTGAAGTTGAGGAAGGTAAAAAGTGATAAAGAGGTTTTTTTTCAATTGGGTCAATATTTAAAGCACTTAAATATCCGTAAACTAAACACTTTATTTCTTCAGCAATATTTTTATTTACTCCACAAACTCCTGTTTGCCCTACTTTTAATTTACAATAATAAGAGCATAAAAGGCAAACTAATCGCTCTTTTTCTTGTTTGTAAAATTTCATTTTATTTTCTTAACTTCATAAGTAAAAACGTGCGGATGAAACTCCAAACAATTTACTTCAAAACTTCCTTTATGACAAAGATGAGAAAAAAACTCTTCAAAAGTTGAAAGTTGTTCCCAAACTTGTGGTAAAAATGTACTTCTTCGTCCATCTTTTTGTAAAATCACACCATGAATATTTGGTTTTATTTTCGATTTTAAATCTTCAATATTTGTATAAATAACTTCAATTGGCGTTGATAATATAGAGATTTCGATTTTTACTTTTTTAAATTCATCAAGAGTTAGTTCATAAAATCTTGGGTCTTCAAAAGCAGCAGCATTTGCATTTGAAACTAAATCATCAAGAAGTGGTCGATATGCCTGTAAAGAACCAATACAACCTCGAAGTTGATTATTTAAAGTCAAAGTTACAAAAGTTGCGCCATTTTTTGATAATTCTGGAAAATCAGTTAAAAGTTTTGTTTTATCTATTTTTACAGTTTCATCAAACTTCTTTTCTATTGAATTTTTTGCAATCTCTAATAAAACCTGATTTTCCATTTTAAACTCCTATTTCAATTTTTAATAATATCCTTTATAGCTTCAATAAATCCATCACTATCATTTACACATTTACATACTTTATAATCTTTTATTCCTAATTCATGAGCAATTTCTCGATATTCAATATCAAGTTCAAAATCTGTTTCAGAGTTATCAACGATAAAGGCAATTGGATAAATAATCACATTTTGGTCTTTAAAGTTTTTTAACATCTCTTCAAGAGAAGGATCAAGCCATTTTAATGGTCCGACTTTTGATTGATATGCTAGATTTATTGATTTAAAGTTTATACCTTTTTCTCGTAATTTATCTGATAATATTTTTACATGTTCATTCATTTGAATTTCATAAGGATCACCAGCATCAACTATTTTTTGAGGAAGTCCATGTGCTGAAAAAATCAAATTATATTCACTTGGATTTGGTGTTTTTGAAATTATTTCATCTAAAATACACTCATTAAAAATTTCATTTCTATAAAATGTTTCAATAATTTGCACTTTAAAATTTCCTTTAGCAAAATACATAAAATCTTCAAAAGATGATTTTGTAGTTGTAGTTGAATACTGAGGATAAAGTGGCAAAAGTAGAACTTCTTTTATTCCATCTTTTTTCATTTGATTTATAACATCTTTTGCAAAAGGTGGTGTGTATCTCATGATTTGATAAGTTGTAAAATCTTCTATTTTTTTATTTGCTTTTTGAATTAATTTTTCAGTTAATTTATTTATTGGTGATTCATTTCCTATTTTTTCATAGTTTTGCCAAGCACTATCAAGTCTTGAACTTACAATAAAAGTTGCAATTACTTTTCTAAGTAGGCTACTTTTCACCGTTATTATATTTTTATCGTTAAACATATTTGTTAAAAACATTTTTAATTCAGCTTTATTTCTAGCTCCACCCATGTTAAGTAGCACTAGTGCTTTTTTATTTTCTTGCATTTTCTTCTAACCTTATAATTTTATCGCTGCACCATGAAGCCATATCTAAATCATGTGTAATTAATAAAATGGCGCATTTATCTAAAAGTGTAATTAATAATTTCATTACTTCATAAGCTATGATATTATCCAAAGCTGATGTTGGTTCATCTACTAAAAGTAAATCTGGTTTCATAAGTAATGCTCTTAAAATAGAACATCTTTGAAGTTGTCCACCACTTAATTCATGTGTTTTTTTATCTAAAATTTCTTCTTTTAAAGTTAATTTTTCTAATAAATCTTTTAATTCATTAGCAGAAATTTCTCCTACAACATCTTTGATTTGCTCTTTGATTGAATATGTTGGATGAAAAGAGTTATATGGATCTTGAAAAATCATTGCAATTTTTGATTTTTCTATAGTGCCAGTTATTGGTTTTAAACTTCCAAAAATCAACTCAAATAGTGTAGTTTTTCCTGTTCCACTTTTCCCAAAAATAGTTACTAAATCACCTTTATTTAATTCCAAAGAAAAATCTTTATAAATTGGATTATCTTTTTTATAATAAAAAGTTAAATTTTTTATATCTAAAACTCTTTTTTGATTCAATTTCTGTACCTTCTTTTTAAAAATATACTATATAAAAAACTGCCTTTATCTTTGCAAAATAAGCCTTTTTTTCTTTTCACAAAATATCTACAATTATGAGTAAAACTTCCATTTGTAATTTAAAAAATAAGCTAAAATATTAAGCATAAAAAAAGAAAAAAAAGCTAAAATATTTTTCTTAATTTCAAGGAGAAAAAAAATGAAAAAAATCGTATTATCTGCAATCTTTGTTGCTGCTACTGCTGCGTCTTTATCGGCTGCATCTTTTGCTGCATGTGCAACTTGTCACGGTGCAAACGGTGAAAAAGCTGCTTTAGGAAAATCTGAAATCATCAAAGGATGGGCAGAAGCTAAAACTGTTGCTTCTTTAAATGGATACAAAGCTGGAACTTTAAATGTTCACGGTATGGGTGCTGTTATGAAAGGTCAAACTGCTAAGTTAACTGACGCTGACATTGCTGATTTAGCTAAACAAATTGCTGCAATGAAATAATTTTGTAAAACTGGCCAATGAAAATTGGCTAGTTTTCTTCTACTTTTAATTTCTCTTTTTCACTTTTTAATTTTTCAGCTTTTGCATCTTTTAGATTCTTTTCTTTATTAATAGCATCATTTAAATCATCAACACTATCAAATAATAATCCATTTACCATTTTACTTGAATCATCAAATTGTCCCGTTTTTGCCGCCCAAATAAAAAGAAATAACATCCCAGCTGAAATTATAATTCCAACAATCAACATAAAAAAAAGTGTATCATTTATCATTTTTATTCCTATTTCATTTTTATTCTAAGAGAATTTAACACAACCATCAATGAACTTAAACTCATAGAAAGTGCAGCAACTAATGGTATTACATAACCTGCCATAGCTAAAGGAATTGTAACGGCATTATATATCAAAGATAAATATAAATTTTGTTTTATAAATTTATAGGTTCTTGAAGAAATTATAAATGCATCTTTTAAAGATTTTAATGAAGAATTTAATAAAACAATATCAGAAACAGCCAATGACACATCTGCTGAATTCCCCATAGCAACAGCTACATCAGCATTTGATAAAGCTACACTATCATTTACTCCATCACCTACCATTACAACAACTTTATTTTCTGACTTTAATTTTTTGATATATTCAGCTTTAGAAACAGGAGTTTGAGAACTTAGATAATTTTTGATGTTTAATTTCTCAGCAATATCTTTAGCAACATTTACATTATCTCCTGTTAACATTGTAACTTCAATATTATTTTTTTGAAGATACGATATTAATTCTTTTGAGTTATCTTTTATTTCATCTTCAAGTTCAAATGTTGCAATCACTTTTTTATTTATTGCAAAAAGATAAACTGTTTTATTTGATTCAAAGTTATAATAAATCTCATTTTGTTTTAATAAATCTAAATTTCCACCTAAAAGTTCAAAAGATTTACCTTCAATATTTGTGTATTTTGCACTCATTCCTTTTGCTTCAACATTTTTAACACTATCTAATTTTTTGTCTTCTAAATTATATTTTTTTGATAAATATTTTTTGATAGATTTACTAACTGGATGATTTGATGATGATAATAAAGAGTATAAAAGATTTAATTTATGAATATTATCATCCATAATTCTTGCTTTTACTACATTTAACTCGCCTTTAGTTAAAGTTCCTGTTTTATCAAAAACAACACTAGAAGCAACTGCCATTGATTCAATAAATTTGGCTTCTTTAAAAAGTAAACCCTTTTTTGCAAGTTCAGAAATACCAACTAAACTTGCCATTGGCGTTGCAAGAGCTAAAGCACAAGGACAAGCAATTACCACAACTGAAACAGCAACTATAAATGATCTTTCAAATTGAGTTGTTCCTGTATAATCGAAGCCTAAATCTATACCAAAAAAATACCAAACTAAAAAAGTCATTAATGCCAATGATAAAATTGTAACACTAAAACCTTTTGAGATTTGAGCAGCTTTTGTTTGTATTTTTGGTTTTGAATTTAAAGAATCCTCAAGAAGTGTAACAATAGATGAAAAGGTAGAGTTTTTAAAATCTTTTGTAACTTTATAATTTATCAAAGAGTTACTATTTATTGTTCCACTGTAGACAAAATCTCCAACTTTTTTATAAACAGGAATTGATTCTCCTGTAAGTGTTGATTCATCAAAAAAACCTTCACCATTTATAATTTGTCCATCAACTGGTATTTTATCTCCAGCTTTTATCTCAATAACATCATCTATTTTTATGCTATTTAATGCAACTAATTTTTTGTTATTATTTTCATCTACAACAACAGCTTCTAAAGGCAAACTAGATTTTATTTTATCCAAAGTATCAACAGCAGATTTTTTTCCAATTACTTCAAGATATTTACCAACTAGAACAAAAGTGATAATCATAGCAACTGAATCAAAATAACTTTCGCCCTTTGCTCCAAACAAAATAAACAATGAATATGTATAAGTTAAAGTAGAACCAAAAGCAACCAAAAAATCCATGGTAATAATACGATTTTTAATTCCATAATAAGCGCCTTTAAAAAATACCCATCCACTATAAAATAAAACAGGAGTAGATAATAAAAATTCACCTATATGAATCATATTTTTTACTTCTTCTGAAATTCCTGTAAAAAATCCAGTATATTTTGCAACACTTAACATCATTATATTCATACTTGCAATTACTGCAACCATCATACGAATAAAATAATCTCTTTTTGCTTTTGTAGCAGCAATATCCGCAACACTTGAATCATAAGCATAAGCATTGTAACCAATAGCTCTGATTTTTAAAATAATTTCTGATAGTTTTAGTTTTTCATCATCCCAAGTAATTCGAGCTTTATTTGAAGTGAAATTTATATTAGCTTCAATAATACCTTTTGTTTCATATAAAACTTTTTCATTTAACCAAACACAAGCCGCACAATGAATTCCCTCAATAATTAAATCAATTTGTGCAAAACCATCTTTTGTGATTCTTACATAGTTATCTAAAAAATTTTTAGAATCAAATTTTTCTAAATCGTCATTGTCTATTTCTAAAGGTGGAGCTATCGTTCTATTTCCAAGCTTTTCATAAAAAGAGTCTAATCCATCATCTTTTAGAAGATGATAAACTCCTTGACATCCTTTACAACAAAAATTCAAATCACCCTCTTTTATCATTATCATTTTACTAAATTCCAAATGACAATGATTACATTTTACTTTAGACAAAAAGCCTCCTACTATTACTATTAAACCTTGATTGTATAGATATTATGTAAATTTATGATATTATATCTTAATAATTTTGGAGAGAGTCTTAATAATGATAAATAATATTTCAATACTAAAAAATATAACTATTTTGTATGCAGAAGATGAAAAAGACTTAAGAGAAGTTACCCATCAAATTTTAAAAGGCTTCACAAAAAAACAATATGTTGCCCAAAATGGACAAGAGGGACTAGAACTCTTCAAAAAATATGAAAATGAAATAGATTTAATCATTACTGATGTTAATATGCCAATTTTAAATGGTTTAGACATGGTAAAAGAAATAAAAAAAATCAATCTTAATATTCCAATTATTGTGGCAACTGCTTTCTCAAATAAGGAATATTTACTTGAAGCTATTGATATTGGTGTTGATAAATATGTATTAAAACCTATTGATATTGCAAAACTTTTACAAGTAATGTCACAATCATTGATTTATCATGAACTAAAAGATTTATATATAGATAAACTAACAAATCTACCAAATAGAAACAAACTAAAAAAAGATTTAGATGAAAATAATATAGATTTAATGGCGCTTTTAGATGTAGATGAATTTTCTACAATAAATGACCTTTTTGGTGAAAAAATTGGTGATACAATATTGTATGAATTAGCCAATAAACTAAAAAACTATTTTAATGAAGATGAATATATTGTTTATAGAATTGAAGCTGATAAATTTACTATTGTTGCAAAGAAAAACCATCAAGATGTAGATGAATTTTATAATCTTTGTAAATCATTTGCTGATAAAATAGAAAAAGAATCTTTACTTATTGATGAAGCAGAAATTGATATTAATATTACAATTGGTATTGCTCAAGGAGATGGTGCACGAGCTTTTAAATATTCACAAAGAGTAATAAATTATGCTCGAACAAAACTTCAAAGAATCATGATTTATAATGAATCTTTTAGAATTCAACAATCTTTTGAAGAAAATATAAAATGGGTAAAACAATTAAAAGTTGGATTCAGAGAAAATCTTTTTCAAGCATATTTTCAACCTATTGTTGATACACAAACAAAAGAAGTTTATAAATATGAAGCATTAATAAGATATATCACAAAAGAAGGTGTTGAAATTGCACCTTATCACTTTATTAATGTTGCTAAAAAAACAAAACTTTATCCAAATATCATAAAAATTGTTATTCAAGATGCTTTTAAATTAATAAAAAATAAAAATAAAAGAGTTTCTGTAAATATCTCCTTTGATGATATTGCAAATGAAGAAACTACTGCCTTTATTTATGAGATATTAGAACAAAATAAAGAATTTACAGAATTCTTAGAATTTGAAATACTAGAATCAGAAGAAATTTCTGATTTTAATGAAGTTTCTAAATTTATCTCTGAAATAAAAAAATTCAACTGCATAGTTGGAGTTGATGATTTTGGTGCTGGATATTCAAACTTCAATCTACTAACTTTACTTGATATTGATTTTGTTAAAATCGATGGTTCTTTAATTGAAAGAATAAATACATCAAAAGATTTAGAAATTATTGTAAATACAATCGCAAATTTCTCAAAAGAGTTTAAGGTAAAAACTGTTGCAGAGTATGTTTCAAATGAAGATATTTATAATAAAATAAAAGAATTAAATATAGATTATTGTCAAGGTTATTATTTTGATAAACCTCTTAGTTACGATTCAATCAAGTAGGTTATTTTAACCAACTTGAAACAACACTATTTTTTTCAAAAAGCTTACTTTTTATTCTTGTAATATTAGCAATACAAACAAGTTGTTTTGCTGCTATTTGTAAATTATCATTGATTATTAAATAATCATAATCTTGAAAATATTCAACTTCACCTTTAGCATTTTTTATTCTTTTTTCAATAATTTCAGTGCTATCCGTATTTCTACTATTTAATCTAGTTTCTAAAACTTCTAAAGATGGCGTTGTAATAAAAACAGAAGTTGTTATAGCATCAAGTTTAGATCTCACTATCTCATGCCCTTGAACATCAATATCAAAGATTACTAGTTTACTCTCATCTAAAGCTTTTTTGATAGGTTTTAAAGAAGTTCCATAATAATTATCATGAACTTTTGCATATTCTAAAAAATCACCATTATTTATATCTTTTTCAAACTCTTCTTTAGTAACGAAGAAATAATCAATACCATTAACTTCACCAATTCGAGGAGCTCTTGTTGTTGTTGAAATAGAAAAATAGTAATCGTCTATATCTTTATAAACTTCTTTTAGTAAAGTTGATTTACCACAACCACTAGGACCAGAAATGATTAATATTGCGCCTTTTTTTTCTTTAATCAAAACTTATCCTTTCAAACTTAATCTAATATCAACACTTTCACCACTAGAAAGTCTATCAATCACAGTTTGATCAAACTTCTCTAATAATGGTCTTAATTCATTTATATGAAAATTACTTAATACTAAATTATAATGTTTTATTGGTGGTTGAGTTAAATCAAATTCATACTCTTTTACTTCTTCTAATGCATCATCAATAATAGCAGCAATATCTTTCCAATCAGTTTTTTCTAAATTAATTTCATTTTGAATGACATCTTCTCTTAGAATATTGTTAATTTTACTTAACTCACTATGATCTAAAATTCCACCAATATTCAATAAAGAAGGATTTATTATACTTTCATCATCCTCTTCTTCATAAAAATCATCTTGTGAATAATTTGTATGATTACTATCTAATGATTCAATGTATTTTTTTGTAATAGGAACAAATACATCTTCATCTTCTTCATATCTATTTAAATCTGATTCTTTTTCTTTTGCTCTATCTTCTTTTATAATCTCTATTTGCTCAATCAAAATTTCTTCTAATTTTGTAGGTAAAAAAGGTCTTTGAATAATAAAATCTCTAGATTTATCAAAAGGTAATTCTTCTGAACAAATTGCACCTAGTTTTTTAGAAAACTGTTTAATTGTATTAAATTTATCATCTATAAAACTTTGATCAATAATAATCAAATCAAATTTATCATTTACACTATTAGTTTTTTGAATAGTTAAATTAACATGCAATCGTTTACAAACTAAAGTAAAAATATGTTCAATTATTGCAGTTTCACATATTAGTAGTATAGTCACTTTATCTCCTGTAAAGTTAGATCTTCTAACTTATAAACCTTATCACATCGCATTGCTAATTCATGTTCATGTGTCACAAGAATTAAACCTGCATTATTATTTTTTATATAATTAAAAAGTGTGTTCATAACAATATTTGCAGTATCTTTATCTAAATTTCCAGTTGGTTCATCTGCAAAAATTATTCTAGGTTTTTTTGTCATAACCCTAGCAATTGATAATCTTTGTTGTTGACCACCACTTAATTCACCAACACCTTGATTTATTACATAATCAATATTCAGCTCTTTTAAAAGGTTTTTATCAATTTCTTCACCACTTAAAAGTGTAGCGATTTCAAGATTTTCAATAGCAGAGAATCCTCTGAATAAATAATGAGCTTGAAAAATTATTCCAAAATCATCTCTTCTTATTTTTAATAATTGACTTTGTTTTAATGAATAGATATCTTTACTTTTAAAAACAACACTACCATGTGATGGTTTTAAAAGAGAAGATAAAATATTTAGAAGTGTTGATTTTCCACTTCCACTTGTACCTATAATTGCAATTGATTCTTTTTTATGAAGAGATAAATTAATATCATTAAAAAGCTCATAATCAAATTTATGAGATAAATTATTAGCTTGGAGCAAAAAGTCATCTGCAATGAGTGCATCCATATTATTAGCTTCACCCATTACATTTTCCTTTTTTTATTTATACATAGTTGTTAAACTACGATTATTTTCCCATTTGTTTTGCAACTTCAGCTGCGAAATCTTCTTCTTTTTTCTCAATACCTTCACCAAGTTCAAATCTAATGTACTCAGTAATTTTGATTGATGCATCAACTTCAGCAATTGCTTGCTCAACAGTGATTTTATCATTCATTACATAAGCTTGAGATAATAATGCAAATCTACCATCTAATTGAGTATTATCTGTAATATATCTTTCGATTTTTCCAGGAATAATATTTGCCCAAATTTTTTCAGGTTTACCTTGCTCTTTTAACTCAGCTTCAAAATTAGCTTTTGCATTAGCAATTGCAACTTCTGTTAATTGAGATCTAGAAACAAAATCAGGAATATTTTTTAATGGTTTTCCTAATCTTTTTAACTCATCATTATCAGCTATAATTTCTGCAACAATTGCTCTGTTTTCAGAATCTACAAATTCAGGATCTAAATCAGTATATGAAATAACAGTTGGTTTCATTGCTGATGCATGCATTGCTAATGATTTTAATAATGTAGAAGCTTTTTCTTTTACAGAAGCATCACAAGTTGCAGCTAATAAAACTCCAACTCTACCATTAGTATGAACATAACCATTTACAACAGTACCAGTTACAGAAACTAATTTTCTTGCAACTAAGTTTTCACCGATTGTTGCAATTTTACCATTTAAAAATTCAGGGAAAGCCATTCCATTAATAGTAGATGCAACTAAAGTTTCAGCATCAGTAATTCCATTAACTTGTGCATGAGATACAATCTCTTGCGTTAAGTTAAGGAAATTTTCATTTTTAGCAACGAAATCTGTTTGAGCATTTAACTCTAACATAGTAGCTACTGTGCTATCAGCGTTAACTTTAACAGCAACAACACCTTCAGCAGCAATATTTCCAGCTTTTTTAGCAGCTTTACCAAGTCCAGCTTCTCTTAAAGCTTGAACTGCTTTTTCTAAATCACCATCAGTTTCATTAAGTGCATTTTTGCAATCAAGCATACCTGCACCAGTCATTTCTCTTAATTCTTTAATTAATTGTGGAGTTGCACCTGCCATAATTATGCTTCCTCAGTTTCGAATGCGATTTCTTCACCTTCAGAAACAGCTTCAGCGATTAATGCTTCTGTTTCTTCTTGAGATACAGGTTCAATATCTCCACCAATTTCGTCAGCTAATACAGCTTTTCCTTCGTTCATAGCAGCAGCCATTTCATTACAAAATAAATGAATTGATCTGATTGCATCGTCATTTCCAGGAATTGGTAAATCTACAACATCTGGATCACAATTTGTATCTAAAGGAGCAACAACAGTAATTCCTAATCTTCTAGCTTCTTGAATAGCAATTTTTTCTTTAACAGCATCAAGAACAAACATCATATCTGGAAGTTTGTGCATTTCTTTGATACCACCAAGGTATAATTCTAATTTTTCTTCTTTTCTAGAAAGCATTAATGCTTCTTTTTTAGTTAAAAGATCTAATTGACCTTCTTCTCTCATTTTTTTAATAATTTCTAATTTTCTAATTGATTTTTTGATTGTTCCAAAGTTAGTTAACATTCCACCTAACCATCTGTGATTAACATATGGCATTCCACAAGAAATAGCAGCTTTTTTAATAGCTTCGCTAGCTTGTTTTTTAGTACCAACAAAAATCATTGTTTGACCAGTTGCAGCTCTATCTTTAACAACATTATATGTATATCTGAAATATCTTAATGTTTTTTGTAAATCTATAATATAGATATTTTTTCTAACACCGAAAATGAATTTTTTCATTTTTGGATTCCATCTTCTTGTTTGGTGTCCGAAGTGTACACCACATTCTAATAGGTCTTTCATTGTAACCATTTAATTCTCCTTGAATTATATTTTTTGTAATTTGGGTTTAGCCTCTGTATCCCTTAATGTCAAGATTTCTCTTGTCACAACCCGTACAAGGATTGACACATGTGAGGTTCTAATTTAAAATTAGAGTTGCGATTATATTTAAAGTAAGATTAATTCTTCTTTAATTCTGTATATAGAAAATTTATTAAGAATCACTATTTGATATTAATTTACAAAAGGAATAGAAATTGTATATAAAAAAATAAAAAAGGACCTTCATGACACCAATTGATTTTATTAAAGAAAATAAATTAGAATGGCAACCATCATTTTCGAGAAATATTAACGATACTTTATTCGGATATAGAGGAGCATTAATAATACAAGAAGGTAAAAAACTTTCTGAAACAAAAGTTATGCCTCCAAAAGCTCAAGCTAGACAAGTTATTATGATAAGCGAAAATGAAAAAATAAAATTCTTTGCATGTGAATTAGAAACTTTTGGTTATTTTGAACTATTTTTTGATAAATACAAAGAGTTTTTTGATGCTGATTCAGTAAATTTACTATATGTAATTGATTTAGATGCTAATGGTGTTTTTGAATATCAAGGTGTTAAATTTTCAGCTTTTATGTTAGATGAAAGTTCTGTATGGAATGAAGTATTAGATTATTTTTCTTTAGAGAAAGGTGAATTAAAAAAACTTTCAAATGAAGAAAAATTAGAAAAAATATATGATGAATTAGCAACAATGAGCGTTGAATCTGTTGATAAAACATATGATGAAATGTTAGCTCTTATGGGAACAACAAAAAAATCTTTAATGGGTGCTGTATAAATTATTAAATAATTTGAAGTAGCTTAACATTTGTGATATACTTTCTTCATATAAGGAAACCAAATGTTAAGAAATACTTCTTCAGCTTTTAAAATTTCAATTATTTATTTTGTTTTTAGTTTGTTGTGGATTTATTTTTCCGATAGCGCTATAAGTTTTGTGGTTAAAGATTTTCATGAACTTCAATTTTTACAAACAATTAAAGGTTGGTTTTTTGTAACTATTTCTGCCGTACTACTTTATATACTAAGCAAACAATTTTTTATTAATCTTCAAAAAGAAAAAGACAAACTCATAAATACAAACAATATTTTAGAAAATATTATAGAAAATGCACCAATTATAATATTTTGGAAAGATAAAAATGGAATTTACAAAGGTTCAAATAAACTATTTTTAGAATTGATGAATTTAAAAGATGAAAAAGAGTTATTAGGTAAAAAAGATTCTGATTTTAATATTGTTGAAAATGAAGATTTTATGAGTGATGACTTATACGTTATGACAAATAAAAAACCTAAATTAAATTATACAGAAACCATAAGCTCAAAAAATAATGATATTAGAATATTAAATACTTCAAAAGTTCCTTTAATTGACAAAAATGAAAATGTAATAGGAGTATTGGCGTTATTCAAGATATTACTGAACAAATAAATAATCAAAACCAAATAAATTTACAAGAACAACTTTTAATTCAACAATCAAAATTAGCTTCAATGGGTGAAATGATTGCAAATATTGCACATCAATGGAGACAGCCATTATCTATTATTTCAACTTCAGCAACTGGTATTAAAATACAGAAAGAAATGGGAATATTAGATGATGATTCTGAAATAAAATCCCTTGATTGTATAAATGAGAATGCACAATATCTATCGAATACTATAGAAGATTTTAGAGATTTTTTTAAAAAGAGCAAAATAAAGAATTTAGTTAATCTGAATACTTTATTAGAAAAAACCTTGAAACTGATAATAACTAGATTAAAAAATAAAAAAATAACTATTATAAATAATTGTACTGATATTGAATTTGAAACTTATGAAAGAGAAATGATTCAAGTTTTTATGAATATTATTAATAACTCGATTGATGCTTTTGAAAATAAAGATTATGAAAAATTTATATTTTTTGAAACTAAAAAATTTGAAAACAAAATTGTAATAAACATAAAAGATAACGCTGGTGGAATTGATGAAAATATTTTGGATAAAATTTTTGAACCTTACTTCACCACAAAAGAGTCAAAACAAGGAACAGGAATAGGATTATATATGTGCAATGAAATTGTAGTAAAACATTTTAATGGGGAAATATCTGTTGAGAATGAATCTTTTGAATACTTAAATCAAAAATATAAAGGTAGCCAATTCACTATTGAACTACCTTTATCATAACTATTTTATATGTTTTAAAATCTCTTCTTTATCAGAAAAAGGAAATTTTTTATCATATATAATTTGAGTTGCTTCATCACCTTTTCCAAGAACTAAAACAACAGAATTTTCATTTGCCATTTCCATAGCTTTTTTGATTGCTTCTTTTCTATTGATTTCAACTTGAACACTTTGATGATTTTTTATTCCTTTTAGAATATCTTCAATAATCATATCAGGGTCTTCATTTCTTGGATTATCACTAGTTACAATTATGTGTTTTGCAAACTGTGCAGCGACTTGTCCCATTAATGGACGTTTTAATTTGTCCCTATCTCCACCTGCACCAAACACACAAATAATCTCTTTTTCATTAAAACTTTTTAAAACTTCACTCATTCCATCAGGAGTGTGAGCAAAATCTACAATAGCTAAAGGATTAGTACAAACTGTTTCCATTCTTCCACTAACTCCTGCAAATCCTTCTAATGCTTCACAAATTTCATTTAATGGTTTTTGAGTTGTAATATGAACAGCTGCAACTGCTGCCATTAGATTATAAACATTAAAAATTCCCATCATATTTGATGAAAATGAGTGCATTTCTCCGAAGTGCGAAAACATAACATGTGTTCCATTTTTAAATGAATATGCAGTTACTTTATAAGTTGATGGATTTTCTAATGAATAAGCAAAACCATTTTTTGAATTATATTTAACAATTGGATCATCTTTATTTATAAGTTTTGGCGTTTCATCACTTAAAAAAGAGTTTTTTACATTTATATACTCTTCTATTGTTTTGTGATAATCAAGATGGTCTCTTGTAATATTTGTATGAATTTTTAGAGCAAACTCTAAACCTTCAATTCTTTTTTGCTCAATTGCATGAGAACTTACTTCCATTACAAAAAAATCACAACCGTTTTGCATAGCTTTTTGAATATGGGCAAAATTTCCAAGTTGAACAGGAGTTGTTAAAGAGTAATCTTCAACTCGTTCATCATTTATAAAAAATCCTCTTGTTCCTTGAAGAGCTACTTTATATCCTAAATCTAATAAAATAGAATAAATAGCAGCTGCCGTTGTTGTTTTTCCATTTGTTCCAGTAATCCCAATGATTTTAATACTAGATAAATCAATATGATTTTTTAATTCACTTGAGTCTATAATCTCTTTACAACCATTTGCTATTGCACTATCTTTAAACTTTTCATTTTGTTTTGAAACAACAAAAACAGAATTTTCATCTGCTTCATTTGAATTATCTGTATAAACTCTATTATTTATGATTAACTGCAAGTTTTTTCTCTTCTAATTTTTTATATAATTTTTCTATCTCTTTATCATAAGAGAAATATTCATTAAATCCATCCAAATATGTGTATGCTGTACTATTAAAATCATTATCTATTAATTTTGTTACAAAATCAAAAAAGTCATCTTTATTTTCAATGGCAACTTTTGTTGAAAACATGATATCTTCAAAGGCAATCCTAAATGAACCACGTGAATTAATCAAATTTTTAAAATCTTCATATCTAATAGCATCTAAAGACTCAACAGTTGAAGTACTTAATTCTTTTAAGATTTCCATCATTTTATCAATATCACCATCATAAGCATTAACTACATCTTCCACATATCTAATAGCTTCTTCTAAATTTTCATCTTTTACAATAGCAAAATAGTCATAAAGTGAAATTGCTTTTTCTTCATCTTCCGTTGCTATATCACAAAACAATGCGTAAATGGGATACTCTTTATTTTGCGGGAAATTTGATGACAATTGTGAATATAAAAATAAAGCTTTGTCAAATTTTCTTTGAGTAAAAAAACTATTTGCTTCATTTAATAATCTATCTTCATTTATCATTAAAATTCCTCTAACTTATTTTCCATACCTATAGGTACATTAACTATTTGCAAATCTGGATGAATTGCAGCTTTTAATTCTTTTTCTACAATAAATTTTAATGTACTTCCACTTGCGCTACATCCAACACAAGATCCTTTAAGTTGCACAAAAACTTTTGCATTTTTTATAGCTAAAAGTTCAATTGCACCACCATCTCGGGCAAGCATTGGAGCGATTTTATTTTTTATAATTGAACTTACAGGATCTTGTAAATCTTCATCAGAAAATGGCATCATATTTTATTTTACCTCTTTTGCATATCTCTTTACAAAATATATTCCAATGGCTATAACCACTAAAATTACAGCTATTGTTTGAAATATAAAAGTAAGTGTTACTTCTTCTTGAAACATTTTTTTCCTATTTTAAAACTTCTTCACATCTATTACAAAGTGTTTCTTCTTTTACTGCTGTAAACTTCCAACATCTTGGACATTTATGAGCAGTTGCTTTATAAACTTCAAACTCTTTCCCATTTATTTGGAAACTTCCAAGTATATCAGAGTTTTGTTTATCTTTTGTTACAGAGCTTACTAAGAACCAATCACTTGATTCTACTTGATCTAAAGCTAAGATTTCTTCACAATTTGTATAAATCATCAACTCTAGAGTTGATTTTATAATTTTTTCTTTACTTAAAGCATCTTTGATTTCAGAGAATTTTTCTTTAGCTGTAAATAATAAAACTTCATCAATATCTGATTTAACTTCAGGTAAAACAAACTTTTTATAATCAAAAATATCATCACAAGCATCTTTTAAAATAGCTGGCGCGAACTCTAATAACTCATCCATTGTATAAGTTAAAATTGGAGCCATTGTTGAAATTAATTTTTTAGCGATTAATGCCATTGCACTTTGTGATGCAAGTCTGTGAATATCATTTTTGTCATCACAATATAATCTATCTTTACAAACATCAAGGTAAATTCCTGATAAATCAACAACTAAGAAATTATTTAATTTATTTAAACCTTTTGAGAATTCATATACATTAAATGAAGCTTCGATTTCATCAAATACTTTTTTTGCTTTATCGACAACCCATTTGTCTAAAGGTCCCATTTTATCAACTGATACTATTTCTTCTAAATCAGAAATATTTGCAAGTAAGAATCTTGCTGTATTTCTGATTTTTCTATAAAGTTCTGCATTTTGTTTTAAGATATTATCAGAGATTTTTAAATCAGATTGGTAATCACTCATAGCAACCCAAAGTCTTAAAATTTCAGACCCATACTCTTTTAAAACCTTATCAGGAGCAACAACATTTCCTTTTGATTTTGACATTTTTTCACCTTTTTCATCAACAGTGAATCCATGTGTTAAAATCGATTTATAAGGAGCAATTTCGCTTGAAGCTAATGTTGTTAAAAGTGAAGATTGGAACCAACCTCTATGTTGGTCACTTCCTTCAAGATACATATCAGCAGGGAAAGTTCCAGCATCATAATTTCTGCTTCTTAAAACTGCATTTTGAGTTGAACCTGAATCAAACCATACATCTAAAATATCAGTTGTTTTTTCTAAATCTTCAGGATTTAATCCACTTCCTGGATATAGTAATTCTGAAATTTCTAAATCATACCAAGCATCACAACCTTTTTGTTCAAAAATCATAGCTGTATAATTTAATACTTTTTCATCAAAAATGATTTCATCAGTTTTTTTATTTCTAAAAAATGCAATTGGAACACCCCAATCTCTTTGTCTTGAAATACACCAGTCAGGTCTTCCTTCAAGCATTGCTTTAAGTCTATTCCTTCCCCATTCAGGATAGAAAGTTAAGTTTTCTACAACATTTAAAGCATTTTCTCTTAATGTTTTATTCTCTTTTCCATAAGCATCATCAATAGAGATAAACCATTGTTTTGTAGCTCTAAAAATAATTGGTGTGTGTGTTCTCCAACAATGTGGATATGAGTGTCTAATATCTACTCTTTTAAGTAGTGCATCACCCAATTCTTCAAGAATTAATTCATTTGCTTTAAATACATTCAATCCTAAATATTTATCTGTATCTCTAAATAGTTTTTCTCTAACAATTGTTTCATCATATTTTCCATAAGCATCAACAGGCATAATTACATCTAAGTTATATCTTAAACCAATTTTATAGTCATCCTCTCCATGTCCAGGAGCTGTATGAACTGCACCAGATCCTGAATCCATCATAACGTGTTCACCTAAAACAATTTTAGAAGTTCTTCCATTTAATGGGTTTATTGCATTTGTATTTTCTAAATCTTTTGGATTAATAGTTTCAACTACTTCACCTTTGATTACTTCATTTTCAATTAATGAGTTATATAGTTTTTTAGCCACAATAAATTTATCAGAAGTTTTTACATACTCTTCTTCACCATTTAATGAAATTCCCGTATTTGCAGGAAGTGTCCAAGGTGTAGTTGTCCAAATAATAATACTTGCATCAATTGATTCATGTGTAAATGCCACATAAATTGATGGAGATGTTTTATCTTCATACTCAACTTCAGCTTCAGCAAGTGCTGTTTGAGCAGCCCAAGACCAATAAACTGGTTTACTTCTTTGAATTAATAAACCTTGTTTTGCGATTGCACATAATTCTCTATAAATATTTGCTTCAAATTTAAAATCCATAGTTAAATAAGGATTTTCCCAATCAGCAATTACACCTAATTGTTTAAACTCACTTTTTTGAATATCAACAAATTTAGTTGCATGGTCACGACATAATTGTCTTAATTTTGATTTTGGAAGTATTTTTTTCTTTTCAGAACCTATTTTTTCTTCAACTTTTTGCTCAATTGGTAAACCGTGACAATCCCAACCTGGAACATATCTAATTGATTTTCCCTCAAAATAGTGGAATTTATTGATAATATCTTTTAAAATTTTATTTAGTGCATGTCCAATATGAATATTTCCATTAGCATAAGGAGGTCCATCGTGAAGTGTAAATGACTCACAACCTACTCTATTTTGTTTCATTTTTTCGTAAACTTTTTTCTCATCCCATTGTTTATATTTAATAGGTTCATTTTGAGGAAGATTTCCTCTCATTGGAAAATCTGTTTTTGGAAGCAGTAAACTCTCTTTATAATCCATTATCACACCTTTGATATTCAAAATATTTATAGTTTTTAATTAAAGCATTGATTATATCCAATTTAGTTTAAAAATAAATTTATCACTATATATTTATATGTAACTCTAAAGTAATTAAAAAATATTACAATGTTGCTAAAATACATGCTACATATACATTATTAAAAAAATATCTATCCTTTTATCTAAAATATAAATTTTATATGATAGAATTTCCGAATATTTCACAAAAACATAGGAAGAAAGAAATGAACGAAAAACACTATGAAGTAGTAATCGTAGGTGGAGGAATCTCTGGAGCTGCTCTATTTTATGAGTTAGCTAAATATTCAACTGCAAAAAATATCTGTTTGTTAGAAAAATATGAAGATCTTGCAACTTTAAACTCTAAAGGTACAAGTAACTCACAAACTATTCACGTAGGTGATATTGAAACAAACTATACTTTATCAAAAGCTAAGATAACAAAAAGAACTGCAAAAATGATTGAAAAGTTCTGTTTACAATATAATTTACAAGAAAAAATTATGTTTAAACACCAAAAAATGGCTTTAGGTGTTGGTGAAAAAGAAGTTGAATTTATCACAAAAAGATACAATGAATTCAAAGAAATTTTCCCTTATTTAGAGTTATGGGACAAAGAAAAATTAAGAGAATTAGAACCAAAATTAGTTTATGCTGATAAAGAACAAACTAAAGATAGACCTGAACCAATAATTGCAATGGGTGCAAAAGATCAATATACAACAGTTGATTTTGGAGCAATGACTAAAGAATTAGCAAAAGCTGGACAAAATGCAGATACTTCAAAAACAACTGATATTTTCTTTAATTCAGAAGTTGAAGAAATTGAAAAAGTTGGAAATAAATATAAATTAACAACTGTTAATGGAACTGTTTATACAGCTGATTTTGTTGTTGTAAATGCTGGTGCTCACTCATTATACTTAGCTCATAAAATGGGATACGGAAAACATATGGGTTCTTTATCAATGGCTGGATCATTTTATATTACTAATGGTGAGTTCTTAAATGGTAAAGTTTATATGGTACAAAATGATAAATTACCATTTGCTGCACTTCATGGAGATCCAGATATTTTAGAAAATGGTAAAACAAGATTTGGACCAACAGCTCTTGCTTTATTAGTTCTAGAAAGATATAAAGGTGGAAAATCATTCTTCCAATGTTTAAAAACAATGAATTTTGATGGAAGCATCATGAAGATTTTCTGGGATTTATTAAAAGATTCAGATATTAGAAATTATGTATTCAAAAACTTCTTATTTGAAGTTCCAGGAATCAATAAAGGTCTTTTTGTAAAAGATGCAAGAAAAATTGTTCCTTCTTTGACTGTAGACGATTTAGAATATGCAAAAGGATTTGGTGGAGTTAGACCACAAGTTCTTAACAAAACTGAAAAAAAATTAATGCTTGGTGAAGCGTCAATTAGTAATGGTGATGGTATTATCTTTAATATGACTCCAAGTCCAGGTGCAACTTCTTGTTTAGGAAATGCAGAAAGAGATATTAAAGTTGTATGTGATTATTTAAAATTAGAGTTTAACGAAGCTCAATTCTTAGCTGATTATACTGACCCTGAAATCGCTTAATAACCTTTCTTTTAGTATGTATAATAAAGAGTAAATACTCTTAATTATACATACTTACCTACTAAATAACTAACTTTTTATTTTTAATTAACTTTTTTATATTATACATATAAAATACTCCATAAATTAATTCAAAAGGATTTGTTAAATGTTTAATGATATTTTCAATGAAACTGATATGATAGAGCTACAAGTTATTCTAAAAGCCAATGAACAAACGATAACGACTGCTGAATCTTGTACAGGAGGATTAGTGGCAAGCATGATAACCAAAATTTCAGGCTCATCTGAAATATTTAATGGAAGCATAGTCTCTTATTCTAATAAAATAAAAAATCAAGAACTAAATGTAAAAAATGAAACTTTAGAAAAATTTGGTGCTGTTAGCGTTGAAGTTGTTAATGAAATGTTAAATGGTGTTATTAATAAATTTGATGCGAACTTTGCAATTGCAATTTCTGGGATTGCAGGACCTAATGGTGGGACAAAAAACAAACCTGTTGGGACAGTTGTAATTGGTGTTGGTGATTCAAATAATCATAAAATTATAAATGTTTATAATTTCATAGGTTCAAGAGAAGATATTCAAATACAAGCAGCAAAAGTATCATTGAAAGAAATTTTCAAATTTATTCAAAATTCTCTTGACAAATAAAATGAATTGCACTATAATTCCAGTCCAATTTAAGTAGAACAACTTAAATTAACAATGTGACCCGTTAGCTCAGCCGGTAGAGCATCTCACTTTTAATGAGGGGGCCGATGGTTCGAATCCATCACGGGTCACCATTTTTTTATTGTTGCATAGTCTTGGCCCCTTCATCTAACGGTTAGGATTCATGGTTTTCATCCATGCCACAGGGGTTCGAATCCCCTAGGGGTCACCAAGTTTTATATGCAACAAACGGTCGATTAGCTCAGTTGGTAGAGCGCTACCCTTACAAGGTAGATGTCATAAGTTCGAGTCTTATATCGACCACCATTTTTAAAAGTTATAAAATGCAGTAGCATTAGATTTTAAAGATTATTTTTCGTGACTTCTATTTATTCTTATAAATAGTATTTCAAAGTGCGGTTGTAGTTTAGTTGGTTAGAATGCCTGCCTGTCACGCAGGAGGTCGAGGGTTCGAGTCCCTTCAACCGCGCCACTTTTATTGTTTATGTGACCCGTTAGCTCAGCCGGTAGAGCATCTCACTTTTAATGAGGGGGCCGATGGTTCGAATCCATCACGGGTCACCATTTTTTTATGTTGCATAGTCTTGGCCCCTTCATCTAACGGTTAGGATTCATGGTTTTCATCCATGCCACAGGGGTTCGAATCCCCTAGGGGTCACCAAGTTTTATATGCAACAAACGGTCGATTAGCTCAGTTGGTAGAGCGCTACCCTTACAAGGTAGATGTCATAAGTTCGAGTCTTATATCGACCACCATTTTTAAAAGTTATAAAATGCAGTAGCATTAGATTTTTAAAGATTATTTTTCGTGACTTCTATTTATTCTTATAAATAGTATTTTCAAAGTGCGGTTGTAGTTTAGTTGGTTAGAATGCCTGCCTGTCACGCAGGAGGTCGAGGGTTCGAGTCCCTTCAACCGCGCCACTTTTTTTATCTATCAAAGATACTTCTCATATAAATCTAGATATTATAACCTTAAATTAAAAAAGGTTTTTAATGTTAAGTGCAAAAAGTCTATATCACCTTATTGTTTACAGTATTTTATTTATTATTGTTTTAGTTTCTACTTTTACTTTTATTATAATTAATAATGCCCATGAAGAACTTCAAGAGAAAATCCATACCTTAAAAACTGACTATACTAATAATCAAAAAGAATTAATAAAAAATCATGTCAACTATATTATAAACTTTATTGATTATTATAATGAAGTTAATAAAAATAAAAAATCTGAAGCGGTTATACAAAAAGAAATTCTTGAAATCATTGAAAAATTACGAGTTAATGAAAATCCAAGTGAATATATATTTATTTATGATTTTAACGGTAACTTAGTCCAAGATGCAATGACAAAAAAAAATAATAATATTGGACAAAATTATTTAAATACAAAAGATATAAAAGGCAAAGAAGTTATAAAGGACCTCATAAATACTTCAAAAAAGAAATTAGGAGGTTATGTGGAATATATTTGGTTTAAACCAGAAATATCAAAACAAACTACTAAAATTTCTTATGCTCTATCATATGATAAATGGAATTGGACAATAGGAAAAGGTGTTTATCTAGATGAAATCGATAAATTAATTAAAGAAAAAGAAGAAGGTTATAATCAAAAGATTTCAAACTACACACTACAAATAACTTCTCTTACAATTATGTTGGTATTATATTCTATATTTATTTACAAAAATGCAACTATTTTGATTGTAAATGATGTAAAAGAAATAGGTAAATATTTTAAAGAATCTCAAAAAAACAATGATCCAATTAATCAAAACCGAATTATTTTTGGAGAATTTAAAGTAATTGCAAATTACGCAACAGATGCTATGAATAATATTAAACTAAAAACAAATATGCTTGAGGATTTAAATAGAAATTTAGAATATAAAGTTAGTGAAAAAACAAAAGAACTAACCAATCTTATTGAATCTCAAAAAAAATTTATTAAAAATTCAGTTCATGAAATAAATACTCCCCTATCAATAATACAAACAAATATTGATTTACTTAAAATGAAAATACCTAATAATAAATATATTACCAATATTGAATCTGGTTCAAAAATCATTCAATATATTTATGATGATTTATCTTATCTTGTAAAAAAAGATAGGGTAACATATGAAAAAGAGTATTTAGATTTTTCTAAGACTTTAATTTCAAGAATAGAATTTTTTGATGAAATAGCAATTTCAAACTCTTTAAATTTTATCAGTGATATTGAAAATGATATATATTTAAAATTTAATATTACTGAACTTCAAAGAATAATTGATAATAATTTATCAAATGCAATTAAATACTCTTTTGCAAAATCTCCTATTCTTGTTAAATTAGATTATTTAAATGATGAAGAGATTGAATTTAGTGTTTCAACAAATTCAAAAAGAATAGAATACAAAAATAAAATATTTGACGATTTTTATAGAGAGAATAATGCAAGAGGTGGTTTTGGACTTGGATTAAAAATTGTGAAAGATATATGTGATAAAAATTTAGTTATAATCAACCTCGATTCAAATGCAAAAGAGACAAAATTTACTTATAGGTTCAAAATAAATGAAGATACTACTACTTGAAGATGAGTTGATGCTTAATAATGCAATTAGTGAATATTTAAAAAATATAGGGCATATGGTTGAAAGTTTTTGTGATGGACAAGAAGTTTTAGATAATATTAATAGCACTTATGATTTATTAGTTCTTGATATTAATGTTCCTACAAAAGATGGTTTTGAAATTTTAAGTGAGCTGAATAGCAAAAAAATTTATATTCCAACTATATTCATTTCAGCATTAATTGATATAGAAGATATAAGTAAAGCATATAGTCTTGGATGTAGAGAATATATAAAAAAACCTTTTCATTTAGGTGAATTAGGTATTAAAATAAATCAAATTTTAAAAAAGAACAAAATAATACTTCCCATATTAAATTCTCAGAAAACTACTCTTATTCAAAAGATAAACAAACTTTATATTTTAATGGTGAACCTCAAAACCTAACTAAAAAACAGTTAGAAATCATTCATATTCTTGCACTTAATATAAATATGATAGTTGATTTTGAAAGATTTAGAATCGATATTTGGGATGGAGAAGATATTGATAATCCTACAATTAGAGCAGAAATATCAAGATTAAAAAAAGTATTAAAAGAAGATTTTATTAAAAATATTAGAGGGCTTGGATATAAAATAGATAGATTTTATTCTGCTTAAATACTATTAAAGAAAAAATTCTTCTATATATCCCCTTCAAAAAACTAAAATGCTACCCTTTTGCTATCTACGGCTACTATAATCCGTTATTAAATTGTTTCACAATTTTGTTTAAAATTTATAAGGAGAATAAAATGAGTCCAGAAAAAGCACAAGCATACTGGAAAGAAAATATCTCTATGATTATAAAACTTCTAATAGTTTGGTTTGTATTTTCTTTTGGTTGTGGAATTTTATTCATCAATGAACTTAATGCAATAGAAATCAGTGGAGTTAAATTAGGTTATTGGTTTGCACAACAAGGTGCAATATATGTATTTGTTATCTTAATTTTTGTTTATGTAAAAGTAATGACAGGAATAGATGAAAAATATGGCGTGAATGAATAAGGATTGATAGAATGACCCTACAAACATTAATTTATCTATTTGTTGGTATCTCTTTTGCAATATATATTGGTATTGCACTTTGGGCAAAAGCTGATTCAACAAAAGAGTTTTATGTTGCAGGTGGAGGAGTTCATCCTATCGCAAATGGTATGGCAACAGCTGCTGATTGGATGTCAGCTGCTTCATTTATTTCATTGGCTGGAATTATTTCTTTCCAAGGTTCTGATGGTGGTGCATATTTAATGGGATGGACAGGTGGATATGTTTTACTTGCTATGTTATTAGCTCCTTATTTAAGAAAATTTGGTAAATTTACAGTTCCTGATTTCGTTGGAGACAGATATTATTCAGATGTTGCAAGATTAGTTGCTGTTATTTCAGTAATTTTCATCTCATTTATTTATGTTGCTGGACAGATGAGAGGTGTGGGAATTGTATTTTCTAGATTTTTACAAGTTGATGTAAACACTGGTGTTATTATTGGAATGGCTATTGTATTCGTATATTCAGTTCTTGGAGGAATGAAAGGTATCACATACACTCAAGTTGCTCAATATGTTGTTATGATTTTTGCATATATGATTCCAGCAATTTTTTTATCATTACAAGTTACTGATACTTTTTTACCACAATTGGGTATTTTTGCACAAACTACTTTTGCGTTTAATACGGGAGTTCAAGTTATTCCTGAAGGAACTTATCTTTTACATGCACTTGATCAATCTTTATTAGATTTAGGTTTTAAAGCATATACAGAACCTGGTAATTTATGGAATATGTTTATGTTAACAACTGCTTTAATGTTAGGAACTGCTGGATTACCTCATGTTATTGTTAGATTTTTTACAGTACCAACTGTTAAAGATGCAAGAATCTCTGCGGGTTGGGCATTAGTATTTATTGCTATTATGTATACAACAATATCTTCAGTTGCATCATTTTCAAGAATTAATTTAATTAAAAATGTTCAAGATGTTGAATATCAATCGTTTATCAATGGAGAATCTAAAAATCTTGATGGAACTACAAATGATGGTAAATGGTTTCAAACATGGGAAAATGCTGGGCTGTTAGCATGGAATGATAGAAATAACGATGGTAAAATCCAATATGCTTCTGGTGTAGCTTTTGATGCAAAAGGTGGAAAACCAATATTTGATGAAACAACTAAAGCAGAAGATGGTCATAAATTAACTACAAATGCTAAAGGTCTAGCTAATGAATATGAGCTCAGAAAAGGTAACGGAGTAGCTAATGAATTATATGTTGATGTCGATATTATGGTTCTTGCAAATCCTGAAATTGCAAACTTACCAAATTGGGTTATAGCATTAATTGCAGCAGGTGGATTAGCAGCAGCATTATCAACAGCAGCTGGTTTATTATTGGTAATTGCTTCATCAATTTCCCATGACTTAATGGGTCAAATTATATTTAAAGATAAAATAACAGGAAGATCAACTCTAAATGAAAATACAGAGTTAAGATGGGCTAGAATTTCAGCAATTATTGCTATATTAGTTGCTGGTTATTTAGGAATAAATCCTCCTGCTTTTGTTGCACAAGTTGTCGCTTTTGCATTTGGTTTAGCTGCTGCTGCATTTTTTCCTACAATTATTCTTGGAATATTTGATAAAAGAATGAATAAAGAAGGCGCTATTACAGGTATTATTGTTGGTTTAACATTTACATTTGCATATATCGTATACTTTGTATTTTTAGGCGGTGATCCAAAAGATTATTTATTTGGAATTAATCCAACTGGAATCGGAACAATTGGTACTTTATTACATTTAATTGTTGCATTAATAGTATCTAGAATGACTCCTCCTCCTCCTGAACATATTCAAGAACTAGTTGAAAGAATTAGAATTCCTTCTGGTGCAGGTGAACCTCTCGAACATTAAAAAGAACTAATAAAGTATACCTTTTGGTATACTTTTAATATTTTTAGTGCATAAACAACTTCTACAAAATAATAGGTAAATAAATGAGTATCCAAGACCAAAAAGCTTTTCTTTCAAATATTCATCCCTTTCAAGTTTTAACGTCAGAACAAATGGAAATATGTATAAAACATATGGATATTGCATATTATCCCAAAGATTCAGTATTAATAAACCCTGAAAAAATCCCTAACTATTTTTTTATTGTTATTAAAGGTTCAGTTTATGAATATTCTGTAGAAAATATTCCTGTTATGGATTATCATCATCAAGATTCGTTTGATTCTAATTCTTTAATATATGGAAAATGTACTAATATTTTTAAAGTATATGAAGATTTAATTTGTTATGAATTAGAAAAAAATACTTTTTTAAAATTAATTGAACTTAACCAACAATTTAAAGACTATTTTTTAAACGATTTAGTAAATAAAATTCAAACATTAAAGGACAAAGAATATACTTCTCAACTTTCATCTTTTATGATTGCAAAAGTTGAAGATACTCTTATTCATGAAGCTTGTATTATAGATGAAAATACAAAATTAATAGATGCCATAGAAAAATCTATGGAATATAAAACATCAAGTATTATTGTAAAAAAAGAAACTGGAGAATATGGAATTATTACAGACTCTCTTCTAAAAATAAAAGTTTTATTAGAAGGTAGAGATTTAACAATTCCAGTAAAAGATATTGCAATATTTCCACTTTTAACTGTAAATAATGATGATTATTTATTTGAAGCATTAACTGTATTAATTAAAAAAAATATAAAAAGAATTGGTGTAACAAATAATAAAGGTGAAATGGTTGGTATTTTAGAACAAATAGATGTTCTTTCTCATTTTGCAAATCATACTTATGTTGTTGATTCTAAAATTAAAAAAGCAAAAAATGTTGAAGATTTAAAAGCTGCAAGTAAAGCTTTATTAAATATTATAAATAGTCTGCACTCAAAAGGTGTAAAAGTAAATCATATTTCAAATTTAATTGGTCAACTAAATACAAAAGTTTATCAAAAACTTTATGAATTAGTACTTCCAAAAGAATTAAGAGATGATGCTTGTTTTATAGTTATGGGAAGTGAAGGAAGAAATGAACAAATAATAAAAACAGATCAAGATAATGCTCTTGTTGTAAAAGATGGTATTGATGTTGAACAATATAGACCTTATATGAATGAAATCACTAATCATTTAATTGATTTTGGATACCCATCATGTGAAGGAAATATTATGGTTTCAAATCCATTTTGGTGTAAAACAGTAGGTGAATATAAAAATGAAACAGCAAAATGGATTGAATCTCCAAAAATGCAAAATTATATGGATTTAGCAATTTTTTTCGATTCATTTGCAGTTGTTGGTAATAAAGAATTATTAATTAATTTAAAAGATGATTTATTTAATAAATTACATGATAAAGACGTATTTATGGCTTATTTTGCAAAAGCTACATTAACATTTGATACACCAAATACAGTTACAAATATTATGATAAAATCACATTATATAGATATAAAAAAAGCAGCTGTATTCCCAATTGTTCAAGGAATTAGAAGTTTAGCCTTAAGAGAAAAAATAAGAGAAACAACAACAATTAAAAGAATAAAAATACTTGAAGATAGAAAAGTTCTAGAAAAAAGTAAAGCAGCTGAATTATTAGAAGCTTTTGATGTTGTTAATACTTTAAGATTAAAAGCCCAACTTGATAATATTCAATATGGGAAAAAAATTAATAATGAAATTGATACACATACTTTAGGAAAAATAGAAAGAGATTTATTAAAAGATTCTTTCAAAATTATAAATGAATTTAAAAAATTTATTTCTTATACATTTAGAATAGATAAAATTTTATGATATTTGATAATTTATTCAAAAATTGGAACAGAAAAAAATTAAAAGATATTAGATTTGATTTTTTATTTGAAAATCCAACTATTGATGAATATGTATGTTTAGATTGTGAAACAAGCGGATTAAATCCAAAAAAAGATGAAATTCTTTCAATTGGAGCTGTTCATATAAAAGAAAACAAAATTTTAATGAGAAAAACATTTAATATTTTTCTAAAACCTTCAAAAAATATTGATGCAGAATCAATAAAAATTCATCATATTAGACCTGTTGATTTGGAAAATGGGATTAATCCTCAAGAAGCAATTTATCAACTTTTAGAATTTATTGGTTCAAGACCTATTGTTGGATATTACATAAAATTTGATGTAGCTATTATTTCTAGATATACAAAAGAGTTCATAGGAGTAAAACTTCCAAATGAAACAATAGAAGTATCTTCAATGTATTATAAAATTAGAAAAAAAACGATTGATTACGAATTTATAGACTTAAGATTTGATACTATTTTAAAAAATCTTGATATTCCAGCATTGGGTAAACATGATGCCTTAAATGATGCAATAATGACCTCAATGATGTTTCTAAAACTAAAAAATTTAACACCTGCTAAAACTACATTTTATATAAATTAGTGAGATCCAAAAAGTTACATTTCAGAATTTAAGCCCGTAAAATAGCCTCTATATATACTAAATATACATTATTAAGTTATATTAAACTACAATTATTTTGAAATATTTTGAAATGCTATGCTATTGCAACTTTAATAGTTTAATATTTCAAAGTACGTTTAGTTACAATCTAAATCTTAGGGAGAAAAAATGAATAAAGAATTGGTAGACAGGATTAAAAATAATCCTAAATACACAGAACTTATTACAAAAAGAAGTTCTTTTGCTGCTAAATTAGCAATCTTTATGTTGGTAATTTATTACGGTTTCATATTAGTTATCGCATTTGATAAAGAATTTTTTGCTACAAAATTATCAGCTGAGGGTGTTATGACTATTGGTTGGCCTATTGGTGTTGGAATTATTGTAATTGCTTTTATTACAACTCTTATTTATGTTATAAGAGCAAATGGAGAGTTCGAAGAATTAGAAATGGCTATTAAAAATGATGTAAAGGATATTTTATAATGTTAAAAATACTTACTCTTTTAGGTTTATCTTCTTTAGCACTTTTTGCTGCTGAGGGTGGTGCAGATACATTAAATGTATCAGCTGTTGCTATGTTCTTTGTGTTCATAGTTGCAACAATGGGTATTACAAAATGGGCTGCTAGTAAAACAAAATCTGCTTCAGATTTTTATACAGCTGGAGGAGGAATCACAGGATTCCAAAATGGTTTAGCAATTGCTGGAGATTATATGTCTGCTGCTTCATTCCTTGGTATTTCTGGAATGATTTTCTTACATGGTTTTGATGGTATGATTTATGCTATTGGATTCCTAGTTGGTTGGCCTATTATTCTATTCTTAATGGCTGAAAAATTAAGAAACTTAGGTAAATTTAACTTTACAGATATTGCTGCATATAGATTAGATGAACAAAAAATCAGAATTCTTGCAGCTTGTGGTTCTTTAACTGTTGTTACTTTCTACTTAATTGCTCAAATGGTTGGAGCTGGAAAATTAATTGAATTATTATTCCACATTCCTTATGGTTGGTCAGTAGTTATAGTTGGGGTATTAATGATTATCTACGTAACATTTGGTGGTATGTTAGCTACAACTTGGGTACAAATTATTAAAGCTGTATTACTTTTATCTGGGGTAACTTTTATGGCAATAATGGTTCTTTCACACTATGGATTTTCATTTATTTCATTAGCTACTGAAGCTGTTAATATGCACCCTAAACATGATGCTATATTAAATCCTGGACCATTTGTATCAGATCCTATTTCTGCAATATCTTTAGGATTAGCATTAATGCTTGGAACTGCTGGATTACCTCATATTCTTATGAGATTCTTTACAGTTGGAAATGCAAAAGAAGCTAGAAAATCTGTTGTTTATGCAACTGCATTTATTGGTTACTTCTACTTAATCATCGGTGTTGTTGGTTTAGGTGCTGTTGTATTCTTATTAAGTCCAGAAGGTGCTGTTTTCTTTAAAGACGGTGTAATTGATATGAAAAATATTATTGGTGGAAATAACATGGCTGCAGTTCACTTATCTGCTGCACTTGGTGGAGATATTTTCTTAGGATTTATTGCTGCTGTTTCTTTTGCTACAATTTTAGCGGTTGTTGCAGGACTTACTCTTGCTGCGTCTAACTCTATTGCACACGATTTATATGCAATCGTTATTAGAAAAGGTAAAGCTACTGATGCTGAAGAAATGAAAGTTTCAAAAAGAACAGTTTTAGTTATTGGTATCGTAGCAATTCTTTTAGGATTTGCATTTGAAAAACAAAATATTGCGTTTATGGTTGGTTTAGCATTTGCACTTGCTGCATCAGCTAACTTCCCGATATTAATTTTATCAATCTATTGGTCAAAATTAACAACAAGAGGTGCATTTATTGGTGGATTCTTAGGACTTATTACTGCTATCGTTTTAGTTGTATTAAGTAAAACAGTATGGGTTGATATCTTTAAATTTGAATCAGCGATATTCCCATATACTCAACCTGCATTATTCTCTATACTTGTAGCGTTTATTGGAATTTGGTTCTTTTCTATTACAGATAAATCTGCTAGAGCTGAACAAGATAAAGCTGGATTCGAAGCTCAAAAAATTAGAGCAGAAACTGGTATTGGTGCCGATGGAGCAGTTGCTCACTAGTCACACCATTTATTTTTTACTAAAGAGATTTTTCTCTTTAGTAATTTTTTTAAATTAATTTTAACCACTCCAATATAACTCTTAAAAATATCTTAAAAATGACAACTAAATATAATAATTTATAATAGTATTTTATGTTACTAATCTACTAAATCTTACATAATTTTTACATAACTTTCAAAAAAAATCCCTTCAAACTCACTTTTATATGTATAATCGGTTACTTTTTTTCATTCGTTATTTTAATATTATTATTTAATTTAACGTATATGAAAAGGAAAGCTAATAAACATATTTGTTTATCAATTCACAAAAAGGAAGCACAATGAACGACGAATTAGTTGAACGAATTGAATCTAATCCAAAATATAAAGAACTAGTTTCTAAAAGAAATGGTTTAGGTATCAAATTAGGCATTTTTGTAATAGTAATGTTTTATGCATATATTTTAGTTATTGCATTTAATAAAGAACTTTTAGCTGCAAAAATTGGTAATGGAATTACAACAATAGCATTTCCTATTGCATTAGCAATTTTAGTACTTAGTTTTATCACTACTCTTATTTATGTAAGAAAAGCAAATGGTGAATTTGAAGATTTAACTAACGAAATTAAAAAAGATGTAAAGGGGCTAATCTAATGTTAAAAATTTTAACGTTAATCTCAATTATTACATTAGGTGCATTTGCTGCTGGTGATGCAACTTTTGAAGCTTCAAAAAGAGAACTAAATATTCCTGCGATTATCATGTTTTTTGTTTTCATTGCTGGAACATTAGGTGTTACTTATTGGGCTGCTAAAAAGACAAAATCAGCAAGTGATTTCTATACAGCAGGTGGTGGAATTACAGGTTTCCAAAATGGTTTAGCAATTGCTGGAGATTATATGTCAGCAGCAGCATTTCTTGGGGTATCTGGTCTTATATATATGAAAGGTTATGATGGAGTAATTTATGCGGTTTCATTTTTAGTTGGATGGCCTGTTATTTTATTTTTTATGGCTGAAAAATTAAGAAACTTAGGTAAATTTACTTTTGCAGATATAGCTGCTTATAGATTAGGGCAAAAGGAAATCAGAACTTTAGCTGCGTTTGGTTCTATTTCAGTTGTTATTTTATATCTTATTGCACAAATGGTTGGAGCTGGAAAATTAATTCAAGTACTTTTTGGTATGGATTATGAATACGCTGTTATCATGGTTGGTGCATTAATGATTATTTATGTTACTTTTGGTGGAATGTTAGCAACTACTTGGGTACAAATTATAAAAGCATGTTTATTATTATCAGGTGTTTCATTTATGGCTGTTATGGTTTTATATAATTTTGATTTTAATTTTGAATCATTATTAGTAAAAGCTGTTGAAAATCATAAATCAAGTGAAGCTATTTTAAGTCCAGGTGGATTTATTACAGACCCTATTTCTGCTATTTCATTAGGTATGGCTTTAATGCTGGGAACTGCTGGATTACCTCATGTATTAATGAGATTCTTTACAGTTGGTAATGCAAAAGAAGCTAGAAAATCTGTTGTTTATGCTACTGGTTTTGTAGCATATTTTTGGGTAATTATCACTATTGTTGGATTTGGTGCAATTGCATTTTTAAATTCTGCTGATGGTGCACAATATTTTGTAGATGGAAAACTATTTGGTGGAAGTAATATGGCTTCTGTTCATTTATCACATATGTTAGGTGGAAATGCATTTTTAGGATTTATTTCAGCTGTTGCATTTGCTACTATTTTAGCTGTTGTTTCTGGATTAACACTTGCAGGGGCATCTGCAATATCTCATGATATTTATGCAAATGTAATTAATCCAGAAGCAAGTGATGAAAAAGTTGTTAAAATTTCTAAAATTACTGTAATTATTATTGGTATTATTGGAGTTGTTTTAGGTATTGCTTTTGAATCACAAAATATTGCTTATATGGTTGGTCTTGCATTTGGAATTGCGGCTAGTGCTAATTTCCCTATTTTATTTCTTTCTATTTATTGGAATGGATTAACAACAAGAGGTGCATTTATTGGAGGTTTCATGGGATTATTTTCAGCAGTTGCCCTTGTAATTTTAGGACCAAATGTTTGGGTTGAAATATTGAAAAATGAAAAAGCAATTTTTCCTTATGCTCACCCTGCACTATTTTCTGTAACAATTGCATTTGTTTCTATTTGGTTCTTCTCAAAACTTGATAATTCAGAAAGAGCTAAAAAAGAAAAAGAATTATTTAGAGGTCAAAATGTTAGAGCTAATACTGGTATTGGCGCAGCTGGAGCTATTTCTCACTAAATATATAGTATCAAAGGAAAAATTCCTTTGATACATATAGTAAATCTTCAATTTTTTCTTATTATTTTTTATACAAGGTAATAATTTCCTTATTCATTTTTAGCTAACATATATTCATTAAATCATTAAAAAAGAGAACCTATGAGTATACTAGAACAAGAATCTTTCATATCATCGATTCACCCATTTGGAAGTCTTACTATAAACCAACTAGCTTTGTTTGTTGAAAATATTGATATTGTTTATTTTAAAGAAAATGTAATAGTACAAAAACAAAATAGTGAACCTACTCATTTGTATTTTGTATTAAAAGGATTAATACAAGAAAAACAAGAAGATGAAGTACTAAGTTTATATTCAAAAAATGAAATCTTTGATTCAATTTCATTAATTGAAAATTATTCTAAAAATAGTTTTGTAACAGCAGAAGAAACTATTTGTTACATATTACCAAGAGAAATTTTCATAAAAACTCTACATGAAAACTCTACATTAAAGAATTATTTCTTTCAATCTATATCAGAAAAAATAAGCAACAACATCAATTATGAAAATAATAAAGAGATGGCTAATATTATGATTGCAAAAATAAAAGATGCAAAAATTCATAAAGCTGTTATTATTGATACAGAAAAAACAATATTTGAAGCAGCCTCAATTATAAAAAAAGAAAAAGTTCCTACTCTTTTATTAAAAGACGAAAAAGGAGAAATGTATATTGTAACTGATTCTGATTTTAGGCAAAAAGTAATTTTAAATAGGATGGATTTCGATGATAAAGTTATAAAAATAGCATCAAAAGGTTTAATTTATGTAAATGAAGATGATTTTTTATTTAACGCTCAATTAACTATGGCAAAACATGGATTAAAAAGAGTTGTTGTTCAAAATGATAAAAAAGAAATTGTAGGAATATTAGACCAAATTTCATTATCATCATTTTTTGCAACAAATACTTTTTCAGTATCAAATCAAATTGTAAAAGCAGAAACCCTTGAAGAATTAAAAGAAGCATCTCTTTCATTTATCAAAATAATCAAATCATTAAATGCAAAAGGTGTAAAAATCGAATTTATTTCTAAACTAATTAATCAATTAAATAAAAAATTATTAGATAAATTATACATTATGTTAGCACCAGAAGAACTCATAGGAAAATCATGTTTAGTTGTTATGGGAAGTGAAGGAAGAGGAGAACAAATCTTAAAAACCGACCAAGATAATGCCCTGATTTTAGAGAATGACTGTACAATTAGTGATGAAAAACTACAAGAATTTGCAACTAAATTTACGGAAACACTGGTTGATTTTGGTTTTCCAAGATGTGAAGGTAATATTATGGTTTCAAATCCATATTGGTGTAGAAGAGAATCTGATTTTAAAAATTTAATTTTTGAATGGATAATGCAACCATCACCTGAAAACTTTATGAATATTGCGATTTTTTATGATGCAGTTAGTGTTTCAGGAGATAGAGCTTTAGTACTTAGATTAAAAGAATATTTATTTAAAATAGCTGATAATTCTCAACAATTTAATTCTCATTTTGCAAAAATAATCTCAAGTTTTGATGTTCCACTAGGATTCCTTGATGGATTTGTTTTTAGTAATAAAGACAATAATCATAAAAATGAATTAAATATTAAAAAAGGTGGTATCTTTATAATTGTTCAAGGAATAAGATCACTTAGTTTAGAACATAAACTCTATAATACTAGTACAGCAAAAAGAATTAAAAGATTAAATGAAATAGGTATAATCGAAAAAGAACTCGCAAATGAAATAACTATGGCATTTAATTTTTTAACTACTATTAATTTAAAATCTAATTTAGAGAAATTAGACAAACAAGAAAAAATAGATAATTATATCAACCCAAATAATTTAAATACTATGGAAAAAGATTTATTAAAAGAATCATTTAAAATTGTAAATAAATTAAAGAAAAAATTAGAATTCCACTTTAAGTTAAACTATGTTTAGAAATATAAAACAATATTTCAATAAAAAAAATCTAAAAGATAACAAATATGAGTTCTTATTTGATGAAACACCCAACGATGAATATGTATGTTTTGATTGTGAAACAACAGGATTAGATCCTAAAAAAGATGATATCGTTTCTATTGGTGCTGTTATTATAAAAAACAACACAATAGTATCCAGCAAAAAATTTGTAAAATTTGTAAAACCAAAAACAAAACTTCAAGCAGAAGCTATAAAAATTCATCATATAAGAGAGTGTGATTTAGAAGATGCTGAAGATATAAATATTGTAGTTGAAGAGTTTTTAAATTTTATTGGCAATAGAACATTGGTGGGATATTATCTAGAATTTGATATTGCAATGATTAATAAATATATAAAACCAAAAATAGGAATTACACTTCCTAATAAAATTCTTGAGGTTTCAGCTATTTATTACGATTATAAAATAGAAAAAATCCCTCAAGCAAATATTGATTTAAGATTTAATACAATCATGGAAGAATTAAAAATTCCAAGTTTAGGAAAACATGATGCATATAATGATGCAATTATGACTTCACTGATTTTTATCAAACTAAAAAATCAACCAAAAGTAAAAATAAATTAAATAAAAGGAAAACACATATGTTAGTATTTGTATTAAACGCCGGTTCATCTTCTTTAAAATATCAATTGATAAATGCAAAAACAGCTGAATTAAAAGCTAGTGGATTAGTTGAAAGAATTGGAATAGATGGGATTTTAAAACATGAAGTTGGAGAAAATAAAAAATTAACTTTTGAATTACCAATTCCCACACATAAAGAAGCAATCGAGCTTGTTTTAAGAATTTTAACAAATGACGAAACAAAAGTAATAAATTCTATTAAAGAGATTCAAGCAATTGGTCATAGAGTTGTACATGGTGGAGAATTTTTTAAAGAATCTACAATTATAAATAAAGATGTAATTGAAAAAATTGAACAATTAGTTCCACTTGCTCCATTACATAATCCAGCTCATCTTTTAGGAATAAGAATTTGTCAAGAATTAATGCCAAATGTTCCAAATGTTGCAACATTTGATACAGCATTTCATCAAACTATGACAAAAGAAAACTTTTTATATGCAGTTCCATATAGTGATTACACAGAACATCATTTAAGAAAATATGGATTTCATGGAACAAGTCACTACTATGTATCAAATGAAGCTGTAAAAATTTTAAATAAAAAAGATTCAAAAATCATCGTTTGTCACTTAGGAAATGGTTCTTCTGTTTGTGCAGTTAGAGATGGAAAATCTATTAGTACATCAATGGGATTAACTCCACTTGAGGGATTAATCATGGGAACAAGATCAGGAGATATTGATGCTGGAGTAATTCCATATTTAATGGAGAAAAAAGGCTTAACTTCAAATCAAATTCTTGATTATTTAAATAAAAAATCTGGAATTTTAGGTATTTCTGGAATTAGTTCAGATTTAAGAGAAGTAATTAAAGCTTCTAAAGATGGAGATATAAGATCAAAAATCACTATTGAAATGTTATGTAATAGAATTAAAAAATATTTATGTTCTTATGCTGGATTAATGGGTGGAGTTGATGCTATTTGTTTTACTGCGGGAATTGGAGAAAATTCTGATTTAATAAGAGAAAAAGTTTGCCATGGTTTAGAGTTTATGGGAATTGAACTTGATAGTGAAAAAAATAGAGTTAGAGAATTAGGAAATAGAGAAATTAGTAAAAAAGATTCTAAAACAAAAATCTATATTATTCCAACAAATGAAGAATTAGTAATTGCAAAAGATACTTATAATCTTGTAAAATCTAAATAATTTGTTACAAATTAGCAAATATTAAAAAATTGTAAACGATGTACTATTTTTGTACATCGTTTATACAATTATCTCCATTTAAAACCTATCTATCCCCAATGTATTACAATTTTGCACATATTTGTTTTTTTCTGATATTTCTATATATATTATGTACTTTTTTTGAAATATCCTATAAAATTTTACTTAGTAAGATTATAAGACATTGCTATGTTAATGCTATGTTTTTAAATTATAATCTTTTCAGAAAGTTTAAATTAGAAAGGATTACTTAAGATGGGTTTAATTGAAAACATTAAAGAAAAAGCGAAATTAAAATTAAGAACAATCGTTCTTCCTGAGCCTGAAGATGAAAGAGTTTTAAAAGCTGCTCAACAGGTTATAGAAGAAAGAACAGCAAAGATTGTTTTAATTGGTAATGAGGCTACTATCAAAGCAGATGCTGCTAAATATGGAGCTAATATTGATGGAGCAACAATAGTTGACCCTAAAAATTTTGGCGATATTGATAGATATGTTAATGAGTTAGTTGAATTAAGAAAAGCAAAAAATCTTTCAAAAGAAGAAGCTACAGAAATTATGACAACTGAACCTAGATTTTTTGGTTGTATGATGGTAAGACTAGGTGATGCTGATGGATTGGTTGCTGGGTCAAACTCTCCAACAGCTGATGTTTTAAAAGCTGCTATTCAAGTTATTAAAACAGCTCCTGGAATCAACACAGTTTCTTCGACATTTATTATGGAAACAGCTGATGGTAAATTTGGAGATAACGGTTTAATTTTATTTGCTGACTGCGCTGTTATTCCTGAACCAAATGCAGAACAACTAGCTGATATTGCTTGTGCAACAGCTGCAACAGCTGCAAGTGTTGTTGGACTTGAACCAAGAGTTGCAATGTTATCATTTTCAACAAAAGGAAGTGCAAAACACCCATTAGTTGATAAAGTTCAATATGCTTGTGAAATTTTAGAAGAAAGAAATGTAAATTTCTCTTTTGATGGTGAATTACAAGCAGATGCTGCTATTGTTGAAGCTATTGGAGCTAAAAAAGCACCTGGTTCAAAAGTAGCTGGACACGCAAATATTTTAGTATTCCCTGATTTACAATCTGGAAACATTGGTTATAAACTTGTTCAAAGATTCGCAGGAGCAGAAGCACATGGACCAATCGTTCAAGGATTAAACCAACCAGTTAATGACTTGTCAAGAGGTTGTTCAGTAGAAGATATAGCAAACTTAGTTGCAATTACTGCAACTCAAATCAAATAATTTAAACTCAAAAAAGGAAAGTATTATGTTAGTATTTATTTTAAATGCAGGAAGTTCATCATTAAAGTATCAATTAATGAATCCAGTTTCAAAAGAAGTTTTAGCTACAGGATTATGTGAAAGAATTGGAATTGATGGAGTTTTAAAACATGAATTTGGTGATAATAAACTTACTTTAGAAGTTTCAATGCCAACTCATAAAGAAGCGATTGAACTAGTATTAAAAACATTAGTTGAGAGTGAAGGAAAAGTTATTAATTCTATTGATGATATTGATGCTATTGGACATAGAGCTGTTCATGGTGGAGAAGAATTTGCCTCATCTGTTATGGTTACACCAAGAGTTATTGAAAAAATGAAAGAATTAATTCCATTAGCTCCTTTACATAATCCTGCAAATATTATGGGAATGGAAATTTGTGCTGAATTAATGCCAGGTAAACCAAATGTTGCTGTATTTGATACTGCATTCCACCAAACTATGCCTGATTATGCTTATATGTATGCATTACCTTATGAGCAATATACAAAACATGGTATTAGAAAATATGGATTTCATGGAACAAGTCACTACTTTGTTTCAAATGAAGCAAAAGGAATGTTAGATAAAAAACATAATACTAGAATTATTGTTTGTCATTTAGGAAATGGTTCTTCTGTAAGTGCTGTTTTAAATGGTAAATGTATTGATACTTCTATGGGTCTTACTCCTGTTCAAGGTCTAATGATGGGAACAAGATGTGGAGATGTTGGTGCAGGTGCTGTTTCATATATGATGAAACAAGAAGGTCTTGATATTGACCAAATTATGGATATTATGAATAAAAAATCTGGTATTTTAGGAATTTCTGGAAAATCATCTGATTTAAGAGAAGTTTTACAAGGTATGCAAGATGGTGATGATAGATGTAGATTAGCTGTTGAAATGGTTGCATATAATATCAAAAAATATGTTGGAGCTTATGTTGCAGCACTTGATGGTGTTGATGCATTATGTTTTACAGGTGGAATTGGTGAAAATTCATCATTAATCAGAGAGATAGTTTGTGCTGGTCTTGATGGAATGGGATTAATTATTGACCCAACTAAAAACAACAGAAGAAGATCTGTTGCTAGAGATATTGCTACAAATAGTTCAGCTGCTAGAATTTTTGTTATTCCTACAAATGAAGAATTTGTTATTGCAAACGATACATATAAAATTGTATCTGAATTAAAATAATCTCTTTTCTTTAAAAGAAAAAAGGTAGAAGTTTAAAACTTCTACCTTTTTTTATCTCTTTTTTAAAACTCAAAAAATATTAATAAAATCAATAAGCTTTTAATCCACTTACAAAATTCATACTTATATTTGACACAGCTTCACTAATTAATTTATTCATAAATTTCTCAAATTTATCTTCTTTTTTCCAAATTGGATTTTCTACTTTTGATAAACTAATTAAACTATCTTGAGCATAAGAAAGAGTTGCAACCTCATCTACTAAACCAACCTCTTTTGCTTGTTTTGATGTAAATATTTTTGCATCTGCAAATACAGTATGATTTTTAACATCAAGATTTCTTGCATTTGCAACATCTGCTACAAACATATTATAAGTATCATCAATTACGCTTTGCAGTTGTTTCTCTTCATAATCAAACCATTTTCTTGTTGGTGTTCCTGATTCTTTATACTTTCCAGCTTTTACAGTTTGAGTAGAAACTCCAATTTTCTGCATAAGTTCTTCAGCATTTACACCTTGCATAATAACTCCAATTGAACCTACCATGCTTCCAGGATTTGCAATAATTTTATTTGCCCAAATAGAAGCATAATAACTTCCACTTGCAATTACCCCACTTGCATATACAACAACTGGTTTTATCTCTTTAAGTTCTTTTATTGCATAAGCTAATTCAACAGATTGAGCAACTGCGCCACCAGGAGAATTTACAACAAATAAAATACCTTTTATATTTTTATCTTCTTTTGCTTTTTGAATATCTTCTAATGTTTTTGAAACATCCATTATTGGACCTGTTAATTCTATTTTTTGCAGATTTGCATGAATATTATTATCAACCAAATTTTCATCAGCTGGAACAATTATAAAATACATTATTGTTAAAAAAACTATTGTTTTAAAATATTTAGTAATAAAATCCAAAATAGCTGTTATTGGTGAAAAAATCATTTTAAAAAAATTAAACAAACTCTCCTCCTATTATTGTTTTATCTACGAATTTTGTATGCAAAATAATTTGCATAGGTAAATCTTCCATATCCTCCACTTCATCTGGTAAAGTAAAAGCTATCATATCTGAATCCAAATCTTTTTCAAGACTTCCTTTATTTAATCCTAAAGCTCTAGCTCCATTTAGTGTTGCTGCTTTTAATAAAACCTTTGAAAAATCAATCACATTTTTATCATAATGAACCATTAATGCATTTCGTAATTCATCAAACATTGATAAAGAGTTATTTGAACTAAGTCCATCTGTTCCTATTGTAAAAGGAATCTCTTCTAATTTTGATAAATCTAACTTACTATTATTTAAAACTCTATTTGACATTACACAGTGATTTATACTTGCACCCAATGATTTGATTTTTTCTAAATCAGCCTCACTAGCTTCAACACAGTGAGTAAAAGATAAATTCTTTATATTTGAAAATAGATTCAAAAACTCCATTGGCTTTGAAACTGCTTTTTCTTGTCCTAAAAAGTTTTTGAAAAAATCCAAAAATAAACCCTCATCTTTATGAAGCCAATCAAACTCTTCAGGAGATTCAAGGAAATGTGAACTAACTGCTAAATTCTCTACACGGGCAAGATTTAAAGTTTCCCTTACTAAAAAAGGATGAACTGAATATGGTGAATGAATTGCAATTGCTGGTATAAAGTTTTTTGATTTAAATTTTTTTGCATTTTTTAGTCTATCTTTAAAATCTGCAAATAAAGTATCAACCATATCACCTTTTGAACCAATTACTTCACAGAAAAACACCGTATTAATTGGACTTTTTACACATGGTTCCATATCAAAAGAGTAAGATGAAATCGCTCCAATTGTTGTAGTTCCTGTTTTTTTCATTCTATCTAGTTTTGTAGAGATTAGTTTTTTATCAGCTTTATTTATTAAATCATCCCGACTTCTTATCACAGAATTTAACCATGACATAAAATTACCATATTTTAAAGTTGTTGTGTTTGAGCTAAATTCTAAATGTATATGGGAATTTATAAGACCTGGCATTAAAACTGAGTTATCTTCAAGTTTTAAAATTTCAATATTTGGATATTTTTTTTCTATATTTATAAGTGTATCAATTTCTATTATTTTATCATCAAAAACAACCGCACCATTTTTAATGATACTGTTGTTTTCATCGCAAGTTACTATCCAATTTGCACTTATTATTTTCATAAATTTTTAATTGTTAAGCGTTTTTTTGTTGAGCTTGAGAAATTGCTTTAACTTCAGAAATTATTTGCATTAATGCAATTAAACCCATGTGATAACCAAAAGGTCCAAATCCTGAAATAACACCAGTTGATGCACCAGCAGTTATTGATTTTTGTCTAAACTCTTCTCTTTTATAAATATTTGAAATATGAACTTCAACTACTGGCATTGAAACTGCACTTAAAGCGTCTTTTATAGCTATTGATGTGTGAGAATACGCAGCTGGATTTATCATAATTCCATCAACAGTTCCTAAACACTCTTGAATTCTATCAACAATTTCACCCTCAAGATTTGATTGAAAAAACTCAATTTCAACCCCATTTTGTTCAGCTGCTGTTTTTAATTGTTCATGAATTTGTTCCAATCCCATTGAACCATAAATGTGTTGTTCTCTAATTCCCAACATATTTAAGTTTGGACCTTGGATAACGGCAATTTTCATATTATATTCCTTTTATAAATTTTAGGTAAGATTATAATAAAATTTATGTTAAACGATACCAAATTAAAGGCTTTTTATGAAAAACTTTATTCTTCAAAATGAGAATGCAATCTATTTTGAATGTAAATTTTCTTGTGATAATGTAATATTTTTAAATCTTGGTGATGAAAAATATTTTATTACAGATGCTAGATATACAACTGAAGCAAAAGAGTACGCAAAAAAATGTGAAGTTATAGAATCATCAAACCTAATAGAAACTACCAAAGAAATTTTAAAAAAGAATAATATAAAAAAAATAACATTTGATCCAAATGATTTTACATATGCTTCATATATAAAATTAAGTGAAGATTTAAAAACTGAGTTTATAGAAGAGCCAAATTTTTCAAAATTAAAACGAGTTATAAAATCAGATAAAGAAATAATATTACTAAAAAAAGCTGCAATTGCAGGACGAGATGGCTTTAAAGAACTTGCAAAATATATAAGAAAAAATGGTTTTAATCAAACTGAACAATTTTTATATTTTAAAGCTTTTGAAAAAATGAGCCAAAGTGGAAAACTTGATATTTCTTTTGAACCAATTGTTGCAATCAATGAAAATGCAGCAAAACCCCATGCTCTTCCTACAAATAAAAAACTAAAATTAAATGATTTATTACTTGTTGATGCAGGAGTTAAATATAAAAGATATTGTTCAGATAGAACTTGTACAAGTGTTGTTGATTTTGAAAAATTCTCTTTTAAAAGAGAGCAAAAATTCAAAAATTCAAAACATCAAAAAGTATATGACATAGTTTTAAAAGCCCAATTAAATGCTATTGAAAAAGCAAGAGTTGGAATGAAAGCTAGCGAAGTTGATAAATTAACTAGAGATGTAATAGAAAAAGCTGGATTTGGAAAATATTTTATTCATAGCACTGGTCATGGAGTTGGACTGGATATTCATGAATATCCAGTGATAAACTCAAAATCAGATGTAATAATTGAAGATAATATGGTCTTTACAATAGAACCTGGAATTTATCTAGCAAATGAATTTGGTGTTAGAATTGAAGATACAATTGTAATGCAAAATGGAAAAGCTGTAATACTTTAAAATCAAAAAAATAGCAAAAATAAATCTTGATTTATTTTATCAAGTTTATTTTTTGCTTTAAAAGAGAGAAATTTGAAAAAAAAATTATCCCCTACTTTAACACTTTTTTACACATCTAATTTTCCAAAAAGATTTAATACTAATTCCCTTAAAAAATATAGTGTAACAATCGGAATTGGGGGAAATATTGGAGATACAAAAAGAATATTTGATAAATTAATCTTATGTTTAAAAAAAGATGCAAGATTTACTTTACTTATGAATTCACCACTTCTTAAAAATCCTCCTTTTGGATTCTTGGAACAAAGTGATTTTTTAAATGGTATAATTCGCCTCAAAACAAATCTTTGCGCCAATGCTTTTCTAAAAGCAATGCAAAGATATGAAACTAAATTTGGAAGAAAGCGATCCTTTCAAGATGCGCCTAGAACCTTAGATATAGATATTATATTTTTTGATAATAAGAAAATAGATACAAAAAATCTTATTATCCCTCACAAAAATTGGGCAAATAGAGAGTCAGTGATTATTCCTTTAAAACATATGAAAAACAACTAAATTGTTGTAAATACAGTTCTAAAAAAAGAACTTTTTAAAGGTAAAAAATGAGCAAAAATAAAAAAGTAGTTGTAGGAATGTCAGGTGGAGTTGATTCATCTGTTACTGCGTTATTGTTAAAACAACAAGGTTTCGATGTTGTTGGATTATTCATGCGTAACTGGGAGTATGGAATTAAAGGTAGCCAATGTCCTAATCGTATAGAATTTGAAGATGCAAAAAAAGTTGGTGAATTAATAGGAATCGAAGTAAGAGGAAAAGACTTCGTTAAAGAATACAGAGATAGAGTTTTTGATGTATTTTTAGAAGGTTTAAAGCAAGGTCTAACACCAAATCCTGATATTTTATGTAACAAAGAAATAAAATTTAATGTATTTTTAAATGAAGCAAAAAGTATGGGTGCAGATATGATTGCAACTGGTCATTATGCGAAAATTGCAAAATACAAAGATCATTTTGTACTAGACACTCCAAAAGATAATACAAAAGACCAAAGTTATTTTTTACATGCATTATCAAGTGAACAATTGTCACATGCTATGTTTCCACTTGGAGATTTAACAAAAAAAGAAGTTAGAGAAATAGCAAGGGCTCATAATCTTCCAGTTAGTGATAAAAAAGATAGTACTGGAATTTGTTTTATTGGAAATCAAAAATTTGATGAATTTATTACTCAACACTTACAAGCAATTCCAGGTAATATTTTAGATGAAAATGGAAAAGTTATAGGAAAACACAAAGGTCTAGTTTGTTATACATTAGGTCAACGAAAAGGTATTGGTCTTGGTGGTATAAAAGGCAATGAAAGTGAAAACAATACACACAAACCTTGGTTTGTAGCTCTTAAAGATGTAGTAAATAATACATTAACTATTGTTCAAGATACAAATCATCCACTGCTTATGAGTAAAACTGTTGAAGCAAGTCATATGCATTGGGTACTTGAAGAGGCACCAAAAGTTGGTGATAAATTAATGGCACAAGTTAGATATAGACAACAAAAACAAGCTTGTACAGTTGTTGTTGCTACTGATGAAAAAGTAGTAGTTGAATTTGATAATCCTCAAAGAGCTGTAACACTAGGACAAAGTCTTGTTTTATATTCTGGTGATTATTGTCTTGGTGGTGGATTTATAAGTTTTTATAAATAAGTAGGCAAAAGATGAATAAACAAAAAGTAATGGTAGGTATGAGTGGTGGAATTGATTCATCAGTTACTGCTTATATGCTACAAAATGAAGGATATGAAGTTGAAGGAATTTATCTAAAACTTCATAATAGAACTGACGGTTATCACGAAAGAAATTTGGGTTACATAGAAGATGTAGCTAAATTCTTAAATATTAAATATCACATTTTAGATTTAGCAGATAAATTTACAGCTGAAATTTATGACTATTTTGTTGATTCATATTTACAAGGAACAACTCCAAATCCATGTGTTAAATGTAATAAACAAATCAAATTTGGAGCAATGTTAAAATTTGCACAAGAACATGGTGCTAATTTCTTAGCAACTGGACACTATGCAAAAACTGATGGTGAGTTTTTTTACGAAGCTGATGATAAAACAAAAGACCAAAGTTATTTCTTATCACAAGTAGATAAAGAAGCATTAAAATATATGATGTTTCCACTTAGCACTTATAAAAAAGAAGATATTGTAAAATTTGGAGCAGAATTAGATTCAGCATACAAAAGAATCACAGAAAAAAGTGAATCTCAAGAGATTTGTTTTGTTGAAACTGTTTATACAGATGTTGTAAAAAGACATTCAAATATTGACCAAGAAGGTGATGTTTTAGATGAAAATGGAAATATTGTAGGAAAACATAAAGGTTATGCACACTATACAATAGGAAAAAGAAGAGGATTTACAGTTCATGGAGCTCATGAACCACACTTTGTTACAGAACTAAACCCAAAAAATAACACTATTGTTGTTGGTAAAAAAGAAGCTTTAGAAGTAAATGAAGTTGTTGGAAATAATCTAAATATGTTTATTAATGAACTTGAGTTTTCTTGTAGTGTAAAACTAAGATACCGTTCTGTTTCTACTCCATGTAAAGTAAAAATTGAAAATCAAAAAGCTTACATAACTTTAGAAGAACCTGCTTTTGGAGTCGCTTCTGGGCAATTGGCTGTTTTTTATGATGGTCAAAAAGTAATTGGAAGTGCTTGGATTGAGTCTACTAAATAAATCTTTTTAAGATTTATTTAGTTTTATAATTTAGGAGTTAAACTCCTAAATTATATTTATATTAGAATGTATATTCTACGCTTGCTAACACTTTGTTATAATCTGAATAATTAGTATTATTAGAATCAGCAGTTACATCTCCATATAAAATTGAAGCAGCTAAAGATTCAGTTATTGGATAAGTAGCAGTTAAATTTAACTCTTTTTCTTTATCATCAGTTGTACCATAAGTAGTCTGTCCATATAATGCACCTAATTCTAAATCAGCGATTGTATATCCTAAAGAACCATATACTGTTCTAGCATCTGCTTCATATACTTGAGTACCATCTTCAAATGGAGAAATATTATCACCTTCTGCTGCTAACATACTTCCTGCACCAACATCTTTATCAGTTTTAATATATCCAACAGCTGCTGAAACTCCTGCTAATGTTGTATTTAATTCAAGATGACCAATAGATCCATCATCTTGTGTATCTTCACTTGAAATAGCATAATGAGCAACTGCACCAAACATATCAGCAGTAAATATTGTTTTTAATCCATACCAGTCTGCAACATCTGGAGCTGAATATGCATAAGGATTAAATTCTACACCTTCTAAACCTGCATATTTAACATCAATTACGTATGCACCTTTATTACCATTGAATTCATGGAAATCTTCACTTAAATCAATTCCTGATTCAGCTTTTCTTTGAGTATATCCTAAAACTACTGTAGTATCAGGGATAGCAGTAATTGCGGCAACTACAGCTTCATGATAATCACCTAGCCATTCTAAATCAACTGCTTGTCTACCTGCAGAGATAGAAAGACCTTCCATTGAATATTTAATATATGCTTCTGTCATTAAAGAGTTATTTTCAAAAGGTGCACCAGTTTCTCTATCACCATTTGAAACTTCACCTAAATCTAGGTTTCCTTTAAATTCAGCTTTTGCACTTAATCCATAAAATGAAGCTGTTTCAAATGCTACAGTTGCTTGTCCATTTCCAAATCCTGTATCTTCAGTTCCACCTTTATGGTCATATTTTTCACCATAAATACCTAAACTTCCTGAAACTTTTCCTTCTTTAAATGCTGAATCTATTGTTTCAGCTCCAAATACCATTGAAGAACTTAATATTAATCCGCAAGCTACTAAGCTTATTTTTTTACCTGATAAAAGGTTTTTCATTTTCTTTCCTTGTAATTTATATATTTTAAAAAACTATGAATCGCGTTACATAGTTCTAATTTTAGAAGAACAATAGAATTATAACATCTACTAAAATTAAAATAAACAACTTGATTGTATAATTTTTATACATAACATTTTTTACGATGTATTCATTTATGATAATCATTATTATATTATTAGATTTTTTCTTAATCTATGATTAACTTAATATTGATTAAGTACACTTTAGATAATATTCGAAATTAATAAAATGCAAGGAATTTTTATGTCAACATTTAAACTTTTTAGTGGTTCAGCTAATCCTGAATTTGCAACAAAAGTAGCAGAGTATTTAGGTATGAATGTATCAAATGCCACACTTAATAAATTTAGTGATGGAGAAATTTCAGTTCAAATTACTGAAAGTGTAAGAGGACAAGATGTTTTTATAATTCAGCCAACTTGTGCACCAACTAATGATAATTTAATGGAACTACTAATAATGGTAGATGCACTTAAAAGATCAAGTGCAAAATCAATTTCAGCAGTTATTCCATATTATGGATATGCAAGACAAGATAGAAAAGCAGCTCCAAGAGTTCCAATTACTGCAAAATTAGTTGCTGATATTCTAGAGACAGCCGGTATTTCAAGGGTTGTGACTATTGATTTACACGCAGCACAAATTCAAGGCTTTTTTAATATTCCTGCAGATAATTTATTCGGTTCAATTTTATTTAAAAATTATATTAAATCAAAAAATTTAGCAAACCCAATTATTGGAAGTCCAGATATCGGTGGAGTAGCACGAGCAAGGTCTTATGCAGATAAATTAGGATACGATTTAGTTATTGTTGATAAAAAAAGAGAAAAAGCAAATGTTTCTGAAGTTATGAACATAATAGGTGATGTAAAAGGCAAAGATGTAATCTTAGTTGATGACATGGTTGATACTGCTGGGACTTTAGTAAAAGCTGCTGAAGTTTTGAAGAAAAAAGGTGCAAATTCTGTAATGGCATGTTGTACGCATGGAGTTCTTAGTGGTCCAGCTTATGAAAGAATTGAAAAAGGTGAATTGGATGAATTAGTTATTTCTGACACAATTCCTACACGAAAAAATGCTAAAAAAATAACTGTTTTAACAGCTTCAACTATGATTGGAGAAGCCATTAGAAGGATTCATAATAACGAATCTGTTAATTCAATTTTTATTGCGTGATGCAAAATAAAAAAATTTTGGTATAATTCGCAAGATTATTTAATTAAAAGGAAAGACAATGAAAAAAATATTATTATCGACTGTTGCATGCGCAACAATGATGTTAGCTGCAAACTCTGATTACAAATATGAAATTACACCAACATTTGGTGGAGTTTACACTGAAGGTAACTTAGGTTTAGATAGAAATTATGCAAATGGTGGATTAAGTTTAGGATTTAACCAATTTGATTCTTTTATTGATCAAGTTGAACTTGGTTTTTTAAGATCTATTGAAGATATAAATTACAAAGGTACTAACGCTGACACTGGAATTACAAGAGTATTCACTAACTTTATTAAAGAATATAGTTTAACTTCTGATGTATCTTTATACACATTAATCGGTGCTGGTGTTGAAATATTTGATAACGAAGCTAATGGAAATGAAGATGGACTTTTTGGTAACTATGGTGCAGGAATTAAATATAAAATTGCTGACCAATTTGCTTTAAAATTCGATGTTAGACATTTAATTGAAGCAGATCATGGAGATAATAATTTATTATATAACATAGGTTTTGCTGTTCCATTTGGAGAAGTTGCAAAAGCAGCTCCTGTTGTTGAAAAAGCAGCTCCTGTTGTTGTAGCTCCAGCTCCTGTTGAAACTCCAAAAGATGCAGATGCAGATGGTGTAATTGATTCATTAGACGAATGTCCAAATACAATGGCAAAAGCAAAAGTTGACTCTGTTGGATGTATGACTTTAGTAAACTTAAATATCAATTTTGATACAAATAAATCTGATATCAAAGATTCTTATAATACAAGAATTGTTGAATTTGCAAATATGTTAAAAGCAAACCCAAAATTAAAAGCAACAATTGAAGCACATACTGATTCTGTTGGTTCTGATGCTTACAATCAAAAATTATCTGAAAGAAGAGCTGCTTCTACTGTTGAAGCATTAAAAGCACTTAAAGTAGATACTTCTAAAATTAAAGCTGTTGGTTATGGTGAAACTAGACCAGTTGCTACAAATGCAACTGCTGAAGGTAAAGCTGAAAATAGAAGAGTTGAAGCTGTAATGAGCAAATAATTCTAATTTTTTAGAATAAAAAGGGGTTGAGTTTATCTCAACCCCTTTTTTTTTAATTCCTCACAATTCTATTTAACTATAAACTTACTAACTTTTAGATACAATCGCGATATAATAAATAACACAATAAACAAATCATAGGAATAACCCTTGCAAAAAAATATTAGAAACTTTAGTATTATTGCTCATATTGACCATGGAAAATCTACACTTGCAGATAGAATTATCCAAGAGTGTGGAGCTGTAGCAGATAGAGATTTATCTGCTCAAATGATGGATACAATGGATATAGAACAAGAAAGAGGGATTACAATTAAAGCTCAAAGTGTGAGACTTAATTATGTAAAAGATGGACAAGCTTATATTTTAAATCTAATTGACACTCCAGGACATGTTGACTTCTCTTATGAAGTAAGCCGTTCACTTGCATCTTCTGATGGAGCATTATTAATTATTGATGCAACACAAGGTGTTGAAGCACAAACAATTGCAAATGTTTATATTGCAATGGATAATGATTTAGAAATTCTTCCAGTTGTAAATAAAATTGATTTACCAAGTGCTGATCCAGATAGAGTTTTAGAAGAAGTTGAAGAAGCTATTGGAATTGATTGTACTGAAAGTAACTTAATTAGTGCAAAAACAGGTCAAGGTGTAAAAGCATTAATTGATGCTATTGTTGACAGAGTTCCATCACCTGTGGGAGATACAGATGCTCCAACAAAAGCTTTAATTTATGATTCATGGTTTGATAACTATCTTGGAGCTTTAGCACTTGTTAGAGTTTATGATGGAAGTATCAAAAAAGGTCAAATGCTTAGAATGATGAATACAAAAGAAGAACATCAAGTTCTTAATTTAATGTATCCTCATCCAAGAAAACCAACACCAACAAAAGAGATTGCAACGGGTGAAATTGGAATTGTTGTTTTAGGTTTAAAAACTGTAAATAGTATTGCAGTGGGTGATACAATGACTGATGCAAAAAATCCAACAGCTGAAGTAATCGATGGATTTGAACCTGCAAAACCATTTGTATTTGCAGGAATTTATCCAATTGAAACAGATAAATTTGAAGATTTAAGGGATGCACTTAATAAACTTCAATTAAACGATAGTTCAATCTCATTTGAGCCTGAAAGTTCAGCAGCTCTTGGAAGTGGATTTAGAACAGGATTCTTAGGAATGCTTCATATGGAAGTAATTAAAGAAAGACTTGAAAGAGAATTTGATTTAGATTTAATTGCAACTGCGCCAACGGTTATTTATGAAATTTTAAAAACAGATGGAACAAGAATTTCAATTCAAAATCCAAGTGAAATGCCAGCACCAAACTACATAGATACAATTTTTGAGCCTTATGTAAAAGCAACAATTTTAGTTCCAGATGAATTTTTAGGAAATGTTATCAAACTTCTTAATGATAAAAGAGGTTCTCAAAATAAAATGGATTATATTGGAAAAAGAGTTTTACTTGATTATGATATTCCAATGAATGAAATCGTAATGGACTTTTATGATAAGCTAAAATCAACAACAAAAGGTTACGCATCATTTGATTATGAACCTATTGGATTTAGACCTGGAATTTTACAAAGACTTGATATTAAAGTTGCAGGTGAAGTTGTAGATGCACTTTCTATTATCGTTCCTGAAAATAAAGCACTTGCAAAAGGAAGAGAATTTATCAAAGCATTAAAAGAGTTAATTCCAAGACAACTTTTTGAAGTAGCAATTCAAGCAAGTATCGGAAACAATGTAATTGCAAGAGAAACTGTAAAATCAACAGGTAAAAATGTAACTGCAAAATGTTACGGTGGAGATATTACAAGAAAAAGAAAATTACTAGAAAAACAAAAAGCTGGTAAAAAAAGAATGAAAGCAATTGGAAAGGTAAATGTACCTCAAGAAGCATTTATGGCTGTGTTGAAGATTTAATCTTCAGCACTATTTTTTGAGTATAAACTTTTTACATTTACTTTTTACTCATATTATCTTTAAATTTTGGCCATCGGTTATAACCTATTTCTGGATTATTAGATTTATATTCTAAAATTAATTGAGATTCAATTTTATTTATTTCATCCACACTTTCAGATTCATATATTATTTCTTTTTGTATTGTAAAATTTCTTCTCTCTTCTTCGGTAAAATCTTTTTCAACATGTTCACTTTTAACACTCCCAAAATATGTTAATGTATTTGTTAAATCTTTTCCAATATAAATTTTTCCATTTGGATATGTAATTTTATAAATAACTTTTTTTAATTTTATTCCTTAATATAGCTACTTAATTATATTAAAATAATCATTTAAAATAGAAAAATTAGAACTACTAGCAAATGTGAGCATTTTCAAAATAGCGTAAAGAAAAATCTATCTAAATTCGTAAAGAAATTTGAACTGTTTGAAGACTGAGGTACGAAGTCAAGTTTTCAAATTTTAGAATTTAGATATATTTTTTAGCTATTTTGAATCCCTGCGAACGCTTTTCTTTTGTTTCTTTTCTTTACTAAAAAGAAAAGAAAAAAGCTCGACAAGCAAAGAATATACATAATTTATGATATTATTTATTTCATGTTATGCATAACCTGTAAAAACCTATCATTCCAAATTATCTGCAAAGATTGCCAAACAAATCTTTTAATCCCTTCTTTCCACAAAAGAGAGATAGAAGATGGATTTTTTAATTACTCTTTTTATACTCTTTCAGAACTAGAAGATTTAATCTCTTCAAAATACTATTTTCATGGAGACAGAGTTTTTAATCTATTAGCAAAACTCTCTTTTGCAAAATTTGCTCAAAACTTTGTTTTTGAAAAAGAGGTTTTTGCCATTCCAATTGATGACCATACAAGACATGATTTTTCCCATACGGCAATTCTTGCTCGTCATCTAAAATCACAATTTATAACTCCAAAATACAACTGCCTAAAAGCTACAAATATTGTCAAATATGCAGGAAAAGATTTGGAATTTAGGCAAAAAAATCCTCGAAAATTTAAGCTTACAAATATAAGCAATCAAATGACAATTTTATGTGATGATTTAATCACAACTGGTGCTACAATTAAACAAGCAAAAAAAGCTCTTGAAAAGAAAAATAATGAAGTTCTCTTTTCTTTAACCCTTGCTGATGCAAAACTTTAGTATAATTTATTTTTTACAAAAGGGTTGAAAAGTGATTGGAATTATTGATTATAACATGGGGAATTTAGCAAGTGTTTATAACGCTTGTCTTTTGATAGATGCAAAAGCAACAATTGTAAAAGACCCAAATGATTTGAAAAATTTTAATAGAGTAATATTGCCAGGTGTTGGTGCATATAAAGATGCGATGGAGCATCTAATCCAAACAGGTATGAGAGAAGCTGTTTACGAGTACGCAAAAAGTGGAAAACCAATGATAGGTATTTGTCTTGGAATGCAACTTTTATTTGAAAGCTCAACAGAGTTTGGACATACAGACGGATTAGGTTTAATTGATGGAAAAGTTGTTAAATTTGACAAGTCAAAAATGCATGAGGATTTCAAAATTCCTCACATGGGATGGAATACAATTGTAAATAAAGAACATCCTTTGTTTGAGGGATTACATAATCCATATTTATATTTTGTACACTCTTTTCATGCAGTAACAAGTGAAAAAAATATCATAGGAAAAACAACTTATGGTTATGAATTCGCAAGTGCTGTAAATAAAGATAATATTTATGGATTTCAGCCTCATCCTGAAAAATCTCATGATAATGGACTTAGAATTTTAAAGAACTTTGTTAATATTAAATAAAGGATATTTATGAAAACTATTGCAATTACAGGTGCTAGTGGTTTTGTAGGAACAAGTTTAACAAAATATTTTTCTGGATTAGGATATAAAATTATTCCTATTTCAAGAGATATTTTAAATAATAATAAAAAACTAGAAGAGACTTTAAATCAAACAGATATTGTAATTAATTTAGCTGGTGCAAATATCATAAATAGATGGAGTGAATCTTATAAAAAACTTCTATATTCAAGTCGAATAGAAACAACATCAAAAATTGTAAATGCTATAAATAGTGTTCAAAATAAACCAAAACTTCTTATTTCAACTTCTGCTGTTGGGATTTATGACAATAAATCAACTTACAGTGAAAATGGCTCTTTTTCAAATGATTTTCTTTCAACTCTTTGTCAAAATTGGGAAAAAGAGGCTTTAAAAGCAAAAAATGAAACTACAAAAGTATCTATTTTTAGATTTGGAATTGTTATGGGAAAAGATGGTGGAGCTTTACAAAAAATGATTACACCATTTAAACTAGGACTTGGCGGAGTTATTGGAAGTGGGAAACAAGCATTTTCATATATTCATATAGATGATTTAATGAATGCTTATAAATTTGTAATTGAAAATGAATTTGAAGAAACATTTAATCTTACAGCACCAGTTCCCACAACAAACCAAGGTTTAACTCTTGCTTTAGGAAAAACACTAAAAAGACCTACTATACTTCCAGTTCCAGAATTTGTTTTAAATCTTATTTTTAGTGAGGGAGCACGGGTTTTAACCGATGGACAAAGTGCAATTCCAAAAAAATTATTAGATTTAGGTTTTGAATTTAAATTTAAAACTATTGAAGAAACAATTGAAAATTTATGTAAATAACGAGGATTAATATATGGATATTTTACCAGCGATTGATTTAAAAGACGGAAAAGCTGTAAGACTAAGTAAAGGATTGATGGATAGTGCAAAAATCTATTCAGATGAGCCTTGGCAAGTTGCAAAAAGATTTGAAGAATTAGGTTCAAAATGGGTTCATATTGTGGACTTAAATGGTGCATTTGAGGGAAAACCAGCAAACCTTGAACAAATCAAAAAAATTAGAGAAAACTGTAATCTAAAAATCGAACTTGGTGGTGGAATCAGAGATGAAGAGACTATTAAAATGTATATTGAACTTGGTGTTGATAGATTAATTCTTGGTTCAATTGCTGTTAAAAATCCACAATTTGTAAAAGATATGGCTTCAAAATATCCAATTGCTGTTGGAATTGATGCTATGAATGGAATGGTTGCGGTTGAGGGTTGGGCAGAAGTTTCAACTATGGAAGCTACAACTTTAGCACGTGAGTTTGCAAATGCAGGTGTTCAAGCAATTATTTGTACAGATATAAGTAAAGATGGAATGCTTTGTGGTGTTAATGTAGAATTCACAGAATCAATTGCCCTTGCAAGTGGCATTGATACAATTGCATCTGGTGGTGTAAAAGATATAAATGACATCATTAACTGTAAAGCAAATGGAAATATTGCTGGTGTAATCGTAGGAAAAGCATTTTATGAAGGAACTCTTGATTTAGAAGAGGCATTTAAATTACTTTAATATTCCTTATAAATGCAAGAAAAATAATTAAAATTAAAAAATAATTAAATGATAAAAAATATAATCTAATTTATTAAAAAAATATTTTTACTTAAATAGTATTAATATGGTAGTTTATTTTAAAATTTTACAAAATTGTATAAAAAATATGTACTTAAAAATAATTTTATGTTATTATAATTAAAATGATTTATTAAGGCTAATTTTATGAACTCTAACAAAAAAATCACTATTATAATTTTTAGTATGGTTACAATATTAACAATTGTAATAGTAGCTTTAGTTGCTCTTGGATCTAGACAAACAGGTTATGATAGTGCTAAAAAAAGAGCCTATTTAACAGCTGATATAGTTAAAAAATCTCTTACTTCCCATATGATTAATGGAAATATGCAGCAAAGGGATGTTTTCTTAGATAGTATGGCTCAGCTAAAAGAAGTTAGTGATTTATGGATTATTAGATCAAAGACTGTGAGTGAACAATTTGGGAAATCTAGCTTAGGAAATGAAATTCCAAGAGATGCCATTGATGAAGAAGTTTTAAGAACAGGTAATGAAAAGGTTATAACTACTGAATCTTTAAAAAATGCTTCATTAAGAATTACAATTCCTTACACAGCATCTTCAATTGATAAACCAAATTGTTTATCTTGTCATAATGCAAAAGAAGGTGAAGTTTTAGGTGCTATTTCTTTAAAATTTGATATTCAAGATGATAGAATTTCAAGTATTGCTATTTTGTTAAATGTTATTGGAATTATTTCTCTTTTCTTAATTTTCATATTAATTTATATTAGTAAAAAAATCAAACCATATACAAGTTCATTTGATGCAATTACAGAAGTTTTAAAACAAGTTCACGATGGTGATTATTCAGTACGTGCAAAAGAAGGTGTTTTAAAAGAAGATAAAGAAGCCTCTTTATGGTTAAATGAAATTATAGAAAAACTTGAAACTGTATTAACTGGAATTGAAAAAAATCTAACTGCTTTTGTACATAATAGAGTGTCAAATGTAAATAATGATAAATTATTAACAGCAAAAGAGATAATAGAAGATATTTCAGAAATTTATAACTATAAAAAAACTATAGAAACTGATTTAACAAAAGATGATATTTATTACCGATTAGTTCAAGTATTAAAAGATAGATTATTAATTAAATCTTTTTATATCTTTGAAAATGACTTGGTAAAAGATGAAAGAAGTATTATTTTTAGTACAAAAGATGCAAAACCTTGTTGTGGTATTTTAAGAAATGTAAAAGAACAATGTAGAGCGGAGAGAACAGATACGGTAGTTTTATCTGAAAACTTCCCTGAAATTTGTAGAGTTGCAACTTGTAAAAATTGTACTGATTATATTTGTATCCCATTTTTAATAAATGAGCAAAAAAGTGTAACTGTACATATTTTATGCCAAGATAAAGAGTGTTTAAAACATATTAAATATCAAATTGGAATTATCAAAAAATATCTTGAAGAAACAAAACCTATTTTAGAAAGTAGGATGTTAATGGATGTTTTAAGAGAAAGAAACTTAGTTGATGGATTAACAGGTCTTTATAATAGAAAATATTTAGATGAATTTATAGATAAAAAAATGCACCATGAACTAGCAACAGGAACAACTTATGCTGTTATGTTCTTAGATATTGACTACTTTAAAATGGTAAATGACACTTATGGACATGATGCAGGTGATGCAATACTTCAAAAACTATCAAGTACAATGAAAAGTGCAATCACTGAAAAAGAATTTATTATTAGATTTGGAGGAGAAGAGTTCTTGATTATAATGAAAAATCCAACTCCTGAAAGTGCGAAAGAATTAGCAACAAGAATTAATCAAGAGTTTGAGAAACTTGTGTTTACATTTAATAATGATTCATTTAGCAAAACAGTTAGTATTGGTTATGCTTTCTTCCCAAGTGATACAGACCAAATTTGGAAATGTATTAAATTCGCTGATTTATCACTTTATGAAGCCAAAGAAACAGGAAGAAATAAAGTTGTTAAGTTCACAAAAGAACTTCTTAAAAATGCAGATAAAGATAAATATTAAAATCTTTTTTCTCTCTTGTATATTTCAAAAATATACAAGAGTTTTTAAATCAAATCAAAATTTCTTGATATATAAACCATCTTTTTAAAGAGTTATATAATTCCATTGAAATACCTTTTTCTTTACAAAAAATATCAAAATATTCTAAAGATTTCTCAAATTCATTTTCAATACAATATTTAGATAATTCTACTATTTCAATATTCCCATAACACCAAACTCCCATTGGGTTGTCTTTTGTAACAACAACATCACATGGAAAAACATAAGAATCGTTTACAATAGCTTTTTCTTCTATTCTTGGTAATTTTTTCAAATCTTTAACTTCAGAAGTTGTCCAGAGTTGTCTTTTTTGCCAAAAACTACTATCAAATCTTTTTTCTAAAGAATAAAACTCTTTTCCAACTTTTGAAAATTTATTAAATATGAATTCAACTCTATTTTTATAAAAATCTATTGCTACTTTTTGCTCTTTTTTACTTTTATTTAAAATTGTATTTATTACAAATGGAGCAATACTTGACATACTCATAGCTTGAAAAGTTCCATTTCCTGAAAGTGGGTCAATACTTGAAGCGCTATCTCCTATCAGTATCATTTTTTCGTTTATTATTTCTTTGTGAATTTTACTAAAAGAGTCTCTTTTTACTATTTTTCCAACAGGTTTTGCATTTTGTAAACTCCAAAAATCAGTATTCTGTTTTCCTAAAATTTCTGATAACTGTTCAAAATCATCTATTTTTACTGCTAATTCTTCATCACAAGTAAATTGAATATAACCTTTATTATTTCCGACATAAGCTTGCCAAATCCAACCATCTTGTGTTGAATTAATAGAAGTTCTATTTTCAACTAAACTATTTATTTGCAACTCTTGAAGAAGTGAAAAGCTTTTTGGTCCACAAATATATTCATCTTTAAATGGAGTAAATCTTCCTCTAGCATCAACTATAAAATCAGCTTCTTTCTCTATTTTTGAATCATCTATTTTATAAAAAATTTTAGGTTTTTTTCCACTAACATCAATTTTTCCAGTAACTGTTATGTTAAAACAATTTATATCATTATCCCTTGCATCTTCAAGTAAAGCTTCATCTAAATCAGCTCTACAAACAACATATTCATAATTAATTTTATTTGTATTTCCTGCCCAATTTGAATCACGAAGAGATTGTTTATCTAAAAGTTTTGAAGCATTTATACAAGCTTGTGAAATCAATCCGTCTTTAGTTTTTTCACTAAATCCTTCATAGGCAACAAATGGTCTTTTTTTATAAAATATAGTTACATTAAATCCTAATTTTTTAAGTCCAATAGCTGTTGTAACCCCTGCAATTCCAGCACCTAAAACAAATATTGTTTTATTTTGATTCATGTAAATAACCTTCTTTTATTTTTAATAAAATTTCTTCTTTTCTATAACCTTCTTGTAAATTCTCACAAAAATATTTCGTAAATCTTGCAACTGCAACACTCGAACCTCCAACTGCTTCAACCTTTGAAAAAGGATTTGCTCCAAAAAGAGATTTTGAAATATCAATACAACTTATTTCATTTTCTTTACATTTTCCATCAGAAGTTACACTAATTACCTCATCATAAGAAGCTGGAAATACAAAATCAGCTCCACTCCGTGGAAAAGATGAGATTATTGTAACTCCATTTGAACTTAGTTTTTTACATAAATCTTCAATCTCTTTATAGTTTGTTTTAAGTCCTAAACTCATATTTATTACATCTACTTTTTTATCCAAAAGATAAGTCAAAGCTCCTATTATATGAGAAGGTGTTGTTCTTAGATTTTCATCAAACACTTGAATATCATATAGTTTTATATTCTCATTAGAAGATATTATTTTTCCAATAACATCTCCGTGTTTATATTTTATTTTATTTTGAGTTGTTGTAAGAATTTTATTATTCTCAACTTTTATTGCAATTTTTTCATAGGTTTCAAAAGTGCAACCACTATCAATTAAAGCTACAAAAATATCTTTAGACATTTTGATACTCTTTTAGATTTTGATTTTCCAATAAATAAACTTTTTCAAAATTGTTTAATATATTAAGATGATGAGTAATAGCAATAATCGTTGAATTTGGGAAAAGTTTTGTGATATTTTCATAAAACCAAATAGTATCTTTTTCATCTATTGAAGAGGTAAATTCATCAAGTATTATCACTTTTGGATTTAATAAAATAATTCTTGATAGTGCAATTCTTTGTTTTTGCCCACCTGAAATATTATCCCCTGATTCATAAATATTTGTATTTAGCCCATCTTTTAGATTTTCAAACCAAGATTTCATTCCTGTTAATTTTAGAGCAGATATAAGTTCCTCATCAGAAGCATCTATTTTTGCTAAAAGTAGATTTCCTCGTAGAGTATCATCAAAAATAATTGGAGTTTGCTCTAGTTTTACAATATAGTTTGAGAAATTTGAATAGTCATTTTTCCCTAGTTGTTCATTTCCTAATAATATTGTTCCACTTTGGGCGCTTTGTAATCCACAAAGTAAATCTCCAAAAGTACTTTTTCCTGCTCCATTTTTACCTATAATTGCAATTTTAGAATTTTGTTTTATCTCTAAATTTAATTTTTCAAATATTATGTTATTTCCATAAGAAAAAGTTAAATCTTTTATAAAAATATCATAACTCGTTGTTTTTAAAATCTCTATTTTTTCATCTTTTGGTAATATTTCTAGAACTCTATTTAGGCTCACTTTTACTTTTGGAAGATTATTCATAACTCCTAAAATGGTGTGAACGGGGGCTAAAATCATTCCAAAATAAGTCAAAAATGCTATTAATTCACCTATTTTTAGCTCATTATTAATTGCTAAATATCCACCATAAGAAAGAATTATTGTTTTTCCAAGTAATGAAATAAATGTTGGAACTTGTGTAAAAAGTAAATTTAATTTTTTATTTTTGATTACTACTTTTTTATAATCTTCTTGAATATTATCAAGTTTTGAAATTGTTATTTCTTTTGCACCAAGGTTTTTTAGAACTAAAATATATCTAAAACTCTCTATAAAAAATTTACCAATATTCGAAGTACTTTCTCTCATATTTTTTGTACTATCATGCATGTATGGATAAAGAGGTTTTAGGCAAAAAAATTCTATTGGTAAAAAAATCAAAATAAGTATCATTAGTTTTATATTATATGAAGAGATAATAAATGAGATAAATACAAGACTAATGATAGTTGAAAATACAGCAAATAAAGTATCAGTATAAAATCTTTGAAGTTCACTAATATCACCTTGAACCCGAGACATCAAATCCGCAGAATGGTATTTTGTCATAAAACTTTTATTATGCAAAAATAGTTTATTAAATACTATTTTTCTAAATTTAAATAAAATATTCATAGAGTTTGAAGTGTAATATATTTCATTTACACTACTAATAAGCATACTAAAAATTGTCAAAAAAAATGAAATTGTTACTAATATAACTAATTGATTTAAATTTGAAGCTAATATTGCATCATCGATTATATGTTGCATAATAAATGGCTGTAAAACTGCACCTAAAGATACAAGAATCGAAAAAAAGAAGATGATAATAAATCCTCTCTTATTTTCTTTTAAGAGAGGATAAATTGTATTTTTAAACATATTGTTTTTAATCACTATTTAGTTTTAAACACTTGAAGAGCAGCTGAACCCATATCGCCTGTTAATTTGATATTACCTAGTTTTTCCAATGTATTTGCATCATAAACAGAAATATCATTTAAACAACCACCAAGATATAATTTTTCTCCATCCATTGATGGAACAACACTATAATATGTATGGTCTGTAACAACTCTTTTTAACACTTTTTGCTCTTTTAAATCAAATTTTGTTAAATCATTTAAAACTCCATATAAAATATTTTGATCTTTTGGACTTCTAATTGCTGTAAACATCAAAGTTTCATATTCTGAAATTTCTTGTTGAATTATTTCTCCTGTATTTAAATCAACACTTGTAATTCCCCAATATGTAGTTCCTTCTTCATCAGATGGATTTTTTGGGTCATCGTATTTTACGGTTGCATATAAAGCTGTTAAATCTCCTGTTTGTTGACCTATTATATAGTTTGCAGCAGAATCTAAATCACTAAACCCCTCTTTCCCCCATTTAACTATTTTTTTCGCAACTTTTATATCACCACTATTTGGATTTACTTTATATAAATCAGAACCAACCACATAAACTGTTCCATCTTTTCCAGTTGAAACAACTGTTGTTTGTCTTGGCATCTCAAAACTTTTAACTGGTTTTGCACCAATTCCATCAGCTACATTGTAAACTGAAAAATATGGAGGTAAAACTTTATATCTATCATTTAGCATTTCTGTTCTATTATAAATTGCATAAACTTTTGTTCCATCTTCATTAACTGATAAACCAAATAAAGATTTTGCTCTAATATTTCCTTGAGTTAAAGAAGTATGAAATACTTTTTTACAAGTTTCTATTTCATATCCACCAATTTCTTCACCATATTCACCTAAAACAAATGCAACTTTATTATTTGGAGATAATACTATTGCTCCTGGAGAAAATGCTTCATCTATTTTACACTCATTTATCATTTCATTTTTTTCTAAATCTACTAAAACTATATTATTTGGTCTTGTAACTGTAACCAAATAATTATGATTTGATTTTAATTCAACATTTGCTGCATTAAGATTTGTACTTAAACTTGAAGATAAAATTATTGAAAAGCTTAATAATCCTAAACCACTTTTTATAAATTTTTTATTTAACATATTATCAACCTTTTTACTTATATTTTTGGATATACATTATCTAGTTCACGCCAACTATCTTTTGATGAGGGAGCTTTATCAGCCCATTTTTTATAACTAGAAGATGTATCAGGAACTTGTGTTGGCCACCAACAAGGATCCGAACAACCATATAAATCCGCCTCTAAAGGTTGACATAAACTTGCAACTCCTCCATCGCTATCTATTTCCCATCCTGGGTCAAATGTAGTTACACAACCTACAACGCTTGACATTGCGACAACTTCAGAAGTTGTTCCTTCTTTTATTGCATCATCAAAAAGTTTTGCTTTTGGTGTTATTGGTTTTAAATGTTTCATTTTTATTCCTTTATTTAAAATATTTTGTAAAGAATTCTGGATTTTGTGCTTGAATTCTAATATATGCTTCAACTGCAAAATCAATCCAGTTTCTCATATCATCACAATAGTGTAATACTGATTTTTCTGGTGTTCCATACTTTATATAACTCTCATGATAACAACCACCTGCACATAAATTTCTAATTCTGCATGTTTGGCAATTTGTATCTTTTTCATTTGCTCTTTTTTCTAAAAAAGTACCTAAAGCTAATTTATCAAGACCTTTTTCAATATTTCCAAAAGATGGATAATCAGAACCTGTAAATCTATGGCATAAATCAATATCACCTTTGTATGAAACAGAAAGTAATCCAACTCCAGCTCCACAAGGTAGTTTTTTCTTTCTTCCTTCGTGAATATCAATTACAGTTCTATGTAAATTTGAAAATCCATTAAAATTGCCTTTTATTGCCTCTTTTATATAATCTTCACCAAGTTCTTTAAATCCAGAAAATACCTTTGATAAATCATTATCTGATAAATTGTAAAAATCACTATCTCCTGAAGTAACTGGTGCAAAACCTACTTCTTTAAAATTTAAATCATGTCTTAAATGATTCCAAATTGTTGGAATATCTGTTACTCCTTTTGTAAGAGTTACCCTTGCTCCAACTGTTCTATTTTTATAAATAGAGAGTAATTTAGCTATATTTTTAACAACTTTTTCGTAACTTCCTTTTCCATTTTCATAAACTCTTGTTTTATTATGTAACGCCTCTGGTCCATCAATACTAACTGTTAAATCAACTCTACTATCATGAAGATAATGAATTATCTCTTCTGTTAGCAGTGTCGCATTTGTAGTCATTGAATAACCGATTTTTAAATCTTTACTTTCAAAAAACTCATTTGCATAAGCAATAATCTCTTTGATTAAAGGCAAATTACTAATTGGTTCACCCCCAAAAAAAGTAATTGAATACTCTTTTAAATGTGGTGATTCTTTATAAAACATATCAATAGCACTTTTTGCTATTTCAAATGTCATTTGTCCACCATTTTTCAAAGATGTTAAATCTGCTTTATAACAATATGTACAACTAAGATTACATCCAGAAGTTACATTTAAAATCAAAGCTTTTGCTGGAAAATGTTCTATTTTTGTATCTTCTACTTTTGCAAAAAATTTTCCACCTAAAATATTTAACTCTTTAAACTCTTCAACTATTTCTTTATCATATTTAAAAATTTCTTCATTATTTTCTATTTGTTTCAACAGTTCTGAACTCTCAGGTGAAAGTTCAAATACCGATGAAGTTGGAATATGAAATAAAAATTCTTTTGAATCAACATTTAAAATGTGATAATTAGTTTTTATTAAACTATAATTATTGATACTCATAATAGACTCTTAATTAATTGGTGGATTCACAAATTTAGGAACTGTTACAATCATATGAGATTTTTCACTTAACTCAACATTACCATCTTTATATGTTGCAACCACACTTATATTTCCTGCATTATTTGTCATCAATTTTCTTTTTTCATTTGGTCCAGATATATTTGGTGTAAATTTCCCTGTTTTTTCATCTATTTGACCAACATAATCTAAATCTTTATCTTCAACAGCTTGTTCATCAAAGGCTTCTAAATGCCAAGTTGCAGGTATTACACCTAATTCAATATCATCAGCTGTTCCTTTTTCCCCATCTTTTCCATTTAAATATCCAATTGCTTCAAAAGTTGCATACTCTTTTAAAATTTTATCTTTACCTTCATCTCCACCAATTCTTGAAATTGCATAATCAGGAGTAACTTTTATATAATCAACTTTATCATATACAGCTAAACTATTTTTAAATGTTTTTGCTCCAATTGAAATACTTCCATCAAAAGTTTTTACATTTTTATTTGCAATAACATCCAATACAATTTCATTATCTGTATGTTTAATAGTGCTTAAAACTTTTAAAGTACTTGGTAATTTAACATTTCCAGATAAATTTGTACCAACTATTGAGATAGTCTCTTTTGTTCCAGCTTTTACAGCTTTTGGATAAACTGCTAATAAAGTTGTCTCTTTTGAGTCTTTTGCTTTTCCTACTAAAGTTGAACCATTTTCAGGATGAAGTGCTTCAAACATTCTTCCTTCAAAACTATTTGTTTTTGGATTTAAATGTAAAATTTGTCTATATTTAACACCATTTACTGTAAAAGAAGCTCTTAATTCACTTTCTCCATAAACAACAGCAATTCCTCTTGCTTTATACTCTTGCCCTGAAGCATATTTATAATCCATAAGCATTGCATAAGATTCATCTGTACTTTTTATTAGTGTTAAAACAGCTGTAAAATCACCAAGTATTGGAGTATGTCCATATGTAATCCATTTTTTAGGTAATTCATAATTTTTTACAGATTTTTTGTATTTGTCAAATTTTGCTTTATCTTTTCCAAAATTTTCTTCTAAATATGGAACTACTTCATTTTGAGCTACACCAAACCAATCTCTATCTCTTGCTTGTGCTTGAACCTCAAAAGAAGGGAATTGTGCAACATGGTAATTTACTAAACTATTCCATTCATTTGCAGTTCTTCTTTGAAGTCCAATTCTAGCTTCAGAGTGACATCTAACACACATTTCAGTTAAAAGGTCATCTTTACCTTCTTCTTGAACATTTGGTGTTTTATCTAATACATAAGAGTAAGGTTTTATTTCATCTGGTGTTAAACCTTGATAATCTGAAAGATATTTTATTACATTACTTTCCTCATCTCTTGTAATAGAAAGACCATGTTCTCTTTGCATTCTTTTAACAGTCATATACCAACCCTCAGGCGTTTTTCTTTGGTCTGATATTCTACTTAACCCTGCATCCAAATTGCCTACGTGACAGGCAGTACATTTGCTATTTATAACATCTTTACCTATTTGTGCATCTATTGCAAATAAAGGTAATGAAGATAATAAAGCTCCGATTCCAATTTTTGATAATTTTTTATAATTCAATTTCTACTCCTAAAACAGAATTTCTACACTATATTTCTCAATTCCAAGTGTCTGCCGAATTATAGATTCATATCGTATATTTGTATAGTAAAAAAACGACAAATTTGTATATATTTTATACAGTAATTTTGTATTTTTAATTTTTTTTATTAGAGATTAAATGATAAAATACAATTAAATAAAAAGGATTAAATATTGTTTAACTTCAAAACATTTGAACCACATATCAAATTACAAAAATGGATAAAATCTTATTGGATTGTTGACTATAAAAAAGTAACTCTTGATAAAATCCAAGAAAAAGTTATTATTCCTTATGATAATGTATGTTTGTTATTTACAATTAATACTTCAAACTCAAATAACCTAAGAAAAAATGGAATATATATTTGTCCACCAAGTATGAATAGACAAATTTTAAACTTTGATGACAACTTATATTACATTGATATTTCATTATATCCTGGAGTATTTTATAAACTATTTGGTATTTCTGTTTCTGAATTAGAAGACAGAATTTATGAAATAAATGAACTATCTTTAAATTTTGATTTGTCTATTCTTGAAACTTTATATAATTTAAAAGATAATATTAATAGCACCGTTACTTATTTAAATAATTACTTTTTTAAAATTTTTAACAATTTTGATGAAGACTCTTTTTTGATGAATATATATCAACTAACTAAAAATCATAATTTAGATAATTTTTACCAACAAAATAGATTATCAATAAGACAAGTACAAAGAAGAGTTAAAGAATTCACAGGAATAACACCAAAAGATATTCAAAGAATAAATAGGTTTTATAACACTTTAAGATCTATAAAAATGAATAAAGGAAGCCTTGATTACGGTAATATTGCAGTTGAAAATAACTTTTATGATCAATCTTCATTTATAAAAGAATTTAAGTTTTTTACAGGGGTAACACCAAAAATATTTTTAAATGATTCAGAAAATTTTCTTCAATATAAATGTAATATTTTTTGTTAATTCTTTACTTTTCAAGCATAGTATAATGCAACTCTAAACCCTTTGAAGTTGCAACAAATCCATTTACATTTATAGTTCCCTCATGTACCATTTTGTGGTGTTCTTTACATAAAGGAATTAGATTATATTTATGATTTGCATTTATATGTCCTATAAATCCATCTTTATTCGCCCTTGCTTGTTCTTTTATATGATGAACATCATCACAAGATTTTCCACAAATTACACAAGTTGATGCAAAAACATTGTTGTTATATTTTGATGTTTTTCGCTGAGATAATCTTTCAATTGAAGAGTAATCATTTGTTAATTTTTTTCTTATTTCATTTGCAACAGATAAAAACTCTTTATCCATGTGAAGTGATTTTGCATATTCTAAACCATACATTGATGATCCACTTCCATAAGCTAACTTTCTATCAAAAATAAGTTTATCTTCGTCATCTTTATACATAACAGATAAATGAAGTGCGATTATATTTTTTAGTTTTTGAATCTCTTCAATTTCAGGTAACTGATGTAAGTGAGTAGCAAATACAAAAATAGCTTCTAATTTTGATAGCTTTAAAATAGAGCTTGCAACTATACTTAATCCACTCATAGTTTCCGTGCTATGTGAAATTTCATCACCTAAAATAAGTGAGTTTTTACTTGCTCTATTAAATATATTTTTTAGCTCCAACATCTCAACAGCAAATGAAGATAATCCTTTTGCAATATTATCAGCTCCTGAAATTCTAGTATAAACTGCATCAAATATTGAAAATCTCATAGAACGACATGGTACATAAAAGCCAGCTTGTGCCATAATAACTGAAATTCCAATTGCTTTCATAAGTGAAGATTTACCTGAAGAGTTAATTCCATAAAGTAAAATTCCGTGCATTTTATTGTCATAAATATTTATTGGATTTGAATTTTTGATAATCACATTATCTTTATACTCTTTTGAAGCAAGTGATAATTCTCCCAAAATAATATCGTTTGGTACATAAATGCCTTGTTCTTCATTTGCTTCGATAATTGGATGTCTTAAATCAATTAATTCAATAAAGTTTTCATTGTCTTTTGTTTTTACTATTTTTGGACAAGAGTAATTGTATTTTTTTGCTGTTTTTATATTTGAAACTGTTAAATCAACTTCTGCTATAAACTGCACCAACTCTTCAAGTAAAACGGCAAATTTTTTCTCAAATTCAAGGATTTTTTCTTTAAATACAAGTTTATTTAACTCTATTATTTTTCGTAAATTATGTACATATTTATCTGAAATATCTTCTGTTAATTTACAAAATATTTTTACAGAGTTTGTTTGAACTCGAACTGCAAAATCTTTAAATAAATATAATTCATCATCAACTATCAAGTGGGAATTCATCAATTCTTCTTTGATTGAATTAAATCTATTTTTTGTTAAAGTGATAAAAAATCCCTCTTTATCAAGTCTATTGATTCCCACAAAATTTGAATCATCAGATTTTATGTAAGATAAAATATGCTTTTGTAAAATCTCTAATTTTGAATATAAAATATCATTTTGAATATTTAATTCATCAATTTGAGTATTTATTCCCTCACTAATCATATTTACTTCAACATCTTTTAGCATATATTTTCCACTTATACTTAAATCAAAAGTTGAATCAATAGATTGAATAAATAAAGCCAAATCAGCACTTGAACAAGGTGGTGTAATAAACTTATAATTTTCCATAAAAGTAACAACTTCTTTTATACTCAAAAGCGAATCATATAAGTAATTCAACTCAAAAGGATGAAGTCTATTTAGTTTTATTCTTCGAGTAAGTCTTTCAATATCATAAATATTTGCTAACTCATTTTCTATTGGAGCATGATAATCGTATAACTCTTTAGAAAGGGCAAGTCTTCGTAAAATCTCTTTACTATCTTTTACAGGATGAGTGAGTCTCTCTTTTAAAAGTCTTTTTCCCATTGCTGTTGAAGTATTATTTATTAGTTTTATTAAACTTGGATTGTGGGTTGTTTCTATTACATTTAATTGTTCAAGTGCATTATTTCCAAGATAGATATATCTGCTAACATCAAGTTTTTGTGGATGTGAAAGTTTTTGAATGATATTTGAATCATGCCCTATTACAAAATCAATTAAAACTGCAAGTGATTCAGTGCTTAATGGCACCCTTTCCATATCAAGATGCTCAATTGAAGTTAAAAGAGATTCTATGTTAAATACATTTTTAAATAGTTCGTTTTGATAAGAAATTTTTGGTCTAAAATGCCCAATATGAAAGGTTTTTAAAGATAGTTCTAAATAATCAATAACTTCTTTTTGATTTATATTTTTATCTGCAAAACTAACAATTATCTCATTTGTTTTGTGCATATTCATATAATTAAAAACTTCATCAAGTGCAAAAAACTTATCTTCGCTTGTTCCATGAACTTCGTTGTAATAACACTTTCCAGTTGTAACATCAATAGCACTATAACCAACTAAATAAATTCCTCTTATTTGGTCAATCAAAAGTGAAGTGATATTGTTTTCATCTTGGTCAAGTACAAAATCAAAATTTGTTCCAGGACTTACAACCGTGTCCAAATATCTTGTAACATTGGGTGGAATTCCCTTTTGTTTGATTAAAACAACTGTGTATTTTTGCTCAGCAATAATTCTTGCAAGATGTTTTTCAAGTGAAATTGCTGGAACTCCAGCCATTATTGGATTTTCTTTTGAGTTTTCTAAAATAGCTTTATTTTTTCTTGTTAGCTGAATATTTAAAAGTTCTGCTATTTCTTTTGCTTTTCCAATTTTTTCTTCATCATTATTTACTTCGTAAACTTCAAAAAAAGTTCCTATTTCCATAAGAACTACTGTGTTTACTCCATACTTTTTTTCAAATAATTTTTGAAGTTTAAAATAGGTAACTGTTAATAAATCTTTTTTATTGGCTAAAAGTTCTGCTACTTGCTCTCTCACTTAGGTCGAACTCCCGTCCAATCTCGTATCATACTTCTTTGCTCTTTTGTTAAATTTGCATTTTCATGTAAAAGCATATAACTGGGAAGCGGCATAGAAGCATATGCAGTTCTATAAATAGCTTTGATTTTTTCATCTTTTAATTCAGGTGAATAATTTCCCCAAGTAGAAAAATTTAAAGCTTTTTTTCCATTATTTACATGGGTTGAAATAACCCAAGAAAATGGAGCAATAGATGAATACCAAGGATAAACAACTTCGTTTGAGTGGCAATCAAAACAAGAAGTTTTTAATATATTCATTACTTCTAAAGGTGCTTTTATCTCAAGATTTTTATCAACAGCACTATTTTCTTTATTTGGACGAATAAACTGCATAACAACAAATATAATTAAAAATATTAATAAGGCTCTTTTCATTTTTTACTCACACATCAAATCATAAGGTCTTTTTATCTCTTCAATAAAAAGTGGAACACTCATATTTCTTCCATATCTTTTAAACTCTTTTTTATCAAAAAAAATCAAAGTTGCAGGAATTGAAAATATCATAAAATGAGCGGTTACTTCTTTGTCAAAATCAGTTTTTACTTCAAAAAGTTCAAATTTAGGAAAAGCTTTTTTTACTTCTTCTTCTATTTTTGGTTTTAAGACTTTACAAACAGAACAATTTTCACCTGAAAAATAGACTAATACAGGATTTCCTGTATTAATTCTATTTTGAAGTTCTTCTAATTTTTCTATTTGTTTCATTTTTTATATTTGGTGTTGGCTATTTTTAGAAAGTCTCTCTTTTTGAGAAAGATATGAATTTAAAGCTCCCAAATATGCTTTTGCAGTTGCAAGCATTGTATCAATACTCAATCCATGCCCAACAAAAGCGGGACTTGTTTCATCAAAAGATACTCTTGTCGTTACTTTTGCTAAGGCATCTTTTCCTTCTGTTACAGAAATTACTTTATAATCTTTTAATTCCCCATTGTAACCTGTTAATCGATCAATTGTTTTAAAAATTGCATCCATAGTTCCATCACCAATAGCTGCATCTTTAATTATTTCATTTTTATATTTAATTGCAACAGCAGCTGTTGGAACACCTGCTGTACAGTCAGATATTTGTAAACCAACTAACTCATAAGTTTTATCTTGATTTAATGACTCATCCGTAATTAACATTCTAATATCATCATCTGTAACATCTTTTTTCTTATCTGCTAAGTTTTTAAATCTTTCAAATGCTGCATTTAATTCTTCATCACTTACTTTATCAAATCCCATGTGAGCTATTTTATCTCTAAATGCTGCTCGACCTGAATGTTTTCCTAAAATTAAAGTAGAATCTTTAAATACTCCAACATCCTCAGGTTTCATAATTTCATAAGTTTCTTGATGTTTTAAAACACCATCTTGGTGAATTCCACTTTCATGTGAAAATGCATTTTTACCAACAATCGCTTTATTTTGTTGTGGCTCAACACCTGTAATGGTTGCTACTAATCTTGAAGTTGCGTAAATTTCAGGAGTATTAATTGTTGTATATAAATCTCCAAAAGCATCTTTTCGCGTTTTTATAGCCATAACAGCCTCTTCTAAAGCTGAATTTCCAGCTCTTTCCCCTAAACCATTGATTGTAACTTCTATTTGTCTAGCACCATTTAAAACAGCTGCTAAAGTATTTGCTGTTGCTAATCCTAAATCGTTGTGATTATGAACAGAAATAATAGCTCTATCTCCTGCATAAGCTGATAATTCTTTTACCATTGCACCTAATTCAGTCGGTAATCTATATCCAACTGTATCGGGTAAATTTATAGTTCTAGCACCTGCTCCAATTACAGCATCCATTACTTCTTTCATAAATGAAATTTCACTTCTTCCTGCATCTTCTAAAGAAAATTCAACATCATCAACAAATGTTTTTGCATATTGAACCGCATGAATTGCTCTTTTTATAACTTCGTCTTCACTCATTTTTAATTTATATTTCATGTGAATAGGAGAAGTCGCAATAAATGTATGAATTCTGTGTTTTGGCGCTTTTCCTACAGCTAATCCAGCTTGTTTAATATCATTATCAATCGCTCTTGCTAATGAGCAGATACTTGAATTTTTAACAATTTGAGCAATTCTACTAACCGCATCAAAATCTCCTGGACTTGCAGCTGCAAATCCTGCTTCTATTACATCAACGCCTAATTTTTCTAATTGTAAAGCCACTTTTATTTTTTCTTCTGTGTTCATAGAACAACCAGGACTTTGTTCTCCATCTCTTAATGTTGTATCAAATACTATAATTTTATTTTTATCCATCATATTAACCTTTTAAAATGTTATTTATTATATCTTTTTTTAAATAAAAAAAGAAAAACCGTGTTTTGAGTATGTTTATTGTAAATTGTGTAATTATAAAAATTTATAATTAGAGAGAAAAAGAAAGAAGCAGAAGAGAGTTTACACTTTTGATGAAATGGTTTTTATAAAAATCAAATATTTTCATATATCTCTCCTTGTTTTGTTTTAAGTGTTTAAGTATAATTAATAAATTTTTATTTGTCAATACTTCAAATAGAGTTTTACAAAAAAACTCTATTTTTCTTCATCTTTCATAGAAAGTTTGATTATAAAATTAGCACCTTCATTGGTATTTTCAACATAAATTTTACCATTCATATTTTTTTCTATGATAATTTTTGACATATAAAGTCCAATACCTGTTCCTTGAACTTCATCTTTTGTTGTAAAATATGGTTCAAAAATTTTATTTATAATCTCTTCTTTTATACCTAAAGCATTATCTTTTATTGAGATATACACATAATCATCTTCGATTTTTGTTTCAATTTTTACTATTGGATTTTCTATTTTATTTTCTATCAAAGCATCTTTAGCATTTGAGATGATATTTAAAACTACTTGAGAGAATTCATTTGGGAAACCTAAAATTTCAATTTTTTGTTCTTTAAAATCTTTTTCAAGTTTTATATCATGGTGTTCAAATGTTGAACTAACTAAATCTATTGCATCTAATACACTTTTATTTATATCAAAATACTCTTTTGCTTTATTTGGTCTAAAAAAGTTTCTAAAATCATCTATTGTTTTTGACATATTTTTAGTAAGCATATCAGCTTTTGATACAGTTCTATCCATAACTTCATCATTTAATTCGCCTATTTCGTATGAAAATTTAAGATTTTGGAAAACTAATCCTAGTGCATTTAAAGGTTGTCTCCATTGATGAGCAATATTTCCTATCATTTCACCCATTGCAGCTAGTCTTGTTTGTTGAATTAAAAGTTGTTCTTGTTCTTTTTGTTTTGATTGTTCTTCATCTACTTTTTTTTCTAAACGCTCATTTATCTCTTTTTCTTCTTTGATTAATTCTTCAATTTTAGAAGCCATTTCATTAAATGAATTTTCCAACTGCCCTATTTCATCTTTTGAACTAACTCTTATTCTATAATCTAGTTCATTGTTTGAAAATCTTTTTGTACCAATTAGAATTTTCTCAATTTTTCTACTTAAATATCCAGACATTAATAAAGCTACAACTATAATTAAAATTACCATAGCAAAAGTCACTATTGTTAATTCGTTTATCAAAGCTTGTATAAATTTTTCTATTTCAAATTGGTTTTCATTTACAATTTCTTCCATATTATTAGTTTGATTTTTTAATATTTCAGATACATTTTTCTTCGTTTCATTTGCAGCAGCATGGAAATCTTCTACACTAGCTCCAATAGTTACAAAACCAAAACCTCTTTTACTATTTGCATATTTACCAGTATAATAAGGAATAGCTGCAGCTGTTGTTAGTTTCCATACTCCGCTCCAATTTATAATAAATGAACCATAACCACCATTTTGAGTAACTTGCATCCAACCTTCACATTGAGGTGCAAAGTTTAAATATCTACAATCTAAACCTACATTTCCATCTTCTTTTAACTGTTTTAGATTTGGTTTTTTATTTAAACTTTGTTCTTCAAATTTTGGATAATTTTCTAAAAATTCATTGATTTCTTGATTTGAAGTATAATATTTTTCTGCAATATCAGCACTCAACCAAGGCATAACTCGTTTACCTGTATTTTTATCATAACCTACTATTGAATAATCCCTTGGATGAACTATACTTTTACCTTCATAATCCCAAATAAATGCATAATTTCCAAAAGTTGCATCTGATATATTTTGTTTTGTATTTGTTCCTGTTGGATTTGCTGTATCTGTAAATTCTCGAATATGTTTATGATCTAATGCTATTGAAATATAACCAATTTTTTGATCATTTTTAAAAACAGGTGTTACAAATCTAATAATTCCTTCAAATCTCTTTCCTAGAGGATTTTCAAGGCCTGCATAACCATATTTTTGTGGTTCAAACTCAATTCCAGCTTTTAAGGCTTTTTCTTTTGTAAAAGTTCCAATTACTTTTGTGCCAACATATTCACCAATTACATCAGAAACATAGATTTCACCTTTTTCTAATTTTGATATTTCATCAAAATAAGTTTCCGAACTAACATAAGTATTTTTTTTATTAGAAATATTTAATTTCTCTTCATTTATTGAAGATACTTTATATTTTTCATTTCCAGTTAAATCAAAAAATGTTAACTCTTTATAAATTGGTATCTCTTTTTTTGAAAAATTAATAGGATCAATGTAATTAAATTCTTTTTCATTATCAATCAAATTTGCAGTTTTTTTATCTCTTTCTTCTACTTTTAACTCTTCATTGGTTTTATAATTATTAGTTGTTTCATCATAATAATAATTTCCATGTAAAAGAACTAACCTTTTTTTAGAATCATTAAAAGATTTCAAAACATCTTGATTAATATCTATTTTTGATAAAAATAAAATATCTTTGTCTCTTTCATATAAAAAATTTGCCACTTGATTTGCAATTTCATAGGATACTTTTTCTAAAGATTCTTGAGATTTATTATCAAGATTTTTTATACTATCTTCTATTGAAGCATTTGCAGTATTTATAATTATTTCTTTACTTTGATTAAACAAAAAGTTTGTACTTTTTGTTAAATAACTATCTAATTTTAACACTCCTTCATAGGCAATATAAGCTATTAGTAGCAAAGGAAGTATTTTTATTAAAATAAAAATTATAATTAACTTAATTCTTATACTCAAATTTTTCATCAATTAATATCCTTAAAATTCTCTTTTATTTGTAAAATCTCATCTAAATTATCCATAAAAACATCTATCAAATTTGGATCAAAATGTTTTCCTTTTTCTTCATTAAATAGTTTTAAAACATCTTCTAAAGCCCAAGATTTTTTATAAACTCTTGCACTACTTAAAGCATCGAAAACATCAGCTATTGCTGTAATTCTTCCAAAAATATGAATATCTTCACCTTTTAAGCCAAGAGGATAACCTGAACCATCCCATCTTTCATGGTGTGAGTATGAAACAATAGCTGCTGATCGTAAAATTTCTCTTTTTGAAGTTCGTAAAATCTCATATCCAATTTTTGCGTGGGTTTTCATAACTTCCCACTCAGCAGAATCTAATTTTCCATTTTTATTTAAAATAGAATCAGGAATTCCAACTTTCCCAATATCATGCATAGGTGAAGCCATAAATAATTTATTCACATCTTTTGGATCAAGTCCAATTTTAATAGCAAGTAATTTTGAATACTCAGCAACTCTTTTTACATGTTGCCCAGTTTCTGAGCTTCTGCATTCACCGATTTCACCTAGTTTATAAATTATTTCTCTTTGTGCATCTTCAAGTTCATCATGTAATCTTTCAATATCTGTTATATCATGGTGAATTCCCATATATTCAATAACTTCTTCATCTTTATTTTTTAAAGGATACATCGTTACATCACAATGAAAAACTTGTCCATTTTTTTTAAAATTTGAAATTTTCCCTTTCCAAATATTTCCATTAAAAATAGAATCTATTTTTTTTATTTGTTCTTCTTGTGTTAGATTATAATGCTTTAAAAAAGAGTATGGTTTTCCTATTAAATCTTCTTTGGTATAAGCACTAATTTTATAAAATGCCTCATTTGCATAAACAATATTTTTATTTAAATCTATTCTTAAAATAATATTACTTTCATTTATTGCTTCTTTATAAGCATTTACAATTCTTATTGATTCTGTTAGATTAAAAGCACTTTTTTGAGTTTGAGTTTTAAAATACTCTTTAGTAGTTTCCAAATCAGTTATATCATTTGATAAAGAAATAAATTCAATAATATTTCCATCTAAATCTAAAATTGGTTTAATAATAATATCTACAAAATATTCATTACCTTCTTTTGAAATATTTTTTAATCTTCCTTGCCAAGATTTTTTTTCAATATTGATTTTTTTCCACATTTTTTTAAAAATATTTTTATTTATAGCTGGATGAGTGATTATACTATGAGGTTTTCCAAGAAGTTCTTCTTTTTTATAACCTGAGATTTTTTCAAAAGGTTCATTTATATAAGTTATTATTCCATTAATATCTGCTTTTGAAATAATTGATCTTTCATCAACAATATCTTTGTATTGTTTTAAAGAGTTATAAATCTCTTTATTTTCATTTTCAAGAGTTATATTTTTTGCTATATTTGCCAAAACTTCACTAAGAGCAAAAAGATTTAAAGGTTTTGTTAGATAATTTGTAACATTTAATTTTATAGCTTCAAATAAATAATCTGTATCATTAAATGCTGTAATTATTACAATGGGAATAGTTTTATTTTTTTCTTTGATTAACTTAATCATTTTAGTGCCAGTCATTACAGGCATTTGAATATCAGTTATAATTAAATCTGGTTGATATTTCTCAAAAAAATCAAAACCTTCTTGCCCATTTTTTGCAACATAGAGTTTTTTTACTTTATTTTTTAAAAAATATTCCAACTCTTCTCTTGTATTTTCATCATCTTCAACATACAAAAGTGATAATTTCTTTAAATATCTAAAAAAGTCTTTATCTTCACTCATTTACTTTCCTCTAAAATGGGTATTGTAATAATAAACTTAGCTCCTTCGCTGGCATTTTCAAATTCTAATTTTCCTTGCATATTTTCTTCAATAATAATTTTAGAAATAAACAAGCCTAAACCAGAAGCTTTTTTATGTTTTTTTGTAGTGAAATAAGGTTCAAATATACTTTCAATAATATGTTGAGGAATTCCACCTGCATTGTCCACAATATTTATATACGCAAAATCTTTATCTTTTTTAATACTTACAAATACTTTTTTAGGAGCCACATTTTTCTCAATTAAAGCCTCTTTTGCATTTTGAAGAATATTAAAAATTACTTGTGCAATTTCTGTTGGAAAACCATACAAATTGATTGATTTACTAAAATTATAATCAATTTTTATATTATGATTCATAAAATTTTCTTCAACCATTTGTAAAGATTCCATTACAATTTCATCTAAAAAAAACTCTTTCTTTACTTCATTTGGTTTTATAAAGTTCTTTAACTCTTCATTTTTAATTTGCATTTCACTGATGATTTTATCAAGTTGTTCCATTGATTTATTTACTAACTCATTTTTAAAACCAATTTGTTTATGAATTGTATTTATATTTTGTAAAATAAAATTTAAACTTGATATTGACTCTTCACATTCATTGAGCATATTTATTGAAACTTTTCCAATTCCTGCTAATTTTGATTGATGAATTAACAAAAGTTCTTTTTTTTCTTTTTCTATTGTTTCTACTGTTAATTTTTCTTGTAAAGTTTCAGCTAATTCTTTTTGTTCTTTGAATTTTTCTTGTAATGCAGTGTTTACTAACTCTAATTCAAAAGTTTTTTGGTGATTGATATTTTTCATATCATCATTGAATTTTTTGAACTCTTCTTGTGTATTTTCTAAATTTAAACTTATTGGTAAAACAATAAGTTTAGTGAGTAAAAAACTTGTAATAAATAAACTAATAAATAAAATAAGAGCTAAATAAAAAAATTCATCTTGTGAATAACCAATTGCTAATTGAGAATATAACAATAAGGCAATAAGTAAAATTAAAAAATTCAGAATAAAAATTCGTCTAAATATTTTTGACATTATAAATACCTCATTACAGACTTATGTATAGATAAAATAAAAACGAGTTTGTTCATTGTGTTCCTATATTTATGATTTTTATTCAATTATAACTAAATATATAAAAAATAATGTTTGATTGAAAAGTTTAAAGGGTGGGTAAAAAACATAAAAGTTTTTTACCCAAAAAGTAAATTGTAAATTTATTTATTTTCAGTAGTTTCATCACTGTTATTTGAAGTCTCTTCAATAACAGCCTCTTTAGGATGAGAATCAATAATTGCATCTGAATGTAAATCTTCATCAACAAAAACTTTTCCTCCATTTTGTGTAATAATTTCTCTTACTCTTTCACCTGAAAGTACTTCTATTTCTAGTAATTCAGCTGTCATTTGTTCAATAGAAATACTATTATCTCTTAATGATTGTAATACAATTTCATATCTTTCATTAAGTAGTTTTTTAACATGATCATCTAAATCTTTAGCCATTGCATCTGAAAAATCTTTTTGTGTTTGTCCACCTAAAAATTGATTAGATCTTTTTTCAAGAACCATTAATCCAGCAATATCACTCATTCCATAAATAGTAGCCATTGATTTTACAATACCAGTTGCTCGTTCTAAATCATTTCCAGCACCAGTAGAAATTTCACCAATAAACACTTCTTCAGCAGCTCGTCCTCCTAAAAGAACATCTACTTCTGCAATAAGTTCATGTTTTTGCATTAAATATTTATTTTCTTCAGGAGTATTAAGTGTATATCCAAGTGCAGCTAAACCTCTTGGAACAATAGATACTTTGTTTACTTTATTTGCACCTTTTGTAATCTCAGCAATTAACGCATGTCCTGATTCGTGATATGCTACAATTTTTCTCTCTTTTGGAGAAATTCTTTTTGATTTTTTCTCTAAACCAGCTATTTGTCGCTCAACTGCTTCTTTAAAATCACTTGGATCAACTTGATCTTTTGATGCTCGCCCTGCAAGTAATGCAGCTTCATTTATAATATTTGCTAAATCAGCACCTGCAAGTCCAGCTGTCATTTTTGCAATCTCTTTTAAATCTACATTTTTACCAAGTTTTACACCTTTGATATGTACATTTAAAATTTCAACTCTACCCTCATAATCAGGTTTATCAACTAAAACTTGTCTATCAAATCTTCCTGGTCTTAAAAGTGCTGGATCTAAAACCTCTGGTCTATTAGTTGCCGCTAATACAATAACCGGTGCATATTCAGTCGAGAAACCATCCATTTCAGCTAATAACTGATTTAAAGTTTGTTCTCTTTCATCATTTCCACCCATTGGACCACCACTAGCCCTACTTTTACCAATAGCATCTATTTCGTCAATAAAAATAATTGCAGGAGCAACTTTTTTTGCTTGTTCAAATAAATCTCTAACTCTACTAGCTCCAACTCCCACAAACATTTCAATAAATGCAGAACCTGAAACTGATAAAAATTCAACATTTGCTTCACCAGCAACTGCTTTTGCTAAAAGAGTTTTCCCTGTACCTGGAGGACCTACAAGTAAAACACCTTTTGGAATTTGAGCACCAAGTCTTACATATCTATCTGGTGATTTTAAGAAGTCAACTATTTCTTGAACTTCTTCTTTTGCCTCTTTATTTCCAGCCATATCATCAAAAGTTACATTTGGTTTTTCAGAATTAATCATTTTTTTTGAAGAACCAATTCCAAGAATTCCGCCTGAACCTCCACCCATAGATTTTTGCATTTTTTTAGCAATAAACATCCATATAGCAAAGAAAATAAAAATAGGTAAAACCCATCCAAATAAAATATCAGCTAAAATATTTTCTTCATTTATTCCACCATAAGCAATTCCATTTTTTTCTAATTCAGGAATTAAAGTTTCATCAGGAACAACTCTTCTTGCTGTAAATGTTGTAACTTGACCTGTTCCCATTTTAGAAACAGCTTTTATTTGTGTATTTCCAATACCTACATACTCGATTTTTCCAGTACTAATTAAACCTTTTAAATCTGAATATGCAACAGTTTTATTTGAAGTTTGTCCAAATGCTTGAATATTTGAATTTGTTGCATCTGCTCCCATTTGATCTTCAGGAAAAATTGCTTTAAAAGCAAATATTGTAACTATTGAAAAAATTACAAAAATCAATAATGGATTATTATTAAAAAAATTATTCCCATTTCCATTATTGTTACCGTTGTTATTACTATTATTGTTATTATTAAAATTATTATTATTTTGTTGTTTTTTAGCCATTAACTAAACTCCTTCTTATTTTTAAATACAACACTTATCCACTCATTTTTATGAATAAGTTTGATTTGTTCTAAATCATTAAATTTGCTCAAAACTCGATTAATATGTTTATCTAAAATTCCCGAGATTATCAACATACCATTTTCATTTAGACAATTTTTTAAATCACTTGCAATCATTACTAAAACATCTGCAACAATGTTTGCAATTACTACATCATATTTTTTTGTTGTTTTATTTGTTGAACCAACCCATGAATCATTAAATGTCACTCCATTTAAATCAAAGTTTGATTTTGTATCTACAACACAAACTTCGTCCGTATCGCAAATATCAACAATACAACCTTTTTTCGCAGCTGCAATTGCTAAAATTCCACTTCCAGTTCCCACATCTAAAACAGTTTGATTAGAATTTACAAATTCATCAATAGCTTCAATACAAGAAGATGTTGTTTCATGGTGTCCTGAACCAAAAGATAAAGCTGGATTAATTATAATATCAATTTTTCCATCTTTTTTTTCTTCCCAAGATGGTCTTATAAAGAAATTTCCTACTTCAACTGCTTTTACAGATTTTTGATACTCTTTTATCCAATCTATATTTTCTTTTTTTTCATAATTTATTTCACATTTTGTATTTAAAGCTTTTGTAAATTCTTCAATACCAAATATCAACTCATCTAGTTCTTCTTCACTTCTTATTATCAAAGTTTCATCTAATTCTTCAATTGCATCTGTTGTAATTGAATTTAATAAATCCAAAAAAAGGTCGTAGTTAGTATCAGGTTTTAGTGTTAATTCAAAATAGTATTTAGACAAATATTTCCTTTATTAAAAGTGTATATAATTTTCTTTATTTTATAAAGTGTAATATTTTATCCAAATAACTTTTGAATTATATTAAATAGATTAAAAGAAGTTTTCTATCATATCTCTCATCACAGAAATATCAGAGATTTTATTTATTATATCTCTAAATTCATTGGCACCAGTATACCCTTTTGAATAAGAGTGTAATAATTTTCTAAACATAATAGCCCCATGAGGACCGTGAAATTCTAGCATTGCGTCAAAGTGCTCAAGAATAATCTCTTTTTTCATTTCATTTGAAATATCTTCAATTCCATGTTTTAATTGATAAAATACCCAAGGTTTTCCAATAGCACCTCGACCTATCATTACACCATCAGCTTTTGTATATTCTAAAACTTCTTTAGCTTTATCATAATCTTTTATATCACCATTTGCAATAACTGGTATTGAAATAGCTTCTTTCATCTGTTTTATTGCATCATAATCAACAGGAGCTTTATATTTTCCAGCTCTTGTTCTTCCATGAACAGAAACGAAATCAACTCCACAAGCTTCAACAGCTTTTCCAATTTCTACTGGAATTTTATCATTTACACCAATTCTAACTTTTGCAGAGGTATATTGTTTTTTAGAATATTTTTTTACAGTTGAAAGGATCTCTTCAAGTTTTTTTAAATCACCTAAAAGATTTGAGCCACTTCCATGATTAAACACTTTTGGAGCTGGACAGCCACAGTTTAAATCAATTCCATCAATCCCTTCAACTTCATTTAAAATTAAAACCGCATCACGTACTAATTCAACACTATTTCCAGCAATTTGAACAAAATATGGGTCTTCAGTTGGAGATTTTTCTATCATTTTTAAAGTTCGTGCAGATTTATAAACCAAAGCATTTGATGAAATCATCTCTGAAATTGTCAAATCTGCTCCAAATTTTTTAACAACAGAACGAAAGGGTAAATCAGTATAACCAGCAAGTGGTGCCAACACCACAAGGGGTCGGCTAAAGTCAAGTTTTTTATTCATTATTTGTAAGATATCGCTTCTAAATTGTAGTGTTTTCCAACTTCTTTTAAATCTAAAAGAGCTTTAAATGCAGAATATTCATTGTCTTTTGTATTTGCAAGAACTTCTCTTGCTTTATCAATCATTTCATATTCAAATAATACATGTAAATACGCAGGAATAGCCTCTTCAAGTTCTAAAGATAATTTCTCAAATAGTGCAATTATTTGATCAGGTTTTAATATTGTTTCATAATTTTTTGCTAATGCTAAATAATCATTTTTATCGTAATTTAAATCTTTTACAATTTTAAGTAACTCTTCACTTGTAAAACCAAATTCATTATTTGCAACATCTTTTTCAAAAAGTTTTTTAGCCATTTCTTTATCTAATTTGATATTTTTATAAAGTTTTTTAATAGTTGTCATACTTTTTTCTTCTAATACATTTTCAAAAGATTGAATTACTACATTTGAAGAAAAACTTTCTGGTTTTTTAAGAACATCAACTGCAAAATCTATTTGTTCATTTACTTTATTTAACATATTTAAGTTTGCTAATGAAGTCGTTTCATTTACTTTAAATGTTTTATCACTTACATATTTCCCATCTTTTACATCTTGAACATTTGCAACTATTTTATTTAATTCTTCATCAAGACATGAAAATCTGTTTTCTTTAACATCAATTTTTAGTTGCGAAAGAATAGAAGAAAGATTTTTAAACTCTAGAGTTTTGAATTTAAAAATTTCATTTTTTTCAAGTAAACTTGATTTAATCATTTTAATCATCGTTTCATGGTCTTTAATTACAGCTCTATGTTTAAAGTAATTAAGCATTGCATACCACAATATATGTAAAAAAGTTGCAAGTGCAAGGAATGATATTGGAACTATTAGCCATGCCGCAACTGGTAATGTAAGTGAATAACCAAAAAATGAAACATTATACTCACCTAACTCTAAACTATACGCGTAACCAAATATGGCAACTATTAACATTATTGAGAAAATAAAATATTTCTTAAAACCCATTTTCTATCCTTTTTTATTATACGAACTCTTATTATTTTTTCATTATACAAAAATGTTTATAAATTACTTATGATATGGATGATTATTTTGAATACTTAAAGCTCTAAATATCTGCTCTGTTAAAACAACATTTGCAACTTTATGTGCCATTGTTAAATCGCTTAAAGATATTGTTGTATCACATTTTGTTAAAAAATCCCTTTGAAAACCATATGCCCCACCAATAAAAAAATTGACTTCATTTTTGTCTTCAATTAATGATGAAAAAGCATAAGTATCAACTTTTTTTCCTAAAACATCTAAAGCTATATTAAAACCCTTTAATAAAGGTTCATAAGTTTCACTATAAGATTGTTGAGCCTCTTTTTCACCAATAGTTTGCGCTTTTGCTATATTTTTATTAAAAATATAAAATACTTCCACTTTTGCATATTTTGAAGACATTTTTATAAACTCTTGAATAATTGAATCAAATTCATCTTTTGATGGTTTAATTATTGAATAAATATTAATCTTCATAAAATCCACTTCCTACAACATTAAATCTAATATTTTCTATAATATCTTCTATTTTAACTCCACCAATTGCACAAACTGGATATTTTGATATTTTTGCTAAATATGAAATTTTAGAGCCTAAAATTGTATTTACATCTTTTGTACTTGTATTTTTATAAGCACCAAGTCCAATCATGTCTAAAGCTAATTCATTAGCCTCTAAAATTTCTATTTCATTGTGGGTTGAAAGTCCTAAAAGTTTATCTTTTATTTTTAATCTAACAAGTTTTACTGCTAATTTTTTATCTTTATGAATTTTGTCTAAATCTTCTTGCCCTAAATGTAAACCATCAGCAAATTCTATCAATTCTATTTTGTCGTTTATTATTATTGGAATATTTAGTTGTGATTTTAAATATAAAAGATTTGTTTTTTGCTCTTGTAAAGATGAGATTTTATCCCTGTATTGAACTATTTTTACATCTTTTTTTTTACATAAATCAACAAATTTTTCTAATGAGATATTTTTTTTAAGTAGTGTTTCATAATCACATAAAACATACAAAAGATTAAAAGCTTTGAGTTTAAAACCCAAAGCTTTTTCAAGATTTAATAACATTAATTATTAACTAATCTTTTCTTTTTGAAACATACTTAATAAATGTGTTAAAGTTTGTTTCATGTTAGATCTACTAACAACCATATCGATTGAACCTTTTTCAAGTAAAAACTCAGCTCGTTGGAATCCTGCTGGTAAATCAGCTCCAATCGTTTGTTTAATTACCCTTTGTCCTGCAAATCCAATTAATGCACCTGGTTCTGCCATAATAATATCACCTAAAAATGCAAATGAAGCAGAAACTCCGCCCATTGTAGGGTCTGTTAAAATAGAAATATATGGAAGTTTCGCATGGTCAAGTTTTTTTAATGCTGCTGAAGTTTTTGCCATTTGCATTAAAGCAAATGTTGATTCTTGCATTCTTGCACCTCCAGAAGCAGAAATTATAATAAGTCCTTGCTCTTTTGATATTGCTCGATTAACTGCTCGTACAATTTTTTCACCTTCAACTGAACCTAAACTTCCACCCATATAAGCAAAATCAAAAACTACTAACTGAACTGGAATTTCATTTATTTTTGCTTCACCACTAACTACTGAAGATGTACGTCCAGTGTTTTTTAGTGCTTCTTCTACTCTTTTTTTATAAGAAGTTTTATCAACAAATTTTAAAGGGTCATTTGGTTTTAATTCAATATCATATTCAACAAAACTATCTTTATCAGTTAAAATTTCAATTCTTCTTTTTGCCCCAATTCTCATGTGAAAATTACATTTTGGACAAATATTATTTTGAGCTTCTACCTCTTTAAAAAACATTAAGGCACTACACTCAGGACATTTAATCCAATGACTTGGGGCATCCTTTTTTGTTGGCTGTTCTTTTGATTTACTATCAAAAGAAATTTTGCTAAATAAGTTTCTTAAATCCATAATAATCCTTTAATCAATTTACTGAATATTTTCAAATTTTTCTAATTCGTCAAGTTTTTCCCAAGGGTAATCACTTTGACCAACTTGTCCACGTGCTGCAACATCTGCATAAAGAAATGTTTTTTCACTTGGTTTATCCAAAGCAAATTTTTGTGTAATCCATCTTGGAGTTAAGGGAAAAGTGTCCATTACAAATTGTGATAATTTATCATCATCAAATTTTGTATAAGAACCCATTGTATCAACAGAAACTGACGTTGGTCGAGCAACTCCAATTGCATAAGAGATTTGTACAATTGCTTTTTTTGCTAAGCCAGATGCAACTATATGTTTTGCAATCCATCTTGCTGCATAAAGTCCAGATCTATCAACTTTTGTATAATCTTTAGAACTTTGAGCTCCTCCACCAATTGGTGCATATCCTCCAAATGAATCTACAATTAATTTTCTTCCTGTTAATCCACTATCATGTAAAGAAGAGTGATTTACGTATCTTCCAGTTGGATTAATATGAATAATTGTAGATTTTTTATCATACATATTTGATGGAAGTCCTGAATCATCAATTAATCCTTGGATTAATTCTCTTACTTCTTCAATTGGCATTCCCTCAACTGAAGGTGCACTTACAACTATTGTATGAATTTTTTGTGGATTACAATTTTCAAAATTAGCTTTTGTCCCATAATCAACTGTAACTTGTGTTTTAATATCAACACCTAATTTTTGATTATGTTTTAAAGCATAGTTATATACTTTATCACATAACATTCTTGCGTATGTAATAGCAGCTGGCATATAATCAGCCGTTTCACTTGAAGCGAAACCAAACATAATTCCTTGATCTCCTGCTCCTATTTCTCCATCAACTTGATCTACACCTTGATTAATATCAGGACTTTGTTGATTTAATAAAACTTGAACTTGTACATCATCTGGATGTAAACATTGCTCTTTTGTAAAAGCTGATTTTCCATCATATCCGATTTTTGCTAGTGCGTCTAAAACTATTTTTTCATAATCTTTATTTGATAATTGTGCAGATGATTTTACTTCTCCACCAATTACAACATGTTTCCCTGCAACAAAAACCTCTGAAGCTACTCTACTATCTTTGTCTGCAATAATTAATTTGTCTACTATAGAGTCAGCTATTATATCTGCGCATTTATCTGGGTGTCCAGGGCTTACAACTTCACTTGTAAATAAGTATTGTTTTTTGTTTTGCATTTTTGTTTTCCATCCTTTGTTTTCCACAAGAAAAATCTTGAGTTGTTTTCCATCTTTTGTTTTCCATTTTTTTGTTTTCTATATTTGTTAAGAAATTTAAAATAAAAATTTAAAGAATTCAATTTGCCATAAAGACAAAAAGTTTCTAATATTAACTAAAAAAAGCTGTTATTTACTTTTTTTCTTTTAATTGTTTTCTAAATTTTTTAAGTAGCTCTTTCTCTTCTTTTAGTTTAATCTTCTCTTCTTGATTTTTTGTATCTCTAATTTTTTTTTCTAATTTTGATATTTTGTCTTCAATCTTATTTTGAAGTTTTTCTATCTTCTTTTTTTCAACATCTTCTTTTTCTTCAATTAATAATAAGTACTTTTTAGCTTTTTCATAAATTTTTTCCAGCTTCATAATCTTCTCCTAATTGTTTTATAGTTGAATCTTCTATCCACAATACTTTAGCTACATTTATTAGTTTGTTAATTATAGTATAAGCATGAGCACTATCATTTAATAAAGTAGTTGCCATTTTTTTATCAATTCTTTTTTCCCTAATTAAAACATCTATTCTTCCCGTTGATATTACATCTAAACTTTTTAAATACTCTTTTAATAATTCAGATTTTGAAAGAACATCTAGTTCATCTTTACTATTTTTAATCTCATTTATCGTGTTTATGGTTTTAGCAATAGCTTCTCTTAGGTAATTATATTCATCTTTTATGTAATCATTATTACTTGAAAGATATTTACTTATATTTTGTTGTAACTCTTTTGTATTTTTTACAGCTTCAGCTATATCCCTACAAGCAGTTCTTAAATCATACAAATAGCCTTTTTTTTCATTTTCTAAATTATTTATAAAATAAGTTGAATAATAAATTATATCACTATATAAAGATTTAATTCTAGTTTGATAAAAATCATCTATATTTAACTCGATTATATCTGTTGATTCTTTTACAACACTCGATATATCATTTTTTTCCAAATATCTATGTCTATGTAACATAATAGCATGACTTAAAACTTCACTTGCATTTTCATACAAATGAATAGTCTCTTTTCTTGTAGCTTTTAATGCAGCAAAAGGAACAGCTATTACTTCCATATCTAAATATTTTGTTTTTTGTATATATGAGCCAACATCTTCCACAAAAAGTTTTTTCAAAAATATTACTAATCGTGGAATAAAAAATGAAAATACAATAAGACCAGCTAAATTAAAAAAAGTATGAAAAAGTGCCAATTTCATAGCCCAATCATCGGGTGCGATACCAAGAATTTCAGCTAAATAATCAATCAAATCTACTAAAAAATATAAAAGACACAAGGTTACAATAGCGGTAACACCTTTAAAAATAAATAATCCAACGGCCATTCTTTTACTATTTGCATTTGATACCATAGCTCCCAAAGCTGCTGTTGTTGCTGTTCCAATATTTGCACCAACGGCAATTGCCATAGCATTTGTATACATTATTTGCCCCGTTGATAAAGCTGTAATTGTTAGAGCTAGAGTTGCTGTACTTGATTGAACTATTATTGTTGCAACCATTCCAATAAATGCATAAATAATAATTCCCATATATCCATTTACTGAAAATTGTGCTAAATCTATTCCCTCTTTTAAATCTTCAAATCCATCTTTCATATATCCAATACCTAAAAAAATAAATCCTAAACCTAAAAGTATATTTCCTAATCCTTGAATATTTTTATTTTTATAAAATCTAAAAATTACTCCAAAAATAATCAGAGGAAGTGCAAAAGCTGCAATATCAATTTTTAAACCTAAAGTTGAAACTATCCAAGTTGTCGTAGTTGTTCCAACAGCTGATCCAAAAACAACACCTAACGCACCTGCTAGCGAAATTATTTTTGCTGATAAAAAAGAGATTACAATAATTGCTATTAATGACGAACTTTGAAGAATTGCTGTTGCAGTGATTCCTAAAAATACCGATTTCGAAACAGTACTTGTACTTTTTGCAACTAATCTTTCGAGAATTCCACCACTAAAAAGCTTAAATCCATCTTCCATAAAGTACATACCAATGATAAAAATCCCAACTCCTGCAACTATATATTTCGAATCTTCATTTATATAAAGCAAATAACATAAAAATGCTAATAATATATATGATAAATATTTTTTCATTATTCTACTGTTACAGATTTAGCAAGATTTCTTGGCATATCTACATCATTTCCAAGTCTTATTGAAATTTCCATTGAAAATAGTTGTAAAACAACTAGCATTTCAAAAAATTCTAACATATAATGGTCTGTTTTATTTATTTTTACAAAATCATCTGCTAAATCAAAATCAAGTGGAGATATTGCACAAATAGTACTATCTCGTGCGCTTAACTCTTCTACATTTGATTTGATTTTGTCATAAAGTAAATTTTGTGGCATAAGTGCAATTGTAAAAAGTTCTGGATCAGCTAAAGCAATTGGTCCATGTTTCATTTCACCTGCTGGATAACCCTCAGCATGTAAATATGAAATCTCTTTTAATTTTAAAGCACCTTCAAGGGCTAGTGGATAAAATACATCTCTACCGATAAAGAAAAATCCATGTCCATGTAAATATCTTTTTGATAATCTTTTCATTTTTTCATGGATTTTATCACTAATACAAAGAGTTTTTGGAACTTCTCTTAAAGTATGTAACTCTTGTTGCATAGTTTCATTTGAAATTACATTTTTCGCTTTTGCAAAAAATAAAGCCATCATCCATAAAACAACTGTTTGAGTTGAAAATGCTTTTGTTGAAGCTACTCCTTTTTCAATTCCTGCACGTGTAAGAATAGTTGCATCAGCTACTCTTGTCATTGAAGAGTTATCAACATTACAAACAACAAGTGTTTTAAGACCTGCATTTTTTGCCATTTTTAAAGCTTCTAAAGTATCAGCTGTTTCTCCACTTTGAGAAATTACGATAAATAAAGTATCTTTTGTTAAAAGTGGCTCTTTGTATCTAAACTCACTTGCAATTTCTACATTACATTTAACTTTTGATAACCTTTCAAAAAGATATGAAGCTGTTAATCCTGCGTGATATGAAGTCCCACAAGCGCAGATTTTAATCTCATTGATTCCATCTATTATTGATTTTTCAATTTCATCAAATAAAATTTCATTATCTTTTATTCTTCCAAGCATACAATCACTAACCACTGAACTTTGCTCATAAATCTCTTTTTCCATAAAAAATCTATATCCATCTTTTTGAGCAAATTGTTTTGAAGTTGGTAAGATTGACCAAGAGTAATTATCATTAAAAAACTCTATTGATTCAGCACTAGCAATTCCACCAACTCCATCTTCTAAATAAACAACACTTGAAGCTAATCCAATTAAAGGAGCATCAGAAGAAGAAAATAAAACTTCCTCTTTTTCATTTCCCTTTGCTACGATTAAAGGGCTTCCGTGTTTAAAGAAAAATATTTTTTTTGGATCTGCTTTTGTAATTAAAAGAATCGAAAAAGCACCTTCAAGTCTTAAAATAGTATTTTGAAAAGCTTTTTTTGTGTCGTTTAGTTGGTTATAAAAATTTTCAAATAGGTGAACTATAACTTCTGTATCTGTTTGAGATACGAATTTATGACCTTTGGCTGTTAACTCTTCTTTTAATTCTTTATAGTTTTCAATAATTCCATTATGAACAACATAAGAGTATTCTCCTAAATGTGGATGGGCATTTAATTCTGTTGGTTTTCCGTGTGTTGCCCATCTTGTATGACCAATTCCTAATTCATAATCACTTGAAGCTGTTGCATTTACTTTTTCTTCAAGATTTACGAGTTTTCCTAAAGCCTTAAAAACATCAATTCTATCATTTTTTAAAACAGCAATTCCAGCACTATCATAACCTCTGTACTCTAACTCTTTTAAACCATCTAATAAAATTTTTGTTGTCTCTTTTTTACCAATATATCCAACTATTCCACACATCAAAAAAACCTTTTTTCAAATTTTAATTGTAATTATTATATTTAATAGTTACTAAATATGTGCTTTTCGCACTTTTTTTGTTATTTTATAAATTTAAATTTTTTATAAATTCATTGTGAATTTTACCATTTGAGGCAACTAAATATTTATCTTCAAATAAATTATATTCACCACCACTTATATTTGATACAATTCCTCCTGCTTCTGTAAGAATTAAAACTCCAGCACTTACATCCCAAGGTTTTAGATTCATTTCATAATATCCTTCATATGTTCCCTTTGCCACATAACATAAATCAAGTGATGCAGAACCTAATCTTCTTAAATCTTGACAAAGTGGCAATACATCTTTTATCTTTTTTACAACATCATTTAAATCATTTTCATCTGTTCCACTTGTGTATGGAAATCCTGTTGCTAACAGTGCTTTTTGGAAATTATCTTCGTGGCTAACTTTTAGTTTTTTACCATTTAAAAATGCACCCTTGCCTATTTTTGCTGTGTATAATTCATCTAAAATTGGATTATAAACTATCGCTAAATATGGTTTTTTATTTTTATAAACTCCAACAGAAATTGCAGTGTGGGGAACTCCATTTACAAAGTTTGTTGTTCCATCTATTGGATCAATTATGATTGAGTTATTAAACTCTATATTTGAATTGTCCGATTCTTCAGCAATAATATTAAACTCTTTAAATCTTTTAGAGAATTTCTTTTTTAAATATTTTTCAACTGCCACATCAAACTGAGTTACTAAATCTTTTTTTGCTTTAAAAGTGATATTTTTATCCGTATAAAATCCCTCTTTTAATATATTCCCAGCTTTTTTTATTATTTTTATTAAATCTTTTTTCATTACTTACTCTTTCTTGTTTTTTGTATTTTATCCAATTATGAACAAAAGTTAATATTTTATTCATTACTAGTTCATATTCAAAGCCTAAAATTCTTCAAAATAATAAAGGAAAACTATTGATTTCTAATGCTTTAAAAGCCTTGATGGCAAATAAACTAAAAACTACTCTTATCTATTTAAGTCTAATTTTTTCAATTGTTTCTATTTTTTTAATTAGTTCTATTTCAAATGGAATAATTACAATGTACTCTTCTATGCTTAAAAGTGACGGTGATATTATCATTACTCAAGCAAAAATTTCTGATACATTTTTTTCAAATGTAGATATAAATTTAATAGAACAAATAAATAAAATAAAAGGAGTACTTGAATCAACTGCTTTAATTGTTGGAGCAAGTCCAGTTGAAAAACTTCCAATTGTTGCTGTTTATGGAGCAAGTTTTAATCGATTTAAAAACTATGAATTGATTGCTGGAAACTATCCATTAAAAGATGAAGTAATTGTTGGAAAATCTATATATGACCAATTGGTAAATAAAAATGAAATTCAAATTGCTAATAAAACTTTTAAAATCTCTGGGATTTTTAAAAGTGAAATTGGTTTTGAAAATGGTGGAGTTGTTTTAACTATTAGTGATGCTGGGCAAATTTTCAATAAATCAGCTTCTATGATTATGGTAAACACTGAACTAAACTTTAATGTTGAAAATATTATCAATGATATAAAAATTATAAGTGACCAGATTGATGCTAAATCAACTCAAAATTTTGTGGATAACTATAATCAATTTAAAATCATAAAAACCTCATCAAATGTTATTTCGTTTATCGCCTTTTCTATGGGATTATTAGGAATCGTAAGTTTAATGAGTATCACAATAAATCAAAGAAAAAGCGAATTTGGAATCAAAAGAGCCTTAGGAATAAGTACTTCGAAAATTGTTTATTCAATTATGAGTGAGAGTTTTATTTTGGGACTTACTAGTTTTATAAGTGCTTTTGTCATTTCACATATTGTTTTGTTTTCTATAAAAAATATTTCAAGTTTACAAGGTTATGTAAATGGTGAAATTTCAAATGAATTAGCTTTTTATATTTTTATAACTTCAATTTTTATGGCTATTTTTGGCTCGATAATTCCTGCTTTAAATGCAGCAAAAACAGATCCAGTTGAGTTAATTCAAGGAAATAAAATATGATAAAAGTAACAAATTTAACACACTATTATAATAAAGATTTAGCATTAGAAAACATAAACCTAGAGATAAAAAGTGGCGAATTTATAGCAATAATTGGAGAAAGTGGAAGTGGAAAATCTACGCTTTTATCTATTTTATCAACGCTTTTAAAACCAACAAGTGGAGATATTGTTTATGAAAATATAAACTATAAAGATATAAAAAATATAGATGATTTTAGAAAAAACAATATAGGTTTTATTTTCCAATTCCACTATTTAATCAATTATTTAAGTGTAAAAGAAAATATAAATCTTGCAAATGAAAAGGCTTCAAAAGAAGAGATTTTTGATTTATTAACACTTTTAGGAATTGAAAATTTAATAGACAAATACCCAAATGAAATTTCTGGAGGTCAGAGACAAAGAGTTGCCATTGCAAGAGCTTTGATAAATAATCCAAAAATCATTTTTGCAGATGAACCAACTGGAAATTTGGATTCAAAAAACTCTTTAAATGTATTTGAGTTATTTAAAACATTTGCAAATAAAGGAACAACAATTATCGTAGCAACTCACGATAAAAGTTTAGCTGCGTTAGCAAATAAAATTTATGAAGTAAAGGATGGAAAAATTGAATAATTTTAGTAATTTTATAGATAAAAATTTCAAAATATCTATTACATTTTTTGCATTAGGATTGTTTTTCGGGATTGTTTATTCAATAAATCTTTTAGGTTTTAGTTTAAACTCTGAAACTTTAAATCCAGTAAATATGAGAGCAATTCATATTTCATTAATGCTTTATGGATTTATTCCATTAATGCTTTCGTATTTACCTTTTTTACTTATAAATAAGGAAGTTGGTTTTGATAAAGAGGGTCTTAGATACTTAAATCTTTATACTATTTTTTGGTATATCTTTTTGGTTTTTATGGTTGTAAGTTTGCTTTTAGGAAAAAATAGAGGTTTGGCTTTTTATGATTTTGCTTATGAATTAAACTTTTTATTAGCCTTAGCTGGTGTTTTTTATATCATAGCCTTATACAAATTTATTAGACTTTATAAAACTCTTCCTTTATGGATAAAAGTGTGTTTAAGGGTTGTAATAATAGCTCCTGTAACACTTTTAATTTTAATGAATCCAATTATCGGTCAAGTTGAAAGTACAGTTACAGGTCCCCATGGAGATAACACTTTAGGAATGAGTTTGGCTTTACTTCCAATTTATTATCTAATTATCAAACTATTAAATATTGGTGAATTTAAAGCTAGATGGAATATTTTATGGATTATCCCAACTATTTTTTATTTTGGAACAGTTCTATATAGAATCTTTTTTGAACCACTAACTTACAATCAAGAGTGGGTTGCTCAATATCTAACACTTTTATATGTTCCACTTTTATATAGATGGTTTAAAGATAGCAATATTCAACCATATGCAAAAAAAGCTTTATTAATTTCAATATTAGCTTTTTTGTTTGTGGATATTGAAGGAAATATTATTTTTATTCCGGAAATCAGATGGTTATTTCACAGAAATGATTTAGTTATTGCTCATGCTCATGTTGCAATGGGAATATCTGTGTTTTTTATGGTTATTTCAATGTTTATAAACAGTATAAAAGAACTTCAAAAATCTATCTATTTAAATAGCTATTTGTTTGCACTTTTAGGAATATTTATAGTTTTATCAATTTCAGGTTTTACAGAAGCAGGACTTTTAAATATTCCAAGTCAAAATCTTTGGATTTTAAGAACTATTTTTGGATGTTTTACTTTTATTTTTATATCTGCATTTATACAAATAGGTATTAAAACAAAAACTTATTCAAAAATAGAACTTTATAACATCGCTGGAATTTTAAGTGATGGATTAGGAGGAGTATTTTTGATTTTACTTGCTAGTTTTATTTATCCTTTAATTGGATTTAGTTTTAGTGGAGTTTATGAATATGTGGTTTTTGCTTTTGTAAGTATGACTGGAATTATTCATTATATGGCTTTAAAAAATCCATCAAGCCAAGTGGTTTTAATGAACTTAACAGTGATTATTAGAGTATTTGCAAGTTCAGTTTTTTTCGCTTTATATGCCAGTGGAAAGTTGGGATATGAAGCTTTAGCCATTTGTTTATTTGACTTGAGTTTTGTATTCGTTTATTTAATTTATTTTTATCAAAAGGAGTTTTTATGCAAAGATTAATTTTAATTTTTTTTATAGCAAGTGAACTTTGTTATTACTTACTAATTGCTCAAACAGGAGTTGTTGAATACTTTTCTTCAAATTTGTTTTTAATAGCGCCTCTTCCAATAGGAGGAATTATTGGCTCGTTACTGGTTTCATATATAAAAATTGATTTTAAAAATAAAATCTCTCTATTTTTAACTATTCAATTAATTATGAGTTTTTTATATCCAAATTTCAATATGTTAACTTTGTTTATTTTAGGATTTGCCGTTGGAAGTTTAGCTCCTCTTATTATAAATGAAATCAAAAAAACATCTCTACTAGAACTTGGTCTTGCACTTAGTGTTTCTTATGTTACAGGAACTTTATTATTTAACTATGAAGTTGAAGCAAGGGGAATTATTGCAATTACATTAACAACAATTACATTACTTGCTTCAAGATTTCTACCAACAAATGAACCTATAAAAAAATCAAATCAAGAGTTTGCTTTATTAATGATGGTTTTATGGGTATTTTTAGATTCTGCTCTTTTTGAAGCGCTTTCAAGGGATATTACAATTTCTATTTGGAGGGATGGTTTTACCTTTCAAATTGCACTATTTCATGTAATTGGAGTTTTTTGTGCTTTATTTTTCAAAATTGAGAAAAATCAAAAAAGTTTACTTATTTTGACTTTATTTGCAGCTTCATATCTATTTTATTTTTTAAGGGAGGGATTTATTTTATCAATAGTTTATCCATTTGTAATATCTTATTACAATGTTGTGATTTTACAAACTATCGCAAAAAAAGATTTTAAAACCATTACGTTTTATATGATTTTTATTGGTTGGATGGCTTCTGGTGCAGGGCTTTTTGTAGCTTTGTCAAATTTAATTTTATTTGTTCCAATTATTTTATTATTGGCAATATTTAAAATAATGTTGAGTGAATATAAACCAAATAACAAGGAAATAAAATATGTTTAAATTATTAGTAATATTAAGTTTAGCTCTATTTGCAAATGCAAATAACTTAACAGTTCAAAATGGTGAGATAAAAGCTCACACAAATGTTTTTGGAGATAGTGAAATAAATCCAACTACAAAAAATGTAAAATCTGATTTAACAATTGAAAATGGTATTGAATCAATCAAAGGTAAAATTTATTTTGATACCTTAACACTAATAAGTGAAAAAAAAGACAGAGATACAAATATGTATAAGTTATTGAATGTAGAAAAATTCAAAACAATCTCTTTTGATATTAAAAGTATTACAAAAAATGAAACTGATTATGAAATAAAAGGTGCTTTAACATTAAATGGCGTTACAAAAAATATTAAAGCAAAAATTATTATCAATCAACAAAATAATGAGATTTTATTAAATGGAGGTTTTTCATTTAATCTTACAGATTTCAATTTAGAGCCACCAACAATGCTTTTTTTAACTGTTAGAAATCAAATAGATATCTCTTATAATATTTCATTAAATGAAGTAAAATAGATGTTACAAAAACTTATTTTATCAATGATGGTTTGCATTTATGCAAATGCAGGTACATTAAAAATAGATGATAAAATAAGTACTTTTTCACTAGTAAATCAGTTTGATAAAATTCATACTATTACTAGTGAAATTTCAATGATTATAGTAACTTTCCAAAAAGAAACTACAAATCTTGTAAATGATTTTTTATCATCAAAAAATAGTGATTTTTTAGATAGAAACAACACTATTTTTATAAATAACATTTCATCTATTCCATCTATTGTTGTAAAAATGTTTACTATTCCAAAAATGAGAGATTATAAATATGATATTTTGTTAATTTACAATGAAAACAATAAAAAATTCATCGAAGAAGAAAACAAAATTACTGTTTATTTTATACAAAATGGTTATATAAAAGATATTAAATTTATATCATCTATATATGAATTAGAAGGATTTTTTAAATGATCCTTTCTAATATTCAAACAGTTGATGTATTTGTAAATAGTGCAAAACTAAATGATTTAAAAATTTTGCATTTAAGTGATTTGCACATAAATAAAAAAACAAACCTTGAAAACGTACAAAAACTTGTAAATTTGTGTAATGATTTAGTTTTTGATTTTTGTGTTATAACTGGTGATATAATTGATACAAAAGTAAAATTTATAAAAGAACAACTTCAAATTTTAAATACTTTAAAATTTAAAGTTTATTACATAAGTGGAAATCATGATTTATTTTATGGTTTAGAAGATTTAAAAAAAGAACTTTCTAATTTTATTTTTATGGATAATTCTTGCAAAGAATTTGTTTATAAAAATGAAACTGTATTCATAGCTGGTCTTCCTGATAGATTTTCAAAATTTTTTGGTATAAAAAGAGAAGAACAAAAAATAAAAAACTATCTTTTAAATGAACCCTCTATTTTTATCTCTCACCAACCAAAAGATTATAAAATCGCACTTGATGGAAATACAAACCTTTTTTTATGTGGACATACACATGGCGGTCAGATTTATCCTTTTCATTATTTAGTAAGGCTTGTTCAACCATTTCTTGCAGGAATATTTTATAAAAAAAATACAGCTATTTATGTAAATAAAGGCTTAGGAACTTGGGGTTTAAAACTTAGATATAAAGCAAATGCAGAAATAACAATAGTTAAATTAATCTCAAAAAGTGTAGAATAATTTATGAAAATTTTAATAATAGAAGACGACACAAAAATAATTAACTTTTTAAAAAAAGGATTAGTTGAAGAATGTTATATAGTTGATTCTTCAACAAATGGTGATGAAGGTTTATACCTTGCTAGTGTAAATGAGTATGATTTAATTTTACTCGATGTTATGCTTCCAATTAAAGATGGAATCGAAGTTTGTAAAGCCCTAAGAGCCTCGAAAAATCAAACTCCAATTATCATGTTAACAGCCAAAGATTCCATTGAAGATAAAATTAAAGGTTTGGATATTGGAGCAAATGATTATTTGGCTAAACCTTTTTCTTTTGCAGAATTACTTGCAAGAATTAGAGTACAACTACGAACCACAAATTCAAGCCAAACAAAAATTTCAATAGCTGATTTGGAACTAGATTTATTAAATAAAACAGCAGTTAGAGCAAATGAAAATATAACTTTAACAGCAAAAGAGTTTGCCCTACTTGAATATCTAATAAAAAACAAAGATAGAGTTTTGAGTGAAACTACTATAAATTCAGCTTTATCTTCATTTGAAGATTCAAATATTAGTAATATTGTAAATGTTTATATTTATAGATTAAGAAATAAAATAGATAAGAATTTTGATAATAAACTGATTAAAACAGTTCGAGGAATAGGATTTAAAATAAGTGATAAATAATCTATCAATAAAGAAAAAACTTCTAATTTATAGTTTTTTAATACAAGCAATAATTCTTACTATTTTTTCTGTTTCATTATACAAAGCACTTGAAATATCAACTTTAGATAAACTTCAAGCAACTCTAAAAGTAATAATATTAGATATTACAGATGATTTATTAGAAAAAGATAAAATTACAAATGCTATATTAGATGAAGAAAAAGAGTATAACTTTGAACCTTTATACATAAGAATATTAGATGATATTAGCCATGAAATGATAATTGAAACACCAAACTTTCCATCTAATATCAAACATGATGATAACTATTTAAATAAATTAAAACCAAGTATCATTACATTTGAAGAACAAAATGACTTTTTAGTAAGTAGAATAAAAATAGATTTTCATGGTGAAAAAAATGTAATAATTGAAATAGTAACAACAAAAGAAATACTTACATCAACTTTAGAAAATATTTTGTATATTTTAAGTTTTATTCTACCAATTATCCTAATATTAGCAATTATTGCTGGTAATTTTTTGATTTATAAATCATTCTCACCAATAGAAAATATACTCTTTGAATTAAAACAAATAAATGCAAATGATTTATCTGCAAGACTAAAAACAAGAAAAAATGAAGATGAAATAAATCAATTAATCAATGAAGTAAACAATTTACTTGGTAGATTAGAATCTTCTTTTGAAAGAATTTCTCAATTTAGTTCTGATGCTTCCCATGAATTAAAAACACCACTTACAATCATAAGAGGTGAAATTGAAGTTACGCTAAGAAAAGAAAGAACAACTGATGAATATAAAAATGCACTAAATAACTCTCTAAATGAGCTTACATTAATTGAACAAACAATTAATGATTTACTATTTTTAGCAAAAAATGAAAAAGATTTAATAGTAGATAAACAAGAAAATTTTTATTTTGATGAATTAATTGATGAATCAATAAATGAAATCAAAAGTTTTGCAAAATTACATCAAGTTGAAATTAATTTTATTTTAGAAGATAGTATAGAATTTAAAGGTTTCCCAAATCTTTTAAAAATAGCTTTAAAAAATGCTTTAAAAAATGCTATCCAATTTAGTCATAAAAATTCACAAATTATAGTAAAAAGCTATAAAAATGACGATACTTTCAATATTTCAGTTCAAGATTTTGGAATAGGAATTCCACTAAATGAACAAGAAAAGATATTTGAAAAGTTTTATAGAACAGATAAAAGTAGAAATAAAAATTCTGGTGGAACAGGGCTTGGAATGTCTATCTTAAAAAAGATAATTGATATTCACAAAGGTATAATAAAAATCACAAGTAAAGAAAATATTGGTACAACTATTATCTTATCTTTTTATAAAAAATAATTTTTATAAATTCAGTTTGTTTTAATCTAAAAAGATGTTATAATTACATTATCTAAAACAATTTGGAGGTGTGAATGGCGAACTTTTCACTTTTTGTGGTTGTTAAACATTAATTCAATTAAAAGTCTATTTTCAATTAGACTTTGGTAAACAAAGGTTTATTTACTAAAAAATAATATTTAATGGGGTTCTAGAAAAAAGTTTCTAGAACCTTTATTTTCTATAAATAATCATCTAAATACAATATCTATTACGTCTATTATTTCAGCATCTATATCAAAATTACTCAGGTTCTTTCTTAATAAAGTTATTGCTTCGCAATGGGACATAGATTTTCTATAAGGTCTATCTTCAACTAAAGCCTGATAAAAGTCCAAGCAAGATACGATTCTTTCTTCTAATCCTAATTCATTTTTAGTCAAACCAAAAGGATATCCTGTTCCATCTAATCTTTCATGGTGAGAAGATGCCCATTTTGTTATATCACTAAAATTATCAATTTTACTCAAAATTGTGTGAGTTAAATAAGCATGTTTTTTTATTTCAAATAATTCGTTTTTTGTTAAACTATCTTCTTTATCTAAAATAGAATTTGGCGTTCCTAGTTTTCCAATATCATGTAAATTTGAAGCTATTTGGATTTTTAATTTTGTTTCTTCATCTAAACCAAAATATTCTACTACTTTTAAAGATTTTTGTTCTAAATCCACAGAATGTTTTGCTGTAAATTTTGATTTTCCATCTATTATTTTTGAAAAAATCTTTGTAATTAATAGAAAATTTTCAAATGAAATTTCAATACTAAAATCTGGTAATATTCTTTCTAATGGATTTACTTCATCAAAATATTCTAAGTCTCCCCAAAATAAGAAAGAATCAGATAATTTTTTGTATGCATTTACAATATTACTTGAAAAAAGTTTTCCTTCATTTTTTATTACAAAATCTGTTATTTGCTCTTTTTTTTCATAACAAATATTAGTTAAATCAAAATCCGTATCCAAAATATCAGCAAAGGATATTAGCTGTGAAAAAAGAGGAATTTCATCTGCTTTTTTCCCAAAAAGACCTGAACCATCAAAATTTTCATGATGATATAAAATTACATTCTTTTGAAAAGTTAGAAAATGAAAATCTTTAATATTATTTTCTCCAATTACACAGTGATCAGAGAAATTTATCATATTAAAATAATCTTCTGATCCACTATTTTCATACTGATTATTAAAGTTACAATAACTCTCTATTAATCCATTATCATGTAATAAAGAGTATGAACACAAATCAAACTTTTCCTCGTCACTTAATCCCATAATATCAGCTATTTTAACACAAATATAAGCTACTCTTTTACTATGTTTTGAAGAAGTACATTTTATTTCATTCTCCGCTAAATCTAATGCAAAGGATATAGAAAACAAAAATTTATTTAGGCTTAAAGTCATAAATAAAATCCTTTTTGAAAATTGATATCATTATACAAAAAATTATTTATAATCAAAATTAATTTATAAGATAAAAAAAAAGGATAAAGCAAAAGCTTTATCCTTTTTTCTAAATATAGTTAAAAAACTACATCATACCTGGCATTCCACCCATACCCATATCAGGCATTGATGGCATTGAAGGTTTATCTTCTTTAATATCTGTAACTGTAGCTTCTGTAGTTAATAAAAGTGATGCTACTGAAACAGCATTTTGCATAGCAACTCTTTCAACTTTTGCAGGATCCACGATTCCAGCTTCAAACATATCAACATATTCACCAGTTGCAGCATTAAATCCTAAATTTTCATTAGTAGATTTTTCAACTTCATTTGCAACAACACCAGCATCATATCCAGCATTTGTAGCAATTTGTTTTAAAGGTGCTTTAATAGCTCTAAAAATGATTGCAGCACCAATTGCTTCATCACCTTCAAGTTCTAGTTTAACTTTAGCAGCAGCTCTGATTAATGCAGCTCCTCCACCAATTACAATTCCTTCTTCAACAGCAGCTCGTGTTGCACTTAATGCATCATCAACTCTATCTTTTTTCTCTTTCATTTCAGTCTCAGATGCAGCTCCAACTTTAATAACAGCTACTCCTCCACTTAATTTTGCAAGTCTTTCTTGTAATTTTTCTTTGTCATATTCAGAAGTTGTATTTGAAATTTCTGCTTTGATTTGTCCAATTCTAGATTTTACTCTTTCTTTATCTCCACTTCCATCAACGATAGTTGTGTTATCTTTATCAATTACAACTTTAGTAGCAGTTCCTAAACAAGAAAATTCAGCAGTTTCAAGTTTCATTCCCATTTCTTCAGAAATTACAGTTCCACCAGTTAATACAGCAATATCTTCAAGCATAGCTTTTCTTCTATCACCAAATCCTGGAGCTTTAACAGCTGCAATATTTAAAGAACCTCTTAATCTATTTACAACTAAAGTTGCTAATGCTTCACCATCAACATCTTCTGCAATAATTACTAATGGACGTCCAGATTGATTAACTGATTCTAAAATTGGTAACATCTCTTTTAATGAAGAGATTTTTTTCTCGTATAATAAAATAAATGGATTGTTAAATTCACCAATCATTTTTTCAGCATTTGTTACAAAATATGGAGATAAATATCCTCTATCAAACTGCATACCTTCAACAACATCTAGTTCATCAGAGATACCTTTTGCTTCTTCAACAGTGATAACACCATCTTTTCCAACTTTATCCATAGCTTCAGCAATCATAGCTCCAATTGCTTTATCAGAGTTAGCAGAAATTGTAGCTACTTGCTCAATTTCAGTTTTATTAGCAACAACTCTTGAAGCTTTTTTTAGTTCAGCTAAAATTGCTTCAGTTGCTTTGTCCATACCTCTTTTTAAGATAATTGGGTTTGCTCCTGCTGTTACATTTCTTAATCCCTCTTTGAAAATTGAGTGAGCTAAAATAGTAGCAGTTGTAGTTCCATCTCCTGCTTCATCAGCAGTTCTTGAAGCTACTTCTTTTACAAGTTGAGCTCCCATATTTTCTATCGTATCTTTTAATTCGATTTCACGAGCAACTGAAACACCATCTTTTGTGATTGTTGGTGCTCCAAAAGATTTTTGTAATAATACGTTTCTACCTCTTGGTCCCATTGTAACTTTTACTGCATCTGCTAATTTTTCAACACCTGCATATAATCTATTTCTTGCGTTATCACTAAATAAAATTTCTTTTGCCATTACATAACTCCTATAACGTTTTCAATATTTAAAATTAAGTACTCTTGTCCATCAAGCTTAAATTCAGTTCCTCTAAATTGTTCGAAAACAATTGTATCTCCAACTTTTACATCTTCAACTTTATTACCAATTGCAACAACTTCCGCTGTATGAGGTTTTTCCTTTGCGTTATCTGGAATATAGATTCCACTTGCAGTTTTATTTTCAACTTCTGTTCTTTTTACAAGAACTCTCTCACCTAGTGGTTTAAAATTCATACTATTTCCTTTTATTATAATTATATTTTCTATTAAAACTTAGACATTTAGCACTCTAAATTTCTAAGTGCTAAATTCTATTAAATTTTCTAAAATTTGTCAAGAGGTTTGAGTTTATTTGACTAAGAGTTAAAATTTTTATTTATGTCTATTTATATATTTCAAAAGAAGTTCTTCTAAAGACTCTTTTAAATTTGAATCAAAAATATTAAGTGTATTGATACATTTTAAAGCTAATTCATCTGCACTTTTAATTGCACCAGCTAATCCTAATAAATTTACAAAAGAGTTTTTACTTCCATCATTTTTTGTAGTTTTTCCAGCTTCCAAAGAAGTACAAGTTTCATCAATAATATCATCTTGAATTTGAAATAATAGCCCTAAATCAATTCCAAAATTGTAAAGTTTTTCTTGAGTTAATAAATCATATTCACAAATAATTGCACCCATTTTTAGACTTGCAGCTATTAATCTTGCAGTTTTATGAATATGTAAAAACTCCAATTGATTTAATTCTAATTTTTGATTTTCAAAATAACAATCAATTGCTTGACCAATTATCATACCATTAATTCCACCATTGAAGCTTAAACACTTAATTAACTCAACTTTTATATCATTTGATAAAGATGCATTTGAAATTAAAGAAAAAGCTTCAGTATTTAAAGCATCACCAACTAAAATAGCAGTAACTTCATCATACTTTTTGTGTAAAGTTTGAAATCCTCTTCTTAAATCAGCATTATCCATAGCTGGTAAATCATCATGAACAAGTGAATAAGTATGTAAAAACTCTAAACCTAAAGCAACAGGTAAAGAGTTTGGAATCAAAAGACTTTTGTTAGATTTTACAACACTCAATAAAAGCATTGGTCGAAATCTCTTCCCACCAGCTTTTAACATATCGGCAAGGGCATCTTCGAAATATGGATGGAAAGTTTTTGAAGTAGGAAGATTATTTATTAAATAATCTTCAAATAAAGATAGTAGTTTTTCCATAATATTATTTTTGTCCAAAAGACCCTAATCCACCCATCATATTCATAGCCATCATTTTTTTATTTTCATCACTTTGTTTGATTACATCATTCATGCATGAAATTAATAAAATTTGTAATGAATCTTTATCTTCAAGAAGTGAATCATCAATTTTTAAATCAATTACTTCAGAATTTCCATTTATAGAAATTTCAATCATTCCACCACCAGCTTTTGATGTGAAAATTCTTGAAGCATTTTCTTCTTTAGCATTTTGTGCCATATTTTGAAACTGATTTAACATATCACCTAAATTTAAGTTTTTTAAATCCATTCCATCAAACATGGTCGCTTCCTACTAGTTCATGAGTTATTAGTTCTATATTATTTTTTTCATCAACTAAAACTACTGTTGGTTTATAATTTTCAAGTTCAGATTCATTGTAAGAAGCGTAAGAAATAACAATAATTTTATCACCAATTTCTACTTTCCTAGCAGCTGCTCCATTAAGACACATATCTTTTGAACCAGCTTTTCCTTTTATAACATAAGTTTGGAATCTTTCACCATTATTAATGTTTACAATATCAACTTTTTGTCCAACTCTTAAATTTGATGCTTTCATTAAATCTGCATCAATAGTGATAGAACCAACATAATTCAAGTTTGCATCAGTTACAGTTGCCCTATGAATTTTGCTATATAGCATATCAAATGTCATATATAAATCCCTTTTTATTTTACTAAATTAATAGCTTCGCCCCAAAACTGAGAAGGTATTAAATACTCTTCAACTGGGTTTCCACCTAATATATGTTCATCTATTATTTTATCTATTTTTTCCTTAGACAAAGAAGAATACATAAAGTGTCCTGGTTCTACTAACATTAGTGGTCCCATTTGACATCTTCCTAAACATGAAGTTCTTATAATTTGAACAGGTCCCATTACACCTGTTTTCATTAAACTTTGAGCTGTGTGATTAAATAAATCTCTTGTATTTTCATTTACACATGATGGTTTTGGCATTCCAGGAGGTGATGATTGTTCACATTTAAATATATAAAATGTTGGCTGTGGGATACTTGGCATTTCCATAAATTTTCCTTTTTTAGAGCAGGCTATAACACTTTTTTGAATTTTAACACTTTTTTTTTAAATTCTACTAAAAAACTCTTCTTTATCTTTTTTTAAATCTAAAATAATATACTATTTCCCAAATTTACTACATAGAGGGTTATTTATGAAAAAAATATTGTTTACTCTTTTTTCATTTGTTTTACTTTTAGAAGCAGCAAATCCAATTGCTACACTAGAAACTTCAAAAGGAAATATCAAAATTGAGTTAAGAGCTGATTTAGCTCCAAAGGCTGTAGAAAACTTTGTAACGCATTCAAAAAATGGTTATTATAATGGACTTATTTTTCACAGAGTTATCAAAGATTTTATGATTCAAGGTGGAGATCCAACAGGAACTGGTGCGGGTGGTGAGTCTATTTGGGGTGGAAAATTTAAAGATGAGTTTGCTCCAAATGCAGTATTTGATAAAGCAGGAATTTTAGCTATGGCAAATTCAGGTCCAAATACAAATGCTAGTCAATTTTTTATTACAACGGTTGCTACTTACTGGTTAAATGGAAGACATACTATTTTTGGTTACGTTAAAGAAGGTTTTGATGTTGTTAAAAAAATTGAAAATGTAGACACAAATGGAAAATATGAAGGAAATAAACCTTTAGAAGATGTAAAAATTATATCTATAAAAATAGAAGAATAAATCAAGATTTTCTTGATTTATTTACTTTAGTTAACCAAATATTTTACTCATAAAATTTTTATCTCCATGTGCAATTATTTGTTTTTCAAGATTTTCAATTTTAACTGTTTCTTGTTTTGCTTTTTCTTTCCAATATTCTAATTTTTGTAATAAAATTTCATCGGTTTGAATAGAATCTATTTTTTCAGTTAAGTCATTTATTTTATCTTCTAATTCACCAATTCTAGTCTCATAATTTACTCTTTGTTGAGAAATTAGTTTTTCGCTATCCAATTCAAGTTGAGCCAATTTATCTTTTATTTTTTTATTTTCTAATCTTAAATCACTATTTTCTTTTGAAAACTTAAATGCTACATTTGAATTTGTATTTTTTTTATATAAACCTAATTCTGTTTTAAAATTTTTATTTTCTAATCTGAATTTTTCATTACTATATATATACTTATCTATATTTTTTAAAGATTGTTCTAGTTCAAATTGAGTTTTTTCTAACTTATGTTTAAGGTCATTAATTATCTGATTTTGTTCTAAATTTCCCTCTTTGCTTCGTATAAAAATATCACTTTTTTCTTTCATTAACGCTAATACAATTTCTCTTTTTTTATTTAATTCTTCAGTAATATCTCTTTGAATTGAAATTGCACCAGTCATTTCGCCTGTTTCATCAAGATTTGGAATAACAAAAGCATCTGTAGTAAAAGCTGTTCCATCTTTTTTTATATTTTTAAGTTTCCCTTGCCAAGGTTTGTTATTTAAAATATTTGCATATAAATTTGTATAAATATCACTTGCCATATCTTGGTACTTTAAATACTTTAGCTCTTTACCTATTAAATCATCACTTTCAAATCCTGAAATTTGACAAAATAATTCGTTGACATAAGTAATATTTAAATGGGTATCTGTTTTTATAACTATATTATTTGAGTTAATTATTTCTTTATATTTTTCTAACTCTTCTCGTTGTTGTTTTAATAAAGATTCTTGGTATAAATTACTAACTATGTCATTACATAAAGATAATAAATATCTAACATCAATTGGTTTTACTATATATTCTTGAACTCTTAGTTTTATAGCTTCTGCTAAAAATTCACTATCAGAATGTGCCGTTGCAAAAATAATTGGTATTTTATTATCAAGAGTACGAATCTTTTTTATCATCTCAATACCACTTAATTCTGGCATATTAAGATCAGTCAAAATCAAATCTATTTCATCTTGATTTTCTAAAAAAGTTCGTAATCCTTCTTTACCATTTTTCGCCACATGAACCATAGAAAAGAAATTTGCTAATAACTGTGATAGTTCAACTCTAATTACATCATCATCTTCAACATACAAAAGGGTAAATTTCTTTAACAAACTTTTATCTATACTCATAAAATCACTTATTATTTATTTTTAATCTCTTAATTCGTCTTTTGCAACAACTCTTTCAATATCCATAACAACAAGCATTTGGTTATTTGCAAGTCTTATATAACCTTTTAAATATTTTGAAGGTATTGCAGAACCCATTTCAGAAACAGCTGCTAACATACTTGTATCAAGTCTTTGTACATCATCAACTAAATCTACAACAATTCCTATAATTCTTTTATCTTCAGTGATAACAGCGATTACTGATGTATTTTCATCATAAGTTCCAGGACCTGTGTTAAATTTAAGTCTAACATCTAAAATTGGAACAACTTCCCCTCTTAAACTAATCAAACCTTTTACCCATTTTGAAGTATTTGGTAAAGGAGTAATATTATCTGGATAAGTTAGAATCTCTCTAATTTTTGGTAATTCAATAGCATACTTCATTGCACCCAGCTCAAATGTCATAAACTCACTAGTATTTGCATAATCTATAACTTTTCTTTCATTATCTTCCATAGTACATTCCTTTTAATTACTTCTCGAGTTTTTACTTGTTTTTTATTATTCTACCTACTGTAAACTTAAATTTTATTGTTTTCTAATTTCATTTAAAATACAGTTCGCAATATATTTAGGTGTTTGTAGTTGAATTTTATCCCCTATTTTTAAATCTTCTAAAGAAATTATTTTATTATCCTTAGAAATTTGTACAAAACCATTTTTATCTTTTTTATCGGGATGATTTAATTCAAAATTTGATTTTAATAAATCTATTTGATTTTGAGTTTTCAATAAAACTGCTGAAAAACTATTTTTAAAACTATTCTTTAATAAATTTAGTTCATTTGAAGAACTTAATATTTTCTGTGATAAATCAGTTTTAAATGAAGATTTTAAAAGATTTATCTCTGTTTGAATATAGTTAAATTTTGTTTCAATAGAGTTTTGTTCAAACAATCTTTTCATATTTGATAACTCTTGTTGTTTGTTAAATAATATATTTTTCAATCTATTATTGTATTCATTTTCAAGAGAATCTAAATAAATTCTATGTTCATTTATATCAGGTAATGCAATTTCAATTGCATTTGAAGGAGTTGCAGCTCGAATATCAGCCACAAAATCAGAAATCAGATAATCAACTTCATGTCCAACAGCTGAAATAATTGGAGTTTTTGCTTCATAAATAGCATTTGCTACAATTTCCTCATTAAATGCCCATAAATCTTCAATACTTCCACCACCTCGACCTACAATCATAATATCACAGTGTAATTTATCAGCATATTTTATAGAGTTTGCTATATCAAAAGCAGAACCTTCGCCTTGAACCAAAGTTGGAACTAAAATAAATTCTACCAATGGCCATCTATGAGTTGCTACTTTTTTCATATCTTCAATTGCTGCACCAGTTGGTGAAGTAACTATTGCTATTTTTTTTGGATATTTTGGAAGTGGTTGCTTATAATTTCCATCAAAATAACCTTTTGCTTCAAGTTTATTTTTTAATTGTTCAAAAGCAAATGCTAAAGCTCCTTGTCCTGAGGGTTCAATTTTATTGCATAAAAGTTGATAATTCCCCCTTGGAGCATAAACTGTAATATTTCCATTGATTACTACTTTTTGACCATTTTCAAGTTGAAATTTCAAGTATTTTGTATTACCTTTGAACATAACACATGAAAGTGTTGAACTCTCATCTTTTATTGAAAAGTAGATATGTCCTGAACTATGATGGGTAATATTTGAAATTTCTCCTTCCACATAAATTTGGATAAAAGTAGTTTCTAAAAGTGATTTTATTTGAACATTTAAAGTTGATACTGAGATTGCTTTATTCATATTTTAATGCTAGAAAATTATATTTTTCTAGCGATTATTAAAGTAGAAATATTCATAGAAAATGCTTTCACATGAATTGGCTCAAGACCAGAAAGTTTTAACTCTTTACATAAATTTTCAGTTGTTAAAAATTCATCAATTGAGTTTGGTAAATATGTATATGCTTCTTTATTTTTTGAAATTAATCCACCTAAAACTGGTAATATTTTATTCATATAAAAATCAGTTAAATGATCAAGTAATTTTTCTTTTTTATTTTTTGTAAATTCATTAATTACAACTAGACCATCTTTTTTCAGAACCCTTGCAAACTCATCAAAAGCTTCTTGTCTTTGAACTACGTTTCTAATTCCATATGAAATAGAAATAATATCAGCACTATCATTTTCAAGAGGCATAGATGCAGCTCCAGCTTCAATAAACTCAACTTCAGGAAGTTTCTTTTTTCCCACTTCCATCATTCCAACACTAGGATCTACTCCTACAATATTTTGTAAATTTATTGAATTTTCATTTGCAACTTTTTTCCAAAATAAAATCATATCTCCAGTTCCACAAGCTACATCTACAATTTTTTCAATAGCTTTTTTACCATAAAGATTAAATGCTAAATTACAAGCCTTATTTCTCCAAGACTTATCAATTCCCATTGATAAAACCCTATTTGCTACATCATAAGTTCCTGCAATATCATTGAACATTGATACAATTTTTTCTTGTTTTTCCATCTATATTTATCCTATTTTCTTATTTTTATAAAAGATATTTACCTATTAATAAACCTATAATCAATCCTATATTAGTTGCAACTGCAATAAACATATATGATAATTTTTTGTCTGCATAAGGAAGTTTATTTATAATATCTTCTTGGTGTTTTAAAGTTATTTCAAAATTTTGTGATGATTTTTCTAAATCATCGGCTGCACGTCTTAGAGCAATTTCAGAAAATTCCATTTTTTCAACAAGCTCTTTAGCTTGTTTGAAACTCATATCACTCATTTTTTAATTTCAATCCATCTATCTAAATCACAAAAGATTTTATTTAAAGTGTTTAATACATAATCTTTTGCTTCTGTTTGAATTCTTCTAAAAAATAGATATTTTCTAGCACTTTCAATATCGCCCACTTCTTTTGCTTGAATAGCTTTTGCAGCAAAATCTGTATTGTTATAAGCCATTTCCCAAACTGTTGAACCCAAATATCTACTCATTGTGATTACTTTATCGTTTTTAACTGGAAAATATTTTGGATCTTTTACGAAATCACAAATTACAGAGTTTGATTCTAAATATTTATGTCCAAAAAAATTAATAAATTGTTCATTATAATAATCTTCATCCATCGAAATAGCTCTATTTAGGGCAAAAATTATATTATCTTCTGGATTTTTTTCTATTTTTCTGATTTTTTTCATGGTTGCTATTGCATTTTTTCCATCAAGTTCACCATCACCTAAAGGAATAATCCATTTAACATTTCCAAAAGAACCAACTTTTTTAATCTCATCAAGAACTAAAGATGAAGTTTTATTTCCACCAACATCAACGATTACTTCATGATTATCATCCATTAAAATGAGTTCATCAAGTTCATTTAATCTATTTGTTCCTAACATCTTTTTATTTACAATTTCTGTTCTTGTAAATGATTTTGAGTCGTTATTTTCATCATCTATTTCAATATAAGTGATTTTTTTGCCATGTTTTTTATACAAATATGGAGCAATAACCTGCATAGCAACTGTAGATTTACCTACACCACCTTTTGTTTGTGGAATTATAATCATCAATTAAACCTTTGGATTTTGTAATTATATAGTTGATTTATTCTATCGTAATTTTTATTAATTCCGTATAGTTTAAATGTCAATCAATGTAGGCTTCTGTGATAAATAACTTGGGATTATTACAATATTTTTTAATTTTAAAAGCACTAGATGCTTTTCCATCTTCAATATCAACAACCATCATTTGTAAAATAGATTTACATGAATTTGGAACTTCAAAATGCCCACCAATTCCTGTTGTTACTTTTTGAATAGGAATTTTATTTTCCATTCCTATTACATTATCTCTACAACCAGTTAATCCAATATCTGTTAAATATGCTGTATTTTCAAATATTTGTAAATCATCAGTTCCCACATGAGTATGAGTTCCACAAATTGCACTTATTTGATTTTTAAACATCATTAGCATTATTCTTTTTTCACTTGTTGCTTCTGCATGAAAATCCAGAAAAATATTTTTTATATTTTGTTCTTGAAGATTTGTTACTAATTTTTTAGCCCAATTGAAAGGATTTTCAACCGTTGGCATTCCATAAATTCCCATTAAATTTATAACTGCTAGTTTTTCAATTCCATTTGAAGTTTGTATTTCGCAGATTTTAACGCCACTTCCAACTAAACCTTCTGGATAATTATCAGGTCTTAAAACATTTGAAGTTTCTAATAAAACCATCATATCTTTTTTCTTATCAAAGCTGTGATTTCCACCTGTGATTAAATCAATTCCACTTTTTAAAAGCTCTTTTGCACCTTCAGTTGTTAGTCCAAAACCATGACTTGCATTTTCACCATTTGCAATTACAAAATCAATTTCAAACTCTTTTTTAATTTTTGTTAAATTTTCTTTTATTATTTTTCTTCCAGGACGACCTACAATATCGCCGATAAAGCCTATTCTCATCTATCTTCTTTATTTAATTTTTTTCTTATTGTATAAAAATAAACTTTTATTCTTCTTCATACTTTTGTAATCTAATCTCAAATACAGCTCCAAAATCTTCATTGTAAGCTCTTATAATTCCATCTTGTTCATCAATTATTTTTTTCGCAATATTTAATCCAACTCCCATTCCACTATGTACTTTTGAAGAAATAAAAGGCTCAAATATCTCATTTATAATCTCTTTATTTATTCCACCTGCACTATCTTTAAATCTTATTATCACTTCATTATTTTCTTCAAAAATATTGATATTTAGTACTCTATTTTCATAATCATCAATTTTTACTAATTCATCTAAAGCATTGTTTATAACGATAATCCAAACTTGTTCGATTCTTTGTTTTTGGATTTTACAAAGATATTTATATTCATTTTTATTTATTGAATCTATATCAAATAATTTACCATTTAAATATATTCTAGAAACTTGTCGTGAACGATTATATGCCATAGTTAAAGAAGTTATTAAAGTAGCATAAATATTTGTTTCTTCTTTTATCTCTTTACTACTTTGAGACATTTCTCTCATTGATTCAACAATATTTGCAATTCTATTGATTCCTTCTTTTATTTTTTCACTATCTTGTTTCATTCTTTCTTGAATTTCACTTTGTGGTAAATCAAAAATATCATATTCCATCAACTCTAAATTACCTTTTATATATGTAAGAGGAGTATTTATTTCATGGGCAATTCCAGCAGCTAATGAACCAATTGAAGTTAATTTTGCATTTTTTATTTGCTCTTGTTGGTGAATCTTATCTTTTTGGATACTTTTTTCTACTTCTTGATTTATTCGTAACTCAAGATTTTGATTTAATTCTTGTAATTTTCTTTTATCTTCCAAAGAGTTAACCACAAATACAAAATGTTTTTTATCGGATAAAAGACTTAAAGATAGTTCAAGATGAATTAATGTTCCATATTTTTTTACAAAAATCTTTTCAATATTTGAAATAGTTCCTATTTCTCTGGCTTCTTTTAATATTTTTGACAAAAGTTCTTTTGAATTTTCAGGAACAATATCAATACATTTCATTTCAAATAACTCTTCATCTTTATATTTTAAAAATTTAGAAAAAGTACTATTTATTTTTTTAAAATTTCCTTCTAAATCAATCAATGCAATACCACTATTTACATTTTCAAAAATTGCATTATATTGTTCAACTTGATTATTTATATTTTTATATAAATCTTCGATTTTTTTCTTATTAGTTGTATCATAAGTGATTATTGTATAACCAACTATTTGTTTTAAATTATCAAAATTTGGTTCAACAAATAAATCAACCCAAAAAGATTCTCCATCTTTTTTGATTCCTTTTATTTCACCAACATAAGATTTCCCCTCTTTTACAAATTTCCAAAGTTTTATATACTCTTTCTTTTTTGTATCTTTATGAATTAACATTTTATAATCATGTCCGATTAATTCACCTTTTGAAAAACCTAGAAAATAGCAAAAAGCTGAACTAACTTCTAAAATGACATTGTTTTTACTCATTCGAATAAACATAATATGTTTATCAATAACTTTTTGATTTTCATTTAGTTCTATAAAACTTTTTTTAATACTTAAATCCAGATTTTTATTTTCATCTTCAATTTTTTTATTTAACTTTGCTATTGGTTTAGAAAAAAGCAGGGATAATATTACTGATAAAATTAAACCAATAATGATTATAGATTTATAATATTCTTGAAAATAATTATTATTTACTTCTTGTTCTATATTTACAATAAAAATAAAATATTTATTTTCGTTCAAATAAGTTTTTTTCGATATAAACTCATTTGTCAAATAGGCATCATCTTTTTTTATATTATTTAATTCATTTTTATAAATTTCAAAGTTTTTATTTTCGCCATTTACTACACTATTATTATCTGAAATTACTAAAGTTTTTTTGTCAAAGTTATTGTAAATATTTGCAAAAAAATTACTAAAATCAACTTTTAAAATTAGAAAATAATTTTTTTCTCTTAAAATAAAGTTAATTATATTTGGTTTTTCTAAATCTGAATTAACATGCCAAATTTCTTGTTCTTTTAAAGTTCTAATATCTTTATAATAAGAATTTGAATAAATATTTTGAAGTTTTTCATCTTTAATGATTTTTATATTTCCCGAATTATTTGTAACTTTTATTATCTCTTGGGCATCTAAAGAAACAACTTTAAATTCAAGAATATTTTCATTATTAAAAAGTATTTTTTTAAATAAATCTAGTGCTTTTTCTTTATCTTGTATTTCTAAGAAATTCTTCTGACTTAATAAAAAAAGCTTTTCATCAAAGGATTTTACATAGCTCTTAAAACTATTTTCTTGATGTTTTAAAATATTTATTATATTTTCTTTTTCTTTCTTTTGATTATGTAATTTATAAAAATTATTAAAAGCAAAAGAAGAAAAACCTAATAATAAAATAGCAAAAACAATAAATGCTAAAAAAAGTTTGATGTAGAATGAAACTCTCATTTTATATATTTTCACTTTTTAGTTTTATATAATATGTCGTATTATAGTTTGTATTTTCAAACCAAAAAAGACCTTTATTTTTTTCAACAAAAAGTTTTACTAAATATAAATAACTATTTGAGTGTCTATTTTCATCTATTTTTTTATTTTCACCTTTGAGGTTATCTTCAATTTTTATCAATAAATCATCTTCTTTTATGACATTAATTATCATAGAAACTTCATCTTGATTATTTAACTTTTTTTGTTCTATACAATTTTTAATCATATTAAATATGATATTTTTTAGTTCGTTAAAAGAGATAATTGTAGAAATTTCACTTTCTAAATCATATTTAATTTTTATATTATTTGCTTGAAGTTCTTCTTGAGTAGCTAAAATTGACTCTTTTATAACATCTGTTAAATTTGATTTTTTCTTTTGATTTTGTTGGAAAAGATATTTTATTTCATTTAATACTTCAGATAAATTTTTCAACTCAAACTCTGTTTGTTGAATTAATTCTAATTTATCTTTACTATTTTCTTCATTTTTTATAATCACTTTTAAGTTATAAATTAACGAAGATATATTTAAAATCGGTTGTTTCCATTGATGCCCTAATGAATCTATAATTTTTGACATTAATTGTACTTTTGTACTATCAACCAAAGTTTTATCTTTCATTCTTATCTCATTTAACTTATTTGATAAATCCTCTTTTAAAAGCTTATTTATTTTTTCTAACTGTTTAGTATCTGTTATGTTTGATCGAATTGAGATGTAACCTATAACTTTATTTTCATAATCATATTTAGGAAAGATTACACCTTTTATCCAATAAGAATTCCCATATCTATCTTGGTTTTTTATTTCGCCTTCCCAAATTTTATTTGTTTGTAATTCATTCCAAAGTTTTTCAAAAAATACACTTGAAATATTAGAATGTTTTAAAAGATTTACATTTCTGCCTAATAACTCTTTATGTGAATAACCAGAGATTTTGCAAAATGGTTTTGAAGCATAAGTTATAATTCCTTCTAAATCTGTTTCAACTTTTATTACATTATCATCAATTTGAGTGTGTAATTCTTGATACTTTTTATCAATAATTAATTTTTGTGTTTTAAAATATTTTACTTTAAAAGAGAAATAAAATATGATAAAAATCAAAAAAGTAACTATTACAAATAAAACATCAAAGTACTTTTCAATTTTTCCTATATTTGAATTCTTATTTGAATTAAAAGCCACTAAATATAAACTATTTTCATTTGTAAGTGATTTTAATACAGGAATAAAAACTACAGGAAAATCAATAGCATGATTTTTTGTAATTAAAGAAAAATCTTTTGATTTATTGATATTATCAATTAGTAAACTTTTTTGTGAGTCTGTTAAATTAAAATAAAAACTTTTATTAAGTTTGATTTGATTTGAAATTATCATTGAAAATGAAAATTCATTGTTGTATTCTAGTTTTTTAATTAAAGTAGCAAAATTAAACTCTATATTTATAACACCTAAAAAGTTCAAATTCTCATCAAATATAGGTTTTGAAAATATTAAAAAATAGTTATCATCAACTATTTTAAAACTACTTAACTCTTTTTTGTTTAAAATAACCTCTGCTACAATTTTTGAACTATCATCTACAAAATTTTCTTGCATACTTAACAAAAGTTTATTTGAAGAGGAATAAAAACTTATGTCATTTACATCTAAGGTTTTATAAAAAAGATAACTATCTTTTAGATGATTATAAATCTCTTTTTTGGCTTCGTTAAGATTTGTGTTATTGATATTTTTGAAAGTTTTAATAAGTTGTTTATTTTTTACAAACTCATTAAAATATATAAGTTCAGAGCTATTTTTATATTCATTAGAATATTTTAAATACTCTTTATGTACAAACTTTTTATAGTTTTCCAAAGAGTATTGAATTTCATCTTCTTTAAATATATTTATAATAAATATTAAAACAAAAAGCGAAGTTAGGAAATAAAAAAAATACCTAACACCAAGGCTTTTATCATTCATTGTTTTATGACTTTAAAACTTCTAATATTTTCTTTTCTAAAGATTGTAAAGAATCAAAAGGTTTCATTACATAATTTGTTGCGCCCTCTTTATGAGATTTTAACACTTTATCTAAAGTTGAATATGCTGTCATCATGATTACTTTTTGTTCTAAATCTTTTGCTTTTAGTTTTTCTAAAACTTCTAAACCATTCATTTGTGGCATCATAATATCTAAAAGAACTATATCTGCTTTTGAATTTCCCAAAGCACTTAAAGCTGTAATTGGATTAGAATAAGTTGTAACTGAAAAATCTGGATTTCTTGATAAAAATCTACTTAAAACATTTAAAATTTCTGTTTCATCATCTATAATTGCAATAGAATATTTTTCATTATTCATACTATTTCCCTTGTTCAAATAATTTATTTGCAGCTTCTTTCATAAGCACATCATTTTTTTCTTCTAAAATTCTATCTAGATAAATAAATACTTGTTCGCTTCCATTTTCCACTAATGCTATTTTGTCTTCAATTAATTGTTTAGAACAAGAAACACTATGTCCTGAACACTCTTTTGCTAATAAATTTGCTTCATGGTGAACGGTATGGTGATGTTTTTCTAGACCTTTATATGATGGAACAAAACTAAATTGTTCTTTTCCAAGTCCCGTGTCATACCATTTTCCAAGTCTACAATTATGGTGATCAACTGCGTTGAAGTTATGTTCTCCACCAAAGATTAATTGATATAGATTGTTTTTATAAATAACGTGGTCAAGTTTTGCAAGATTTATAAAGATTTTATTTGAAATACTTTCAACTTCATAAACTGATCTGTTTGAATTTTTTTGGAAAGTATTCATTAGTTTACTTAAAATATCAATTCTTGATTTTGTTTCATTTACAACTGAGGCTACAGTTTCAGAACTATCTTTGATTTTTCCTGTTTCACTTTGAATAGAATTTACAACATCTTTGATTTGTTTTGCTGCATCTGCACTTCTATTTGCTAGATTTCGCACTTCTGCTGCAACTACTGCAAATCCTTTTCCAGCTTCACCAGCAGTTGCAGCTTCTACTGCTGCATTTAATGAAAGAATATTTGTTTGAAATGCTATTTCTTGAATTATATTAATAACTTGTGCAATATCTTTACTTTTTGAAACCAATGAATTTACAACTTCATTTTCTACTTCAATCTCTTTATGTAAATTATTTGTATCTGATACTATTTCATTAATCAGATTTAAACCTTGAGTTGAACCAGTTGCTGTTTCTTTTGATTCTTTTGCCATTTCTTGAAGTTCATCAAGTAAAGATAAATATGTTTTTTGAGTATTATTTAAAGAGTTAGTCATATTATTGTTATGTCTATCTAATAAACCACCATTTTTATTATCGTGGATTGAAGTTCTTCTTAATGAAACAATTTTGTAGTTTTCATAAGTTTTTATTACCACATTTGCTTCACAATCTTCCATAATTAAACGACTATTGTTTTCTAAAACTGCATTTAAAACAACATTAAAATCTTTTATATTTGTACGAGCTAGGTTATTTGAGAAAAATAATTGGTTTTTGTCATCAAAAACAACCAAACCTTCTTCTTGAGAATGACTAGCTATTTGTTTAAAAACTTCAAGTTTTTTTTCATTCTTTGTAGCCATTTTTTCTAATTGCTTAGAAAAGTCATTTTTTATCTCTTCTTTTTCTTCATCTTTTAAAAGAAGTTGATTTTTTAAGTCTTCTATCTCGTTTAATAAAAGTGTAACTTTTTCTTCTAAATTTTTATTTCCAAAAAACATTTATAACCTTTTTTAATACCTTGCGAATTAGAGAAGATAATATCTAAAATTTTATAAATTATTTATAAAAATAACTTTTTTTACTTATTTAATTCCCTTGCACAGACCATCGCTTCACTAAATGTAATCTGAAAATTAAATCCTCCAAGTTCTCCTGTTATGTCTAAACATTCACCTAAAAAATATAAATCTTTTTGTTTTAAACTCTCAAAACTATTATGATTTATTTCTTGAGTATTTATTCCACCTTTTGTAACTTCTGCTTTTGTATATCCAAAGTTCCCAGCTGGGGCAAACTCATAATATTTTAATGATTTTAATTTCTCTTTTTCTTCAATACTTAAACTTGAAACACTTTTATCTTCTATTTCAACTGAAGCTAAAAATTCTTGAATAAATCTTTTTGGAAGAGGCAAAGCTGAAGAGATTATTTTATTCCCTTGGAAAAATGTTTCTATTCTTTGTTTAGGTAAAAAATCTATGGCCATTTTTCCTTTTTTCCAATACAAAGAACTTGTTAAAATAACAGGTCCAGAACATCCTTTATGGGCAAATAAAAGTGAACCTTCAAAACTTTTTTCATCAATAAAAGTAAAAACTGGCATTGAAATACCTGAAAGATTTTTAAACCAAAACTGCTCTTTTTGAACAGTAAATCCAACAAGTGCAGGTTCTAGTTTTGAAATACTATGTCCAAACTTTTTTGCCACATCAAAAGCTATACTTGAAGCTCCTAAAACTGGATATGATAATCCACCACTTGCAATTACAACTTTTTTTGCTTCTATTAATTTAGAATCAGTTTTTATTTTAAAGTGTTTATCAAAATTCACATCTAAAACTGTTGTATTTAGATATTTTTTAACATGGGTTGTAAGTTTTGTAAACATATCAATAACATCTTGACTAGAGTTACAAAAATATGTTCCTTTTACTATTTTTGGATTTATTTTTGGGTTTACACCGTTTTTATTTAAAAAAGCCAATAAATCATTTTTTGAAAATTTTTCTAAAAGTTTGGATACAAAGTCCCTATCACCTAAATAATTATGTGAAGTTACAAGTTCATTTGTAATATTACATTTAGCTCCACCAGAAACTTTTATTTTTGAACCAATTTTTGCATTTGTGTCTATAAGACAAATATTATCAAATCTTTTTTTATCTAAATTTGAAGCTAACATCAAGGCACTTGCCCCTGCTCCAATAATTGCTATATCGTAGATGATTCACCCTTTTTGCATATAAATCTATTTATTCCATCTGTATATTCATACTCCAAAATATAACTATTTGCTTTTAAAATATTATGAATTATATATAATCCTAAACCAAAAGAATCTTTTTGTTTATCTTCATTTGAAAAAAATGGTTCGAAATAATTTTCTAATGGAAATTTTAGTTCATTTCCTATATTTTCAAAAATGATATTTTCGCCTTCCGTTTTTATAAATACTTCTTTATTTGGAGAATATTTAATTGCATTATCTATTAAATTTTTAACTGCAATTGAAAAAAGTTTGAAGTTTATTTCTAGTTTTTTATTTTCATATTCCAAAATAACATGTTCATCTTCAACCATCAAAATATCTTTGGCATTGTCAACAATATCATCTAAATAATAAAATCTTTTTTCTATATTTTTATTTGAAGAAATTAACTCTTCTATTGAAGCAAATTCATTTATAAGAGATTCTAATCGATTAAAAACTGATTTTAATTTTTCATTATTTTCAGCATTTTGTTCTAATTGAGTTAAAAATTTTCCTTTTGTAATTGGAGTTTTTAGTTCATGCATAATATTTCTAATAAAAATATTTCTAGCTTCTTTTACACTTTTTAGTTTTAAAGCAGATTTTTTAAACTCTATTGCTAAAAGTGAAACTTCATCTTTGGCATTTGTATTACAACATTCAAAATCAAAATTTTCATCACCAAGAGTTTTTACTTTATCTTTTAAAATCTTTAAAGGCATTAATTTTCTAAAAGTTATTAAATAAACTAAAATAATAGTAATAAATAAAATTGCAAAAACTAAAATAATATAAATATGACTACTACTATTTGTTGTGTTATTATCTTGAATTAAAATAATTTCACCTTTTTTCTTCATATAAATGTAATTTATATCATCTAAACTAAGTATTTTAAAAACATCTCCATGTTTAGGATGTGTTCTTTCAAATAGTATTTTAGTTTTTGAATTAGATGTTACAGCGTTAATTTGAGACATTTGAATAAAAAGTTTATAATTTATTTCCTCTAAACTTTTAATAAATTCTTCATCAAAACCTATTTCATCTTGTCTATTTATCATTTTAGTAACAGGAATATATTTATCTAAAAGCTGTCCTTCTTTCATTCTATAATCATGGGTTATTAGTATTAAAAAACTGATTATTACTAGAAAAATTGATATGATAAAACTTACGCTTATTGTAAAAAATATTGATTGTCTATTCATTGTATAAATTTATATCCCATTCCTCTAATTGTATGCAAGAACTGTGGTTCTTTTGGATTTTCTTCGATTTTATGTCTTATTCTATTTATTATAACAGCAAGTGAACCTGAGCTTTCATAATCTTGATTTAATAAATCAGAATTATCAAATATATCTTCCCTTGAGATAATAAAACCTTCTCTTTTTAATAAAAGTGATAAAACTTCAAATTCTGCTGCTGTTAATTTGATATATTTTCCATTTTTAGTTATCTCTTTTTTAGATTCATCTAAAAGAAATATTTTATTTATTATTTCTTCTTGAATATTTGAGTGATTAAATCTTCGTAAAATTGTTTTTATCCTAATTTCAAGTTCTCTTGGATCATAAGGTTTTGGTAAATAATCATCAGCTCCTAGTTGTAAAGCTGTCACTTTATCTGTTATGTCACTTCTAGCACTTGAAATAATAATTGGAATATCAAAATTTTTTACTATTGCTTTACAAACATCTAATCCATCCATTCCAGGAAGTGTTAAATCTAAAATCACAAGGTCAAATTTATTGATTTTTAAACTTGAAAGAGCCAAAAATGGCTCTTCGTAGTTGGTAACTTCCATATTAAATTGCTTTAAGTATTGGGTTAGAACACTAGCTAATTCTAAATCATCTTCAATCATTGCAATTTTAATCAAAATTTACCCTTTAATTTTTTCTTCAATTTTTTGATTCATTTTTTCTTTTCTTAAATCCATAAGAACTTTGAATTGTTCTTTTTGTTTAGGAGTCAAAACAGCATAAGATTTTTCAATAATTTCTGCTTGAGATTTTAACATATTATCCCTTTTTTCGCTCATAATCTGAACATATTTAGCTTTGTCAAATCCATCTTTTGAGAATGCTTCATCTTCAGATTTCATATTTTTTCTGCTATCTTGCATAATTTGTTCTAATTTAGTTTTTTGTTCACTTGTTAAATTTAACTCTCCAAACATATGGAACATTCCACCTCTTTGATTATCCATTTTATGCATTTTGTCATCTTTCATCATGCATTTAGAATCACCTCTTTTTTCTTCACCTCTTTTATCCATGTCAGCAGCTGCAAATAAACCACTTGCTAAAATTACACTTAAAACTAATCCTGATATTACTTTATTTTTTGTTGTCATTTTCAATCCTTTTATTTTTGATATGTGAAAGTATGACATGGGGATTTTAACAATTTATGAATTGAATATTAACGCAACCTTAATGAGAAAAAGAAATATCTTTGGATATACTTATTCCTTAAAATACAATATAAGAATTCAAATTGCAATTATCAAATTTTATAACAAGAGTTATCTTCACAACAGCCTTTATATCTACTTTTTTGGCATTTAGTATCTCTATTATTTTTCAATATAAAAATTTTCAAAACGATAAAGTACACATTAGAGAAGAGTTTACTCAGTTAAAAAAAGAACAAATAAAAAGAGAAGTTCTAAGTGTTTATAACTTGATTGAACAAAAAGAAGAGTTATTAATAAACTCAGTAAAAGCAAAGTTAAAAGAAAGAGTTGGGCAAGCTAATAATTTAGCAATGAATATTTATAATGAAAACAAAGATACAAAAACTCAAGAAGAAATAGAGTTATTAATAGCAAGAGCCATAAATAATATAAACTATGAAAATGACAAAACATATTTTTTTATAAACAGTAATAAGGGTCGAGCTATACTTTTTAATAAAAAGATAGAACTTGATTCATATAAAGATGTTTGGAAATTAAAAGATGAAAACAATAATTTTATTGTTCAACTACAAGCTAAAATTGCTTTAGAAAATAAAGAAGGTTTTTTAGCAAATACTTTTGTAAAACCAAATTCGCAAGATACTAAACAATATTCTAAAATATCTTTTGTTGAGCTATTTGAACCATACAATTGGCATATTGGAATGGGTGAATATTTAGATGATATTCGAAATTATGCTAAAAATGAAATGTTAGAATTAATCTCTAGTGTTAAATTTAGTGGAGATAATTATCTTTTTGTTAATACCATAGATGCACAAACTTTGGTTTTTGAGGGAAGAAAAATAGAAATTCCAGCTACTCATCCATATAAAAATATTTTTCAACAACAACTAGAAGTTGCACAAAATCCAGAAGGTGGATTTTTTTCTTATAAATTTAAAAAAATAAATACAACAAAAGAGTATGACAAAATATCTTTTGTAAAGAAATATGAAAAATATAACTGGATTATTGGTTGTGGAGTATATTTAGATGAAGTTGAAAAAGAGTTAATAAGAAAAGAAGCTATTTTTAAAGAGACGATTTATCAACAACTTATTTATATGTCAATTATGTTTGTTTTGATAATTATAGGTTTATATCTTACTTCTAAAAAAATATTTAAATTTATAGATATAAATATAAATCATCTAATTTCATCTTTTGAAAAAGCTTCAAAGGAAAATAAAAAAATTGATACTCAAAATTTAACTTATAAAGAGTTCGTTTCTCTTGCAAATAATTTAAATATTACCCTTGAAAATAAAAATGAAACAGAAATAAAATTACAAGATTACATACAAATTATTAATGAAAATATAATTATTTCTTCTACAAATAAAGATGGTTTTATATTAGATGTAAGTGAAGCATTTTGTAAAATTTCAGCTTATACAAAAGAAGAATTAATTGGGAAAACTCATAAATTAGTAAGGCATCCAGATACTCCAACAAAATTTTATGAAGATATGTGGAAAAAACTTCTTGATGGTAATATTTGGAAAGGTGAAATCCATAACCAAGATAAAAATGGTAGAGAGTATTGGGTATATGCCATAATAAAACCTATTTTTAGAAAAGAAGAATTAGTTGGTTTTACAGCAATTAGAACAAATATTACAGATAAAAAACATATTGAACATCTATCTATTACAGATGAATTAACTCAACTTTATAACAGAAGATTTTTTAATATTAAAATCGTTGAAGAAATAAATAGAGCAAAAAGAGAAAATAATCACTTCTCCTTTTTAATTATGGATATTGATTATTTTAAACAATACAATGATACTTACGGTCATCAAAAAGGTGATTTGGCTTTAGAAAGAGTTGCTAATCTTTTGAAGAAAAAATCAAGTAGAGGAAGTGATTTTGCCTTTAGATTAGGTGGAGAAGAGTTTGGAATAATTACAACGTTAGATAAAGAAAAAGCCATTGAATTTGCAAATCTAATAAAAAATGAAATTGAAAATCTTCAAATTGAACATAAAAAAAGTGAAATATCTAAATATTTAACCATTTCAATAGGAATTGTTTCAAAAGAGGGAGTCGATATAAGTGATAGTGACACTTTGTATAAAGAAGCTGATGATTGTTTATATGAAGCAAAAAGATCAGGGAGAAATAGTATTTTTATACTTTAAAAAAACATGAAAATAAGAGTAGGAACATTTAATCTTTTTCAATTCGTTGAACCGCCATATTCATGGTATACAAAAAAAGAAAAATTTACAGTTGAGCAATGGAGCGAAAAAACAACTTGGATAAAAAATCAAATTACAGATATGAACTGTGATATTATAGGTTTTCAAGAGGTTTTCTCAAAAAAAGCTTTAAAAACTTTACTTAATGAATTGGGCTTTAAATACTTTAAAACAATTGATAGTTCAAGAACTGATAAAAAAAATGAGTTAGTTTATACAACCACTATTGTTGCACTTGCTTCAAAATATCCAATTAAAAATCTAAAAAAAGTTGAGATTGATTTTTCAGCACTAAAAAAACATCATTTAAATGGTTTTTTTAAATTTGCAAGAGAGCCAATAAAAGCAACTATAACCCTGCCAAGTCAGAAAGAGTTAGATATATATGTTTGCCACTTAAAATCAAATAGAGACAATGAATTTGAATATGTTTTTACAAAAGATGCCACATTAAATGAAAAAAAAGAGAAAGTAAAAAAAGCTTTAGAAGAAGATTATTCAAAATCTCTAAAACAAAGACTTTGTGAAGCTAGTTCTATTTTTAGTGATATAAAAAGAACATCAAATCCAGCTATTTTAATGACAGATTTAAATGATAAAGAATTTTCAATAACAATTGAAGCTTTAAGTAATAAAAAATATCATGATGAAACTTTTAAAAAAGATGATTATTTGATGCTTGATGCTTACCACTATTTTGAAAAAAGAGTTTACAATCCACATCCTGAACAAAAAGAGATAAAAAGAACACCAACAAGTTATTTTGCTGGAAAAGGAAATGTTTTGGATTATATTTTTGTGTCAAGTTTATTTGATAAAAATAAAAAAAATAGTATTGGGAAAATCAGCTCTTATGAAGTTTTTGATAAACATTTACAAAAAAACCAAAATGGCTCACTTCTAAATAGTGACCATGCACAAGTTGTTTGTGAGTTAGAATTTAATTAAACTTCTAACTACTTTGTTTAGGAGTTTTTTTATTCCACTTTTTATATGCCCTAAAAAAGGAACTGGGCTCTTTATATCCCAATAAAAAAGAGATTGTTCCTAAATCCATTTTTGTATTTTCTATATAATGCTGAGCTAATTTTTGTCTTATTTTATTTAAAGCATCCCTAAAAGTTTTTGATTCTGCTTTTAAATAGTTTTGTAAAGTTCGGGGAGTTGTTCCAAGATTTGAAGAGATTAAATCTATTGTTACTTCCTTTTCTCCTATGTTTTTTAAAATCTCTTTTTCAACTTTTGCATACCAAGATTGCATTTCTAATTCATCTAAAATTTTTTTTGCTTCATTTTCAAAAAAATCCAACATTGAAGAGTTTGGATTTTTCACTGGAATATTTAATCTATCAATTTTAAAAAATATAGCATTTTCATCTTTTGAAAAAAAAATATTTTCTCCAAATATTTTTTGATATTCCATTAGATTTTCATCAACATCTTGGGAAAAATATGTAAATTCAGGAGTTACTTTTTGCCCTAAAATTTGAGTTAATATTGAAACTATTGAAGATAAATGAACTTGCGCATGAAAACTAGGAACGGGAATCATTGGGTTTTCATTTATATAGATTGCTAATTTATAATAAATTCCATCATCAAAAAATTGGAATTTAAAATATCCACTTATTACTTTTTGATAATAATTGAACTTTTCAATCATCTGCTTTAAACTACTTGTATTTAAAAGTAAATACCCTAAAAGTCCCAAAGATTGATAAGAAACAGCTTGTCCAATATGCAAAGCTAAAGCTGGATTATTTGATTCTTTCATACAATATCTAAAAATAAAAGATAGTTTTTTACTATCAATTTTGCCATCATGTTTTGATAAAACAAGAGGTGATAACTCAACTTCATTTAACATTTTTTCTATAGAGATATTTGTTGTTTTTTCTAAAGCTTTTAACACATAATGAAAGGTAACACTTGATACTTCCGCCATATTTCCCTTTTCTTTCGTAAAATGTCAGTAAATCTTCAGATTATAACATAGCAGTATCACTTATTAACTAGTACAATTGTATATAAATACGACAAGGAGACTTAAATGTCTAACAATGAAATTAGAATTGATGAAAGGTATGTAAGCTTTAAAAACATAGATTGTTTTGAAAATGCTTGTTTAGTGATTGATAATATGTTAAGGGTTCTTGAAAATCCAAAAAATATGAATATCTACTGGAAAAAAGTAGTTCCAATGATTCCAAAAGCTTATTACACAAGAGACCCAAAAGATGACGAAAAGGAGGCACTTTTATATCTTGTATGTTCTAACTCTTTTTATTTGGATGAACTCTTTGAAAAAGCAGAAGATGAACAAGGAATGAAAGCTTTGAGCGTTTGTGAGTTGGAGTGTTGTTAATAAATATTTCAAGTTGAGATTTTTGTAATTTTATTAATATCTCTAACTTTACATAAATTATTTATCAAATAGTTTTTTTTAATACTAAAAGTTTAAGTTCTTCATTTGTATTAGGTGTCCAAAGTTCTGATTTTGGAAACTCTATAAAACTATTTGTATTTTGATACCCTCTTCTAATGTAATATTCCATCAGTTCAATTCTTGTAGATATTACTTCCATTATAAAACTAGATTTTCCCCAAAGTTTAGATGAACTGTTTTCTGCAAATTCTAAGAGTTTTTTTCCTATTCCTTCTGCTTGAAATTTCGTATCAACAGCAAAAAGTCCAATATGTATATTTTCACCATCAAGTTTAGCTTGAATAGTTCCAACTATTTTATTTTCAACTTTTGAAATATATGTTTTAGTGTTTTTTTCATCTAAAAGTTTTCCCATCACATCTTCATTTACTCTAATTCCAGTTAATATATGAGATTCAGTTGTCCAAGCATTATTTTTTCTTTCTGCTCTATAAGCTTCATTTATTATAAAAACAACTTCTTTTATATCATTTTTTTGACACTCTTTAAACTCTAAATCTAACATATTTACTTTCTCAAATATCTCAAAGTTGTAGCAATAATATCGTCATCATCTTTACTTGGTGATTTTATTGTCTCTTTTGTATCATTGACTTTTGTGAATGTGATTGCCATTTCATAAGAGCTGATATTTTGGATTCCTAGATTTAACGCTAGAATTTTTATAATGATTAGTTCTATAAACTGTTTTGTTGGAACATCTGGTTTTCCAAATCTATCTTCCATCTCTTCTTCTATTGCATAAACTTCTTGAATTTCAGAAGCCCTACTGAGTCTTCTATAAAGTTCAAGTCTAACTCGGTCTTCATGGATATAATCATCACTTATATATGCTGAAATTGCTAGTTTTATATCTACTGTTTTTTTCTCTTTTTTATCATCTCCACTTAAAGTTGCTAAAGTATCTTCTAACATTTTTAGATATAAACCGTATCCAATTTGTTTGATGTGTCCACTTTGGTCAACTCCAATAATATTTCCCCCACCTCTGATTTCTAAATCTTGGTGAGCCAATGCCGTTCCACTTCCTAAGTAAGAGTTTGATTCAAGTGCAACCAATCTTTTTACTGCATCTTCTGTGATTTGTTTTTTATCTTCAACTATGTAATAACAGAATCCTTCTTTGTTACTTCGCCCTACTCGACCTCGAAGCTGGTGTAAATCTGCAATTCCAAATCTATCAGCTCCATCGATGATGATTGAGTTTGCATTTGGTAAATGAAGTCCTGATTCAACGATTGAAGTTGCTAATAAAATATCAAACTCTTTGTTTTCAAAAGCATCAATTACTTTTTCTGCATCAGCTGGCTTGATTTGAGAGTGGATAACTTGAATTTTAATACCTGGAACTATTTGTTCAATATCTCTTTTTTTTGCTTCAATTGAAGCTATGTTATTATGCACATAAAAAAGCTGTCCACCTCTTCTTTTTTCCCTTAGAATTATCTCTTTGATTAGTTTGTCACTATACTCTTTTACATAAGTTCTCACTCCCAATCTCTCAGTTGGAGGAGTAAGAAGTGAACTCATACCTTTTAGTTTTGATAAAGCAAGGTTTAGAGTTCTTGGAATTGGTGTTGCGCTCATTGAGAAGATATGCACATCTTCTCTTAAATGTTTTAATTTTTCTTTTTGTTTAACTCCAAATTTATGCTCTTCGTCGATGATTACTAAAGCTAAATTATCTGTTTGTATTTCAAGTAAAGAGTGTGTTCCAATTACTAATTTTATCTCACCACTTGCTAAACCTTTTTTGATATGAGTTTTCTCTTTTGCACTTGTTTTTCCATCAAGTTTGGCAATACTTATTCCAAATTCAGAAAATCTTTTTTGCATACTATGATAATGTTGAGTAGCAAGAAGTGTCGTTGGACACACAAAGATAGCTTGAAAACCATCTAAAATTACAGCTAACATAGCATTCATCGCAACTTCAGTTTTACCAAATCCAACATCACCAGAAAGAAGTCTATCCATAACTCGACCGCTACTTAAATCAGCAAAAATCTCTTTGATACTTCTTTTTTGGTCTTTCGTATAATCAAATCCTGCACTTTTTTGGAAATCTTCAAGGATTTTTTTATCTGTATTGATTTTGATACCGTTTACAAGTTCCCTTGCAGCTGCTAGTTTTATAATATCATTTGCAATTTCAAAAAGTCTATCTTTAACTTTATCTTTTAGTTTGGCAAAACTTCCTTTACCTAACTTATCAAGCATTGCATAAGAGCTTCCATCAGCTACATATCTATCGATTAAATCTATATTTTCAACTGGAATTAAAAGCTTGTCATCACCTGCATACATTACTATTACAAAATCTCGTTTTGCACCCATAACAGTTACTGGTTCTATTCCTTTGTATTGTCCAATTCCGTGTTTTTCATGAACTACATAATCGTTTAATTGAAGTTCATCAAGAACAAGTTTTACTTTTTTCTTTCTTCGTTTTTTTACTTCTTTGTTAAGTGAAATGATAACTTCATCATCACTAACTAAATTTATAATGTAATTTTCTAAAACATACTTGATATTTTTATCGGCTAAGTCTAAATCATAACCTTTTACTTTTGCTTCCGTTCCAGAAATAATTGTGATTTTTTTCTCTTTGTGAAAAGAGATAAATTCTTTTACATTTGCAGGGGCGATTTCTTGGTAATTTTTACTGTGATAGATTTGAGGTGTTAATAAAAATTTATCTTTGTTTATTCTTTTTTCTTCAAAAACATAAACTTCTTCTAGTTCATCTAAGGCGTCTATTGTGATAAATGAACTAAGGTTTTGAGGTAAATATTCCCCTAATTCATCTAAATACCAAAATCCTAAAGAGTGAATATCTTTGATAAATGCATCACTTGAAATATTTTCTATTTTTTCGTTTATTTCACTTAAACTATTTTCATCAAGGGCTAAAAAAGCTGGGTTAATTGTAAAAGTTTCTATTTCATCTTTAGTTGATTTTTGGTCTTCTATATCAAATTTTCTAATACTTTCAACTTCATCATCAAAAAGTGAAACTCTATATCCAAACTCACTTCCAAGTGGACAAATATCAATAATATCTCCACGAATAGAGACTTCACCTTCACTTGTAACAATATCTACAAAGTAATATCCCCAGTTGTAAAGTTTTGATTTTAACTCATCGATTTTTATAGTGTCTGCAAAACTTATAGTAAAACTATCAAAACATTTTTCTTTTGGGAGTGGATAAGAGATAGTTCGTATTGGAGAAATCAGGATTTTGTCTTGTTTTTTATAAGAATAATATGAACTAAGAGTTCTTGTAATATCTTGAAGTTCATTTGAAAATGACAATAAATCATCTCCAAAATTTGCTCTAAAATCAGATAAAACAAAAGGTTTCAAACCCAAATATGCCACAATATCTGAGGCAATTTGGGCTTGTCTATCGTCATTTACGATTAAAAGTTGGCACTCTTTTGTTCTTTTTTCATTTTTTAGATTTTTTAAAAATTCGTAGATATTTTTCACTATTTCTCTTCTTGGATTAACTCAAAATCATTTGTAGTTTTATCGTAATAATATGTTGGATATGGTGTTTCATTTAATAAAAAAATCAAATTTGCATCGTTAAAAACATTTTTCTGAAGCCCTTTTTTAAACACTTCTAAAATATATGCTTTTGTAGAAAAAGTTGTTGTTGTTGAAGTTGCAGTATATACAAAATCTTCGCCCTCAACTGGTTTGAATCCCTCTTTTTTTACATGTTTTTCAAACTTTTCCTTATCTTCTAATCCACCAACATCTAATAAAACTAATACTTCAATCCCGTCCATAATTACCTCAAAAAAATTTTGTTTAATTTTAACATATAAAAGTTTTGTTATTGATTGTAATAAAATTTCACAAAATCAGAGATTTTAAAGTAAAATAATATTCGAATACTATTTTTTATAATATGATATATATTATTGATTTCATTTCAAAGGATTAAAATGAATTATGAATTATTAAGCAAACTAGCAATGGAAGAAGCTGAAAAATCAAAAAATGAAACTTTGCTTTTAAAAACAAGAAATGAAATACTGCACCATGAAGTTGAAAAAATGGAAGCTTTAATAGAAAAAATTAAAGAAGAAAAAGCTTCTTTAAAAAATGAAATTGAAAATTTAAAACATGAAATTGATTCTTTAAAAAGTGCTTTAGAATTTAAAAAAGATGAAAATCAGCATTTTTCCCATTATTCATAAGTTTTCATATTATTCAAAATAAAGAATATAGACTTTTTCCCTAAATTAACAAAGAAAAAGTTTATATTTAATCTTGTTTCCTACGCAATAACTGAACTAAATAGCCCAATTACTCCTCCAAAAACAGCTCCCCAAATAACTAGCCAGCCTAAGTGTTCTTTTATCATATCTTGAACTATCTCTTTTACCATTTTTGGGGTTAGTTCTTCTAGTCTTAAATTCACTATTCGACTAAGTTTTTCATATACATCTGCACTTAAATCTTCTGATTTTAAAGCTTCGTTTACTACTTCTTGGAAAGCATCACTTGCGGAAATTGAGATTATTGAAGCTTGAAGTTTTTTTGTGAAAGGTTCTCTTAATGGCTCAAGAGCAGATTCTCCTCCAAACATTCCTAACATTCCACCAAAAGATGATTGCATTACTGATTCTTTTAGTGATTCATAAGCTGGTGAAAAATCTGTTTTATTTAAGATTTTTTCAAAATCAATAGTTTTTTTGGCACTTGTTACTTCTTCTTGAAAAAATCTGGTTAGATGTTCACGCGTAAAAAATTGATTCATAAGTAGATTATGAATAGAGATTTTAAACTGTGAGAATTTACTCTCTATTACACCACTTCCATATAAAAAAGGAACTTTTTCAAATAACATGTGAATTGCTAAACTATTTGTAATTGCACCACTAAATGCAAATAAACCAACCATATAAATCAAATCATTTCCATTTGAATAACCAAAAGCCATGATTAAAAGAGTAGTTATATTTGTAATATCTGATTTATTCATAGATATTTTCCTTATTTTTAATAAGTGAAATTTTAGCATAAGTTTGTAAAACCCTTCATAAACTATTATGTCACCCTTTTGTAATCAAAGAAAAATAGAATTACGATAAATTAGGAGTATGAAATGATAGATATTCAAAAAGAAATAGAAAAAAAATTCCCAAACATGGATAAAAAAGAGAATTTTCTAAAAAAATCTTTATTTAAAATCGCAAAAAAGATAGTTCATGAAGATTCTATAAATCAATTTTTAGCGCAAAATTCTCACTTAAAAGGATTTGAGTTTGTAGATGCTGTGTTAGATTATTTTGATTTTGATTATGCAGTTTCAAGTAATGATTTACAAAATATTCCAACAAGTGGAAAAGTAGTAATCATCGCAAATCATCCTTTAGGTGGACTTGATGCTTTATGTTTATTAAGACTTATTGGACAAATTAGAAAAGATGTAAAAATTGTAGCAAATGATTTTTTAGCTGGATTTGATGCTTTAAATTCTTTGATTATTACAATTGATAACTACAAATTAAAACAATCAAAAAGTGATATAAAAAAAATCTATGAAGCTTTAAACAACGAAGAAGCTTTGATTATTTTTCCAGCAGGTGAAGTGAGTCGAGCAACAGCAAAAGGAATAAAAGACCCAACTTGGAATAAAGGTTTTTTAAATTTTGCTCAAAATACAAACGCACCAATTTTACCAATATTTTTAGATGCAAAAAACTCAAAAACTTTTTACACAATTTCTGTAATAAACAAAACTTTTTCGACACTTTTATTATCACATGAAATGTTTAATAAAAAATCAAAAAGAATAAATATAAAAGTTGGACAAATTATTCCAAATGAAAATATAACTCCAAAAGGAATAGATAAAAAGTTTTTATTAAACCTTTATAGAAAACATCTTTATGCCCTAAAAAAAGGAAAAAAGTCTTTTTTTGAAACTCAAAGTGCAATTGCTCATCCAGTAAGCCGAATTGATTTATTAAATGAGTTAAAGAAATCAAAACTAATAGGTCAAACTTCAGATGGTAAAAAAATCTATTTGTACGATTACACAGAAGATTCGATAGTTTTAAAGGAACTTGGAAGATTAAGAGAAATATCTTTTAGAAAAGTGGGTGAAGGTGTAAATAAAAAAAGAGATACGGATAAATATGATATTTATTACCAACATATTATTTTATGGGATGAAAATGAACTTGAAATTGTAGGTTCATATAGAATTGGAAATTCTGATTTTATTTTTAAAAATATTGGTGTAAAAGGTTTTTATTCAAATGCTTTATTTCAATACAATGAAGAATTTACGCCTTATTTAAAAGATTCAATAGAACTTGGTCGAAGTTTTGTGCAACCAAAATATTGGGGAACAAGAGCTTTGGATTATTTATGGTTTGGAATTGGAGCTTATATAAAAAATAATCCAAATATCAAATATATGTTTGGACCTGTTTCAATTAGTACAACTTTTCCAACTGTGGCAAAAGATATGATGATTTTTTATTACAATCACTATTATGGAAGTAAAGATAGTTTAATTGAAGCAAAAACTCCTTATCAATATTCAAATAATCTTCTTGAAATCAAAGAACTTTTTGACTTAAATGATAAGAAAAAAGATTTTAAATTTCTAAAATCAACCTTATCAAATATTGGTGTTTCGATTCCTACACTTTACAAACAATATAGTGAAATTGCCATTGATGATGGAGTTAAATTTTTAGGATTTAATGTTGATAATAGTTTTGGCGATTGTATAGATGGATTTATTTTAGTTGAAGTGGCAAAAATAAAAGATAGTGCGCGTCAAAGATATATGGAAAATAACTAAAAAAGAGTAGTTTAAAACTACTCTTTTATCTCTTTTTTCTTTTTCTTTTTGTGTCTATTTATATATAACATAAATCCTGTAATTGTGAAAAGTGCCATAAGTGCAGATGCTAAAAACATACCAACTTGTCCAATTATTCCAAAATATTCACCAGTGTGAAGAGGTAACATACTTCTAATTAATTGCTCATTTAATGGCTTATCTTCAAATCTATCATGTTTTGTTAACTGCCAAGAATTTATATCTAACTCTAAAGTATTTGATTCTCTAAAGTGATTTGATTTATCATCCAAATATGAAAAACTATATAAAGTTCCTTTTGGTGGTAATTTAACTGTAAATGTATAATAATTTCTTTGAACAAAAACATTAAACATATCTACAGCTTTTTGTAATTCATCAAATTTTGCAGATGAATTATTATCACTTTGTCTTTGTGGCTTTTGTCCCTCAGGCATTTGTCCATCTTGTTTTTGTGGTTTTTGACCTTGAGTTCTCTCACCACCTTCTCTTTGAGGTTTTTGTCCCTCAGCTTGATTTTCTTGCGTTGGTTGAGCTTGAGGAGGAGTATTATTTCTTTGAGTTTTTTCAACTCCAGCTATATTATAAAGTAAAGTGCTATACCATTGATAAGACCAAAAAAGTCCAGTTAAAGCAGCTAATAAATAAAATGGAATTACCCACATACCTATTGCACTATGCATTGTTGAAAGAAATGCTCGTCCATGATGTTTTGTAGTAAAAGTAAAACTTTTGAAAAATGCTCGTTTAACTCTTCCCCAATAAATAATAAGTCCACTAATTACTATTATAATTAACGCAATAGTAGATATAGCAACTGTTTGTTTTCCAACTTCTCTTATATCTTGTGGAAATGCTAACCATCTATGAAGTCTTAACATCAATGAAAAGAAATCTTTTCCAACAATATCAGGTAGAACCTCAGCTGTATAAGGATTTAGATATTTACTTATTCCTCTTCTTGCATCTTCACCCTCACCTGCAATATTTAGAACAACTGAATCTTCTGGATCAGTTGAAACTGAAATACTATTTATTTTTGCTTTAGGATTGTTTGCTTGAAACTTTTCTAATAACTCTTTTGAAGAAAGTTTAGGTTCAGTTGATGCAGTTACATAAAAACTATCTTGATTAATAAATCTAGTAATTTCTTTTTCAAAAGATAATGTAGCTCCTGTTACTCCAACAACAAATAATACAATACCTGCTGTTATTCCTAAAATCCAATGTATTTTAAACCATATTGTTTTGTGCATTATCTACTTCTTTACTTTTTTAAATCCCAAGGTAAACCTTGACTTACTTCAATCATATATGAAAGAGAATGAACTGTTTTATCATAAGATTTTCCATCAATTTCACCTTTTGTAGCATCTTCAAAACTAACTTCAAGTAAATATTTTCCAATCCATGGAGTATGAATAGTAAATTCACCTTTATCATCTGTTCTAAAAGTTTTTTCCCATTTTGTAGGTGAAATCACTGTAACATTTGTTTTTACCATTGGTTCATTATTGTAAACTAATTTAAAAGTATTACTATTTTCTTTTACGGGAACTATATCAAATGCAATTATTGAATTTGTATTTGTTCTTCCTGCTTTTGCGTAAGATATTTTTCTACTAATTGTTTCATCATTTTTACCTTTTCTAGGTTCTCCTGATTCAATTACTGCAAAATCTGATTTTTTTGTTAAGTTATATGAAATATGATTATCTTTTCTAACTATTTCTTTTAATAACTCTTTTGGATAAACATCTTCACCTTTTATTCTTTGAAGTTTTTCTCCACTTTCAGCTTTACCATTTTCCCATTCACCAAAATACAATTTTGCCTCATCTCTTTTGTCATCAAGTTCTAACCAAATACCGTGAGCATTGGCATTTAAAACTGCAAAAGATGATAATAAAATCGAATAAATAAATTTTTTCAATCTTAACTCCTTTTTTTAATATGTGAATTTTATATTATTTGTTTTAACGATTTTTTAACGAAACTGATAACTGTTATTAATAATCTTTAAACTTTTCATTTCTTCAATACTTTTACAACCTGTAAATATCATAGAAACTTCAAGTTCTTCTTTTAAAATTTTTAGAGTATGAGCCACACCTAAAGCACCAGCGGTTGCCAGTCCATACATAATAGGTCTTCCTATCATAACTGCACTTGCACCTAAAGATATGGCTTTTATAACATCTGTTCCTCTTTTTATTCCACCATCAAAAAGTATAGGAATTTTTCCTTTTATTTCATTTGCTATTTTTGGCAAAATTTCTATACTTGCAGGAAGAGTATCAATTGTTCTGCCTCCATGATTTGAAACTATGATTGCATCTATTCCCAAACTAACTGCTTTTTTTGCATAATCTACAGAAGTTATTCCTTTTAAAATTACTGGTAAATTTGTATTTTTTTTGATAAATTCTATATCTTTCCAAGTTGGCAATGTTTTTACAATATCTAATATATTTTCAAAATTATTACTTGTTTGAATAGAGTTTATATTTTCTAAATTTATTGCACTTATTCCATTTGGAAAATAAAATCCAGCTCTTTGTTCGGCATTTCTAATACCTGAAATTGGAGCATCTATTGTGATAACTAATGCTTTAAATCCAAGTTTTTCAACTTTTTTGATAAGTTCAATATTTACATTCATATCAGGTTGAATATACAACTGAAACCAAAGAGGTGAACTTGTAGTATTTGAAATATCTTCTAAAGTACAACTTGAAAATGAACTAACACACATACAAGTATTCATAGCATTAGAAGCTTGAGCAGTTGCTATTTCGCCATTAACATCAACTAATCTTTGATAAGCAACTGGAGCTAAAAAAATTGGACTTTCGTAGCTTTGTCCAAATAATTCTATTTTTGTATTAGCTCCACTTAAATCTTCTAAGGTTTTAGTTTCTAAAAAAATATTTTTAAAGGCTTCATTATTTCTTTTATAAGTTATTTCATCTGCTGCACCACTACAAATATATGCTAAAGAATTAAAATCCATTCTCTCTTTGGCATATCGTTCATAATCTTCTAATGAAACTAAATCATTTGGAATATAATCTAATTTTTCTTTTATCATTAAAGTTCAGCCCACTCTTGAATGAGTTTATGATAATGAATAGATAAGTTTAAAGTTTCTTGAGTTTCTCCATGTTTTGCCCTTAAGCTTTGAATTGTATTATCAAGTTCAAAAAGAATATTTCTTTTCCAAGCACTTCTTACCATACTTTGAGTCCACATAAAACTAACCATTCTTACGCCTTTGGTTACTGGTTCAACCCTATGTAAAGAAGTTGAGGGATAAAGTATCAAATCTCCTGCTGGAAGTTTTACTTCATGTAATCCAAAAGTATCTTCAATAACCATTTCACCACCCTCATACTCATCAGGGTCTGTAAAAAATAAAGAGCTTGAAACATCTGTACGAAAGTTTTTTCCAACCGTTGCATCGTATAAAATCGAGTTATCAACATGATTTCCATAAGAGGCACTATTTTCATATCTATTTACAAAAGGTGAAATTATATGATTTGGTAAAGTGGCACTTACAAATAAAGGATTTGTTTTTAAAGCATGTGTTATTAAATCTCTTAAATACTGTAATAAAGGGTTATTTTCTGCTAATTGAAGATTGCTTTTTACATTAATAGCTTGGTTCCCTGCTGTTAATTTTCCATCAATCCAATCTGCTTTATTTAATAACTCTCTACACTCTTTTATTTGATTCTGGTTTAGAACATTTGGTATATGTAATATCATATATTTTCCCTTTTATTACTTTGTAAATAAAATTATAGGTAATTTAATTTATAAAATAATAATTCAATCCCTAAGGATTGAATTAATTAAAATTTATATGCTAAAGATAATAAACCGCTTCTTGAAGCTCCTGGAGTGTATCTTCTTCCAGAATTATTTACATTAGACACATACTCTTCATCAGTTAAGTTGTACACATTTAACTGATAAGTTAAGTTTTTATTAAATTTATAAGAAGCCATTGCATCATAAACCGTATAATCCTCAATCTTACTAACAGGAGGAGTTGAAGTTGTACTTGTTGCAATAGTTTGTGTTCCTATATATCTTGCCCCTACTCCTACATTAAATATTGGAGTAAATTTATATGTTGACCAAAGTGTTGCTGTATGCTCTGGTGAGAATCTTAAACTCAAACCTTCATTTGTTGATGTAGAATTTGTGTATTCTGTATTCATTTTTGCAAAACCTGTACTTACACTCCATTTATCAGTAATTTCACCAACTGCACCGATTTCTATACCTTTAACCTCTTTTTCTCCATTTTGAGATGTACTTCCGTCTGATTCAGTCATAGTTTCATTTTCCACAACTGTTTTATAAAGAGCTGTTGTTAAAGATAATTTATTATCCAATAAATCCCATTTTGTACCCACTTCATCAGTAGTTGATTTTTGTGGTTCCATATCTGGATTATTAGCATTTGTAGTTGTTGCACTTAAAGTAAAGTTTGCTCCACCTGGAGGTAATTGAGTAGTTGCTCTTGAAATATATACACTTCCATTATCTACTGGTTTATAAACTAAACCTGCTTTATAACTATTTAAATGTCCTTTATCCTCTATTGTTGATGGAACTAAAGTACTTGAAATTATGTCATTTGTAGTATCATATTTATCAAATCTTCCTCCACCTGTGAAAATAACTTTTTCTCCAATATTTATTGAATCAAATAAATAAGCTCCAACTGTTGTAGTTTCTCCATCACTTTTTTGACCAGAAAAAGTTAAATCATCCCAAGAAATATTTGTTGGATTATATAGATTTGAAGTTTGCGCAGTTTGTGCAGTATAATTTTTTGTAAGTTGATTTTCTTTTGTTAATTCTATACCTGTACTAATTTTATGTAATAACATACCAGTTTGTAGTTCTGTTGTAAAATTTGATTGATTTGTTAATATCTCATTTTCTTGCCATCTTGCATGCATTGATCTTGTTACTGTATTTGTAGCAGTTGAGAAATTAGATGGAGAAGTTAATAACATCTCTTGTGTTGTTTTTGCATATCTTGCAGTATTTGTAAATATTGTATTATCTGATACATCTTGCTCAAATTTTAGAGTAAAGGCATCAGTTTTTGCTTCTTCAAAATCATTTACGCTTCCATAAAATTTAGAAGTATCAGCTTTTTGTGCACTTCCTTCTAATCCTACTGTTGGAATTCCACCATCTGGAACATCATCTTGTTCTGTATGTTCATAATTAATAGTTGTTCTTGTAGCCGTTCCTATTCCAAATCCAATAGAACCAGCAATTCCTGCTCTATCAATTTCAACTTCGTCCCTTCCAGCAACTTCACCATCTTGTTTCATTACATTTAATCTAACACCTGTTGTTTCATTTAATTTTTTATTTAAATCAGCTGTTAATCTTGCATTTTCTGCTGTACTATAACCAACTGTTCCTGCAACTTGATCTTTATTTGTAGCAGATTTTGTAACTTGATTTATATATCCAGATGAAACACCTCTTCCATTATCAGCTCCAACTCCACCTTTTGTAACTTCAACAGCTTCTGTGTTAAATGTATCTTTACTTGAATTTGCTAAATCTCTAATTCCATCTTTGTAAATACTTCCTTGAGCATCAAAACCTCTCATATTTATATTATCTTTAGAGTTTGTATTTCCATTTTCACCAAGATTTAATGTAATACCAGGAGTGTTTCTTAAAGCTTCAACTAAAGTTGTTGCTTGTTGTTCTTCCATTACTTTTTTAGTAATAACTTGAATAGTTTGTGGAGTATCTACTAAATCTTGAGTAACTTTAGAAGATGAAGATTTATTTACTTTATAAGTTTCACCGTAATTTATATTTTGATTAGTTTCAACTTCAACATTATCTAAAACTGTAGATTCTGCACTTAGCAGAATAGGCGTTGTTAATAAAACTGCCGCTGTTACCACTGAGGCACCAAAATAATTTGCTGTTTTATGTTTTTTATTTACAATATATTTATTCACTCATTTCCTCCAAGAAATTAATAATTCTCAAATAAAAATTAATTTATTATTTTATTTGATAACAGTTGTTTGATATTTTAATTTTTGGCTGGCTATGTGTAGGAGAACTATATACTGTTGCTGGCTATGTTTTAATTATTTTGTAGTTACTTAGTGAGTATTAATTTATTTGATTTAGTAATTTTAAGATAATAAGACTGTCCATCATGCTTTATTTCAATAGTTTTTTCTTTATCAAAAATCTCTTTTGACTCTAGGTGTTTATCTTTATTTTCTTTCAATTTAATACCCTATAATATTTTATTTAATTAATAAAATTTATACTTTGTTAACAAAATATTAACGGCATGCTAACAAAGTAAAACTTAATTTTTTATAAAAATTGATAATAGTTATTAAAATTGATATTGTGAGTTTAGTTATTTTCCTTTAACAATAATAAAATTTTATTACTATTTCTTGCACTAAAATAAATGGTTAAAAGAAGTAATATAAAGGCAATAGAAAATAAAATTGTAGTTAATTTATCCCACTCATGTACTTCGTGTTCGGCTTTTGTTAACTTTTCTATTACTGTTGGATTTATTTCTGATTTATCAATATTTTCTCCTTTTAAATTGATTCCATCTTTAATAACTTTTTCACCTGGACCTCCATCTAAAACTATTTGATATGGTTCGTTTGGAATAGTAATAGTTAGTTCACTTTTTTGAGGTAATCTTTGTTTAAATATAACTTCACCTGTTTGTAATGATTCAAATTTTATCATCGCACCTTCAATTGTTTCCCCACCTATTACAGTTACTGTATTATCTTTATTATCAATTACATTCATCATTAATTCATGAGAGTGTAAATATGTAGTAATTAAAAATAAAATATATATAAATCTTTTCATAAAAATCCTTTTTTAAAATTTCTTAGCCCAAAATTCTTGAACTTTAACTCTATCTTGGGGTAACTTTATTCCCACAAAAAGTAAAATAACACCAAAAATAAATAAACCAATATCAACGCTTAAAATATTAAACATATTTTCATTCCAAAGTTGTATTGGTGAAAATCCACTATTAATAAAGTGAATAATTGGACTTAAAATAAATAAAATTCCACCTAAAATTAAAAACTCTTTTGCAGCTTGATATGAATTTAATCGATAAAAAGACCAAGTTAAAGTTGCTAACCAAAAAAGACCAAAAAGCCCTTTTTGTAAAGCTACCCTATTTTCTAAATCAAAAGGAAATAACCATTGACTTACAAATAAAAATCCAGTTGCAGGAATCACCCCTATCATCACACTAAGTGATAATTTTCCCATCCATTGATAAACGGGGATATGATTTGGGAATTTTCTAGCCTTTTTTTCAAGCCATAATAAAACTCCAAAACCTAAAGCAAAACTAGAAATTGTCATTAAAGTTGCAATAAATAATCTAGTAAAAGTATCAACACCAAATAAGAAGTGTAGGAAAAAAATACTGTCATAAAAAAGTCCACTCCAATGTTTATCCATTACTTTGTGTTCACTTATTAAAGTTCCATCAACTCCACTTAGAGTAATACTAGGTTTATTTGAAATACCATTTAAAAATGGCATATAAGGATTATATCCCTCAAGTTTTGCAGTAGCACTTGAATCACCCCAATTAATTAATTCTATTCTTTGAAAATCTAAATCTGAATTTATCTGTTTTGCTTTTTTGATTAATTCATTCATAGGAAGCATTAAAGCAGTGTCATTTTTCTTTTCTATTTTTGGCTCTTCAGGAAAAAGAATCGGTTCAGTAAGCTGAAAAATTCGACTTGTTTCACCTTTTGAAGCAAGGGAAGTCATAGGAGCAGAACCATCATATCCTATGTTCATAAAAGCACCCGTTAGCGTGATAATAATAAAAGGAGGAAATACCCAAGTAAAAATTTTTCTATGCCACTTTGAAAATTTACTTGCAGGATTTTTACCATCATTTTTGTATTTTATTTTCAAGATTAAAATAACTCCACCAATAACCAAAAACATACAAGCAACAGCCGTAAAACCAAATATTAAATAACCAACATCTTTAAAAGGTCTTCCATAATGCATGTGATTTAAAAATCTTGCTAATTCTGATTGGTCATCTTCATTTTCTACTTCTTGATTTGTATTTGGATTAAATACTCTCGTTTTTGTATAAGGAGCTCTAATTCTAAGAGATGGATCTTCCATATAACCTGGAAGAATAATAGTAACACCATTCATTTTTGGATAATCAGAATCTGCTAAAACGGGGTCAATCATAGAACCATAATCTATTTTCGTAATATCAGCTATCTGATAATGCCGTGAAGGTTTTTCCCAAACTTGAATATAAGGTAATAAAATAGCAAATACTCCAAAAAATACAGCCACATACATAAGTAAAGAAAAACTTATTCCCGTTGCCACATGAACTCTTTGGAGTCTTTGTTTAAATAGTTTATTTGATTCTTTTTCTAAATTTTCGTTCATTTTTTACCTTAAATATTATATAAAATAGCTATAAGAATTGAAAATATCAAAGAAGGAATTACAACTCTCAATATTGCACTTAATTTAGTAGAAGAAACACTTATCCATAAAGCAACTCCTGCCCAAGCCATGGTATTAAGAAGTAAAGGAACGATAATAGATTCACCAGGAGTTCCTGGAATTATATAAAGAAGTAAAGTCATTCCTAAATAAGCTACTAAAAGTCCTCCGAAAATAGCACAGAGAGTTCTAAATAACCCAATTCTTTTTCCACTTTGTTCTGGGGTTGATAAGTTTTTTATTAATTCTTTCATTTTTTTCCTATATATAAAAAGAGACTTTTAAAATCTCTTTTTATTAAAATTTATAATTCAACGATAAAGTTGTATTTCTGGGGTCACCATAAATATATTGCATATCATAAACAATATTTGAGTAATACTCTTTATCAAATAAATTATTAACATTTAGCTGAGCAGATAAATTTTTTGGAATTTCATATTTACCCATTAAATTTATTATAACTACATCATCTTGTGTTAATCTCCAACTAGATTAGTTACATCAGAATAAAATTTATCCTGCCAATTTACACTTCCTCTAATATTATTCATTCTAAATTTTACTTGTTAATTAAAATTCTACTTTCATAGATAAAGCTATATTTCTAGGTTCACCAAAAGATGTTGAACCTCTCCAATACTCTTTATTAGTTAGATTTGTAACATTAACGATATAAGTTGTCGAATATTTATCTAATTTAGTTTTATATCTGAATCCTCCATCATAAACTGTATAAGATGGAATAACATCTGTATTTGCGCCATCTCTATATGATTCTCCTGTCCAATAAGCTCCACCAGTTAATGCTAAACCTTGAACCGTAGGAATATTATACTCGGTATAAAGTTTTGCCATTTTAGAAGCTACATTTGTAGGTTTTTTACCTTCATTTGATTCAGCTTTATCTATTTCTAAATCCATAATTGTTCCACCAGTTACAACGGTAAGATTATCAGTTAATTTTCCAGTTACCGTTAGCTCTAAACCTTGGTGAATTACTAATCCATCTTGAGTTAATATTGGTTTTGAAGAAGTTTGTTCTTCATATGAATTTGCTTTTTCAATTCTAAATAATGCTGAACTTAAAAGTAAATTTTGTGAAATAGAGTATTTTGCTCCAACTTCATATTGTTTACTTACATAAGGGTCAAAGATTTCTCCAGCATTTGAATATAAATCTCCAACAATAGTACCACTTTCTAAAGATTCCATATATGTTGTGTAAGTTGTCAAATCTTCAAATGGTTTATAGATTAAAGATATACTTGGTGTTATATCATTTGCATCATATCCACCAGTTTTTTCACCATTAATATTGTAATTTTTTTCTTCAACTTCTGCATAATTAAATCCAACTAATGCACTCCATTGGTCATTAAATCTTATATCATCACCAACCATAAGATTTGTTTTTTCATTACGACTAGATAAATAAGTTTTATTATTAGTACTACCGATATAAGTTGGTTTTGATACATTATTTAATTGGTCTAATGTATAATTACCTAAATTAACCCATTCCCAAGCACCATCAATACTATTACTTTTCTTTTTATTCCCAGAACCACCAATTGTTAAGGTATGTTCAATTCCAAAAGTATCAAAATCAATATCTGTATAAACATAAGCACCTTGAGTTGTTGATGTCTGAGGCCAAGCCCTATAATAGTTAAGTCTGTATGTTCCATCATAATTATCATATACGTAAGACATAGACATATCATTTTCATGTTCAAGATGGATATATCCAGTTCTAAGTTTTACATTGTCATTAATCTGCCATAAAGATTTAAATCCTAATCTATCTTGAGAAGTATCAGAAAATGTCCAAGCAGGTGAATATCCTTGTTTTGGATCTAAAATACTTGCAGATTGATTACTAGAAAACGAAGCAGTTAATTTATCTGTTTTATTCTCTTTATGCGAAGCATCAAATGTTAAAAGTAAATCATCAGTTACTCTCCAATCTAATGCTCCAGTTATTAATTCTCTATCTATATTTTGGTCTTTTATAGAAGTCTCACCATCTTGTTTTAAAGCATTTAATCTATAAGAGAATTTTCCTTTTTCATCAATCTTTCCACCTAAATCAGCATGTATATAAGCTGCTTCATTTCCAGTACTTCCAATAGTTAAATCTGTAATTCTTTCTAATGTCGGTTTTTTTGTTACATAATTAACTGCACCTCCTACATATCCAACACCATATAAAAATCCAGATAGTCCGTTTAATACTTCTATTCTTTCAAGTTCTTCTGTTGTAACCCCTTCTACCCAAGAAAATGGTATACCATCTAAAATGTGATTTCCTGAAGCACTAAATCCTCTTATATTTATTTCAGGTGTATTCCAACTATGAGAAGAAGTTGAAGTTCTTGTTACTTGAACAACTGGATTCATTTTAAAAATTTGGTCAATTCCACTTGCAGTGTTTTCTATCATATCTTGTGAAACTATGCTCATTTGATAAGGAGTATCTTGCAAACTTCTTTTATCCCAAATTCCGATTCCAGTTGTCTCTTTCACCACATATCCATTTTCAGCAGTTCCATTTTGTGCAGTTTCTGAAACATTAACCTCTTCAAGTAAAGTATTTGTATTTTCAGCAAATAATTGGTTTCCTAATATCATTGATAGACAAAGTGATAGTGGAATTATTTTTCTTTTAATATTTTTCATTTTTTTCCTTATTAAAAAAAGACTTTTAAAGCCTCTTTTCTAGAATGTATATTTCATCCCTAGTGTGGCATTTCTAGGGTCACCATAAACCATAGAATTAGCCCCAAGTCTTTCATAATACACTTTGTCAAATATGTTATTAACATTTAATTGCAAATCAAAATTCTTATTAATTTTATATCCTGCCATTAAATCATTTGTAAAATATCCATCTTGTGCGATTTCATTAACACCTGTGCCTGAATATATTTTACTTTTGTAATTTATTCCACCACCAAATCGATAATCATTAATAGTATATTTAGCAAATAAATTTGCTGTTGTTCTCGAAGAATCTGTATTAAATTTATTACCTTTTGCATCTTTCGCCTCAAAGTTTGCTAAACCAAAATCTAAGCCTAAATTATCAGTAAGTTTTCCCGATGCAATAAATTCAATACCCTTACTCTCAACACCACTAGCTGCTCTATAAGCTGATTCAGTTGTATTAACAACAAATACGCCATCAATTTTTTCACCAACACCATCTTGTTCAATTTTAAATAATGAAACTGAAGTATTTAGGTTTCCATTAAAATATTCACCTTTTACTCCAACTTCTTGACTTTGTCCCTCAACAGGATCTAAATAATCTCCATTAGCTGTTTTAAAACTTTGTGGTTTAAAAATATTTGTATAACTAGTATAAATACTGTGATTATTGTCAATATCATAAATCAACCCAACATAAGGAGTTATTTCATTTTCAAATTCTCTATTTCCTACTCCATTTGCCACTTCATATTCCCAATTTGAGACCCTAAATCCACTTATAAGTTTTAAATCTTCCATTAAAGAAAATTTTCCAGCTAAATATGTACCTTTTTGTGTTGTTTGATTTAATACATTATTACCGCTAGAAGTCCAATTTGAATATGGATTTTCTATATTTAAAACATCTACTGTTACATTTGTAAGATTTGCATTCGCCCAATTATCTTTTGTTACTTTATGTTTGTTATACATTGTTCCTACCACTATCTCATGTTCTAAACTAGCTATTTCAAAAGGTATAGAACCATATAAATCTATATTATTTTCATTTTCTGTTCTTTCACTTGTATATCGAGAAGGAGAGCCTGTTCCAAGTCCTGTTGCTTTATTAACTTTTCCACTAAAATATGCAAGTTTTGTATCAGTATCAAATTCTCGATTGGATACTGATAAATTTAAAGAAATATCATCATAAACATATTGTTTCAAATCTGCAAAATAATTTTTAGTTTTAACATCCCAATATGTCCAATCGCCTGAAACTGTATTTGATCTATCAAAACTTGTCCTTGTTCCATCAGTATAAAAAGCTGGTAATCCTCCCCATCGTACACCATCTCTTTGTAAATCTTCATAACCTCCACCAAAAGACAAATATGTAGTATCAGTTAAATCCATATCAACCACACCATATAAAACATCTGTTGATTTTTCATAATTATCCATATATGATTCTTTATCTTGATGTTTAGCAACAAGTCTTGCTCTAATATTTCCTTTTTCATTTAAAGCAGATTGAATATCAACCGTAGAACTATAATTATTCCAAGAACCAGCAGATAAATTTGCTGTTCCAACAAATTCTTTAGAATTTGCATGTTTTCTAATAAAATTCATCCCCATAGCTGGATTTCCAGCACCTGTCATCAATCCATTTGCACCTTTAACTACTTCAACTCTATCAAAAATAGCTAAATCTATATCATTTGCAGTTTGTTGATAAGTAGGCATTCCATCAAATAAATAATAATCTACACTAAAACCTCTTGCTGTAGGCATAACTCTTTCATCCCATTTATTTATTGTAACACCTGGAGTTTTTGCTAATAAATCTTGAAAAGAAGTTATATTCTGGTCATCAAGTTTTTGTCTTGTAAAAACCATTACAGTTTGAGGAGTATCCTTTGGAGATAAATCAACTTTTGTAGAAGTACTCATACTTTTAGTAGTATATGAATCGACTCCTTCCGTTACACCATTCTCAATATAGTAATTATTATTTTCCGAAACTTCTACTTCTTCAAGTAAAGTATCTGTATTTTCAGCAAATAATTGGCTTCCTAAAATCATTGATAGACAAAGTGATAGTGGAATTATTCTTCTTTTTATATTTCGCAATTTGTTTCCTTGTTTTTTTAATTATGATAATTAGTCTCATTAATAGGTGGAATTATTTCCACATTTAACTTAATATACTCTGATTCAAAAAAGACTCATGACAAGGAATGAAACTTTACTTAAAATATTTGAATTAGCCATTTTTTAGCCATTTTTTTTATATATACTGTGATTATGTCAAGATTAGAAAACAAAAATATCATTACAAATAAGATTAAAATTGAAACTTCTCAGTTAAAGAAAATTTGCTACTTTTTTTCAAAAGATTTTACAGCAAGTCAAACAGCAGAGAAATTAAATATAAGTAGACAAACAATTAATAGTTACTACAAAATATTTAGAGAAATATTATTTGACTCTTATATTAATTCAAAAAATGGTGAAATTGATTTGAATATTACTTATATGAAAATTTATGAAAAAAATATCTATTTTCTTCAAGAAGAAAATAAAATTGTTCTTTTAGATAAAGAAAGTTTTATTTTCCCAAATATAAATAGTTTTATACAAAATAAGCTAGAACAAACTTTTGTAAACCATAAAAAAAACAATTCTGTTCGACTTATTTATAATAAATATACTAAGAATTTTACGATTTTAGGGTTTTATACTACAAATACTAGCGTACAAACTTTTATTGACACTCGTCTAAAAAAATTTAGAGGCATAAAAAAAGAAAATCTTCAAGATCATATTAAAGAGTCTTTTTTTAGATTTAATCACTCAAATGGGCAGATATATGAAAGGGTATTAAACCATTTTCATATATTTTAATTTCAAATTTTATAAAGGTTTAAAATCATTCCATGTACAAAATAATCAATTATTTTTTCAAAAATTCCCACTTAAATCATACGATATTAGTTTTTATATTAATCCTTGGGATTTTTTCTTACACTAAAATTCCAAAAGAAATTTTTCCTTCAACTGAACTTGAAATGATAGAAATTGAAGGTTCATATAGTGGAGCTAGTGCTGATAATTTAAACAATTTTGCAGTAAGTGAAATTGAAAATGAAATTAACTCTATTTCTGGCTTAGGAAAAATAAACTCTTTTATTCATTCTGGATATTTTTCTATTGAAATTGAACTACAAGATGGTGTTGATAAAATTGAAAAAATCAATGAAATAAAAGATGCAGTTAGTGCTGCAAAAAGATATTTTCCTTCTGATATGACAGAACCTACTGTTCGAAGTATTGATTATGGGTGGTCATTATTAACTATTTCATTAAACTCTTCAAAATATGAACAAAAAGAATTAATTAAAATTGCAAGTAATTTAAGAACATCTTTAATGCAAATTGAACATGTTAGTAAAGTTAATAACTACGGCGATGCTGATTTACAAATTGATTTAGTGTTAGATACAAAAAAAATTAATATGTATGGACTAAATAGTTCTAGCGTAATAGATGCAATATCTCAATTATCTTATATTTATCCAGTAGCAAATATTGAACAAGTTGGTAATCATATCTATTTGAGTGCTCAAAATAACAAATTTAATGAAGAGTTTTGGAAAAATAGTATTATAAAAGTAGATGATAAAAAAGTTTATTTAAGCGATATTGCTAATATTTCTATTGATTATCCACAAAAAGAGACGATTGCTAGACTCAATGGTGAAAATACTATAACTTTGCGTGTTTATAAAGATAAATATGGAGATAGTATAAAACTTGTAGAAAATATAAAAGAATTATTGAAAAAAACCGAACAAAATAATTCTGATATATCTTTAAGTATTTCAAGGGATAACTCAGCTCCTATTCAAGAAAGAATCAAAACTATTCTTTCAAATATTGTTTTAGGGCTTATTTTAGTTGGACTTGCAATGTATATATTGATAAGTCCAAGACTTTCATTTGTAATTATTTTAGGAATTCCTTTTTCATTTGTTATTGCTTTATTGTTTATTGAAATAATGGGATATAGTTTAAATATGGTATCAATGATGGCTATGTTAATTGCTTTGGGGATTGTTGTTGATGATGCTATTATCATAAGTGAAAATATTCAACGATACCTCGATGATGGTTATAAGATTAATGATGCTGTATTAAAAGGTACAAAACAAATGATTGCTCCTGTAATAATTGCAGGATTAACAACAATTTTTGCTTTTTTACCAATGCTGTTTATAAGTGGAGAAATGGGTCTTTTAATGAAACTTATTCCTATTATAATCTCTTGTTTAATAATTTCTTCAATTCTTGAATCATTTTTATTTTTACCTTTACACTCTAAACAGATTTTAAAAGCCAACGAAAAACAATTAGATTGGACAAAACTTTATAATTTTTATGAAATGGTTTTGCATAAAGTTATTGAATACAAAAGAAGTTTTTTAATCACTTTTTTTATAACTATTCCTATAGTTTCTATTTTACTTATTCAAAGTAGTAGATTTCAACTTTTCCCTGATATGGACTCAAATAATATTAAATTATCAGTCAAACTTGAAGATTCTATTCCTATTGAAATCACTAATCAAATTGCAAAAAAATATGAAGAAGCTTTATCAAATCATGCAAAAGAGATATACATTAAAAATATAAACACAACTGTTGGATTTTATGAAGATATAACTGATTCTAGTGAAACAATTGAAAATGGATTTACTCTTTTGTTAGAGCTTGAAGATTTTAGAGAAAACAACTTTTTAGAAAATTATGTTAATCCTATTTTAAATCTAAGTTTTGATTTTCAAAGAACTAATAAAGTTCGATTAATCACCTCAAATGAAGCTATAAATATGATAAGAGATTTAATTAATCCTTTACTAAAAGAAGATAATGCTGTTGAACATAATGTAACAACAAATAGAATTGGTGGAGTAACAACTGATATTGAAATTCTTTTAAATAGTGCAAATACTACATTACTAATCCAAAGTATTGAAAAATTAAAAGAAAGACTTCACACAATTAATGGAGTTAAAGATATTAGTGATAATACGGTACTTGGACAAAGTGAATATAAATATATTATCAATTCTTACGGCAAACAACTTGGATTAACAGATAGTAATTTAGCAAATGCAATAAATAGTTTCTTTTTAGAAAAAGAACAAGCTAATACTTTTAACGAAGATGGAATTATCAAAATCACCACAAAATCAATATATAAAGATAGTTTAAATGAACTAAAAAACTTTTATATTCCTTTAGATAATAAACAATTTGTTCAATTAAAAGAAGTTGTGGATTTTAAAATAGAAAGAAACTTTGAAGAGATTGAAAAAATAAATGGACAGATTTATAAAAAAGTATTAGCAAATGTTGATAATAATATTGTAAATTCAACAGAAGTATTAAATCTATTAGAAGAAAATATTAATACCATAAAAAATGATGGTGTTAATATTAATTTTGGTGGAGAAAAAGAAAAAAGTGAACAAATGGCATTTGATTTAATAAAAGCTTTTTTAGTAGCTATGTTTTTAATTTTTATTACTTTATTGACTATTTTCCCTTCTTTTAAAAGTTCATTTATTATTCTTTCTGTTATTCCTTTTAGCATTTTAGGTCCAATTATTGGGCATTTTGTTATAGGAATAAATCTAAATTCTCAATCAATGATAGGAATGCTAGGACTTGCAGGAGTTGTAATTAATGATGGAATTATTATGTTAGATTTTTTACATCATACAAGAACTAGAAAAGAGTTTTTTGAAAAAGCTAGACTTAGAGTTCGACCTATTTTAATAACCTCAATAACAACTATGTTAGGATTATTTACTCTAATATTTTTCCCAACAGGAGAATCTGTGATGCTTCAACCAATTGCCGTTTCTTTAGGATTTGGTATTTTATGGGGAACTATTTTGAACCTTATTTATGTTCCTGCACTTTTTGCAACTTTATTTAAAATCAAGGACTAAAAATGATACGATATTTTTTTCTACTACTTCCAATTCTTTTATTTGCCAATAACTATATAGCAAAAATCGAACCAAAAGACGAATTTAGTATATATGCAAATACAAATGGAGAAATTACTTTTCTTGATAAAACAAAAGAGATGAGTATAGTAAATGGCGTTATTGTAAAAATTGATAATGTTCTTGAAAAAGAAAATTTAAATCTTTATCAAACTCAACTAAAACTTTTAAATGAAAAACTTGTAATTTTGGAAAATTATTACAATAAATACAAAACAATTACTGGAAAAAGTGATTATGAAAAAGATGAAAAATATATGCAAATTATTGAATTAAAAAATAGTATAAAAAATCTTGAACTTTCAATAACAAACACAAAAGACATCTTAAATAAAAAAGAGATAACTTTAAATAATTTATATCTAAAAGAGTTTATTGTAAATAAATATGATTATGTAAACGCAGGTACAAAAATAGCAACCGCTTATGATACAAGTAAAGCAAAGCTTGTATTGTATTTAAATAAAGAAGATTATAAAGATATAAAATCCAAAGAGATTTATTTAGATGGTAAAAAATCAAATGCTACTATAAAAAAACTAGATATTACACCTGATAAAACTTTTATTTCAGCATATAAAGCTGAAATTGAAATTGACTCAAAAGATTTTGGTCAAAGTGTAAATGTGGAGTTTAAATAATGAAAAGATTTTTGTTACCTATTTTTTTTGTTTCTATAGTTTTTGCAAAAGAAGAAATTAGTGTTTTATTACCTTTAAAAAATGAAATAAAAGAACTTAAAATCAAAAGTATTGAAGAAAAACAAAAAGTAAATCAATATGATTGGCTCAGTGATATTGATTTAAGTGTTAGTCAAAGTAAAGATAATGAAAACTTTGAAAGTAAAGATTACTCTTTAAGTTTAACCCAAGAAGTTTATAATTTTGGTGGGATAAGCGCCAAAATTGATTATGCAAATTATCTTTTTAGCCAAGAGGCTCTAAAAATACAAATGGATAATCAAGATGATTTATATTTGTTATATAGCAATATTATAAATTTATTAGTAAATAATCTTACTATTAAACAAAATATTTTAAATGTTAAAAATAAAGAAATTGAAGTTAGTATAAAAAAATCTCAATATAAAAATGGAGAGAGTGATATTAGCGATTTAAATGATGCAATTATGACAAAAAATCTTCTTGAAGATACAAAAATGGAATTAATGCTAGAAAAAGTAAAATACCAAAATGAGATAAAAAAACTAACTTCATATGATATTTCAAATATCAATTTACCAGATATTTCTCTTATTTCTAAAGAAGAATTTTTAGATAAATCTTCACAAAAACAATATGCCCAAATGGAATCAAAAATTAGTCAAACCCAATATCAAAAAACAAAAAGTAGTTATTTACCATCTTTTAAAATAAATGGAACGGCTGGATACAATAATTCAGATACAAATGATAATGTCGATGACTATTATAAATATGGAGCAAGTGTTAGTATTCCCTTGAGTTTAACGTCTTCAAATGATATTCAACACTCAAAATTAGTTTTTTTACAAAATAAAAAAGAAGAAGATTTAACTTATATTAAATTAGAAAAAATCTATGAAACTTCTTTTGAAACAATAAAACAATATGAACAAAGAATTAATTTAGCACAAAATGATATTAAACTTTATGAAGAATTATTACAGTTAAATCAAGAAGAATATGCTGCTGGATTTAAAGCAATCGAAGATGTAGATACTTTGAAAAACTCAAAAGAGATAAGAAATCTTGATATAGAAAAATATAAACTAAATATTAAAAAAGAGATTTTATTTTTATATTTCCAAATGGGTTAAACTTTAATCTAAAGTAACTATTTTATATCCAATTTTAGAAAAATTCTCCAAGCAATTTCTTGGAAGTTTTTTTCTTAGATTTCTAGCAACCGAACGAATAGCATCTTCACTCATAAAAGAATCATTCCAAACTACAGCTTCAATTGTTTCATAAAAAACTGTTTGATTTTTATTTTCACATAATAAAGATAATAAATCTGACTCTTTATTTGTAAGTTTTATGTTTAGATTATCTTTTATTAATATTTTATTTAACATATCAAAATAACAATCTTTTGAAAAATATTTTATATTTGAATTATCATTTTTAATTTTTTTTACGCATTGAGTTAAAACAGGATAAATAGTTTCATGCCGAATTGGTTTTACTAAATATTTTACAAGTCCTAATTCAATAGCTTCCAATAAATAACTAGTTTGGGTAAATGCACTTAAAACTATAATATTTGTATCTAAACCTTTTTCTCTGATTTTTTTTATCATTTCTAAACCATTTATTTTAGGCATATTTATGTCTGTAATTATTATATGTGGTTTTTTATACTCAATTATTTCAAAAGCTTCAAAAGCATCTTTTGCTTCATAAACCTCATCAAATAATCTTTTTAAATATGAAGTAGCATTTATTCTAATATTATCTTCATCTTCAACAAATAAAATTTTTATATTTTTAAATTCATTTATACTCATGGCGGAATTATACTATAAAAAATATAAATTATGATAATTACTATTAATATTAATTAATTTATTAGTATAATATGATTATGAAATATTTAATCCTTTTTACTCTTTTTTTCTCAAATCTTTTTAGCAGTGATTTAATAAAAGATTATGTTGCAGAAGATCATATAAATTTTAAAGATTTATCTTTTTTTGAATATAGAGATAAACAACTCTCAGAATTTACAATAAAATTTGATGTTAATTTAGAACAATTAAAAGATGAAACTTATTATCTGACTATAGTTTCAGATGAAAAAAGTCTAATTTATACAAATGCAATATATGAAACAATCAATGATATTATGGTAATAAAACTAGATAAATATCAAAAAAAAGAACTTTTTTTTAAATATAAATATAAAGAGTCAAAACAAGCTGAATTTCGTTGGAAATATATAAATAATTTTGAATATAAATATTTATTAAAATATGAAGGAATTTTGTATGGAGTAGCTTATGGAATAATTTTTTGTGCGTTTTTGTACTATTTGATTATCTATTTTTCTTCACAAACTCGTTATTTTTTATATTATTCAATTATGCAACTTTTTGTTCTTTTAACATTATGCGCTTTTACTTATTTAAGTTATAAATCATATGTAACAACTCTTGAACAAGCTCTCACTGATATTTTTGAAACAGGAAGTTTACTTTTTACTCTTTTATTTGCAAAGGAAGTTTTAAATACTAAAGTTACTATGCCTTTTATGAATAAAATAATATTGATTCTAATAGGAGTAAATATTCTTGATATTTTTGCTATTTTTATTTTTAAATATTCAATTTTATATGAATATATGCCATTTTATGTAAGTTTTTTTATATCAACACTTGCAGGTTTAATTTCAGTATTTCAAAAAAACTATCTTCATATAGTTTATACATTAGGTTGGTTTATTGTTTTTCTATTTCTTTTTTTAACAGAACTTGATTCAATTGAAATTAGTGGAATTTATACCGTACATCTATCAGCACCAATTGAATCTTTAATTTTTAGTTTTGCTCTTGGATACACCCTAAAAAAAATGGTTGAAGAAAAAAATGAAAAAGAAAAACTTCTAATTCATCAAAGTAAATTAGCCTCAATGGGAGAAATGATAAACAATATTGCCCATCAATGGCGACAACCTTTAACACATTTAGGTTTTATAAATATGAATTTACAATTAGCTTTTGAAGATGAACCTTTGGATAAAAAATATTTAAAAGAAAAAATTGAAGAATCAAATGCTCAACTAGATTTTATGTCCAAAACTATAGATAATTTTAGAGACTTTTATAAACCAAATAAACAAAAAGAGATTTTTTATATCAGTGTTGCTGTAAAAAAAGCTTTAGAAATAATGGAACCAATTTTTGAAAGTAACAAAATAGAATTTGAATTTAATGTTATAAAAGATAAACAAATTAATGCTTATGAAAATGAATATTCTCAAGTAATTTTAAATATTTTAACAAATGCAAAAGATGTTTTGATTTCAAGACAAATACAAAATCCGAAAATAATTATTTCAATAAACGAAAAAAATGACTCAATAATAACTACTATTTTAGACAATGCAGGTGGAATAGAAAACAAATACATAAATCACATATTTGATCCATATTTCACAACAAAACAAAAAGGAAGTGGAATTGGTCTTTATATGTCAAAAATGATTATAGAATCACATTTTAAAGGAAAAATAAAAGTTTTTAATAAAGATAAAGGTGCTTCTTTTAGTATAGAGGTTTAAATATTTATATTGATAATTCTTTTTCTTGTAAATTAGTTTTACCGCACTGGGGACAAGGATTACCAGAATTTGAATGACAAGCATAACAAAATCTGGTATTACAACCTTCGCAAGTATATTTACAATGCTTGCAAACAAATGTTTTTTCTCTTTTAAACTTTTTTTCTTTTTTAGTAAAAATAAAACTGAACATTAGTTTCCTTTTATAATCAATAAAAAAGTGTATCCAACAATTAGTCTACTTAAAATGATTTAAATCAAATTCAATTATCCTTAGAAGATTTTTGAAGATTTACATACCAATCTTCAGCTAAATCTTCTAATTCCAAATCTTTTAGAACAATTTCAAGTTCACCACCTATCATATTTAGCTCTTCGATTTTTTCGTCAGGAATAAACAAAGCTTCTGTACAATAATCAAACAGCTGTTCTTCACAAATAAACTCATCATCCATTCCCCAACCATCTTCAAACTCTTCAATCAAAAAGTACTTTTCTAACTCTTTCAACTAAATCTCCATTATAAACTAGGTTTTATCATATCTTCTGGTTTTACATATAAATCAAACTCTTTTTCACTTAAAATTCCAAGATTTACTGCTTCTTGTTTAAGTGTAGTTCCATTTTTATGAGCCGTTTTTGCTATTAATGCTGCTTTTTCATATCCAATATATGGATTAAGTGCCGTTACTAGCATCAAAGAATCATTTAAATATTTATTTATATTTACCAAATTTGCTTCAATTCCAACTGCACAATTATCATTAAATGCAAGCATAGTGTCACTTAAAAGTCTAATTGACTGTAAAATATTTAAAGCAATTACAGGTTTAAATACATTTAATTCAAAATTACCTTGGCTAGCAGCTATTGAAACTGCTGTATTATTTCCCATCACTTGAACAGCTACCATAGTCATTGCTTCACTTTGAGTTGGGTTTACTTTTCCAGGCATTATTGAACTTCCAGGTTCATTTTCAGGGATATTAATTTCTCCTATTCCACATCTAGGGCCTGATGAAAGCCATCTAATATCATTTGCTATTTTCATAAGATTTGAGGCAAGTGCTGTTAAAACTCCGCTTAAAACCACTTCACCATCATGCGCTGTTAAAGCATGAAATTTATTTGGATGAGATTTAAAAGGATATTTTGTATTTGTTAATAAATTTAAAGCTTCACAAACCATTGGTGAAAAATTAGGATGAGAATTAAGCCCTGTTCCAACAGCAGTTCCTCCAATTGCAAGTTCTACGATATATTTCATAGAATCATCAATTTGAGCCAAAGCTTTATTTAACATATCAACATAAGCTGATATTTCTTGCCCCAAAGTTAGTGGAGTTGCATCTTGTAAATGAGTTCTTCCTATTTTTACAATATTTTCAAACTCTTTTGATTTTTTTTCTAAAGTAGTTTTTAAAATATTTATCGCAGGTATTAATCTTTTTTGAATATCAAGTACAAAAGCAACTCTCATTGCTGTTGGAAAAGTATCATTCGAACTTTGACCTTTGTTTACATCATCATTTGGATGAATTAATTTTTCTACTCTAAAATCTTTTCCTAAAATTTCAGTTGCCCTTGAAGCTACAACTTCATTTATATTCATATTTGATTGTGTTCCAGAACCTGTTTGCCAAACAACCAAAGGAAAATTATTTTCTAATTTTTTTTCAATTACCTCATCGCAAGCTTTACAAATTGCATCTGTTTTTATATCATCTAATCTTTTTAATTTATTATTTACTATTGCGCAAGCTTTTTTTAAATACGCAAAACCTTCAATTATTTCTTTTGGCATTTTTTCATCACCAATTGGAAAATTTTCTAAACTTCTTTGAGTTTGAGCTTGCCAATATTTGTCATTAGCAACTTTAATTTCACCCATTGTATCTTTTTCAATTCTAAAATTCATTTTTATTCCTATTTTTGATAGATTATTTTAATTTCCATTTAATTTTATATTTCTACTTAAAAAAGAGATCATATCTTTATTTACTAAACTTAATGCATTTTTTTCAATTCGTTCATTTTCATTAAATTTTATCAACGCATTTATATAATTCTCAATTTTATCATTTACTTTTCTATCGTTTACGAGTAATATTATTTTTGCTGATGTTTTTTTAATTTCTCTTAGTTGAATTTCAATATTTAAAGTATCAATAGATAATATATCTTCTGTAAATTTTGAAAATAACTCTAACTTCGTATTTCTAAGCCATTTATTTTGTTCTATTTTATTGTTTATTTTTGAAGATATTAAGGTATCAACCAATTTTGTAGCAACAGCCCCAACTAAAGCACTTTTTGCAACAGATGTTAAAAGTGTAACATTTAACATAAAGATCCTTTTTAATTTTTTTTGATTATAGATGTAAATTACTTAATTTAGATTTAAAATGATAATTACAATCAATATTCTTTAAGATAACTAATGATAAGATTTACTTTTATGAAAAGGAGCTATTTTGAAAGAATTATTTAATCAAATAGACATTACAAATTCACAGTTATACAAAAAAAATGTTAAAATACATAAGAATCTATGGAAACTATATGGTTTTACACTCTCTTTAAGTATTATATTCATCATTATAAAAGGCTTTAACTAATGGAAAACAATCAAGAAATATCATTTGACATTTTTTTAAAAAACTTTAAAAATAATGTATCAAAAATAGGTTTGAAAAATTCAATTCAAAAAGATTATATATTAAAAATTTTATATTTTTCAAAAGAACATTTAACCGCAGAAGAGATTTCAAATAAAATCAAAAAAAACTATAATGTATCTATAGGAATAGCAACAGTTTATCGTGCTATGAAGTTTCTACATGATATGAAATTAGTAAATCAATTAGATATTGGAGATGGAGTTGTTAGATATGAACTAAACATTACTGAACATCATGATCATCTAATTTGTACTTCATGTGGTATTATCGTTGAGTTTTCAGATGATTTAATAGAATTAAATCAAATTAAAGTTGCAGAAAAGAATAATTTTATTTTAAAAGAACATGTTATGACTATTTATGGAGTTTGTGAACCTTGTCAAAACAAAAAGTGATAATGATTTTTAATTTATAATAAGTTTAACTTAAGTCTAACTAAGAAAGAATGCTAATAATGAAAGGATTATTTTGATTTGTACACAAGATATTATTAAAATTGCTAGTTTTTTTTCAATTATTGCCCACACACCTGGAAGATTAAGGGTTCGAGTAAATCCAAAAATAAAAGATTCAGGTGGAAATATAACTATCAGTGATATTGAAAATTTACCAAATAAAATAGATGGAATAATTAGTATTAAAATAAATAAAATTATTGCTTCTGTTACGATTATTTATGAACCAACTATATTTAAACCAAAACATTGGGAAGATTTAGTTAAAAATGAAAATGTAGATGAGTTATCTATATTAATAAATGAACTTGCAAAGGAGGTTATTTAATTGGAAACAAATATTGATGAAGCACTATTAATATCAACAAGAGTAGATATAAATAGTCAAGTTCCCATAACTTCTCAAATTTTAAGAATTGCCGTTTATGATGAATTTAAAGCCTATGAAACTTACACAAAAATAATTGAAAAGTTTGGGTTAGTTCAACCTTTTGTAAATATAAAAGAAGCAGAAGCTGTTCATTATGCTGCACTTATAAAATTGATGGAAAAATATGGTGTTGAAGTTCCAATAAATAATTGGGCTTCAAAAATAGAAATCCCGAATACTTTAATCGAGTGTTGTGAAATGGGAGTTGCTAGTGAGATAGATAATATTGCAATGTACAATAATCTACTTGGCTTTGCTATTGAAAATGACATAAAAGATACTCTTTATAGACTTCAAGCAGCTTCATTTAATAATCATTTACCAGCATTTAGAAATTGTGTATTAAATCATTATACTAATGGAAATACAACAAATATTAATGCAGAAAATATTATGGAAAAACTAGGAGATTACCAAGTTATTTTAGATGATATTATGAGTGGAAATATTGATGAAAGTTCGATTTCAACTATTTTTTCTAAATTAAACTTATCTATGGTTAGTGGAGCTGTTTTAGGAGCTGCAACAATTGCTCTTTTAAATAATTACCTTTCAAAAAAAAATATTAAAGAAGAGGAGTAAAAAATGGCTTTACCATTTATATTAGGATTGGCTGTTGGTGCTGGTGCTGTTATTGCTTTTAAAAATAGAGATAATTTAAAAGAAAAAACTTCAAAACTATTTGAAAAATCAAAAGATTTTGCAAATACTACTTTAGAAAAAACAAAAGAAAATTTAGATGAATTAAAAGGTTCTATTTGTCCTATGAAGAAATCTTCAGAAGAAAAAGTTGAGTTAAAAAATAAGGAAGAAGAATGAAAGAAATAGTTATTGATACAGGAGCTCCAAGAAATGTTTTAGGACATGTAATAAGTGGAGCAATTGCAAGTGCCGTTGTAAGTGGTGCATTAAACTATAAAAAAGCTCAAAGTAAACAAATTACAAAAAAAGATGCAATAAAAGACACTATTAAAAGAACTTCTCAAGGTGCAATCGCAACTGGGAGTGCAATCGCAACTGCAAATTATTTAGGCCAAAAAGGTGGATTATTCAAAGCTTTGACAGCTGCTAGCATAGGGATGATGGGAATTTATGCAATTGAAGTGATTGAAGAAAAACTTGATCAAAAATATTTAACAAATGAAAATTGTCCTGTTGAGGAAATTGATTATGAATAAATCAAATCAAACAAATCAATATGATATAAATATTGAAAATAGTAGACCTAAAAATCTTCAAAATGGTGTTAATATAAACCAAAATCCTTATATTAATCAAAACTTTAATCCTTTACAAAATCCTCAACAAGTAAATACTCCTCAAAGTACTTTTAGTAATGGAGATTTCATAAAAGGTGCATTACTAGGCGCTGCATTAACATATTTTCTTACAAACAAAAATGCTCAAGAAGGACTTTTTAAAGCTTTTGGAAAAGGAAGTGAACTTTTTAGTGCTGGAATTGAAGAGCTAAAAGAGAGATATGAAGATGCAAAAGCTCAAATGCAAGCTAATCAAGAATAGAAATTATGAATAACAAATTTATTAAAGTACATCAAACTAATTTAAGATTTAGATATAAATATTTTTTATTAAAAGATGAGTTTATAGATGAAAATATCTTAAAAAACTATTTTGAAAAAATAAAAGATATAAAAAATGTACGAATAAATAAAAAAGCTTTTAGTATTATTTTTGAATTACACAAAGATATAAGTGAAAAAATAGAAGAGATTTTAAATAAACTTACTATTGAAGAGTTATTAAAATCTTGCGAAGATGAAGTAGCTGCTGTTTGTATATCTTGTGTTGGTAGTGAAGAACCATCAATAAATGGAATAGTAAGAGCAACTAGTGCTTTAATTGCTGAAAGATTTGTAACAAATGATCTATTAAAAGCAGGAATTACAACTGGTGCATCAATTCCCTTATTAATTGAGGGTTCAAAAGAGTTATTAAAAGAAGGATTAACTTCAAAAGTTTTAGAAAGTGCAGCTGTTGCTATTTCTATTTATAGAAAAGATTATTTAGCTGCAAACTCTACAAATGCAATGCTTGAACTTGGTGAATATATTGAAGAAACAACTGTTCATAAAAGTGATGATTTATTAAAAGAGTTATCAAAACCAAATGTTGAAGAAGCTTGGATTGAGAAAAAAATTGATGGAAAAATCACTGAAATTTTAGTAAAAAGTAATGATATTGAAATTGGAGATATTGTAGTAGTTGGAATTGGAAATACGATTCCTGTGGATGGACATATAGTTGAAGGAACTGGAAGCGTAAATCAAGTTTCAATGACAGGAGAGGCTGAACCTATAATAAAATATAGAGGTGATAGGGTTATTTCTGGAACTATTGTTGAAGAAGGAAGATTTAGAATTTGGGCTGAGCATGTTGGAGCCAACACAGCAACTCAAAGAATAAAACATTATATTGAAAATTCTTTAAATGAGAAATCATCAGTTCAGTTAAAAGCCAATAAACTAGCAAATAAATTAGTTCCAGTAACTCTTGGATTGGCAACAGTTTCATATATTTTTGCAAAAGATTTTGAAAGGGTAGCTTCTATTTTACAAGCTGATTATTCTTGTGCTTTAAAACTTGCAACTCCTGTTGCTTTTAAATCTACTATTTCAAAAGCTGGTCATAATGGAATTATGATAAAAGGTGCAAAATCAATTGAAGCTTTAAGTAATGCTGATACTTTTGTTTTTGATAAAACAGGAACTTTAACAGCTGGAGAATTAGAAGTAATTTGTGTAGAATCTTATGATGATAAATGGAGTGAAGATAAACTTTTAAATCTTACTGCATCAACAGAAGAACACTATTTTCATCCTGTTGCAGAAGCTGTTGTAAAAGCAGCAAAACAAAGAGGTTTTGTTCACATGCACCATGAAGAAGTTGAATTTATCGTAGCTCATGGAGTAAAAACAGAAGTAAAAGGAAAATCTGTAATTATTGGAAGTCGACACTTTTTAGAAGATGATGAAAAAATTGATTTTACTGAACACAAAGATAAAATTGAAAATTCGTTAAGAGATGGAAGAACTTTACTTTATATAGGTTATAACGGAAAGCTTCTAGGAACTATTACTTTAGCTGATGAGTTAAGACACAATTCAAAAGAAGCAATTTCAAAACTAAAAAAATTAGGCGTAAAAAATATCATAATGTTAACAGGTGATACAAAACAAAAAGCAAAAATGATAGCTGATGAATTAGGAATAGATGAAGTTAGAGCAGAACTTTTACCTCAAGATAAAGCAAAAATAGTAAAAGAACTTATGGAAAGTGGTAAAAAAGTAGCTTTCGTAGGTGATGGAATCAATGATGCACCAGCTCTTATATCCGCTCATGTTGGAATTTCAATGAGCAGAGGTGCTGATATTGCAAAGGCAACGGCTGATATTTCTTTACTAAAAGATGATATTATGGCTGTTGTTGAAGCAAAAGAGTATGCAAATAAAACAATGAATTTAATTAACAATAATTTTAATGCAACAGTTGGAATAAACTCTTGTATTTTAGCAGGTGCTACATTTGGAATTTTTTCTCCAATTGTAACAGCAGTTTTACATAATGGAACAACAATTGGATTATTGTTTAATTCAATTAAAGGTGTTAATATAAAATAGTAATATGATAATAGTTATCAGTTTTATTTAAGATTTCTTTGATAGAATTATGATAATTATTATCAAAAGGATTACTATGCCTATTTTATTACCACTTGCAACTGCATTAACAGCAATTTTAACTATGAAAACTGTAAATAAAACTATGAAAACAATGGAACGAAGAAAAAAAAGGAAAGAAAGAGATGAAAATTGATTTAGAACTTCAAAAAGAAGCTGCAAAAATTGGAATGACAGCAACACTTGGTGCCACTGTTGTAACTTCTATGTTTATGAAAAATGGTGTTGCTAAAAAAGTTCACGTTCTTGCAGGTGTTGCATTTTGTGGTTTTGCACTTTGGCATCACATGTTATATCAACCAAAAAAATCTAAAAAAATTAAAGAAATAAAATCTCAAATAGACTAATTTTAAACTTCACTTAAGATTCTTTATATTATGATAATGATTATCAATATAAAGGAATTAAGATGTCTAATAATATCTTTTTAAATAACAATCTAGATGAACAACTCTTAAACAAAATCTTTTTTACTTTAATAAATGAAGATAAGTGGAATACTTTATTTGAAATATTATCACTTAAAGTTATTGACATAAACACAAAAGATTTTAGAGGAAGAAATGCTTTATTTTGGGCAATTAATAAAGGAAATATTGTTGCAATAGAAAAATTGATGCAATTTAATATAAGTACAGAGGTTTCACCTAATTTATCTGCTATTAATTATGCTGTTTATAAAGACAATGTAAAAGTTATAAAATGTCTTAGAAATTGTGGAGTGAATATAAATGAAATAGATGATATAAACTCTACACCAATTATTTATGCTGTTTTGTATAATAAATTAAATAGTATAAATTATTTAATTGAAAATGGTGCAAATTTTCTTCATGAAGACTTTTTAGGAAACAGTGCTTTGAATCTTGCTCACAATCTAAAAATAGAATATCTAATTCAAAAATTTAAGATACTTCAATCAAAATAAAATCTTCTCTTTGAAGAAAAGATTTTATTTTAAATTTATTCGTATCTTAAAGCATCAATAGGATTTAATCTTGCTGCTTTTCTAGCAGGAAAGTATCCAAAAACAACTCCAATTAAAGTTGAAAAGAAAAAAGATATCATTATTATTTGATTATTTAGGATAAATGTTAAATCCATCATAGTTACTATTCCATAACCTATTCCTAAGCCTAAAATTATTCCAATAACTCCACCCATTGTTGATAAAACTATAGCTTCAACTAGAAATTGAAGTAAAACTTCATTTTCCATAGCTCCAATAGCAAGTCTTGTTCCTATTTCTCTTGTTCTTTCCGTTACTGAAACTAACATAATATTCATTATTCCAATTCCACCAACAAGTAAAGAAATTGCTGCAATTGAGCCTAAAAGATAAGTTAACATTTTTGTTGTTGACGTCATAGCAGAAAGCATCTCTTCCATATCTCGAATATGAAAATTATCGGGTTCATCAACTCTTAAACTTCTTCTTTCTTGCATTAAAGATGTAATCTCAATTTTTGCATTTTCAATATGTTTACCATCTGTAATTGAAATTAGAATTGATGAAATATCTTTATCACCTTTTATTTTTTGTTGAAACATTTTAAGGGGAACTATTACTATTTCATCTTGATCATTTCCAAAAGCAGCAGCTCCTTTTGATTTTAGAACTCCAATAACATTACAACTTAAATTTTTAAGTCTAATATTTGTACCAATAGGGTTTTCTTCACCAAAAAGTTGTTTAACTATTGTAGTTCCAATAATACAAGAAGATTTCCCACTATTAAGTTCACTTTCATCAAAAGTTCTTCCATCGGTTACTTCCCAATCTTTTATAATAAAATAGTCATTATTTGTTCCAATTACTGAAGCACTATTACTTTTATTTCCATAAACAATATTCATTCTACTTGAGTTTTCAGAAGCAACTGCTTTGATATTTTGAATCTCATTTTTTATGGCAATAATATCACCTTCTGTAAATGGTTTTGCACTATTATCTTCCCTTGGTGGTCCTCGTCTTTCTTGTCCAACTCTCAAAGTTAGCATATTAGTTCCAAGTTTTGAAATACTCTCTTTTACATTAGCAGTTGTTCCATCTCCAATCATTACCATTGCAATTACAGAAGCTACTCCAATTACAATTCCTAAAATAGTTAAAAAAGATCGTAAAATATTTCTTCTTATCTCTTTTAAAGCAATTAAAAAGGCATTTGTTAACATTACTTAAATCCTTTTTTTAAACTATCTTCAATATGTCCATCTCTAAAATATATAACTCTTGAAGCGAATGCTGCCATTTCTTCTTCATGTGTTACCATAATTACAGTGATTTTTTCTTCTTCATTTAATTGTTTTAATAAGTTCATAATTTCCATACTTTTTATACTATCTAGATTTCCAGTTGGCTCATCTGCTAATAAAACTAAAGGATTAGAAACTATTGCTCTGGCAATCGCAACTCTTTGTTGTTGCCCACCAGAAAGTTGAGCAGGAGTGTTATAAACTACACTTTGAAGCCCTACTTTTGTAAGGGCGTCTAATGCCATTTCTTTTCTTTTAATAGCAGGAATTTTTCTATAAACTAAAGGTAATTCTACATTTTCTAAAGCACTTGTTCTTCCTAAAAGATTAAAGCTTTGAAAAACAAATCCTAAAAAATTTCTTCGTAAAAGTGCCATTTGATTTCTGTTTAAATCTGCCACATTTATACCATTAAATAGATATTCGCCTGAACTTGGTTTATCTAAACATCCTATCATATTCATAGCTGTTGATTTTCCACTTCCACTAGCTCCCATAATAGCTACAAATTCTCCTTCTTTTATAGAAAGATTTACTCCATTTAAAGCGTAAGTTTTTGCATCTCCATTACCATAAGTCTTAACTATATTTTTGAATTCAATAATAGTTTTTTTATTTTCCATTATCACTCTTTTGTGAGATAATCAACTCATCATCAACTTTTAGGTCATTTGATTCAACAGTTGTGATTTTTCCATCCGTTTCTAAAACTTTTACCATAACTCTTTTTGGTTGATTATTTTCTAAAATAAATATAGGAGAAAATTCTTTTTTTCCTAAATCTTTAGAAGGATTTTCACCTGGAAGTCGTCTTGGAGGTTGCACTAAATTCATAGTGTTTGCTTTTTGTTCTGATTGAACTTTTGGTTTAAATCTCAATGCTCCATTTGGAATCATCAATTTATCAAGACTTTGTTTAGTATTAATTTGAGCAGTTGCTGTCATTCCTGGTCTTAAAAGTAATTCTTCGTTATTAACTCCAACAACTGTTTCATAAGTTACTACGCCATTTACTGTAACTGGATTTAGTCGTACTTGTTTTATTTTTCCTTTAAAATTTTTATTTGGATATGCATCAACTGTAAAAGTTACATCTAAATCTTTTTTAATATCTGCAACATCTGATTCATCAATACTTACTATTAAATCCATTTGAGTTAAATCTTTTGCTAAAGTAAACAATTTTGGAGCATTCATAGAAGCAGCCAAGGTTTGTCCAACTTCAACAGCTCTATTTAAAACTATTCCTTTTATAGAAGATTTTACATATGCTTTATCAAGGTTTTGTTTTGCAGTATTTAAACTAAAAGATGATTGTTCAACCTTTGCTTTTGAAGCTTCTAAAGAAGAAACTGAACTTTCATAGGCAAATTTTGCATCATCAAGTTCATTTATAGAAGGATATTTTCCACCTGAACTATTGTACATTTTTAAAGTTCTATCATAAACTGCTTTTTTATTTCTAAGATTTACTTCACTCTCTTTAAGATTAGCTTTTGAAATACCTAAACTTGCCGTTTGTCCATCGACCTCTGATTGTAATTTTCTAGTATCAAGAATTGCTAAAAGTTGTCCTACTTCAACTTCATCATTAAAATCCACATATATTTCTTTAATAGTTCCAGATACTTCAACTCCAATTTCAACACTATTTGTTGGATTTAAAGTTCCTGTTGCACTAACAACAACAGACAAATCACCTTTAGTTACCTTTTTTGTATTATATAAAACAACATCTTCTTTTTTTGCTTGACTTATAAAAAAATAATAATAAACAGCCGAGCCTAAAAGTAAAATTATAAAAATTATAAAAAAATATTTTTTCTTTGAATTTTTATTTGAATAATTTTTTAATTCATTTTGTAAATTTGCATCCATTAGATATCAGCCTTTGTTTTAAAATATAGTTTTGAATATTGTAGTTTTTTATTAATATCATTTATTTCTAAATCATATTCATTTATTTTTTTTGTATTTTGTAAAATTTCTAAATCAAAATCAGAAGTCATACCAGCGCTATTTGAACTTTGATTTACCATAAGTAAGTCATCATATAATTTCAAATTATTTTTTGTAATTTGTTCATACTCTTCATAAGTATTAATTTGAGCCAAAATTTGTTCATATTCATAAACCAACTCATTTTGTATATCAGTTACATTTACTTTTTGTTTTAACACTTCTAATTTTGATTTTTCTATTTTTGCCTCTTTTGTAATATCAAATAAAGGCATTGTCATATTTAAACCAACAGAACCATTTTTATTCTCTTCATTTGTATCTCTACTTAAATCCCCATTATCTGAATATCCTGCATTTGTATTTAAACTAACTTTTGGTAAATACGAACTTTTTAGTTGTTTATAACTTGTATCAAGTAATTCAACTCTTGAATTTTCATATCTGATATTTAAATTATCTTTTAAGAATTTCTCTTTATCAATAATTTTAAAATCAATAATTTCTATTTCGTTAGATTTAAAACTTGTATATTTTGAAAGCTCATACTCTTTATCTTTTAGTGAGTTTTTCAAAGAAATATTCTCTTTTTGCTGATTGTTTTTTGACATAATAGCATTATTAAGTTCGATAATATCAACTCTTCCCGCTTCATATTGAATCTTTTTTAAAATAAGTTCAATATCTTTATTTTTTAATAAATAATCACTTTGTTCTATTTGTAACTTTAGTTTTTCTATAGTTAAAAGAGTTTCATAAATAGTTTGTAACATTGCTATATTTTCATTTTCCCATGCAATTGTTTCTGATTTTAGTTCATCATTGGCATATTTAATTCCAAATTCTATTCCACCTGATTCGTACACACTTTGAGTAAATCCAATAGAAATACTTTTATTAAAGGAATCATTATCTTTTGAAAAAGAATGGCTTCTTGTTAATCCTGAACTTAAATTGATTGTTCCAATCCAATCATCCTTTGCACCTTCGTACTTCTTTTGTATAACTTCTTTTTCTATCTGTCTTAACTCTTTTTTATCTTTTTGCAAAATATCTAACTCATTTGCAAAGATTAAAGAACAAAATAAAGAAGGAATAATTATTCTCTTCAAAAAAACTCCTTTTTCTTAATTAGTGAAATTGTATACGATTTATTTTAATGAATCTTTAACAAAATATTAAACTTTCTATTTCAATTAAGATAATTATTATCAATATTATATTATAGTTATGTTTATAAAAAGTAAAAAGGATCGCAAAAATGGATATGAATATAGAAACTCTTAAACATACAGTTGACTATGGAGTAATAGGACTTCTTGTTTTTATGAGTTTTATTGCTGTTTGGTTTTTTATAGAAAGAATAATTTTTTACAAAAAAATTAATATAAAAAATTATACAAACAAAAAACATTTAGATGTTGCCTTAACAAAACATCTTACTATTATTGGAACGATTGCTTCAAATTCTCCTTATATTGGATTATTAGGAACTGTATTAGCAATTATGCTTACATTTATGACTATGAGTAATGGTGATATTGAAGCTGCAAAAATTATGGCATCTTTAGCATTAGCTTTAAAAGCAACAGCAGTTGGGTTAGTTGTAGCAATCATTTCTATGGTATTTTATAATATTCTAAGTAGATATGCTGAAGTTTTGGAGAGTTTATATGAAACTGAAGAAATATGATTCGATAAATGTTATACCATTTATTGATGTTTTACTTGTACTTTTAGCAATAGTTTTATTAACTTCAACATTTATTTCAAGGGGAATTATTCCTATTTCTTTACCTAATGCATCAAATGCAGATAATTTAAAACCAGATAAAGAGATAATCCTTGTAATTCAAGAAAATGGTGAAATACTTTTTGAAAACAAAATAGAAATTTTAGAAAATGTAGAAAAAATAATTTTGCAATCATCAAAAGAAACACCAATACATATTAACACAGATAAAAATACAAAGTTTGAATCTTTTGTTCAGGTTTTAGACATGTTAAAAAAACATAATTATTCAAATGTTTCTATAGTGACTAAAAAATGACTAGATACTTAAACTCTTTTTTTATAACTATGGTTTTATATTTAATAGCCGTATTTTTTTTCTTTTTTGTTTTTGCTGATTCAGTAATTATTCCAGAAAAAGAAGAAAAAACTATATCTCTTAAACATATTACACTAGTTCATCAAGAAGTTACTCCACAACCAGTTCAGCCTGAACCTGAACCAGTTGTAGAAAAAACTCAACCAGAACCAATAGTTGAAAAGAAAATACACAAACCTAAAAAAGAAAAAAAACTAGAGCATAAAAAACCTATACAAGAGCCAATTAAAGAAAAAACTGAAGAACAAAAAACTGAGGTTGTTCAACAAAATATAAAACCAGTAGATAATACTCCTATTTTAAATGAAATTCCACCTAAACAAGTAGATACAAGTGAAATAGAAAGTATAGAAGCACAATATTTATCTAAACTAAGAGCTAAAATTGAAAAAAACAAGGTTTATCCTAATGCTGCAAAAAGATTAAATCAAAATGGGAAAGTTTATGTAACATTTGTTGTTTCAAAAGATGGTCAAATAACAAATATTAAAGTTAGTAAAAGTTCATATTTTGAAAGATTAGACGAAGCTGCAATAAAAATTTTAGCTGATATAGGAAATATTGAGGCTATTCCTAAAGAATTAAATAAACATAGTTGGGAAATAACTGTACCAATTGTTTATCAAATCAAATAACAAATATTTAAATCATAACTAAAGAAATTAATCTTTAGTTATGAAAGTCTACAATACATAATTTCATCCACAACTGCTCTTGCTATTTGTTTTGTTTCTACAATAACATGCTTTAAATGTAAACCTCTTAATGCTTCTTTTTCTGCTTCTGTTGTAACAGTTACAATAGTTTTACTGTTGTGTGTTAAATCATTAACAGCTTCACAAATAAGATGTAATATCTCTGGATTATTAACCGCAACTATTACAGCAGATGCTTTTTTAATATTTATAGAATTTAAAATATGTCTTTGAGCTGCATTTCCAAAAACTATTGGTTCCCCTCTATCTTTTCCTATTTGATAAAACTTTACATTATGTTCTAAAATCACATAATTTTGACCAAAAGTTTTTAACTCTTCAACTATTGCTTGACCAAATCTTCCATAACCAAGAACTACAACATGATTTTCAGTATCTTCTGCAATATTATATGTATTTGTTATCATCATAACATCTTCTGGAATCAATCTAGCAGCTGCTTTTGAAAGATTCTTTAAAACTATTGGTGTTAAAATCATTGATATTACAATGGTTACTATTAATATTTGAGAATATGTTATATCAATTAAATTTTGGCTTCTTGCTAATTCTAAAATAGCAAGTGAAAATTCACCTATTTGAATTAAAGAAAGTGCTGTTTTAAAAGCAACTCTTTTATTATCTTCATATCTTACAAGTGTATAAATTACTATAAATTTTAATCCCATCACAAGTGGTAATAAAATAGCGATAATCCAAGCATATTCATAGATTACTTTAAAATTTATTTGCATTCCAACTGTTATAAAAAACACACCTAAAAGTATATTTCTAAAAGGAATAAGGTCAGCTTCAACTTGATGTTTAAATTTAGTTTCTGAAATCATCATACCTGCAATAAATGCTCCAAGTGAATATGAAAACCCAAAATAATATGCCAAATATGCAGAACCAACAGCTAATAATAAAACTGAAGCTACAAATAATTCATCTGATTTAGTAGCAGATACATATCTTAAAAATGGTTCTAATAAATATCTACCACTAAAATATAATAAAGCTAATAATACAATAGCAGCTAAAATAGTTTTTCCAATTGTAAAAAGTAAAGCACCATCATCTGTCATAGAAAAAAATGAAATCATTAAAAGTATAGGAATAACTGCAATATCTTGCATAATTAGGATCCCTAAAACCCTTCTTCCATGGGGTTTTGTTATCTCTTTTGTTTCATTAAAAGTTTTTAGAACAATCGCTGTTGAAGATAAAGATAAAACTGTTCCAATTATTAAAGCTGTTTGAGTATTAAATCCTATTACAAATCGTGCAATTAAATATACAAAAACTGTTGTTATAACTATTTGCAAAGTTCCCGTAAAAAAAACTTCTTTTCTCATTTTTTTTAAGTGATTTAAAGAAAATTCTAAACCTATAGTAAACATTAAAAAAACTACCCCAAATTCAGCAATTTCTTTTAATTCATGATTATCAACAGCTGAATGTAAATTAAAAGTATAAGCGATAATCGTACCAGTTAATATGTATCCTATAATTGTTGGCAAATGTACTTTTTTTAGAATTAGATTTAAAATTAATGTAATAAGTGTTGTTGCAACAATAATTCCTAACATTTAACTCCTTTTAAAATTTATTTATAATGCATTTGTTTGTAGCCTTCAAGCCTTTTTTTATAAGCTGAATTCAACATAGCATTTTTGGAATCTAAAAAATCAATTGCCAAACACTCTTGATTTCCCCGTCCTATTCTCCCAAGATATTGAACAAGTCTTCCATAATATGAAATTGGTGTTACAAACATAATTGTATTTAAGTGAGGGAAATCAATTCCCTCTCCAAAATATGATGTTGTAGCAATAATTAATGATTTCGTATTTACCAATGCCATATTTTCTACTTGTTCTTTTTTATTTAAACTTCCATGAACACAAACATAATCGATTTTCTCTTTTTGCAAAAGATTTTCTAATATATTTATATGTTCTATTCTATCGGTTAAAACTAAAATTTTTCTTTGAATATTAGTTTTTATTGCTTCAATTATTAAATTATTTCTATTTTCATCTAAGCACAATTCATTTATGATTGTAGCGTAGTTATCAGCACTACTTGAAAAATCTGTTCTAATTATTTGAAGTTTATTTGTATGTGTTCTTTTTTTCTTATATTCATAAGAAATCTCACCCAACTGTTGATATAAGATAGGTTGTAAGTCATCTTTTCTATTTGGAGTTGCACTTAAACCTAAAATATATTTACCTTTAAAATTTTTAATAATTTGCTCAAAAGTAATTGCTGGAATATGATGACACTCATCAACTATTACAAACGAATAATTATTTATTATTTCAGGATCATTTTTCAAACTTTGCATTGTTGCCACATCAATTATTCCATTTAATTTATTGTGACCTTTTCCTAAATATCCAATATCTTTTTTATCATATCCAAAATAGTTTACAAATCTTTCAATCCATTGATCCAACAACATATTTTTATTTACAACTATCATAGTGGTAGTTGCCCTTTGCTCAAATATTTTTGCTCCAAGCAAAGTTTTACCAAATCCAGGAGGTGCAACACAAATTGAAAAATCTCTTTTTTTAATCTCTTTTATTGCATCACTTTGTTCTGGTCTTAAAGTAAAAGTCACTTTTTTAGTTTCTATTTGCTTAAAATGTCTTTTATCTATAAAAGAAAAAGATATAGCATTTGCATTAAAAAAATCAACTATTCTATCTTTTAAACCTCTAGGTAACATCAAATATTTTTCATCTTCATCAAAAGATTTTATATATTTTGGAGTATTAAACAAAGGCTTTCGTAAATTTAAAAGAATTTTAATTTGCGGATTTTCAAAAGTTGCAAATGATTTTAATTTATTTAAAAATGATTTTGATAAATTCAAAGTTGGAATATAAATAAAATCATATAAAACAATCTCTAGTTTTTGAGTAGGAAAAGTTATTTTCTCAAAATCTTTTTCATAATTTACAGAATCTGAGTTTTCATTAAAACTATAAATAATCTGCTTTGAAACTTTTTGCACACTATTTAAAGCCATCCACTGGTCTTCATAAATTTTGTTTGTATTTACATCAATAAAAACTGTTTTGTTTTTGTCTCTTAGTTTTAAGTGAAGTGGAAGTTCAAGATTATTTCCCAAACTCTCTTTTGTAGCGAATTCTTTATTTGGGTAAATTTTTGCATTTATATTTGCTTTTTTTAATATAAATTGCGCAAAATTAAAAACTATTTTTGAAGGTAATTCATCTTGCAAAAATATCCAAGCAAAAACTGCATTATAAGAATTTAGTTCATAATAAGCTCTAATATTTAAAGAGTTTAGAGTAATTTGAAGTTTATATTTATCCTCATCAAGAATTTCAAAAACTATAAATTTAGAAACATTTTGTAAATTTATACAATAAGTTGCTAAAAAAATATTTCCTCTTAAATGTTCTTCTATATCTTTGTTTGTTAAAGGAAGATAATCTTCCCCTTGAAAAGTAGCAGTTACAGGATAAAAACCTTGTTTATTTCCATCACGACTAACCCATTTTTTTGCATAAATATCAAAACGACCAACAAATAAAGATTTAAAAAGTTCTATTTTTTCATCTTTTGTAAAATCTTTTTTTAGAAGGATTTTTTCTTTTTCAGTTTTTATTTGTTGTTTTAAAAGTTCTATCTCTTCATCTATTTTATTTTTTTGAATATAAAGATTCTCAAGTTGTTTTTCAAGTGTTTTCATAAAAACTCATAAAGACTCATTGAAGCCAATCAAAGATAAGAATTTTTCAACAACCAAAAATGAACCAAAAACTAAATACTCTTCATTTTCTTCTATTTTTATTATCTCTTTATTTGTTATATTTAATTGTTTAATAACTTTTTCTAACTCCTCTTTTTTCACAACTCTTTTATCATCTAACTCTATTATTACAAGCTCTTTTATAATTGGTTTTAATATTTTTAAAACTTCCACATAATCTTTATCCGCATAAGAGTTATATATCAAAGTGATTTTTTTATTTTCAAACTCTTTTGCTATAACTGTTGCTGCAAGGGGATTGTGCCCCACATCAATAGTTATATTTGAAGCTATTTTTTGGCATCTTCCAAAAAGGGGAACATCATCAAAAAGTTCTAAATCTATAGGAATTTTCAACTCGTTTAAGCAAGCAATTACTAAATGTAAATTTCTTTTTAAATATGAAGCAAATTTGTCATTTATAGGATATTTATTAAAATCTTTTACTTCAATAATTTCTATATTTCTATTTCTTTGCTCTAAAATTTGCTCTTTTACTTTAAAAGCAGTTTGAACAACTTCAGGAAAAACTTGATAACCAATAAGCATTTTATTATCAACTGAACGCATTTTTGTAGCTGTTATTTCTTCAACTGTATTTCCTAAAAAGCTTTGATGGTCAAGTCCAATAGTTGTAATTAATGACAGATTATTTTCTACAACATTTGTTGCATCAAACTCTCCACCAAGACCAGCTTCTAAAACTAAATAATCAAAATCTTTTGATAAATAAAAAGCCAAAAGAGTGGTATATTCAAAATATGTTAATTTTTCTAAAAGTTCTATTTCAAATAAATCTTGTAAAAATTGGTGAGCCAATTCTAAATTTTCATCACTAACATCCGAGCCATTTATCCAAATTCTTTCATTAAATTTCATAATATGTGGTGAGCTATAATGTAAAACTTCAAAATCTTTTTTATATAAATAATGAGCTAAAAATCTTCCTGTACTTCCTTTTCCATTGGTTCCAACAATATGAATTACAAAAGGAAGTTTTATTTTCGTTGAAAGTTTATCCCAAGAAGATTTTACAACTGTAAAATCTATCTTGTCGTAATAAAGTGTTTTATGTTCCAAAAACTTTTCTAAGTTTGTATTTTTTAAATCTACTAACATCTATTTTTTAAATGATGATACTGCTATTTTTGATAAAACTTCTTCTATAGCTTTATCAGAAGCTTTTTGAATAGCATTATATCTTTGAGTATCATTTATTGAGGTACCATTATCTATAGAAAAATTATATTCGCCATCAACACTAAATGATTTTCTTTTATTATCACTTTTTTTGAAATAAGAAACATTTATTACAACTACTGCTCTATATAATTTATTGTATCCTGATCTATCATATTGTAAAGCCTGCATACTAACAGAGTTTATATTGATATTCATAACCGTATCAGCTAAAGATTCTTTATTTACAAGTTCAGCATCTAACTTTTGGATTAATAATTGATTTATTGAATCTTTTATTAAAACAGAGTTCTTTGGATCTTCCAAATTTATTAAAACATTAACAAATACTTTTCCTGAAATTTCTTCTTTTGCATAATATGTTGAAGGTTTATATCCACAAGCTGTTATTGAAAATAAAATGGTAAAAGTAAAAAGTGCAAATAGCACTTTTTTTAAAATATTCATATTAATTTTTATCCTTTTATTACAAAATTTACAAGTTTATTTGGAACAACTATCTCTTTAATTAATTCACTTTCACCTAACCATTTTGCCGCCGCTATTTTTGCTGCTGCTAAAACTTCATCTTTTGAAGTATCAGGTGCCACTTCAATCTCACATCTTTTTTTACCATTAACTGTAACTGCTAAAATTATCGAATCAAAAGTAAAAACTTCTTCTTTTATTTCAAGTTTTTTATTAAAGTTTTCAAGATTAAACAGTTGGTTTGATAATTCCCAACAAGCGTGGGGAATTATTGGTTCTAAAATATTTGTTAAAATATAATAACCCTCTGCCCAAACAGCTTCATTTTTTTGAGCTTGTAAAGCATTTAAAGCTTCCATACAAGAAGCAATTAAAGTATTAAAAGTATAAGTTTTATTAAATACTTCATTTGATTTAATTAATGCATCATATACTTTTTTCCTTGCTTCTTTTTCATCTTTATCTAAAGAAGAATGTTCTAAGCTAGCAAAAGTTTTTAAGCCATTTTCTGTTACATTAACAGCTCTTTCATAGAATTTTTTAATAAATCTATATGCCCCATCAACAGCACTATCATTCCATTCAAGTTCTTTTGTTGGTGGTGCTGCAAATAACATAAATAGTCTTGCTGTATCTGCACCATATTTTTCAATAATTAAATCAGGATCTACAACATTTCCTTTTGATTTTGACATCTTAGCACCATCTTTTAAAACCATACCTTGAGTAAGTAATCTTTTAAATGGCTCTTTTGAATTTGTATAACCTAAATCATTTAATACTTTTGTAAAAAATCTTGCGTATAAAAGGTGTAAAATTGCATGTTCAATTCCACCAATATATTGATCAACATCCATCCAATAATCACTATCAGATTTTGAAATTCCTGTTTCATTCCAAACTTTTGGATTTGTTGCATATCTTAAAAAATACCAAGATGATTGAACAAATGTATCTAAAGTGTCACTTTCTCTAAGAGCTGGTTTTCCACATTTTGGACAAGAACAATGTTTCCAAGTTTGATGATTATCCAGTGGATTTCCCTCTCCTGTAATTTCTACATCTTCAGGTAAGGCTATTGGTAAATTTTCAGTTTTTTCAGGAACTAAACCACAAGACTCACAATGTACAAAAGGAATTGGAGCACCCCAATATCTTTGTCTTGAAACTCCCCAATCTCTTAGTTTAAAATTAACCTGTTTTACACCTAAAGAATTTTGTTCAAAATGATAAATAATTGCTTTTTTTGCTTTTGTATTTTGTAATCCAGTGAATCCTTCACTATCAATTAAAGTACCTTCATTTGTATAAGCTTCTGTTTGTTTTGTTATTACTCCAGATTCACCAACAATTACTTGTTTCATAGGTAAATCATATTTTTTAGCAAATTCAAAATCCCTTTGATCATGTGCAGGAACTGCCATTACAGCTCCGCCACCATAAGAACTTAAAACAAAATTTGCTACCCAAACAGGAATTTTTTCTCCAGTTAATGGATGCATTACATCTATTTCTAAAGAAACACCCTCTTTTTCTTGTGTTGCTCTATCTCTTTCTGTAACTTTTTGCATCTCTTTAATTGCTTTTATCTTTTTTTCTGGTAAAAGATTATTTTCAACCATATATTTTACAATTGGATGCTCAGGTGCAAGTGCTGAATATGAAACTCCATAAATAGTATCAGGTCTTGTTGTAAATACTAAATATTTTGTGAATTGTCTCTCTAATTTTGCCTTTGACTCAACAGATAATTCAAATTTAAACTCTAAACCTTCACTTCTTCCTATCCAATTCTCTTGCATAGTTAAAACTTGACTTGGCCAATCATTTTTTAATAACTCTAAATCATCAAGTAATTCTTGAGCATATTTTGTAATTCCTACATAATATCCTGGCATCTCTTTTTGAACAACTTCTGTTCCACATCTCCAACAACAACCATCTTCAAGTTGTTCGTTTGCTAAAACTGTTAAGTCATGAGGACACCAGTTTACTGTTGCAGATTTTCTATAAATGATTCCTGCTTCATACATTTTTATGATGAATTCTTGTTCCCATTTTGTATATAATTCATCGCTAGTTGCAAATTCTCTAGTCTCAGAAAAAGATAAACCTAAAGCTTTTAATTCATCTCTCATATAATCAATATTTTCATAAGTCCATTTTTTTGGATGAAGTTTATGTTTTATTGCTGCATTTTCAGCTGGCATTCCAAAACTATCCCAACCAATTGGGTGTAAAACATTAAAATTAGATTTTCTAAAATGTCTAGCAAAAGCATCTCCTAGACAATAGTTTCTCACGTGTCCCATGTGAATTCTTCCACTTGGGTATGGGAACATACTTAAAATATATTTTTTTTCTTTTGTTTGATCATCAGATGGTTCAAATGATTGATTTTCACTCCAAAAATTTTGCCATTTTTTTTCAATCTCTTTTGAAATATATTCCATTAAAACTCATCCTTTTCTTGACTTTTTGAACTTTCTATTAAAGCTAAAGCTATAGAGAAAAGATTAGCAACAACAGCACCAATTGCTAAAGAAATTGCTAAAGGTAAATCATTAGAAAATGTAAGTACCATAAATGAAGGAATTAGGTGTAAATCAGCAACTAATGAACTAGCTAACAGTTCAGCTGCGAGTAAATTTTTAACTCCAAGTTTTAATATTGTAGAGATTACATTAACTCCAGCTGCTATAAATAATGCAATAGCGTTTGGTTCATATAAAAAACCAGCAGTTGTAGTTAGTGACATTAGTGAAAAGAAAATATAGGTTACTTTACCCCAATCCATTTTTATCCTTTTATAATTTTTGCTTTTGTTAAGGCAATTATAATAGCTAAAAAATGATAAAAAATTGCTTTTTACCTATATTAGTAAATAAGCTTATTTCTATTTTTTATAGGAAAGTTTTAAAAACTTTCCCACTCCTTTTCTGAAGATTTTTTTTCAATTTTATTATCTTGATTAGTTTGGATATTTTTTGCTTTTACTTGATTTTTACCATCAAACTCTTTTTTATTTGCACTATTTACAACAAGTTTTGATATTTCATCAGTTATTATTGCGATATTTCTTGCTTCTGAAGCAATCATAGCATTTTTTTGTGTTTGTTGATCCAGTTGATTTATAGCATCATTTATTTGTTCAATTCCAAGTAATTGCTCTTTTGATGAATTTTCAACATCTAAAATCAATTTTGTTGTATTTGAAATATTTTCATTTAGTTGTTTATATCCATTTATCATATCCCCAGCAATATTTTTTCCAAAATTTGCTTTTGCCGTAGCATTTTCAACTAAAAGTTTTATTTCTCTGGCAGCTTCAGCACTTCTATTTGCAAGATTTCGCACTTCTGCTGCAACTACTGCAAATCCCTTTCCAGCTTCTCCAGCGGTTGCTGCTTCAACGGCTGCGTTAAGTGAAAGAATATTTGTTTGAAATGCGATTTGATCAATTACTGTAATTGCCTCATTTATTGCACTAACTTGTGTGTTTATATCTTCCATTGCATTTGTTGTTTGGCTTGCTAACTCTTCACCTTTTGTTGCTGATTTTGTTACTTCATTAGAGAGATTAGCCATTTTTGATACATTTTGTGTACTATTTCTTATATTACTTGTAATCTCTTCTAAAGCAGCAGCTGTTTGTTCTAAACTTGAAGCTGCTTCATTTGAACTATTATTTAAAATACCAACATTTTTTAATAAAACATTAGAAGTTTCATCCAATGTTAATCCCATAGATTTATTTTCAACTAACATTTCAGTTATTGAACTACCAAGAATATTTACGCCATCTGCTAATTTAAATAAATGAGCTTTTAAATCTTGAGTAGGAATTTTCTTTAAATAATTGTATTTACTATATTGTTCTAAAATATTTAAAATAGTATCAATATTTGTTTCCAAATTATCTGCCATTTTATTTAAAACACTTTTTAATTCCATTAAAGCTGGGTTATGAACAGAAATATTTAATCTTTGACATAAATCTCCTTGCTCGAATTCATTTAACACAGTTATCGTTTCATCAATTAATTTTCTATCTTCTTCAACTGTTCTTTCAATTTTTGCAATATTTTCATTAATTTGTTTCGCCATTACGCCAAATTCATCTTCTGAGTTTATATCTATTTTACTTATGGTATTTGTTTCACGATTTAAATAAAGAAAAAATGTCAATAATCCTTCTTTTATTTTGCCAAGAGATCTTAGTGAAACTTTCATTGTAATAAATATTGAAAAAGATATAACAATTACCGTTAATATAGATAAAACAATAATCAAATACATAATTTTATTTGCATCTTCAAATATTTCATTAGAGTTTACACCTCCAACTAATAACCAATTCCATTCATCAAAAGTTTGGAAAAATACAAATTTATCTAAACCTTCCCATACATAATTTAAATCTCCATTTTTTGCTTCTAACATCTCTTTTACAATGTATTTACCATTAGTATCTGTTAGATCTAAACCTGATTTATCTTTTAATTTTGGATGGATTATAAAATTTCCATATTTTTTAGATTTTTCATCAGAATTAATTATGTAGTAATAACCTGTTTTCCCAATTTTTTTACTGCTTATTGTTTCAGTCAAATGAGCCAAATCTTCACTAATATCAGAACCTATAAAGGCAATAGCAATAACTTCATTGTCTTGTTTTATTGGAATATATTTTGTCATATAATCTTTTCCAAATAATGTTGCTTTTCCTAAATAAGTACTTCCTTCTAAAACTTTTTTATATCCAGGATGTGTTGGGTCTAGTTTTGTTCCTATTGCTCTATTTCCATCTTCTTTTTTTAAACTTGTGCTAATTCTTATAAAATCATCACCTTTTCTAACAAAAATTGTTGCAACTGAACCTTTTGTCATTTCAGTAAATTCATCTACTTGTTTAAAATTAAGATTTAAAACGTCATTGTTAATTGAAAGAATAGGAGTATCAAATTCTCCAACTTTTACACTTTTGTTTCTATCAATTTTTATACCCGTAAGCATATTTAGAAAAATATCTCCACTTGTATTTGCACCTGATTTTGCCACCTTGTTAAAAGTATTAATATTTTCCACCAATAAAGATAATTCTTTATTAGTAGCACTTTCATTACTACTTTTCATTGTTTTAAAAGTACTACTTACTACTATGTAAGTTAAAATACTCATAGAAATAATAATTGATATAACAGAGACAAAAATTACTTTTGCAATAACTGATTTTTTAAAGAAATCCATAATTTATCCTATTTTGATTTTTTTATTAATTATTTATTTTAGAATTTAGGGATTATATAATTAATTAGCAATTATAGTTATTAAATATTTGTATAATAACTATAATTTAATATCATTTAATTATTTTCTTCTTGTATTTTGTCTTATTGAGATGATTAATTGGTAGATTAGATATGCTATTATGATTTTGAAAAGAAGTGTTCCAAAATTTATCGCTTCATCTGCATGCATTATAGAAAAAGGATTTAAATTTTTAGAATATTCACTTAATAACCAATCTTTTTCTACTAAATACCCATAAAAGAAATAACAAACCATTGTAATTGGTATTGTTGTTACCCAACGCTTTTTTTCATTGTCTTCTGGAATTTTTACAATCATACATCCTATTAATAAAATTAAAATCAATGAAAATAAAATTTTAAATGCTAACATCCACATATTTGTTTCTATATTCAAATATGAATAAAAAAAGTTTATATTTATAATCCAAAATAATACTAAAGTCCAATCTTGTGAATGATTTGCAGATAGTCCATAAAATTTAAAAACTAACCATTCAAAGAAATCTTTTTTTGAATCTAACTCTTTTTCTCTTTCTTTCATTTCTAAAGCATAAAATTTATTTGCTTCTATAATATTGTTTTGCTTTTCAAAAGAATCTTTAATTATTCTTGCTGTTTCTCTGTCTCCAACTTTTGAGAGTTTCATATTTAAGAAGTTTGATTCTTTTCTAAAAAATGTATTTCTAAATAATAAATCTTCAATTTCAGTATTATTAAATACAGCATAATCATTAAATCTTACATTCCTAAAATTTAATTCATTTTTAAATTCACTTTTCATAAAAGAACAAGTATCTTTAAATTCTATGTCATCAAAATTTATCTTTTTTAATACAATATTATTTTGAAATATAAACTGCCCTTCAAAAATCTTTACATTAAATTGAACATTTGCATAAAACTCACATCTATTAATTTCTAAACTTTTTGCATCAAGAAAAAAATTTAAATTAATTTCATCAAGAAAATCACAATATTCTAATTTTAAAAACTTGATTTTATTTATATCTGATTTGATATAGCCACAATGTTCAACTGCGGGGAAAATTATATAATTAAAATTACAAAAAAAAGGTTCTTGTATATTTCTTATTATTTTATGAAATTCTGTCCAAAAATATTCAATTTTATCTTTTGACATAGACCAATCTTTATGGTTGTTATATTCTGATTTTCTATACCAATCATCTTTTTCACAATGTAAAATACATTTATCACTATTTCCAGAAACTTCTAACTCACAATCTCTTTGACTACATTTACACATAAATCTCTTTTATTGATTATTTTTAAATAAGATTATACATTTCTTATTCTTTGAGGATTCTACTTTTCTTTTTAATAAAGAAAAGTTAGCAAAAAAAAAGCGTTCGTAGGAATCCAAAAGCCCAAATAAAAAACTACACAAATAAAAAAAGGAAAGAGCAAAAAACTCTTTCCTTTTATATAAAAACATAATTTGAATAAACTTATCTATTTTAAAGAGTACCTTGTTCAAACATAGCTCTATTTTTAGCTTTTTCTTTTTTTATTCTTACTTTTTCAGCCTCTTTAGCTCTATAATCTGCAATTGAGAATTTTAGATTAACTAAAAATGATGAAGCAACAAAAATAGAAGAATATGTACCTACAATTACCCCAACTAACATAGTAAATGCAAATCCATTAATTATTTCACCACCAAATAAATAAAGTGTTAAAACTGTGAAAAGTACTGTTAATGATGTTAATGTTGTTCTTGGTAAAGTTCTACTAACTGATTCATTAATCAATTTTTCTAAATTATCTTCTTTAGAAGTTTGAATAACTTCCCTGATTCTATCAAAAATAATAATAGTATCATTTAATGAATAACCTAAAAGAGTTAAAATAGCTGCTAAGATGTCCAGATTTACTTCAATATTAAATAAAGAAACTGCACCAATAGCGATTATAACATCATGAAGTAATGCTAATAAAGAAACAAAAGCAAACTTCCAGTCAAATCTAAAAGATACATAAATAATTATTCCAATAAATGATAAAAGCAAAGACATCAAACCTTTTTCAGCAAGTTCATCTCCTACTTTTGCACCAACCATATCAACTCTTCTAATTTCAAAATTACCTGTTGATGCTAATACTGTTTTTAATTCTTCACCAATATCATTACCTAAAGTACTACTTGAACCAGTAACTCGAATGATTATTTCCTCATCACTCCCAAACTTTGTAATAGCAGCATTTGAGTGATTTGTTTCTTTCAAAAGATCTCTAATATCAGAGATAGGAGCCTCTTTTTCATATTTGATTTGAATAACTGTTCCACCAGCAAAATCTATACCAAAATTTAATCCTTTTGTAAAAAGAGAAAATATTGAGATAACAATCAATATTACAGAAACAGCAGTAAAAGGTATCCTTTTAGCCATAAAATCATAAGTTTTATTTGTTTTAAAAATTTCCATTATTTAGCTCCAAACCACTTATATGTGTCTTTTGTTTTAACACCTCTTGCAAGTAATGCTTGATAAATACCGTGTGTTCCTAAAATTCCTGTTATCATTGAAGTTATAATACCAATAGATATTGTTACTGCAAATCCTTTGATTGGACCTGTTCCATAAACATATAAAATAACAGCAACAAGTAAAGTAGTAACATTAGAGTCAACAATTGCTCTAATTGCATTTTCATATCCATCTTCTATTGCTTTTGGTATTGATGCTCCTTCTCTTAATACTTCCCTAATTCTTTCGGTTATAATTATATTTGCATCAACTGCCATACCGACAGTTAGAAGAATACCTGCCATACCAGGAAGTGTTAATGTTGCTCCAAACATAGCCATGATTGCAATTAGCATAAAAACATTTGCAATTAATGCAATATTTGCAACAATTCCAGCACCTTTATAATAAATAATCATAAATCCAAAAACTAATAAAAACCCAGAAATTAAAGCGATTGATGAATCTCTAATTGAATCAGCTCCCAAAGATGGTCCAACACTTCTTTTTTCTAATAGTGTAACAGTTGCAGGTAATGCACCACTTCTTAAAGCAATAGCAACATTTCCAGCTTCAGAAACAGTAAATCCACCAGAAATTTGTCCACTTCCTCCACCAATTCTTTCTCTGATATTTGGTGCTGAATAAACTTTCCCATCTAAAACAACTGCCAATCTTTTACCAACATTTTTTGTTGTAAATTCACCAAATATTCTAGCACCTGTTGAATTTAAAGTAAAATTAATAATTGCTTGATTTGATTGGTCAAATGCAACTTGAGCATCAATTACTTGGCTTCCATTTAAAATTGGAATCTCTTTTACAAGATATTTTATATTTGGATTTTTTGTATCTTCAAGAATAATATCTCCATAAGAAGAAGCTTGAGAAGAAGTCATATTATTAACTTGATCTATTCTTTCTTCATCAACTGCCATCAATTCAAGATTTGCAGGTTTTGAGATAAGTTCTTTTGCTGCTTTTTCATCTTCTGCCGTTTTTATACCTGGTAATTCTACGATTATATCGCTCTCACCTTGTCTAACAACATTTGGTTCTGATAATCCAAATTGATCAAGTCTATTTCTAATTGTTTCAACAGCTTGTGCAACTGCTAAATCTTTAGTTTTAATAATATCTTCTGGTGTTAATTTTATAGTATATTCTAAGCCATTTTTTATAATAGCTAGCCCTTTAATTCCATTTAATAAAGAATCCATTTTTGGTATTTCATCTGCATCTAATACACTAAATGTAACATTATCTTCATTTATTAACAATCCATCAATTAATAACTCTTCATCATCTGAAAAATATTTTACTGTTGTAGCGATAGTTTTGATTTTTGAGCTTACTGCTTCGTGTGTATTAACACCTAAAAGCATGTGTAATCCACCTTGTAAATCAAGTCCTAATGCCACTTTTTTCCCAGTATCTGTTTGAAATAAAGATGGAATTGAAAAAACAACGCCAAAAATCATACATAATAGGAATATTACAAGTCTATAATTAAAAATTTTCAATATTAATCCTTAGTTTAGGGTTTTAAATTTGAAGTTAGTAAGATATGTAAAACTTACATATCTTAAAAAATTTGAAGAGTATTAGTCCTCTAAAAGTTTCGAAACAAATTCTTTGATAAGTTTCATTTCAGTGTTATCACTATTTTTTACTACAAAATAAGTATCTTCTACTTTAGCAACCTCTACAATTAAGCCACCATTTGTTACAATTTTGTCACCTTTTTTTAAATTAGCAACCATTTCTTTATGAGCTTTCGCTTGTTTTTGTTGTGGTCTGATAATCAAAAAGTAAAAAATTGCAAATAAAGCAACTAGAGGTAGCAATGAGCTTATTAAATCTGTACTTGAACCTTCCATCGAATTTCCTTTTAAAAAGTAGTTTATTATGTTTTTATTAAAACGCGATTATTCTAACAAAAACTTCATAATAAAAGGCTTGATTAGCTCTATTTTATTAAGTTCTTTCATTTATTTGAGTTATTTCAATATAGAAATAAAAATTTTAAATACTATATTAGCACTACTTGCTATATATTTTTTGTTGATTATTCCTAAAAAAGCTCTATTAATTAGTGGATTTTTTACAGGAATTTTATGGTGTTGGTGGATGGCTGTTAGTTTACAATACTATGATTTAGTATATTTAACTCCTGTTATTTTGATATGTATTGGAACTGTTTTTGGAATAATTTTTTATTTTTTTGCTCTATTTGATAGATTAACTTTTAGAATTTTAACTATTTTTGCTTTTACTTTTTTTGCTCCTTTTGGTTTTAATTGGATGAAATTTGAGCTTTTATTTATTGATTCTTATATTGGAATTGATAAACTTAGTTTTATTTTTGTTTTAGTTTCATTTTATTTTATTATTAAACTAAAAAGATTCAAAATTTTAGGAATTATTCCCCTTTTATTTGCTTTGTCTTTTCCAAAAGGTCAGTATATTCAAAATCCTAATGCAAAAATTTATATGCCACAAATGAATGTAAATCAAGATTTAAGATGGGATAAACAATACAGATCAACACTAGAACAACAAAATTTTGATGAAATAAACAATGCAATAAATCAACAAAAAGATTTAGTAGTTCTCCCAGAAACGGCATTTACATCAGCATTAAATAGAAATGATAATTTACTTCAAAAACTAAAAGAATTATCTTTTAAAATTGACATTATTACTGGTGCTTTATATATAGAAGATAACCAAATATATAATGCTTCATATCATTTTACAAAAGGTCAAATACAAATTGCTAAAAAAGTTGTTTTAGTACCTTTTGGAGAAGAAATTCCATTTCCGAAATTCCTAGTTGATTTAATAAATAAAGTTTTTTATAATGGGGCGCAAGATTATTCAAAAGCTAGTGAACCAACTGATTTTGTAATAAAAGGTGAGAAGTTCAGAAATGCTATTTGTTATGAAGCAACAACAGATAAAATATTTGAAAACCTAGGAAATACAGAATATATGGTAGCTATATCAAATAATGCTTGGTTTACGCCATCAATTGAGCCAACTTTACAACATTTATTACTTAAATATTATTCTAAAAAATATGATGTAAATATCTATCATATTGCAAATGGAAGTTCAAATAGAATTTATAGACCTTAAAAGATTAAAGAAAATTTTCTTTAATCTTTTAGAAATAATAAAAAATCCCAGCTTTTATTCGTTCTTTGTCTTCTTTATATAAATTATCATTTATATATTTTACATTTAACGCAATATTTTGCTCAATTTTATAAGTAGTAGATATTTCAAACTCATTGTTTTCAAGACCTTTATTATATTTATCATAAGAGTATCTAAAACCTAGTTTTATGTCATCAAATTGATTTGTTATAAACCCAACAGATGAACCAATAGAATATAATTGGTCACTATTTTTATAATAAACATTTGAACCAATCATTGTATAAATAAAATTCTTTTCATTTCCAAAAGTAAGTCCAGTTTCTGGTTTTATTTTTAGATAATCTTTTTGATCTTTAAAGTGTTCATATCCTAAATCAATTCCCCAAGAAAGTGGTTTAAAAATGATATCTTGTTGTGCTAATGATTTTATTTTTAATAGTGTAAATTTATCTAATTTTACATTTTCATCTTTTGTTTTTTTAATATTTAAATCAAAAAAATCAATATAAGCCCCTTCTAAATAACCCTCACTAATGTCATAAATATCATTATAAACTGGTTTTAATCCTAACTCAAAACTATCTGTTGAATCATAAAAAAGTGATACTTTTGCAGAATCATGAGAATTTAGAGGATTAAATGGAGTTTTAATATCATAAACAGAAGCTTTATTATAAGAACTTCGCTCTTTTAAAAGTCTCAAATATTTTTTTAAATACTCATCTTTTTCGTATTCATTGTTTGCTCTTTGATATTGTAGATATAAAATTTTAAAATCTAAATATGAGATTTTATCATCAGTGCTTAATGTTTCAGTTAAAGGTTCATTCTCATTAACATAAGTTTTTAAATGCTCTTTATTTTCTATTTTTTCTTCTAAAATATTTTTCATTTTTCGCATATTTGAATAACGAAATCTTGAATCTTTTATTAGATTATATGGTTTTAATATTTTAATAGAATCAAGGGGAACAGTTTTAAAAGTGAAATGACTAACTAAATCCAAATCATATCGTGCAACTTCTAATAACCATAAAATATTATAAGAACAATTCTCTTTAAAAAAGAAATAATCAGAATATGAATCTTTTAACTCAAATGCATGTAAAACCAATCTATCTATTTCATCTTGGGTTAAATCTAAATCATATTCCCAAATATCTCTTTGTTCTAAATTGTTATATTCTTTGATTTTTTCATAATATGGCAAAATAGAATATCTTCCTTCATATTCACCAAATAATCCTTTATAAGCAAAAATCAATCCATTTGTATCATCTGTTTTAGCAGCAAAATTTACAGCGTTTGAAATAAGTGGTGTTTCTTCATTTGAAGAAACCCTTAAAAAAGTATGTCCATACATTGATGCTGGTGAGTTTATATGAGCAGTTGGAAAAACCATTGTTACATGTTTTGCATCAACCGAAGATAAAAACTCATCCAATTCAGCACAAGAATAATTGACAATATCTTTTTCTAAAGAAGGAATATTTTCTTTTAACCATTTTACCCGTAAAGGAAATCTACATAAAACATTATTTTGCCCATTTTCTAGGGAATTTATAGTTTCAAATAACTCTTTTTTTAAATCAGTTTTTCCATCTTTTGATATAAAAAAGTTATCTGAATCTATTTCACTTTCACCGTTTGTGTAATGTAATAATTTTGACCAATAAGGATTTTCATAAAGTTTTTTTTGTTCGATAAATATTTGAGTTGTTATACTTGAGAAACAAAAAGTTGGGAATAGAAAAGTAAGTAATAAATACTTAACTTTTCTATTAAAGAAATTAGATATATTTTGCAATTGAATCGATAACTGTAGCTGAAGTTACATTTTCACTTGAATATATAGTTGAAAAGTTTGCTTGTAATTTAGCAGAAAACTCTGGTGTATTTTCTACATTCATAAGTTTTGCAACAGTTGATAAAGTTTCACCTTTTCCTGATGAAATATCTAAAGCTAATTCATCCATATTTTCAGAAACAAATCTATTTAATTTGTCATTTGATACAAAGTTATTAGGTTTAGCACAATTTGATGTACCACTTGTAATACCAAAAGTTTGATTTCCTGAAGTTCCATTTGTTGTAGCAGCTAATACTTGTAAAGCAACTGTATTTTGGTTTTTAATTATAAGTGAACCTAATCCACAACCTGTATTGTCATTTGCATAAAGAGATGCTGTTAAACCAGCAACTGCTAATAAACCAATAATTTTTTTCATATTTTCTCCTTTTGAATTTGAGATATTTTATTATTTTAATTTAAAATAGAGCTTAAAATGATTACTTTAGTATTTTTCCATAATTTTTTTGATGATTAAATTTTTTTCCAAATGAAAATCTAGCTGTAAATCAAAAGCAAACTCTAAAATTTCTTTAAATTTATCACTTGGTTTGAACCCTAGTTTTATTAAATCTCGTCCTTGAACTAATTGTTTTATAGGAACATTGTGAATATCTAACTCTTTTGCTTTATTTAAAAGCCATGAAATTGCATTTGGACATTTTTCTTTATCTTTTATTGTTCTGCCTAAACAATCAGATAGACAAACTAAACATAAATCTTCAATATTTACTTTTAAAGACAATCTTTTTATAGCTTTTAATGAAGATTCTGCAAGATATAGTTGAAAAGGTGTTAGATGATTTTTTACCAAAGAACAAACTATTTCTATAAATTTCTTTTCATTTGTAAGTTTTGATAAAAAAGAGATTGTCGGCTCTATTCCTAAACTCTCATGTTTAAAAGAAGTTATTTTCCCATCTATTTCTTTTGTACAAAATGGTTTTCCAAAATCATGGCAAAGAATTCCATAAAAAAGATACAGTTTTCTATATTCATCTTCAATATTTTCTTCTTTTAAAATTCTTGCTAGTTCATCAAGGCTCATCATCGTATGAATCCAAACATCACCCTCGGGATGATAAATTGGATCTTGAATACAATTTATTAAAACTTCTAACTCAGGGAAATATTTTAAAACGCCTAATTCACGAAGAAGTTCAAAACCAATTGAGGGTTTTGCCGATTTTAAAAATAGTTTTTTAAACTCTTCATAAATTCTCTCCTTTGGCAAATGAACTAAATCTCCATTTAAAACTATTTGATTACAAAGTTTTTTTGTATTTTCATCTATTTCAAAATCAAATCTACTGGCAAATTGAACTGCCCTATAAACTCGTAAAGAATCTTCTATAAAAGTTGTATCATTTATGTGTTTTATGATTTTGTTTTTTAAATCATTTATTCCATCAAATGGGTCTAAAAACTCTTTTCTTAAAAAATCATATCCTATTGCATTAATTGTAAAATCTCTTCTTATTGCTGCTTCTTTAAAGCTAAGATTTGCATTTGTGATTACTTCAAAGTCTTGGTGAGTATTTCCTATTTTTATTTCAGTTCGAGGAAGTGCAAAATCAAAATCATATTCATTAACCTTTAGAGTTAAAACTCCAAATGATTTTCCAACCAACTTAACAGAACCAAATTTTTCTAAGCAGTTTTGTATTATTTCTAAAGAGTTTATTCCAAAAATTTCTATATCGTAATCTTTGATTGGAATATTTAAAAAAAAGTCTCGTACACTTCCACCTACTAAAATTGGAGTTGCTCCAATTTTTTGTAGGTCTTTTAGAATCTCTTCTAAAACAGAGGGGATTTTAAATTTTGTTATAGTGGTGTACATCTTGTTGAGGATACGGAATAGAAATTCCTTCGTTATCAAATGACAGTTTGATATTTTCTAATAAATAAAATCTAACTTCTGAATAATCAGATGTTTTAACCCAAACATTTATCGTAAAATTTACTGATGATTCTGCAAGTTCTGAAACTACAACTGAAATTCCTTTATCCACTAAAACTTTTTCATTAGAAGTTGCAACATTTGTTAATACTTCTTTTGCTTTTTTAATATCATCTTTATATCCAATACCAATAACTAAATCTATTCTTCTAGTTTCATAAGCATTTACATTTGTAATTGAACCCGTTGTAATTGAGCCATTTGGTACAATGATTTTTTGGTTATCAGCAGTTACAAATATTGAACTAAAAATACCAACTTCTTTTACTGTTCCTGTAACTCCACCTGCTGTTACTGTATCACCAACTTTAAAAGGTTTAAATAAAATTATCATAACACCAGAAGCAAAGTTTCCTAGAGAGTCTTTTAAAGCAAGACCAATAGCTAAACCAGCAGCTCCAAGAATCGCTAAAAACGAAGTTGTTTCAACTCCTAATTTCCCTAAAGCTGTTAAAAGAACAATTATCATTAAAGCGTAATAAACGATATTTTCTAAAAACCTAATTAAAGTTTCTTCCATACCTTTTACTTTTCTTAACACTTTTCCTAAAACTGTTACAACTTTATTTACAGCCCATTTTCCAATAATAAAAATTAATAATGCCATTAATAATGAAAATGCATAAGCACTTATTATTTCTAAAATATTGTGTGGAATATATGAAGTTATGTCTTTCGTTATCACTTCAATATTTTTTTCTAACTCTTTTTCCAAAATATTCTCCTACTATTTAATTAATTCTAATATTTTTGAAACTACTTCTTCAACTTTTACATCAGTTTTTTCTAAAGTTTTTCTATCAACGATTTCTACAAATCCCTCTGGTAATTTTTTACCAATTACAACAGCATAAGGGAAACCTAAAAGTTCAAAATCACCCATTTTGAAACCAAATCTAGCATTTATTCTATCATCTAAAATTGTATCTATTCCTGCAACTTTTAAATCAGCATAGATTTGTTCACCAGCATTTGCTTCTTCCTCTTTTTTAGAGTTTGAAACAATAATATCAACCATAAATGGAGCAGTCTCTTTTGTCCAGATACAACCTTTATCATCGTGGTTTTGTTCAATCACAGCAGCAACTAATCTTGAAACTCCAATTCCATAACATCCCATAATAAATGGTTTTGCTTTTCCATTTTCATCTAAAAAGTTTGCATTCATAGCACTTGAATATTTAGTTCCAAGTTGGAAAATGTGACCTGCTTCTATTCCTTTTGTGTATTTTAAAGCTCCACCACAACAAGAACAACTATCATTTTCTTGAACAGCAACTAAATCAAAATATTTTACATCTTTTAAAGTTGATAAATCTGTGTTTATTAAGTGGTAATTTATTTCATTTGCACCACAAGCTAAGCCTTTTGAATCTTTGATTTCATTATCAATTACAAAAGTAATATTTGATGGTAAATCAAAAGGTCCACAATAACCAGCAACTAATCCAGCTTCAATAATCTCATTTTCACTTATCTCATCTAACTCTAAAGCATTTACAGAATTACAAGCTTTTGTCTCTTCAAGTTCATCATCACCTCTTACAAAAAACACAACGATTTGAGTTTTATCTTCATAAATAGCTTTTTTAATAACAGCTTTTATAGTTTGTGATTTTGGAATATTTAAAAAAGTTGCAACTTCTTCAATAGTTTTTGTATCTACTGTTTCAACTTTTTTTAATTCTGTAAAAGCAGAATAATCAAAATTTCTTGGTTTTCTAGTAGCTGCTTCAATATTTGCTCCATATTCACAATCAGGACAAACAACAATTGTATCTTCCCCTGAATCTGCTAATACATGGAATTCTTTTGAACCACTTCCACCAATTGCTCCTGAATCAGCAGCTACTACTCTAAAATCTAAACCTAATCTTGTGTAAACTTTTTTATAAGTTGCTTCCATTAGATTAAATTCTCTTACTAAATCTTCTTCACTTGAGTGAAAAGAGTATCCATCTTTCATTAAAAATTCTCTTCCTCTCATAAGACCAAATCTTGGTCGTGCTTCATCTCTAAATTTTGTGTTTATTTGATAAAGATGAATTGGTAAATCTTTGTAAGAAGTAATTCTATTTTTTACCATATTTACAACTGATTCTTCATTTGTTGGAGATAAAACAAAATTTGTATTTTTTCTATCTTTGAATCTAAGCATTTCATGCCCCATTGTATTTGCACGACCTGATTCTTCCCAAAGTGATAGTGGAGTTACAAATCCAAATTGAACTTCATTTGCACCTGCATTGTCCATTTCTTGTTTTACAACTGCTCTGATTTTATCTAATACAATTTTTCCCAATGGCATAAAATCATAAATCCCAGCTCCAGTTTGAGCGATAAATCCACCTCTAACTAAATATTGATGTGATGGAAGTGTCGCATCATTTGGTGTTTCTTTAGTAGTTGGGATAAACATTTTGCTAAATTTCATTGATTATTTTCCTATTTTAATTTTTTGTAATATGATCACATTTGTATTTATTTGGTAAGTTTGAATCATTACTTAATCCAAACATATTTTGAACAGTTGAAACAACAACATCACACTCCATATTTTTTGAAATATCTTTTAATTGTTTAGATGGATTATGTAAATATTCTGTGATTACAGTTTGACAAAGTTTTCTAATATTCTCTTCTTCATCAGCTCTAATATAACCTTTTTTTATGGCATTTTTAAGCTTTTTATCGATGATTGTTTCACCTTTTAAATAAAGGTTTTTTACAACTGGTTCGATTTCTAAAGATTTTAACCACTCAAAAAATTCCATTGACATACGACTTACAATAGAATAAGCCATTTTTGCTTGTTCTGCTCGCAAACTCATATTTTCATTTACAATATCTTGTAAATCATCAACTGAAAAAATTTCTAATCCACTTAATGAGATATTTTCATCAATATCTCTAGGAACTGCAATATCAAACCAATATCTAGCTATTGAAGAACTAGGTGCATTCTCTTTTGTGATTATTGGATATGGAGCTGAAGTTGCTGTTATCATAACTGGAATTCGTGAGAGTAAATTTGACAATTCACTATAAGGTTCTACACTTACATTTGTTTCGAAAGTATCTGCTAAAATTTGAGCTTTTTTTAAATCACGACTTGTTAATACAACATCAAAACCTGATGAAAGTAAATGTTTGATCGTAAGTTCACTCATTTCACCAGCACCAATAACAAGTGCTTTTACACCTTTTGTATTTCCAATAATATCTTTTGCTTTTGCAACAGCTGTTGAAGCCACTGATACAGAACCTGTTCCTAAACTTGTAGCATTTCTTACATTGGCAGCACATTTAAAAGCATAATGCATAACTCTTGTAATATTTGTAGAACAGTGTCCTTTTGCTTGTGAAAATCTAAAAGCATCTTTTAGTTGTCCAACAATTTGTGTTTCACCAATTACAAGTGAATCAAGTGCAGATGCAACAGAAAAAAGATGATGAACTGCTCCATCATTATCATAAATATCAGCTCTATCGTATAAAGTATCAAAATCTAAACCTGAATAAGAAGCTAATTTTTCGATGATATTTTTTGCACTATTTTTTATATTTGAAGATCTAGTTACAATTTCAACTCTATTACATGTTGATAAAACTACTGCTTCTTTTGTGTGTTCATTTTCTAGTATTTGTTTTAAATATCTATCTTTATCTTCATCGCCGTTAAAAGCCAGTTTTTCTCTCATTTTTATATCAATATTTTTGTGAGAAAAACTAATTACTAAATAACTCATCTAAAACTCTCTTTCTATCATAGCTTTCATAATCATTACTAAAGTTTGGCTATTTTCTTCATCAATAACAGCATTTATAGCTTCGTTTCCAATAGCTTTCGCTTGTAAAATAGAATCATTTAAAGCATTTGTAATACTCATTTGCTCTTTTATCCAAGAACTTTCTTCAGCACTTAACTCTTTTTTGTATAAAGATTCTAATTTTGTTTTATCTTGAACTCTTTCATGAAGTAATAAATATGGAATTGTTACTTTTCCCTCTACAAAATCAAGCATTGCTGGTTTTCCAAGAGTAACAGAATCTTGAGTAATATCTAAAATATCATCTACCATTTGAAAAGCAAGTCCTAGATTTTTACCATATAAGGCATATTTATTTTCATCAAGTCCAGCTAAGATTGCTGCTGCTTTTGCTGATGCTTCAATTAAAGAAGCTGTTTTTTTATAAATCATATCAAGATATAAATCATAAGATTTGTTAAAACTATTTGTTAAATCAACGTCTATCATTTCACCAATGCTAAGAAGTGTTACAGCATTAGAGATTGTATATGCGACTCTTTTGTCCATTTGTGAAAGTTCAGTAAAAGCACGTGAGTATAAAATATCTCCAAACATAATAGAAGTTTTATTATCATAAAGTGCATTAACTGATGGCTGACCTCGTCTTGTATCGGCTTCATCTATTACATCATCATGTAAAAGTGATGCTGCATGAATCATTTCAACAACTGCACAAAGTTTAATACTTTCTTCATTAACTCCTGCAATTTTTAAAATAAGTTTAGACCTTAGCATCTTTCCTGTTGCTAATTTTTCTAAAAGTTCTAAACTTTTTTCGTGATTGCAAACTTTTACAAACTCTTTTATTTGATTTTTTACTTCTTGTAATTCTTCCACAAAAAATGCCTTACGAATCTAATCTACAGATAATTTCACCTGTGAATTCAACATAAAGACCTTTTTTCATAGCTTTTACTTTGTCATGATTTTCTAAAGTGTATTCTTTGATGTATTCATTTATATCAAAGTTTTCACCTTTATTTTCAGAAATTATCATCTCTAAAACTGCTAATTTTTCAACAATTTTATCAATCTCTTCTTCAACTATATCTTTTGAAGCTTCTCTACTTACATCAAAAAATTTTGATTTTGGACTTCCCATAAAAATATCGTCTTCATCTTCACTAAACCAATCGCCAAACATTGACATAATTTGTTCCTTATTTTTCTTTTTGTTATTTGTTTTCTAATCTAACTCTTACAGATTTTGCATGAGCTGTTAAACCTTCTGTATCAGCTAATAATGCACAAGCTTCTCCAAGTTCATTTATAGCATTTTTTGAAAAATTAATAATTGAACTTTTTTTCATAAAATTTTCTACATTTAATGGGCTATAAAACTTAGCTGTACTTCCTGTTGGAAGTGTGTGATTTGGACCTGCCATATAATCACCAATTGGTTCAGGAGTATTTTCACCTAAGAAAATTGCACCTGCGTGTTTGATAAATGGTAATAATTCAAAAGGATTTTTTGTCATCACTTCTAAATGCTCAGGAGCAATTTCATTCATAAGTTCAAGAGCTTCTTCCATTGAAGATGCCACAATAATTGCACCTCTTTCTTCAATTGATTTTCTAGCTATTTTTTCTCTACTTAAATTTTTTAAATACTCTTCAACTTCTTTACTTGTAAGTTGAGCAACCTCATCACAAGTTGTAATCATAATAGAACTTGCCATTTCATCATGTTCAGCTTGAGATAATAAATCAATTGCTAAATAGTGAGGTTTTGCTGTTTCATCGGCTAAAATACCAATTTCACTAGGACCTGCAATCATATCAATATTTACTTCTCCAAAAACAAGTTTTTTTGCAGTTGCAACAAAAATATTTCCAGGACCAGTAATTACATCAACTTTAGGAATAGTTTGTGTTCCATAAGCCATTGCAGCAATCGCTGAAGCTCCACCAACTTTATAGGCTTTTGTAATTCCACATAAGTGACAAGCTGCAAGTAAAAGCTCATTTACTTCATTTTCAGGTGTTGGAGTACAAACAACTATCTCTTTAACACCAGCAACGATTGCAGGAATTGCATTCATTAAAAGTGAACTTGGGTAGGCAGCTTTTCCACCTGGAATATAAAGTCCAGCTCTATCAACAGGAGTTACTTTTTGACCTAAAATAGTTCCATTTGATTCAAAGTCTAACCATGATTTTGGAAGTTGTTTTTCATGGTAAGTTTTGATTCTGTCATAAGCTATATGTAAAGCAGCTCTTAATTTTTCATCAAGATTGTCATAAGCTTTTTTCATATCATCTGGACAAATCATTAACTCATCATCAGATTTCACTTCCCATTTATCAAACTTTGAAATGTGTCTTTTTAAAGCTGTATTTCCCTCTTGAACTATCTCTTCAATGATATTCATAACGATTGAAGAAACGCCTTTGATGTCAGTATTTGCTCTAGCTAGTATGGCATCAAATTCAGCTTTAAAATTTGCATCTTTTGTATTAATTATTTTCATTTAATTTGTCCTAAAATCTCTTTTACAATATCTTTTATATCTTTATTTTCCACATCAACTACAATTTTAGCAACTCTTTCATACTCTTTTGCTCTTGAATCATAAAGCTTTATTGCTTCTTCCATGTTTTGTAAAAGTGGTCTTTTTTTCAATTTATTTGCTGCATTTGGAGCGTTATTTATTCGGTCTAAAATACCTTGAAATGATGATTTTAAATAAACAACCTTTCCTATTTTGTTTATGTTTTCTTGCTTATAAAATCCACCACCTGTTGAAACAATTGTATTATTTACACTTTTTTCCAACCATAAAGCAGTTTTTTTCTCTAAGGCTCTAAAATATGGTTCACCTTCAGCTTCAAAAATTTTTTTGATTTTTCTGTTTTCCATACTTTCAATTAAATCATCAGTATCAATTGCAAACATATTTGATTTTTTAACCAAAGCACGTGCAACGGTACCCTTACCAACACCCATAAAACCTATTAATATTATATTGTTCTTTTTCATAGTGGAAGATTATATCTAAACTTATGTAAATTTTTATACCCAAACTTTTCTTATTTACTTTAAATTAGGCTCTTTTAATTACTTTTTAATTCCTGATTATTAGAAAATATTACTGAAAAAGTTGCTCCGGTGTAACTCTTATCTTTATAAACATATTTTTCATTTTTAACAAGAAGAGAACCATTCATATGTTTTTCAATAATCTCTTTTGACATATAAAGTCCAATTCCTGTTCCTTTTGATTTAAATTTAGTTGTAAAATAAGGTTCAAATACTCGATTTATAATCTCTTCTTCAATTCCACCTGCATTATCTTTGATGATAACTATTGTTTCATCTTCTGTAATTTTAGTATCAATAAATATATACTTTTTTTCAAACTCTTTTCTTTCAAATTCATCTTTTGAATTATTTAAAATATTTATTATTACTTGTAAAAACTCATTTTCCATTCCAAAGATATTTATATCATCAATATCTTTTATTATTTGAATATTTTTTAAATGTAATTGTGGTTCTAATAAATCTGAAACTTTATCAAAAATATCTCTAAGATTAAAATAAGTAGCTTCTTTTTTAGGATTAAAATAATCTCTAAAATCATCAATAGTTTGTGACAAATATTTTGTAGTTGTAGCTATTGTATTCATAGATTTTATAACTTCTTCTTTTTTTACTTCAGAATATTCATATTGAATTTTAATTCCTGTAGAAATTGTTGAAATTGTACTTAAAGGTTGTCTCCATTGGTGAGCAATATTTTCAAGCATTTCCCCCATTGCAGCCATTTTTGCTTGTTGAGCAAGAATGGTATCTTTTTCTCTATTTTTCTTAATATGATTAAGAACTTGTTCTTTATATTTGTAAAATCTTTTTTCAAGTTTTTTTGAAATATAAAAAGAAATAATTAAAAAAACTCCTGTTAATAAAATACTAATTAAAATTAGATTTGTTAAATTTTTTGTATATCTATCTTTTATTTCTGTTTGTTTTTCATTAATTTGTTTTGCTAATTCATCAGTATAAAAACCCGTTGATATAGCCCAATTCCATTCTTTAAAGCCTTTTACATAACTTATCTTTTCTGAAAAATATTTTGTCTCTGGTTTTACAGTTCCAATATATTTTAAATATCCATCATTACCATTTTTTGCTAAATTCAAAATCTCTTTTGTAATCATAACTTCATTTTCATCTTTTAGATTTATTCTATTTAATCCTATATAAGATTTTTCAATATGACTTAAATAAACACCATTTTCATCAACAATAAAAATATATCCATTTTTATCATATCTAATAGTTGAAATATAAGATAAAACTTCTTCTTTTATAATATTTTCAAAATCACTTAAATATTCACCTGTTCCTATAATAAGGTTATATGGTTCGAAAATTTTATTATAAGTGATTTTTTTATATTGATGAGTTGAATCATCTAGTTTTTGCCAATAAAGTGTTGTAAAAGTTTCTTTTTTATTTTGTAGATTATCTATAATTTTTTTTAAAACAAAATTTCCAAAATTATCTTTATAATTTATTATCAATTTATTTTCAAATTCAGGATTAATTGGATGTAAAATATTAATTCCATCCATACTACTTATATAAAAATAACCTCGATTATCATTGAACCTAATAGGTCTTAAAGAATCTTTTATTCTATTAATAATTTGTTCTTTACTCTCTGTATTTTTATATTTTTCATAAATATAATTAACTAAAGTAAAAGCTTCTTCAACCCTGTCTTTTAAATTTTCTTTTAATTCATCTTCACTATTTAGTTTTTTGTGTTCAATATAGTCAAAAACTTTGTTGACTTCATTTTTTATTATTTCTCTATTTTTTTCAAAATAATCTTTTTGCAAATTTTCTAAATCTTTTTTTAAAGAAATGTTTTTTTCAATTGATAAAAGGATAGTGATAATTAAACAAATAAGTCCAACAACAAAAATAGGCGTGTATTTAATAAATTTTATAAGTTTGATTTCTTTTTTTGATAACATAAGTGCAATACTATCTTTTTTTATATTAAATGATATTTGTGTTTATATCTGTCTTGCATAGATTCATTTCCAATAATTCCACCTTGATGAATATATAAAAAAATTGTATCAACTTCTTTTTCTAATTGTTTTATATACTTTTCAAAACAAAGCCAACCTAAACTATCATAAAGGAAATCAAATTCAATATTTGTTTGTTTTAAAAGTTCATTATGAATATCATAAAATTCTTTATAAAGTTTTCCAAAATGATATTTCTTTTCTTTTTGCACTATTGTTGGAAAATTATCTTTTTCAAGAGCTTCAAACTGTTTTTTCAAATAATCTTCATCACCAACACAAGCACAAGTTAATACTTCAAAAGGAAGAAATTTTTGCAAATAAAGTGCTGTTGTTCCCGTTCCACTTGGTAAAAATATTTTTAGATTTTTTATACTATTTTTTTCTGCCCAAGATTTTATCTCTTTTGCTAAAACTTCAATTCCAACTGAAGCTTCAACCACTGCTCCACCTTCACTTATAAATAAAGTTTCATTATCAAAAAAATCTGGCAAATTCTCTTCTATTATATTCATTCCATTTTTTATTGCATATTTATAATTTCCAACTGGATTTTCTTTTAAAAATGATGCTGTATGGTCAACATAATAGTCAAATTCCCAATTTTTTAGTTTGCATAAAACAGATAAAGAGTACATGGCGTTTGATTGACTAGAACCGTGAGAAACTACTTTTTTTATATTAGGAAAATCATTGATTAAGTAATAATAAAACTTTCTTGCTTTATTTCCAGCAAAATCAGAATTTAATAAATCATCTCTTTTTATAAAATATTTTTGCTCATTAAAAGTAACTTGTTGAATTGGTGAATTTGTGTAGTTCATGGGGAAAATTGTACCATCTATTAGCAAAAATTTTGTACAATACACAAAAATTGATTGGGGCTAAAATGGATTTAATGAGTTATATTGATAAGGGTGGAATTATTGTTTATATTTTAATTGGATTAAATATAATTGGATTTACTATAATTTTGTGGAAATTTTTTACACTTCCTAGAAAAAATAAAATAATTACTGAAATCAAAAAAAAGATAACATCAGATACTTCTATTTCTGCACAAATTGAATATGAAGTAAAAAAACTAGATTCTGGACTTACTGTTATAAAAAATATTGCTATTATTTCTCCTTTATTAGGTCTTTTAGGAACAGTTATTGGAGTTTATATGTCTTTTGAAGAAATTACAGTAAAAGGATTAGGTGATCCAACTATTTTCTCAAATGGAATTGGAATCGCCTTAATCACTACAATTGCTGGTATTATTGTAGCTATTCCTCATCAAATTGCATATAACCATTTTATTGCAATGATCGATAATATCGAACTAAAAGCAAAAAAAGAGTTAGTTGGAAATAACTAAAATGAAAAGAAGAGAATCATTAGGATTAGATTTAACACCTGTTATTGATGTTATATTTATTCTTCTCATATTTTTCATAGTAACTTCTGTTTTTAAAAAAGAAGAACTCGCACTTATACTAGATTTGCCAACATCAAGTGCAAAAGAGATGAAAATAGATGAAGAACAAATTTTTATTGAACTTAGCAAAGAAAAACTTGCCATTAAAGGAATTGAAGTATCTTTTGATTCCCTAGAAGATAACCTAAAAGCTATAAAAAACAAAGAAAAAGCCGTAATTGTGAGGATTGATAAAAAAGTTGAGTATGAAAGAGTAGTAAAAATATTAGATTTATTACAAAAATATAACCTAAAAAACCTAGCTTTAGTTACAAATGAAGAAGCTAAAAAGTAGATAATTTTACAAATAACTATATTTTTTTTATAAAAGAGTACATTTTCTTATTTTTGTGATATAATGCCTGCATTGAAAGATGGTTTAGGGTTCATCTATAGTTTATGTTTTTCTTGTAACGCTAGTTTTAAGTACACACTCAATCTAAAGAATTCTCGATTTTATATTTTCAACGCTTTAGAAATGAAGTATATTTTAAAAAAAAAGGGGTTACAATGGCAACATTAGTAAACGGAACAGTTAAATGGTTTAATAGCGAAAAAGGTTATGGTTTTATCGAGCAAGAAAATGGTGGTAAAGATGTATTCGTACATTACAGAAACATCAACAATTCTGGTTATGGAAGAGTTTCATTAAATGACGGTCAAAAAGTAACTTTTGAAGTTGGTCAAGGTGAAAAAGGTCTTCAAGCAGAAAACGTAACTGCTTTATAATTTTAGCTTTACTATTTAAAAAGGGAAAGAGTTTTTACTCTTTCCCTTTTTTTTAATCTATTTTTCCCAAATTTGCGTACTCTTCATCAGTAAAAATTCTAGATTTTGTTATAAACTGATAACCTAAATCTATTTCTAGTGAAAAAGAGTTGCCAAAAGCTGCTTTTTCTTCTTTTACATCTACTGTTATAAAAGAGTGTTTAAAATATTCAAATTGGTCTTTATCAATAAAAAATTCACATCCACAAATTTCACCCATTTTTATATTTCGACTAGGAACATGGAAATCACCTTTTTCGTAACACATAGGAGCAGTTCCATCACAACAACCACCACTTTGGTTAAATACTAATTCACCATGTTCTTTTTTTAATTGTTCAATAACAAGAGCTGCTGCTGGTGTTACATCTAGTCTTTGTGTTGACATTTTATATCCTTTATAACGAGAAAAACCCATAGAAAATTTCTATGGGTTTTTATTTTTGATTAGTAAATCTTAAAAGAAACCTAATTTATTTTTATTGTAAGAAGTTAAAATATTTTTTGTGTGTCTATAAGAATTTAACATCATCATATGAGTTTCTCTTCCTATACCTGATTTTTTATATCCACCAAATGATGCATGTGATGGATATATATGATAACAATTTACCCAAACTCTCCCAGCTTCAATTCCACGACTAAATTTATGTAGTTGGTGAGCATCTCTTGACCAAACACCTGAACCTAAACCATAAATTGTATCATTTGCAATTGCTAATGCTTCTTCTTCATCTTTAAAAGTTGTAACTGCTAGAACTGGACCAAAAATTTCTTCTTGGAAAATTCTCATTTTATTATGACCTTTAAATAATGTTGGTTGAATATAAAAACCATTTGGATTAGTTGTTGATTCATAAACATCACCACCGATTAATAATTCAGCACCCTCTTCTTTACCTATTTTAATGTAATCTACGATTTTTTCTTTTTGATTTAAAGAACATTGAGCACCCATCATACAATCTGTATCTAATGGATTTCCTAATTTAATTGCTTTTACTCTTTCAAGAACTCTTGCCATAAATGGTTCATAAATTGATTCTTGAATTAATGCACGTGATGGACAAGTACAAACTTCTCCTGAGTTAAATGCAAATAATACTAACCCTTCAATTGCTTTATCAAAGAATTCATCATCAGCGTCCATGATTGATTCTAAGAAAATATTTGGTGATTTTCCACCAAGTTCTAAAGTTGAAGGAATAATATTTTCAGTTGCATATTGCATAATTAATTGACCAGTTGTAGTTTCACCAGTAAATCCAACTTTTTTAACTAATGGATGAGTTGAAAGGAATTTACCAATTTTCCCACCAGCACCATTAATAATATTAATTACACCTTTTGGCAATACAGATTGAATTGTTTCCATTAAAATTAAAATTGACATAGGAGTTGCACTTGCTGGTTTCATAACAATACAATTTCCAGCTGCAATTGCAGGAGCTAATTTCCAAGCAGCCATTAATAATGGGAAATTCCAAGGAATAATCTGAGCAACAACACCATAAGGTTCATAAATCTCTTGAGAAATTGTATTTTCATCTAAATCAGAAACCGTTCCTGATTCTGCTCTAATTACTGATGCAAAGTATCTAAAATGATCAACAACTAAAGGAACATCAGCATTTAATGTTTCTCTAATTGCTTTTCCATTATCTAAAGTTTCAGCAATAGCAATATTTTCTAAATTTGCTTCAATTGCATCTGCGATTTTGTTTAATAATGTACTTCTTTCAACAACAGATGTATGTTTAAATAATTTAAATGCAGCATCAGCAGCTAAAACAGCTGCTTCAACATCTGCTTCATTTGATCTTGGAATTTTTGTTAAAATTTCACCATCAACAGGAGAAATATTATCAAAATACTCACCACTAGATGGAGCAATCCATTCTCCACCGATAAAATTCTCATATTGAGCTTTATATTTTGGTTTATTGTAAATCATTTTGTATCCTTTTAATTCATTTATTTTTGAAAAAAGTTGTTAAATTCATTAACTTATCTTTTTGCTTAATGAAATTTTACACGAGAAGTATAGCATGAATAAAGCTATAGTATAGCATGAGTATAGCGGTGATAACTTTTGTTACAGAATACGATATTTTCGAGCTTTTTAATGATTTTTTTTCTTTGCAATTTTTAAAATATCTGCTACAATTTTTTTATGAAAACATATAATTACACACTAAATAATAAACCATTAGATGAATTGATAAATTTTTCATTATTCAAGGATGAAAAAAATATATTAGTTCAAATATTTTGTGGAGATAAAAAGAATATTCTAGAAGAAATATTAGCTATTCTTACTAAAAAACTACCACTTGCTATTTGTATTGGTTCTTCAACAGATGGTGAAATAAATAATGCTGAAATTACTACACTTAAAACTGTAATATCAATTTCAACTTTTGAAAAAACTACATTAAAAACAATTCATATTGAGGAAAAAGACTCTTTTAAAAATGGAGTTTTATTAGCACAAGCTTTATGTTGTGAAAATACAAAACTATTATTAACATTTACAGATGGAGGAACAACAAATGGAGAAGAGTTTTTAAATGGAATTGCTTCAATAAATAGTAAAGTTTTAGTTTCAGGTGGAATGGCTGGAGATAATGCCCACTTTACTCAGACTTTTATTTCATCACAAAATAATATATTAACAAGAGGTTCAGTGGGAGTCTCTTTTAATTCAGATGATTTAAAAGTATGTAATGCTTATAACTTCAACTGGTCACCAATTGGAATAGAACATGAAATTGAAGAAGTTGAAGGAAATAGAGTTTATAAAATCGCTGGATTAAAACCTTTGGATTTTTATAAAAAATATCTAGGAGAGTATGTAGCTCGTTCACTTCCTGCAACTGGAATTGAATTTCCTTTAATTGTTCAAAAAAACAATATTCCACTAGCACGGGCTGTTATTGCAAAACATGAAGATGGAAGTTTAAGTTTTGCTGGAAACTTACATAAAGGTGACATTGTAAAATTAGGTTTTGGTAATGTTGAATTAATGATGAATAATCCTTTAAAATCTCTATTTAATAAATGTGCCATAAAAAACACTGAATCATTTTTTATTTATGCTTGTATGGCAAGACGAAGATATATGCCAAATTTAATAGATATAGAAATTAGTCCTTTTTCTCAAATCGCAACAACTGCTGGATTTTTTACTTATGGAGAATTTTATCATCATTATGACCACAATGAGTTATTAAATCAAACCTTAACAGTTTTAGCTCTTAGTGAAAAAGAGATTGAAAATGAAGATGAAGAAAATGATAAAGAGTTACAAGATACGGCACTAAGTGATCATGCAAGAAGTTTACAAGCACTTACGCATTTGATTCAACAATCTTCACAAGATTATAATAAACAATCAAAAGAGTTAGAGATTGGAAATAAATATGCACAAAATTTAATAGCTTCACAAAAACAGTTTTTAAAATATGCCATACATGAAACAAATACTCCTTTATCAATTATAATGGGAAATATCGATATGTTTGAGATTCAATTTGGAAAAAATAAATATCTAACAAACATAGAAATTGCTATGAAAAATATTTTTAGTATTTACGATGATTTAAGTTATCTTGTAAAAAAAGACCAAATAAATCAAGCAACCCATAAAATAAATTTTAGAGATTTTATGAGAAGTAGAATAGATTTTTATACTCAAACTGCTATAAAATTTAAATCAAAGTTTGAGTTTATCTGCAATTTTGATGAAGTTATTTTAAATTTTAATGAGATAAAACTACAAAGAATTGTAGATAATAATCTTACAAATGCAATTAAATATACTTTACCAAATGAAACAATTTATGTAATTCTTAAAGTCTCAAAAAATGATTGTGATTTTATAATCGAAAGCCGTTCAGCTCAGATTTTGGATCCTCAAAAAATATTTGAAGAGTATTATAGAGAAGAGGTTTCAAAAGAAGGTTTTGGACTTGGATTAAATTTAGTAAAAAGAATTTGTAGTGAAGAAAATGTGGGAATAAAACTAGAATCTGGCGAAAACTGGGCTTCATTTACATACACATTTAAAGGAGTATTATGAAAATTTTATTAGTTGAAGATGATATTATGTTAAATGAGATGATTACAGAATATATAACATCAACCGGACATGTGATAAAAAATGCAAAAACAGGAATGGAATCTTTAGAAATTTTAGAAAAAGAAAAATTTGATTTATTAATTTTGGATATAAATCTTCCTGATATTGATGGTTTTACTATTTTAGAAAAAATGCATGAACAAAAAAGAATGGTTCCAACTATTTATATTTCTGCACTTATAGATATTGAAGAGATTTCAAGGGCTTTTGATTTGGGTTGTTTTGATTATTTGAAAAAACCATTTCATCTAAAAGAGTTAACTTTGAGAATTAATAAGATTTTAAAAACAAGAATAGTTCCCCAAAGACATAAAAGATTATCAAAACATTATAGTTTTGATGCTGAGAATATGACACTTTTATTTAACAATGAACCTCATATTCTACCAAAACGACAGCTTCAAATCATTGAACTTTTGGCATTAAATAGAAGTTTAGTTGTGCAATACGATATGTTTAGAACTTACGTTTGGAATGATGATTATATTGATAATGCCACAATTAGAGCTGAAGTTAATCGGGTAAAAACTGTATTAAAAGAGGATTTTATTAAAAATATTAGAGGAAGTGGATATATGATTGAAAGACCTGAGTAAAATTATTTAATTAAAAAAATTAATTCTATTTTTATCTAGTAAAACTAAAACGTTGTTTTTAACTCAAACCAAATATTTCTTCCTGGTTCATTAATCTTTTCTTGTGTAAGAAATGCGAGAGAAGAAGAAGCATCAGTTCTATTTAAATGTTCTGTATATACTTTATTAAAAATATTATCTACACCTGTAGAAAAAGTAATATTCTTATTATACTTATAAGCACCATTCACAGAAAATACAGCTGCTCCTGGGGTTTCTCCTTTATCTGCTCCATTCATTACAATGTTGCCATTTCCAATATCATATCTATCTTGTTTCGAAATAAATCGAGCAAGAATACCCGCAGAATATTTGTTGTCATCATAAATTGCTGATAATTTCATTTCCAAAGGAGGTTGTTGAGCTAATGGTTTATTATCAGTATCATTTTCACCAAGAACATGAGATAATGCTCCTATTAATTTATAATTATTCCCTATTTTATAACTAGTACTTATTTCTCCTCCATACAATGTCGCATCAACATTATTTACTTTTTGGGGTACGTTAGTTGAACCATTTGGCATATACCATCTAGTTTGTATATAATTGTTAACTTTACTATAGAATAAAGATACAGAACTCGATAAATTACCATTTACAAAATTTGCTCCAATATCTAATTGATTAGTTTGTTCTGGTCTTGGAATAAAATCTTGATATTGCGTGATTGTATTAAAAACTGTTCTCTCCCAATAATCTGGGAATCTTTCAGAATGTCCAATTCCAGTATAATAAGAAAATCCATTTTCAGGTATTTTGCTTTCATACCTTATAAAACCACTTTTTAATGTAGCTTCATCTGTTTTTAAATAATTAGGATTCAAAATAGGGGTCATACCTAATTTTTGCCTATTATCAAGTACCTCATGATCATCTATTCTAATTCCAGCAATAATTCTTTCTTTTTCATTAATATCATAAGTTGATTCATTAAAAATACCAACTTGAGAAAAATCAAAATCTGTGAGTCTATGAGCAGAGAACATTGCATCATTTGCAGAAGAAGCAGAAGTTTTCATCATAGCAGAACGACCAGTATGAATATCATTTTTAAAATCTATTCCTGACATATTTGTAAGTGAAAGACTAGGTATAATTGTTGTAAACTTTAGACTTCCTCCTGTAGTTTTTCTATCAGGATTCATAGCAGAATAGCTTGTTGCTGGTCTAAGTGAATAATTATCCATAATGTGATCTACATAATTGTGATAAATTTGCATTTCGAGTTGTTCAATATTCTTTGATAAATCATATTTTATTACTTTCAGTGCAATATTTTCTCTAAGTAATTTTGAAGCATCCATAGCTCTATCTGCATATTTAGCTTCACCATCCCCTTTTGAACCTGATATTTCAATTGTTGTATCATCTGTTGGCGTATAACCTAAGGCTAGACTTGTATTCCATCTTGTATATTCTGAATTAACGGTATCGCCATTTCCATCTTTATAATCATTCGAATGAGATCTGGTAGCAATTAACTGACCATAACCTTTCGTATCCCCACCACTTATATCTATAAACTGATCACTCCTTCCAAAGCTTCCTTGTTTAAAAGATGAGTAAATATTATAATCTGGTTTTGGGTAGTACTTGTTTTTTTTCTTAAATTCAACTACTCCTGCAGAAAATCCAGAACCAAATAATACACTTTGAGGTCCTTTTGTTACAACTACACTATCATAAGCTTCAGGAAACACATAAGCAGTAGGTGGGTCCATTCTACCTCCACAGCCACCATATATTTCCTGACCATCAACTAATATTCCCACTTTTGAACCAGACATTCCTCTAAAAACGGGATCACCATCTGTTCCTCCCTTTCTAACAATCGAAAAGCCAGGAATATTCTTTAGGAAATCAGCTCCATCACTAGCTGGAATTGGTTGAATAGGATTTTTTGGATTACTAATAACTTTTAATGCCTCGTTAGATTCTACAATTGAAACTACTTCAACTTTTTCTAAATTTACACTCTCATTTTTATGTGAAATATCATCTTCGGCCAAAAGTAAACTTGAAGTCAATGCTAGACATAAGTAGATTTTTCTTTTTCTCATTACTGTTCCTATTAATAAATTATAATAAGATTATCAAAGAGTTGTTAATTTGTTGTTAATTATTTAGTTACTATTGTTACCGTTATAAGAAAATGTTTTATAAAAAATATTAGAAAAAGTAGATATAAAATAAAAAGACCAAATGGTCTTTTTATTTAAAATTAGTTTTTATTTATTGCACAAAGGTCAGAAAATGCAACTTCTAGTCTAGCAATCATTGTTTCTTGCCCTGCTCTTATCCATTTTCTTGGATCATAGTAGTTTTTATTAGGTTTATCATCACCTTCTGGGTTTCCGATTTGACCTTGTAAATATCCATGATATTTAGCTTCATAAGCTCTAACACCATCCCAAGTTGCCCATTGAGTATCTGTGTCAATATTCATTTTTACAACACCATAAGAGATAGCTTCTCTTATTTCTTCTAATAATGAACCAGAACCACCATGGAATACAAAATCAACAGGTTGAGCAGTAGTTCCAAGTTTATTTTGAATATATTTTTGTGAATTATCTAAAATTTTTGGACTTAATACAACATTTCCTGGTTTATAAACACCATGAACATTTCCAAAAGATGCAGCTATTGTAAAATTAACTCCTACTTGACTTAATTTTTCATAAGCATAACAAACTTCTTCTGGTTGTGTATAAAGTAAAGCATTATCAACATCAGAGTTATCAACACCATCTTCTTCACCACCAGTGATTCCAAGTTCAATTTCAAGCATCATATCAAGCGCATTCATTTTTTTGAAATACTCAACACAAATTTCAATATTTTCTTCTAAAGGCTCTTCACTTAAATCAAGCATATGAGAAGTAAACAAAGGACGACCAGTTTTTTCAAAATGTTTAGCACCTGCTTCTAACAAGCCATCAATCCAAGGTAATAATTTTTTAGCCGCATGGTCTGTATGTAAAATTACAGGTATTCCATAAGCTTCAGCCATTGTATGAACATGATTAGCACCACTAATTCCACCAAGAACGGCAGCATTTGCAGTTTTTAAACCTTTACCAGCATAAAATCCAGCTCCACCATTTGAGAACTGGATAATAATTGGTGAATTTACTTTAGCAGCAACTTCTAAAACAGCATTTACAGAATCAGTTCCCACAACATTTACAGCTGGAATTGCAAAATTATTTTCTTTTGCATAAGCAAAAAGTTTTTTTGCTTCACTTCCAGTTAAAACTCCTGGTTTTACAACATCAAATACACCCATTTTATTCCCTTATTTAATAACTATTTTTGCGTCTTTTTTTAATTCGTCAGTTAATTCTTTTACTTTTTTACTAAAAGCATTTCCAATTAAAACTTGTGAAATTTTAGGTTCAACTTCAGCATAAGTTAATGTTTTTGGAGCTGTTTTGTCTTTTAAGAAAATTACATGGTAACCAAATTCACTTTTTACTGGAGTTTTTGAATATGTATTTTTAGCTAATGCTTTTGCAGCAGCTGTAAATTCAGGAACTAATTTATCAGCAGGAACTTTTCCTAAATATCCACCATTTTGAGCAGTTGAATCAGCAGATTTTGTTTTTGCTAATTCAGCAAATTTATCTTCTTTTTTCGCTGCTTTATCAAGTTCTATAATAATTGCTTTTGCTTCAGCTTCTGTTTTTACTAAAATATGTCTTGATTCTAAAATTTCAGGTACTACAAATTTTTCTTTATTTTTTTCAAAAAAATCTTTTTTATCTTGATCTGTAAATTTTAATTTATCAACTTCATTTTTTTGCCAAACTTGAAGAGCTAAATCTTCTTTGATTCCACTCATAGCTTCAACATATTGAGGATCTTTTTCAATTCCATTTTTAAGAGCATTTTTAGCTATTAATTTTCTATTTACGATTTGTTCAATTACTTGTTTTTTAGCTGTTTCTGGTAATTTTTCAAAATCTATTCTTGGATCTTGTAAAATCATTGCAATATCTTGTTTTGTGATTGCATCACCATCAACTGAACCATAATCACTTGCATTTAAAACAGTTACTAAAACCATTGATGCAACTAAACTTGTCATTATCTTTTTCATAACATTCCTTAGGATTTTATATTTTGCGTATTTTATCTTTTTGTAGTTAATAAACAGTTAATTTATCACTAAAAAATAGGTATTTTTACATAATATCATAATTATATAAATCTTGATTTTATAAATTTTAAAATTTAGCTTAAAAAGGCTTTAAATTTTTCAAATTTTATGATACAATTCCGCAAAATTTAAACTTAACTTAAATTTAAGGAATATTATGAGAATTTTGATTATTGAAGACGAAATTACACTAAACAGAACATTACAAGAAGGTCTTACAGACTTCGGATATCAAGTAGATACTGCTGAAAACTATAAAGATGCAGAATACTTCATTGACATTAGAAACTATGATTTAGTACTAACAGATTGGATGTTACCAGATGGTGACGGAATTGAACTATGTAAAATAGTTAAAAACAGAAGTTCAAGAACTGCTGTTGTTATCATTTCTGCAAGAGATGATAAAGAAAGTGAAATTGAAGCATTAAAATCTGGTGCAGATGACTTTATTAAAAAACCATTTGATTTTGATATTTTATTAGCTAGAATTGAAGCAAGACTTAGATTTGGTGGAACAAACATCATTGAAATTGATGATTTAATTATCAATCCAGATGAAGAAAAAATTGAATATGCAGGTGTAGAAATTGAACTAAAAGGTAAACCTTTTGAAGTTTTAACACACTTAGCAAGACATAGAGATCAAATTGTTTCAAAAGAGCAATTACTTGATGCAATTTGGGAAGAACCAGAATTAGTTACTCCAAATGTTATTGAAGTTGCTATTAATCAAATTAGACAAAAAATGGACAAACCATTAAATATTTCTACTATTGAAACTATCAGAAGAAGAGGTTACAGATTTTGTTACCCAAATACAATAGAAGATACAAAAGCTAAATAATTTAGGTTATTAAAAAAATGGAAAGTAAGAGTATTTATAGACAGTTTTATACTAAACTGATTATAGCTACCTCACTTTTTATTATCACTCTTTCTTTCATATTTTACGAATATGCTAGAGGTACAATTTATGATGATATTCAAAAAAATATGTTGTATCATGCAAAACAAATCCAAATATCTTCAATTGCCGTAAATAGCTTTACTCCAATATTAAATGACAACCTTACAATTAATTTAACAAAAAATGAACACTTAAAAAATTATGAATTTATACACTATCAACAAAATGGTGATTATTTTATAAAACTTCTTTATCCATTTGATTTACAAAATAAACTTTTTTTAGAAATTGATAAAAACATAAGTTTAGAAATAGAACTTTTATATTCTGTAATATTTAAAAATCTTTTCATTTTAGCAATTCCTGGTTTTGTATTAATGCTTATATACTCGTTAGTAGTTTCAAAATCACTTTTAAAACCTATTATTCAAATAAATAAAAAATTATCAAATATGGATGAAAATTCTTTAACACAAATTGATAAAAAAGATTTACCAATAGAATTTTATTCACTTGCAAATTCAATTAATACTCTAACAAATAGAATAGAAACTTATGTAAAATTTAAAAAAGAGCTATTTATTGGGGCAGCACATGAACTTAAAACTCCACTTGCTGTTATGAAATTAAAAAATGAAGTGACTTTAAAAAAGAAACGAGAAGTTGAACAATATGAAGAAGCTTTAAAATTGACTGTAAAACAAATTGATGAAATGAATAAAATGATTTCTTCAATTTTAGATATAGGAAGAACAGAAGGAGCTCAGTTTGAACAAACTGTAAATCTTGATTTAGTTGAATATATAAAGAAAAAAACAAATGATTATAGAATGTTAAGTGCTCAGAAAAATATTATTATTACTTTTTTTTCAAATGTAAATCATTTAGATACATCAATTCAATTAACTTTATTTAATCAAATCTTACAAAATTTTGTCCAAAATGCTATAAAATTTACTCCAAATGAAAAATCAATTGCAATAAGACTAAAAAAAACAAAAGAAAAAATAATTATCACTGTAACTGATGAAGGTATTGGAATACCTGAAGATGTGGATTTATTTGCACCATTTAAAAGAATTGGAAATCAAAGTGGAGTAGGATTAGGGCTTTTTTTAGCAAAAAATGCAGCTGACGCATTAAGAGCAAAAATAACTCTTGTAAATAGAGATGATGGAAAAAGTGGATGTGTTGCTAAACTTATTTTAATAAACAACACATCAAAAGAAATTATTTAAAATAAATTTCTATGTTCTATCTTTGTACATTTATTTTGTACTACTTTTAATCCTGCTGCTTTTGCAATGGCTGCAGCTTCATTATTTACAAGACCTAATTGAAACCATACAGTATCAATATTTCCAATTTTTATTGCTTCATCAACAATTTGTGCTATTGCATCTGGTTTTCTAAAAATATCAACCATATCGATTTTAAAAGGTATTTCTGAAAGTGTTCGATAAACTTTTTCTCCTAAAATCACATCTTCTTTTGGATAAATAGGAACTATTTTAAATCCAACACTTTGTAAATAAACAGCTACCATATTTGAAGCTTTTGATGAATCTGGAGAAAGTCCAGCAATTGCTATAGTTTTTGTATTTTTAAAAATTTCTATTATTTCTTCACTTTTTGAGTTTACAGTTGGGAATTCACACTCCATTTTATATCCTTTATTATAAATTATTTTAAAAACTAAATTTTATCTAGTTTATTTTGTATATAAGTTTTAACTTCAGAAAGATCAATAACTTCTTTAAAATCTTCAAATTTACAACCACTTGCATTTATATGTCCACCACCATTTGCCAATTTTGTTGCCATCATAGCAACATCAACTTTTCCATCAGCTCTAAATGAAGCATTTCCTTTTTTATTTATATCAATAAAAAAATCATAATCAGGATTTGCTCTTAAAAAAGCATTTGCAGGAATAGAGATAGAACCTAAACAATAAGTTAAAAGTCCTTTGTGACCTTTGTAAGTTACTGTTAAATCATCTTTTACATCAATCAAAGTTTTTACAAGATAAGTTGCAGATAAATTATCTAAAGTATCATCTTTATCGCTAAGTTTTAGGAAATCTTTTTTCATAAAATGAACATCATTATCTAATTTTATATGTCCATCTATTTCATCTATATATTTAGAGGCTTCTTTTAATAAATAACATCTAAAATCTCTATTTAAATCAGTAAATAAAATATTATTTATTTCTCTCACTTTTGAAATCATTGACATTAAAACTTTTCCAAATTCAAAGTTTGTTATTTCATTCTCAAGCCAAATATCAACTGCATTTATTGCATTAACTAATGGTTCTAGCCAAGCTTTTGTAATACTATTAAAACCTTCATGCTCTTCAAACATATAATCATAAACTATTTTTGTGGCGCATCTTTTTTCATCTAAATAGTACCAAGAAAAAGTTTCAGCACTTTTTTTACCACTTATATGATGATCTAAAAGTTGAAGCTTTATTGTATATCCATCTTTTATTAACTTATTTATATCATTATCTAAATCTTTTGCTTCTTGAAAAGTTAAATTTAAATCACTTATTAAAATTAAAATTTCATCTTCTTTATAGTCAAGAACTTGTTCTAAAACTTTTTTTATACTTAATTTTACTTCTAAACCATAATTAGCATTGTAAAAAAATCCTTCTTTAAAATACTCTTTAGTAATTAATTGGCATCCATATCCATCTAAATCTGTGTGAGAAATATGAAACAATTTCATTAAGCAATATCTTTTAATGTCAATTTTTCTAAGAAATCATTGATTTTAAGTTGTAAATTATTTAATAAAGGCCAAATTGTACAAAGTGATGCCAGTTGATTTGGACAACTTCCAATAGATGGTGAGCATTCAAAAACAGAAGGTAATTTATCTTCAGCTGCAACTACAATTTCTAAAATTGTAATCGTCTCCCAAGATTTATTTAAAGCAAATCCACCATTCACACCTCTATGAGATACTACTAAATTTTGTTTTGCTAGGTTTTGCATTATTTTTGCTAGAAATGATTTTGATATATTTAATTCTTTTGATAACTCATCTACATTCTTTGGTTCATCACTTTTAGCAATAGCAATTAAAGATAGTAGTGCGTATTCACTTTTTTTTGTTAATAACATATTATATATTTCCAATTTTTTTTGTTTATTCTACAAGAACTATTATTAAGATTCGTTATTAAAATCAATCAAATGAAATATTTAAACAAAAAAAAAGGGTTGTAGCAATGCTACAACCCTTTTTTTTGGTAACTAAAACTAAAATTATTTAGCTCTAATTCCTAAAGAAGCTACTAATTCAACAAATGAAGTATAGTTTGTTCTTCTTAAGTATGCTAATAATCTTTTTCTTTTTCCAACCATTTTTAATAGACCTAATCTTGAAGAGTGATCTTTTTTGAAAACTTTTAAGTGTTCTGTTAATATTTTAATTTGCTCTGTTAATAAAGCAATTTGAACTTCTGATGAACCAGTATCACCATCTTTTTTACCGTATTTTGCTGCTATAGCTGCTTTTACTTCCTGATCTAAAGCCATGTTGACCTCCTAATAGGTATATGTTAATTTTTTCATTTATTTTAAATGAACGCTAATTGTATTTAAAAGTTACTTTAACTTTACTTTAAAGTAATAAATTTCTTAATTTTCATCCGCCAGTTTGATAAAAAGCTCTTGTTGAGATTTTATTATCATCTTTTATTGACCACTTATTTTTTTCTGGTTTATTTTGTAATACTTTTTTTAGAATTTCTACTGCTTCTTCTATTCTATTATTTTGAACTGCATCTTTTATACTCATTGCATCTTCAAAATATAAACAGGGAATTAAAAATCCTTCTGCGGTTAATCTTATTCTATTACATTGAGCACAAAAATCATCTTTATGTGGTTCTATTATTCCAAATTGAAAACCATCTTCTAACTCATAATATTGTGCAGGAGAACTTGTATCTCTTGGAACTATTTTAAGATTTGAATATTTTTTAGAGATAATTTCTATTATTTCACCAGAATTTAATCCTTTTGCACCATCTTTTGCATGATTATTTTCCATAAATTCTATAAATCTAACTACATAACCTTTAGATTTACAAAACTCTAAAACGTCTAAAACATCATTATCATTTATACCTTTAATTGGAACACAATTTATTTTAATTTTTAATCCAGCATCAGCTGCTGCTTGTATTCCTTTAAGGACAGTTTCTAAAACATCTTTTTGAGCAATTTTTGCAGCAGTTGCTGAGTTTAAAGTATCTAAAGATATATTTATTCTTTTTAATCCAGAATCTTTTAATTTTTGTGCAACTTTTGGAAGTAAAAAACCATTTGTTGTTAATGCTAAATCTATATCATTTTTATAATCAAATATCATCTTTAAGAAAACAGCTAAGCCTTCTCTTAAGAGTGGCTCACCACCTGTAATTCTTACTTTTTTTATTCCCTCATCAATTGATGCTTTTATAAATTTAAATAAATCCTCATAAGAAAGTAAATTCTCTTTTGGAACCCATGAAAAAGGTTTTTCTGGCATACAATATTGACATCTAAAGTTACATCTTTCTGTTACTGAAACTCTTAGATAATCGTGTTTCCTTCCAAATCCATCTATTAACATTCTTTACCTTTTAGTTTAGTCTTTGCCATGCTTCATTTAAAGAAACTACTCTTTTTGAAAATAAAAGATATAAAGCCACATTAAATTTTGCAAGTTTTAAAATATTTTCATCTGGATTTCTAACTATATTTAAAGACTCTTCTAAAGAAATATTTTCAAATTCTTTATCATAAACTATTCCATAATCCTTTAAGCAAAAACTCTCTTCAATTATGTTTCCATCTATCATTTTCCAATATTTCCCATCTTTAAATACTTCAGGACTTCCTTCACTTGCTTTTACAACAACTAGCTCTTTGAAATATGGAGCAAAAATATCTAAATATTTTTGTACATAAGGTTTATGAAATGCTGTTGTCACACCATATTCACATAAAGCTGGATTTAAAAGTTTTTCAACTGTATTAAAAGCCGTTCTCAAACCCAATTCATGTCTTAATGGTGTAATATTACTTAACTCATTTAGGTATTCTACCCTATCAAAAAAATGTAAGTATTGACTTGCATCAATATTAGTAAAAATTTCTTTTGTGGTAAGCCCTATTTTTGCAGGTTGCAAAAAATCTCCTGAAATTACTAAATTTAATTTTCTTATATCACTATTTTTTGCATAAAATTCTTCTAAGATTTTGCCAAATAAAGGAAATAAAAATGGATTATCACATCTTCCATCAAATGAATATCCAAGTTCTATAGAATCTTCAACTTTTTGAAATTTCATAAATTTTCGTAAAGCCAAAATACAGCCTTTTAACTCATCATTTGATTCAAGTTTAGTTCTCCAACCTATTAAAAAAGCTCCTATTTGTGCTTGTGTTGCTTTATTTAATAATATTTGTTCAACAGCATCTGCTGTTTCTTCAATGCTTAAATTTCTATTCCCTTTTGGTCCTGTTCCAACTGCTTTTATATATTTTTTAAAACTCATTATAAACCTTATTTTATATCACTTAATTAGTATTTTTACAAGCATAATATACAATAGCTTAAATAAAACAATATGAAGGTTTGATGTGACTGTACAAGAAACCATTAGAAAAATAAGTTTTTTTAATAACTTAAATGATGAACAAATCGAATTAATTGCTTCCATTTCAAATGTATCAAAATACCCGAATAAATCCATTTTATACTACGAAAGTGATATAAGTAAAAATTTACTCTTTTTGGTTGAAGGACTCATTAAAATTTATAAAGTTGATAAGTTTGACAATGAAATATTTTTATATCATATTTATAAAAACTCTATGATTAGTGAACTTACATCTATGAATGATAATGATATTTATTGTTTTTCAAATGCAGAATTTACAGAAGATTCAATAATATTATCTGTTAATTTTGAAAAATTTCAAGAGATATTTTTATCAAAAAATATTTTAACTATGGAATTGCTTGAAATACTATTAAAAAAAACTCATCAACTTCAATGTATTGTAAATAGAGAATTAGTTTTTGATGCTACAGCAAAAGTTGCGTTTATGCTAAATCAGGATTTAGAAATGTTTAATAAATTAAAAAGGCAGGAAGTTTCTTTTATGTTGCATATTCAGCCAGAAACTCTATCAAGAGTTCTAAAAAGATTAACAAGAAAAGAAACTATTAGTATTCAAAATGGTGAAGTTATTATTACAAATAAAGAAGATTTAATCTCTATTTTTAAAGGAATTGGGGTATGAAACAAAATACAATAAGTACAAAAATAAAATTTATAGGAATTTTATTTATTATTTTAATGACCAGTATAATTGCAACAACAATTTACTTAAATGAAAAAAATAAAAAAGATGCTTTGGTTATAAATGTAGTTGGAAAACAAAGAATGTTGACTCAAAATATTTCTAAGAATATCTTTTATTTATATCATAATGAAAATACTTCATATTCAGAACTTGAAAGTTCAACTATTGAATTTATCTACAATCTAAACTCTTTAAAAGATGGAAATGATTTAACAGGTATTGTAAAAGCTCCCACAGATGATATTGCAAAACAACTTTCAAAAGTGGAAATTTTATGGAACAATTTTCATAAAAATATAGATAATTTTAAAGAACAAGAACAAAAAAGAAATGAAAATAATGAAGCAATTTTAAAAGATATTGTAATCTCTATTTATAATACAAATACGCCATTATTAAATGAAGTTGATACTTTAGTTTCTATGTATACAATTTATTGTGAACAAAAAAGTGATTTTATAAGATATATTCAATACAGTTTTGCACTTATAATCATATTTTTAATAATTTATAGTTTTTCACAACTAAAAACTATGGAAGAAAATGCAAAAAGATTTTTTGAAGAATCAAAAAAAATTATGGAAAATGATAGCAATGAACCTCTTGTTCCTATAAAAATCCAAGCAGAAAAAGAGATAGTTGATGCAACTGATACAATAAATTGTTTTATAGATAAAATAAATTCAGCTATGACTTATTCAGCAAATGCGATTGAACAATCTAAAAATGCATCTATTAAATTAGAAGAAATTACAGATGAATTTGACAAAATAATAGATGAACTTACAAACTCAAATGATATTTCTAAACAATTAAATAAAAGTGAAGATATTGTAATTCAATCTCAAGAAAATCTAATGAACTCTACAAAAAAACTTCAAGAATTAAAAAATGAATTAAATAAACTCATGAATTCTTGTAAAGCTAAGTAGTTTATATTGATTTTTTACTATAATTCAAAAAAATTATTCTTATAAGGTAAAATAATAATATGCCAAAAGTATACCTAACAGGCGCAGGACCTGGAGATGTAGAACTTCTAACATTAAAAGCAGTTCGAGTAATACAAAATGCAGATGTTCTAATCTATGATAGATTAGTAAATCCAGAAATTTTAGAATTAGCAAAAGAATCATGTGATTTAATTTATGTTGGAAAAGAAGATAAAAAACATACTCTTCCTCAAGAAGCGATAAATGAATTAATTTATCAAGCTTCTTTAAAATATGAAAATGTAGTAAGACTAAAAGGTGGTGATCCTTTTGTTTTTGGTCGTGGTGGAGAAGAAGCTCTTTATCTTTATGAACGAAATATTAAATTTGAAATAATCCCGGGAATCACTTCAGCAATTGCAGTTCCAGCATACGCAGGAATTCCAGTAACCCATAGAGGAATAACAACATCTTTTAGAGTTGTAACTGGTCATGAAAATCCAAAAAAGAAAATTTCTCAAATTGAATGGGAAACATTTTTAAATGATGAAACAATTGTTTTTTTAATGGGTTATCACAATATTGAGTTAATTTCTTCAAAATTAATAGCTTTAGGCAAAAGAAAAGATTATCCATGTGCAGTTATTTCAAAAGGAACAACAAAAGAGCAAGAAGTAGTAGTTGGAACTTTAGAAGATATAACAAACAAATCAAAAAATCTTCCAACACCAGCTATGATAATAATTGGTGAAGTTGTGACATTAAGAGAGCAAATTAGGTGGTTTGATTAGAATTAACTTTTTATTTAAATACTCCAATGTTACTTTTTTACTTATTTTATAAAATTAATATTTTTTTTTAATGTTTTTTTAATTTATACACTTTTTATACATTTCTTTTTATTACTATAGTCTTTATAACTATCTAGGAAGAAGGAAGTAAAATGAATATACAAACAGCAGATTTATGCGATGATAATAAAGAAAAAAAAATAGAAGTTTTATCTGCAAAATTTAAAAATTATGGTGGATTAAAAAAATTTTCAGGACAAATAGTAACTGTAAAACTTGATAAAAGTAACTGGCGTTTATTAGAAATGTTAAGAGATGAAAATGGTGAAGGGAAAATTGTAGTAGTTGACAATTCACAGGAATTTTTTGGAGTTGTTGGAGACAAATTAATGGCATTTGCTAAAAAAAATAATTGGCAAGCAATTATTTTAAATGGTTATGTAAGAGATATAGATGAAACAAAAAATATTGAAGTTGGGCTTTTAGCAATAGGAACTTGCCCTCTTAGAAATTTTGAAAAAACACAATCACAAAGAGATATAGAATTAAACTTTGAAGGTGTAACTTTTAATACTGGAGATTATGTTTACGCTGATAACGATGGCGTTATTGTTTCAAAAAATAAATTACTATAAAAAACAAGAACACTTAAAATTAAGTGTTCTTATCCTTTCATATTGTAATAATAACCTATTCCTTGCATATTCTTTAAGAAATTCTCAGGTAATTTTTTTCTCAAATTTTTAATAAATAATCTCATTGCATTTGATGTCATAATAGAATCATCATCCCAAACAGCGTTTTCAAGTTCTTCATAAGTAATTATTCTATTTTTAGTAATAAGTAATTTTAGAAAAGTTGATTCTTTTTTTGTAAGAATAAAAGCTTCATTTCCATTTGAAATAGTAGATTTACTCGAGTCAAAAACCCAATTTTGATCAAGATTATATATTTTATTTTCATCGTAAGACTTTACAAATCCTTCTAATGCTTCCATAAGTTTATCATTTGTTATTGGTTTTACAATATATTTAATAAGATGTAATTCAGTAGCTTCTAACAAATAATTCAAATCTGTATGTGCTGAAGTTATAATAATTCTTGTTTTTGAATCTGTTTCTCTAATTCTTTTGAGTAAATCAATTCCTGTTTCATTTCCCATTTTTATATCAGTTATTATTAAATCTGGTTTATTTTGTATATATTTAATATATGCTTCACTAGCATCTTTAGCACTTAATACTTCTCTGAAAAGATGTTTTAATATTTCTTCTATATTATTTCTAATACCATCTTCATCTTCAACATAAAGAACACAAAAAGCACTAAGTTTATTTATAAAATTTTTTTGCATATTATAAAAATCCTTATTAGAAAACATATGTTATCATAGCGAATTAATGCTAATTAAAGGTTTATTTTGAATTTAACAATGGAAAACAATTTATCAAAAAGTATAATATTTACATTTATAATAATAATGTCTTCAATGATATTTGCAATATCTTATTTTTATGTAAAAAATACTTATGCTGATTTTGAAATAGAAATGGATAAATTTGTTCAAGAATATTATTTGAACAAAAAGAAAACTTTGAAAAAAGAGATAACTACAGTCTTTGATATACTAAACTACAATATTAATAAATCAAACTTAAATGATGAACAATTAAAAGCGGATGCAATAAAACTATTAAATAATATAACTTTTGAAGAAAAAAAGAGTAACTATTTTTTTGTATATGAAGTTAAAAATATGCAAGGTGGTGATGATTTTGCAAAACTTGTTGTAAATCCTAATAGACCAGATTTAGTTGGACAATTAATATCAACTAAATATGAAGATACTGATGGGAAAAGATTTAGGGAAGATTTTTTGAAAGATATAAGGGAAACAGGAGAATCATATACCCAATATGCCTATAAAAAACCTGACTCGAATGAATCTAAATATAAACTTTCATACTTCAAATATTATGAAAAATGGAATTGGATAATTTCTGCGGGTATATATACAGATGATATTGAAGATGAAATAGAAATAAAAAGAAAAGATTTACAAAAAAAAGTTAAAAACCAAGTTGCTCAAAATATAATATTATTTTTAATGTTTTTATCAATTGCCATTTTGATTTCAATAGCTATTTCACAAAGAATTGATTTGATTTTAAAAAGTTATGAAAATAAAGTAAGAACAAATGCAAAAGAACTTGAAGAATTAAATCAATCTTTAGAAGAAAAGGTAAAAGAAGAAATTGAAAAAAATAGAGAAAAAGAACAACTATTAGTTCAAAAATCAAAGTTTATAGCCTTGGGAGAGATGATTTCAAACATTGCTCATCAATGGAGACAGCCTTTAAGTGAATTATCTTCTATATTGATGTTTATAAAATTTAAATATAGTATAAATGCTCTTGATAGTGAAACAATGCAAAGAAAATCCCAAGAAGCAGACAGAGTTTTAGAATATATGTCACATACAATAGATGATTTTAGAAATTTCTTTATGCCAAAAAAAGAAAAAGAAGAATTTAATTTACTCAAAGAAGTACAATTGGTAATGAATATCATTTCAAGTACTTTAGATAATTACAATATAAAAATTGAAATGAATATTGATGAAAATATCAAAATAATAACTTATTTAAATGAATATAAACAAGTTGTTCTTAATATTTTAAGTAATGCAAAAGATATTTTAATTGATAAAAATCTAAAAAATCCACTAATAAAAATAACTGTAAGTGAAGATAAAAATTATGTGATTTTAAATATAGAAGACAATGGAGGAGGAGTTTTAGTTGAACCAAAAGGTAAAATATTTGAACCATATTTCACAACAAAAGAAGATAGTAACGGAACAGGAATAGGTCTTTATATGTCAAAAATAATAGTTGAAAAAAATATGAAAGGCAAATTAAGAGTTAAAAATATTAATGATGGAGCTCAATTTTCTATTTATATTCCAAAAGATAGTTTTTAAAAAGTAAGAGATAAACTCTTACTTTTTATCCAAACATTAAATTTGGAAGCCATAAAGAAATAATTGGTATATAAGTTACTAAGAGTAATCCAATTAATAATATTCCTGTCATCGGTAAAGATGCAACAATAACTTCTTTTAAACTAAGTCCCGTTATACCACTTGCAACAAAGAGATTAAGTCCCACAGGTGGAGTTATCATTCCTATTTCCATATTTACAACCATTATAACACCTAGATGTATTGGGTCAATACCTAAAGCCATTCCAATAGGAAGTAAAAGTGGTACTGTAATCATTACCACAGAACTAGGTTCCATAAATTGTCCCATAAATAAAAGTAAAATATTTATGATTAATAAGAACATTAATGGACCAACATTTGCTTCTAAAATCATTTGTGTTATATGTTGTGGAATTTGTTCATCTGTTAAGAAATGAGCAAACAACATAGCATTAGCAATGATAAAGAATATCATCGAACTTGTTTGTGCTGAATCCAAAATGATTTTATATAAATCTTTAAATTTTGTATCTTTATAAACAAACATAGAGATAAAAAAAGCATACATTACACTGAATGCTCCGGCTTCTGTTGGAGTAAAAATACCTCCATAAATTCCACCAATAACTATCACGATAATCATTAAAGCCCAAAAAGCATTTTTAAATGCTGTAAATTGTTCTTTAAAGGTTGCTCTTTGCCCACCTTTGAAACCACTTTTTTTAGCCAAGAAATAAGTTGCAATCATCATCATAATACCTATCATAAGTCCAGGAATTACCCCTGCCATAAATAGTCTTCCAATAGATTGATCAGCAGTAACTCCATACACGATAAATACAATTGAAGGCGGAATTAAAATACCTAATGTTCCAGAAGTTGCAATTGTTCCAATGGCAAACTGTTCATTATATCCTGCTTGTTTTATTGCTCCATACATAACAGAACCAATAGCAGCAACAGTAGCTGGAGAACTACCACTAACAGCAGCAAAAATAATAGATGCTAAAATAGCAGCTATTGGAAGTCCACCTGGAAGATGTCCAACTAAAGTTTTTGCAAATTCAATAATTCTTGATGCAGAAGAACCTCTTGATAATAAAGAACCAGCCAGAATAAACATAGGAATAGCCATAAGAGTATATTTGTTTAATCCATCAAAAACTTTTGAAGGGATTCCCATTAAATCCATATCTGTAAAAAAGAATGATGTTATAAGTGTTGTAGTTCCTAAAGCAACAGCAACAGGTACACCAAAAATCATTAAGGCAAAAAGTAAAATAAATAAAGTAGCAATAACCATATTATTTTTCTCCTTTTATTTCATTTATAATAACTTCATGCTCATTAAATAGTTTAATTTCCTTAGAATCTGTTTTTATTACTTCTATTAATTTTTCAGCTGTTCTATATGCTGCTAATGCAAAAGCAATAGGAAGAACTACGTGAGGAATCCACATAGGAATATTTAAATCAACACTCATTTCTCCAAAATCTACTAACATAATTACCAGATAATATCCAAAATATGACATTAAACCAAGATATATAACAGAAATTAAATTTGCAAAAATTAGAAAAAATTTTGTAAAAGAGGGAGGGAATCTTTCAATAATTAAAGATACTGAAATATGTGCTCCTTGTTTAAAACCGTATGCAGCACCAAAAAGTGCAGACCAAATAAAGAAATAGTTTGTAAGTTCACCAGCCCAAGTAAGACTCATATCAAACCCATATCTTAATACTACATTTATAAAAGCCAATAACACACCCAATGACAGTCCTACGACTGCCATTGTTTGGTTAATTGTTCCAACAATTAAATCAATAATTTCAAAAAATTTTTTCATATTAAAAACTTCATTATTTAGTATCAATTGCTTTTTTGATTAAATCTTCACCAATTACATCATAGAATTGAGGATATATAACTGACATAGCTTTTTTCCATTCTTGTTTTTGTGCATCATTTAATTCAATAATTTGAAGTTTATTCGTATCTTTAGCATATTTTGTTAAAGATTCCATCATCAAAGCATCTTCTTTCATAGACTCTTCTCTTTCAAGTTTTGTCGCTTCTTTCATAGCTTGAGCTACATTTGCTTGTAAATCTTTTGGTAATTTATTCCAAAATTGCTCATTCATAACTACTAAATAACCTAAATATCCATGTTGACTTAAAGTAAGACTAGATTGAACTTCATGGAATTTTTTTGTATAGAAGTTTGATAATGGATTTTCAGTTCCATCAACTACACCTTGTTGGAGTGCTGAGTAAACTTCTGAAAATGGTAAAACTTGTGGATTTCCACCAACAGATTTAAATTGAGCTTCTAAAACTTTTGAACTTTGAATTCTAAATTTCATTCCAGCTGCATCTTCTGGTTTTACTAAAGCTTTTGTACTAGATGAAAGATGTTTAAATCCAGCATCCCAATAATCAAGTGCAATCATTTGTCTTTTTTCATCAACTTTTGATTTTAAAACTGCTCCAACTTCTCCATCCATTACATTATAAAGGTGAGTTTTATCTCTAAAAATAAAAGGTAAATCAAAAAGTTGCATTTGTGGTGCAACACTTGTAAACTTTGATAAACTTGGCATAATTAATTGAACATTGTTCATTACTAATGCTTTCATCTCTTCACCATCACCATATAATTGAGAATTTGGGAATACTTGAACATCAATTTTTCCACCTGTTAATTCTTCAACTCTTTTTTCAAAAAAGTCCGCTGCTTTACCTTTTGGCGTACTCGCACTTACAACGTGACTTACTTTCATCGTATAATCTGCTGCTAATCCTGCTGTTGCAATCATTGCTGCTGTAATAGTTCCTAAAACTAATTTTTTCATATCTATCTCTCCTTAATTTTTGATATCAAATAATTATATTTGAAAGTTATGTAATTATTATGTAAGTATTTAACTAATGTTAGTTTTAACAAACAAAGAAGACAATTTTTATCTTAATTAAAACTTAATTTACTTGACATGAGTCAATCTTTAATATCTATTTTATAGTTACAATTCAGAGTAAAGAATTATATTTCAAAAAGGAGAAATCATGTCGCTTTCAAGAAGAGACTTCCTCAAAAGTTCAGCAGCAGCAAGTGCAGCAGCAGCAATTGGTATGACAGTACCAGCTGATTTACAAGCACAAGCAAATGTTGCTGAAGGTGGTTGGAGATGGGACAAGGCAGCTTGTCGTTTCTGTGGAACTGGTTGTGGGATTATGCTTGCTACTAAAGAGGGAAAAATCGTTGCAGTAAAAGGTGATCCAGCAGCACCTGTAAACAGAGGTCTTAATTGTATTAAGGGTTATTTTAATGCAAAAATTATGTATGGTGCAGATAGATTAAAACAACCATTATTAAGAATGAATGCAAAAGGTGAATTTGATAAAAAAGCTGATTTTGCACCTGTTTCTTGGAAAAGAGCTTTTGATGAGATGGAAAAACATATAAGAATTGCTCTAAAAGAAAAAGGTCCAGAGGGAATTGGAATTTTTGCTTCAGGTCAATATACAATTATGGAAGGTTATACAGCTCAAAAAATGATGAAAGCTGGATTTAGATCAAATGCAATTGATCCAAATGCAAGACACTGTATGGCTTCAGCTGTTACAGGCTTTTATCAAACTTTTGGAATAGATGAACCAAGTGGATGTTATGATGATATTGAATTAACAGATACAGTTGTATCTTGGGGTTCAAATATGGCTGAAATGCACCCAATTTTATGGTCAAGGGTTACTGATAGAAAATTATCAGATCCAGAAAAAGTAAAAGTTATAAATATTTCTACTTACAGACATAGAACTTCTGATTTAGCTGATATTGAAATCATATTTACTCCAAATACTGACTTAGCTTTATGGAATTATATTGCTAGAGAAATTGTATATAATCATCCAGAATCAATTGATTGGGACTTCGTAAAAGAACATATCGTATTTGCAGCAAGTCCTGTAAATATTGGTTATGGAATGAGAAGAAGTGATGAAAAGTCTATCAAAGATGGAAAATATTCTGATTTAGAAATGCAAACTATTTCTAAAGAGATGGAAAAAATAGTTTCAGAAACAGAAGCTCCAGCACTTGCTCCTTATGGATATAAAGCTGGTGATAAAATGGTAAATAAAAATACAGGTTTAGCTCACTGGGAAATCTCTTTTGAAGAGTATAAAAAATCTTTAGAGCCTTATACACTTGATTATGTAGCAAAAATTTCAAAAGGAAATCCTGATGAAAATATTGAAGAATTTAAGAAAAAACTTCAAACTTTAGCTGATTTATATATTGAAAAAAATAGAAAAGTTGTATCTTTCTGGACAATGGGAATGAATCAACACACAAGGGGAACTTGGGTAAATACACTTTCATATAATGTTCACTTTTTATTAAATAAACAAGCGAAACCAGGTTCTGGAGCGTTTTCACTTACAGGACAACCAAGTGCTTGTGGAACTGCAAGAGAAGTTGGAGTATTTACACACAGACTTCCTGCTGATATGATGGTTGATAATCCAAAACATAGAGATATAGCTGAAAAAGCTTGGAGTATTCCAGCTGGTACTTTAAATCCAAAAGGTCACCAACATATTATGAAAATTCATAGAGACATCGAAGATGGAAATATTAAATTTGCTTGGGTAAATGTTTGTAATCCGTATCAAGATACAGCAAGTGCAACACATTGGATTAAAGCTGCACGTGAAATGGACAACTTCATCGTAACTAGCGATGGATATCCAGGGATTTCTGCAAAAGTATCTGACTTAATTTTACCATCTGCCATGATTTATGAAAAATGGGGTGGATATGGAAATGCTGAAAGAAGAACACAACTTTGGAGACAACAAGTAGTTCCTGTTGGAGATGCAATGTCTGATACATGGCAATGGGTTGAACTTTCAAAAAGATTTACAGTAAAAGATTTATGGGGTGAACAAACACTTGCAAGTAGCAAAGGTGAAATAAAACTTCCAGATGTAATTGAAGCTGCCAAAGCTATGGGATATAATGAAAATACAACTATGTATGAAATTTTATTTGCAAATAAAAAAGCTCAATCTTACAAATTAGATCAAAAAGACCCTGTTCAAGCTGGTTACGATAATAGTGAAGGTTTTGGAGATGCTAGAAAAGTAGTTGGAAGTGATGGAAAAGTATTCAAAGGTTATGGATTCTTTATTCAAAAATATCTATTTGAAGAGTATGCTGACTTTGGTAGAGGTCACGGTCACGATTTAGCTGACTTTGATACTTATCACAAGGTGCGAGGACTTAAATGGCCAGTTGTTGATGGAAAAGAAACACAATGGAGATTTAATACAAAATATGACCCTTATGCTAAAAAAGAGAGTCCAGATAGTGATTTTGCATTCTATGGAACATTAGCAAAAGAGTTAGCGCAAGGTGATTTACTTGGAGTTAAAGACCAAACTAAAAAATCATTAAAAAATAAAGCAAAAATATTTGCACGTCCTTACATGGATCCACCGGAAATTCCAGATACTGAATATCCAGTTTGGTTAAGTACAGGAAGGGTTTTAGAACATTGGCATAGTGGAACTATGACTATGAGGGTTCCTGAATTATATCGAGCAGTTCCAGAAGCACTTTGTTATATGCACCCAGAAGATGCAAAAACTTATGGAGTTACGCAAGGTTCTTTATGTTGGGTTGAATCAAGACGTGGAAAAGTAAAAGCTAGAGTTGAAACAAGAGGAAGAAATAGACCATCACGTGGTTTAGTGTTTGTTCCTTGGTTCGATGAAAAAGTATTTATAAATAAAGTTTGTTTAGATGCGACTTGCCCACAATCAGGTCAAACTGACTTTAAAAAATGTGCGGTAAAAATTTATCAAGCGTAAAAGTAAAGAGAAAAGATGAAAACAGAACAAAACCTACCAATAAGTGAAAGAAGAAAATTTTTTCTAACAATTGCCAGAGCTTCAGGCTTGGCAATTCTTGGAGGTTTAACTTGGAGTGCATATGTTGATGAAGTAAAAGCTACTTCATTAATATTAAGACCACCCGGAGCAAGAAATGAAGCTGATTTTTTAGCAACATGTATTAAATGCGGAATGTGTGTAGAAGCCTGTCCTTTTGATACATTAAGATTGGCAAAACCAGGAGATAACAAACCTCTGGGAACACCATTTTTTATACCAAGAGAAATTCCTTGTTATATGTGTACTGATATTCCATGTGTTCCTGTTTGTCCAACAAAAGCACTTGATATAAAATCTGTACAAAATGAAGAAAAAAAATTAGATATCACAAAAGCTCAAATGGGAGTAGCTGTTATTGATGATAACTCTTGTATCGCTTTTTGGGGTATTCAATGCGATGCTTGCTATAGAGCGTGTCCACTTTTAGGTGAAGCGATAAGTATTGAATATTCAAAAAATGAAAGAACAGGGAAACATGCTTTTTTAAAACCTGTTGTTCATACGGATGTATGTACAGGTTGTGGATTATGTGAAAAAGCTTGTGTTACACAAAAAGCAGCAATTTTTGTACTTCCAAGGGATATAGCTTTGGGAAAAGTGGGTGATCACTATGTTCAAGGTTGGAATAAAAAAGACGAAAAAAGAGTAGAAAATGCAACAAGCAATACTACAAAAACAAAAATTAGTAAAGATAGTGCAGTTGATTCTTTAAACAATAGTAGCGACATGGAGGATTTATTAAAATGATAAAGAAATATAGATTTTTAATCGCTAGAAGAATCACTCAAATATCTATTATGGTTTTATATGTGATTGCAAATATTTATGGAATAAATATTTTGATGGGAAATTTAAGTTCATCATTGATTTTAATTACTATTCCATTAAGTGATCCTTATGCTATTTTACAGATGTTTTTTGCAGGTGCATTTTTATCATTTGATATTCTTTTGGGAGCTTTTTTCATTTTGATATTTTATATGATTGTTGGTGGTCGAGCTTTTTGTTCTTGGATTTGTCCTGTAAATATGATTACAGATTTAGCAAATTTTTTGCGAAGAAAATTTGGATTTAATCAAATCCAAAAAAAACAACCAGCTTCTAGAAATATAAGATATTGGGTAATCGCAATTAGTTTTGTTATCTCTTTTTTTATGGGTCTTGCAGCATTTGAGTTAGTATCTCCTATTTCCATGGTTCATAGAGGAATCATATTTGGAATGGGATTTGGCTGGGCTGCGATGCTTGTAATATTTCTTTTTGACTTATTTGTTTTAAAAAATGGTTGGTGCGGACATATTTGTCCTCTTGGTGGATTTTATTCACTTGTTGGAAAATTTAGTTTAATTAGAGTTCATCACAATGCGCCTAATTGTACAGCGTGTATGAAATGTAAAGAAGTTTGTCCAGAAAGCCAAGTTTTACATATGGTTACAAAAACTTCTATGCCTGTGTTAAGTGGTGAGTGTACAAACTGTGGAAGATGTGTAGAAGTTTGTGATGATAATGCTCTTAATTTTTCAATAAAAAATTTAAAAAAGGAAAATGAAAATGAAGTTAGGTAAATTAGCTTTAGCAATAACAGTAGCAACAACAATATTATTTGCTGCAAATACAAAAAATGTTATAGATGAAGATTCAATTGGTCTTAGAAAAGTAGATTTATTATCAGAAGATAAAGCTGCTCCTGATGAGACAAAATATGGTACTTCTCAACCAATGAGTGGATACAAAATAGAAAGAGCTTACCAAAATGCTCCACCTATGATTCCACATGATGTTGAAGGAATGTTAGAGATTACACCTGATAATAATATGTGTATTGGTTGTCATGATGTATCAGTTGCAGCATCTATGAATGCAACACCAATTCCAAAATCACACTATATTGATTTTAGACCAAAACATACACTTGATGGTGATAATTTTGTAAAATCAACAGATGACATGAAAAATGAAGTTTCAATAAAACCAATTGAAACAATATCACATGCAAGATTTAATTGTACTGCTTGTCATGCTCCTCAAAGTACAGGTGGATTAGCTGTTGAAAATACATTTAAAGCTAACTATACAAGAAAAGATGGAAAAACTCACTCTACTTGGAATGAAGTTTTAACTGACGATTTAGATACTTTAAAGAAAAAATAATGAAAAGAAGAGAACTTTTTAGTTCTCTTGTTTCATCTTTTAAAAAAGATGAGAAACAAGAGAAAATAATAAGACCTCCATACTTTAAAGATGAAGATATTTTCTTTACAAATTGTAAAGATTGTGAGGGTTTATGCTCTACAGTTTGTGAAGAAAATATTATATTCATTCAAGGAGATTTTACACCAAAACTTGATTTCACTTCAAGTGGTTGTACCTATTGTGATGAGTGTGCAAAAATTTGTCCAAATGAAGTTTTAAATTTAGAGTATAAAAAAAGAATTAATGCAAAAATAGAAATAGATGTGTTATCGTGTTTATCATGGAATAAAACCATGTGTTTTTCATGTAAAGACCCATGTTTAGATGATGCTATTGATTTTTTAGCTATGTTTAGACCAAGTATAAATGACTCTTGTACTTCATGTGGTTTTTGTATAAAATCATGTCCTACAAATGCTATAAAAATTATCAAATAAAAGGCTAATAAATGAAAAAATTTATATTTGTATTTTTAAGCGTTTTTTTATATCTACCAAATATATCAGCAAAAGATTTAACTCCAAATTATTCATTAAAAACAAGTGGTGGAGTAACTGATTTGGTTTTAAAAAATGAAAATTTATATGTAGCCACAACTGATTCAAGTGTTGATATTTTTAATATAAATACAAAAGAAAAAATCAACTCAATAAAAGTTCCCAAAATAAAAGATTTTATGAAAGATACTATTGAAGCTCGAATTTATAGTATTGATGTTTTAGAAAACAGTGTTTTGATTTTATCTCAAGGTGAAAGCGGTGGAAGAAATATAGATATTTATAAAAATGGAAAATTAAATAAAATCATAGAAGATAAAGATAGATTATTTATAGCTTACGCAAAGTTCATAGATGAAAATCATATTGTTTATGCCCTACTTTCAAATCAAATTTATCTTTATGATATCAAAAATAAAAAAGTTGTAAATGAAGTTCAAATATCTCAATCAAAATTTTCAAACTTCAAATTAAATGAAGATAAATCAAAAATTGTAATTGCCGATGAAAGTGGTATTTTAACTCTACTTAATACAAAAGATTTAAATCCAATAAAAAGATTTGATACTTTAAATTTGGATAATGTTTTTCAAGTTGATATGAAAAAAGATATATTTATCACAGCAGGACAAGATAGAAGATGTGCAATTTATAGTTTAGATGAAAGAATTTCTTATTATAAAGAAGGCTCTTTTTTGATTTATAGTGTAGCTTTAAGTCCAAGTGGTAAATTAGCAGCATTTGCAAGTGATGAAGAAAATAATGTAACTATTTTTAATACAACAACAAAAGAAAATTTATATAAACTAACACAAAATAAAACCACTTTAACAAATATTTTATTTATCAATGAAAATGAAATTTTTGTTTCAAGTGATGATGAAAAAATAAACTATTATAAACTTAATTAAACAAAGGATTTTAAAATGAATATTTCAAGTATTATTGTACAAACTCTACCAAAACACCTAGATGAAGTGGTAACTAGCCTAAAAAATTGCGATGTATGTGATTATCATATGCATGATGAATTAGGAAGAATAATTATTACAATAGAAGGAAAAGGCGTTCAAGAAGAGCTAAAAAAACTAAAAGTTATTGAAGCAATTCCTTATGTTATGAGTGCAGATATGCAAATGGCATATAGTGAAGATGAATTAAGCTCACATATGGAAGTTTTAGAAAATGCAGACCTTGTACCAAAAGTTTTAAATGACAAAAATATTCAATCACATGAAATCGTTTATAACGGTGATTTGAAGAAAAAAGATTTAGAGGGATTTGCTAGAACATTTGATAAAACAGGAAAATAACATGGAATTCTTAAGTGGAAATTTTTTATGTGAAACTATTGTTCCAAAAGAAGAATTAATTGTTTCAAGAACTGATTTAAAAGGAAATATCACTTATGCAAATGAAACATTTGCTTTAATTTCAGGATATAAAATAGGTGAACTAATAGGAAAACCACACAATATCCTAAGACATCCTGATATGCCAAAATCTCTTTTTAAAGAACTATGGAAAGATTTAGAAACAAAAGGTTTATGGAGTGGAATTGTAAAAAACAAAAGAAAAGATGATGGTTTTTATTGGGTTTATGCTGAAATTTCTGGTGTTTTCAAAAATGGAATTTTAGTTGAATACAAATCAATTAGAACTCCTATTTCTTTTGAAGAAAAAGTAAAATATCAACTTCTTTATGACCAAATTAAAAAAGAAGATAATGAAACAACAAGAAGAGTAATCTACTCTTAACCTGAACATTTTGTATCAAAATCTAATTTTGGTACAAGTTTTTCTTTTTTTGAAAACGTGATTTTTACATTTCCATCTTCTAACTCTTCAACTTCATAATCAAAATAAGCTTCGATTTTTGGGAATAATCCCATTGGAATTTTGTGATTTATCATTATTAACTTTTTATTTTCATTCAAAAGTTCTAAGCCAGCTACTGCATTTATCATAGGTTCAGGAACTGCTGTTGAACTTGTATCAAAATAGTAGTAATTTTCATCTTCATAAAAAGGAACAGTTGAATTAACAACTTCAATTTGTTTTGCACTTGCAGGAATATTCATTTTCTTCTCTATTATTTGATTTTTATAGTAAAATTGTTTATGAAAAAATTTATACTTATTTTACTAGTTTTAAACCTAAACCTTGCATTCTCATCTTCTATCCAAGCATCTTATGCTATAGGAGTTTTTCATGAAAATGGAAATGGCGAAAATATTCAACATAAAAAAATCACAGATCAAGATTATAATGGAATTTGTTTTTCAAAAATAGTTATTTTTGGTGAAACAAGAAATAAAAATATTGAAGTAAGAATAGGAAATTCTTTAGGTTATTTAGAAAATTCTATTCCAGTTTATAACAACCAAAAAATTTATATTGGTGAAGAAATAACTTTTAAACATTACAATGTTTCAAAAGGTTATTTTGAAGTAAAAATTGATAATAAACTTTATGATACAAAAGTCTTTGTAAAATAATAAAATTTATGAATGAATATTCAATTCCTTGATCTAGGTCAAGAAAATATATTTTAAATAACTTTATAATTACTTGTGTGACTCAAAGGATATACAATGGAAAAAAACGGAAAAATTGTTGTTTATGGGGCAATTTTCAGCCTTTTAATCGCTACTGGCTTATTTCTTTACACTGTATATGCATCACAAATGCTATCTTATCTCTCAAGCGATCCTAAGGCCTGTATTAATTGTCATACAATGCATTCTGCGTATGCAACTTGGGAAAAAAGCTCACATAAGGATGTGGCAAAATGTGTTGAATGCCACCTTCCTGTGGGAGATATGATTGAAAAATATAAAGCAAAAGCAATTGATGGATGGAACCATTCAGTTGCATTTACTTTAAACACTTATAAGAATAATATTCAAATAAGTGAAGATGGTGCAAATCGTGTACAAAATAATTGCATAAGATGTCACGCTAGTATAAATGATACCCTAAAATCAAATGCTAGCAATTACCATAGTAGTGAACAAAAAGGTCTGGACAATGATCGTAAATGTTGGGAGTGTCACAAATATGTGCCACATGGTAAGGTTAGAAGTTTGACTTCAACACCTTATAATCTAGGAATCAAAGAAAACTTAAAGTAAAGGTTTATCATGGGAAAATACAAATTTTTGTTTGCAATATCAATTATCGCAATAGGTTTAATGTCAGTATTATTGGCTTCCATAAATGAAAAAAAAGAGGAAAAACAACAGTTACAAGAAGTTCCTAAAATAGATAGATGGGAAACGAAAAATGAAGAGTTCAGAAAATTTTATCCAAGAGAATATGATTCATGGAAACAAACAAAAAATTCTGATCAAATAGAAGATATGCTAAAAAAATATCCAGAATATGTTGTATTGTGGGCAGGTTATCCATTTTCAAAAGATTATAATGCTCCAAGAGGACATTTTTACGCTGTTGAAGATAATAGAAATACATTAAGAACAGGAGCTCCTGTTGATGATAAAACAGGACCATTGCCAAGTGCATGTTGGACTTGTAAATCTCCTGAAGTTCCTAAAATAATGAAAAAAGATGGGGATGAAGAGTATTACACAGGTAAATGGGCAAAATATGGTTCAGATATTATAAATCCTATTGGATGTGTAGATTGTCATAATCCAGAAACTATGGAACTGCAAGTTAATAGAAATTACTTAAATGATGGGTTAAAAGCACAAGGAAGTAAAACAACTTTAGATAATGCAACTCAACAAGATATGAGATCTATGGTTTGTGCCCAATGTCACGTGGAATATTATTTCCAAAAAACTCCTTTAAAAGATGGTAAAACAGCAGCTGTTGTTACATTACCATGGAAAAAAGGAACAAATGTAGATGATATGGAAAAATATTATGACGAAATTCAATTTAGTGACTGGGTTCACCCTATTTCTAAAACTCCAATGATTAAAGCTCAACATCCAGAGTATGAAACTTGGAAAACAGGAGTTCATGGTAAAAACAATGTATCTTGTGCAGATTGTCATATGCCATATAAACAAGAAGGTGGAATAAAATATACAGACCATAAAATTGGTAATCCATTAGAACATATGGATAACACTTGTATGAATTGCCACAGAACTGATGAAAAATCTTTATTAGAAAATGTAAAACTAAAAAAAGATAGAAAAGATGAATTACAAGGAAAAGCTATAAAACAATTAGCTGCTGCTCACTTAGAAGCTGGAAAAGCTTGGGAAGTTGGTGCAACAGAAGAAGAAATGAAACCTATTTTAACTGATATTAGACATGCTCAATGGAGATGGGATTATTCAGTTGCTTCTCATGGTGCATTTTTCCATGCTCCTGAAGAAACACTAAGAACATTAGGTACAGCTTTAGAAAAAGCTGGAAATGCAAGAATTGCTTTGGCAAAAGTTTTAGCTAAACATGGTGCAGCTGATTATAAAGCGCCGGATATAACAGATAAAAAACAAGCTCAAGAAATTATTGGATTACCATTTAATCAATTAGTTGAAGAGAAAAAGAAATTCCAAGACGGCTTAATGCAAGATTGGAAAAAAGATGCAGAGAAAAAAGGAATTTACAATCCTGAATCAACAAAAGGTATTGAAACAAAAACTTCATACTAAAATTTAAGAAGAGTTCTTCTCTTCTTAAAATAAATCTTTAAAAAGAGTAAATGTGAAAAAATTATTAAGAGTTATATTTAGTATTGAAGTTATGACTGTATTTTTAATATTTATGGCTTTATCATGCGCAGTTGCAACATTTATTGAAAATGATTTTGGTCCACTTGGTTCTAAATCTTTTATATATAATCAAACTTGGTTTGAATTAATTATGCTTATTCTAACAATAGGAATTGCTTTTAATATTATCTGGTTTAAGATGTACAAAAAAGAAAAATTCTTTTTATTTATGATACATATCTCTTTAGTTCTTATTTTTTTAGGTGCAGCAATGACTAGATATTTAGGTTATGAAGCTGTAATGACAATTCCAGAAGGAAGTATGGAAAATAGAGTTTATTCTGTTGATGAATATATTCAAATAAAAACTCAAAGTGAAACTTATGATAAAAAAGTTATGATGACACCACTTAGCCAATCAAACTTTGAATATGAAACTTTATTAGAAAATAAACCTTTAATAATTAAATTTAATAGATTTGTACAAAATGCCGTTGAAAAACTTGTTCCTAGCGAAAATGGAAAAACTATGATGAATATTTTAGTTTCTGAATCAATTGGAACAAATAGTATAAACTTAGAAGATAAAAAAGAAATCAATACAAAATATCTAACTTTTACTTTAAATAAAAAAACAAATTCAAACGCTCCAACTGTAAATTTCGAAACACAAAATGGAGATTTTTATATCAGTTCAAATATACAATTAACTTTATACTCAAATGATTTAAACAAAGAATTAATTATAAATGCAAATACTAAAAAGAAAATAGAAATAAATAATATTTATAAAATCGGACAAACCCAATTTAAAATTTCAGATGCCCTATTAAATGCGCAGTTCAAAATCGTAAGTGAAACAAATCATGAAATAAAAAAAGAGCAACAAATAAACGCAGTAATTTTAGATTTAATTTATGATAATAAATCTATTGAAATTCCACTATACGCAAAAGGTGGTTCAAATCAAGGAATCACAAAAAAAGTGAATATAGCAAATAAAGAAATAGAGTTAAAATGGGGAGCAAAAGAGTTTGTTTTACCATTTTCTATTTTATTAAATGATTTTAAATTAGAAAGATACCCAGGTTCCAATGCTCCATCAGCTTATTCAAGTGAAGTAAAAGTTTATGATAATATTTTAAATAATTCATTTGAATATAAAATTTATATGAATAATGTATTAGATTATAAAGGTTTTAGATTTTTCCAATCTTCATACAAAACAGATGAAAGTGCAACGATTCTTTCTGTAAATAAAGACCCAGGAAAAATACCAACTTATATTGGATATTTTTTGCTTTTTACGGGTTTATTTTTAACTTTTTTTGTAAAAAATAGCAGATTTAAAAAATTAAGTACAAAATCATTCACACTTGAACATATAAAAGAGAGCTATTATTTAAAGAAAAGTTTATTATCTTTATTTTTTGTTTTGGCTTTTGTTTTTTCTCCTCAAAAAAGTTTTTCAAATGAAGATTTTATTTTTAATATAGATAAAAATCATAGTGAAAAATTAGGAGCATTAATTATTCAAGATTATCAAGGAAGATTAAAACCTTTAAATTCTTTGGCAATAGAAATAATGAATAAAATATCAAGGGATAATCAAATAAAAGGTTTAGATGCAAATCAATTCTTTTTAAGTATGTTTCTATATTCAGAAGTTTGGAAAGATATTCCAATATATAAAGTTAAAGATGAAGATATAAAAAAATTACTTGAAATTGAAAAAGACAAATCATATTTTTCTTTTAATGATATTTATACAAAAAATGGTGAATACAAATTAGAAAATGCCCTAGAAAATACCAATGCAAAAAAAATCTCTGATAGAAATAATTTTGATAAAGAATTAGTAAAAATTGATGAAAGATTAAACATCTCTTATTCTTTATTTATTGGGGATTTTCTAAAAATTTTTCCTTTAAAAGATGATTTAAATAATAAATGGTTAAATCTAAATGAATCTTCACAATATCAAAATGAACAATCAATAGAAATAAACAATCTAATGAAAAATTACTATTTTTCACTTTTAAATGCAAATAAATCAAATGATTGGGAAAAAGCAAATTTAGCTTTAGAAAATATAAAAACTTATCAGCAAGATTTAGCTTCAAATATTATTCCAAGTGAACCAAAAATAAAATCTGAACTTTTTTTAAATAAATTCAATATCTTTGAAAGACTTACTCCTTTTTATCTTATTTTGGGATTTGTTCTTATAATTTTAGTTTTTATAAACATTTTCAATCCTTATTTGAAAATAAATAAAGTTATCAAAATCATTTTATCTCTTATAATTTTAGGGTTTATATTTCATACTTTAGGATTGGCTCTTAGATGGTATATTTCAGGTCATGCTCCTTGGTCAAATGGATATGAATCAATGATTTATGTTGCTTGGGCAATTACACTTTCAGGAATCTTTTTTTCTAAACAATCTAATTTAGCTTTAGCAACAACATCAATTCTTACAGGAATTACTCTTTTTGTTGCCCATTTAAGTTGGATGGAACCACAAATTACAACTTTAGTTCCTGTATTAAAATCTTATTGGTTAACAATTCATGTAAGTGTAATAACAGCAAGTTATGGTTTTTTAGCACTTAGTTGTTTACTTGGTTTTATTTCTCTTTGTTTATTTATTTTTGCGAATCCAAAAAATGAAAATGAAAACTTTTTTAGAATTTTACTAAGTATAAAAGAGTCAAATAGAATAAACGAAATGTCAATATTAATTGGTCTTGTTTTTTTAATAATTGGAAATTTTTTAGGTGGAATTTGGGCAAATGAATCATGGGGAAGATATTGGGGTTGGGATCCAAAAGAGACTTGGACGCTAATTTCTATAATTATATATGCGATTATACTTCATCTAAAATACATTAAAGGCCTGTTTAATGACTATTTATTAAGTTTATTATCGGTTGTTAGTTATTTTAGTATTATTATGACTTATTTTGGAGTGAACTATTTTTTAAGTGGGAAACATTCATACGCAGCTGGAGATCCTATTCAAATCCCAAATTTTGTTTATATTTCTTTAGTAATTATTCTTGTTGTGATTTTACTTTCGTTCAAAAATAGAAAAGTTCTATAAATTTTTAATTTAATAAAAAAATTTAAGATTTTATTTATAATCGTAGCATTAAAATAGCATTTCTTAAGTTTTAAGTATGTATAATTTCACAAATAAGAGGTTTCATCTGCTTATCTCTCCTTAGTTAAAACTTTTACTTTTGTAAACTTTTTTTTAAGATGAAGCTTCTTTTTTTATTCCTTCCAAAAAATAAAGAGTTTTATTTTATATATTTATAAACTATTTTTACAAAACTCGAAATCCTAAATAAAAAAAGGGAGAAGTTAGCCAACTTCTCCCTTTTTTATTTGCTTTATTTTATATTACATATATTTTTTAAGAACTTCTGGAATTCTAACACTTCCATCTTCGTTTTGATAATTTTCCATAATAGCTACTAAAGTTCTTCCAACAGCTAAAGATGAACCATTTAAAGTGTGAGTTAAAATATTTTTCTTATTTGCATCTTTATATCTGATTTTTGCTCGTCTGCTTTGGAAATCTCTTGTATTTGAAATAGATGAAATTTCTCTATATTTATTTTGTCCAGGTAACCAAACTTCTAAGTCAATAGTAACAGCTGCACTAAATCCTAAATCACCAGTACATAATTGCATTTTTTGGTGAGCAAGTCCAAGTGAAGTTAATAAATCAGATGCACAAGATACCATTTTTTCAAATACCTCAACAGATTGTTCAGGAGTTGTGATTGCTACCATTTCAACTTTATCAAATTGATGTTGTCTAATTAATCCTCTTGTATCTCGCCCTGCACTTCCTGCTTCTTTTCTAAAACAAGGAGTATAAGAAGTAAGTAACATTGGAAGTTCTGATTCTTCTAAAATCTCATCATTAAATAGATTTGTTAATGAAACCTCAGCAGTTGGAATTAGATATAAATCTTCACCTTCAATCTTAAATAAATCATCAGCAAATTTTGGAAGTTGTCCAGTTCCTAAAAGAGTATTTGAATTTGCCATAAATGGAACATACCACTCATTAAATCCTCTTTCTCTGTTAAAATCAAGCATATAATTTATTAAAGCTCTCTCAAGTCTTGCTCCATCACCTCTTAAAGCTGCAAATCTTGATTTTGCGATTTTTACACCTCTTTCAAAATCAATCCAATTATTATCTAAATCCCAATGTTCTTTTGGAGTAAAAGTAAAAGTTGGTTTTTGCCCAACTACTTCTAAAATAACATTTTCATTTTCATCAGCTCCAACAGGAACTGACTCATCTGGCATATTTGGAACACCTAAAATGATAGAGTTTAACTCTTCTTCTAAAACTCGAACTTCTTCTTCTAATTCTTGTTTTTTATTTTTAAGATTATTTATATTTTCTTGTAAAGATGTGATATCTAAGTTCTCTTTTTTGTATCTTCCAAACTCTTTTGAAAGAACATTTTGCTCAGCTGTTACATCTTCCATCTCTTGTCTTTTTTGTTTTGTATTAGATGCAAGAATTTTTAAGTTATTTAGTAGTTCGTTATCAACACCTTTTTTTTGTAAAGCTGTTACAACATAATCAAAATCTTTTTGTAGTAGTTTTATATCTATCATCTTTGCTCTTTGTTTTATTTTTTTGTGCATTGTAGCTAAAAAAACTCTACAAAGAGATTAGATGATAAGTTAAATTTATCCGTTCATTTCCATTTTTATCATTACATTACCATCAACATATTCTGTTTTAAATCTGTGTTTGTGGCAAAAATCTTCATTCATAATTATACACATTTCATTTGCTTTTTCTAAAGCTTCATCAATTGAAGCAAAGTGTGTTTCTTGTTCGAAATCTGAATTTCTAAAACAACCACATGCTTTTTCAACTATTACAGCTGCCATATTATCTCCTTTTAAAAATTTCGGGAATTGTATCATAAAGAGATTAGAATTTTCTTTTGCTAAATTATTCCCATTCAAACTGAAAAGTTGTATGAACTATCTTATATTTATCTTTTAATTGATGATTTATTTCATGTAAAAGTTGTTCATAATTTTCTAAAGATTTTTTATTTATTTTCACATGTGCTGTCATATTGTACATATCTTGAGTTATTTCCCAAATATGAATATCATGTAATTCTAAAACTTCTTTATGTCTTTCAATAAATTCTTTCACTTCTGTAATATCTAAAGGTGAACTTTCCATTAAAGTATTAATAGAATTTTTCAAAATATCAATTGCCCACTTAGAAATAACAATTGCCACAATAACTGCCAAAATAATATCTATAAAATACCATTGAGTAAAATATATAACCACATAACCTATAATAATTGCAACCGAAGATAAGGCATCACTTAACATATGAACAAAGGCTGATTTTAGATTAATATTATCTTTATCACCTTGCATCAAAATAACACCTGTTATGATATTTATAACAAGCCCAATAACTGCAACTATCATTGCTGTTTTTATATCAATTATTTGAGGATTAAAAAATCTCTCAACTGCTTCATAAACAATCCAAGCAATAGATAAAATAATTGTAATCCCATTTACAAAAGCAGCTAATACTTCAGTTCTGTAAAATCCAAAAGTTTTAGATATTGGTGCTTTTTTACTTGCAATTATTATAGCAACTAAAGAAATAATCAAAGCAAAAGAGTGTGTAAACATATGAATTGCATCTGAAATTAAAGCCAAAGAGTTTGATAAAAATCCATAAAAAAACTCTAAAAACATTGTAATTAAAGTAATACCTAAAGCCCATTTTAAAACTTTTTTATCTGTTCCTCTATGATCATGTGAATGTCCACTTGTACCATGGTCATGTCCACAACTATATTCATTCTTTTCATGTTCATTAGGTTTATTAAATGAAAATTTATGTTCTTTATACGAAGACATATCGTTTTGTTTAAAATTAAGTTTATTTGTTTCGTGATTATGATGATTTTTTTCTTTATTTCCTAAAAAAGGTTTATGTTCATTTAAACCAAATTTACAATTTCCCATTTTTTATCCTTTATTTTCCATAAACTTTTATTATTTCTAATAAATTATCAATTTGAGCTTCTGCTTCAGAAGTTGAAGCATTCCTTATACTCTCTATCATATGACCTTTAGCATAATGTTCGATAAAAGAACTAATCATTCCACTAACAGCACCTTTAATTGCTGTTAATTGTCTAATTGTTTCATATGGATCTTCTTCTAATTTAAAATTTTCATCATTAAATTTATTCTTTAATGAATGTACTTGACCATGTATTCTGCTAATTCTATTTTGTAATTTTTTTCTTTCAACATCACAACAATATGCCATTATTATTCCTTTATATAGTATACCCCTATATGGTATATTAAATAGACTTAATATTTACAAAAATTGATAGTGACTATTTTAAATCTATATGATTTTCTATTTATATTTTCAGCTTTTATCTTCTTAATTTTAGTTATAATCCCGCCTTTATATAAAAAGGGGAATTATGTTAGAAGTTCTAATTTTATCATTTGCGCTTAGTATGGATGCCTTTGCTGTTTCTATTGGGCTTGGAATAAAAAATAAAGGTGATATAAAAATCTTAGCATTAAAAGCTGGATTATTTTTTGGTATTTTTCAAGCATTAATGCCATTTATTGGTTACCTTGGAGGAATTGGACTAAAAGAGTATATTCAAGGATATGATAGCATCATTGCTTTTGTCTTATTAGTAATCATTGGTGGGAAAATGATATATGAAGCCTTAAATGAAAATGTTGAAGAAGAGATAACAAAAATATCAAATAAAATTTTATTAACTTTAGCAATTGCTACAAGTATTGATGCTATGGCTGCTGGATTTACTTTACATCTTTTTGATTTAAATGTTTATTTATCTTTATTTCTTATTGGAATAATAACTTTTTTATTCAGTATTTTAGGTGTTTATATTGGGCAAAAAGGTGGAGATAAATACGAAACAAAAGCTGAACTTCTTGGTGGAATTGTTTTAATCCTTATTGGATTTAAAATACTGATTTTTTAGTTACTTTTGATATAATGCGCCAAAAAAATAAGGATTATGATTTGAGAATTTTATCAGGTATTCAACCATCAGGGACAATACACATAGGAAACTATTTTGGTATGGTAAAAAAAATGATAGAGTCACAAAATGAAGGTGAACTTTTCGCATTTTTAGCATCATATCATGCTTTAACATCGGTGAAAGAAAAAGAGGCTTTAGAAAATAATACTTATGAAGCAGCAATTAACTTTTTAGCACTTGGAATGGACCCAGAAAAATCAACATTTTGGGTACAACACGATGTAAAAGAGGTTCTTGAATTATACTGGTTATTATCAAATCACACTTCTATGGGACTATTAGAGAGAGCTCATTCTTACAAAGATAAAACAGCACGTGGAATTGTTGCAAGTCATGGTCTATTTTCATATCCTGTTTTAATGGCTGCTGATATTTTACTATTTGATTCAAATATTGTGCCTGTAGGAAAAGATCAAATTCAACACGTTGAGATGACAAGAGATATTGCAACTTCATTCAATCACGCTTATGGAAAAGAGATTTTTGTTTTACCTGAATCAAGAGTTGATGAAGTGGTAGCTACAGTTCCTGGAACTGATGGAGCTAAAATGTCTAAATCATATAACAATACAATTGATATGTTTACAAGTGCAAAACAAAGAAAAAAACAAGTTATGGGAATTGTTACTGACTCAAGAGAATTAGATGAGCCAAAAGAGTGGGAAAATTGTAATATCTATACTTTATGTAAACTATTTATGAATGAAGATGAATTAAAAGATTTGCAAAAAAGATATGCAACTCCAGGTGAAGGATATGGTCATTTTAAAATGACTCTACTTGAAAAAATAAATGAATATTTCGCACCTTATGAAGAAAAAAGAGAATATTACTTAAACAATAAAAAAGAAGTAAAAGAAATATTAGCTTTTGGAGCGCAAAAAGCTAGAAAAATTGCAGCTGCTAAAATGGAAATTATTAGAGATGCTGTTGGTTTAATCTAAATAAAATAGATATAAAAGTTATCCTTTTATATCTATTTTTATAACTTCATTTATATTATTTGATATATCTTCAACTCGTTTTTGCCAAAGTTTAGCAAACTCTTTTTTTTCTTCATTTGTAGCATTTCCTTGAAGAGATTTTTGCATTAAAAAATTCATATCTTCATGGGGTTTTACACTTGAAGCATCATAAAAAACATCTACACTTTTTAAAGTATCTATTCTAGTAAATCTAACACTTGCACCATTTATATCTTTTTCAAATTTCATTAAATGGTTTCTATCAAATTTTCCAGCAAGTCCTTTAAATCCATTTGTAGTTGTTGCTCCTGTGATATTCATAATCACATTTCCAATTACTCCCGCAACTGCAATATTTTGGGCTTCTTTAAACTCAACAATAATTTCACCACGTTTGGGAATTTCATTTTCATATAAGGCTTCTAAACCTTTAAGCGTCATAAGATAAGCTCCTAAAACCGTAGGACACGAATGTCCTGCACTTTTTACAACATCTAAATATGAAAATTCAATTACTCCATCTTCAAAAGCACCTAAAAAAGAGGCTAAACCATCTTGTAGTTTTATTGTTGGGATTTTATTAAAAAATTGTGGGTAAATCATCATAAGTCAAACCTTTGTGTTGGCATTTTGCTCTAACACAAAAGTTTGAGTATTTTGTATTAGGCTATTTTTTTACAAATAAAGATTAATTTATCAGCATGTTCGTCTGTATGTAAATTAAACTCTTTTATCTCTTGAATTTCAAAACCACACTCTTTTAGAAGTTTTGTTAAAAACTCTTTTGAGTGATACTCTTGGATTATTGAATCTCTCTCTTTTGAAAACATTCCATTTTCTTGTTTTTCAAAAAGTGTAATATCTGTTTGAAGTTTATTGTTTTCAAAGTTTGCATCAATAGCAATAAATTTATCTTCAACATCAATAGTAATACATCCTTGAGCAACTTCTTCAAATCCGAAAAGTGAGTTTACATCAAAAATAAAATAAGCACCTTGATTTAAAACAAGATTTGTTTCTTTGATAAATTGTTTTAACTCTTTTTTTGGAATGTAATTTAAAACATCAAAAATAGCAGTTGCACAATCAAATTTTTCTTTTACTTCAGATAAAGCTATTGCTTTTGCATTTAGATTTTTAGTTTCACAAACTTTTATTTGTTCAGCACTTAAATCAATTCCAAAATATTTCTTTTTATTTACTTTTAGATTCTCTAAAAAATATCCTTGACCACAACCAATATCAATTATATTATCAAGTTCATTTACCATTACAAATCGTAAAAATTCTCTATGTAAAATATAAACTTCTTCTTCAAAATCTAAATAAGGCTCAACTTTTGCGTATAAATCCAATCCCATTATATATGTGCTTCTATTCTTTCTTTTAAGTCTAAAATTAAATCTTTTTTAGCATAAAAAGAGTTTTTGTTTGCTATTAGATGAGCTGAACTTTCCATTATTGTTGGTCCAATTTCAAGTCCGTTTTGTTTCATTGTTTCACCAGTTTCAACAATATCAACAATACAATCACAAAGCCCAACTAGAGGTGCCAGTTCAATAGAGCCATAAAGTTTAATAATCTCAACAGCCATTGCTTTTTGTTCAAAAAATTTCTTTGCAATTACTTCATGTTTTGTAGCAATTGTGATTTTACTTTTATTGAAATTTAACTCTTCACCTTTTCTTAATCCAAAAGCGACTTTGCACTTTCCAAGTTGTAAATCAAGAAGTTTGATTAAGTCGTACTCTTTTTCTTCAAGAACATCAAGTCCTACAACACCTAAATCAGCAGCGCCATGCATTACATAAGTTGGTACATCTTGATTTCTAACATTTAAAAATCTAAATCCAGCTTTTTCAAGTATTAATTTTCTATCTTCAAAAATAAACTTTTCACCAAAAGCTTTTTCAAATTTATCTAAAGTTTCCTCAGCAATTCTTCCCTTAGGCAATGCAATTGTTAGCATCAATAATCCTTTTCATGTTCTCAAATATTAAATCTTTTTTATATGTGCTATTTTCAAAATATTTACTCAAAACTTCTCCATCACCACCAGTGAATATAATATTCTTATTTAAACTTACTTCTTTGATTGGTAAAATGATAGATTTTAACATAGCATATTGTATAGCATCTTTCGTGCAAAGCGGTATTTTATCTAAATTTATCTCTTTTTCAAACTCAAACTTTAATTTTTTTGATATTTTTGGATAACTTTTCATAAATCTTCTCAATCCCAAAAGTATAAATCCACCCTTATGAACACCTTCTTCCATAACATCAACAGTTATTGCACTTCCAGCATCAACAATCACACAATTATCTTGAAAAGAACAAGCAAGAGCCCTATCAATTCCTAGTCCTAGATATGAAGTTTGAAAGGTTAGAAGTTTATTTATATTTTTCGCGTGAGGATTTTTTTTAAGTAGTCTTTTAGTAGCTTTTTCATTTACAGAAACAAAATAAATTTCCTCATCAAATTTTGGAACTTTTTCATCTAAAAAATATTTTTTATGTTTGCCTTTTATCAAAAAATGATAAGTTGTATTTCCAATATCACATAAAATCAACTCTAACACTCCAATCATTTTGTTTTAAATACTCTTTTGCTTTTGAGCATAATGGACTACTTATCAATAACTCTTTTTTCTTAAAGTTATGGTCTAAATATGTTGATAATTTCTCACAAAGTTCCATTAAATCATCGGCATTTTTTCTTATAAATCTACTTTTTGAATCAACTATAAATATTGCATAAAATTTTGAATCAACTGTTGTTCCTGCATAAATATCTATTTTTTTTCTTGAATCTAACTCTTTTGGAGTTATTTGTTTAATCTCTTTAAAAAGTATATTTTTATTTGTGTAATATGTTGTTAGTTTTTTCAATTTATCCCTTTAAAGTATTGATTATATCCAATAAACTCTTTTAAATTATCACAAATTTTACACACCAATCTGATATAATGACAACAAATTTATAAGAAAAAAGAAAAGATGAAAGACTTAAATTACCAAAAACAATCACTAATCACAAGAACTATTATCAAATCTGCTGTTTTAATGTCGGAATTTGGTGCAGAAAGTATTTTAATAGAACAAACAGCTCAAAGACTTGGACATGCATTAGGAATTGATTCTGTTGAAATATCTTTAATTCCATCAGCAATAGTTTTAACAACACTTCACGATAGCCAATGTGTTACAACAACAAGAAGAGTTCATCATAAACCCATAAATATGTCAATCGTATGTGAAATACAAAAAATAGTAATAAACATAGAAAAACAAAAATATGATGTAAACTATTTAGTAAAAGCTCTAAAAGATATTGAACCAAACTATTATAATAGATGGCTTGTTGTTTTTATGGTTGGACTTGCTTGTGCTTCATTTTCATATTTACAAGGTGGTGATTGGAGTGCATTTTTTATAACATTAATTGCATCATCAACTGCAATGTTTGTTAGACAAGAATTAGCAAGAAAAAGATTTGTTTTAATCATAACCTTTGGTGTCACTGCTTTTACAGCAACACTAATCGCAAGTATTTCTCAAATAAATGGGTTAAGTTCTACTCCAAATATTGCCCTTGCTTCAAGTGTTTTATTACTTGCCCCTGGATTTTCATTTATAAACTCTTTTTTAGATGCTTTAAAAGGTTATTTAATGATGGGTTGGGGTCGTTGGATGGAGGGAATTTTACTCACAATTGCCACATCAATTGGAATTATCATAGCAATGGCTATTTTAAATATAAAAGGTTGGTAAATGACTGATTTAATAATTAAAATGATTCTTGAAGCAATCTTTGCAAGTATCGCTTCTGTTGGTTTTGCTATGGTTTTTAATGTTCCAAAACATACTTTAATTTATTGTGCATTTGGTGGGGCAATTACTTATATAACTAGAACTATCTTTTTACATTTAGGGCTTGGCATTGAAATTTCTACATTTATAGCTTCAACTTTTATAGGAATTATTGCTTTATATTGGTCAAGAAAATATTTAATTCCAAGACCTGTTTATACAGTTGCATCTATTATTCCTATGATTCCAGGAACTTTTGCATTTTCTGCAATGATTTCTTTAGTTGATATGAATAGCCATGGAGTAACACCTGAATTAATAGAAATATTTATTGAAAATGGATTAAAAGCGGTATCAATTTTGGGGGCTATTAGTTTTGGTCTTGCTTTACCATCACTTTATTTTATGAGATTAAATCGACCTGTTATTTAAAAAAGAAGAGGAATTCTCCTCTTTTTTATAAATAGAATTTTTTTATAAATTCATCACTTACATCAATAATTTTTCGCTTTCTTAAAGACTCAATTACCTCTTTTGTACAATCCACGTCATCAGGCCATCTTCGTTTGAAATTATCATGAGCATTTTTATCAGTTGCATCTAAACACATAGTGTGACCATCAATAAATAAATCTCTATTTGAATCTATATTATTACAAACTCTCCAAACAAGCATATATTCATTTGTTACATCATTCTTAGCATCATCTACAATAATTAAAATTTTAATATATTCAAAAAGTGGTTTTAACTCTTCAAATAGATATTTTTGATTTCTTGTTTTTTCTACACTAATTACTGTTATTGGATTTTTTGTATCAAGAAAATATTGTTTTAAAGCTTTTATTTCACTTGAAATATTTTGCATTTTAGACAATAAAACCTCATCATCTAAAAGTGTAATTCCCAACTCTTCTATTTCATCACCCGTACAATCAAGTCCTAGTTTTCCACCAACTGCAAATTTTGGACTTGAATGGTCAAGGGCATCAACAACACCTTTTGAGATTAACATATCTTCAACATTTAATCTATTTAAAATGTGTTTTATAACCTCTTGATGATTTGTTAAATCTGGTGCATCTTCATTTACAAAAATAGCATGTTTAACAAAACTCATTTGTCCAACACCCCAAAATGCGTGCATCATCTGGCTTGCGTGACCTGGATATAAAGTTTTGATTTTTGCCATAATAAGATTGTGAAAAACCCCATTTTCAGGCATATAATAATCAATTAAATCAGGAGCAGTTGTTTTTAAAAGTGGTAAAAATATTCTCTCCGTTGCATGTCCCATATATTTATCTTCTAAAGGTGGTTTTCCAACAACCGTTGCTAAAAATGTAGGTTTAGCTTTACTTGTAATTGCAGTAATTTCCATAAAAGGATACTCTTCTTCAAGTGTGTAATATCCAGTATGATCTCCAAAAGGTCCTTCAATTCTTATTTTTGAAGGATCAACAAAACCTTCAATAATAAAGTCATTATCTTTTGGAACATAAATATCATTTGTAATTGATTTTACAAGCTCAGCATTTTTATTTTTTACAAAACCATAAAGCATAAGTTCAAAAATACCAATTGGTAGAGGCGCTTGTCCACACCAAATATACATTGGGTCTCCTCCAATTCCAATACTTACTGGCATTTTTTTACCAGCTTTTTTATACTCATGGAAAAAGTGATTTGAGTCTTTATGAATTTGCCAGTGAAGTCCTAAAGTATTATCTTCGTAAACTTGAAGTCTGTACATTCCAAGATTTTTTAGCTCTCCATTTAAAGAAGTTGTATAAACTTGCCCCATAGTAATAAATGGACCACCATCTTGCTCCCAAGTTGTAAGAATTGGTAAATCAGAAAGTTTTGCATCGCTACCAAGTTTTATGATTTGTTGACACTCGCCTTTTCCTTTTAATTTTTTTGGAATTGTGTTTTTAAGTGCAAAAAGTTTTCCAAAAGTTGAAAGTTTTTCACTAAAAGTTGTTGGCGGTTTCATTTTTAATAATGACTCTATTTCTCGCCCTATTTTATCCCCATCACCAATAAAAAGTTCAACTGCTTTTTCATTACAGAATACATTCATAAGTACTGGAATATCGAATTTTTTATTGTTTTTTCTATCAACTGGATTTGTAAATAAAATCGCCTTAGAATTTTCTGTTTTAACTTCAATATAGGCAATATGCGGGATTTCTAAATAAATATCAAGTTCATCATCAATAATTTTTAGTAAATCATGTTTTTTTAATAGTTCAATTGCTTCTTTCATTTTTCCCTCAAATTATACCTCTAATGAGGTAATTAGTATAAATCTTATATCATTTTATCAATAAAAAATAGTTTATAATAGGGGTTTTGAATATGCTTAATAATATTGAATACAATTTTGATGAAGAAATAAATAGAAAAAATACTAATTGTGCAAAATATGATGGTTTAAAAAAATATTTTGGATATGAGGACTTAAATCCACTTTGGGTTGCAGACATGGATTTTAAAACTCCAAGTTTTATAAATGATGCCATAATAAACGCAGCCAAAAATTCACTTTACGGTTATAGCATTGATAGTGATGAGATTTATCAATCAATAATTAATTGGCAAAATACACAACATAATTGGCAAATAAATAAAGAAGACATTTATATGATAAATGGTGTAGTTCCAGCTTATAGTGCTTGTATTGAAGCCTTTAGTGAAGAAAATGATGAAGTAATAGTTCAAACTCCAATTTATCCTCCACTTTTTAAATGTGTAAATGCAAATAATAGAAAAGTAGTTGTAAATGAACTAAAAAAAGATGAAAATGGTTATTACACTATGGATTTAGATGATTTAGAAAAAAAGATAACTTCTAAAACAAAAATCCTAGCTTTATGTTCTCCACACAATCCAGTTGGTCGAGTTTGGAGTAAAGATGAACTTGAAAAACTCGCAAACATTTGTATCAAACACAACATTATAATTGTTTCAGATGAAATTCACTCGGACATTACATTCAAAAAATTCACTCCGCTTGCATCTATTTCACAAAAGATTGCAAATCAAACAATTACTTTAAATAGTGCTGGAAAAACTTTTAATATTGCAGGTCTAAATAGTGCTTATGCAATAAGTAAAAATCAAGATTTATTAAATAAATTTAAAAAAATAGCCCAAAAGAGAGAAATCCAATCAATAAACTTTTTCGGATATATCGCAACAAAAACAGCTTATGATAATGGAGCTATTTTTGTAGAAGAGTTGAAAAAATATCTTTTATCAAATATGAATTTTACAAAAAATTATTTTGAAAAAAACAGTATAAAAATAGATTTTAAAATTCCCGAAGCAACATACCTTGTATGGCTTGATTTTTCAAAATATAATCTTTCTCATAATGAAATTAAAAACATATTATTAACAAAATCAAAAATTGCTCTAAATGATGGTGTTTCTTTTGGTAGCAATGGAAATAAATATTTTAGACTAAATGTAGCACTTAGTAAAAATGCCCTAGAGATAGCATTAAATCAGTTATCTAAAGAGTTTCAGTAGCAAAAAAATAGCAAAGTATTACATTTTTTCTCACTATATAGATTAATGTTTACAAATATCTGAAAAACTTTATAATGTATTATAAATTTGTGTACAATCATTTAATAAAATTAAATAAATAGGGGGAAAAATGTCAACTGAATTAATTCTAGCCTCTGTTATTTTTGTGACCATAGGACTTATACTTGTTGCAGTATTTGTTCTTACTAGGTTTATTGGTCCAAAAAATGAAAATTCAGAAATGAAAAATAGTGTATATGAAAGTGGAGTTACAAGTCCAATTGGAACAACTAATATCCGATTTTCAGTGAAGTTTTATTTGGTTGCTATTTCCTTCTTATTATTTGATGTGGAAATAATTTTTATGTTTCCTTGGGCTATAAATATTTTAGAGTTAGGTTATTTTGGACTTTTTAAAATGTTTATATTTATGGGATTGTTATTCGCTGGACTAATTTATCTTTACAAGAAAAAGGCACTATCATGGGATTAGGAGTTGAATCAAAACTTGGGGATTCTATAGTTACAACTAGACTTGACCATGCTATTAATTGGGGAAGATCATATTCTTTATGGCCAATGGTTTTTGGAACAGCCTGTTGTGGAATTGAATTTATGGCAGTTGCTGGCTCAAGATATGACCTATCAAGATTTGGAGCAGAAGTTGTAAGATTTTCTCCCAGACAAGCTGATTTACTAATTGTTGCTGGAACAATTTCATATAAACAAGCACCTATTTTGAAAAAAATATATGAACAAATGTGTGAACCTAAATGGGTTATTTCTATGGGAGCATGTGCCTGTTCTGGCGGATTTTATGATAACTATACAACTTTACAAGGAATAGATGAAATTATTCCTGTTGATGAATATATTGCAGGTTGTCCTCCAAGACCAGAAGCAGTTCTTGATGCTATTATGAGAATTCAAGAAAAAGCAAATGATGAATCAATTATTAAAGATAGAATCAAAGAGTATAAAGGAATTTTAGATGCTTAAATGTGATTTATTAATTGATTCTAAAGATATTAAATCTACTATTTCTAAACTAAAGAATGAAAAAGATTATACTATTTTATTAGACATAACAATAATTGATTATTTAAAATTTCCAGATATTACACCATCAAGATTTGCTGTAGTTTATATATTAAGAGATGCTTCATTTAAAAATCAAATTTCTATAAAAACTTATATAGATGATAATACTTTAGAAGTTGATTCTCTTTGTTATTTATATAGTGCTGCAAATTGGGCAGAAAGAGAAGCTTATGACCAATATGGAATAAGATTTAAAGGTCATCCAAATTTAAAAAGAGTATTAAACCATCATCAGTTTGTAGGTCATCCTTTAAGAAAAGATTATGAAATTACAAAAGGACAAATTTGTACTCATACTGAAGATTTAATGGATGAGATGAATCCTTTATTAAAGCAAAAAGGTTATACACCTGAAGATATAGATGATTTAATGCTTCTAAATGTTGGACCATCTCATCCAGCTTCACATGGAACAATAAGAAATTTTGTTGCAATGGAAGGTGAAACAATTACTGCTTGTGTAACAGAAATTGGTTATTTACATAGAGGATTTGAAAAAGCTTGCGAAAATCATACTTATTCTCAAGTTATTCCTTATACAGATAGATTGAATTACTGTAGTGCCATTTTAAATAATATTGGTTATTCAAAAGCTGTTGAAGAGATGTTAAATATCGATATTACTGCACGAGCTAAAATGATTAGAATAATTATTGGTGAATTAAGCAGAATTATTGATCATTTAGTTTGTAATGCAGCAAATATGGTAGATTTAGGTGGACTTACAAACTTTTGGTATCTATTTGCACCAAGAGATATGGCTTATGATTTATTATCAAAATTAACAGGGGCAAGACTTACAAATACTTATACAAGAATTGGTGGTTTAGAATTTGATTTGTATAAAGGATTTGATGAAGATTTAGCAAATGTTCTAAAAGAAACAGAAATAGCGATTGATGATGCTTTATCTTTAATAGCTCATAACAAAATCTTTCTTGATAGAACTCAGGATGTGGGAGTTATAAAAGCTGATTTTGCTTTACAACATGGAATAACAGGTCCAAATTTAAGAGCTACTGGTATTGCCCATGATTTGAGAAAAGACAAACCTTATTATGGTTATGAGAATTTTGATTTTGACATAGTAATAGGAAGTCATGGTGATGTTTATGATCGAATGATGTGTAGATTTGAAGAAATGAGACAATCAATTAAAATTATTAGACAAGCAATGAAAGAACTTCCAAGTGGTGCAATAAATGTAAATGCACCTGGAATTTTGTTACCTAGTAAAAAAGATGTTTATGGAAACATTGAAGGTTTAATGAACCAATTTAAACTTACTTTTGAAGGTATCAAAGTTCCAAAAGGTGAATATTATTCATCAACTGAAGCAGCAAATGGAGAATTAGGATTCTTTATTGTTAGTGATGGAAGTGGGAAACCTTATAAAGTTAAATGTAGACCTCCATGTTTTTATTCCCTTGCAGCATTTTCAAAAATTGTTGAAGGTGGAATGTTGGCAGATGCTGTTGTTACAATGGCTAGTATGAATTTTATTGCAGGGGAGTTTGATAGATAATGAGTACTTTTAAATATACTGCTGAAAATGAAATTAAATTTCAAGAATATGTATCAAAATACCCAAAAATAGACTCTTGTATGCTACCAGCTTTATGGTTAGTTCAAGAGCAAATTGGTTGGGTAAGTCCTGAAGCTATGATTTATGTGGCTGAAAAATTAGGAAAAACTCCTATTCAAGTTTATGAAGTTGCAACTTTTTATACTATGTTTAATTTAAAACCAATAGGAAAACATCATATTGAACTTTGTAAAACTCTTTCATGTATGTTATGCGGTTCACAAAAAATCAAAAACTATATAAAAGAAACTATTGGAATTGAAGCTGGGCAAACAAGTGCTGATGGATTATTTCATTTAAGCGAAGTTGAATGTATGGGAGCTTGTGGTGGAGCTCCGATGTTTGCTTTAAATGGTGAATACCATGAAAAATTAACTATAGAAAAAGTTGATGAATTAATCAAGGAGTGCAAAAAATGATAACAAAAATTGTAAGCAAAAATTTTGACATTCCAAATTCTCATAAATTAGAAGTTGCCCTTGTAAATGGAAGATACTCTTCAATAGATAAACTTTTTACTATGACTCCTGATAATGTTATAAAAGAAGTTACAAAGTCAGGTCTAAGAGGAAAAGGTGGTGGTGGAGCGGCATGTGGACCAAAATGGGAATTAATGCCTAAAAATGACCCAAGACCTGCTTTTCTAATAGTAAATGGAGATGAATCAGAACCAGGAACTTTCAAAGATAGACAAATTTTTCAATATGACCCACATCTTTTAATTGAAGGAATTATTTGTACTTGTTATGCAATAAATGCCCATCATGCTTATATTTATATAAGAGGTGAATACAAATTTTTTATTGATAGATTAAATGAAGCGATAAAAGAAGCCTACGAAAAGAAAATTATTGGTGATAAAATCATGGATAAGTATGATTTTAAACTTGATATTACAGTTCATAGAGGTGGTGGAGCTTATATTTGTGGAGAAAAATCTGCATTAATTGAATCTTTAGAAGGTAAAAGAGGTCATCCAAGACTAAAACCTGCAGGAAAAGAATGTGAATGGTTTTTCGATAATCCAGCAACTGTTAATAATGTAGAGACAATAGCATCTGTACCAAATATTGTTGAAAATGGAGCAATTGGTTATACAAAATATGGAACAGAAAAATCCCCAGGAACTATGCTATTTGCAATTTCAGGAGCTGTAAAAAATCCAGGTGTTTATGAAATGGCTTATGGAAATAAAATGATTGATTTTCTAAACCAAGTAGGTGGAGGAATGATTGAAGGAAAAAAATTAAAAGCAATTATCCCTGGAGGTTCATCTTGTCCAATCTTAACTGCTGATGAAGTTCAAAAAGCAGTATTAGATTATGAATCTATGTGGGATATTGGTTCAACTTTAGGTACAGGAGGAATGATAGTTATTGATGAAGATACATCTATGGTTGATGTAGCTAAAAATTTGATAGAGTTCTATCACCATGAGTCTTGCGGTCAATGTACACCTTGTAGAGAGGGTACCGGCTGGATAGATAAGATTTTGAAAAAAATCTTAAAGGGTGATGGTTCAAAAGAGGATTTAAATACAATACTTGATGTGTGTAACACTATGAATGGAAAAACTGTTTGTGTTTTTGCACCAGCAGTGAAAGATATAATTGAGAGTATTGTAAAAAAATTCCCTCACGAATTTAATATATATTTTAAAAACTAAATTAACTAAATAACAGGAGAAATTATGACAAAAAATACAATGACATTAACTGATAACAGAAATGGCAAATCATATGAATATAATATTATTGATGGTACAAGAGGACCTAGCGTTGTAGATATTTCTACATTCTATAAAGATTCTGGAATGTTTACTTATGACCCAGGTTATACTTCAACTGCTTCTTGCGAATCAAAAATCACATTTATTGATGGTGAAAATTCTGAATTAAGATATAGAGGTTATGATATTACAGATCTTGCAGGAAAACACTCTTTCTTAGATGTTTCTTATTTATTAATGAGAGGAAAACTTCCAACTCCTGAGGCTTCAAAAAACTTTGATTTAGAAATCAGACATAGATCATTTTTAAATGAAGGAATTATTAGATTATTTGACGCTTTACCAGATGGTGCTCACCCAATGGCTACAATGGGAGCTGCAACAATGGCTCTTGCTGCATTTTATAAAGATCATTTACATTTAGAAGATGAAGATGCTTTCAAAATGATGAGAAGAAGAATTTTAGCTAAAATGCCAGTAATTGCTGCAATGGCTTATAGAAATTCAATTGGTACACCACTTATTTATCCAGATGTAAATAGATATTTCACTGAAAACTTCTTATATATGTTAAGAGCATATCCAGGTGGAAGAATGAAATATTTAGGAAATGGACAAAATGATGAAATAAAACAAGTTGAAATCGATGCATTAGATGCAATTTTAACTTTACATGCTGACCATGAACAAAATGCTTCTACAACAACTGTAAGAAACGTAGGTTCAACAGAAGCTCACCCTTATGTTGCAATTGCTTCTGGTATTTCTGCACTTTGGGGATCAGCTCACGGTGGAGCAAATGAAAAAGTTATGGATCAACTAAGATTAATTGGTGATGTTAAAAATGTACCAACTTATATTGCAAAAGCAAAAGATAAAAATGATCCATTTAGATTAATGGGATTCGGTCACAGAGTTTATAAAAATAGAGATCCAAGAGCTGAAACATTAAAAGGTTTACAAGATAAATTAAAAGAAGAGTTAAAACTTGATTCTAAATTATTAGATATTGCTCATGCTGTTGAACAAGCTGCATTAAGTGATGATTACTTTAAAGAAAGAGGTTTATATCCAAATATTGACTTCTATTCAGGTGTAATTTTAACTGCACTTAAAATTCCTGTTGAAATGTTTACTCCAATCTTCGTTATTGGTAGAACTCCAGGATGGTTAGCGCAATGGTCAGAATTAAAACAAGATCCTAAACACAAAATAGCAAGACCAAGACAATTATATACAGGTAACTAAGAAAAATATTAACTTTAGTGTAAGGGGACAATTTATGGGTGAAATGATTAATATAACAGTCAATGGAGCACAAATGCAAGCTGCTAAGGGTAGCTTGTTGATTGATAAATTATTGGATGAAAATATACATATTCCTCATTTTTGTTATCACCAAGCACTTGGTAAAGATGGAAATTGTAGAATGTGTATGGTTGAGATTGAAGGTCAAAAAAGACCTCAAATCGCCTGTGACACTCCTGTGAAAGATGGAATGGTTGTAAGAACTAAAGGTGAAAATATCGAAAAAGTTAGACGAGATATTTTAGAACTAGAACTTATTAATCATCCAATTGATTGTCCTACTTGTGATCAAGCAGGAGAATGTAAACTTCAAGATTATTACATGGAATCAGGATTTTATGACTCGAGAGTAAATCTTGAAAATAAAAATCATGCAAGAAAAAGAATCGACTTAGGTTCAAATGTAATGCTTGATCAAGAAAGATGTGTACTTTGTACGAGATGCGTAAGATTTTGTGCAAATATTACTAAAACTCATGAATTAGGAGTTATTAGTAGAGCTGACCATTCAGTTATTGGAACATTTCCAGGTCGACCACTAAATAATCCTTATGCTATGAATGTTATTGATATTTGTCCAGTTGGAGCTTTAACTAACAAAGATTTTAGATTCAAACAAAGAGTTTGGTTTTTAGAAACTTTTGATGCAATTTGTAATGGTTGTTCAAAAGGTTGTAATATTTATGTTGATCATAGAAAAGAAAAATATAAAGATGACCAAATATTCAGATTTAGACCTAGAGTTAATAAAGCTATCAATGGTTGGTTTATGTGTGATGAAGGAAGATTATCTTATACAAACGAAAGTGAAAATAGATTTGAAAATCCTTTAATTGATAAGAATCCAACAAGTGTTAATACAACTATTACAAATGTTTTTAAAGAACTTACAACAAATAAAAATATTTTATTTGTATTAAGTGCAAATCTTTCATATGAAGAGATGTTAAATGTAAAAAATTTAACTTCAAAATTAAATGTTCAAATTTCAGGATACTCTCCAAATACGATAGATAAAGATTTTGGAGATGATTATTTAAGAACAAATGATAAAACGACGAACAGAGCATCATTTAAACAATTGGAAATAGATGAAACAAAAGAATATTTTGAAACTGCTTTGAATAATGCTTCATTAGTATTTATTGTAGAAAATAATTATTTTGATAAAAACCTAAATCTATTAGAAAATAAAAAAGTAATATCTTTATTTAGTCATAATTGTGAAACTATAAACCATTCAAATATTGCAATTCCAGTAGCTTCATTTTATGAAAAATCAGGAACTTATATAAATAATGATGGATTTAAACAAAAAGTTATTTCAAAAATGAATAAAAATAATCCAATGAAAACTATAACAACAATAATAGAAGATTTAAAATCTATGATTGAAAAAGGAACTCTATGAGTACTTCATCTATAATCATCATAATTGCAAATATAGTTATAGCTGTTATTCTAGCAGTTGGACTAACTCCGGTTTTTGTATGGTGGGAAAGAAGAATATCTGCTTTTATGCAAGACAGAAGTGGACCAAATAGATGTCATATTGGACCATTTAGATTAGGTGGCGTAATACAAAGTTTTGCAGATATGCTAAAACTTGTATTTAAAGAAGATTTCACTCCTTCACATATTAAATACAAATTTTTCTTTACAATTGCTCCAGCTATTGTATTTATGTGTTCTTTTTTAACTTTTGCAGCTATTCCTTATGCTGATGTTTTAGTAATTGATGGAAAAGAAAATATAATGCAAGCAATCCCAAATGAATTGGGAATAATGTGGTTTTTAGCCTTTGCAGGATTATCTGTTTATGGAATTATTCTTGGAGGTTACTCTTCTGGAAGTAAATATGGACTTTTAGGTTCAATTAGAGCATCTGCTCAAGTTATATCTTATGAAGCAGCGATGGGTTTAGCCATAATATCAATGCTTTTATCTTATGGTTCAATTCATTTAACAGATATTGTAAATGCTCAAGCTGGAACTTATTTAGGTGTGATTCCAATGTGGGGTATATTTATACAACCACTTGCAGCTATAATTTTTATTATTTGTGCCTTTGCAGAAACAAATAGAGCACCTTTTGACTTAGCAGAAGGAGAATCAGAATTAGTTGCTGGTTATCATACTGAATATAGTGCAATGAGATTTGGTTTATTTCAAGTTGGTGAATATTCAGCTATGAGTGCTTCTAGTGCAATAATTGTAACTCTGTTTTTCGGTGGTTATCAAATTCCTTGGTTAGATACTCAAGCTATTCAAAGTAATATAAATTATGTAATTCTAGCAATTATACTACTTCTTCCAATAAAAATATTTATACTTACAAAATGGATGAAAAAGAATAATAAAACAGTAGGTTCAGATAAATCAAGACAAAAAGAGACAAAAATTTTAACTTTTATATTTTGGTCTTTAGCTATTTTTATTATGGCTGTATTAATCTCTTTTTTAATAACAGGACTAGGAACAAATGGTGTTAATATAGCAACTGCTGTAATTCAAATTGGGACTTTTTTAATTAAATTTTTTATGATGGCATTTGTTTATATTTGGGTTAGATGGACAGTATTAAGATTTAGATATGACCAATTACAAATGTTAGGGTGGAAAGTATTAATTCCATTGGCTCTTTTAAATATTGTAATAACAGCAATTATTGTTGTAGTAAGAGGAAGTTAAAATGGGAATAAAAGTAGTACCAAGATACGGTAAATCATTTAAAGACAAATTATATCTTCCAGCAATTGCAGGAGGAATGAAAACAACTTTTAGACATTTCATGAAAAACTTAAAAGATATTGATAATTTAAAAACTGTATCTTATCCAGAAGTTCAACCAACTGATTTGAATGAAAGATATAGAGGTGTGCATAGACTCACAAAACATGAAGATGGAAGTGAGAAATGTGTTGCATGTTTTATGTGTGCAACAGCTTGTCCTGCTGAATGTATTTTTATTGAAGCCGAAGAAAGATTTGATGAGCATGATGAAAAAAGACCTAAAGAATTCAAAATAGATTTATTAGAATGTGTATTTTGTGGATATTGTGTTGAAGCTTGTCCATGTGATGCAATTAGAATGGATACAGGGATTTTTTCATTTACAGCTAGTAAAAGAGAAGATTTTGTTTTAAACAAAAAAGCTTTAATGGCAAATGAAAGATCAAAGGATTTAAACAATGGCTGATTTAGTTTTTATTGCTTTAGCATTTTTAGCAATTAGCGGTGCAATTGCTATGATTGTATATAAAAATCCTATGTATAGTGCTTTAGGAATTTTAATTACAATGTTAAGTGTTGCTGGAATGTTTGCTTTATTAAATGCAACTTTTCTATTTTTAGTTCAGATTATTGTTTATGCTGGGGCTATTATGACTTTGATTTTATTTATTTTAATGTTTTTAAATATAAAAGAAGAGGATTTACCACAAGAACCAAATAAATATAAACTAATTGTTATTGGTGCATTTATAATGATTCCTTTAAATGTACTTGTATTAAAAGCTGTTTCAAAACTTCCACAAAAAGATTTAAATATTAGTGATACAAATTTTGGAGATATAAAACCAATAGGGATAGAACTTTATAATAATTGGTTTATAGCTTTTGAATTAATTTCTATTTTACTTTTAATTGCGCTTATTGGTTCAGTTGTACTTGCAAAAAAAAGAAAATCAAAACTTAATAACAAAGGAAAACAATTATGATTTCATTAACATCTTATGCATTTGTTTCAATGATGTTATTCTCTATTGGCGTAATTGGAGTAATTGCAAGAAGAAATATCTTTGTTATTTATATGTCAATTGAGTTGATGTTAAATGGTGTAAATCTATTTTTAGTTACCTTTGCAAGATACCATTTTAATATGGATCCGCAAGTTATTACAATAATGGTAATTTCAATAGCTGCTGCTGAAGCTGCAATATTTTTATCTGTAATAATTTTATTATACCGATCAAGAAAATCTTTAGATACAGATATTTTTACAACTCTTACTCAAGGGGAAAAATCATGAATACTTCACTATTAGTATGGATTATTTTAGCTCCTTTGTTGGGTGCAATAATAAATGGTTTACTCTATTTTTATCATATCAAGAAAAGTAAAGTATCTGATATTTATTTTTCACTAATTGGAACAATTACTCCTTTTATTTCTTTTTTGATTACTCTTTGTTTATTCTTAAGAATGAATGATGAAAATATCATATTCAAACAACAACTTTTTACTTGGTTAAATGTTGATAAATTAAATATTGAAATGGCTTTTTTAGGTGATAATCTTTCGATATTTATGTCAATGTTTGTAACTTTTGTTGGTTGGTTAATTCATATTTATGCCATTGGTTATATGAAAGGTGATAGTGGATTTGGTAAATTCTTTGCCTATTTCAATCTGTTCTTAGCTTCAATGTTAATATTAGTTCTTGCAGATAATCCAATAATTTTATTCATAGGTTGGGAAGGTGTTGGAGTTTGTTCATACCTTTTAATTAAGTTTTATTATGGAAAAGCTGAAAATGTAATAGCAGCAAATAAAGCTTTTATTGTAAATAGAGTTGGAGATTTTGGATTTTTACTGGGAGTCGTAACACTATTTTTTGCTTTAGGAGAAGTTGATTTATCATTTTCATCTATTGAAGCAAATTTAGCTAATGCTTCAAATGAGTTATTAATTCTTTCAGGAATTTTACTTTTTGTAGGAGCAATGGGAAAATCAGCTCAAATTCCACTTTATGTTTGGCTTCCTGATGCGATGGCAGGTCCTACTCCAATTTCAGCTTTAATTCATGCAGCAACAATGGTAACAGCAGGTATTTATATGGTTGCAAGATTTCACTTTTTATATAGTGGAATTGAAGAAATTGGATTATTTATAGCTTATATCGGAGCATTTTCAGCTTTACTTGCTGCAATTATAGCTACACGTCAAACTGATATTAAAAAAATCCTTGCTTATTCAACTATGAGTCAATTAGGTTATATGTTTATTGCTGTTGGTTTAGGTTTTTATTCAACTGGACTTTTCCATGTATTTACACACGCATTTTTTAAAGCAATGTTATTCATGGGAGCTGGTGGTGTAATTATGGCAATTCATCATGAACAAAATATTTTTAAAATTGCCCAACATAGAGCAACCTTACCTATTATTGGAACTACTTTTTTAATAGGTGTTATTGCCATTTCAGGGATTCCTCCATTTTCTGGATTCTTTTCAAAAGATGCAATTTTAGCAGCTGCATTTCAAGAAGGGCAATATCTGATTTGGGGAATTGCAATGTTTACAGCATTTTTAACAGCATTTTATATGTTTAGAATGTATTTTATTGTTTTTGTAGCACCAAATCATCACGATGAAAATTATGTTTATACTTCAAAAACAATTACTTTTCCTCTTTTAATTTTAGCTATTGGAGCTATTGGAGCTGGGTTTTTAAATCTTCCTGCAATTTTTGGAGGAAATCATTTTGTTGATACTTGGCTTAGTCAGTTAAATTCTAAACATATTCACATGGATCATTTAACAGAATATGTATTGATGGCTTTATCTATAATCGTAGCAGCAACTGGAATTATGGCAGCTTATTCAAAATATGCAAATTTTGATGTTCATAAACCAGAAGATGAAACAGGATTAATTGGAAATAAATTTTATATTGATGAAATCTATAATATTTTATTTGTTCAATCAACAAAAAAAGTATCAACTTTTATAGATAAAGTTGTAGATGAAAAAATAATAGATGCCTTTATTATGAATTCGTCAATTGGTTTTGTAAATATTGGTAAAAAAGTTGCCATGATACAAAATGCAAATGTTAGATTTTATGCTGCATTCATGCTAATTGGTATGACTTGTGTATTTATCTACTTATATATCACTTTAGGATTATAGTATGAGTTCAGATATTCTTTCATTTATTATATTTTTACCTGGCGTTGTTGCTCTTGGGTTAATGCTTACAACTAGAGATGTAAATACTATTAGAAATATAGCTTTTTTAACTACAACTGTAATTCTTGCTTTAGTTTTAAAAATATACATTGAATTTGTTCCAAGTGCTGGAATGCAATTTGTAACAAATGTTCCTTGGATTGAAACTTATGGTATAAATTATTATATTGGATTAGATGGTTTTTCACTTACAATTTTAATGATGATTGCTATTTTAATACCTACTTCATATCTATTATTATGGGAAGGAAAAACTAAAGGCTATTGGATAAATATGCTTTTAGTTCAAACAGGAGTTACAGGAACTTTATTATCTTTAGATATCGTACTTTTTTACTTCTTTTGGGAAGTTATGCTATTACCTGTTTTTCTAATGATTGGTTCTTATGGTTTTGGAGACAAAGTATTTACTACTATTAAAGTTACTGTTTATACAATGGCTGGTTCATTGCTAATGTTTGTTGCTATTTTATATTTAGGTGTTGCTTACTTTAATCAATTTGGAGAATGGTCATTTGCATATGATAATTTAATGCAAATAACTACTATTCCTTATGATATAAAAGTTTGGTTATTTTTAGCATTTTTAGCAGCATTTGCAATTAAAATTCCTATTTTTCCACTTCATACTTGGATTATGGAAACATACAAAAATGCTCCAACTGGTGCAGTTTTTTTACTTTCATCAATTATGGCAAAACTTGGAGTTTATGCAATCGTTAGATTTATGATTCCAATATTCCCAGATATTTATGTTGAATTTTCAACTTGGTTTGTAGCTATTGGATTATTTGGATTAATCTATTTTGGAATTGCTGCACTTATGCAAGATGATATTAAAAGAATGTTTGCATATTCATCAGCATCACATTTAAGTTTCATTTCTGCTGGAATTTTTTCATTAAATTCTTATGGAATAAATGGAGCTTTATATTTAATAATTGCTCACGCAATAGCAACTGGAGCTCTATTTTTACTTATTGGTTTAGTTCACGAACAAACTGGATTTAAAACAATAAAAGATTTAGGTGGAATTGCTAAAAAAGCACCGATTTTCACATTTATTTTTGCAGTAATGTTATTTGCAAATGTTGGACTTCCTGGAACTAATGGTTTTGTTTCTGAACTTTTAATAATTTTTGGAATATATGAATTTAATCATACTTTAGGATATGTTGCAGCTTTAACAGTTATTATTGGAGCTACTTATATGTTATGGATGTTTCAAAGAGCAATTTTACAAAATAGACCAGAAGGTTCTACTGAATTAGTAATGAGAGATTTAAAAATAAAAGAAATCATAGGATTAGCTCCTTGGATAATTTTAGTGTTTTTAATGGGATTTTATCCAGAAATTTTTATTAATAAATTTGAACCAACTGTTACTTATTACCTAAATGATATTTTACAAATAGGAGCAACAAAATGAGTGAATTTTTCTATTTAATTCCAACAATAACCATATTAGCAGGTGCTTTAGCGCTTATGTTTATGAGTATGTATGAAAAATTTACTGTAAAAAACTTTATTGTTGTTTCTTCGTTCTTTTTAATTATTGCTTTGGGTTTTTCATTAAGTAATATAAATAACTCTTACTCTATACAACCTTATGAGAGTTTATTTAATAATGTTTTAACTTTTGATACTTTTTCTAACTTTTTTAATATTTTATTAATTACAGGAACTTTATTAACTTTATTAATTGGTGAACATTATTTTCAACATAGAAGTTATTTTAAAGGTGAATTTTTTTCAATTTTATTATTTGCTCTATTCGGAATGATGATTTTAGCCCATGCAAATGAATTAATTACAGCATATATTGCTTTAGAAATTGCTTCTTTTTCTGTTTATATCATGGTTGGATACAATACAGAAGATTCAAAAAGAGTTGAAGCAATTTTTAAATATTTAGTTCTTGGTTCATTTATTGGTGCATTTTATTTATTAGGAGTTGTTCTAATTTATGGAGCAACTGCAAGTACAAATCTAGCTAATATTTCAACATTTATTCTAAATGCAAATCCAGATGAAATGATACTTGTATATATTGGATTAACTCTTATATTATTTACATTTCTATTTAAAATTGCAGCTTTTCCATTTCAATCTTGGGTTCTTGATGTTTATCGAGGTGCGCCAATGGTTATTACAGCATATATGGCATCAACTTTTAAGATTGCAATTTTTTCATTCTTTTTAAGAACTATACTAAGTTATATTTCTCCTATTATAGATTTTTGGGATGGAATTATTACTATAATAATTGTTTTAACTTTGATATTTGGAACTTGGTTAGCAATTACTCAACAAATCATAAAAAGAATGTTAGCTGCATCTTCTATTGTTCATACAGGATATGTACTTTTAGCATTTATTGCTTTAAGTTATAAAGATGGTCAAATAATAAATATTGATTCTGCATATGCCACAATGTTTTATTTAATAGCTTATTTATTATCTGCACTTGGGGCTTTTGGATTAGCTTCACATATTATTTCTGAAACAAATGTAAAAGTAACTTATGATGATTTTAAAGGTTTAGCAAAACAAAGACCTTTTTTAGCAGCTATGATGACTATATTTTTATTTTCACTAGCTGGGATTCCATCAACTATAGGATTTATAGGTAAATTATATGTATTTACAGAAGCTATAAATGCAGGTTACATTGGACTTACAATAGTTGCAATTTTTGCAACTATTGTTTCTGTTTATTACTATTTTAAACTAATAGCAATGATGTATTTTTATTCTCCAAATGAAGCTTGTATAAGTGAAGAATTTAATGATAAAAGAGTCTCAACTTATGCCATAGCTTTTGTTGCTATTCTTACAGTTTTAGGTGGAATTGGTTCGGCTATTGTATTTTTTATTCCTGCAATGAATATTGATGAAATCATAAATTTAACTCAATTTGCAGTTCAATCACTGTTTATAAAATAGACTGTGTTAATAAGTAACATTCTTCTTTCTTATTAATTAATTTTTTCAACAAAACTCTTCTCAATAAAAACCCCTTAATAGGGGTTTATTTAGCTAATTTTTTCTTTTTTTTAACATTCTTTTTCATAAAATGATAAAGATATTTGAAGTAGATTTAAGATATTATTTCACTATTATTCAAAAAAATCTAAATCGCAGAAAGGATAGCAAATGAGTGACCTAATAGAAGGTTATTTGGGGAAAACAGAAGAAGGAAGAAAGAGTAGATTACCTGCAAAACTTGATTTTATTCAAAGTTTTACAGGTGGATTCTTAGCTTTATTTATGTGGGCACATATGTTATTAGTATCGTCAATATTAATATCTAAAGATTTTATGTACACAGTTACAAAACTTTTAGAAGGAAGTTTTATTTTTGAGGGTGGAAATCCATTATTAGTTACAATAGTTGCAGCAGTAATATTTGTAATTTTTATAGTACATGCAGCTCTGGGTATGAGAAAATTACCTGGTAACTTTAAACAATATCAAGTTATGAAAGCTCATGCAAAAAGTATGAATCATGATGACACAAAACTTTGGTTTATTCAAGCTTTTACTGGTTTTGCAATGTTCTTCATGGGTTCTATTCACCTATATATTATTATGACAAATTCAGCTGATATTGGTCCTTACGAAAGTGCTGATAGAATTTGGTCTGAGTGGATGTGGCCTTTATATATTTTCTTATTATTAGCAGTTGAATTCCATGGAACTATTGGTCTATATAGACTCTGTGTTAAATGGGGATGGTTTGATGGTGAAAATCCAAAAGCTACAAGAAAAGCACTTAAAAAAGTAAAATGGGCATTAACAGTATTCTTCTTAGTATTAGGATTTGCTTCATTAGCTGCTTATATGAAAATTGGTATGGAAAATGCTGCAAATGGAACTGTTGGACAAAAATATACTCCAACTGCGAAAGTAATGGAATTTAATATTACAAATAAAAGTGTTGGAGGAATTGCATAATGAAAATTAATTACTGTGATGCATTAGTAATCGGTGGAGGATTAGCAGGTTTGAGAGCTGCTGTTGCTGCACAAAAAAAAGGTTTAAATACAATCGTTTTATCTTTAGTTCCTGTTAAAAGATCACACTCTGCCGCTGCTCAAGGTGGTATGCAAGCATCTTTAGGTAACTCTAAAATGTCTGATGGAGATAATGAAGATTTACACTTTGCGGATACTGTAAAAGGTTCTGACTGGGGATGTGATCAAATTGTTGCAAGAATGTTCGTACATACTGCTCCAAAAGCAATTAGAGAATTAGCATCTTGGGGTGTTCCTTGGTCAAGAGTTAAAGAAGGTTCAAGAGAAGCTGTTATCAATGCTAAAAAAACAACTATTACAGAAGATGCAGATAGACATGGATTAATTACATCAAGAGACTTTGGTGGAACTAAAAAATGGAGAACTTGTTATACAGCAGATGCAACTGGGCACACTATGTTATTTGGTGTTGCAAACGAAGCATTAAGACACAATGTTGATATTAGAGATAGAAAAGAAGCTTTATCAATTATTCATGAAAATGGTAGATGTTATGGAGCAATCGTAAGAGATTTAATTACTGGTGAATTAGAAGCTTATGTTGCAAAAGGTACATGTATCGCAACGGGTGGATATGGAAGAGTATTTAAACAAACTACAAATGCTGTAATTTGTGAAGGTATTGGAGCTGCTATCGCTCTTGAAACTGGAATTGCAACTTTAGGAAATATGGAAGCTGTTCAGTTTCACCCAACACCAATCGTACCATCAGGGATTTTATTAACTGAAGGTTGTAGAGGAGATGGTGGAATTTTAAGAGACGTTGATGGTCACAGATTTATGCCAGATTATGAACCTGAGAAAAAAGAACTAGCTTCAAGAGACGTTGTTTCTAGAAGAATGATTGAACATATCAGAAATGGTAAAGGTGTACCTTCACCTTATGGATACCATGTATGGTTAGATATTTCTATTTTAGGTAGAGAGCATATTGAAAAAAATCTAAGAGACGTTCAAGAAATTTGTCAAATTTTTAATGGAATTGATCCAGCTGATGAAGGTAAAAAAGGATGGGCGCCAGTTCTTCCTATGCAACATTATTCTATGGGTGGAATTAGAACTAAACCAACTGGTGAATCACAGAACTTAAATGGTTTATTTGCTTGTGGTGAAGCTTCTTGTTGGGATATGCATGGATTTAATAGACTTGGAGGAAACTCTGTTTCTGAAACAGTTGTTGCAGGGATGATTATTGGTAACTATTTTGCTGATTATTGTTTATCAAATGATGTAACAATTCCAACATCTACAGTTCAAAAATTCTTAGATAAACAAGATGCTTATTTAAATGAAATTTTAACTTATAATGGAACTGAAGATATTTTCAGAATTAAAAATACAATGCAAAACTTAATGGATCAAAAAGTTGGAATCTTCAGGGATGGTGAAAACTTAAAAGCTGCTGTTGATGAATTAGAAGAATTATTGAAAAAAACAAAACAAATTAATGTTAAATCAAAAGAAAGAGTTGGTAATCCAGAACTTGAAGAAGCATATAGAGTTCCTAGAATGTTAAAAGTAGCACTTTGTGTTGCTAAAGGTGCATTAGAGAGAACTGAATCAAGAGGGGCTCACTATAGAGAAGATTATTTAAAAAGAGATGATGCAAATTGGTTAAATAGAACATTAACTTCTTGGCCAGATGAAAATCAAACTCTTCCAACAATTTCTTATGAAGCATTAGATATTATGACTATGGAATTACCACCAGCATTTAGAGGTTATGGTGCTAAAGGTATGATTATAGAACATGAATTATCTGAAAAAAGACAATTAGAAGTTGATGAAATGACTGAAAAATTACAAGCAGAAGGTAAAGATAGACATGAAATTCAACATGCATTAATGCCATTTGATTTACCTATGAATTATAGAGAGAAAAACGAAAGAGCAGGAGATTTATAATGAGTATTGAAAAAGGTAGAGATATAACAATATCAGTTTTAAAATTCAATCCAAGATCTAAGGTTTCAAAACCTCATTTCGTGGATTATCATTTAGAAGAAACTCCAGGGATGACTTTATTTATTGCTTTAATGAAAATTAGAGAAGAAATGGATGCAGATTTATCTTTTGACTTCGTTTGTCGTGCTGGAATTTGTGGTTCTTGTGGTATGGTTGTTAATGGTAAACCAACTCTTGCTTGTAGAACTTTAATTGCTAATTATCCAACTGGAAAATTACAATTAATGCCTATGCCAGCATTTGAATTAATTAAAGATTTATCTGTAAATACAGGTAAATGGATGGATGGAATGTCTAAAAGAGTTGAATCATGGATTCATAATGATCACGAAGTAGATATTTCTAAATTAGAAGATAGAATCGATCCAGATGTAGCAAATGAAACATTTGAATTAGACAGATGTATTGAGTGTGGAATTTGTGTAGCTTCTTGTGGAACTGCATTAATGAGACCTAACTTCGTTGGACCTGTTGGATTAAACAGAGTTGCAAGATTTGAAGTTGACCCACATGATAAAAGAACAGCTGAAGATTTCTATGAATTAATTGGTGATGATGATGGAATTTTTGGTTGTATGTCATTAATGGCTTGTGAAGACCATTGTCCAAAACATTTACCATTACAAAATAAAATTGCTTACTTAAGAAGAAAATTAGTAGCACTAAGATAATTATTACGAAGGATTTTTTCCTTCGTTAATAAAAATATAAAAAGTTAAATATCAGTAGTGATATTTAACTTTTTATATTTTAGGGGAATTAAAATGAGTTTAGCAAATGATTATTTTTTACTGTATCACGGTATAACTTTTGAACAAAATTTAGATTTAGAACCGATTGAAACTACAGTAAATGAAGAAATATTTACAATTTATGCTTTAATTATTAGTGCAACAAGAAAAAATTATGATAAATATTTGCCATTAACTTCATTTAAAACTTTATGCCAACAATTAAAAATAAAAAGTCCTTCAAATATAAATGAATTGAATCATTTACAATACAATATTGTGAAATCAATATTATCAAATAAATCAAAACAAAATATTTCTGTTTTACATTCTTCTTTTGAATATTTAAAAAGTGAAAATATAATCAATGGTGAAAATTACGATAAATTAATATCTTTATTTGATTATAAAGAGTTAGATATTGTAGATGAAGAAACTATAACTTCTAGTAATAAAGTTGATATAGAACTTGAAAAATCATCATTCAAAGAGTTAAAATCTACTATTGAAGAATTAATATCAGAACTTCAAACTGATATTACAAATGAAGAGATCTCAAATGAAATAAAAGCTACAAAAAATTATTTAGATACGCAAAAATTCTCAATTGGAATTACAGGTGTTATGAATGCTGGTAAATCTACAATGTTAAATGCCTTAATGGGAAGAGAAATCTTAGGAAGTGCTGTTGTTCCTGAAACTGCAAACTTAACAATCGTAAAACATAATCCTACTGATAATGCAAAAGTATTTTACTGGAATCAACAAGAGTGGGATAGAATAAAAAAATCAGCTGAACAATTAGAATCAATGCGAGATTTTGTAAATGAAACAAATAAAATCTTTGGAGATGAATTAAAAAATTATATTAAACCAATTTCTAGATTTGATGAAGTTGATATTAACGATTTATCTTCTTACACATCAGCAGAAGCAAGTGGTAAAAAATGTAACTTGGTAAAATATGTGGAACTTGGCTCTAAACTAGATTTTTTATCTGATGGTATTGAAATCGTTGATACTCCAGGCCTTGACGACCCAGTTATACAAAGGGAAGAGATTACAAAAGAGTATATTAGTCAATGTGATATGATGTTACATCTTATGAATGTATCTCAAAGTGCTACTTTAAAAGATGTTGAGTTTATTATTGATGCCCTACTTTACCAAAATATCTCAAAACTTTTAATTGTTATAACAAGAGCTGATACAGTTTCAAAAGAGCAACTTGAGGAAGTTATTAAATATACAAAAACATCTATTGAAAAACAATTACGTGCTCAAAACAAAGATTCTCAGCTTGATTATATTTTAAAAACTATCAAGTTCATCCCAATTTCTGGAAGAATGGCACTACTACATAGAACTGGAAGAGAACAAGAAGCAATAAATGCTGGTTATACACTTGAACAAACTGGTATTTTAGAGATTGAACAATATTTAACTGAAACACTTTTTGGTTCAAACTCACAAAAAGGTGAATTAGTAATTCAATCATCAAAAAACCAATTACAAAGAATAATTGAAAAACAAAACTCTTTTTATAACTATGAATTAAGACTTCTTTCAAAATCTAAAGATGAATTAGAAAAAGAACTTTTAGATTTCAATAAAAGAAAAAGTGTTAATACAAGAATCTTTCAAGCAATGAATGAAGATATAAATTATTATAAAAATGACTCAAAAGAGTATATAAAATCCCTAGAAACTTTTTTACAAAGTGAACTTATAGATTTACAAACGGTTATAAAACAAAGAGTTGTGGGAGATGTTCGATACTCTTTTGAAAAAACTAAAAAAAGACCTGAAAATTCTAGAATAAAAGTTATTGTTGAAACTGCAATAAAAGATGGAATTATCGATGTAATCAGAGATTATAGATATAAATTTATCAAAAAATCACAAACTATTGGGGAACAATGCGAGCAAAAATATCATGATTTAGGTTTTACAATTGGTCATAAAAATGAAAATTTTGATGCTAGAGGATTTTTCCAAGATGATTTTAAATCAGGATTTTTAACATCAAATAATGAAGTTTTGGTTTCTTTAATTATTGATGCTGTCTCAAAAGCGAAAGATTCAAAACTAAATGAATTAGATAGGGAAATGGAATTACTTATTAAAAATCAATTTACTTCAATTGAAGAAGATATTAAATCAAAAGCAAAAAAAGTAAGTAATCTTTTAATTGAATCATTTTTTACAACTTTAAATGCTCCATTAAAAACATTTGAACAAAAACTTAAAAATGACGAAGAAGTTCTTCAAAATCAAATTAATTCATTTGAAGAAAATGATAAAAATAGAGCCCAATTATCAATTGATATTCATAAAAATATTAAAAAACTTGAAAATATTTCAATAACAATAAAAGGATTATACTAATGAGTGCAAATCTAAATATCCTAAAAAGTTTTGTAAATGAGTATAAAGAAACTTATTCTTTACAAGAAATTGTTTATGAAGATGGTTTAGTTGGAGACATAAAAAAAGTTCAAACAAAATTACTTGATGAAAAATTTTTACCATCAAATCAACTTATTGGTATTTTAAATAAACAAATTAGACGAGCAAGATATCCAATGGAAATTGCAATTACAGGACAATTTAGCTCTGGAAAATCTACTTTTTTAAATGCTCTACTTGCAAGAAATATTTTACCAACGGGAATTACACCAGTTACATCTAAAGTAAATTTTATAAATTATGGGGAAGAATACAAACTAAAAATCACTTATTATTCAGGTGCTCAAGAATTTGCTCCAATAGAATCAATTGCTGATTTTACAGACCAAAGAGAAAATGAAATGCAAGATATAAAATATCTTACACTTTATGCGCCAATGGATATTTTAAAAGATATTTCTTTTGTTGATACACCAGGATTGAACTCACAATCTCAAAGCGATACGGATACTACAAGGAAAGTTTTAAGGGATGTTGGAGGGATTATTTGGCTAACTCTTATTGATAATGCAGGAAAACTTTCAGAAGCAGAAGTTCTTGATGAATATATGCAACACTTTAAAAATAAGTCTTTGTGCGTTTTAAATCAAAAGGATAAATTAACTCCTGATCAAGTTGAAACTACTACAAATTATGTAAAAGAAAAATTTGGAAAATATTTTGCTCAAGTTACTCCAATTTCTGCAAGAATGGCACTTGAATCAAGAGCGCATCAAAAAAGAGTTTTACTTGATGATGAATTTGAAGCAATTACAAAAGAGTTCAAAAAAGAGTTAAATAACAATATTGGTATTGATTCATTAGACTTCTTCAAAGATTCATTTGGAGCATTCCATAAAAAAATTGAAGAAATTAACTCAAAAGATATGTCAGGAGATATGAAGCTTTTAAAAGAATCTAATATTAATGAAGTTTTAGAGTTTATTGAAAATACAATTAGACCACAAGCCGCTGAATCTAAAGAATTTGCCATTAAAAAAGATTTAAGAGGAATTTGTGATATTTTAGTCAAAGAGTATGAAACAATCACAAAAATCTATGATGCTTTAATCGAAGTTTTAAAAGGTTGTGAAAATTCTGTTCTTGAGCATTTTGAAAATATTTATAAAAAATATTCAAAAGAGTTATTTAATATTTATAATTCATTAGAAACTATTATGGAAAAAATTGCCCATGAAACTTACAAAGGTATCAAAAAGAAAACTGCAACAAGATTCGAAGAGACAAAAAGTTTTATAGGTTCAAAAATTGAAAAATATGATTATGAAACCTATTGGATTGATTCAGATAGTATTTATAAAAAACTTTTTTATGATGACCAAACTATTGATAAAATGTTTAAAAGATCAATTAAACTTCTAAAAAACATTGAACTTGATACAGATGAAGCATTTAGAGATGCTTATAATATCATCAAAAATGAAGTTACAAAATGGCAAGAACCTTATGAACTTATTAGAAAACAAAGGGAAATCGGTTCTGATTTAGAGTTCTCAAACACTAGACACTTTGCAGCAAAAGTTTATGAAAATGTTTTAAAAACATACCATACAGCAATTTTAGAAAATATTTCAGCTATTAGAAAAAAGTTTGCATATTTTAATGGAGCATTATCATATTCATATATTCAAACAACACAAGCAACTATTGCTCACTTTGAACAACAAATTTTAGAATCAGAAGAATTATATAAAAAAGAGCCATCTAAATTTTCTATTTCACATCCAAGAGAAGATGAAATTGTGGCAAAACTAAAAGCAAATTTTGGATTTGAAAAAATCGAAGATTTTTTAACTTCAAAAAGAAATTACTTATTTAAAATTGTAAAATACTCAAAAGAGCAATATTTAGAAATAAACGAAGATAGAATAAATTTTGTAAAATCAAGAAAAGAGCAATATTTAGAAAAAATTAATGATTTAGAAAAAATCAAGGAAGAGATTTAAATCTCTTCTTTTTCTTCCTCAAGCAGCAAGTTCAATAACTTTATTAAAGAAATTAATTGTATTAATCTCTGTTGTTGAAATATAATATTCAATTTTTCAAATATATATAATTAAATTGGTTATAAGATAAAAAATGTTACTTTCTATTCACTAATCTAAATGAAAGAAAGTAACATGGATACAGATAATATTCTAATTTCATCATTAAATGTTGATAATTTAATTCAAAAAGAGCTGTCAGGTACATCAAGTGTTGATTTAATAAAAAGAGATAATTTTGATAAACTTGTATCTAAAGTAGGAGTTTCTTTTAATGAAAAAGAACAAAACAAAGTTTTTTCAATAATTGAAGATAGATATATCACTAAAGAAGAGATATTATCTCTTTCTTATGAGGAAATAAAAGAACTAAAAAATCTCATAATAGAAGAAGATGAAAACGGCAAAATTTACGATGCTTCACATATTCGTTTTGATGATGTAGTTAGTAGTTTTATTGCAACTTCTTTGATAAGTGATAATGAAGATTTTAATAAAGCGATTTTTGAAAAATTAAAAACTTTAGATGATAAAGAGACTTTGCGTTTTATGTGTGCAATTTCTTTGCAATCTTTTTTTTCTTGGATTCCTAAAAATTCTGATTTTGTACAAATAAAAGAAAAGGATATGGAAAAATATTTAAAAGATAAAATTAGAGATTTTAAAATATCTTTAGATGAAAGTCCAACTGAATTAGCAAGTAAAACTTATAAAGAAATATTATCTTGGTATGAAGATATTTTAGAAAATTACAACTCTATAAAAAAAGAAAGAGAAGATAAAGTTGCCCAAATTATGAGAAATAATAGACCAAATCCATTGGAGATATTGAGCTAAAGGAAGCATTACAACACAATAAGTTATAATCCGCCCATGAAATACATAAGCCACTACCCAAAAGATTTACAAGATAAAATCAAAGTTTTAATTGAAAAAGAAAAACTATCATCATATATAAAAACAAAATATCCAAACGCTCACAGCTTTACAAATGATAAAGCTTTATACTCTTATGTGATGGATTTCAAAAACGAATATTTCAAAAAATATCAAGTTTCAAAAGTAATGTATGATGGAAAAATAAATGTAATTAGCAATGCACTTGGAATGCACTCGATAGTTTCAAGGGTTCAAGGTGGAAAACTAAAATCAAAAAATGAAATCAGAGTTGCCTCAGTTTTTAAAAATATGCCCGAAGAATTTCTACAAATGATTGTTGTTCATGAACTTGCCCACTTTAAAGAAAGAGAGCATGATAAAGCTTTTTATAATCTTTGCACTTTTGTAATGCCCTCTTATCATCAAGTTGAGTTTGATTTGCGAGTTTATTTAACCCATGTTGATTTACTTGGAAAACTTTATTAACTATAAAAATAACTAAAATGCTTTTTTGTTGCAACTTTTAAATGATATAATCTTTCAAAGAATTTCAAGGAGTTAATATGAGTAAGTTTTTATATATTACAGACCAAGATGAATATGCAGATCACAGTTTTATAGGGCCTTTATTTCAAAAATATTTAACAAAACATTTTGATATAAATACAACATTTTTTTCTAAAGAGAAATCAGAAATAGAGATAAAAGAAGATGGAAGAATAATTATTCCTGAAAAATCAAAACATCATATTTTAGAAGAATTAGAAAAACATGGAATAAACTTAAGTGAATATCAGTTTGTAGTTGTTAGAAATAATACTGATTTATTAAAAGAGATATTAAAACAAAAAGCAAAATATAACTTCAAAGTTGGATTTAGATTATCTTTCCCTAAAAGAATTGCAAAACTTGAAACTGACTTAGCAAACAATAAAAAATCAATTTTAGATGTAATAAGCAATAAAATACAAACATATAGTGAAGTGAGTTTAATAAACGAATGTGATATTTTCCTTCCAACTTCATTTCAAATGAAAAATGATTATTTCAAAGATGTAAAAACAAGAACTTTCGTAATTCCATCGGCTATTGACCCTGAAGTTTTACATGAAAATATTCAACATGAAGGAAATGAAAAAAGATTCTTTTATGCGGGAACTTTAGATAAATTAAGAGAATTTGAAACTATTTTAGAAGCTTTTAGTGATATTCATAATTCAAATTTCAAACTAATGATTTCTACAAAAGACCCAGAATTTTTAGACCATTTATTAATTGATTTTCCAAATCTAAAAGATAATATTGAGATTTACGATGCAAAAACAAGAAAAGAGTTATTAGAACTAATTGCACTTGCTGATGTTGGATTATCTCCTCTTCCAGATATTGCTTTATTTAATAGTTCAACTCCTATGAAAGTGCTTGATTACTACTCAAGTGCCGTTCCTTGTATTATGAGTGACAATGAAAATAATGCTTCGATTTTTGAAGATAATGCTAGTGCTTGGTTTACAGCTTTTGATAAAGAATCAATTCAGAAAAAACTTGAATATATTATCTCTTTATCAAAAGACGAAGTTACACAAGTTGGATTAAAAGGTCAAGAAAGATTATTGGCTGTTAGAAACTACGAAAGAATTGCGGCTGATTTATCTCACCAATTAAATATTTTATAGGAAGATTTTCTTCTTATAAAATTATCAATCCTTATATCTTTCCCTTATTTGTAGAAACTTATCAAGATTATCAAAAAACAAATCAATAAGTTTTGGGTCAAAATGTTTTCCTTTCTCCTCTTTGAAAAGTTGAAATATTTTTTCATCTTCCCAAACTTCTTTATAACATCTTTCACTTCCTAAAGCATCAAAAACATCAGCTAAGGCAGTAATTCTTCCATAAATATGAATCTCTTCACCTTTTAAACCACAAGGATAACCACTTCCATCATATTTTTCATGGTGTTCTTTTGCTACAATTGCTGCTGCTTTTAAAATATCTCTTTTTGAATCTTTTAAAATGTTATATCCAATCATTGAGTGTTCTTTCATAATATCAAACTCTTCAACTGTTAGTTTTCCAGGTTTTTTCAAAATAGAATCAGAAATACCAACTTTTCCAATATCATGCATTGGTGAAGCAACTAAAAGAATATTTACCTCTTTTTCATCAAGCCCACATAAAATTGCTAATAATCCTGAATATTCAGCAACTCTTTTTACATGGTTTCCTGTTTCTTTACTTCTTGTTTCTCCAATTTCACCCATTTTATAAATAATCTCTTTTTGTGTACTTTGAATCTCTTCATTTAGATTAAAAAGTTCTGTTAAATCATTTATAATCCACATATATTCAATGATGATTTCTTTATCATTTTTGATTGGAATAATAGTTATATTAATCCAATAAGTCTCATTATCTTTTGATTTATTTTTTAAAATTTGATGAAATATATTTTTTGAATCCAATAAAGAATCAAAATCTTCAAAAATTTTGTCTTTTATCTCTGAATGTTTAAAAATTCTATAATCAGCGCCAATAAGTTCATCTTTTGAGAATTTAGTTAATTGTATAAATTTATCATTTACATAATTTATTTTTTTGTCTAAATTTGTTCTTAATAAAATATTGCTTGAATCAATAGCTTTTTCATATTCTTTTGATAATTTAATAGAATAATTTAAATTCTTTTGAGAACCTTTTAGTTTTATTTTAAAATACTCTTTTACATCTTCTTGTTCTGTAACATCATTTTTTAGGGCGATAAACTCTTCTATATTTCCATTTTTATCTAAAATAGGTTTTATTAAAGTATCTACCCAATAATATGTTCCATCTTTTTTTTTGTTTTTAATTTGCCCTGTCCAACTCTTTTTTTGATGACGAATAGTTTCCCAAAGTCCTTGATAAAGCTCATCTTTTGTATCTTCATGTCTTACAATATTATGATTTTTACCAATTAACTCTTCTTTTGAATATCCACTAATATTGCAGAATTTTTCATTAACATAAGTTATTATTCCTTTGTCATTTGTTTTTGAAACAATAGACCTTTCATCAACTGCATTTTTGTATTCATTTAAAAGTTGAGTTGAACGGTTTAACTCTTTTTGTTTTCTTTTATAATCTATCCATAAATCAATTTTTAAATTCATCTCTTCAATCAAAAAAGGTTTTTTTATAACATCAACAGCACCTGCTTTATAACTATCTCTTGTAATCAAAATATCAATAGTTCCACTTATTATAATAACTGGTATTTTAAATTCTGTAATTATAAGTTCTTGATATTTTTGTAAAAAAAGTATTCCATTTGTATTTTTTAGTTGAACATCTAAAAGTATCAAATCAGGTTGTTTTGAGACTATTAAATCAAGTGCTTTATTTTCATCTGGTGCAAGTAAAACATCATAATTTCTATTTTCAAATAAATCTTTTAGTTGCTGTTGAATTACAACTGAATCATCTATTATTAAAATTGTTTCATTTTTATTTTTTTCTAATTTCTCAATCATTTCTATTATTTGTTCTATTTTTTGGAACAAAATACTATCTTTTATAATAAAGTCAATAATTCCTTTTTTAAATGAAAATTCTCTTTTTTCTTCATCTTTTTGACTTGTTAATATAAAAACCTTTATTGAATTATTTTTTAAATCATCCAATAAATCATAACCTTTTCCATCAGGAAGATTTATATCCAAAATCAAATAGTGAATTTCATTTTGTTTGATTATTTCTCTAGCTTCGAATAAAGTATAAGCATTAAAAGTTGTATATCCATTGGTTTTAAATTTTTTAGTTAAAACATTATTAATTGTTTTGGAATCATCTACTATAAGGATATTACACTTTATTTTATCAAAAATGAAATTTTTTTCTTGTTTCACTAGATTATTTTACCTTGAGTTTTATTTTATTATTTATTTGTGTATATTATAGAAATTTAGTTAATTTATTGCTGATTTTTGTTTTATAACTTGATTCAAATCATTTATTTAAGAAATATTCTTTGATAATATGAGATATGAAAACATTTTTAAAACAATTCAAAAAAATAAACTCTGAACCTTTAGAAAAATCAAATCTTTTTTGGTCGTGGATTGGCTCATTTTTAGGAATACTTGCAATTTCATATTTTCATAGTGATATTTTAGAAGATACAGATTTAACTTTGGTTATTGGTTCTTTTGGAGCGAGTGCTGTGCTAGTTTATGGAGCTGTAAATTCTCCTTTAGCACAACCTAGAAATCTTATTGGTGGGCATATAATATCTGCAATTGTCGGAGTTATTTCTTACAAAATTTTTTATGGAAATATTCTGTTTTGTTCAGCATTTGCAGTTGCCACTTCAATATTTTTTATGCAATTAACCCTAACTTTACATCCGCCTGGTGGGGCAACTGCTTTAATTGCAGTTATTGGAAGCAATCAAATACATGAATTAGGTTTTTTATATGTTTTAGTTCCTGTTACAACAGGAGCTTTTATTTTATTAATAATTGCCGTTGTTGTAAATAATATCCCAAAACATAGATATTATCCTGAATCTTTAAAAGATTACAATAGAAGATGGTTTAGTGATGAATAAAAAGTTATAACTCTTTTTTTAAATATTCATACAAATATAAATGTTGTCTTAATTCTTTAAAACTATCAAGTTTTAAGCCCTCTTCTATCCAGTTTTTTATATTTTCTGGAACTTCCAAAGGTTTTAAAAGTTCATCTTTTTTCTCTTTTGAAATCTTCTCATGTTCAGTCAAAACCGAAATATGACTAAGAACTGAAGTTAATCCTAAATCTCTAATTTGAGATATTTCTTCTACACTTTTGCCCTCTTGAATCAAATCAAAAGTTTCTAAATATGTTTTTGTGAGTTTTTTTAGTGGCTCTTTATTTTCTAGTTTTTCTTTGAATTCTTCTTTTATCTCTTTAGATAAATTCAAAAAAGTTTCTCCATATTTTTCATATTTTACAAGACCAACGCCATTTATATTTAACATTTCATCTTTTGAAGTTGGTAGTTTATTTGCAAACTCTTTTAAAGTTTTATCCCCAAATATCACGTAAGCTGGAACTTCGCTTTCAAGGGCAATTTCTCTTCGTAAAGTTCTAAATCTTTCATAAACTAATTCATCAAAACTAAGTTCCGTTTCTTCTTCTTGAATTTTTGAAGCAATTCCTAATTTATCACTATCAATTAAAAGTTTTTCTTTACCTTTTAAAATCTCTAATCCTAAATTTGAAATTTTTAAAACTCGAAATTCCCCTAAAATCAAAGCTTGAATATCGATTAGTTTATCGGCAATTGCTATCCACTCATTTTTACTTTTATCCGCACCCAAATTATAAACACTTAATTTATCATGTCCAAACTCTAAAAGTTTTTGATTTTTTGAACCTCTTAAAATATCAATAATATGATTTAATCCAAATCTTTGTTCACTTCTATAAATGGCACTTAAAAGTTTTTGAGCATCAACACTCACATCAACCTGTTCCACTTCACCTTTGGTACAGTTATCACACAAAGTTTTACAAGCTTCAATCTCATCTTCAAAATATCCTGCAATCATTTTATGACGGCAATTATTGCTTACACAATATCTATACATAAACTCCAATTTATCAAGCCCAGTTTGTTTATAACCATCATCAATAGCTTCTTCGATTTGGATTTTTCTTTTTACCTCATCAGATTTTGAATAAAGCATATAAACATAAGACATTTCGCCATCACGACCAGCTCTCCCTATTTCTTGATAGTAATTTTCAAGGGTTTTAGGCAAACTCGTATGAATTACAAAACGAATATTTGATTTATCAATTCCCATTCCAAAAGCGATGGTTGCCACAACAATATCTATTTTTTCATATACGAAATCATTAAAAACTTCATTTTTTCTATCATTGCTAAGTCCCGCATGATAGGCTTTTGCGCTATATCCACTTTCACTTAGGAACTCGGCTGTTGATTCTGCTTCTTTTCTTGTAAAAGTGTAGATGATTCCACATAAACCTTTGTGAGTTTTTAGGAAATTTAATATCTGTGTTTTCCCATTTGAGATTCGAGGTTCTACTTTTATATCAAGATTATCTCTTACAGTTTTTGCACGAAAATGTTTTGGATTTTGTAAATTCAGACTTTGAGATATATCAGCTTCAACTTTTTTTGTAGCAGTTGCTGTAAATGCGCAAATTGCAGTATTTGGAAAAAATCTTTTTAATCTATCAAGATTTCTATATTCAGCCCTAAACTCATGACCCCAAGCCGAAACACAGTGAGCTTCATCTATTACAAAATAGTTTATATTTATTCGTTGTAAAACTGAAACAAACTCATTTGAAGTGAATCTTTCAGGTGCTACATAAATAAATTTTAACTCACCATTTAAAAGCTTTTGAAGGCTGAAACTATTTTCATCATTTGAAGTAGCTGAACTTATCATTTCAGCACTAATATTCAAATCATTAAGTGCTTTTATTTGGTCTTGCATAAGTGCAATAAGAGGAGAGATTACAACAGTAGTTCCATTCACAAGAAGTGTTGGAAGTTGATAACAAAGTGATTTTCCACCACCAGTTGGCAAAATTGTCAAAACATCTTGTTTGTTAAGAATGCAATCAACAACTTCTTCTTGGAAAGAACGAAAAGCATCGTGTCCGAAAATATCTTTTAGTATTTGGTATTTTTTATTCATTTGGGATGGTAACATAGTTTGAATAAGGTGAGAGTAAAAGGTTATTTTATCCTAATTAATATTACATGATAATCCATATTTAAATCAATGATTATATTATTATTTTAAGTCTATTTAATATAAAATGTATGATTGATTAGTTATTTTTAAGAATAATTAGAATATAAATTTGTGGAGAATAATATGAAATACAAAGTATTAGTTGGTACTGCTTTAATTACTTTACTTACTGGATGTGCAAATCAAAATCCATCTACAACATGGAATGAGAGCCTTATTAAGGCAAAAGCACCCGTTAGAATGATAAAAGACAACTCTTTCCCTGATAAAAAAGGAGTAAGATATATTGAAAACTGGGCAGGAGTAAAAGGGAAAAGTATCTTAAATGAAAGATATATTAATATGCTATATGCAGATATTGAAAAAAAATGTGGCTATGGCAAAGAACAATTTATAGAAGCTTACATAGTACAACATACAAATAATCCTACAGGTAACATTATTGAGGAAGTATGGCTTTTTAATGATTCAAAATCACTTCGTGATGATAAAATTTCTGGACTTACTGTATACCTTGAATATGACAAAAAAACTGATTTTACAAAAGGAGAAATTTTTGGTAATTGTCATACAGGAAAAGGAATGTCTTTTACTTTTAGTGATTAAATATATATATTTTTTAAACTCTTGAGAATATGACCAATGGCTTCGAAGCCCTTTAGGTTCTTTCACTTATTGTTTTATCTTTTCTGTCTTGCAAAACTCGTAGTTAATATTGAGGGTAAAATAAATACCCTCAAATAGAATTATTGTTTCGTTTCATTTTAGGAACACTAGCTCATTGCTAAATGAGTATTTATTGCAATAAAAGTTTCATCAATAGCTTTTTTTTCAGCTTCTAATTCTTCTTTTCTAGCTTTACAAAATGCTTTTAATTTTGTTTTTGCTTCTTCTATCTTTAACTCTACACTTTTTATTTTTTTATCAAGTTTTCTATTGGCATCCGCATCAAATTCAGAAGTTAAATTTTTTAGTTCGCTTAAATTTACTTCATACTTATCTAATTGCGCTTGTTTTTGTTGTTGATATAATTCTTGATCATTCATCATAAATCCTTTTTTGATTATCTATGTATAAAAACGTGTAGTTTAAACTACACGTCGACCTTGAATCACTCTGATTAGTACAATGACAATTGCAATTACCAATAAGATATGGATAAATCCACCCAATGTATAATTACTAACTATCCCTAGTACCCATAAAATTATGAGTAATGATACTGCCCACAACATATTATTATTCAACTGTCATATTATTAATAACTTTTCTAACACCTTTAACATCTTCAACAATTTTACTTACAAGTTCTTTTTCAGCTTTATTTTTAGCTTTTCCACCTACAGTAACTACAGAATCCGTAGTAGTAACAGTAGTTCGTAAAGCCCCTGTTGAAGCATGTAAAGTTAATGCCATTTTTACTTTTGTTGTAATAGCTGTATCTTCAAGTCTTTCCCCTACTGTGCTTGTTTGCTCAGTAATTACTTTCATCTCATTTTGAACACTTTTAACTCCTTGAACAGATGCCCCAACTTTTGTAGTCATATCTCTTTCTGAATTATCTTGAACAGTACCTTGAAGAAGTACGACACCATTTGTAGTTGTAACATCTGCTCCTAAAGTAGCTGTTGAAGAATCTTTCATTAATGCCATTTTTACTTGTGTAGTAATAACAGTATCATCAATCTTTTCTCCAATAGTAGATTTCGATTTTGTTGTATCTGAGACTTCTGTTGCAAGAAGAGGAACTGTATTTACGATTAAAATGGTAGCAACGATTGCTGCTTTTAAAAATTTACCTTGTTTCATAATTCTTTCCTTTGTGTCTATCATAAGACAATTCATTGTAGTCCTATTAATGTTAAAAGGAAGCTTAAATAAAGCACTTATTTAAGGAATTCTTAAATTAAACTGTTATTTAGGTTAAAAAAGTCTCCAAAAGGACAAAAGGAAGGTTTATTTATATAAATCTATTATTTCAAAATATCTTCAACTTTCATAAGCTTCGTAAAAACACTCCCAAGTGCAGACATAAAAGAGTTATGAACTTCATTTGCTTTTACTTTTTTTCCTAAAAATTCTAAATCTTTTGTTGTACAAGCATCATGCACAACTGTACAAACATATCCTAAATCAAAGGCTGCTCTTGTGGTTGAGTCTATACACATATGACTCATCATTCCGCAGATTACTAACTCTTTTATATTTTGTTTTTTTAATTCATTTTCTAGCTTTGTTTTTAAAAAACTATTTGGAAAGTTTTTTTCTATGATGATTTCATTTTCAAGTGGTTTTACATTTTCATGTATTTGCACACCTTTTGTATTTGACAAAAAATATTTTGCACCTTCTCTTAGATTTATATGTTGAATATGAAATATTGGCATAGAATTTTTTCTAAAATATTCCAACAACTCTTTAGCTTTTAAACTAGCTTCCATTGGATTTACCAATTCACAATTTCCACCTTGGAAATAATCATTTTGAATATCTATAATAATTAATGCTTTACTCATTTTTTCTCCTTTTTATTGATTAATGTTATTCCTATAATTACCGTAATAATTCCTATTAAAACACTCCAATCCATTGTTTCACCTAATAAAAAATATGAAACAATCGCTGCACTTACGGGAACTAAATAAAAAATAGAAGATACCTTTGAAACTTCGCCATTTTTTATCATGATATACAATAACGATAAAGCTCCTATACTTACTCCAATTGCCATATAAAATAAAGCAATAAAAAACTCTATATTCCAATCTATTTTAATATCTTCAAAAAATAAAAAAGGCAAAACTAAAATCGTTGAACTAAAAGTTTGTATTGCTCCACCTGAAAAAAGATTCATATTTGTACAATATTTTTTTTGATATAAACTTCCAAAACTTAATCCCAATAATGAAATTATTGACCAAAATAAACCAATAAAAGAAGAACTAGAATTATCAAATTTTGAAAAGACAACAAAACCAACTCCAATAAATCCAATAATTAATCCTAACCAAACTCTTTTATTTATTTTTTCATCTAAAAACTTTAAAGCTAAAAAAGTAACTATTATTGGTTGAAGTGCAATAATCAAAGCATTCGTTGCCCCTGCTATTCCATAACTTATAGATAAAAATCCACCTATCGAAAAAACTCCAACCGTTAAACTTCCAGCAATTGCTATTTGAAAAAACTCTTTTTTTGTTTTAGGAAAAGAAGCTTTCAAAATATATGTAATCAAAAGTAAAATCAAAAAAGTAATAAAAAACCGAATTGTCAAAAAAATCATTGGAGATGAATGAACCAAACCATATTGAGCAAAAATAAATCCACTTCCATATAAAAATATAAAACCAAAAGGTAAAATAGATTTTTGAATATACCAACTCACAATATTTTACTTTGTATATATCTATATTCTTGTGTTAATCCCTCAAATCCCCAAGAATCTCCATCAACTTCGTCTATTACAATATAACTAGCTGGAGTTATTTCTCCTAATAATTCTTGGAAATCTTTATAACACTTTTTTATATAGTTTGCTTTTTGTTCTTTTGTATTTGTACCTTTTGTGATTTTTATATCCAAATAAAAAGTAACATAATTTTTTCCACCAACACTCCAAGTATTTTGGGGAACAAACTCAACTAAAACAGAAGTTACATCTGCTTTTTTATTTAAAATAGTTGTTGTATTTTCCAATACAATATCAGCAATCTTTTCCCTTACCTCGTCACTTTCTTTAACATTTAGTTTTACATTTATATAAGGCATTTTAAATCCTTTAATTTTATTGACTAATTAGTCAAGTAGAACTATAGCGAAATCTTGACTGATTAGTCAAGATTGAAAAAGAAAGTTTTGATTTATTTAAGAGAGTTTAAAAATAGTTCTAATTGAGAAATACAAGTTTGAAAATAATTTCCATCTTGTGATTTTTTTGCAGTTCCTAAACATCCTTCTATTGAAGCTACTACAAACATAGATAAAGCTTTTGTATCATTGTGTTTTATTTCGCCATTTTTTATAGCTTTATTTAAAACTTCTTCAATAATATTTTCAAATCTAATATATACTTTTTCTAAAGCTACTTTAAAATCTTCATCAATAGGAGATAATTCTTGCATAAGATTATTTAGTTTGCATCCACAAGTAAAATCAAAATTATCTCTATTTTTTATAAGTTTCAATAATTCTTCACAAATATTTTTTTCATATTTTAGTAAAACTGAATATTTATCTTCTATGTAAGAATTGATTTTTTCAGTTACAACAGCTAATCCTAACTCTTTTTTTGACTTAAAAAAATGATACATAGAACCTTTGTTCATTGAAGCTTGTTTTAAAATTTTATCTATTGAAGTTGCTGTATATCCATTTTGATAAATCTCATTAAAAGCGACTTCTAGTAACTTTTCTCTTGGGTTATTCATAACTTCTCTTTATTTTTATTTTTACTTCAAAATAACTTTTACATCATTCAGACTTTTTAAATCTGAAAATTGATTTAATAAAGTTGCCAATTGAACAACATCACCATTTTTCATTCTAATACATCCTGCTGATTCATTTGTTCCTATTGTTTTTTCATTTAAAGTTCCGTGAATTCTAAATGTATTTTTTCCATCAACTTCATGGGTAAGATTTATTTTTGCAGCGCCCATATAGTTGTATTTATTTCCAGGAGGAACAACTGAAGGAAGATTTATTCCTCTTTTTTTGAAACTTTTTATTGTATCAGCAGTTGGATACCAAACTGGATTTAGTGATATTTTAGAGACTTTTCCAGCACCAAAAGGTTTTTTAACGTCATCTTTTCCAGTTGACACCTTATATGTTTTTATATCTTTTATTTGATTATCTACTTTTGCTTTTACACTCATAAAATTATTTACAGAATCAACTTCTATTAAAATCTCTTCATAATCAGAAACATTTGAAAGAGGTTTTATTTCATTTTCTTTTTTTATTTTAGGTTGTTCTATTTTCTGAATTTTTTCTACTTTTTCATACTTATATTCTCTTTGTACTTTTTCAATATTATCAACAAGTTTTTCAACCTTTACTGGTTGTTCTACCACTTGAACTATTTCTTTTGGTTTATCGATTTTTGAAGGAATAGGTTTTTGTTGTTTTTCTTCATCAGCTTTATCAAACTCTTCCATACTTATTTTTTTTAATTCTTCAATATATTCTAACTCTTCTTTTGTATAAACAACTGGTTTTTTCCATTTTTTAACAGGTTCACCGTTAAGTTTTTGTCCTTCATCAAAAGGATATGATTGTACTAGTGTCAACTCTTCTGCTTTTGGAGTAGTTGAAACCAAATCTATTAATTTTTCATCTTTTTTTGTTTTATTTTTTGCTGTTTCATTATTCATAACAATCTCTTCTACGGGAAGAGTTAAATCAATAACTTGTTCATTTTTAGATTTTAATATTATTACTTCATTTGATATTTCTTTTACAAATGGCTTTTGTTTTTTTACATAAGAAGGTGCTATTTTTATAGCATATTTTGCACTATTTTCATCAGTAAAAATACCAATATTTGTTAAATATTTTCCATTTTCTTTTACTATAAAAACATCTGATTTTACATCTTCTGCTAAAACTTTATATTTACATATTAGTGCATTTTCAAGACTTGAAGTTATACAAACTGAAATTGTATATTTTTCCAGTGAAGCGTAAAGAACTGAAATATTACTAAGCATAAATAATAAAGGTAAAACTTTTTTTATCATGATTTTATCTTATTCCCTATTAGTGTCGTTTCGTTATTTTACCTTTTAATTCTTATAAACTCACAAAATAATTTCTATTATTGAATAGAATAATCAAATTTTTATATTAAAAAATAATAAATATGCTAAACTTTCAGATTAATTTATAACCGTTATCATAAGGAATATTTATGTTATCAAACGACAATTTAATTGACTTAAGTTCAATAAAATATCAAACAACTTGCAAACCTATATCTAGAATATTTATTTTACTTACAATTCCTAGTGCCTTATTTGTAGTAATAATTTTATGTTATTTAGGAAAATTACCTTTAACTGTAGAAATTCACAGTGTAATTTTAATAGGATTTATTTATTTTATTTATTTATTTTTTGTAAAACACAATGCCTATTATGTTTCATGCAAATTTAAAACTCAATATACAGCGATGTTTTTTTCTTTAAAAGAGTATGTTGATAATAATTTATTAACAATCGACAATTCAACAAAAGCAAATGGAAGTTTTGATGATTTTTTAAAAGACTATACAAGTAATCTAAGAAATACAAACTTTTCTTCAATAGCTTCAGGAATTTTCCCAACACTTGGTATTTTAGGAACTTTCATATCAATTGCACTTAGTATGCCGGATTTTTCAACTGGAACTACAACTGCACTTGAACAAGAAATTTCATCACTTTTAGGTGGAGTTGGAACTGCATTTTATGTTTCAATTTATGGAATATTTTTATCAATTTGGTGGACTTTTTTTGAAAAAATCGGAATGAGTAGATTTGAACATGATGCTTTTTTAATCAAAGAATCAACTAAATCATTTTTTTGGACAAAAATTGATATTGAATCAATTCATATAAAAAGTAATCTTGATAATTTCTCTAAAATGTCAGAAGTATTTGAAAAATTAACTTCAAGTAATATGATGGATAATATCAATCTTTTAATAGAAAAAAGAGTTGAAATTCTTGATGAAATTCTAAAAAAAGAGTTAATTTTATCAACAAAAATTAGTGAAAATATTGATAATAATGAAAAATTATCAACAATGTTAAAAGATATGACTTTAAATATGAGTACAACAATCAAAAGTTTTGAACAATCAAAAGATTCTTATACTCTTAGTGCTCAACTTTTAAATAATAGCATTGGGAAATTAAATGGTCATTTAGACAATTTAAGTTCAGATAATCTAAAAGCAATTTATTCAAATATTGTAAAAAGTATTGAAACAATGAAAAGTGATATGGAAAAAATCGAGTGGAAATTTAAACAAGGTTTAGATGAATATGATACTAAATTTGCAGATAAACTACAAACTTCCCTAGAATCAATAGACCAACAAACAGTAAAAATAATAGAAGATTTAACAGAATTTAAAGAACTATCAAAGTAGATAAAAATGTACAATAACGAACAAAAAAACGAAGAAAACTTCTGGATTTCTTATGCAGATTTGATGGCAGGTTTACTTTTTGTATTTATTTTAGTTCTTGGAGCTATTGTAATAAAATATGTTTATTCGCAAAATAACTTAGAAAAAGAAAAACAAGCTTTAAATCAAAGTCAAGAAGAGTTAATAAATAAAAATGAAGTTTTAAATAAATTAAATACTTTAATAAAAAATCTTGAAGCTGAAAAATCAGAATTATCAACTCAATTATCAAAATCAAATGAAACTATTAATCTAAATAATGAAGAACTTCAAAAACTAAAAGATGTTTTATTGGGTTATGAATTAAAAGATAAAGAACAAACAACTGAACTTGAAAATAGACAAAACCAGATAACTTTAAAAGATAGTGAACTTACAGTTTTATTAAATAAACTTTTAGAACAAGAAAAAGCTCACCAAAAAACCGTTGAAGAGTTTGATATCACAAAAGCAAAAATCAAAACTTTAACTGGAATAAAACTAAATGTTATTACAAAATTAAAAGAAAAATTAGGAAAATCTATAAATATAGATGAAAAAAGTGGAGCTATAAAATTCTCTTCAAATATTTTATTTGACCAAGGTGCATATAAACTAAAAGAAGAATCAAAAAAAGAGTTAAATGGAATACTAAAAAACTATATTACAACTCTACTTGAAGATAAAGAAATTAGAAAATATATCCATGGAATCACTATTGAAGGGCATACAAATAGTGACGGTTCGTATTTGAGTAATTTACAACTTTCACAACAAAGAGCTTTGGAAGTTATGCAGTTTTTATATGAATCAAACAATATAAACAAAGATTTATTAAATAAATATGTAAGTTCAAGTGGAAAATCATCTTCTGATTTAATTTATAAAGATGGAGTTGAAGATAAAGATAATTCAAGAAGAATTGAAATTAAATTTATTATCAAAAATGAAGAAGCAGTAAAAGAACTTCAAAATTATTTAGGAGAAAAAGAGTAATGGAAATATTAAAAGAAACTCTTTATACACCTAAAAAACTTGAAGCTTTAAGAGCTGATGTAAGTGAAAAACTAAAGAAGAAAAGTAGATTTTCTTTCTTTAGAAAAATTAAGAAATTCTTTTTTGGGAAATAAATTTGAAATATATATTTCTAAATTATGAAACAATTTAGCTCAAATCTATCTTACTATTATAATGAGCTTGACCATTCATTAGAATATTCATCACCTTTTGGAGAAAATCCTATTCATAAAAATTGTGAAATTTCTTTTGAATTGGAATATGACCAATTAATAAGTGTACAATCAAAAAAATCAAAAAAAGAATTATTCAAACAGAAAATCAAAAATGAACTTAAAAAATTTGATTGGATTATAATAGGAGAAGTAAATCTTCAAATAGTTTTTTATATATCCGAGTATGAAAAAACATATACAGACAAAATTGCTGATTTAGACAATTTAATTAACCCAATAATTGAACCTTTACAAGGAAAAGATGGATTAATTATTGATGAATGTCAAATTAAAAAAATTAATATCTATTGGATTTCTAAAAATGAATCTACCGAATATAATATTGTTCATCCTATAGTATTTTACATTTATTTTGATATTCAAAATGTATTAAAAAAAGATAATGAAAATATTTTTTTAGAATTTGAAAAAGGATTAGTAACTTCTTTTTCAAATGTTCTGAACCAAAAAGATATAAAAGATTTAATTCTTTTTAAACAAAAGAACCCTTATAACTACTACACAAAAAATTTTATGTCTAATAAAACATTTCATTTAAGTAAAATAAAAGATTTTAAGAATCAAACAATAAGATATACAGAGTTAATTGAAAAGAATTTAATTAAATGAAATTCAAAATTAACATAGATAAAATAATTGAAAGTACTAATAGTGATAAGATAAATTATCTTGATAAAAAAATCAAAAAACTATTAAAAAATACAAAATATCTTCTCACTGGACCAATTTATTTTAAAATTGATTGGTTTATAGAAGATAAATATCAAATATTACTTGAAAATAATAAAAATCCTAGATATATAAAAAAACCATTAATTGATTTATTTATAGGGATTGAAAGATTATTAATTGATGATTCTCAAATTGATCATTTAAAAATTAATATTCACTCTTCAAATAAATCGAATTATGTTATATTTAAAATTGAAGATTTAATGATTCCCTTTGATAATTTAAGAAAAAATAAAAAGAATTTATATTTTATAGAACTAAAAAATAATATGTTCTTAATATGGAATATAGATTTAAATAATAAAAAAGAAGTATTAAGTTTTTTATATATTTACAAATTGAAATTAAATTATTATTATGGGATAGATGAAATTATAAAAAAAGAATATTTTTCAGCATTCACTTCTATTCAACAAGATTTTCATAAAACTAGACTTACAGAATTTAGAAATAACATTATTGATATAACTTACTTAATGAAAAAATATATAAAATTAAAAAAGATAAAAAAAAGAAGAGTTTTTAAACACTAAAATAGCAAAAATAATTTTGCTATTTTAAAAACTCTTTTATATTTTCAGCCACCATTTTCACAAGTCTAGTTCTAGCTTCGATACTTGCCCAACCAATATGTGGAGTTAATAAAAGTCTTTGTTTATTTTTCACTTTTAAAAGTGGATTATCTTCTAAAATTGGCTCAACAGCAACAACATCAATTCCACAATAAATTTCTTTTTCATCTATAATTTTTGCTAAATCTGCTTCATTTATAATTCCACCTCGACCAAGGTTTAATAAAATTGCACCATTTTTCATATTTTTCATATTTTCATAATTTAACAAATCTTTTGTATTTTCATTTAATGGACAATGTATAGAGATAATATCGCAAGTTTTTAATAACTCATCTAAACTAACTTGTTTATATTCACTATTAGGATTTTTTCCACTTGTTGAATAATACATCACCTCACAATCAAAAGCTTTTGCTTTTTTTGCAAAATTTCTTCCAATATCACCAAGTCCAATAATTCCAACTTTTTTACTATCAAGCTCAAAAAATGGTTTATCTATATGTGTAAAAATTTGCGATTTTTGCCAATTTCCTTCATCCACATATTTTTTATAATAATCAAGTTTTTGAACAATCTGAAAAATCATTGAAAATGCTAATTGAACTACACTTGAACTTGAATATCCAGCTACATTTTTTACTTGAATATTTTTTTGTTTTGCATATTCTAAATCCACATTATTTGTTCCAGTTGCACTTATACAAATAAGTTTCAGATTTGAATTATCCATAACTTCTTTTGAAATCACTACTTTATTTGTGATTACTATATCTGCATTTTTTACTCTATTTATAGTTTGAGTTTCATTTGTTACATCAAAAGATTCAACTTCTCCTAAAGTCTCAAAAATACTCATATCAATATCAAATCCTAAAGTTGCTCTATCTAAAATAACTATTTTCATATTTTCTCCTAATTTCTTCTTTGTCCTGGTTTTGGAGCAGTTACCTCTTTTTGTAAATCTATACTTAGATTATTATAAAAAAGTTCTCCATAGTTTGTTTCTCTATTTATCATCTCGTAAGCTTGTTTTATATCATTATTATATTTTAAAGCATCTTGTAAAATTTTTATGATTTTTACAGATTCTAAAAAGTTTACATGAGAAGGTGCTTCAATTGGTGAACTATAATATTTATGCATTCTTTCAACCAATGATTTATTTCTGATTTCTATAAAAACTGATTCAATTGGTGATTTAAAAAATAGAATTTTTTGTTTTACATTTATTGAAATATATGTTGTTTCCATCCCATATACTTTTCTTGAGAAAGAGTCAAATAAGAAAAGTTTTTTATTATAGTTATTGTTAAATAATTCATAAATTAACTCTAATATTTTTATCTTCTCTTCTTTTGTATAAAAGTTTCCAATAATTGCAAAACAAAAAGATAAGACCGATTTTATTGAATACCATTCTGTTGTGTCATAGTCATATCTTAACATCTGATCTATTCTTGCTTGTTTTAATTCTTCTATATCAGCACTATTAGTAGTTTTGTACACTTTTTGTACAGCAGAATCCCTATACATGGGTCCTGGAAATTGAGCTTGAATAACAAATCTTCTATTTTGTTCTTGTTCTAATATATATTTTAATCTTCCTTGATAATCTTCATCTATAATTCTTACTTCTTTTTGAGGTATTTGAGTTATTGATTTTAAGAACTCTTCTCCATTACAACCATCTTCCCAAATATAATCAGGATACCTAAATGTTTGGCAAATTTTATCTTTAATTTCTTTGTTTGGTTCAATATCTGTTACCTTATCAATCCACGATGTAACCGTTCTTCTATCCTTATTTATCAAAACTGCAAATTTTGAAATACTTAAGTTCGATCTTTTGAAAATTTCTATGAATTTTTCTATTGAATTTTTATAATTCATAACAACACCTTAAATGTAATATTTATATTATTGTACCATTTCTTAACAAAAAACCAAATATTGTACAATTAGCTCTATTTATAAAATAAATTGTGATTTATCTTTCAAAAATCATACATCGCTCAAATATATAAATCATGTATAATGACATTCAAGTTAAATTTAAAGGATGTGTATGAGCGCAGGAAAAAAATTTAGAGAAGCTTTAAAAGAAGAGTCTCCTTTACAAATCGTAGGAACTATTAATGCTTACCAAGCATTACAAGCAACAAAAGTAGGACATAAAGCAATCTACTTATCAGGTGGAGGTATTGCTAATGCTTCTTACGGTTTACCAGACTTAGGTATGACAATGATTGAAGATGTATGTATTGATGTTAGAAGAATTACTTCTATTTGTGATACTCCATTAATCGTTGATGCTGATACTGGTTGGGGACATGCGTTTAATGTTGCTAGAACTGTTAAAGAATTTATCAGATCAGGTGCAGCTGGTATGCATATTGAAGATCAAGTTGCAGCAAAAAGATGTGGACACAGACCAAATAAAGAGTTAGTATCTACAGAAGAAATGTGTGATAGAATCAGAGCTGCTGTTGATGCTAAAATGCAATTAGACCCAGATTTCTATATTATTGCTAGAACTGATGCTCATGCATCTGAAGGTCAACAAGCTGCAATCGACAGAGCAAAAGCTTATGTTGAAGCTGGAGCTGACGCTATTTTTGCAGAAGCTGTTCATACTTTAAAAGAATACAAAGAATTTACAGATCAAATGAGTGTTCCTGTTTTAGCGAACATTACTGAATTTGGAGCAACTCCAATGTTCACAACTGAAGAATTAGCTTCTGTTGGAATTGATATGGTTCTTTACCCATTATCAGCATTTAGAGCAATGAATAAAGCTGCACTTGCTGTTTATCAAGAATTAAAAGACAAAGGTACTCAAGAAGGTGTTCTTGATACAATGCAAACAAGAATGGAATTATACGATATGTTAAATTACCATGCTTATGAGCAAAAAATGGATGAATTATTTTCAAAAGGTAAAGCTAAGTAATTAGCTTTATCTCACCAATATAAAACAAAATTATACTTAAACTAAGGGGAAAATATGAGTACTGAAACAACTTCGGGGTTTAAACCAAAAAAATCTGTTGCACTTTCTGGAACTTCTGCTGGAAATACAGCTTTATGTTCAGTTGGTAAAAGTGGAAATGACTTACACTATAGAGGATATGATATTTTAGAATTTGCTGATAAAGCTGAATTTGAAGAAATTGCATATTTAATTGTACACGAAAAATTACCTAATAAAGCAGAGTTAGCAGCTTATAAAGCTAAACTTAAATCTTTTAGAGATATTCCAAATGGTGTTAAAGTAGCACTTGAGCAATTACCAAAAACTTGTCATCCAATGGATGTTATGAGAACTGGTTGTTCAGTACTTGGAGCTTTAAATCAAGAAAAAGAAGAACATCCAAAAAATGAAGCTCAAGATATTATTGATAGATTAATGGGATCATTTTCTTCTATTTTATTATACTGGTACCACTTTGCATACAACGGAAAAAGAATTGATGTTGTAACTGATGATGATACTGTTGGTGGACACTTCTTACATTTATTACATGGTGAAAAACCAAGAGAATCTTGGGTTAAAGCTATGCATGTATCTTTAATTCTTTATGCAGAACATGAATTTAATGCTTCAACATTTACTTCAAGAGTAATTGCTGGAACAAATTCAGATATGTATTCTTGTATCACAGGTTCAATTGGAGCTTTAAGAGGTCCAAAACACGGTGGAGCTAATGAAGTTGCATTTAGAATTCAAGAAAGATATTCTTCAGCTGATCAAGCAGAAGCAGATATCAAAGAAAGAATGGCAAAAAAAGAGATTATTATCGGATTTGGACACCCAGTTTATAGTATCTGTGACCCAAGAAACGTAGTAATTAAAAAAGTTGCTAAAGATTTATCTGAAGAAAACAACGACATGTTAATGTATGATGTTGCAGAAAGAATTGAAACAATTATGTGGGATCAAAAGAAAATGTTCCCAAATCTTGACTGGTTCTCTGCTGTTTCTTATAACCAAATGGGAATTCCAACAGATATGTTTACTCCAATATTCATTATCGCTAGAGTTACTGGATGGGGTGCACACGTGATTGAGCAAAGAGAAGATGGAAAAATCATTAGACCATCAGCTACTTACACAGGACCTGAAGGTTTAAAATTTGTTCCTTTAGAACAAAGATAAGAACTTAGACCACTTTATAAAATATTCTAGTGCCACTTTGGCAAACAATATAAGGATGAGCTTTTGCTCATCCTTTTAAATATAAACTAAATGGATATAAAAAATATGACAAACGAAAAATATCTTAAAGACCTTGCTGGTATTGATGGTGTTAAATATTATGATGTTAAAAGTGCTGTAGAGGATATTACTCCTGGTTCTTTTGCAAAATTAAACTACACTTCAAGAGTATTAGCAGAAAACTTAATTAGAAAATGCCCTAGTGCTGATTTAAAAGATTCATTAATTCAATTAATTGAAAAAAGAACCGACAAAGATTTTCCTTGGTTCCCTTCAAGAGTTATCTGTCACGATATTCTTGGACTTACAGCTTTTGTTGATCTTGCAGGTCTTAGAGAAGCAGTTGCTAAAGAAGGTGGTGATCCACAAAAAGTTAATCCAGTAGTTCCTACTCAATTAATAGTTGACCACTCATTAGCAGTTGAGTGTGGTGGATTTGATCCAGATGCATTCCAAAAAAATAGAGATATTGAAGATAGAAGAAATGCAGATAGATTCCACTTTATTAACTGGACTAAAGAAGCATTTAATAATGTTGACGTTATTCCTCCAGGTAATGGAATTATGCACCAAATTAACCTTGAGAAAATGTCTCCAGTTGTTCACAATATCGATGGTATTGCATCTCCTGATACATTAGTTGGTACAGATTCACATACTCCTCACGTTGATGCACTTGGTGTTATTGCTGTTGGTGTTGGTGGATTAGAAGCTGAAAACGTAATGTTAGGAAATCCTTCTTATATGAGGGTTCCAGAAATTATTGGTGTTAATATTGTAGGTGTTAGATCTGAAGGTATAACTGCTACTGATATTGCACTTTCTATGACTTCTTACTTAAGAGATAACAATGTTATTTCTGCATACTTAGAATTCTTTGGAACTGGAATCAAATATCTTGATTTAGGAGATAGAGCAACTATTTCTAATATGACTCCTGAATATGGTGCAAGTGCTGCGATGTTTGCTATTGATGACAAAACTATTGATTATTTAAAAATAACAGGTAGAGAAGCAAAACAAGTTAAATTAGTAGAAGCTTATGCTAAAGCAAATGGTTTATGGGCTGACGCTTTTGAACATGCTACTTATGCTAGAACTATTGAATTTGATTTATCAACAGTTACAAGAACTTTAGCTGGTCCATCTCAACCTCATAAATTACTTCCTGTTTCAACTTTAGAAGCAGCAGGAATTTCTAAACATATTACAATTTCTGATGATGTTATGCCAGATGGTGCTGTTTTAATTGCAGCAATTACTTCATGTACAAATACATCAAATCCTAGAAATGTTGTTGCAGCTGGATTATTAGCTAAAAAAGCAAATGAACTAGGGCTTACAAGAAAACCATGGGTTAAATCATCTTTAGCACCGGGTTCAAAAGTTGCTGAATTATATTTAAAAGAATCAGGATTATTGCCAGAACTTGAAAAATTAGGATTTGGAATTGTAGGTTTTGCTTGTACTACTTGTAATGGTATGTCAGGTGCTTTAGATCCAAAAATTCAACAAGCTGCTGCTGATGCGGGTATTTATACAACAGCTGTATTATCTGGAAACAGAAACTTTGATGGAAGAATTCACCCATTTATTAAAGAAGCATTTTTAGCATCACCTCCACTTGTAATTGCTTATGCACTTGCTGGAAGTATCAGATTTAATATTGAAACTGATGTTTTAGGAAAAGATAAAAATGGAAATGACATTAAGTTAAAAGATTTATGGCCATCTGATGCTGAAATTGATGCTGTTGTAAATAGTGCTGTTAAACCTGAAATGTTTGCTGCTATTTATGACCCAATGTTTGCAAGAAATGGTTTAGCTGGAATTAAAGTAGATCCATTCTACAAATGGAATACAAGATCAACATATATTAACAAACCTCCTTACTGGGAAGATGAATATATGCAAATGCCAGCTCTTAAAAATATGAGACCATTAGGTGTATTCCCTAATGATATTACAACAGACCACTTATCTCCATCAAATGCAATTTTACCAACATCTGCGTCTGGTGAATATTGTTTAAAAATGGGATTACCTGTTGAAGATTTAAACTCTTATGCAACACATAGAGGGGATCATCATACTGCTTCAAGAGCAACTTTAGCAAATCCAAAATTATTTAACGAAATGGTTAAAGATGAAAATGGAAAAGTTAAACAAGGAAGTTTGACAAAAATTATGCCAGAGGGTGTTGAATCAAGAATGTGGGAAGCAATTGAAACTTACACAACTAGAAAACAACCTTTAATTATAATCGCTGGAACTAACTATGGTCAAGGATCTTCAAGAGACTGGGCTGCAAAAGGTGTTAGACTTGCAGGTGTTGAAGTTTTAATTGCTGAATCAATTGAAAGAATTCATAGAACTAACTTAGTTGGAATGGGTGTATTACCATTACAATTTAAAAAAGGTGAAACTAGACATACTTATTCTATTGATGGAACTGAAGTATTTGACATTGATGGTGAAATTACTCCAAGATGTGATTTAACAGTTGTTATGACAAGAGCAAATGGTGAAGTTGTTAAATTCGATGTTTTATGTAGATTAGATACTTCAGCTGAAGTTGATGTTTACAAAAATGGTGGAATTTTACAAAAATTCGCTAAAGATGTTATTGCATCTTCAAAAAAATAAATATCTAAAGAGCTTTTTGCTCTTTAGAATTTTCTAAAACTGTTTAAAGAAATCCTAAGATTTTTTCAAACAATTTTATCAAATATTTTAAAGGAAAAACATGAGTAATTACGAACCACAATTTACAGTAAAAGCAACATATATGAGAGGTGGAACTTCAAAAGGTACATTCTTTAATATTGCTGATTTACCTAAAGAGGCACAAGAAGATCCAAAAAAAAGAGATAAATTACTTCAAAGAATCGTAGGAAGTCCTGATGTTTATAAACAACAAATGGATGGAATGGGAGGAGCAACTTCAAGCACATCTAAAGCTATTTTAGTTGGTAAATCAGATGTTCCTGGTCATGATGTTGATTACTATTTCTGTCAAGTTGCAATTGATAAAGATTTTGTAGATATGAGTGGAAACTGTGGAAATTTATCAAGTGCAGTTGGACCTTTTGCAATTAAAGAAGGTCTAGTTGAAAATGTACCTGAAAATGGTGTTTGTTGTGTAAGAATTTGGCAAGCAAATATCAAAAAAACTATCCTTTGTTATGTAACTATGGAAAATGGTATGGTTAAAGAAATGGGTGATTATTATATCGATGGTGTTGCATTTCCTGCTGAAGAAATCGTTTTAGAATTTGCAGAACCTGTAGATCCAAGTGAAGAGTTATTTCCAACAGGAAACTTAGTAGATGATTTAGAAGTTCCAGGAATTGGTACATTTAAAGCAACTATGATAACTGCTGGAATTCCAACATGTTTTGTTAATGCTGCTGATATTGGCTATAAAGGAACTGAACTTCAAGGAGATATTAACTCTGATGTTGAAGCCTTAGCAAGATTTGAAACAATTAGATCTTATGCTGCACTTAAAATGGGATTAATTTCTGATTTAAAAGAAGCAGAAACAAGACAACACACTCCAAAAATTGCTTTTGTTGCACCAGCAAGTGATTTTATTACTTCAAGTGGTAAAGAAGTTAAAGCAAATGAGATTGATTTACATGTACGAGCTTTATCTATGCAAAAATTACATCACGCTATGATGGGAACTGCTTCTGTTGCTATTGGTGTTGCTGCTTGTATTGAAGGTACTTTAGTAAATATTGCTGCTGGTGGTGGAGAAAAATCAGCAGTTGAATTTGGACATCCATCAGGAACTTTAAAAGTTGGTGCAGTTATTCAAAAAGAAAATGGAAAATTTATTGTTGATAAAGCAACTATGAGTAGAAGTGCAAGAATTATTATGAGTGGTTTAGTACATGTTCCTGCTGACACTATGAAATAAAAATTTCTAAATCTTTATTCAATTTTAAAAAGGTCTGGGTTTTTTCCAGGCCTTTTTTTATCCTTTAATTATTAATATTATGTTACCATATTGGCAATAAAATTTAGGAGATAAGTAATAATGGATCATTCATTTAAATTTAATCCATATGAAGCTCTAAAATCGATACTTGAAATAACTTCTTACCATACAGGTGATGAATTTATAGAACATACAGCAATTGAAATTAAAAAATTATTTCAAGCTGATTTAGTTTATATTACAAAAGCAATAGATTTCAATCCTACAACAAAAGTAAAAATTTTATATTCTACAAATGACAAAGTTCCAAATATTATAGATTTAAATGGAATTCCAGGGAAATTTGTTTTTGATAATAAAATTATAAAAATAAATGAACATGTAAAATATAATTTTTTAGATTTAATAGAAGAAAAATTTGAAAGTTTTTATGGAATTCCCATAACTGATGGGAAAGGTAGTTGTGTAGGACATATAGCTATTTATTCTAAATTAGTTAGAGAATTACCGGAAGAAATAAATGATATTGCATTAATCTACTCAAGAAAGATTGAAAGAGAAATGCGAAGAATCGAGTTAGAAAAAGAAAATCAAATAATTAGAAATCAACTTCAAGAATTAACTATTACTGATACTTTAACTTCTTTGTTTAATAGAAGATATTTTGGAAAAGTTTGTTCTGATGTTTTTGCACAAGTAAATAGAGGTTCTACTCAAGCAACTTTAGCATATATTGATATAGACAACTTCAAAAGTATAAATGACCGATTTGGTCATGAAGGTGGAGATGTTGTACTAAAATATTTTGCAGAAATATTATTAGATAATACAAGAAAAGGTTTGGATTATGTATTTAGACTCGGTGGCGAAGAGTTTTGTATAATTAGCATCGATAACTCTCTTCAATATGCAAATGAACATATGAATAGAATCATGAGCGTAACTTCAGAAAAATTCTTAGCTACAAGATTTGGAGAGATCACTCTTAGTATTGGAATTGTAGAGTTTGATAAAAAATATGCTTCTTATGATGAGATTCTAAGCTTGGCTGATAAAAAAATGTATGAAGCTAAAAAAAGTGGTAAAAATACAATAGTAAAATAAGAAAAAATTCTTATTTTACTAAACCTGAAATCTCTTTAAAAACTGGATTTTTTGCATTTACTGTTAATTCAAAAAGTAAAGATTCATAAGTTGTAGGAATTACTCCTGCTTGAAGCAATCTTGTTATTGCCATATCTGTATCTTTTTGTTTTCTTGAAGTACAACAATCAGTAACTAAAACAACTTCAAATCCACCTTCAAGTAAATCTATACAAGTTTGTAAAACACAAACATGTGTTTCAATTCCTGCAACTATTATAACTCTTTTATCTGTAGCATTTATAGCATCAATTGTTTCTTCATTTTTATAACAAGAAAAAGTTGTTTTCTCAAAATGAGGATACTCTTCAACTAATTCTTTTAAAGAAGGAATTGTTTCCCCTATTCCTTTTTTATATTGTTCATTCACAACAAAAGGAACTCCAAGAACTTTTAATCCTTTTACTAATGTGATTAAATTTTTCTCAATTTCATCTTTATTTACAACATGTGGATATAACTTTTCTTGAACATCCACTAAACAAAAAAGTGCGTCTTCTACATTTATTCTCATTTTATCTCTCCTTGGGATTTATTTAAAAGCTAATTTCTCTGCTCTATCTAACAACTCTTTTGCACCTTGGTCAATAAAATTTTGAGCTAATTTCTGACCAACTTTTTCATAATCTTTTATACTAGCTGTTATATCTTCACTAATATATTCAGTTCCATCAGGAAGTCCAACAATAGCTTGAACTCTGATTGAATTTTCATCAATAATTGTTGCTTTTACACCAATCGGAACTTGGCAACCACCTTGTAAAGTATCCACAAAACTTCGTTCAATTGTTGATTCTATATGTGCATCTTTATCATTTAAAACTTTTACTATTTCTAAAACTTTTGGGTCATTTGTTGTTTCAATTCCAAGTGTTGCTTGTCCCATTGATGGAATCATTACATCTGTTGAAATTGGATTAAAATACTTAACTTCATTTTCAATTTGTAATTTTTGAATTCCAGTAGCTGCTAAAATAATAGCATCATATTCACCAGCATTTAACTTAGCAATTCTAGTATTGATATTCCCTCGTAAATCTTTTAAAACAATATCTGGTCTTAGCATTTTTATAGCCATTCTTCGTCTTAAACTTGTAGTTCCAACAATTGCACCAATTGGTAATTCATCTATTGAAGAATATTTATTACTTAAAAGTGCATCTCTTGGGTCAAATCTTTTAGTAACAGCAGCAAGTTGTAAACCATCTTCAAATTGAGTTGGTACATCTTTTAAAGAGTGAACAGCTAAATGCGCAGTTCCTTCAAGCATTGCAACTTCAAGTTCTTTTGTAAAAAGACCTTTCCCTCCAATTTTTGCTAGTGGAACATCTAAAATCTTATCACCTTTTGTTACAAATTCTTGAAGTTCAATTTGCATATTTGGATAGTGTTCTTGAAGTTTTGCTTTTACATATTCACTTTGCCAAAGAGCTAATTGACTTCTTCTTGTTGCTATTACTAATTTTTCCATATTACCTTCTTAATAAATTTATTTTTTACCTAATGTTTCATATTTAAGTTTTGTAGAATCTTTTACTTTATTTACAAATATTGTAGGAGTTCCAGAAACCATAACTTCTTCACCCATTGAAATATCTTTTTCAAGAACTGCATTTATAGCAGAAGAAGAAATCTCTTCTAATTTTATGCTTGTATTAAACTCTTTGTTAAATGCTTCTAAAATTTTAGTTTCATCTACAGATTTAACATCAAAATATTTTTCCCAATCTGTTTCATAAACTTTTACTTCAACATCTTTTATACCTTTTTCTTTTGCAATTTCAATCAATTTTGATAAAGGTGCTGCTGCTGGATGAAGTGCCATTAATGGAAAATGATAATAATATAAAGCAATATTATTACTATTTTTATTTACATATTTTATAACATCTGGTACATAATCTTTACAAAATGGACATAATGGATCAGAAAAAATTACTATTTTATCTTTTGCATTATGATTACCTGCAATTAGTTTTGATTTATCATGATAATTATCAGTTAAATTTGGAGTTACTAAATCTTTTAAAGATTTACCAGTTTCTGAATCAATTAATTCTAAAGATATATATTTTCCATCAGAGAAAAGAATATCTTTTGCATTTATATCTTTGCCTTGAACTGTTGCTTCAACATCTAAGATATAACCATTCCAACCTTTTAAAGGTAACTCTTTTTTTGTACTTATTTTTATATTTTTAATTTTTACATTTGGATTTTGTGATATTCTTTTTTGCTCAAAGTTAATAACATTTTCATCACTAGATGTTGCATATAATGCACTTGATAATAAAATACTTATTGATAATATTTTTGAGAATTTATTCATCTATTTTTCCTTTTTTAAAGCTAATTTATAGTCTATCTATTTTATATTAATAAAAAGTTAATATTTTAACTTCTTGCTTTTACTGTAATCTTTTTTATATCAAAAAGCTCTTTCGCTTTATCAAGCATTTTTGAATTTAAAATATCATTCAACTGTAACTCTTGTTGTGATGGTTGAGTAACTGCACTTTTATGCATATCAGCCACACAACCTGAACCCATTTCAATCTCTTCGAGCATTGAACCTGTATCATTTGAAATCTCTTCTTGAAATGCCTCTTCTTTTTCTTGAGTTTCAATCTCTACTTTTTGATTCTCTAGTACGGAGGGTTCTTCCTTTTTGAAATCTAACTCAACATCATTTCCAAAAATATCTTGAGCAAAAGTTTTTATTATTCCAAAATGTTTATATAAAAACTTTCTATCTTCATCTTGAGCATAAGAAGTTATGTATAGTTTATTATTTTCAAAACCACTAAATATAAAGTTTTTTTCAAAACATTCACCTAAATCAGGGTCTCTATCATAAACTTTTGCAGTTAATTTTTCATATAACTCATTTTGAATATCATCTTCCTCTTCAAATACTTCTTCAATAGGAACGATTTCTATCTCTTCAAAAATATTTGCTTGAACTTGATGTTCAATAATTGGCTCAATTGCAATCTCTCTTGGTTTTTCAATTTCAATTTCTTTTGCAATAACAGTTGGAGGAGTCATTGGTAAATCATCAAATGGAGTTGAATAATCAACAACTTCAATAGCATCAATGATTCCTAAATCCATAATAGTATTACTTTGGATTAATACCTCATCAAAAGGTGTAACTTCTTCTATTTTTGTTTCAGGTTCAACAAAAACTTCTTTTATCTCTTCTATTTTCTCAATAACTCTTTCAATTACTTTTTCTTCAGTTTTTTCAATAGGAACATCAACAACTTTTTCTACTATTTTTTCAACAGCTTTAGAAATAGGAGTTTCTTTTCTAACTTCAATTTTCTCAACTTGATTTATAATATCATCAATAGTTTTTAAATTTGTAGCTTCAATCATTTTCATAAAAGTTAAAATTAAAACAAAACCACCATCACTATTTATTGCAAGTAAATGTTTTGCATCACTTAAAATTCTAAAAAATCTATCAAATAAAAGCAAGTCAAATTTTGTATCACGTGAGAGCATTTTATCTTTTAAATAAATAGTCATTTCATCACAAATTTGAGAAACTTCATAACTTTCTAAGTCTTTAATTATTTGATTTATATCACCTTTATTTAAAATAATTGAAAAAATATCATCCATAAGTTTTGGGTCAATTAATCCCAACATATCAACAACACTTGTTGTATTTATTCTTCCTTTAGAAAAAATAATAGCTTGGTCAAGTAAAGTCAAAGTATCTCTTAAACTTCCTTGTCCAGTTCTTGCAAGTATTTCCAAAGCATCTTTTTCATAATTTATATTTTCTTCATTTAATATATGAGCTAAATGATGAATTACATCAGAAGTCGCAATTTTATTAAATCTAAAATGTTGAGTTCTACTAAGAATTGTTGCTGGTAATTTTAATGGGTCAGTAGTAGCTAATATAAACTTCACAAAACCAGGAGGTTCTTCTAAAGTTTTTAATAAAGCATTAAATGCCTGAGTTGTAAGCATATGAACTTCATCGATTATAAATACTTTAAATCTAGCGCTACTTGGTTTATATTTTGTATGTTCAATCAAATCTTTAATATCATCAATTCCACGATTTGATGCAGCATCCATCTCAATAATATCAAGATGTCTATTTGAGTTTGAACTTACACAATTTGGACAAACTTCACAAGGTTTTGAAGTTGGTCCATTTGAGCATAAAAGCGCTTTTGCCATAATTCTGGCAGTTGAAGTTTTTCCACTTCCTCTAAGACCTGAAAATAAATAAGCATGTGATAATCTATCCGAATCCAAAGCTAATGAAAGAGTTTGAGAAACTGTACTTTGGCCAACTAAATCTTCAAATCTATGAGGTCTATATTTTAATGCTAAAACTCTTTTTTCTAAAACTTCTTGACTCATATTGTACACTTCCTAACTTCTATATTTTTATTTTCTAAAATCTTTTCAATCATCTGTTTATTTATTTCACCCGTAAAACAAACACTTATTTCAAGTTTTCCTTCGTTTATATGCCCTATTTCTTCACTTAAAAGTTTTAATCTATTAGCAATTGCATTTCCTGTTTCTATTAAAGTTATATCATTTCCCATAACTTTTTTTATAACTTCATCAACTAATGGATAGTGAGTACAACCTAAAACAATAGTATCAACACCATTTTTTTTCATAGGTTCTAACCATTTTGCTAACATATCAAAAGTTTTTGGTGAGTTTATTTCACCTTTTTCTATTTGTTCAACTAAACCGACACAAGCTTGTTCATAAAGGGTTACCTTTTTTATATTTGATAACTCATTTACTAAAAGTTGATATTTATCGCCTTTTAAAGTTGCAGGTGTTGCCAATACTCCAACATGCGAAGTTTTTGTATTTAAAATAGCAGGTTTGATTCCAGGTTCTGTTCCAATTACTATTAAAAAAGGAAATTTTTCTCTTAAATGTTTAATTGCAGCACTAGTTGCTGTATTACAAGCAACAATCAAAGCTTCAATTCCATGTTTTTCTAAAAGGTATCTAGTAATATTATCGCATCTATTTAGAATTTCTTCAGCTGTTTTCTCCCCATAAGGAGCATAAGCTGTATCAGCAATATAAAAAAGTTCTGCACCTTTAAACACTTTTTGAATTGAACTAACAACAGTCAATCCGCCAAGCCCAGAATCAAACACGCCTACTTTCAATTTGTACCTTTTATTGTAATAAGGAATTATTTTAACATAAGTTTTTATATATATTTATTAGGGAAAGATAAGAAGAGATACAATACTCTAAAATTAGAGTATTGTAAAAAAAGATTATACTAAACCTTGCTCAATCATAGCATCAGCTACTTTTTTAAATCCAGCAATATTAGCTCCTAAAACTAAATTTGTAGGTTGTCCAAATTCAGCTGCTGTTGAACTTGCTGTATCAAAAATATTTTTCATAATTTGTGCTAATTTTGCATCAACTTCTTCAAAAGTCCAAGAAACCATAGAAGCATTTTGTGCCATTTCAAGTTGACTAGTTGCTACTCCACCTGCATTTGCAGCTTTTCCAGGTCCATAAGCAATTTTTGCTTCCACAAATAAATCAACAGCTTTTGCAGTTGATGGCATATTTGCTCCTTCACTCACACAAACACAACCATTTGCAAGAAGAACTTTTGCATCTTCTAAATTTAATTCATTTTGTGTTGCACTTGGAAATGCTGCAAAACAAGGAATTGACCAAACTGCATTTCTTCCTTGAGGATATTGTGCAACTGGTGTATAAACAGCTTTTGGTCTATATTTTGTATATTCACTTAAACTTACTCTTTGATTTTCTTTTAAATCTTTTAATAAAAGTAAATCTATTCCTTCTTCATCTAATATCATACCTTTTGAATCACTACATGTAATTGGTAATGCTCCTAAATGATATAATTTTTCAATTGTATAAATTGCCACATTTCCAGAACCAGAAACTAAACATTTTTTACCTTCTAATGTTTCACCACGAGCAGAAAGCATATATTTAGCAAAATAAACACACCCATAACCAGTGGCTTCCGTTCTAGCTAGTGAACCACCCCATTTTAATGATTTTCCAGTTAATACACCTTCATATCTATTTGCAAGTTTTTTGTACATACCGAACATATATCCAATTTCTCTACCACCTACTCCAATATCCCCAGCAGGAACATCAGTATTTGCCCCAATGTGTCTAAATAATTCACTCATAAATGCTTGACAGAATCTCATGATTTCATTGTCAGATTTTCCTTTTGGGTCAAAATCACTTCCACCTTTTCCTCCACCAATTTGAAGACCTGTTAGTGCATTTTTAAATATTTGCTCAAATCCTAAAAATTTGATAACTCCTGCATTTACACTTGGATGAAATCTTAATCCACCTTTATATGGTCCAAGTGCAGAATTAAACTCTATTCTAAAACCTTTGTTTACTTGAATTTCACCATTATCATCAAGCCAATTTACTCTAAACATAATTTGTCTCTCCGGTTCAACAATTCTTTCAATAATTTTGTGTTTTCTATATTTTGGGTATTTATCTAACAAAGGTTGCAGTGAATATAAAACTTCTTCCGCTGCTTGATAAAATTCTGTTTGTGCAGGACTTGTTCTTTTAAGATAGTTAAAAACTTCTTCTAAATATGGCATATATATTCCTTGTTTCTAAAATTGGAATATATTTTATCAAAAATAGTCTATATTTTATACAATAATTATAAAATTTAATCATATACATAAATAATATACTATTTGAATAATATATTTTCTAAATCTTTTATTTCTGATAATACATATAATAAAGCTGTTTTAATTAACTCATCATCCTTTAAATTAAAATATATGATTATCAAAAGATTTCTTATTGACTTTGATTTTTTAATTATTCATCCTGATGAAAATTATTACTTTATTAATAAGCTATATATTGATTTATTTAACAAATATATATTATCTCAAATAACTCATAATAAAGATAAGCAAGAAGTTTCTTGGGATAATGATGAACACAAAGATTCGGTATTAAATTTAGCAAATAACCTAGCTGAAAATGGTATAGAGCCTATATTAGATAGATATGAATTAAGACCAAGAGCTAATGCTCCGTATTTTATGGAAACAGCGTTAAAAGAATCAGATAAAGTACTTATTATATTTACTGAAAATTATCAAACAGAGGCAATAGGAAGACGTGGTGGAGTAGGATATGAATACTCAATACTAAATGCAGAAATTTGCAAAATATTACGGATAATAAAAAATATATACCCATATTGAGAAGTGGTACAGCGGAAACGAGTATTCCTTCATTTCTTCAACAGCTAATTTCATTATATATGCCAGATGATTCAAAATATGATGAGCAAATCAAAGAGCTAATACATTGTATTTTTGATAAACCATTAATTTCAAAACCTCAAATTGGAAGTAAGCCAGATTATTTAAAATAAAATTTCATTAAAAGGATTCATTTAATCCAATATAGAAAGAATTACGATTATGTATTTAACTTCTAAAAGTTTCTTTTCTTCTATGATAAGTTAATCTAATAATCTTTATACTGAGATATATTCTTTTTATAGAATTAGTAAGTAATTATTCCTATTTAAAATAAGCATAAGCAATATTATCTATGTAATACTGCCCTGCTTTTTATGTATTTTTAAAAAGCTTCTACTATAGAACCTTTATATTTTTCTTTAATAAATGTTCTAATATCTTCTGAATTAATAGCTTCATCTAATGCTTTTATCGAATCTTTATTTTCATTTCCTCTTTTTACTACAATAATATTTGAATAAGGAGAGTCTTTAGATTCTAAAACTATTGCATCTGATAATGGATTTAAATTTGCAGGTAGCGCATAGTTTGTATTAATAATTGCAGCATCAACTTCATCTAAAACTCTTGGTAATTGAGGTGCATCTAACTCTTTGATTTGTAGATTTTTTGGATTATTTACAATATCAATTACTGTTTTAAATGGAACATTTTTGAATGTTAAAAGACCTTGTTTAGCTAAAATATCTAAAGCTCTACTTTCATTTGTTGGATCATTTGGAACTGCAATTGTTGCACCATCTGCTAATTCACTTAATGCTTTTATTTTATGTGAATATAATCCCATTGGTTCTAAATGTACATTTACAGTTTTTACTAGTTCTGTATTTTTGTTTTTGTTAAACTCTTCTAAGTATGGTAAATGTTGGAAGAAATTTGCATCTAATTCACCTTCATTTACAGCAATATTTGGAGTTACATAATCTGTAAACTCTACAATTTGTAAATCATAACCTTTTGCTTTTAATATAGGTTTAACAGCTTCTAATATTTCAGCATGGGGAACTGGAGTTGCTCCAACTTTTATAACTATCTCTTTTTTCTCAACTTTTGTTTCTTTAACTTCTTTAGAATCATTACAAGCACTAAATCCAAGTGTCAAAACACATGCAAGTGCAAATTTTAAAATATTTTTTAACATAATTTTTCCTTTATTTTTTTGTAATTTTATATAAATAATTGCCCAAACTTTGAACAGCTTGTACCAAAATAATTAAGATTAATACTGTATAAATCATTGTTTCTGTTTGGAATCTATAATAACCATATTTAATGGCAACATCACCCAATCCTCCGCCACCAACAGCACCTGCCATTGCTGAAAATCCAATTACTGTAATCAAAGTTAAGGTAATTGCTGAGATGATAGAAGGAAGGGCTTCTACTAACATAATTTTAAATATGATTTGAAAATCACTCGCTCCAAATGATTTTGCAGCTTGAATTACTCCAAAATCTACTTCTTTAAATGCACTTTCAATTAATCTTGCAATAAATGGTGCAGCTCCAATTGTAAGAGGAATAATAGCAGCCGTTGTTCCAATACTTTTACCTATTAAAAATTTTGTAACAGGAAATAAAATTATCATTAAAATAATAAAAGGAAAAGATCGCAAAGTATTAATAACAACATCTAAAGTTGCATATACTTTTAGGTTTTCTCTTAAACCATCTTTTGAAGTAAGTGTTAAAATAATTGCTAAAAAGAAACCAATTATAACAGCAAAAAATGTAGATACAAATGACATATAAATAGTTTCGCCAAGTGCTGTAGTTAAAATATCTGTCATTATAATATCTCCCAAACAATATCATGTTCTTTTATATAATTAGTAACTAACTCTTTATCTTTTTCTTCAATATTTATAACCATATTTCCAATAATATGACCATTTATCTCTTCAAGTTTTCCCCACACAATATTAAAATCCTTGTCAAGTTCCCTAGCCATTTTGGTAATAAAAGATTGAAAAGCATTATCTTTTGGAAAATAGATTTTTATATTAACTCCATAATTTGGTACAACTTCTATTTCACCTAGAAATTCTTTCATTTTTATATCAGGCTTTAAAAATAACTCTTCTGTTGTATCAAAACCAATAATATTTCCATGTTCTAACAAAAGAGCTTTTTGAGCAATTTGTTTTACAACTTCCATTTCATGTGTAACTAAAATAATAGTTATATTTAGCTTTTCATTTATCTGTTTTAATAGATTCAAAATTGATGTTGTAGTATTTGGATCAAGAGCAGATGTTGCTTCATCTGAGAGTAAAATATCTGGATCTAAAGTTAAAGCTCTAGCAATTGCAACACGTTGCTTTTGTCCTCCACTTAATTGATTTGGATAAGAATCTATTTTTTTTTCTAAACCAACTAGCACTAATAAATCATTTACTTTTTTTAAAATCTCTTCTTTTTTATATCCCCAAAGTTGCATTGGCAAAGCAATATTTTCAAATACTGTTTTCCTTTGAATCAATGAAAAATGTTGAAATATCATTCCCACATTTTTCCTAAATTCTCTTAATTCATTTTTTTGTAAATCTTTAATCTCTTTATCATTAACTTTTAGTGAGCCATTAGTATAATTTTCAAGGCCATTAATACAACGCATTAATGTGGATTTTCCTGCACCACTATGTCCAACAATAGCAAAAATTTCACCTTTTTTTATGTCAATAGAAATATCATTTAAAACTTTAATATCACCATAATGTTTGTTTAAATTTTTAATTTTAATCAATTTTTTATCCTTATAAGAGACGCAATAATATAGAAAAAGGAATAAGATATGAGTTAAAAATGTAATTTTTAAGTAAGTTAGTATAATTAATAAAATAAAGAAGTGCTATATGCACTTCGTCTATTCATTCATTGAGTTAAAAAAGTCTTCGTTGTTTTTAGTTTTTTGCATTTTTGAGTATAAGAATTTAAGAGCTTCAACTTCATCCATTTGAGAAATTGCATTTCTTAAAATCCAAGTTTTTTGTAGAACATCAGGAGTAAGAAGTAATTCTTCTTTTCTAGTTCCAGATTTTGTAATATCAAGAGCTGGGTAAACTCTTTTATTTGCTGCATTTCTTGAAAGTACAACTTCACTATTTCCAGTTCCTTTGAACTCTTCAAAAATAACTTCATCCATTTTTGAACCAGTTTCAATAAGTGCAGTTGAAATAATAGTTAAACTTCCACCCTCTTCAATATTTCTAGCAGCTCCGAAAAATCTTTTTGGTTTATGTAAAGCATTTGCATCAACTCCACCTGAAAGAACTTTTCCAGATGATGGTGTTACCGTATTATAAGCACGTGCAAGTCTAGTAATAGAATCAAGTAAAATAACTACATCTTTTTTCATCTCTACAAGTCTTTTTGCTTTTTCAATAACAATTTCTGCAACTCTTACATGGTTATGAGCAGGTAAATCAAAAGTTGAACTATAAACTTCACCCCTTACACTTCTTTGCATATCTGTTACTTCTTCTGGTCTTTCATCAATTAATAAAACCATTAATGTAACTTCAGGATGATTTCTACTGATTGCATGTGCTAATTCTTTTAAAAGTTCAGTTTTACCAGTTTTTGGAGGTGCAACAATAAGACCTCTTTGACCTTTACCCATTGGAGCAAATAAGTCAAGCATTCTTCCTGTCATTCTTGTTGATTCATATTCAAAGTTAAATCTTTTTGTTGAGTAAAGTGGAGTTAAGTTATCAAATAAAGGTCTATTTTTAGACTCTTTTACGGGTAAGTAGTTTATTGCTTCAATTTTTAATAAAGCGTTGTATTTTTCACTCTCTTTATTAGGAGGTCTAACTTGCCCTGAGACGATGTCTCCAGTTCTAAGTGCAAATTTTCTAATTTGAGTAGCACTTACATAAGAGTCATTAGAAGTATCAGAAAAATTCCCATCAATTGCTCTTAAAAAACCAAATCCACCCTCTTTAATCTCTAAAATACCAGTAAATAAAATAAATCCACCAGCATCAATTTGTGATCTTAAAATTGTGAACATTAAATCTTGTCGTTTTAACTCTTGTGGATTTTCAACTTCAAGCTCATTTGCAATATTTATAAGTTCTTCTAAAGGAAATTCCCTTAATTGTTCAATCTTATAACCTTCAACAGGGATATGTGTTCTTGCTTTTTTCGAAGTTGGGGTTTTTGTTTTTGTTTCTTCTATAGACTCTTCCATGAGTGTTTTTTACCTTTGATTTTACATATGTTTATGTAGTTTTTGTAGTTTATTTGTAGTTTTTGTTAAAGTATTGGCATCATTGTAGTGTTTATTTGAAAAATTGTCAATAAAACAGCTTTACATAAAAAAAGGTATCAAAAAAAATTTGATACCTTTTTTTTCATATAATATAGTTAAATATTATAATTTTCCTTCATTTTTTGCTAAATATTCAGCAACACCAGCAGTGTTAGCTTTCATACCTTCGTCACCTTTTGCCCATCCAGCAGGACAAACTTCACCATGCTCATTTGTAAATAACATTGCATCTACCATTCTAATCATTTCATCAATATTTCTTCCTAATGGTAAGTCATTAATTACAGCATGTCTTACAGTTCCATCAGCATCAATTAAAAATGATCCTCTTAATGCAACTGATTCACCAAATAATACATCATAGTCTCTTGAGATTGATTTTGAAAGGTCAGCTACTAATGGAAATTTAACTCTTCCAATTCCACCTTGCTCAACTGGTGTTTCTCTCCATGCAAAGTGAGAAAATTGAGAATCAACTGAACAACCAATTACAGAAATTCCTCTTGAAGTAAAATCTTCAATTCTTTTTGAGAAAGCAATAATTTCAGATGGACAAACAAACGTAAAGTCTAGTGGGTAAAAGAATAATACTGCACCTTTTTCACCAATGTTTTCATATAAGTTAAAATTTTCTACAATTTGACCATCTGCAAGTACAGCTTTTGCTGTAAAATCTGGAGCTTTTTTAGTTACTAACATATTTTAATTCCTTTTTTTAATAATAAATTTTGTATTGAAATTATATAACAATATTTTATAAAAGAAACTGTGAGTTTCCTTAAATTTCTAAATTTGTAAAAAATATTATCATTTGATAATTTTTATCTTATAATACATTAATGATATAAATGATTCTTCATTCATTTAATATAGGGCATTTTAAGAATGATAATCTAAATATTTTAAAGATAATTTTATATTTACTGTGATAAAGTTTTCTAAATTTTAATTAGGAGATATACTATGGCAGTAAAAATTACTGATATCTGTATTAGTTGTGATGCTTGTTTAGATGAGTGTCCAGTAGAAGCAATCGTTGATAATGATGAGAATCCAACAGGAGCAGATACATATTATGTATACGCTGACAAATGTGTTGAATGCGTAGGACATAATGATGCTCCTGCATGTGCTGATGCATGTCCAACTGAAGGATGTATTGTATGGGATGAAGCTGGTTCTGGTTCAATTGAAAAAGAAGACAGAGGAACTGCTGGTACTCCTGTAGTTGAAGATTAATTTTAACCATTATTTAAATAAAAAAAGGTGAGTAGTTTTAACTACTTGCCTTTTTTTTTATTTTTAGGTATAATCCGCGACTTTAAAAAAATCGAGGAATACAAGTAATGGAACAAACATTATCAATCATTAAACCAGACGCTGTAGCAAAAAATGTAGTTGGGAAAATCTTAGACAGATTTGAAACAGCTGGATTAAGAATTGCAGCAACAAGAAAAATGCAATTAAGCCAAGCTGATGCTGAAGCTTTTTATGCAGTTCATGCAGCAAGACCTTTCTTTAAAGATTTAGTTGAATTTATGATCTCAGGACCAGTTGTAGTTACAGTTTTAGAAGGTGTTAACGCAATGGCAATTAATAGAGAATTAATGGGTGCAACTAATCCTAAAGAAGCAGCAGCTGGAACAATCAGAGCAGATTTTGCAGAATCAATTGACGCAAATGCAGTTCATGGTTCTGATTCATTAGAAAATGCAGCAAATGAAATTAATTTTTTCTTTGCTCAAAAAGAAATTTGTTAATTTATAGTTAATTAATACAATTTATAATGAAAATAGAATTTAGAAAAGTACCACAATTAAGCAAAGAATTGGAAATTGTTCACAATTCAGTTAAAATTGAAGGTACTTTTTGTAAAATATCGCAATCATTAGTAAAGATTGACGCAGTACTCAAAGGTAGTACTGACATCGATTGTTGTAGATGTGGCATAACTGAAGAAATTGAAGTTGATGAAGAACTTCATTTGCTATTAAGTGATGGTGTTTACAAAAGTGATGAAAGTGAATATTTAGTAATAGAAGTTGAAAACAGTTTAATTGATTTTGATGAAATTATCGAAAGCGAATTAAATAGTATCAAAAGCGACTATCACATGTGTAACGAATGCGTACAACTTGGTGATAATTTTGAAAAAGAATTTTAAGGAGAATTAAAATGGCAGTACCTAAGAGAAGAGTATCTCATACTAGATCAGCAAAAAGAAGAACTCACTACAAAATAACATTAAAAAAACCTGTTAAAGATAGTGATGGAACTTGGAAAATGCCTCATATGGTTAATCCAACTACTGGTGAATATAAAAACTAATGCTAAAAATTGCAATAGATGCTATGGGTGGGGACTTCGGTCCTGAGCCTATAATAGAAGGCTTAGTTGCCGCACTTAAAAAAAATAATAACTTTACTGCTATCGCAGTTGGTAAAAAAGATGAACTTTTACCTCTTATTCCACAAATTTTTTTATCAAGAATTGAAATATTAGATACAGATGATGTAATTAGTATGAGCGATTCTGCTACAGATGCACTTAAAAGAAAAGAATCAACAATTTATAAAGCTATTGAACTTGTTCGTGAAGGAAATGCTGATGCTGTAGTTTCAGCTGGACATTCTGGTGCTTCAATGTCATTAGCAACATTAAGAATTGGAAGAATAAAAGGCGTAAATAGACCTGCAATTGCAACTTTAATGCCTACAAGTGAAAATCAAAATACCTTAGTATTAGATGTTGGAGCAAATGTTGATAGTGATGCTAAAAACTTATTTGAGTTTGCGGTTATGGGTCAAGTTTATGCTCAATATGTTCTTCGACTTGATGAACCAATTGTTGGCTTATTAAGTAATGGTGAAGAAGATAGTAAAGGTAATGAAGTAACAAAAGAAGCTTACAAATTAATATCAAAAATTCCCAATTTCGCAGGAAATGTTGAAGGTAGTGATATATTCAAAGGAACAGTTGATGTTGTTGTTTGCGATGGTTTTGTTGGTAATATTTTACTTAAAACTGCCGAAGGTGTTGCAGATACAATCGGAAAAATTATTAAGAAGAATTTGAAAAGATCATTAATTTCAATAGCTGGTGCAGTTCTTATGAGAAAAGTTTTCAAAAACTTAAAAGTAAGAGTTGATTATGCTGAATATGGAGGAGCTCCACTATTAGGTGTAAAAGCTCCCGTGATTATTGCCCATGGAAAATCAAATCCAAAAGCAATTCAAAATGCCATATTTCAGGCAATAAATGCAGCAAGTTCAAATTTAGATAGTATTATTGAACAAAGATTAGCAAAATATAGTAATAATCAAGAAATTTAATTATTACGGTATTTAATTTAAGGATATGTAAATGACATATGCAGCTTTTAGATCTATTGGAGCTTATATTCCTCCTAAGATTATGACGAATGCAGATTTTGAGAAAATCATTGATACAAGTGATGAGTGGATTACAAAAAGAACTGGTATTAAAGAGCGAAGAATATCTGAAGTTGATGAAGCTTCATCTGATTTAGGTGCACGTGCAGCTCAAGTTGCAATTGATAGAGCAGGAATATCTAAAGAAGAAATTGATTTAGTAATTTGTGCTACTGTTACTCCTGATTATTTATGTATGCCATCAACAGCGTGTTTAATAGCGTCAAAAGTAGGACTTCCTCCTGTTATGGCATTTGATATTAGTGCTGCATGTACTGGATTTGTATATGCTGTTTCAATAGCAAAAGCATTCATAGAATCAGGAATGAAAAAAAATGTACTAATTATTGGTGCAGAAACTTATTCTTCTATTCTTGATTATACAGATAGAGGAACTTGTTTTATTTTTGGAGATGGTGCAGGTGCTGCAATCATTTCAGCTACATCAAATAAAGAAGAATCAATTATAGATGTGAATTGTTCAAGTGATGGTAATTATGAAGATTTAATTAAAACGGCTGGAGGGGGGAGTAAACATCCTTGCTCAAAAGAAGTTTTAGAAAACAAAATGGCATGCATAAAAATGAAAGGAAACGAAACTTTCAAACTTGCTGTTAAAACATTAACATCAGATGTTCAAGTAATGATGCAAAAACATAATCTTTCAAATGAGGAAATAACTCACTTTATTCCTCATCAAGCAAACCTTAGAATTATAAAAGCTGTAGGTGAAGCTTTAGGATTCAGTGATGAGCAAACAGTTGTTACTGTAGATAAATATGGTAATACATCAGCTGCATCTATTCCTATGGCTATGAACTATGCCTTTGAAGAAGGTAAGATAAAAGCAGGTGATACTATACTTTTTGATGCCTTCGGTGGTGGATTAACTTGGGGTTCTGCTCTATTTAAATTCGCACCAAAAAAATAATATAGGTTAATTTAACCTATATTATTTTATACTAACTGCACTAATCCCATATATAAAATCGTCCCAAAAAATATAGAGATCAAATAATTTTTGAAAATTAAATGCAATATTCCTGTAAAAACAATACTACAAATCTCTTTTAATCCATAAGGCACTAATAAAAAGTTTACATCTTTTAAAGTATAAATTATTAATATTGTTATAACAACTGAGGGAAAATATTTTCCTATAAATAAGAAACATGAAGGTAATTCTTTATTTCTAAAAAATAAAAAAGGAAGAGCTCTTATAAAATAGCTAATTATTGACATAATTAGAATTGCTATAAATATTTCATTATTATTCATTTTCAATTCTTTTTTTGAAAGTAAACATTAATACTAAAGATAAAATTATTGAAACAATTAACATTTTATCACTTGGAATAAAAACAAGTGTAGAAATAGATGAAACTAGTGCTATTATAAAAGGTATAACATTTTGTAAATTTTTGTATTGTTCTATACAAAGTACAACAAAAAGTGCTGTTAATGAAAATTCCAAACCTTGTGTATTAAATTTTATGTTAATGCCAATTATTGCGCCTAAAGTTGAACCAATAAGCCAATACAATTGGCTAAGAAAAAGTAAAAAAAAGTAATACCATTTTTTATTCAAACTTTCATCATCTTGGATGGAAGTTAATAAAGCATATGTTTCATCTGATAAGGCAAAAATTAAATATGCTTTTAACTTTCCAGTATCTTTAAATCTTTTTAAAAGGGATAATCCATAAAAAGATTGTCTAATGTTTACAAATAATGAAGCTATTGCAATATCAACAAAACCTACTTTTATATTAAAAAAGTTTATTGCAAGAAATTGTAATGCTCCTGTGTAAATAAAAAAAGACATAATCGGAGCTATATACCAAGAGTAATCAAAAGATACCAACAATAAACCAAAAGCAAAACCTAAAACTAAATATCCCATCATAATGGGGATAGAAATCTGAAATGCTTTTTTTAGTTCATTTTTATACTTCAATTTGATGTTGCTATTTAGTTAAATTTTTTATTATTTGGATTATTTTTAAAAATATTAAATGAATTCTTTTTCAAATCTTTATTAAATTTTTCTACAGTTGCAACTGAATTTATATATAAAATTGATTCATCAATAATAATCTGGAAAATCGCATAAAGTGGAATTTTAACCACACTTCCAAAATTTTCATTTCCAAATCCTGCTTCAAAACTAATATAATTATCGTCAACTTGAACTGTTGTATATGTATAGTTACTCAAAATAAATAAAGAAAATTTGTGCATTTGATCTTTTATAACTTTTGGTAGTTCTGGTGTGAAACTAATAGGTTCAATATTTGCGGTGATTGAAAACTCTTTATTTTTTTCTAATAAAAAAAGTACATTCTCTTTTATTTGTTTTTCAACTAAACTTTTATACCCATTGTCTTCTATAATATCTTTAACCATAATTAATACCTATTTCAAAAATTTAATGTTATTATAACTCATGAAACAACTTATTTTCCTTATTTTCCTTATCAATTATGCTCTTGCTTATGAATTTAAATTAAATGAAAAAGATCTTAAATATATAACTAACTCAAATAAAAAATCATTTATTGAAAATCGATTAAATAAATATAAAGAGTTAAAAATACAAATAAAAGATTATGAGCTTCTTAAAAAATTATCACATGTAAACTCTTTTATAAATAAAATACTTCCAGCACATGATATATCAACTCAAGCTTCACTTGATTATTGGGCAACACCAAAAGAATTTTTACTTCAAGGACATGGAGATTGTGAAGATTATGTTATTGCTAAATACTTTACATTATTAGAATTAGGTATTCCTAAAGAAAAATTATATTTTGCAGTTGTAGATATAAAAGGCGAAAAAACTTCACATATGATTTTATTATATTTAGAAACAAAAGAATCAACTTCTTTAGTTTTAGATAATTTAAGTTCTGTAGTTATTCCTCTTACAAAAAGGACAAAATTAATCCCAAAATTTGCTTTTAATGAAATTGATTCTTATAGATTTTCTCATGAAAAATTCACACAAAATGTAAATATAAATTGGGGTAAAGATAATAAATGGGAAAAACTTTTAAATAGAGTTTATACTTTAAATGAATAATTTTCTTTAATATCAAAACCTATCATTGCATTCATTAAAGCGATTTTAGAAGCTTTTTGAAGCATTTCAATACTAATATCTTTTTCTATTAAAAACTTCTCTTCCAAAAGCCTAGCTCTTGTTGTTCCTTTTAATATACAGTTTTTAGAAGTTATCCAAACATCATCATAAAATATCGCTATATTTGCAATACTTGTATCTGTTACAATACCATTTTTTACAATAATAATTTCATCACAATCTTCTTTTTGTAAAAATAAATTATCTAAATTTTCCCTATCTAAATATTTTTTTGAATATGAAATTTTATTATCAAATATCAATTTAAAAGAGTTAATTTCTCTTTTTTTATAAACAAAATATTCTACATTTATAACTTCAAAATCATTATAAGTAACTTTACATCGAAGCAACTCTTCACTTAATGGATAAATATACTCTTGTAAATTTATATTTAAACCAATTGTATTAGCAACTCGTTTATTATGAAAATCTAAATTAAAGATCTCAAAATCATCACATTTTATAGTTTCAAAATAGATATTATTTTTCATTTTTTGTCCTTTAAAAAGGTAAATATATTTTATCAAGTAATTCTTGATACTCTAAATTTACATTGGAATCACTAGTAATTCCTCCACCACTTTTATAAAATAATTCGCCATTTTTATCAACTTCTATAAATCTAATCATTACAGAAGAATCTAGATTTTCTCCATCAAAAACTCCAAAAATTCCCGTGTAAAATCCTCTATCATAATCTTCAACTTTATTTAAAATCTCAACTGTTTTCTTTTTTGGTGTTCCAGTAATTGATCCAGCTGGTAGAATTGAAGTGATAATATCTCCTATTCTTTCATGCCAATTATTTTGCAAAGTTGCAGATATTTTTGAACTCACTTGGAAAAGTTTTTTATTTCCTGCATTTATTTTTTCAACATACCTAAATTTATCAACTCTAACTTTTGAACCAACTATTCCCAAATCATTTCTTAACAAATCAACTACCATTGTATGTTCAGCCATCTCTTTTATATCACCTAAAATTCTAGCTTCAGCATTCACAAAAGAAGCATCAATAGTTCCTTTCATGGGATAAGTAAAGATTTTATTCTTTTTTATTTCTATAAATCTTTCAGGAGAAAAACAAACAAAATTTTCATCTTGATTTTGAAATCTTAATTTAAATTTTGCATTAGTATTTTCATAAATTTCATCTAATGAAAAAGTAGTTTTTATATTTGTTTTTGCAGTTAAATTTAAAAGATAAGAGTTTCCTTCTTTTATCTCATTTTGTAAAATATCAAATTTTCTTTTATAATTTTCAAAAGAAAGAGGAAACTTTTCTAATTTGCTGTTTTGAGTTGTTTTTATTTTTTGATGTTCTTTGAAGTTTAATTCAAATTTGATTGTTGAAGAAATTTCTGAAATTTTTTCAATATAAAATTTATCTAAATCATAAGATAAAACAAATAAAAATGGCTCTTTTGAAGAACCAAGTTTATTTAGTCTTTCTTTTATTAACTCTTTACTCAAATTTTATTTTAGAATTAATTTTTTCAAAATTGCTGCTCTTATTGCAACACCATTTGTAACTTGAGTTAATACTTTTGTTCTTGGGTCTTTTAACATTTCATCACTAATATCAATATTTCTATTAACTGGACCTGGATGTAAAAGTATAATATCTCTATTTCCCACTAATTCATTTGTAATACAATAATCTTTAGCGTATTCATTTAAAGATTCAAAATAAGTTAAATTATGTCTTTCAAGCTGACTTCTTAAACTCATAATAATATCTAGTTCGTCAATTATTTCTCTAATATTATTATATTGTTTAAAATCATCACTTTCATATTTAAAACAATCAGGTGCAACTAAATTTACTTCTATTCCAAATCTTGGAAGCAATCTTCTATTTGATCCAGCAACTCTAGAATTTCTCACATCTCCAACAATTGCTATTCTTTTTCCTTCAGTTTGACCATTAAAATGTTCATAAATTGTAAATAAATCAAGAAAAGCTTGAGTTGGATGAGAATGTCTTCCATCACCAGCATTTATAATTGGACAATTTACAAAACCTTTTAAACTTTCAGGTAAACCACACTCAGAATGTCTAACAACAATAGCATCAGGGTTCATTGCATTTATATTTGCAACAGTATCGTATATTGTTTCACCTTTTGAAGCTGAAGATGTTCCAACATCTAAAGATACAACTTCTGCACCCAATCTTTTAGCTGCAATTTCAAATGAACTTCTAGTTCTTGTAGAATTCTCAAAAAACAAAGTAACAATGATTTTGCCTTTTAAAATTTCATTTGGTTTAAATTTTAAAAACTCTCTAGCATCATCAAAAATGGCTAATATTTCTTCTTTTGAAAAATCAGAAGTTCTAATCAAGTGCTGCATTTTCTTCCTTTAATTTTAATTTGGATTCTAGCAAAAAGCTGTTTAAAAAATAAAACTTTTTGTATAATGACAAACTTTATTTTTAGGGATTTAATATACATATGAAATTTCAATTTTTTTTACTTATACTATTTATTACACTTTTTACCGCTTGTTCTACAAAACCTCTTGAACCTGTAAAATTTGAAGAACTAAATAAAAATATATCTTTTATAAATGAAATAAAACCTATTTTAGATAAAAGATGTGTATCTTGTCACTCTTGTTATAATTCACCTTGCCAACTAAAACTATCATCTTTTGAAGGAATTCAAAGAGGTTCAACTAAAAAAAGCATTTATGAAAATAGAATTACTGCTGCAAATCCAACTAGACTTTTTATTGATGCAACAAATGAAAAACAATGGAGAAAAAAAGGTTTTACTTCAGTTCTTGATTCAATGGAAGAATCAAATGAATCTATAATGATGCAGTATCTTTTCCAAAAACAGCAGAATCCTTTGAGTATAGGAACATATTCTCCTGAAAATGATGAATTATCTTGTGTGGAAAATAAAGAAGAATTAACAGACTATTTTGATGAAAATCCACATAAAGGAATGCCTTATGGTTTTCCAGCTTTAAAAAAAGAAGAATATAATCTTTTAATGACTTGGCTTAAACAAGGTGCTATAAATGATACAAAAAATATTATTGGTACGAATTTTGAAAAGGAACAAATTAAAAAATTTGAAAACTTTTTTAATAATGAAGATATAAAACATCAAGTAACAGCTAGATATATTTATGAACATCTTTTTTTAGCTCATATTTCATTTGATGAAAAAAGTGGGGATTTTTATGAATTAATTCGGTCAAGCACTCCAACAGGTATAAAACCACAAATTATTGCTACAAGATTTCCCTATGATGAAATAAAAAAACCGTTTTATTATAGATTTCAAAAAATAGAATCTACAATTGTTCACAAAACTCATATGCTTTATAAATTAAATGATGAAAAACTTAAAAGATATAAAGAATTATTTATTGACCCAAGCTGGGAACAGAAACCTTTTTTACCTCCTTATGATACAAGAATATCAGCAAATGCTCTAAAAACATTTGAACAAATTCCAGCATCAAGTAGATACCAATTTTTACTTGACGATGTTAGTTATATAATTACAACTTTTATTAGAGGACCAGTTTGCAAAGGACAAATTGCTTTAAATGTAATTCAAGATCATTTCTGGGTAACTTTTTTAGATCCAAAATATGATTTATCAATCCAAGATAAATATTTTTTACATGATAATATTCCTAATCTTTCAATTCCAAATGAATATGGAGAAGACCCAAGTTTATATAAAACTTTTCAAGCTTTAGATGATTATGAATTATCTAAAAAATATCACACAAATAAAGCTTTAATTTATAATCAATATTATCCAAATGGATTAAAATTAGATGCTATTTGGAAAGGTAATAAAAACCTAGAAAATGATTCAATATTAACCATATATAGACATTTTGATTCAGCATCAGTTCATAAAGGAGCATTAGGAGATATTCCTAAAAATTTATGGGTTATCGATTTTCCTTTACTTGAGCGAGTTTATTACTCTTTAGTTGCGGGATTTGATATATTTGGGAATACAGCACATCAACTATTAGTTCGAACTCATATGGATAGATTAAGAATTGAAGGGGAAAGTAACTTTTTGGAGTTCTTACCAAAAAAATCTAGGGTAGATTATTTTAACTCATGGTATGAAGGTTGGTTAGCACAATATTTAAGTGTTTATATTCCTTCTAATAATAATGTAGATATTCAATATAAAACAAATGACTATAAAAAAGAGTTTGTTGAAAAACTTTTTGTGCATACAAATACAAAAAAAGATCCAATAAATTTTATAGAAGATGGTTACAAAAAAACTTCAATAAAAAAAGTTTATCAAACAAAACAAGAAATAGAAGAAAGTTTTAAATCTTTTACTTTACCTAATAGCTCAGAGTTTATAAAAAGTTTTAATAATAAAGAATCAAATCTTGCTTTCATAAAAATTGAATTAAATTCAGGAGAAAATCTTGTTTATACTTTAGTCATAAATAGATGGCACAAAAATGTTGCCCTACTTTTTGATGAAGATTCAAGATTAGATTCAAAAAAAGATAGAATAAATATTGTAAAAGGTTTAATTGGCTCATATCCAAATGCTTTTATAATAATAAAACAAGATAAATTGGATGACTTTTTTAATCTTCTTCAAAATTATGAAGACAATGAAATCAATAATAAAAAATTACTTGAATATGTAATAAATCGTGCAAACCCAAACTTCTGGGAAATTTTTGATTGGTTTGATACAGAATTTAAAAAACAAGATTCTTTAGAATATGGATTGTTTGATTTAAATAAATATATAAGTCAAGCCATAAATCAGAATTAATATATGGCTTAAATATTTTAGATATAATTTTCTCTTAAAATTACATCTAAATTTTTTTAGGAAAATAAATAAATGAATGAACAATTAGAACAATTAGATAAAGAGTATGTACTTCATACATATGCTAGAAATTATGTAAATTTCACAAAAGGTATAAATGCTACGCTTTTTGATGATAAAAATAAAGATTATATAGATTTTACATCTGGAATTGCTGTTTGTAGCGTGGGTCATGGAAATAAAAGAGTTGCTGATAAAATCTATGAACAAGTTTTAAATATAACTCATATTTCAAATTTATACGGGATTGAACCACAAGCAAAATTAGCAAAAAGATTAAAAGAATTAAGTGGTTATGATATTAGAACATTTTTTTCAAATAGTGGAGCAGAAGCAAATGAAGGAGCTATTAAAATAGCTAGAAAATATGGTGAAACAAAGTTTGAAAATAAAAAATATAAAGTAATCACACTTGAACACTCTTTTCATGGAAGAACAATAACAACAGTAAAAGCAACTGGTCAAGAATCAATGCATACACCAAATTTTGCTCCATATCCTGATGGTTTCTCATATAAAAGTTCAGTTGCTGATGTTTATGATTCTATTGATGAACAAACAGTTGCAGTTATGATTGAACTTGTTCAAGGGGAAGGTGGAGTTCAACCTTTTGATAAAAAAGAGATTCAAGATTTAGCAAAATTTTTAAAAGAAAAAGATATTTTATTAATTGTTGATGAAGTTCAAACAGGTGTATTTAGAACTGGTGAATTTTTAGCTGCAAATCTTTATGAAATCGAACCAGATATTGTAACTCTTGCAAAAGGTTTAGGTGGTGGAGTTCCTATTGGAGCAATCATGACTAAACTAAAAGACATTTTTAGCCCTGGTGATCATGGTTCTACTTTTGGTGGAAACTACCTTGTAACAACTGCTGCTTTAGAAGTTTTAGATATTTTAGAAGAGATAAAAGATAGTGGAGCATTAGATGAAACTATTATTTATTTTAATAAAAAATTAAATGATGTTTATGAAAAAAATAGAGAAATTTTCACAGACAATGTGGGTCTGGGACTCATGAGAGGATTAAGAGTAAAAGATGCTGATACATTAGCTCTTGTGATTAAAACTGCTTTTGAAGAAGGTGTTTTAGTTTTAAAAGCTGGTAAAAATACCCTAAGACTTCTTCCTGCTCTTACTATTTCAAAAGAAGAGATGAATGAAGGATTTAAAAGATTAGAAAAAGCCCTTGATAAAATCAAACAAGGTTAAACTACAATTTTGTAGTTTAACTTTTCCAAATTCAAATACATAAACAAAAGCTTTCATAAAAAACTGATTTCCATATTCAATCTATACAAAATACTATATAATAAAAAAAATATTATTATTTATAGGAAAATATGGAAAAAACTCTAAAAAAAAATAAACAATTAGGGAAAATACTCTCTACACATTTTGTAAAATTTTCCCTTATTCCAATACTTGTAGTTGAAGTGGCTCTTATTATTTTATATTTTTCTATAAACTCGTATATTTCATCAAAAAATATTACTCTTTTATTACAAGAAGCACAGTCACACTCACAAGCTATACTTGAAAATGAAGCAACTATTATAAGTGATAAATTAGCTGAAGTTTCAAGAATGGCATCAATTTTACAATATACCCATCAAAATATTATGGCAAATCCTAAACAATTTGGATTACCAAATGGTAAACCACAATTTGATGTTGCACAAAATGGAGTATTTTATAAAACAAATAAAATTGGTTCTAGTCTTTATTATTCTGCAAAAACACAAATTACTGAAACAGAAAAAAATAAAGCTATTTTTACAGAAGCTATGGATATGTCCCTAAAAAGTATTGTTGATATAAATCCAAATATAATCGCAGCATATTTTAATACTTGGGATAATATGAATAGACTTTATCCTTTTATTGATAAGGTTTATGAACAATATGGAACTCACATACAAATGGAAGATTATAATTTCTATTATTTAGCAGATTTAAAACATAATCCAGAAAAAAAACCTGTTTGGACAAGTGCTTATTTAGATCCTGCGGGAAATGGTTGGATGTTATCTTGTGTTGTTCCTATTTATAATAAAGACTTTTTAGAAGGAGTTACTGGACTTGATATTACAATCAATAATTTAGTAAAAAATATTTTAAATAGAAAATTACCTTATAATGCAAATTTATTTATGGTAGATAAAGAAGGTATGATTATTGCCATGCCTGAAAAAATTGAAACTTTACTTGAATTAAAAGAGTTAAAAGAGCATCTTTATACGGACTCTATTTTAAAAACTATTTCCAAACCAGAAGAGTTTAATATTCTTACAAATAAAAGTCCATTTGCATCTCATTTTAAAGATTTGATTGAAAATAAAACACCTTATGCAACATTAAAAATAGCAGATAAAGAGTATTTGACTTTACAACAAAATATTGATGAAACCCATTGGAAATTAATGATTTTGATTGACAAAGAAAATATTTTTGCATCCATTGAACATCTAAAAAATTTATCAAATAAAATCGGTTATGCTGCTATTATTTTTTTACTATTTTTTTATGTTATTTTCTTTTATCTTTTATTAAAAAGAATAACTATTTTTTCAGATTCAATTACTAAACCTATAATTGATTTATCAAATCAAACTTCACAAATTTCTCAAGATAATAAAAAAGTTACTCTTTTAGAAAGCAATATTTCAGAAATATACCAATTAAATGTAAATTTTGTTTCAATGATAAATGAACTAAATGAAAGAACAAAAAAACTTTATGATGCTAAAATTTTTGCAGAAGAAGCCAATAAATCAAAAGATGATTTTTTAGCAAATATGAGCCATGAACTCAAAACTCCATTAAATTCAATCAATATAATTAGTGATGTAATGATAAAAAATAAATCGGGAAATCTTGATGAAAAACAAATAAAAAATTTAGAAATAGTTCATAAATGTGGAAAAGATTTATTATATTTGATAAATGATGTACTTGATTTATCAAAACTTGATGCCAAACAAAATCATATACATAATACGAAAATTAATCTAAAGAACTTTATGACTTCAATTTATGAAATGTTTTTAGCTCAAATAAAAGCAAAAAATATTGAATTAATTTTCAAAATAGATGATAATTTAGATTATATATATAATGACCAAAATAAAATAAAACAAATAATAAGAAATCTTCTAAGTAATGCCCTTAAATTCACAGAAAAAGGCAAAATTTATTTTATAGTAAAAGATGATAAAAACAATATAAAAATCATAATTCAAGATGAAGGAATAGGAATTCCACAAGATAAAATAGAATATATTTTTGATAGATTCAAACAATTAGATGGAAGTACTACAAGAAAATATGGTGGAACAGGTTTAGGTCTTTCTATTTGTAAAGAAATAATCACTCTTTTAAATGGAGAAATAAAAGTAACAAGTGAACAAAATAAAGGTTCAACTTTTGAAGTAATAATTCCAAAAAATATGAACTTAGCTACAAGCCAAAATCTAGAAAATTTTCAAGATGAATTTGAAGAAAATAATAATAAAAATATTGTATTAGATGAAAATACAAACTTTATTTCACCTACTAAAAGTATAGAAAAAGAGTCTATTTATGTTTTAAATAATGACCCTATATCTTTTTTTAACCTAATAATAGAATTAAATAAAAAATATCATGTAAAACAACTTTCAAAAGTTGAACAACTATTTTTAATTGAAACAGAAGATAAAAATCCAAAAATTATTATTGATATATCGAAGTTAAGAAATGAAGATAAACAAGATATTGAAAAATTATCAACAACTAATCTAATTCTTTTTTATGAAAATCACATTAGTGAAAGCTTAGAAAATAAAGCTTTAAAAATTTATCAAAAACCTCTAAACCATGATGTTTTATTTAATTTGTAATAAGATATTTTATTGAAGAGAAATAAATTTTTCATTTATTTCTCTTTATCTTTTATTTAGATTTTTTTTCTTTCTCTTTATCTTTGAAATTTAAGTAATACTCAATTTCAGATGGAGTTAAAATTTTAATAGTATTTGTACTTCCTGGCATTCCAACTGGATAACCAACTGTTGCTACATAAAGTCCATCTTTTTTCAATTTACCGATTTCATCTAAAGATTTAAGCATTTTTTGGAACATTTTAGATGCTTGTGCTTCTTTAATTGTTCCTATTGGCTCAACTCCCCAAATAGCTGTTAAAGAATTTAATACTTTTTTCTTATGTGTAAATGTAAAAATTGGAGTTCTTGGTCTATATCTTGACATTTTTAAAGCTGATTTCCCTGAACTTGTGATTGCTAAAATTCCATTTGCTTTTAAATCATCAGCAAGTTTTGTAACCGTTGCTTGAATAACATCAAACTCATCTAAATAAGGAAATTTGTATTGTTTATCAAAGTTATAAATATCTTCTGTTTTTGCAATAATATTGTGCATTGTATCAACTACATTTATTGGGTCTTCTCCAACAGCACTCTCTTCAGAAAGCATTACAACATCAGTTCCATCTAAAACTGCATTTGCAACGTCTGAAATTTCAGCACGAGTAGCTCTTTCATTTTGAGTCATTGATAAAAGCATTTGAGTTGCTGTAATTACTGGAATACCTTTTAAATTTGCTTTTTTAATTAGCATTTTTTGAATTGTAGGAACATCATAATAAGGAACTTCAATTCCTAAATCTCCCCTAGCAACCATAATTCCATCACTAGCTTCTATAATTTCATCAATATTTGCAACAGCATCAAATTTTTCAATTTTTGCTATTAATTTACCTTTGTAGCCATTTAAAAGATTTCTAGCTTTTCTCATATCTTTTGCATTTTGTACAAATGAAATAGCAAAATAATCAACCTCGTTTTCAACTCCCCAAGCAATATCTATTTCATCTTTTTTTGTAATTACATCAATATCAATTACAGTATTTGGGAAATTTACACCTTTTCTTGAAGATAAGATTCCATGATTTTCGATTTTTGCTTTTACTTCTTTTCCAATTGCAATAACTTTTGCTCTAATAGTTCCATCATATAAATATATATATTCATCAATTTTAACTTTGTCTAAAATATCTGGATAATTAATTGATACAACATACTCTTTATCTGCTTTTTTATATCCAACCATATCATCTTTTAAAAATGTAATTACATCTTCTCTATATAGTTCAAAAGGTTCTTTTAAATCACCAATTCTTACTTTTGGTCCTGAAATATCTTGTAAAATTCCAACCGTTTTATTTAAGTTTTTCATGGCTGTTCTAATATTATTTAATGTCTCTAAATGATACTCATGACTTCCGTGTGAAAAGTTTAATCTAAACATATTTGCACCGGCTTTTATAAGTCCTTCAATCATCTCCACGCTATGGCTTGCTGGGCCTAAAGTTGCTAATATTTTTGTTCTTTTTTCCATAGTTTCTCCTTTTTGAGTTATATTAATTATAACATACAATTATTACAAATCAAGTAACTTTTCTTTACAACAATTATTTCACAAATAAGATGGTAAAATCACCAAAAATAAACTATATTTATACAAAGGTTTTATATGAAATCATTAAATTTTAAAACACTTATTTCATCTTTTGCAATTATTACAATGATTAGTGGTTGTGCTCAAAGAACAGGAAATCAAACTTATGATGAAAATCAAAATGCAATTATAGGTACAACAATAGGAGCAATAGCAGGTATTGTTCTTGGAAATAATATTGGTGGTGGAAATAAAGGTAGAAACAAAGTTATTGGAGCAGTTGCTGGTGCTGCAATTGGAGGGGCAGTTGGTTATAGTATGGATAATCAAGCTAAAGAAGTTGCGCAAAGTTTAAATACGAATGTAAATAATAATCCAACCGCAGCACTTGACCCAAACCAAGATTTAATAGTTTCAAATACAGATAACTATGTAAAAATCATGTTTCGAGATAATATGATGTTTGAAACAAACTCAGAAAATCCAACTTATGCTGCGGGAACTAAAATAGCAAAAATCACAACTGTTTTACAAAAATATCCAAATACTTTAGTTCAAGTTGTAGGTCATACTGATAGCCGAGGAACTCATGCTTATAATTTAACACTTTCAGAAAAAAGAGCTACAAATGTGGGGAATATTATAAATAATACAGGTGTTCAAAATCAAATCTTCTCAAAAGGTTGTTCATTTGATAAACCAATCGCACCAAATACAAGTGATGCGAATATGGGATTAAATAGAAGAGTTGAAGTATATTTATATCCAAATCAACAATCTGTAATTGATGTTTGTAGATAAAAAATAATCTATGATAAAATTTAGCGACTATTTTAGTGATTGGCTTTATGGTCAAGATGGCTACTACTCAAATTACAAACAAATAGGAAAAGATGGGGATTTTTTTACTTCTGTTTCAACCTCATCTTTTTTTGGTGGTTCAATTGCTAAAAAAATTATAGCTTCAATTGAAGAGGGATTTTTGCCGTCTAATACAACTATTTTAGAAATTGGCGCGCACCATGGATATTTATTAGCTGATATTATTCAGTTTATTTATACTTTAAAACCTAAACTTCTTGACACATTAAATTTTGCCATAGTTGAGCGATTTGAAAATCTGCAAGAACAACAAAAAAACTATCTATTTAACTCTTTTGGAGATTTTATAAAATTGCAACATTATGATGATATAAATAATGTAAAACTAGAAAATGCATACATAATAGCAAATGAAATATTTGATGCTTTTGCTTGTAATTTAGTTTATACAAATAAAGAAGGAACTTTACAAGAAGGCTTTGTTTCAAATCATAAAATAGAATTTTTTGATTGTATTGATGAAAATATTATAAATCATTGTAAAAAATACTCTATTACAAAAGGTGAAGTTGCCCTTTCTTACAAAGATTTTGTAAATATTATTTGTGAAAATATAACTCATTTTGAATTTTTAACTTTTGATTATGGAGATAGATTTCCAAGAAATGATTTTTCAGCAAGAGTTTATGAAAAACACTCTGTTTACCCTATTTTTGAAGAAAATTTACCTTTAGAAGATCTCTTTAAAAACTCTGATATTACCTATGATGTTCATTTTAATTATTTAAAAGATTGTTTTTTAAATAATGATATTTTGGATATAAAATTTAATACTCAATTAAAATCTTTAGTAGAGTTCGGCATTTTAGATTTACTTGAAATTTTAAAAGCAAATGTTGATGAAAAAACATATTTGAAAGAAACTCAAAAAGTAAAAATTCTACTTGAACCAACAGGAATGGGCGATAGATTCAAAACTTTGAATGTAAGAAAATAAGTAAACTATTTGTATAATCTAACTTTATAAAAAATATAATAAGGTATAAAAATGACACTTATAATAAATGGCGAAACAAAAGAGTTTAATGACTCATCTTCACTTCAAAATATTATTACAGATTTACAAATTGAAAATAAAGTAATGGCAGCAGCTGTTAATATGAATATCGTAAAAAAAGATGAATGGAGTAGTTTTATTCCAAAAAATGATGACAAAATCGAGCTTCTTCAATTTGTTGGTGGTGGATGATTTTTTATGAGTAGAGAAAAAGGAAATTTTGCAGAAAAAAGAGCAATATCTTTTTTGCAAGATTTGAATTTTCAAATAATTGAACAAAACTTCTACGCAAAAAAACTAGGCGAAATAGACATTATCGCTAAAAAAAATGAGATTTATCACTTTTGTGAAGTAAAATCTGCACCTGATTATGAAACTGCCATAAACAATCTTACAGCTTCGAAACTCTCTAAAATAAAAAGAAGTGTGGATTATTATCTACAAACAAAAAAATTAGATGTTGCTTTTTGTATTGATGCAATTATAATTACAGAAGAAACTATAGATTTTATTGAGAATATTACTATTTAACAAAAATGAAAGTAAGAGGTGAAGGTCGCAAAAACACCTCTTACTTTTATTGACTTATATAAAAATTAGTATGAAGAATTATAACAACTCATAGTAGCAATAATCTAGCAAGAGAGAGAAATTATAAAATTTAATTTTTTATTAGCAGTTTTTAGTTATCATACACAAATACTCATGGAGAAATATTTGTACTCAAAAGAATTAGAATCAATTAAAAAGTCGAATCGTTTTAGAACCAGAGAACTATTTGATGATAATTTAGTTGATCTAGCCTCAAATGATTATTTGGGTCTTTCTACAAACAAAATTCTTTTCCAAAATGCCTATGAAAATGTTCTAAAAGAAAACTATCACTCACCAAAAGCTTCAATGTTAGTAAATGGATATAGTAAAATTCACAAAAAATTTGAAGATAGATTGTGTGAAGTAAATGGTTTTGAAGCTGGAGTTATTGTAGGGTCAGGATTTTTAGCAAATATCTCTATGATTGAAGCACTTGTGAGAAAAAATGACACTTTATTTATAGATGAAGAGTACCATGCAAGCGGAATTCTTGCAACAAAACTTTTAAAATCTGAACAAGTAGTTGTTTTTAATCATAATGATTTTAAAGATTTAGAAAAAAAGATTTCAACAAACCAAAGAACTGGAAGAAATATTATAGCTATTGAAGGTGTTTATTCAATGGGTGGAGATTTAGCTCCTTTAGAAATATTTGAAATTGCTAATAAGAAAAAAGCAATTTTAATAGTTGATGAAGCCCATAGTTTTGGAGTTATTGGAAATAATCTTTTGGGTATTTTTGATTATTACAAAATAAAACCAAACAAATATCATGTTAAAATGGGAACTTTAGGAAAAGCTTATGGATCTTATGGAGCTTATATTTTAGCTTCAAAACAAATCATTGATTTTTTAACAAATAGAGCAAAACCTATTATCTACTCAACTGCTCCTTCTTTATTTGATACAGCACTTGCAAATGAATCTTTGGATTTTATTATAAAAAATAAAAAAATTTTAAAAGAACAAATAAAAAACAATTTAACTATAATTAAAAATATCTTGGGTTTAAATTCCCAAAGCTTAATTATTCCTATATTAATAGGTGATAATAAAAAAGTAAAAATGATACAAGAAAATTTGAAGAAAAATGGTTTTTTGGTTGGTGCAATCAGGCAACCAACTGTAAAAGAAGCAATTATTCGGTTAATTGCAAAAATTGATATAAATAAAGATGACTTAACAAAAGTATGTAACTTATTAAAGGATTCAAATGTTAATAAATGATTTAATTAAAGGTAATAAAAAATTTAGAGAAGCTAGTTTTCCTAAATATGAAGGTGATTTAAAAGAGTTAGTTGAAAAAGGTCAAAAGCCTGAAATTCTTTTTGTTGGATGTAGTGATAGTAGAGTTACTCCTGACTTAATGCTTGATACAAAACCTGGTGATATGTTTATTTTAAGAAATGTTGGGAATTTTGTTCCACCATATAATCCAGATGATGATTACCATGGAAGTTCAGCTGCTATTGAATATGCTGTTTCTGTTTTAGGTGTTAAACATATCATTATTTGTGGACATTCTCATTGTGGAGCATGTAAAAGTTTATACCAAAACTTGGATAATTCACCTGATTTAATCCATGTAAGAAAATGGTTAGAACTAGGAAAAAGAGCAAAAGAGTATACACTTCTTGCAATTCAAGATAAAACTGATAAAGAAAAATTATATAGAGCAACTGAAAGAATTTCTATTGTTCATCAAATGGAAAATTTATTAACATTTCCAGAAGTTGAAAGAAAAGTAAAAGCTGGTGAACTTCAAATACATGGTTGGTATTATAGAATAGAAGATGGAACTATTGAGTATTATGATGGAGAAGAATGTTCATTTAAACCACTAAAGGAGAATTAAAATGAATACGCATCAAGTAAGAAAACTTCCTAAAAAGACTGTTGTTATTATTAGTGTTATTATTGTTATTGCTTTTGCAATTTTTTATGTAATAAAAGATTTAAAAGAAAAAAAACTAACAGAAGTCCTTGCAACTATTGGACATACAAATATAAAACAATTAAAAGTTATAAATAAATTAGAAGTAGAAGATAGTGAAACTAGATATAAAAGTAGTGTTTATAAAATTATCTTTTATGATAATGATTTAAATCAAAGTTGTATAGGTTTCATTCATCAAGACAGAAATCAGCAATATACAAAAGACTTTAATTGTAAATAGGAAAATTATGAGTATTATAGAAAAATTAGAAAAAAATGAACGATTAAATTATGAAGATGCAATAAAATTATACGATTTAGATTTATTCACTCTTGCTTCTTTTGCAAATAAAATCAGAACAAATAAACATGGTAAAAAAACCTATTTTAATATAAATAGACATATAAATCCAACAAATATTTGTAAAGATGTTTGCCAATTTTGTGCATATAGTGCAAGCAGAAAAAATCCTGAACAATATACAATGAGCCATGAAGAAATTCTTGAAATTGTAAAAAATTCTTCAAAAAACAATATCAAAGAGGTTCATATTGTTTCAGCTCATAATCCACATACTGGATTACAATGGTATATGGATGTTTTTAAAAAAATCAAAGATAATTTTCCCAATATTCATGTAAAAGCTCTAACAGCTGCTGAAATTCATTTTTTAAGTACTGAATATAAGCTTTCATACGAAGAGATTATTAATATGATGATAGCACATGGAATTGATTCAATGCCAGGTGGTGGTGCTGAAATTTTTGATGAAACAGTGAGAAAAAGAATCTGTGGTGGAAAAGTTACTTCTGATCAATGGTTAGAGATTCACAAACTTTGGCATCTAAAAGGCAGAAAAAGTAATGCTACAATGCTTTTTGGACATGTTGAAGATAGAAACCATAGAATTGACCATATATTAAGATTAAGGGACTTACAAGACATTACAGGTGGGTTTAATGCCTTTATTCCACTTGTTTATCAAACTGAAAATAATTACTTAAAAGTTAAAGAACCTTTAACAGGTCAAGAAATATTAAAAACTTATGCAATAGCTAGAATTTTACTTGATAATATTCCAAATATAAAAGCTTATTGGGCAACTTCAACTGTAAAACTTGCATTAATTGCTCAAGAATTTGGGGCAAATGATGTGGATGGAACAATTGAAAAAGAAGCAATTCAAAGTGCAGCGGGAGCTTCTAGTGCAAATGGAATAGCTCAAATGGAATTTGTTGATTTGATTAGAAATTCTGGATTTATACCCGTTGAGAGAGATTCAATTTATAATGAAATAAAAACTTGGTAAATTTCCAAGTTTTTATTTTGTTTCTTCTTTTTCTTCTTTAATTTCTTCTTTTGATTCATTTTGTTGATTAAATACTAAAACAAATTCTATTTCTATTCCAGCTTCTGTTTTTAACATACTAATTGGATAAGCAATATGAATTGAATATAATTCATTATTTAACACTTCAATCATATCAAAAAATTCTCTAGGGTCTTTTACTAAAATATTTACTGAATAAACAAATCTTGTGATAGTACTATTACTAGCTGTTGTATTAAACTTTATTATTGAATCAATTGGCATTAAAATTTTTAATTGTTCAGTTACTCTATCTAAAGCCATAAATTCATCTGTTAGATATTGTTTATCATATGTTTTATAAGTTTTATTTAGTTCAATATCATTTCTTGCAAGAATTACACCATCAATATTAACTTTTTTATCACTTGATGATGTAGAATAAACAACTTCTTTATATAATTTATTTAAATTAGGTTTTAAAGCACTTGCAAAAATTCCTTCATTTAAAAAGTTACCCTTTAATTCTAAAATATTTTTTTCTATTTTTAATTCTTTTAAATATACTTCATTTGGAATTGTTTCAAATATTGATTTTATTCTTTGTTCTATTTGATCATTTAAAGCTAAATGATCTGGCAATTCAAGAATATCTTCAATTTTTTGTATATCTATTGTTTTTTCAGAAACTGTTTCTTTTTTAAATAATTCATTAAAATCAACTTTTAAATATGCTTGATAAGCTAAAAATCCAACTAAAACAATAAATAAGAATATATATAAATTTGTATAATTTCTTTTCTTTTTCTTTTTTCTAGGTTTTATGAAACTTTTCTTTAAATGTTTATCCCTTGATAACTCAAAGATTTCTTCATCAATATTTATTGGATGGTATTCTACTTTTAATAATAAATCTTCACCTAATTGTTCAATTTGTTCTTGAGATAACTGTTTTAAAACATAAAGAATAGTCACTTTTTCTACAAAAACATTATTCTTTTTCTCATAAAATGCATTTAAGGTATTATGAATAATCTCATTTAATTCTAAATAATAAATTTCATCAAAAAGTTTTTGCCCATCAATATCATCATCATAAAAATGAGTTTTTTTAATAGTATCAAAACAAGCCAAATCTAAAATTGTATTATGAACAATAATTCCTGCAGCATCTAAAATAACAATAAAAGCTTTGCTATTAAATAAAAATACTATAAATTCACTTCTTGATATATTTTTATCTATGTGAAGATTTATTAAATGAAAAGCTGAATAAACATAGTCTATTCCTGTTTTTACAAAATAATTTTTTGTTTCAAAGAGAGTTGTTTTAAGTACAGCAATATCAAACTCATTATTAAATTTTGCTATTTCACAATCTTTTAATTTTGCTGATATTGCTTTAGGAACAAGTTTTGTTGTGTCATTTATCAATAATGTAGAAATATAAGTATTATCAATTTCTTCTTGTGAAGAATTTAATTTTTGAGCTATATCCAAAGGTAATAAGTCATTATCAACTAAAAAAACAGAATTATCAGTATCAATAATCTCTTCATTATTTAATTTTTTATAATCAAGTTTTAGTTGGGTATCATATTTCACAGCATTAATATACAAAGACTCTTTAGTAAACATATATTTCCTATCTAACTTCTTTTAAAGTATAACATTTAACAACATCTTATTTTTAATAAAATCTCTCGCTTCTTCAAACTCTAGATTAACAATATCGTAAGGTTCTGACATATAAAAATTTACTTTCCCAAATGGTTTTGGTAATATAAATTTATCCCAAGAATTAAATTGCCAATATTTTTCTGGTTTAGAACTTAAAACTACAATTCTTGCACCACTTTTTTGAGCGATAGCCACAACACCTGATGCAACGCTAAATCTAGGGCCTCTTGGACCATCAGGTGATATTGCAACATCGTAACCTGATTTAATTTCTCTTATTGTACTAATTAATGCTTTAGCTGCACCTTTAGAAGAAGATCCTCTAATTGCACCTATACCAAATAAAGAATATACTTTTGCAATAATTTCCCCATCTTTACTTTGACTAATCATCGTTTTTACTTTACCATTTGGTCTTTTATTAAAATAATTAATCGGTTGAGAAACTAAATCTCCATGCCATGCAACAAAAATAAAAGCTTCATTTTCATTTAATTTTGGGTGATGAAAAGTTTTTCTATTTGTTAAATATATCAATTTAATTAATAAATATAATATATAAGGTAGTACACTAAATTTAAAGTAGTTTTTCATTAAAGAACAACTTCACCTTTTAAAGATGTTCGTGAAGCTTCAGTAATTTTTACATCTACAAATTTACCTAAAAGTTCATCACTTCCTTTTGTAAATACTTGTAAAGAGTTATCAGTAAATCCACAAACTTCACCATTTGGTTTTAAACTTTCAACTAATACATTTAAAGTTTCTCCAACATAAGTAGGCATTGTATCTTCAAGATGTCTTTTATGAAGTTCAATTAATTCAATTAATCTAGCACTTCCAATTTCATCAGGAATTTCTAAATCTTTTAAATTTAAAGCTTCAGTTCCAGGTCTTGCAGAGTATTTAAAATTGAAAATTTGATCAAATTTAACTTGATTCACAACATCTAAAGTATCTTCAAAATCTTTTTGTGTCTCTCCTGGAAATGCAACAATAATATCTGTTGTAATTCTAAGATTTGGAACTAATGCTCTTAATTTTGCCGCTCTATTTAAAAACCATTCTTTTGTATATCCTCTTTTCATGGCTCTTAAAATTTCTGTAGAACCACTTTGTAAAGGCATATGAATACATTTTGAGATTTTGTCATTTTTAGCAAACTCTTCAATAAAATCATCATCCATATGTAAAGGATGTGGAGATGTAAATCTGATTCGTTCTAAACCCTCTACTTTTGAAACATCTTGTAAAAGATTTGTAAATGAATATTTACCTCTTCCATCAGAAAAGTTTTTCCCGTAAGAATTAACATTTTGACCTAAAAGCATAACTTCAACAGCACCTAAATCAACAGATTTTTTTACTTGTTCAATAATCATTTCAGGTGGAATTGAAATCTCTTCACCACGAGTACTTGGAACTATACAATAGGTACATTTTTTATCACAACCAACTGAGATATTAACACTTGCTCTATATTGATTTGTTTTTGCAGTTGCAAATTCGTAAGTTGATTCATCATTATCAATTGAAATTTCAACTGAACCTTTAATATCAACTACATCTTTGATTTTAGAAATATTTCTAGCACCCACAACAAAATCCACATAAGGTGCTCTTTTAATAATGTCATGACCTAAGTGAGAAGCAGTACAACCACAAACACCTATTTTTGCGCCAGCTTTTTTCTTTTTATTAAATTGTCCAATTTCTGAAAAAAGTTTTGAGACAGGTTTTTCTCTAACAGAACATGTATTAATAATAATTAAATCAGCATCTTCCATTTTGTCAGTTGCTACATAACCTTTATGTTTTTCAAGTTCTGCTTGTATATGTTGGCTGTCAGTATCATTCATCTGACAACCTATTGTTTGTATAAATAATTTTTTGTTTGAACTCATAATTTTTTTACTTAAATACCTAAATATTAAAGTGCATGAACCTCATACATATACTCATCATCAGCTAAACCATATTTAACTTCTCTAAAATAAACATTACATCCATCTGCTTCTAAAGCATCAACTAATGCCATCATATCTTTGTGAGAATTATCTCTATCAAAATAGAAAATCTTTTGACCATCTTTTTTCAAATCTTCTTTTATTTTATCTAATTGCACTTTTTTTGGTTTTTCATTTAACTCATTTCTTGCAAATAATAATTCCATTTATTAAGCCTTTTTCTTTTTTAATTAATGATATATTCTATCCCAAAATTACTTTAATTTCTATAAAAGGCTTTTTTAGCTATACTAATAATCTATACTACATTGGAAATCAAAACAATCATTTCAATGTCAACAAATAAAAGGTTATTAATGGATAAAATAATAGATATTTTAGATTCAATTGCATATGAAAAAGGTCTCAAAATTGATGATGTTGAAAATGCACTAAAAGAGGCGTTAATTAAAACAGCCCAAAAAATGGTAGATGAAACATTAACTTTTGATGCGAATATTGATAGAGCAAATAAAAAACTTGAACTATTTCAAAAGATTGAAGTTGTTTCTGAAGATGATGAAAGATTACATGCAAATGCGGTTAATAAATATGGTGATGCAATTAATTACGAAAATTTTATAACACTTGAAGAAGCAAAAGAAATTGATCCTGATTTAGAAATCGGTGACTTTATGAACTATGATTTAGAATTTGAAAATATGGGAAGAAATGCAGCCACAATCTTACATAGTAATTTTGAATATAGGCTTCAAAGATTTATTGAAGAAAATATTGTTAGCAAATACAAAGAAAAAATAGGAAAAACTGTTTCAGGAACAGTGACAAGAATAGATAAATCAGATAATACTTATATTGAAATTGGTGAAGTAAAAGGTATATTACAAAGAAAAAGCAGAATTAAAGGTGAAACTTTTAAAGTTGGTGATGTTGTAAAAGCTGTTGTAAAAGGTGTAAATATTGATAAAGCAAATGGTTTACTAATTGATATATCAAGAACTTCTCCAAAATTTTTAGAAAATCTTTTAATCCTTGAAGTTCCTGAACTAAAAGATAAAAAAGTAACTATTGAAGCAAGTGCTAGAATTCCAGGTACTAGGTCTAAAATTGCACTTTCAAGTATTGATCCACAAATTGATCCAATTGGTTCTGTTGTTGGAGTAAAAGGTGTAAGAATTGGTTCTGTTTCAAAACAATTAAGTGGAGAAAATATTGATTGTGTTGAATTTTCTACAATTCCAGAAATGTTTATTTCAAGAGCTTTATCTCCTGCACTTGTGAGTAGTGTTAAAATAGAAAAAGCTCCAAGTTATGGAGAAAAAGGAAAAGCAGTTGTTACAATTCCAAGTGATCAAAAATCAAAAGCTATTGGAAAAGCTGGTTTAAATATTAGACTTGCATCTATGCTTACAAAATATGATATTGAATTAATTGAAATAGCTTCTATTAATAGTCCATCATCAAATAATGAAAAAGCTGTTGTTGAAGATAAAACAACAGATACAGCAACTTTAGAAGCGCTATTTAAATAACATGTTACTACATATTTACGACTCAGTAAAAAAGGAAAAAGTAGAGTTTAACTCTATTATTCCTAATGTAGCTAAGATTTATGTTTGTGGGCCAACTGTTTATGATGATTCTCACTTAGGTCATGCTAGAAGTGCAATAGCTTTTGACTTACTTCATAGAGTTTTAAAAGCTAATGATTATGAAGTTATTATGACAAAAAACTTCACAGATATTGATGATAAAATTATCAAAAAAATGCATGAGTCAAATAAACCTCTTGAAGAGATTACAACAACATACATAAATACTTATAAAGCTGATATGAAAGCTTTAAATATTCTTCCAAATACAATCGAACCAAAGGCAACTGAAAATCTTGAAAGTATGAAAGATATGATTTCAAATCTTATCTCAAAAGATATTGCATATAAAACAGGTGATAGTGTATATTTTGATACATCAAAAGACACGTTATATGGTTCATTATCACATAAAGCAAGCGATGAAAATTCAATTGCAAGAGTCGAAACAAATATTGAAAAAAGAAATCCATCTGATTTTGCACTTTGGAAGTTTGCTAAAACAAATGATGTAAGTTTTGAAGCTTCATTTGGTCTTGGACGACCTGGCTGGCATATTGAATGTTCTGCTATGATTGAAAAACATTTAGCTTATAAAGATTCAGAGTTTCAAATAGATATTCATGGAGGAGGTGCAGACTTACTTTTTCCTCACCATGAAAATGAAGCTGCACAAACTAGATGTTCAAGTGGACAAAACTTAGCAAAATATTGGATGCATAATGGTTTTGTAAATATTGATGGGGAAAAAATGAGTAAATCTTTAGGAAACTCTTTTTTCCTAAAAGATGTTTTAAAATCATATTCAGGGGAAGTAATTAGATTTTATTTAATGTCTGCCCACTATAGAGCAAATTTTAATTTCAATGAAGAAGATTTAATCGCTTCTAAAAAAAGGTTAGATAAGATTTATAGACTTAAGAGAAAAGCTTATATTCCAAATTATATACCAGATAAAAAACCTGACCAACAACTTAAAATTCAGATATTAGATGCATTAAACGATGATTTAAATACTTCAAAAGCTTTTGCATTAATTGATCAATATATCACAGATTGCTATAATCTTCTTGAATCACAAAAAGATGTAAATCAAAATGTATGGAAAAAAAATATATTATCAAGTTTGGAATTTATTAATCAAATTTTAGGAATTGGATTTCAAACACATTTTGAATATTCTCAATTTGGAATTGATGAAAATACAAAACAAAAAATTGAAGAGTTGATTGCAAAAAGAAATGAAGCCAAAAAAGAAAAGAATTTCGAAATTGCTGACGCAGTAAGAAATGAATTAGCTACACTTGGGATTTCATTAATGGATACAGTAAATGGAACGGTTTGGGAAAAATTATAAATTTTTCTCGCTCTGTTCTAAAAGTTTTGGCATCATTTCAGCTATTTTTTTAAAATCATATTCAAAACTTTTAACTACAACACTATAAAGATTATGTTCTTTATATTTTTCATGCCATATATTTTCTTTACCTTCATAAGAATTATAATATTCAAAGCGTAATCGTAATGCTATTTTTAATTTATTTTTCATAAACTTCTTTTTATTAAAAATAAAAAAAGGGGAGAAGTTTACCTTCTCCCCTTTTATTTACTAAAATTAATCTTAGTAAAATGATCTTGCGTATGCAGAATCAGTGATATTTTTAGTATCAACAATGTAAGGAACTAATGCCATATGTCTAGCTCTTTTGATTGCTTTTTCTACCATTTCTTGTGAATTTTTAGAGTTACCAGTAAGTCTTCTAGGCATAATTTTACCTCTTTCACTCATAGATAATTTTAATAATTCTGTATTTTTATAATCGATGAAATCAACTTTCATTTCAGTATATTTACAATATTTTTTTCCGTACTTTCTTCTTTCTGCCATTTGATGTCCTTTTCTAAAACGGTATTTCGTCTTCGTCTATATCAATTTCAGGTATTCTTTGCTCAACTCTTGGTTTTGCTTGATTCATACCACCATAGCTTGCTGGAGAAGATGGTTCATCATATTGACCTGTTGGTTGATTATAAGATCCTTGCGGATTATAACCTTGGTTATCCCCAACATTCATTGAATCACCCTTAGCATCTAACATTTTCATAGTATCAACTCGTAAAGAGTGTCTACTTCTTGTAGATCCATCTTGGGCTGTCCATTGTTCAAATACAAGTCTTCCCTCTAATAAAACTTTAGAACCTTTTTTCAAGTATTGATTAGCAACTTCAGCAGATCTTCCAAAAATATTAAAATCTAAAAAACAAACTTCATCTTTTTGTTCACCAGTTGAAGATTTGTATTTATAAGATGTTGCAACAGCAGATTTTGCAATTGCAGAACCTGATGGTAAATATCTTAATTCAATATCTCTTGTTAAATTTCCTACCATTATTACTTTGTTATACATGTAAGATTCCTAAATATTATTATTTATTAGCTTTTTTAGCTGCCTCATCACTCATTTTAGTCCATGATGCAACTTCTTTTTTGCTATCATATTTAATGAAGATAAATCTAATTAAGTTTTCGTTAATTCTGTAATTTCTTTCGATTTCTGCAATTCCAGCTGGGTTACCTTGGAAATAGATTACATAATAGTAACCTCTTTTACATTTTTCGATTTCATAAGCTAATTCTCTTTGACCAACATTGTCAGCAGATACGATTACTCCGCCATTTTTTTCAATGATACCTCTAATAGTATCAATTTGCGCTACAGTTTCTTCATCAGTTAATGTAGGTTTTAAGATAAACATTGTTTCATAATGTTTGATTTTTGACATTAATTCTCCTTATAGATTGTGCCGGTATTCTTTACATTTCCTAATATCAGCAAGGATTTCTTTTTTTGTAAAGTTCGAGATTTTATCTAAATAAAACTGTAAACTTTCTTAGACTTGCTTGGAGATACAAACTTTGATTATCAATTTTTGAAGTTTTAAAATCTAATTCCATATTTAATAAGTATTCTAAAATCTCTTGAAAAACTTCAGGTTTTTTATTAATTGCAAGTTTTGATTTCTTTTCCCAGATATTTTTTGGTGGAATAAATCCTAAAATCTCTTTAGGATTTGGTTGCCCAATAGTTCTTGCATATGAACTAATCATAAAAAGCTGTTGAACAAAAGAGGTTACTTGATTTAATAAAAAAATCTCATTCATTCCTTCTTCAAGCAATAAGCTTAAATCTGAACTTATATCTTTTCCACTTAATAAATCATGTAAGAAATCTTCAAAATTTACAGCTCCTATTCCAAAACAGTGAGCATCTACTAAATGTGTAGTTATTAGTTCATCAAAAATTGCTAATTTTTTCATATCATTTATACATAAAGCTAAATCATTTTTATGCATAAAATATAAATGATTTAACGCACTTAATTCCACTTTCATATTTAACATTTTTGCTTCATACTCTAAAAATTTTATAGCTTCTGTATCTGTTGGTAAAAAAAATCTCACCGCTGCTGAATTTGTTTTTAGAGAAAAACTACTTTCCATTGTTTTAAAATCTGTATCGCCTAAACAAGCAAATATAAGTGTACTATCAGGATTCAAATTACAAGCTTCAATTAAAGAGTCAACTTCTTTTTTTGGAAGTTTTTTATCTATTTTTATTAAAACTATATTATTACTTGAAAATAAAGAAGACTGTAAGAGTTTATCTTTTATATATTTGAAATCATAATCTTCAAAATATAATTTTTCTATTTCATCATCATTTCCTAAAGATTGAGCAATTACTAAAGCATATTGTTCTATTAAAAAAATAGATTGTCCATAGAACATATAAGCTTTAAATTTTTTATTTTGTTTTAAATAGTTATCAAATTCGTTTTTATACATGTGAAAATTTTATCCTAAATTATCTTTGTTAATTTTAATATTTTATAGTTGCTACAATTACTTTTGTTATAACATCTGCTGATTTTATTTTTACTCTTAGTTTGGTAAAAAGTTTTTGTCCTTTATAGTTTTCAATAATTACTTTCATTCCAAACATTTTTTCATAACAAACGGCTCTTGCTTTTTCTGTATCAACAATTTTTACTTTTATTTCTTCATCTAAGTGTAAACTTGCCCATCTTGCATACTTTCTATCTTCAAAATCCCAAACAAGTTGGTCTATTTTTCTTTCATTTAAAGAGATGTGCTCACAAATATCTTCTATATTTTTAGGTGTTTGTTTTGTTTTTAAAATTCGGTGTAAAACTAAATCTGAATATCTTCTAATTGGACTTGTAAAGTGTGAATAGGAACTAAAACCTAAACCAAAATGTCCCAAATTTTTTGAAGAGTATTTTGCTTGAGTTTGGGCTTGAATAATTAATTCATCAATTTCAGCTCCCATCATAGAAATTTTCGCTTTTTCTTGAATATGCACAATTGTATCGTGAACATCACTTTGAAGTTTTACATTAACTCCTAAAATATTAACATCATCTACAAGTTTTGAAATAGCTTTAAAAGGAGGTTCTTCGTGAATTCTATAAATTCCAACTGTATTTACTTTTTTACTTGCTTCTATATTTGCTAAAAGCATACACTCTTCTACAAGTTGGTGTGAAGCTGTTGAAGTTTCAACTTCTATTGATTCTAAATTATCATTTTTTAATTTTAATCTATTTTCAGTTGTTCTAAAATCATAACCTTTGATTAATCTTCTTTTTCTAAATTTCTTTGAAATCTCATATAAAGGAATTAAATAATCAAATATTGCTTTTTCAGTTTTTGAGTATTGATCTAAATGTCCCTCAATTACTCTATCAATTCTTCCATAAGAAAAGTTTTTGTGGGAATTTATAATCGCTTCAAATAATTTAGCTTTTTTTACACTTAGATTTTCTAAATCTAAATGTAGTTTAAATACATATGAGTATCTATCAACACCCTCTTTTAGTGAACACATCTCTTCACTTAAAATTGGTGGTAACATTGGTAAAACTTTTGTTGGAAGATAAACAGAAGTTGATTTTTTAAATGCTAATAAATCAAGTTCACTGCCCTCTTTTACAAAATAAGAAACATCAGCAATTGCAACATATAAAATATTTTCTTTTGTATCAAAATAGATTGCATCATCATGGTCTTTTGCACTGTTTGGGTCAATTGTACAAAAATATAAATCTCTTAAATCAACTCTTTGTTTTGTATCATCCATAAGAGCATTTACTTCAAGATGTTTTTCTAATCTAAAAGTTTCATTATAAAGGTATAAAGAAATAAGTTCATCTATTTTTGGATTTTCTATATTTCCTAGATTTTTTATTAATTCTAATGATTTGTTTTCAACAAGTAAAACATGACCATCTTGGTATTTTAAAGCATTTTTATTTTCTAATTTTATATTTTCTTTTACAGTATAAAATGCTTTATCTTTTATATAAACTAAAACATCATTTTTTTTACCATCAAGGATTCTTTCAATTTTTGCTTTAGTTCTACTTCTTGGATTAAAAACTCTTTTTGCAAGAACTAAATCTCCATCATAAGCACCATTTAAATCATCGAATTCTATTTTTATGTTTTTATGTTCACTTATTAAATCTTCTAAAACTACTAAATTTTTGCCTACTTTTACAAGAGCAACTTTGTATTTAGAGTTTAATTCATAAGTTTCATCTTCTTTTTTTATTATGATTTCTTCTTTTAAAAACTTCTCTATTTCATTCAATTCATTCCCAGAATAAGTTTTACAATCAGTTTGAATTTTTATAAATAGTTCTTTTAACAAGTTAAATCCTTTTGAAATAATCATCTAATAGTAGCTAAACAAAAGTATTCTTCCCTTTAATTTTTCAAGTTATCTAAGATTTAGATAGTTTTTTGTATAATCTCGAAAATTTAATATTTAGAGGGTTTACTAATGGGTTTAAATGTATTCTATGATAAAGATTGTAATATCGATTTAATTAAATCAAAAAAAGTTGCAATGATTGGTTTTGGTTCACAAGGTCACGCACACGCTGAAAACTTAAGAGATTCAGGTGTTGAAGTTATCGTTGGATTAAGAAAAGATGGATCTTCATGGGCAAAAGCTGAAGCAAAAGGTTTTGCTGTTAAAACTGTTGCAGAAGCAACAAAAGAATGTGATGTTATCATGATTTTATTACCTGATGAAAATCAAGGTGATATTTATGCAAACGAAATTGCTCCTAACTTAAAAGCTGGTGCAACTATTGCATTCGGACATGGATTTAACATTCATTATGGAAGAATTACTCCTAAAAAAGACATCAATGTAATGATGGTTGCACCTAAAGCTCCAGGTCACACAGTAAGATCAGAGTTTGTTAAAGGTGGAGGAATTCCAGATTTAATCGCAATTCACCAAGATGCATCTGGTAAAACAAAAGAATTAGCATTATCTTACGCATCAGCTATTGGTGGTGGAAGAACTGCAATTATTGAAACAACTTTCAAAGATGAAACAGAAACTGACCTTTTCGGAGAGCAAGCTGTATTATGTGGTGGAGCTGTATCTTTAGTTCAAGCTGGATTTGAAACATTAACAGAAGCTGGATATGCTCCTGAAATGGCTTACTTTGAATGTTTACACGAATTAAAATTAATCGTTGACTTAATGTTTGAAGGTGGAATCGCTGATATGAGATATTCTATTTCTAATACTGCTGAGTATGGAGATTATGTATCTGGTAAAAGAGTTATCAATGCTGAATCAAAAGCAGCTATGAAAGAAATCTTAAAAGAGATTCAAGATGGTAGATTTGCAAAAGATTTCATCTTAGAAGGTCAAGCTGGATACCCAAGAATGAACGCTGAAAGAGCAAATGCTAGAGCTTCATTAATTGAGCAAACAGGAAATCAATTAAGAGAAATGATGCCTTGGATTTCTTCTAACAAAATCGTTAATAAAGACAAAAACTAATCATTTTAAGGAAGTTTTTCTTCCTTAAATGAAACTTTCCGTATGAATAAAAAAAAATCACGAAAACGAACTAATATCACTCCTAATAAAAAATTAATAAATATTTTTTTAATAATATTTTTAATTGCATTTTTAGCAACAGTAGCAAGCTATTTTACAATGAAAAATAAAGATTCAATTAAAGATATTCCAACTGAAGTAAAAGTTCAAGAATTAAAAAAAAAAGTATCTCTTATTCCTAAAATGGCTGAATTAAAAGAGTTTAAAGATCAAGCAAGCCAAGAATTATTTGAAGAAAAGTTTGATATAAAAGAAGAACATAAGTTCGAAGAATATACAAAAGAACTTGAACAAGTAATTGACGAGAAAATGGAATTAGAAGAGTCAATAAATAAAGAAAATGAAATTATCCAAAAAAAAGTTGAAGAGATAAAAGAAGAAAAATTAAAAGAAAAACAAAAAGATAAATCTACTGATAACTCAAAAGAACCTATCAAAGTAAAAGACAAAATAGATGAAAAGAGTATAATTACAAATAAAGATACTTTTACTTATGATAAAAAAACTAAACCTAAAATTGTTATATTAATCGATGATGTAACTACCCAAGCTCAAAAAGATAAAATTTTAAGTATGGGTTATAAAATAAATATGGCTTTTTTACCACCAACAAAAACGCATCCTGATTCAGCAAAAATTGCACAAAGTTTATCTTTTCATATGATACATTTTCCTATGCAAGCTTCAAGTGCTTTTAAAGGCGAAGAGATTAATACACTTAAAATAACTGATTCTTATGAGACAATCGAAAAAAGAGTTAAACAATTAAGAGAATGGTATCCTAACGCTATTTATACAAATAATCACACAGGTTCAGTATTTACTGAAAATGATGAAGCTGTTGATAAATTATTTAGAGCATTAAAAAAATATAATTTTATATTTGTTGATAGTAGAACAAGTGCTAAATCTGTAGCTAAAAAATATGCAAAAAAATATGATATGCCATATATTGTAAGAAATACTTTTATTGATAATGATAGGGATTATAAATCAATAGAAAATCAATTAAAAAAAGCCATTGAAATAGCAAAAAGACAAGGTTATGCTATTGCAATTGGACATCCACATAATGTAACTCTTGAAGTTCTAAAAGACTCTAAACATCTATTTAAAGAAGTAGAGCCAATATTTATGAATCAACTTCCATATCTTTAAAAAATAAGTTATAATAATTTAACTTATTATTAAAGAGTATTTATGATTTCAAAAATTGATTTTGGAATTGATGAATTAACATCAATGAAAAAATATCCAGAAGAACTTTTTTATATGGGAAATATTGATTTACTAAAAAAAAGAAAAATATCAATTATTGGATCTAGACGTCCAAATAGTTATACAAAAGAGTTTACATATAAATTAGCATCTAAATTTTCTGATGCTGGAGTTTGCATAATAAGCGGTGTGGCAATGGGTGTTGATGCAATTGCACATCAAGGTGCGAAATCAAATAATACAATTGCTATTGTAGCAAATGGTTTAGATATTAGGTATCCAAGTGTAAATAAAAATCTTATTATTGATATTGAAAGAAATGGTTTAATACTTTCAGCTTACAAAGAAAAAGAGAAGGCTAAAAACTATACCTTTGTTCAAAGAAATGAAATTGTTGTTGCATTAAGTGAATTTCTAATTGTAACAGAAGCCGATATAAATTCAGGTTCTTTAACTTCGGTAAATTATGCATTGAAAATGGGAAAAGAAGTCTATACCATTCCTCACAGAATACATGAAAGTTTAGGAACACAAGAACTTATTAAAAAAGGTTTAATAAAAGTTATTTACGATGTTGATGAATTTATTTACAAAAAGTGTGGATTAGAAAACAAAAAAACAGAAGATGAAGTTCTACTTTTTTGTAAAAATAATCCTACTTATGAAAGTGCTATTCAAAAATTTCCAGAAAAAATTTTCGAATATGAACTTGAAGGAAAAATAAAAATCGAAAATGGAAAAATTAGAGTTATTTAAAAATTAATGTCTTAATTGATAAGTAATATCTCCTGCTCCAACACCAATAATTAATCCATCTTCGTAAACTTCTACTACTTTATTATCACTTATGAGTTGAATTCTACCTTGTGTTGTTTGAATACTATGGGCAAAAATTGGATTATATTTTGCAAACTCTTTTGCAAAATCAATTTCAACTTTTTTTTCTCCAGCAACTGTCCAAATAGGAAGAATAACTAATTCATCACAACCATCAAAACATTTTTTAAATCCTTCAAGATTATCTATTGTTCTTGAATATTTATGAGGTTGCCAAATTACAACTTTTTTTGACATTTTTTTAAGTTTATCATATTCTAAAACTGCATTCATTGTTGCTTTTATTTCTGTTGGATGATGAGCATAATCATCAATTACAACAAATTGTTCATTTGATTGAACAACATCAAATCGTTTTTTAATTCCTTTATATGAACTAATATTTTTTCTAATTGTTTCAATATCTAACTCGTTTAAAGCAGCTAATATAGCCAATGAACCATCAACTGCAATATGATAACCAAATCCCCAAATCTCAAAATATCCTAAATCTAATAACTCAAATTTTGTATATGGCTGATTATCTTTTAAAAGATACGTTATATTTTTTATATCAACGCTTGGATAAAGTTTTACAGCATTTTCATTTATATTTAATTTTTGTATATATTCATCTTCGCCATTTACAACTATTTTTTTACCTAAATTTATAAAAGTTTCATAGGCTTGAAAAAATTTATCATAATCATAGTTATAATATTCCATATGCTCTGGTTCAGCATTTGTAACGATTGAACAATAAGGATTTGATAATAAAAAACTAGCATCTGATTCATCAGCTTCAAAAGCAACTAAATCACTAACATATCTAAAATTTGAACCAAAGTCTTTTGAAATTGCTCCAATTAATGCAGAACTTTTTAAAATCGAAGCTAAAATTGCAGTTGTTGTAGATTTACCATGAGCTCCCGCAACACAATAATTCTTTTTATCATCTAAAATTATAGGAAGGGCTTCTTTTCTTGAAAGAGTTCTTATTTGTTTAAGTCTTGATTCCATTAATTCAGGATTTTCATCTGTAACAGCAGCAGAGTAAATAACTAAATCAAACTCATCTTTAATATTTTTTGCTTCTTGAGGACAACAAACTTTTATTCCTTCTTTTTCTAATTCTTTTGTAATAGGAGAACTTTTTACATCCGAACCACTTATTTCATGACCATCAAAATTCAAAAATCTAGCCAATGCAGAAAGACCTATTCCGCCAATTCCTATAAAATGTACTTTCAATTAATTTCCTAATAAATGTTTTAAATTCTTATACTCTTTTTCTAAAATATTTTTATTCTCTTCTAAAAACTTTTGATTATCAAATCTAAAATTCATAATAAAATATCCATATTTCTCATCATCAAGCTCAACTTCTAAATCAACTTTAGTATCATAAAAATCATCTAATTGAATTTTTGAAGCTAAAAATATAATCAAAATATTCAAAGCTTTTTCTAAATTTTCATCTTTTATTATATTTGCTAAAACAAAAATTAAATCTTTTGCCCCATCAAAATTATCATAAGACCATTTCTCAACTGCATGTTCATATAAAGCTCTTACATAAAGTAAATTATCACCCTCAAGATTTAATTTTCCATGATTTTCTAGTATTTTTTCCACATTTGAAAATGATGTTTTTAAAATCTGTTCATACAGTTTATTAACATTTTCTTCATCTAAATCAAGAACTAACATAGAATCCAAAGTTTCATACATCAAACCTATATCTTCAGCTTTCATAGAATTAATTCTTGCTTCTTCTAAATACTTTAGAAAATCAGGATTTGTTCTTGCTTGAAATAGCGCTTCTTTATCCATCTATAAAATCCTTTAATCTTTTAAGAACTTCCCTTGTTTTTTCTTCATTTTCAACAAGTGCTATTCTGATATAACCTTTTCCTAAACCATTTCTTCCTAAAAAACTTCCTGGTAGTACTTTGATATTTTTTTCTTTGTATAAGTTTTTTGTAAACTCTATTTCATCATCAACCTCTAACCAAATATAAAAAGTTGCTTCTGGAATTGGTGTTCCTAAAATTTCATGGGCAAGTTCAAAATTCTTTTTATAGATTTTTCTAAATTCATTCACATGATTTTGGTCATTCCAAGCAACTGCTGCTGCTTCTTGAAGAGGAACTGGAGATGCACATCCAATATAAGTTCTATATTGTAAATACTCTTTTAAAATATTTGCATCACCTGCAATAAATCCACTTCGTAGCCCTGGAGCAGAACTTCTTTTTGAAATAGAGTTCATTACTAAAACATTTTTAAAATCTTTATTTCCAACCAAAATAGAAGCTTCTAAAAGTGAAGCTGGTTTTCTGTTTTCATCAAAATAGATTTCAGAATAACACTCATCATTTACAAGTATAAAATCAAACTCTAAAGCTTTTTTTACCCATTCTCCTAACTCGTCAACACCCATTGAAGCTGATGTCGGATTATTTGGAAAATTTAAAATTACTAAATCACATCTTTTTAAATCTTCATCACTAAGTGTTGCTTTAAAATTATTCTCTTTTGTTAAATCAATATGAATAACTTCTGCTCTTGAAGCAATCGCTGCTCCTTCATAAATTTGGTAAAATGGATTTGTAAATGCCATAACTGGATTTGTTTTGTCAAATAAAGCAAATTGTGGAAAGTTAAATAAAACTTCTCTTGTTCCAAATGTTGGAACAATTTGATTCATTTGTAAAGTTACATTAAATCTTGTTTTCACAAAATTTATCATTGATTCTCTCAAAAATGGCTCACCAATTGTTGAGGGATATTTTCGTAAACTTGAACTTGTTTCTTTTAATTTATCTTGGATAAATAAAGGCGTTTCAAATTTTGGTTCACCAATAGTTAAAGCTGATAATTCATATTTTTCATTTGGAACAATATCAGCTAATAATTCATTTAATTTTTCAAATGGATATTTTTCAAAATTCATAAAATTTATTTCCTTTTATTCTTCAACTATTGGTATTAACAGTTGATTATATTTGTCTGAATTGAATGCGATAAAATCGCTATTTGTATATAAAAATTTAAATAAAAATTTCTTTTTAAACATTTTTTCTTTTAGTGGTAAAAGTTGAAGCATATCTTTTTGTTTTTTTAGTTCTCTTATTGGATTTTGAGCACTCGTTACTACTTCTATTTTTTCATTAAAAATTTTTGCTAAATTTTCAAAATGATCTAAAAGATTAGTTTTTCCTTCTTTATCTCCAACGGGATCTAAATCGAATATTTTTGTTTTTATTTTTAATTGACTTGAAATATCAAATACAATAGGAGATATTTGTTCGTAAGAGTTCGTATCATTTAAAATAATTACAGTTCTTTTTATAGCTTTTAGATTCTCTTTTCCAAATTTAAAAATTGGAATTTTTAAATCTAAAACACTCTGAATATCTTCTTTATTTTTAAACATTTCAGGAGTTAACATAATCATACCAATATTATTTTTTCTAAAATCTTCTTTTACGATTCGATTAAAGCCTCTATTTCCATAATCAATTAATAAAACTATTGAAGGAAAATTTTTTAACTCTTCTTTTATGAAATTCATAATTTGAACAGTTGTTGGTCTTGTAATTCTTACTATTAAAAGATTGTTTTTTAGTTTTTGATTTAAATATTTTGCTTCATCTATTACTTTTTTTACACTTTCATCATTTTGTAAATAAAGATCCAAATATAGATAAATATTTGTTCCAAATGGCATAGGAAATTGTCCTTGAGTTTTTCCAATCGCATTATAAACTTGCATTAAAACTTCAGGTTTTCCAATAACTAAAATCACATCATTTGGTTTTAAAACTAAAGATGGTTTTATAGTAATCATTTTTTGATTTCTATAAAGTCCAAAAATTTTCCACTCTTTTTGTTCTATTGAACCTATATATCTATAAGCATAAGAACTTCCAAATGGAATTCTAATTTCCATAATTTCACCTTGTCTTAATCCAATATTTTGAGCTAAAACGGGAACATTTGGAAGTTTTTCAACCATTCCATTTGCTAGAACTTCGATTCCTTTATAAATTCGAACTAAAGGATCATTTACTTTCATTCCCCAATAATCTAAAACTGTCATTTGAAGATTTTTTGTATGCTCTCTAATGTTTTTTATAACATTTAACATTTCGTCTTTTGAATTTAGAGCTATTAGAACTTCTGTATGAATATTTTTATCTAAAACCATAGCAAGTTTTGATTTTGAAGTTGGATCGAATTTATAAAATGTAAAATTTGAAGGTTTTTGAACAGGTAAAATTAAGTCACTCATATAGATTACATCGTAACTATTGTCACCTGTATTTGCTTCAATAATTCTTTGCATTAATTTTTTTGCAACAATACCATCTAGTATAATTAATATTTTTTTCATGGGCGTAATTATATCTTAAAAAAATTAATTGTAGATTTTAAAGAACTATCAATTAAAAGCTATAATCTTACTTTAGATACAATTGCATAATCAAAAAAAAAGGTTTATATTATTTATGGAATTTACAATAAATGCTACTTCAAATAATGCTCGTGCTTGTACAATAGTTACAGCTCATAGTACAATACAAACTCCTGTATTTATGCCAGTTGGTACTCAAGGAACGGTAAAAGCTCTTGATGCAAATGACATGTTAGAACTTGGAGCAAAAATTATTCTTGGAAATACTTATCACTTGTATTTAAGACCAGGAAGTAAACTTGTGAAAAAATTTGGTGGACTTCATGGCTTTTCAAAATTTCCAAACTCATTTTTAACAGATTCTGGTGGATTTCAAGCTTTTTCTTTAAGTTCAAATTCTAAACCAGATGAAAATGGAATTATGTTTAAATCTCATATTGATGGAAGTAAACACTATTTTACTCCAAAAAGTGTGCTTGATACTCAATATGATTTAAATTCTGACATTATGATGATTTTAGATGATTTAGTTGCACTTCCTAATACAAAAGAGAGAATTGCAAAATCAATTGAAAGAACTACAAAATGGGCAAAAGAAGCTATTGAATATCACATGGAACAAAAAGCTAAAGGTATTGGAACACACCAAAACATCTTTGCAATTATCCAAGGTGGAACAGATAAAGAGTTTAGAAAACAAAGTGCAGAACAACTTTGTGCTTTAAGTGATTATGATGGTTTTGCAATTGGTGGATTAAGTGTTGGTGAACCAAATGCTGATATGTATGAAACTGTTGAGTGGACTACACAATTTATGCCAAAAGATAAACCAAGATATTTAATGGGTGTTGGAACACCGGAAGATTTAATAGAAAATATTGAGCGTGGTGTTGATATGTTTGACTGTGTAATGCCAACAAGAAATGCAAGAAATGGAACTTTATTTACTACTTTTGGAAGATTAAATATCAAAAAAGCTGAATATAAAGATGACATCACTCCAATCGATGAAGCGTGTGATTGTTATACTTGCAAAAACTTTTCAAAAGCATATTTAAACCACTTATATAGAGCAAAAGAAATTACCTATTTTAGGCTTGGTTCTATTCATAATATTCATTACTATTTAAGTTTAATGAAACAAGCTAGAGAGGCGATACTTTCAAATAACTGGGTTGAATTTAAAAAAGACTTTTACGCTAAAAGAAGCAAATAAACTCTTTTTGGCTAGAATTAAAAATACAAAAAATAAGGATTATTTATTATGACTGTTGATGATAACTTAATAGCAAAATTAGCAAAACTTTCAAGTTTAGAAATTGATGATTCAAGAAAAGAAAAATTAAAATCAGAATTAGGTGATATTATAAACTTTGTTGAAAATCTAAATGAAATCGATGTTTCAGGAATTGAAGCTACATTTAGTACGATTGAAGGTGGAACGCCATTAAGAGAAGATGTTTCAAATCAAGATTTAGAACTTTCAACTCATATTTTAAAACATGCTCCAAAAAGTGAAGATGGTTATTTTATAGTTCCAAAAATTATTGAGTAAAAAATGATAACTGTTTACGGAATAAAAACTTGTGGAAGTGTGAGAAATGCTTTGAAATTTTTTAAAGATAATAACATAGAAGTTGAATTTTTTGATTTCAAAAAAGAGACTCCATCAAGTGATAAAATCAAAGATTGGACTACAAAAGCTGATATAAATGTACTTTTTAATAATAAAGGTACAAAATACAAAACTCTAAATTTAAAAGAGTTAAATCTTAATTCAAATGGTAAATATGAGTGGCTTTGTAAAGACCCAATGCTTTTTAAAAGACCTGTTATTGAGTTTGATGATAAGTTAGTAGTTGCTTGGGATGAAGAGCTTTATAAAAATATTTTTTTATAATAGAGTAGAGAAATTTCTACTCTAAAACTTATAACCCACATTAAAGTAGTGTGCAAAACCTGTTGTATCGGTTTCTTTGTTATTTAAAACTTCGCCATCTTTCCATTGTGTCATATTTTTATAAGCTTTTAGCCCATATCCAACAACCCATTTTTTGTCATGTAACCACAAACCTAAATATGATTGTAAAGAATCACTTGTTCTATAAGTTCTTTCAAAAGCATTATTATCTAAATCACTTCCAAATTCGTAATCTATATAACCTTGAAAAGATACAAATCTACTTTGTGTAAAATTGTAAATTGGTTTAAACCAATTTATATGGGCAACATATCCATCAAAACTATTTTCATTACTTGCGCCATAGTTTTCTTCAACATATCTAGTATAAATATTTACTCCACTTTTTCCCAACCAAGGAATATCAATATCACTTCCTAAACCCATCCAAACTATTTTTAAGCCATTACCATTTGGTTCATCAGCATAATATATATCAAAAGCAAAAAATAGCTCTTGTAAAGCTCCATAAGATAAATCTTTATCTAATAAATAATCTATTGAAATTCTAGGTTCAATATCTACAAAGAAGTTGTTTTGTCCATGTTTATCACTACTTGAACTATTTAGTGCATCAATAAAATCTACATATCCATATAAATCGAGCCATTCGTATCTTCCACCAAACTCAAACTCTACATAAGTATCATCAAAAGCAAATGGTCCACCTCTTTGATTTTCACCATGATATAGATGTAGTGTTTCCCAATTTGAATTGCTTATTGAATTAATATCTTTTGCAAAGATATTAATTCCAAATAATAAAAAGATTAGGATAAATAGTTTTAAGCCTAAGTTTTTCACTTAAACTAAATTCTTTCTAGCTTCTTTTAAAGTATTTGCTATCATAAATGATAATTCTAAAGCTTGATCAGCATTTAATCTTGGATCACATTGAGTATGATATCTATTTGATAAACTCTCTTGAGTAACTGCTGAAGATGCGCTTCCTGTACATTCTGTTACATTTTGTCCTGTCATTTCAAGATGAATTCCACCAGCATAAGTACCTTCTGCTTTATGAATCTGGAAAAATTGTTTCACTTCACTTAAAATTGCTTCAAAATCTCTTGTTTTATATCCATTATCAGCTTTGATTGTATTTCCGTGCATTGGGTCACATGACCATAATACATTTTTACCTTCTGCTTTTACTTTTTGTAATAATTTAGGGAAGAAATCACCAACTTTATTTGCACCCATTCTTACAATTAGGTTTAATCTTCCTGCTTCATTATTTGGATTTAGTGCATCAATTAATTGGATTAATTCATCTTCTTTCATAGAAGGACCAACTTTACATCCAATTGGATTATTTATTCCTCTAAAATACTCAATATGAGCATCTCTTAAATCTCTTGTTCTATCTCCAATCCACAACATATGAGCAGCACAGTTGAACCAATCACCAGTTATTGAATCTTTTCTTGTTAGTGCTTGTTCGTAGTTTAATAACAATGCTTCATGTGAAGTAAATAACGTTGTTTGATTTAGTTGTGGAGTATTTTCACTTGTAATTCCACAAGCTTTCATAAATGTTAAACTCTCAGAGATTTTATTTGCAAGTTCTTCATATTTTGCACCTAAATAATTATCTTTTACAAAGTCTAAATTCCATAAATGAACTTGATTTAAATCAGCCATTCCACCCCTTGAAAATGCTCTTAAAAGATTCATAGTTGCAGCACTTTGATTGTATGCTTTTAATAATTTCTTAGCTCTTGGGTTTCTTGCTTTTTCTGTAAATTCAATATCATTTATAATATCTCCTCTATATGAAGGTAATGATATTCCATCTATTTCTTCAAAGTCTGTACTTCTAGGTTTCGCAAATTGACCAGCAACTCGTCCAACTTTTACAACAGGACAACCACCAGAAAATGTCAATACTACGGCCATTTGCATCATTACTTTAAATAAATCTTTAATATTTGTTGCATTGAATGAAGCAAAAGATTCAGCACAATCTCCACCTTGAAGTAAAAATGCTTTTCCATTTACTACATCAGCTAATTGTTTTTTTAAATTTAGGGCTTCCCCTGCAAAAATTAAAGGAGGATAAGAAGCTAGTTCGCTTTCTACTTTTTTTAGTTTTTCTAAATCATTATAAGTAGGTTGTTGCTTTATAGGAAAATCTCTCCAGCTACTAGGATTCCAATTGTTCATTTTTAATCTGCCTTTACATATTTTATTTAACTAATACAAATTCTAGCTAAATGTTTCTTAAGGAGTTAAGGCTAAAAAGTTATTGATTTGTAATAAAACAGGAAGATAAATTTACAATGTAGCAGTAAGTTTTGCCACATTATAAATTTTAAAAAATTAGTGAATTAATTTTGAAAGTAAATCTTTGAACGAAATTTTAAAAGCTTCAACTCCATCTTTTAAAAGTTTTTCATAAATAGTTTCCATTTTGATACCTTTTGTTTTTAAAGTTTCAAAATATTTATCACACTCATTTTCACTCATAATAGAAGTTTGCACTTTTGAACCATCTTTAACCCAATCTTCGATTGTAGCAAGAGGTGCTGTATTTATTGAATTTGGATAAATTAAATTGTCCACATAATAACTTGGAGCTAATTCATCACCTTTTACGCCTGTACTTGCGAATAGTGTTCTAATGTTTGAATTTCCAAATTTATTAATTTCATGATAACACTTTGTTGCATTAACAATCCCTAATTTAGAAGTTTCTAAACCTTTTAATTTTAACTCATTATCAGCTAATCTATCAAATCTTGAAACAAAAATAGAAACAACAGCTTTAATATCTTTATTTGAATCTTTGATTCCCTCATCTAAAGCTTGTGTACATTTTATTGCTTGTTGGGGAGAGAAAATAAGTGTAGCATTTACATTTATTCCTTTTGATGTTAATTCTCTCATTGCAATATATCCAGCTTCAGTTGCAGGAATTTTAATCATTACATTATCAGCACTTATCATAGAATAAAGTCTAACTCCCTCTTCTATAGTTCCTGCTGCATCATCACATAAAAGTGGGTCAACTTCAATAGAAATAAATCCGTCATCAGCATCATTTTTATGTAAATCAGAAAGTAAAGCTGCTGCTCTTTTAATATCTGTTAATGCTAACTCTTCATAAATAGTTTTAGCATTATTTGCTTGCAACATATCAAGTTGTTGTTTATAAGCAAGAGAATTTGTAATTGATGATTCAAAAATCGCTGGATTTGAAGTAGCACCTTGAATAATATTTTTTTTGATAATCTCTTTAAATCTTGTTTCTAAAAAATCTCTTTCAATAAAATCACACCATAAAGAGAAATTAATATCTTCTTTTAAACTCATAATTAAGCCTTTATATAATCTAAAATTTTTGTTAAATCTTTTGTATCAATAACAATATTTGCTTCTTTTTTCAAAACTTCTCTTGCACAAAAAGCAACTCTTGTATCAGCGTGAGCGAACATAGATAAATCATTTGCTCCATCTCCACAAACTAAAGTATCAGCTCTTGTAATTCCCATTAAACCTTGAATTCTTTGAAGCATATCACCTTTTGAATATCCAAACATCATATCTCCACCAATAAGACCTGTTAATTTTCCATCTTTTTCATGTAAAACATTTGAAAAATCAGCATCTAAACCTAATTTTTCTTTGGCTGGAGTTGTACCAATTCTAAAACCACCTGAAAAACAAACTACTTTATAACCCATTTTTTGAAGTGCTGGAACTAATTCCATAGCACCTGGCATTAAAGGAAGATTTGCGCAAATATCTACAACTCTTTGGTAATCCATTCCTTTTAAAAGAGCAACTCTTGTAGTTAAAGATTCAAAAAAATCTAATCTTCCACTCATCGCTTCTTCTGTAATTTTTGTAACTTGTTCACCAATACCCAACTCTTCTGCTAGAAAGTCAATTGTCTCTCCATCCATAAGTGTTGAATCAAAATCAAAAACAGCTAATTTCATTAATTTTCCCTAGTTTTATTCTTTAAAGGGTATAATTTTAGCCAAATAAAACTAAATATACTAAAGGATTGTTTATCCAATGTTTGAAACACTTATTCAAAAACTTCAAGAAGATAAATTCTTAACACTTGAAACAACACCTCAACATGAACCATCAATGCACAATATTATTGAAAAAATTAAAAAATTTAAACTACAAGATAGAGTTGATGGTTTTTCATGCACAGATAATCCACTTGCAAAATTAAAATACAATGCACTTTTTGCATCACTTAAACTTCAAATGGAGTTTAAAAAACCAGTAATTGCAACAATGACTATGAGAGATAGAAATAAAATTGCATTGCAATCTGATTTAATGGGAGCAAATGATTTTGATGTTAGAGCTATTTTGGCTCTTACCGGAGACCCAGCAAAAATGAGTGACCAACCACACTCAAAAGGTGTATTTGAGGCAAACTCAATTATGCTTTTAAAAATCATAAAATCATTTAATTGTGGAATGGATTTCGCAGGTCGACCTTTTAAAATTGAACCAAAAGAGATTTTTCCATTTGCAGTTACAAATTCTTATGCAAAAAACTTTTCAAGTTTAGAAAAAAAGATGCATAATAAAATCCAAAATGGAGCATTAGGAATAATATCTCAACCTGTTTTTGATATTGAAAATGCAAAAAAACTATTAGAATCTTTCAACATTGCGAAAGAAGGTGTTGAGGGAGATAAGAAAAAAGCTCAACTAATTTTTGGTTTATTTCCAGTTACGAAACTAAGAACCGCCCTATTTTTATCGGCTCAAGTTCCAGGTATTCATGTTCCTCAATTTTGGATAGATGCCCTTGAATCTGCTCATAGTATTTCAGAAGAAGAAGAGTATAAAGTGGGAATGAAACTAAGTCAAGATTTATTCAAAGAGTTAAATAAACTTCATCCAAAAATCCATTTAATGACAGCAAATAGATTTGATGTTGCAGATGAGATTATCTCTTGAAATTAGCCTCTATTGATGTGGGACTTAAAAGAATCGGAGTTGCTATTTGTCTGGCTTCAAATATCGTAACTCCACAAAATGCCATTTTAAGAAAAAATAGAGATCAAGCAGCTCGTGATGTAAATACTTTTTTAAAAGAGTGGGAAATCGAAAAACTAATCGTTGGATTTCCTAGTTCTTCTGAAGATACACAAAATAGAATAAAACATTTTGTTGGTTTACTAAAACTTGAAATTCCTTTTGAATTTCAAGAAGAAAATATGAGTTCAATTGAAGCAGAAGAGATGATGAAAGGTGAAATTAAATACAAAAGAGACGGAAGAGTTGATTCTTTGGCTGCTAAAATAATACTTGAAAGATATTTAAAAAATAATAATTTAAAATAAAGGAAAAAAACTTATGAATTTTACATTTAATTCATATTACACACTAATTGTAGCCGTTATAGTTTTACTTATTGGAAAATTCTTAGTAAATAAAATAGATTTTCTAAAAAGATATAATATTCCAGAACCAGTTGCAGGGGGTCTTGTTGCAGCACTATGTACAACGATTATACACTACTTTTTTGGTTATAGCATAACAACAAGTACAGAACTTCAAACAAGTTTTATGCTCATTTTCTTTGCATCAATTGGACTTAGTGCAAACTTTTACAAACTAAAAGAAGGTGGGAAAAGTCTTGTAATCTTTCTTTTTGTTATAGCTTTTTTTATTGTAGTTCAAAATTTTGTTGGTGTTTCACTTGCTACAATTTTAGGTATTGATCCGCTTATTGGATTAATCGCTGGTTCAATAACTCTCACAGGAGGACATGGAACTGCTGGTGCATGGGGAACTATATTAGAAACCAAATATGGTATAGAAAATGCTACTGCTCTTGGTATGGCAGGTGCTACTTTTGGTCTTGTAATGGGTGGAATTATTGGTGGACCGCTTGCGAAACTTCTAATAAATAGATATAAAATTAAAAATGGTCATCTACAAAAAGATGAGAATGACACTGGGAATAAAAAAGTAATTGATGAGTTTGTACCTTTTGAGTATCCAAAAGCAGTAAGATTAATCACTACAAATAGTGCAATTACAACTTTAGGACTTTTTGCAGCATGTTTGGCTTTTGCTGATTTTATGACAGGTTTTTCAAAAGGAACATCGTTTGAATTACCTACTTTTGTTTGGGCATTAGCAGGTGGTGTAATTTTAAGGAATGTTTTAGAAAATATACTAAAAGTAGAAATTTTTGATAGAGCAATAGACGTATTTGGAAATGCTTCTTTATCTTTATTTCTTGCGATGGCACTACTTTCACTTAAACTTTGGCAATTATCAAATTTAGCTGGCGCATTGTCTGTAATTTTAGTTACTCAAGTTGTCGTTATGATTTTATATGCTTATTTTGTAACATTTAGAGTTATGGGTAAAAATTATGATGCTAGTGTTTTAGCTGCTGGTCATTGTGGTTTTGGATTAGGTGCTACTCCAACAGCAGTTGCAAATATGCAAGCAATAACAAATGTATATGGAGTTTCTCATAAAGCTTTCTTAATTGTTCCTCTTTGTGGCGCATTTTTTGTTGATTTAATAAATGCTACAATAATTCAAGTTATTTTAAAATTCTTTTAATAATGCTATAAGAAATAATTCTTATAGCATCTTTACTTTTTTTTCAAAACATTTATAACAACTGCCATAGCAAAACCAGAATCATGTGTTATTGAAAGATGAGAATCTTTTATCCCAAAAGCCTTTCTAACTTTTTTCTTATATTTAATTTTTGGATTTCCTAATTTTCCCTTTGATATTTTAATATCATGAAAACCACAAGATGCACCAATTCCAGTTCCAATAGCTTTTGAAGCAGCCTCTTTTGCAGCCCAAAATCCAGCAGCAGTTTCGGGCTTTTTTATAAGCTCAATTTCTTTTGGATTTAAGAACTTTTCATAAGCCTTTATTCCAAACTTTTCATACATTTTTTTTATTCTATCTATTGAAGTTATATCTATACCTATCATTTAAACCTATCTTTTGTATAATCCGAACATGAAACTATTTTTTAAAAAATTATTATACCTTATCACCATGCTTTTTATAATTAGCCTTATATCTTTTATAGCAATAAACGCTGCTCCAAACTCTTTTTTTGCAAGTGGTGAATTAAATCCAAATATTACTCCTGAATCAATTGCGCAATTAAAAGCTATTTATGGATTAGATAAACCTTTATATATTCAATTTTTTTCTTGGATTTATTCTATTATTCAACTTGATTTTGGGATTTCATTTGCAAGTGGAGAGATGGTAAAAGATGAAATTTTAAGCAGAATGCCTATTACTTTGATTTTAAATATTGTCTCTATGGTTTTGATATTTATAATCTCTTTGTATTTTGGAATTAAATCAGCACTTAATAAAAACTCATTTTTTGATAAATTTACAGGTCAATTATCACTTCTAAGTTTTTCAATGCCTTCTTTTTATCTAGCACTTTTATTTGTTCTAATTTTTGCTATAAATTTTGAAATATTACCAATTGCAGGACTTCATAGTGTTCCAAATGATGGAAGTTTAACTTATTATTTAGATTATGCTTGGCATTTAATACTTCCTATTTTTATTATTGTTTTTGGTGGAATTGGAAGTTTAATTTTATATATTAGGAGTTTAACTCTTGAGATTTTAAAATCTGATTACATCTTTTTCGCGCGTGCAAGAGGATTAACTCAAAAACAGATTTTAAGATACTACATTTTGCCAAATTTATATCCACCAGTTATTACACTTCTTGGACTTTCACTTCCTGGAATCATAGGAGGTTCTGTAATTTTAGAAACAATTTTTTCAATAGATGGAATGGGATTATTGTTTTATCAAAGTGCTTTATCACATGATTATCCAGTAATCATGGGAATTTTGATAATTGGTGCCTTTTTGACACTAATTGGTAATATGATTGCAGATTTAGTTTTATTAAAACTAAATCCAAATTACGAAGAAAAATAGATTTTAACATATAAATTTTATCATTAAGGAAAAGAGTTGCAAGTTTTAAAAACAATAGAAGAGTTGCAAGAAGTTAGAAAAAATATAACTGGAACTGTTGGATTTGTACCAACAATGGGCGCTTTACATAATGGTCACATTTCATTAATTAAACAAGCAAGAAATGAAAATGAAGTTGTAATTGTTTCAATATTTGTAAATCCAACTCAGTTTTTACCAGGTGAAGATTTAGATGCTTATCCAAGAAAAGATGAAGCGGATAAAAGAATTTGTGAAATGTGTAAAGTTGATTATGTTTTTATGCCTGAAATTTCAACTATGTATGGGAAAGAAGAAGTTTTAATAAAAGCTCCAAATAAGAGTTATATTTTAGAAGGTAAAACAAGACCGGGACATTTTGATGGGGTTTTAAGAGTTGTGTTAAAACTATTTAATTTAACACAACCAACAAATGCATATTTTGGAAAAAAAGATGCTCAACAACTTTCACTTATAACTCAAATGGTAAAAGATCTATTTTTGCCTATAAATATTGTTCCTTGTGAAATTATAAGAGAAGATGATGGTTTAGCACTTAGCTCAAGAAATGTATATTTAGACCCAACACAAAGAGTTGATGCTTTATTAATCTCAAAATCTTTATATATGGCTGGTTCTTTAATTGCAAGTGGAGAAAGAAGCGTTGAAGCTGTAAAAAATAAAGTTTATGAAATTATGAAAACTTTAGATGTGGAATATGTGGCAATTGTTGATAGAGAATTTAATGAATTAAAAACTATTGAGCCTAAAAATACAATCATTCTTGTTGTTGCTAGATTTGGGAATACTAGGCTTTTAGATAATATTTGGCTTTAACAATAGTTTATGATAAAATTGCAAAAAAATTAAGATAAAAAGAATAAATATATGAAATTTTCAGTAAAAAATCCTAAAAAAACTCTACATTTAGTAAGCCTTGGTTGTACTAAAAATCTTGTAGATTCAGAGATTATGTTAGGTAAATTAAAAGATTATACAATTACAGATGATGCAGCAAATGCCGATGTTATCATCGTAAATACATGTGGATTTATAGATAGTGCGAAACAAGAGAGTTTAAATACAATTTTTAATCTTCATGACGAAAGAAAAAAAGAGTCAGTTTTAGTAATGGCTGGATGTTTAAGTGAAAGATACCAAGGTGAACTTCAAAAAGAGTTACCAGAAATCGATGTTTTCACTGGTGTTGGAGATTATGACAAAATTGATTTACTTGTACATGAAAAAAGAAGTGCATTTTCAAATGAAGTATTTTTAGCTAGCGATGAAAATGAAAGAGTAATCACAGGTTCTTCATATCATGCTTACGTAAAACTAAGCGAAGGATGTAATCAAACTTGTTCATTCTGTGCAATTCCATCTTTTAAAGGGAAACTTCACTCAAGAACTTTGGAGTCACTTGTAAAAGAAGTTAAATCACTTGTTTCAAAAGGTTATGTAGATTTTTCATTTGTATCACAAGATTCATCATCTTTTTTACGAGACCAAGATATAAAAAATGGTCTTGAACTTTTAATAGATGAAGTTAAAAAAATTGAGGGAATTAAAACAGCAAGAATTTTATACCTTTATCCATCAACTACAACTTTAAGTTTAATAGACAAAATTGCTGACTCAAAAGTTTTTGTAAACTATTTTGATATGCCACTTCAACATATAACTCCATCAATGCTTAAAATCATGAAAAGAGGAAAAGGCGTTGAAAAACTAAATGAACTTATGAACCACATGAGAAGTAAACCAAACTCTTTTGTAAGAACTACATTTATTGCAGGGCATCCTGGTGAAACTTTAGAAGACCACGAAGCACTTTGTAGATATATTGAAGAATTCAAATTTGATAGAGCAAATGTATTTTCATACTCAACTGAAGAGGGAACAACTGCTGCACTTTCAAAAGATATGGTAGAGCAAGAAATAATTGATGCTAGAGCTGAAGAAATTGGTGAAATTATTGCCCAAACAACTCAAGAATCTTTAGAAGCTGAAATTGGAAAAACTTTTGAAGTTTATGTTGATGGGGAAAGTGAAGAACATGAATATCTTTTAAGTGCTAGAAAAACTCTTTGGGCACCTGATATTGATGGTGAAATTTACATCAATGATAATGAATTACCTGATGGTGAACAAATTAAATTTGGACAAATATATACAGTAAGAGTTACAGAACTTGCGGGAGATAAATTACTAGCAACTGTAATTAAATAATATGAATTTAGATTTTAGTGTAGTTAAAAATCAAAAAAACCTGCTAGCTTTTTCAGCAGGAGTTGATTCTACTGCACTATTTTTTTTACTTTTAAAACAAAATATTCCCTTTGATATTGCTATTGTTGATTATAATTTAAGAATTCAAAGCAAAGATGAAATCTCTTATGCAAAAGAACTTGCTTCAAAATATAACAAATCTATTTTTATAAAAGATATTACCCTTGAAAATAATTCAAACTTTGAGAAAACTGCAAGGGATATAAGATATAAATTTTTTGAAGAAACTATTTTAGAAAACTCTTATGAAAATCTAATCACAGCACACCAATTAAACGATAAATTAGAGTGGTTTATGATGCAACTATCAAAAGGTGCAGGTTTAGTTGAACTCATTGGGTTTAATGAGTTTGAACAAAAAGAAAACTACAAAATTTATAAACCACTTTTAAATATCACAAAAGATGAATTAGAAATGTATTTAAAAGAATATAATCACAAATATTTTGTTGATGAATCAAATTTTGATGAAAAATATAAAAGAAACTATTTTAGACATAATTTCTCAAATAAATTTTTAGAAGAATTTAATAGTGGAGTAAAAAAATCTTTTGAATATCTACAAAATGATTTAAACTCTTTGAGTATTCAAAATAATCCAATAAAAAAAATAGAAGACTTAGAAATATTTTTAAATCAAAAAGATGATAATTTAAATATTCGAACTATTGATTTAAGTTTAAAAAAAAGAGGAATTTTACTCTCAAATGCCCAAAGAAATGAGATTTTAAAACAAAAAGAGATTACCATTTCACATAAAATAAATATCTCAATTTTGGAAGATTATATTTGGATTGCTCCAAACTGTAATGAAATTATGGATAAAAAATCTAAAGAGAGTTATAGAACAAATAAAATACCAAAAAATATAAGAGCTTATATTTTTTGGAAAAATATAGATTTAAAAGAATTAATTCTTTAAAAACCTTTTCATTTTTTGCATTTTAACAAGTTCTAATCTTGTCTCTTCTTTGTGAGCTTTCAAGAAATTTATATTCTTAAAAAAAAGTTCTTGAAGTTTTTTTAAGTCTTCTAACTCTAAATCAAAATCTGAAATTGAATCATTAGCCAAATAATTATCATACCATTTTACTAAGCTATCTGCTTTTTCAAATGAATCAAGTGAATCGATATAAACCAATTCACTCAATGCTTTTAAAGACCTGTTTCTTCTTTCCATGCGTCAATTAATCCTTGAGTAACTTTCATAACTTGATTAACTGCATTGATATTATCATCAATTCCAGCACTAAATAAAGTTTCAATTTGGTATAAGTATAAACCATCTAAATAATATGCAACTTCTCCACCATCAAAATCTAATACATTTCTCAATTCGTCAAAAATTGCTATTGATTTATTTATGTAAGTAAATTTTACTTCAACATTTTTTTCTTCCATAGCACTTTTTACAAATGAAAGGTATTTTATTACACCCTCATAAAGTTTTAATACTAAAACATAAGGATCATCCGAGATCGCATTTTGTTGATTATATACTTCTATTCCCATACTTTTATTCCTCATAATAATCATTTTTGTTTGTCAGTATATTATATATTTGCTTAATTATGAAGAAGAAAAGAAAAAGGGAAAAATCCTTTTTCTTTATAAAAATTAATTACCTGAAGTTGATTGGCTAATCATCATTTTTAATCCTGAAAATGATGATTCCATTTGATTTATAAGAGCACCATAAGAACTAAATTGTAATGCTAATTGTTCATATTTTGCATTTAATGATTTTTCTGCTTTATCTTTTTCTTCGTTTAGTTTAGTTTCTCTTTTTGTCATTGCAGATTCATAAGAATTTAGTGTTCCACCAACATATCTCATTTCATCTATTGTTTCTTTTAATATTGTTCCTAAACCTTTTTTTTCTGCACTACCTATAAATAAATCTTTCAAGCCAGGTAAATCATCTTGAACTGCTTTATTAAATTTAGTAGTATTCAACGATAAACCACCATTTTTATCAAGTTCTACACCAAAATTAAATAATGATTTATCACTATCTGGACCATATGAGCTAAATAATTTATCTTTTACTTGACTCATTATACTTTTAATAGATGATTTATCATCTAAAGACGAATCTGACTTGTATACTTCAGTATCAACAAGTGTTAAAAGTTCATTATATTTTGCTACAAAATTCTTCATCTGAGTTTCAAGCTTTGAAGTATCATCAGTAACTGTTATAGTAGATACTCCAACTTTATTTGCTATAATTTTAAGTCCATCAACTGTTATATTATTAGTTGCTACGTTATATTCTACACCATCAACTTTTGCAATCATATTTTTAGCTTCTAATATATGATTAGTTGCATTTGTAGTTGTTCCATCAGTAGTAAAACCTAAAGCTTGACTTGCTGCTCCACTAATATTCAACTTATTATCAAGTCCTGTTTCTTGACTTTTTACAATCAGTCGATAAGAATTTGTTCCTACTTGTTCTACAGATGCTGACATTCCTGATTCTTTAGATATTTCAGTAGCCAGTTCTTGATAACTTTTATTTGTTGTATCAAAAGTTTGACCATTAATAACTAATGAACCTTGATTTATTTTTGCATTTTTTGTTGTTTCATCTACATTATTTGATTGATATACATCTTTTTGTGCCAGCTGAGTTATATCAACACTTGTAAACCCTTTACTTAAAGATTTTGCATCAGCAGCATCAAAAGTAACTGAATCTCCAGAAGTTGTTGCGCCTTTTTGTTCAAATGCATTAAGTCCACCTGAAATAAATAAGTCAAAAGGTTTAACAGTTTCTAAAAATTCTGCTACTTTTGCTTCAATTGTTGAAAAAGTTGTTTTTTCAGTAGTCATTTTACCTATTTTTGTTTCAATTGGTTCTACTGTTGATTTTCTTTCTGCCGTTTTTAATTTTTCAATTAATTCACTATTTAAAGATGCTGCTTGACCTGAACCTAATCCTAAAACTCCATTAGCCATGATTTATCCTTTTATCTTTTTAAGCCAAGTAAAGTTTGCAACATTTCATCTATTGCTGTAATTATCTTAGCATTTGCAGTATAAGCTGCTTGAAACTTCATTAAATCTAACATTTCTTCATCTTTATCAACTTTTGTTAATTGATCATACGAAGATTGAATTGACATCTTTACACCAGATTGTGTTTCTTTTAGAAAATTAACACTCTCTTTATCTGCTGAAACAGTTACTCTTAAATCTCTAAAAAACTCAGATAAAGAAGCTTTTTTTGTTGTAACAACATTTTGTCCTTTTCCATCATAAGACAAGTCACTTTTCCATTGTATAGTTGCTAAATAATCTAATTTATCTTGTGTTAACTCATTTACTAAACTATCATTAAATTTTAGAGTTTTTACACCTGAACCACTAAATAAACCTAAAGAATTAATTACTCCTAATGATTCATCACTTGCCGCTTCTCCATAAATATACTTGTCTGTTCCTGTTTTAATATATTTATCTGAAATATCACCTAAAGTTTGTGCAAAAGCATCTAATCTATCTAAATATCCTTGAAATTTATTATTAGGTGAATCTGATGATAAATTTTCAGTTTGGGCTTTTATAATACCATTCTTAACTGATATTTCTTTGTCATATATTGATATATAAACTCTTGATTCAGGATCTGTACTTTGAGATTCATTTCTATAAATAGATTCTCTACTATCAACTATTGCTGGATTTGTATTATCTCTTTTTTCAATGCTAATTCTTCCATCAAACTGATTTCCAATTCCAGCATCTTTTGATTCAATTCTTAAAAAATTATCTTGAAAATTCTTAGTAACTTTATTTCCATTAGCATCAATAGAATAATCTCCATTGTATGCTGTTATTGAATTTTTCATATCTGAACTTGAATTTATTTTATGAACTAAAGCTCTTGTTAAATTTGAAGTAGTTACCGCTTCTGTTGTAACAGTGCCATCGCCATCCCAGTCCATTGATATTAATTCACCCATAGTAACAGATACTTCAAATTCATTATTCAATTTATAAGTAACTACATCATTTGCATCAATTGCTTTTGGTGTAAAATCTTCATTATATTTTAGTGCATCATGTACAACATTAGGTATTACACTTGAATCTATTAAAGTATATTTATCTTTTTGTAAAGTATCTTCTTCTTTAACTTCAATAGTTCTAACATTTGTATTACTGCTAATGGCTGTTTCACCACCTATTTTTAGTTCATAATAATCAGTATCTCTATTTACATTTATATCTACGTAACCTGATAGCTCTAATTCTAGTTGATCTCTTTTATCAAGTAAGTCATTACTTTGTCCATATTTTTGTATTTTTTCATTTAACTGACCTATTTCTTTTAAGATACTATTTACATTTTCTACATTTTTATATAACTCTTTTTTTTCACCCACTTGTTGTTGTTCTACACTTGTATATAAATTTTGTAGAGATTCAACTAGAATTTTACCCTGATTTTGTAAAGCTGTTTTATATATTTGTGAACTTGGATTAGATCTTAAATTTTCAACAGATTGATAATATCTATTTAAATCTGCTGTTAAACCGCTATCTAATGTCTCTTTAAATGTTGATTCAACACTTCCTAGCATACTTGACAATTTATCATAATAGTTTAACTTACTATTTTCTGACACAAGTTTGTCATACATATATTGAGACGTAATCCTAAATGTACCATCAACACTAACACCTCGACCTGCGAATTGTGCATCCATTTGTTCTAATTCACTAAGTTGAATAACTCTTTTTTTATACCCAGCAGTATTCTCATTAGCTATATTGTTAGACACATTTTCAACTGCAATTTTAGCAGCATTCAGTCCCGTTTGTGAAACACTCAATGTACTTAGCATAGAACCTCCTTTAGGTATAATTTTACAAATTATTACATTACATTTCTTAAAATTAGATTAAAATGGCCATATTGATCTTATTAATTTCAATCCCCAAGGTGTTTCTAAAATATCTGATTCAGTACCATCTTTATCATATAGTAATTTTAAATCTGCTATTTGAGAAGAATTTATAGAATTATCAGAAGTAATATCATAAGGTCTTATTACTCCACTTACAATTATTTCTTGTCTTTGTCCTTCGATTAACATCTCTTTTCTACCTTTTATATAATAGTTACCATTTTGGTAAGTCTCTTCAATAATTGCAGAAATTGTTGTGGCAAAAGTTTCATCCAACTCAGTTTTAACTTTTCCTTTATCAGAAGCAGAACTATTTGATTTAAAATTCACACCAAGATTTGAATTAAAATCATTCGCTGCACTTCCAACAGCTCCACCTAAAGTATTAGTTCCAGTTGCGGCTAGTAATCCTCCACCTAAACTATTATCTCTTGTACTTGTTAGTTCTCTTTTATTATTACTTTTTGATGTTAAATCTTCACTTATTACTATTTGAATAATATCACCAACTTGTAAATCTTTTTTATCTGCAAATAAAGAAGTTCCTTGCATAGAATATAAAGAACCTTTATTTTTTAATGGTTCAGGACTTTTTCTAGGTATTTGGATTTCTGGTTTTTCAAAAACTAACTCTTCTTTTGAAGCAGTGCAAGCACTAAAAAACACTAAAATAAATATAATCATAAAACTATTTTGCATTTAATCTACTTTTTAATATAAAATTTATGTCAACTGCTATTATTATTTCATTTAGCGTTTTTTTAATGAGCGCCATAGCTCCGTATCTTACCATTAATGCATCAAGATTAGTTGTTGGTTCACAAATAATTATAACTTTATCTTCAATGATTTTAACGTGTTTAATATTTTCTTGTCCAACTAAATCTATTGCTTTTTCTATTTCCGTTAAAATAGCTTTTTCAATATCTTTTTTTTCTTTTTCTTTTTTTTCTTCTTGCAGTTTTAAAGCTTGTTTTGTTTCTAACTCTTTTTGTTGTTGTTCTTGAAAATTTTTATTTACATAAAAATAATAAGCTCCAAACATACCAACTAAAGATAATAAAATAAAAATCTTTAATAGATTTCTTTTTTTATTTCTTTTAACTGCAAGTATCATTATTTAATTACAAAAGTTGTAAACAATATTTGTTTAACACTATTTTTTGCTATTTCAGGTTTTGATTTAGTAACTTCATTTATTACATTATTAATATCTTGTAATAATTCATCTTTTAATAAATTTTTACCTCCAACAGTTAATAATTCCTCTGAACTTCTTGAACTTATTTGAGAGATTACTACATCCACAATTTCTGCTTTATACGATTCTACAATTGCAGCAATTGTTGGTTCATTACTTTTAATAGAAAAAGATAATTTCATTAATTTTTCTTTTCCTCGTGAATCTGTTAAGTTTAAAACTAAATCAGTAATATCTGCTTTAAAAGATTCACCTTTATCTGAAGATTCTTCTTTTTTAACTTCTTCATGTGAAGCTGATGAATTATTATTATTTCCTACTGCACCTTGAGAATAGAGAAAATAACCGCCCCCAATAACAGCAAAAATTAGAATTACTACTAAGGCTATTAATACAATCATTAAACCTTTTCCACTACCTGAACCTCTTGATTCTTGATCATCTGCCATATTTATTCCTTCTTCTCGTTTTCTACACTATAATTTTCTAATTTTTGGGTTATCATAGATGCATTTTCTATACTTAGAAATTTCATAATTTGAGTTACATTATTTTCTTTTAATTTTACCATTATATCAAAAACATCTTCAATTTTACCTTCACCTATCATCTGATTAAAAATGTCAGCGGCATTTTTTGGCTTCATTGTATTATATATTTTTGATGTTTTACTTTCAACTTCTAGCTTTATATCTTTTAAAATTTCTAAATTTTTATCATGCAACTTTTGTATTGCTGTTTTCTCTTTTTCTATTTGAACAAGTATACCCTCTAGTTCTTTTTTTCTCTGTTGATATTCTGTTTCTTTTTCATTATAAAAGTTGTTTAGCTCTTTTTTTAAGTCCATTACCTCTATTCTTTGTTTTGTTAAAGAACTACTTGTTTCTTCCACCGCAAATAATAATGTTCCTAATAAAATAAAAAATAAAAAATTTCTAATCAATTTAAATCCTTATTTCTACTAATATATTTACTTTGTATATATTCCGTTGAAGCTTCTTCTTCTGCTTGTAAAATTCTTTTCATTAACTCTTTTTTCTCTTCTTCCAAAATATAAGAAAATTGTTCCGCTTCTTTTTGAAGTTCAATTATATCTTTTAACAAATTTTCTATTTCCATATTTAAAATATTTTTTTCTTTATTTAATTTTTGAATATGCATTTTCATTGTATTTTTATGAATTGTTAAAATCATAAAGTCAGAAATTGCTCCATGTTTTTCAACACTTGCAGTATCAATTTTATTTTGTGTTAATACAATTTCAATATTAATTTGTTCGATTTTTGACATAAGCTGAGCTTTTTGCATTAATTTTTGATCTGTTTGATTTTTTTTTAATTTATATAATTTTTTGATCAATTGTTATTACCAAAAATAAGTATTAAATTCCATAAATCTTTTGTATAAGTTTCTATATGATCACCAATCCAAGGAAGAGAAATTAATATAAAAGCTGAAACAAAAATCATTTTAGGAACAAAAGATAAAGAAGCATCACTAATTTGTGTTACAGCTTGAAAAATTGATATTATAAGCCCAATAATCATGCTTACAATCAAAGAAGGAAGACCAAGTATTAATATAATTTTTACAGTATTTTCAGCAATAGCTATTAAATCCATACTTAATCTTTTATTTTTATAGTTATCTCTAAAGTTTTATTGTTTAATAATTTAGAAATTAATAAAGATAAATCATTTACATTTGAACTATCTATACTTAATGTTTCACTTTTTGTTGATGAAACTTGTGGTTTGTATTCACTTTTAGAACTATTATCTTCAACTTTATAATTTAATGCTTCCAATAAATCTTTTTCATTTAAAGAATCTAATTCAAAAAACTCATCATTCATTTTATCTCCTTGCAAAGATTGGTCTATTTCTTCAGTTGGTATTATTTCTTCAGTTTTGATATATTCTTTCATAAAATCATACTCTTCAACTAATTCTTCATCTATTTTATCTGAATCTATAATATTTTCTTCTTTTTCAATTTTTTTTGTACCTTCTTGTATTTCTTCATTCAAGAAATCAAACCCGCCAAATAATTCACTATTTACTTTATCTAAATCTGAAAAATCATCTTCATCATCTTCAATTACTTCTTCACCTAAAAAATCTAATTCTTCAATAATATTTGTGTTTTTTGTTGAGACAACATTTTCATCTATTTCTTTATATAAAACATTGTCATCATCATAATCAAATGATATATTATTCAATCCAAAATCATCATTAAAATTTGTTATTTGTGCAAAATCATCACTATCTTTTATTTCTTCATCACGATCTATACTACCTATTAAATCATCAAGATTATCAATATTATTGTCTAAATCAAATATTTCATCTAAATCATCAACTGGCGTTAAATCTTCAGATTTTGACTTTTTTATACTATTTTCTTTTGCTAATAACATAGATAATTCATCATCTAATTCAATAGAACTTTTTATTTCTTCAATTTTATTTTCTTCTTCAATTTCAGGCTCAAGTAATTTTAATTCTTCATATTTTTTGATTATATATTTAGGCAATTCTTTTAAAGAATCAATTGCTAAATCAGCTATTCCACTATCAAGTAAATATTCTTCTTCTATTCCATCTTTTGGAGCTAAAAATTTAAGTTTTTTATTTAAAGAATTTTTTTTAATAATTTTTTCATCATCAATAAGATAAATATCTTTAGGATTATTTTCTATTGTTGTTTTTAATTTTTCAAGACTCTCAATTTCTTCAATTACAGTATTATTATCAAGTTTAAATTTAATATTCGAATGATCTAATGTTTCGTGAATCTCTTTTTTAAAACTTTGATTACCATAAATGTAAATCTTCAATCTATAACCCTATAAAATAATTTTAATATCTTCGATTATACCTTTTTTTATTAAATTTTTGATAAAATATAAACAATTAATAATGAAGGATGATATTGAGATATTTTTTAATAGTAACATTTTTATTATCTTCTTTGTATTCACAAACTATCAAAGATATTTCCAATGTAATTGGGATAAGAGAAAATCAACTAATTGGTTATGGACTAATAGTTGGACTAGCTGGAACAGGAGATAAATCTAAATTTACAATGCAATCTTTACAAAATCTTCTTCGAAATTCTTATATAAAAATTCCTGCTGGTTCAATCAATTCAAAAAATATCGCTGCTGTTATGGTAACAGCGGAATTACCTGCTTTTTCAAGACAAGGAGACAAAATTAAAGTAAAAGTATCAACTATTGGAGATGCCAAATCGGTTGATCATGGAGAACTTCTAATTACTCAATTAAAAGGTGTTGATGGGAATGTTTATGCCCTAGCACAAGGAACAATTGTAGCAAATGAAAATAATAAAACTACGGGTTTCATTTATGAAGGCGCAACTGTTGAGAATGAAATCCAGTATGATTTAAAAGGTGAAAAATCTATTCAATTAAGTCTTTTTAAAAGTTCTGCTAAAAATGCAGATTTAATTGAAACAAAAATAAATGACAAATTTGGAAAAAAACTTGCAAGTGCAATTGATACAAGAACGGTAGATATTGAAAAACCTGACAATATTTCAGTTGTTAAATTTATTTCTATAATTGAAAATATTGAATTAGACGCAGAAATATTTAAAAAGAAAGTTATTGTTGATATGGGTAGAGAATCTGTTATAACTGGTGGAGATATTCCAATTGATCCTGTTACAATTGCTAGAGATTCTTTCTCTATTAGAATTACAAAATCTGGATTAAGTGATGCTGGATGGAAAGATCCTTCTCAAAATCCTGGTGTTGATATTGGAGATAATGTAAAAATTGCTGATAAGCCTATTATAAATATTGATAATGCAATGATAAATACAAAAGGAACACCAACAATTTCTGATTTAGTAAGAGCAATGAAAGTTATGAAATTACCTATGACTGAAATTATTGATACTTTAAAAATGATTAAAGAAATGGGTGCAATTGATGTTGACATCGAAGTAAGAGGATAAAATGGCTGAATTCTTAAGTCAAGATGAAATTGATGCTCTTTTAGATATTGCTGAACAAGGTGAAGATATTGAAACACCTATAGAAAGGATTGTTTCAAAGGAAAAAAATTACTCTATTTATGATTTTAAGAAACCAAATAGAATATCACCAGAGCAGTTAAAAGCCTTTTCTGCAATGCACGACAAAATGCTTAGAGATTTTATCAATGATTTATCTTCAATGCTTAGAAAAATCGTTGATGTTAAGTTATATTCGATTGAACAAATGACTTATGGGGAATTTATTTTATCTATTCCTCAAATTACTTCATTAAATACTTTATCTATTAAACCACTTGATGGAAGGATTGTAATTGAGTGTAACCCTGCTATTTCACATAAAATTATTGCTGAATTATTAGGTTCAGGTGCTGTTAACACGAGTGATAACATTGATAGAGAATTAACAGAAATAGAAGTTGAGATTCTTGAACATTTTTATAAAATGTTTATAAAAAATCTCTATAAAGCTTGGAGTGATATTTCAAAGTTAAATTATAAAATCGAATCAAGAGATACAAATGCAAATGCTATTCAAATCGTATCTGACCATGAAATAGTTTTACTTGTTGTTTTAGAAATAACTATTGATGAAGAATCTGGATTTTTATCTATTTGTTATCCTATTTCTTATTATGAACCTTTATTAAATAAAGTAGTTGAGAAAATATTTAGTGAAGGGAAAAATAGAAAATCTAGTAGAAAAAGAGATATTAAAACACTAATTTCTGGTGCTAGAATGAAAATTGAATCAATTATGGCAGAAACTGAACTTACTACATATGAAATTCTTAATTTAAAAGTTGATGATGTTATTGTATTTAATAAAAATGCAACATCTTCATCTGCTACAATTTATATAAATAAAAAAGAAAAATTTTCTGCAATTTCTGGTATTTCAAATAATAGAAAAGCTATCCAAATAAAAGCAAATCTTGATAGAGAAAAACAAGAGACTTTAGATAATTTAAGAGCTATGAGAGAAGAAAGAGAAGTAAAAGCTAAAGAAATGTCTGAAAATATTAAAAAGTTATTAGAACAAAAAGATAGTTAAAAACTATCTTTTTTAATCAATACTTTTTATGCTCCAAGAGATTCTTTCTCCTGCATACATTGGAATAACACTTTCATAATTATACTCATAAGCTGAGGGAACTATAAAATCTTTTTTTACTAATGTTATTGTTTTTTTTACAGGTTTTAAACCATATATTTTTTGTGCGTTCAAAGATACAAATTTATTTAGATTATCTAAGCATCCATGTTTCTCAAAAAGTTGTGTTAAAACTTGTAAAGCGATTGGTGAAGTAAATACACCAGCTGCACAGCCACAAGACTCTTTTTTATGTTTAGGATGTGGTGCAGAATCACTTCCAAACATTAATTTAGGATGTGCTCCTAATGCTGTATTTAATAAAGCTGTTCTATCTTCAGGTCTTTTTGCAATAGGTTTACAAAACAAATGTGGATTTAACATACCTCCAGCAACATCATCAAGAGTAATCAATAAATGATGTAAAGTAACTGTTGCATATAAATTTTCATATTTATCAAGTAATTCAATAGCTTCTTTTGTTGTGATATGTTCCATAATGATTTTAAGATTAGGAAAAGCTTTTGCCAATGATTCATAAATTGGCATAAATTCTTTTTCTCTGTCCATTACAAAACCATTTGTTTCACCATGAATACATAATGGAATTCCCAGTTTACTCATAGATTCCAATGTTGGTCTTAAAACTTCGACATCCATAGAAGAAACACCTGTTTCAGAATTTGTAGTAATTCCTGCTGGATAAAGTTTGATACCAATAATATCTTTTTTTATATCTTCTAAAAATTCATAAGAATAATCATTTTTAAAAAATAATGTTAAATATGGTTCAAATTTATCTTCTTTACAAACAGTATTTATTCTTTGTTTATACGATAATAAATCTTCTTTTGTTGTAATTGGTGGTATCAAATTTGGCATAACTAAAGCACCACTAAAAGTCTCAGAAGTTAACGGACCCACCAAACCTAACATGTCACCATCCCTTAAATGGAGGTGCATGTCTAAAGGTTCATTTATTTCAAAAGTAGAAATATTAGTCATTAGATAGCTTCCTCATCTTGCTCACCAGTTCTGATTCTAACAATTTTTTCTACTGGTGAAACAAAGATTTTTCCATCTCCAATTTTTCCTGTTTTTGCAGCTTCAATAATTACTGAAATTATTGAATCAACATTTTCATCAGCAACAATTAATTCTAATTTTATCTTTGGTAAGAAATCCACTACATATTCAGCTCCTCTATAAAGCTCACTATGTCCTTGTTGTCTTCCATAACCTTTTACATCAGATACAGTCATACCAGTAACACCTGCTTGTGATAATGCATCTTTTACATCTTCAAGTTTAAATGGTTTAATTACAGCTTCAATTTTTTTCACTATTAATCCTTTTTTTAGTTCTTATATTTTAACAAAATTTTTTTAAATTAATATTAGAATGCTCTTTTAAATTCAGGATAAGCTTCAAGACCACACTCTTCAACATCTAATCCTTGCATTTCTTCATCATTTCCAGCTCTTAATGGTATTATTTTATTTATTAAATATAATGTCACAAAAGAGCTAACAAAAGCAAATACTCCAATAATTAAAATACCTTTTACTTGACCCCACATTGTTATTTCTTCTGCATTTGAAGCAAAAATACCTACAGCTAATGTTCCCCAAATACCATTTAAAAGGTGTACTGATAAAGCACCAACTGGATCATCAATTTTAACCTTATCAAAAAACGATACTCCAATAACTACCAAACAGCCACCAAATGCACCTATTAATATTGGTGTATAAATATCATATAAATCTGGACCTGCTGTAATTGATACTAATCCACCTAATGCACCATTTAAAATCATAGTTAAATCAAGTTTTTTATACACTAATTGCATGATTATTGCAACTATTATAGCTCCACTTAAACCTGCGGTATTTGTATTCATTATCGTCAAAGCAACTAAATCAGCATTCTCTTTACTTGCAATTGAACCTACACTTCCACCATTAAATCCAAACCATCCAATCCATAATAAAAATGCACCTAATGTTACTAAAGGAATATTTGAAGCTGGAATTACTCTAATTCCTCCTTCTTTTGTATATCTTCCCTTTCTAGCACCAATTATTAAAATTGCAGCTAATAAAGCCCAACCACCAGTACTGTGAATTACAGTTGAACCAGCTAAATCATACATAGATAATTCTAAAATTGTACCTTCAAGAAAATTTGCTCCCCATGTAATATTTACTACTAATGGATAAAAAACTGATGCCATGATAATTGTAAATAATGCTAATGGTATAATTTTTGCTCTTTCACTAACCCCACCACTCATAATATTTACAACTTTACCAACAAATGCCATTTGAAATAAAAATACAGCCCATTTGCTCATAATATCACTTCCAAATTCTCCAAAAGCTAAAGAATAACCAAACAATAAAAAAGATAGTGATGCAACTGCATAAATAAGAGTATTTATCGTTAACACTGCTGTAACATTTTTTGTTCTTACTATTCCAGCTTCCAACATAGCAAAACCTGGAACCATAAAGATGATTAATGTCATCGCAAAAATTGCGTACAAAGTGTTAATGATGTAAGAGATAGATTCTATACTCATAATATTCCTTAATTTTTTAGATATTATAACAGTATAAAAAATATAATATAAATCACATATTGTATAATTTATATACATAAAGAGGAAAAATATTCCTTTTATAAAAAATTAAACAGCTCCTTTATCAACATATTTTTACAACTAACTATGCTCTTTTAAATTCAGGATAGGCTTCTAATCCTGTTTCATGAATATCTAAACCATTAACTTCTGTTTCCTCATCAACTCTTAATCCAACTAAGATATCTATGATTTTCCATACAATAAATGATGATACAAAAACAAATGCACCAACCACAACTATACCTTTTATTTGTGTTAAAAGAGCAATTTCAGGATTAAAAATACCAACAGCTAATGTTCCCCAAATACCTGCAACCAAATGAACAGATAAAGCACCAACTGGATCATCAATTCTTAATTTATCAAAAAATGGAACAGCAAAAACTACTAATGCTCCACCAATTAAACCTTCAATTAAAGCAACATTAATTCCTAAATCAGGTCCTGCTGTACAAGAAACAAGTCCTGCTAATGTTCCATTTAAAACCATTGTTAAATCAATTTTTTTATAAATAAGTTGGGTTAAAATAGCAGCCATTAATCCACCTGCACAAGCAGCCATATTTGTACTTGCAACAACTAACGCTATTCCATCAATATCTTCTTTTGAACCAAGGGCTAATTGAGAACCACCATTAAATCCAAACCATCCCATCCATAAAATAAATGTCCCAAGAGTAGCCATTGGAAGATTTGAGCCAGGAATTGGTCTTACTTGTCCATCTTTCCCATATTTACCTTTTCTAGCTCCTAGAATTAAAACTCCTGCGAGTGCTGCCCATCCACCAACAGAATGAACAATAGTTGAACCAGCAAAATCAGAAAATCCTGCCATTAAACCCCCAAGTTCTGAACCACCCCATGACCAATGTCCTTGAATTGGATAAATAATACTTGTTAAAATTATTGTAAAAATTAAAAATGGCCATATTTTCATTCTTTCTGCAATAACTCCAGAAATTACAGAAGCAGAAGTTGCAACAAATACAACTTGAAAAAAGAAATCTGCCATTACAGGATATCCCATCTCTGCATTTGTTTTACCAGATAACATTGCTCCACTTCCAATGAAGGCATTTCCATCACCATACATAAAATTGTATCCTACGAAATAAAACATAATACAAGATATAGCAAATAATGCGATGTTTTTTGTCAAAACTGTTGCAGAATTTTTACTTCTTGTTAATCCAGATTCAAGCATAGAAAAACCAGCAGCCATCCACATTACAAGTATTCCTGCGAATATAAATAGAAAACCATCTAAAATATATTTTACATCAGCAAAATTTTCCATAAGACTCCTTTGTCTATATAATCTATTTCAATTATATAAATTTTATATAACCTTGTAAATATATTATTGTATATTTTATACTCATAGATAATATTTTTTATTTATTTTCATTGTTAAAGCATAGAAGCTGATTTTTTATTATATAATCACAAATAAATTATATTATATAAATATTGGTTGGTAAGATGTTCAAAAAGCTCATAAATAAGAGTAAAAGCACAGAAGAAGAATTTTTTAAAGAATTATTAAATCAAAATATAAACAACGAAAAGCTAGATAAAATGCATAGTGAACTCGGTTTAGATTTAAATGATTTATACATTCATAATGAACATATTTTACATTATTGTTGTAAGAAAGATTTATTTCAAGCTGTTGTTTGGCTTATCACAAATGGAATAAATGTAGAGATTGAAAACGATCAAGAAGAAACTGCAATTTTTTATGCAATACATGCCAAAAATAGTGCCATATTACAAATTTTAATTAATAATAAAATAGATATTAATCATTTGAATATACATAAACGAACAGCTTTACAAGATGCTGTAATTAGTGCAAATAATAGAATTGTAAATTATTTAATTCAAGTTACAAGAGCTTTAGATAATTGTGATATTCATGGGAATAATCTTATCTTTGATGCAGTTGCAAATGGAAATATTGAAATCATCAAAAAAGTTGGTTCACTCAAAGAATTAAATATAAACCAAGTTAATAGAGATGGAAATACTATTTTACATAAAGATTTAGTTACTGGAAATAATGAATTAGCTTTATTACTTATGGAACTAGGTGCAAATCCAACTATCACTGATAAAGATGGTAAGAATTTTCTATTTTATGCTATATCAAAAGGTATAAAAAATATTGACTTAATAGAAAAAGCTTTAGAATTGGGTTGTAATATAAATAGTAGAAGTAATAAAAATAAAACTCTTCTAATGGAATCGATAAACTATTTTTTAAAAACTCCCAAAGAAGAGATAGAAACAAGAACTGACCATTTAGAAATGATAAAAGAATTAATTCGTTTAGGAATAAGTATAAATGCTGTTGATAACAACAATGAAAATGCACTCTTTTTAGCTACAAAAAGTGAAGATAGAGAATTAATAAATACATTTTTTGAAGATGATTATAAAATAGATTTAAATCAACAAAATAATCAAGGAGACACTGTATTACTAATTCTAGCTCTAAACGGTATTAGAAATATTGACTTATTAAAATTATATTTAAAAAAAGGTGCGAATCCAGATTTACTAAACAACAGTGGTAAATCTCTTGTGGAAATACTTATTGATATAATTTTATATTCAGAAAATAGAAAACCTTTAGATTTTGAATATGAAATATTATTAAATGAAGATGCCGAATATGCAAATGTATTAGAAACAATTTTAAAAAGCCATAATGTTGATATAAATATGCTAAATTCAAAACATGAACCTCTATTTTTTGATTCTATTGTTCATTTTAATTTTAAACTATTTAAGTTACTAAGAATTAAAAATATTAATTTAAATCAAAAAGATAAAGATGGAAATAATATTATTTTTAAACTTATGGATTACAACGATAAAAATCTAATAAAAGACAAAAAGCTGTACTTAAATACAATTAAAAGTCTTATAAATGCAGGTGTAGATATTAATGCGAAAAACAACGAAGGATTAACGGCACTTCACATTGCAGTTGGTGAAAAATGTGAATATACAATAAGACTTCTTCTTGAAATGAGAGCTGATTGTTTTGTTACAGATAAACAAGGAAGAAGTATTATTCATACTTGTATTTGGAAAAATACTACAAAATATTTTAGACTATTACATCACTACAATAAAGAAATAATAAATTTACCAGATAATTATGGAATAAGACCTATAAATTATGCAGCATTTATGGGAAAAAAAGATTTAGTTATAGAAATGTTAGATGTTGGGGCATTAGTAAATAATTTAGAAAAAAAAGATCCTAAAATATTACAATTTCTTCAAAAATTTCACTCAAATATTAAAACTATTTCAAAAGGTATTGAAGATTCAAGTAATGTAAAAAAACTGAACGCATTAGCTGAAAATATGATTAAAGAATTTAATATAGTTTAAGTTGAATAATATCGCATTTGTATGATAAATAAACAGATACTTTATATTTCTTTCTCATAATTTTCATATAATATGATAAAAAATATACAGGATTCACATGAAAGAGTTTTTTGAAACATATATACAACATCAAGAAGATATAGAATATTTTTTACAAGAGAGCTTGAAAAATTCAGGAATTTTATCAAATCATAAAAAAAACGATTTTAAACAACTATATGAAATTTTTCCTTCTTTAGAACTTGTTTACATTGTAAACAAAGATACTAAAATTCAAACTTCAGAAAATTTTTATAGATATAAAATAGATGAAAATGCAAGAAACAAAGATCGTTCTCATTTAATTTCTAAACTACATTTTAAAGAGTCAAATATCGCTTTTTCAAAGCCTTATATTAGTAGTGCAACTCGAAGTAATTGTGTAACAGTTACAATAAAAGAAGGTGATGATATCTTTTTCTTAGATTTTCAAATAGATATTTTATTACAAAAATTAAATCTTATTGAATTAAATAAACCTTTTCATAGTATTACAAAAGGTTTTTATATTTTAGCTGGGCTTTCGATGATGGTTTTATCAGTATTTACTATTTTATTTTCTATTTATGATTTTATGACTTATCTTTTTTCGAATCATGCTTTATCTCTTGAGATGATTTTTAAACCAATAATTGCACTTACTTTAAGTATTGCAATATTTGACTTGGCAAAAACTATTTTAGAACAAGAAGTATTTTTTAAATCTTATGCAAAAAATTCAAAAGTAGAAACAAAAATTCTAACAAAGTTCTTAACAACTATTATTATTGCTCTTTCTATTGAGGCTTTAATTGTTGTGTTTAAGATTGCAATTAACGATTATGTTCAAATGATAAATGCCTTTTATTTAATTGCTGGAATTGCATTAATATTAGTTTCTTTAACTATATTTATTCACTATTCAAATAAAAGATCAAAAAATACCGCTGAATAATTTTAAGAAATATAGAGTATATAACTCTATATTTCTTATTCTATTGGAATACTTATTTCAAATAAAGCGCCAATAAATTTTTGATTTTCATAAATAGTTTCTTCATTTGAAACTTTTATTTCTCCTAAAAGATGTTTTACAATAATCTCTTCACACATATAAAGACCAATACCTGTACCGTTACTTTTGTGTTTTGTAGTAAAATAAGGTTCAAAAATTCTATCAATAATATCTTTTTTTATTCCACCTGCATTATCTTTTATTTTTATAATTAAAGAGTTTTGACTTTTATATAAATCCATAAAAATAACTCTATTTTCCTGATTTTCGATTTTGAGTAATTCATCTTTTGCATTATTTAAAATATTTATTATTACTTGCAATAACTCATTTTCATAACTATATACAGTTAACTCTTCAACATTTTGAATAATTTTTATATGTTTATTAGAAAAATCAATACTAACAATTTTTATACATCTATTTATTAAGCTTTTTGTATTAAATAGATTTTTATCTTTATCAGGAGAAAAATAGTATCTAAAATCATCAATAGTATTTGATAGATAATTTGCTGTTTCAATTATGTGTGAAAGTTCCTCTTCATATTCTAAATCACTTAAAACTCCATACTCTTTTTTTAATTTTAAAGATGAAGCCACAGTTGTAATAACAGATAAAGGTTGTCGCCATTGATGAGCTATATTTTCTATCATTTCACCCATCGCTGCCATTTTATTATGTTGGAATAAGATTTTATTTTGTTCATTATTTCTAAAAATTTCATCATTAACTGTTTGTTTTAAAGATACATTTAATTCTTTTAATTTTTTTGAATAAATATAATAAACAATAAAAAAAATAGTAGTACATAATAGTGCTACAAAAAATGCCAAATACCAAAAGGATTGCATTTTAAACTGTTTTATTTCTAAAACATCTATTGTTTCTATATTTTTCATTATCAAAAAATTTGCTAATTTTTTTCCTGATTGTATTATTGGAACATTTATTATTAAATAATTATCTTTTATTAAATAACCTTGTAAATCTAAAATAGTTCCCAAATCTTGTTTTTCTAAATACCCTAATAATTCTTTATTTGCAGAAACATTTGCAACATAATAATCCTTCAAAAATATCTTAGAAAAACTATGTTCTTTTAACTGATTTGTGAACTCTTTTTCAACAATGATAAAAGGTTCTAAATTATCAGAATCTTTTAATTCTTTTGTTATTGAATTAAAATGTGTAACAATATCTAAGACACCTAAAAACTGATTATTGTGATAAATTGGGATTATTGATTTGAAAGTAATATCATATTTTCCAACACTTATTGTGCTTTTTATTTGTGGATTTTTGTATAATTCTTGTAAATCTAATCTTAAATTTTTGATCTTATCAAATCTATCAGCTGTCCAACTTCTATATATCGAAATTCCATTTTTATCTATCAACTGAAACCAAACATTTTTAAAGTCTGTATGTTCATTTAATTTATTTGCTAAATTATTTAAATCATAAATTTCTTGATTTAAAAAAGAAGTTTTTATTTTGTCATTTTCACTTAATGTCAAAGCTATGGCTAAAGTGGCATTTTGCTTTGTTTGAATTAATGAATTTACTTTATTTTCTAAATTATTTGTCAAATCACTATATTTCTTTTCAAGTAATTCTTTTTCTTTACCTAAAATAAAATACATTCCTAAAAAAATGGAAATAATAACAATTAAAGTTAGTGATATTACTAATGAAAGAATATACCTATTTTTTTCCATATTTTGATACCTTAAAATAATTAATTTTTTAACTAAACATTATATAACAAAAAAGTTTTTTTATTAATTTTAATTATTGTATAATTTATATACAAAAAAATAAAAGATTTTTATTTTTATACAGTATAATATTTTTTAATCTCGCAAAGTAAAGATTAAAAAAGAGGTGGTAGATTATGCAAGACTTTATTGCAGAAGATGGGATTTCAAAAGAGATATTAAATTCAGCTAAGCTTTTACAAGCTGTTCAGGTGAATGCACTTATTTTAGGTAATGCTGGTACTGGTAAAAAATCTCTAGCAAAATATATACTACCAAATTCAGATATTTACGAAGCTAAAAACTTACAAAAAGATATTAGTGATGATGTAATTCTTTTACAAAATGAAGCTATCATCATAGATAAAATACATGAGATAACAAATATTGATTTATTTTTAAAATGGTTAGAAGATAACAATATCCGAGTTATTGCAATTTCTAATACTGAAAACTTAAATCAAAAATTAAGGGATATTTTTTCAATTAATCTTGAAATTCCTAATTTATCAAAAAGAGAAGAAGATACAAAGGCCTTGGTGAATAAATTCTCACAAGAAGCTAGTTCAATTCTAGATTTACCAAAAATTCCCTCTTCAAAATTAATAGTAAACATCTCAAATAATACTCACAGTTTAAGAAAATCTATCTACTTTTCATACCTTTTTGAAACAATTGGAGAACATGAAATTTTAATGTTTTTAGAAAAATATATTAGTGAAAATTTATATGGAGAAAATTCATATAAAGATTTATCATATATTTTTGAAGTTCCATTACTTAAAGCCTCAACAAAAAAATATAAATCACAGGTTCAAGTTGCAAAACATTTAGGATTAAATAGAATTACATTAAGAAAGAAATTAGAGATTTATAAAGACTTATTATGATTGAATTAAGTATACAAATCGAAGAGCTTATATCAAATAACGCTACCGATTTTCAAATCTCAAAAGTTTTTAAAACTTATTATAAAAACTATTTAGACTCTATTGATACCACAGTTGAAACAACTGGTGGAAAAGATTTTTTCATAAAACATACAAAACACACTGACAAGTTTTTAATTTTACTTTATAAGTATATTTTACGAAAAAATTTTGGTTCACATCAACCTATGAGTTCTTCTATTCCCATTAGTTTAGTTGCTTTAGGTTCATATGGAAGAGAACAGCTTTGTATCTATTCTGACATTGATATTATGCTTTTATACGAAAATGTTAAAGGTTATAATCTAAAAAATATCATGGAAGAGTTTATAACTTTAGCTTGGGATTGTGGTTTAAAATTAGGCTCGAGAGTTCATGAATTAAGAGAAATTTCAGATGCTGTAAAAGAAGATATAACAATAAAAAGTTCTATTTTGGAATCAAGATTAATTTATGGTTCAAAAAATCTTTGGTTTGGATATGAAAATGTTTTATCAAAAATTAGAAAAACAAATCAAAAAGAGTTTGTTTTAGACAAACTTGAAGAACATAAACAAAGATTATTAAAATATCCATTAAAAATGGAACCAAATATAAAAGATGGTTATGGTGGAATAAGAGAATCAAATATGATGTATTGGATGGCAAATATTTTATATGGAGCAACCAATACAAAAGATTTAATTGGAACACAATTTACAGAAGATGAATACAAAAAGTATAGACAAGCTTTAGAGTTTATCTTTCAAGTTAGAAATGCTTTACATAATATAGCAAGAAAAAAACAAGACCAAGTTACTTTTGATATTTTGCCAGAATTAAGTTCTAAATTAGGATTTAAAAATAAACCAAGATATACAAAAGATAGACTTTGTATGACAAAAATCTTATCTTGTTTACATATTATTCATAGTTTCACAGCAACTATGGTGAAAAAATTTACAAGACAAACTTTATTTGAAGCATCAAATATCCCAAAATTAAGAAAATTAAGATTTAAAAAGAATCTTTATATTATCGATAATACTTTAGTTTGTTCTTTTCATAGAAAAGAACAAACTTTAAATACTTTATTAAAAGAGTTAATTGAACTTCCTGTTGATGTGGAAAGATTTGATAGATCATATATTTATTATGCGAGTCGTGCAAAATTACCAAAAGTTCAAACAAAAGAGCTAAAAAAAAGTATAAAAACTATTTTATCAAAACCAAATTTATATCCTTTAATGAAACTAATTTATAATGCAGGACTATTTCAAGCTGTACTTCCAAGTACAAAAAAGATGATTGATCAACCTCAATTTGATGGTTACCACACTCATCCTGTTGATATTCATTCTATAAAAACTTTGAAATTTTCTCAAAATATAGAAGATCCTTATATAAAATCAATATTTAATGATTTAACAAATGAACAAAAAATAATAGTTAGATTAGTTTCTTTTTTCCATGATATTGGAAAAGGAAGAACAGAAGATCATCATATTGTTGGCGAAAAACTATTTAAAAGTATGATGAAATCTTTTGATTTTAATGAAGAGTTTATAAAGTTAGGTGCAAGACTTGTAAGATACCACAATATGATGTCTTATATGGCAACTCACGAAGATATATATTCGGAAAAAACAATTTTAAATTTTACAGGTCTTATAAAAACAAAAGAGGCTTTAAAACTATTATATGTAGTTACATATTGTGATATTTCAGCTGTTGGAAAAAATATTTTTAATAGCTCAACAGCTTCTTTATTAAAACAACTTTATTTACAATCTCTTCCTGCTTTTGAAAATGAAGACTTTTTAAATGAAAGTAAAAGAAGAATTGCAAAACAAAATGCAATCAAAAATCTTGATAAATACAAAGAAATTCCAGTAACTTTACAGAAAAAAATTATGTATATTGCTTCAAATCAAATTTTTTTAAGACTAAAAGCTGAAGATATTTTGGATATTGCAATAAAAGCAAAAGATGTTGAAAGTTACATTTATAAAATATCAAATGATTCTCAACTTACAATTAGAATTATTAGAAAATCTCCTTTAAATTTAGGATATTTATTAGGAAAATTGGAATTCTTAAATATTGCATCAATGAATATTTTCAAACTTTATGACAATAAAAAAGCCTTTGATATTTCATTTTCTGAAAAAGTTGATAATGAAGATCTATTTTTTATAGAAGAGATTATAAAAGACTCTTTTGACATGAGTAAAACTGTTATTACAAAAACTCCTACAATTAAAAAAGATGATATTAGAATTGACTGTAATCACACAGCTTATTTAGCTTCAATGCACATTATTGCAAAAGATCAAAAAGGTCTTTTTGCATATATTGCAAAAATATTTGATGATTTTAAAGTAGAAATAGAGAGTGCAAAACTGCATACTTTAAATGGTTATGCAAGAGATTTAATACTAATAGAAAAAAATGGAAACTTTTGTTCAAAACAAGAAGAAATTATAAATCTTATTTGTATTAATGATAAAGAAAATTGATTTTTCTTTAGAACTGCTTTTATTATGCTAGAATAGGGGACTTAATATCTTTTTTAAGGTCCATAATGAGAATTTCAAAAAATTATCTTTTAACTCTACTCTTTTTATTGAGCTTTTCTATTTTAAATGCAAATTCAAATATTAAAAAAATAGCTTACATTGTTTCAGATACATCTATTCCTTTTTGGAATATTATGTCTCGAGGAGTAAAAAATAGTGCTGATGTTTTAGGTTATGAAGTTGAAATTTATAATTCACAAAATAGTATAAAAATTGAATTAGAAAATACTATAAAAGCAATAAATGATAATGTCTCTGGAATAATTATCTCACCAAATAACTCATCTTCTTGTGTAACTGTTTTAAAACTTGCCAAAAAAGCAAATATTCCTGTAGTAATTTCAGATATTGGAACAGATTCTGGTGAATATATTTCATATATCTCTTCAAATAATGAAAAAGGTGCTTATGATATTGGAAAAATTTTAGCTGAACAAATGTCTATTTTAGGAATTCCAAATCCTAAAGTTGCAATTATTGCCATCCCACAAAAAAGATTAAATGGACAAGAAAGAACTGCTGGTTTTATAAAAGCAATAAATGAATACTCTATAAAAAATATAGATTTAAAACAACAAGTAACTTTTTCAAAAGAAGAAACTTATAATTTTACAAAAGAATTAATAAATAAGAATCCAGAATTAAATGCCATTTGGCTTCAAGGTTCTGATAAATATCAAGGGGCTTTAGATGCAATTTATGAAAGTGGGAAAAAAGACAAAATTTTACTTCTTACTTTTGATGCTGAACCTGAATTTCTAAATCTTATTACAAATAATACTTTAGTTGCTTCAGCAATGCAACAACCTTTTTTAATGGGAGAAAAAGCAATTATTTCTTTACATAAGTATTTTAATAATGAAGAAATTGAAAAAGATTATAAACTTCCAGTTCTTGCAATTTCTAAAGAAAATATTGAAGATAATCTAATAATAATCAAAAGAAATGTATTTGGACTAGATTATAAAACTAATAAAAAAATCAAAACAAATGAATATTAAAAATGTATAATCCAAAAAAATCTTTATACCTAATTCTTTTTACAATTATTATTTTAACAGTAACTATAATAATTTCTGTAAACTTAACATATAGCTATTTAAGTATTAAAAATAATATTATTAATAGTATGAAAAATGAATCAAATAATATGGTTATTGAACTAAAAAACAATATCCAAAATTTGATTGCTTCATATTCTATAAATGAATATGAAAAAATTTTACTCAACGAAATGGAATCAAAAGATATTTTATTTGCAATTGTCCTAAAAGATTATAATTTGGGAAAACTTTTAGGTAAAGAATATGAAATTAATGGAAAAATTAGAGATGAAAATTGGAATATTATTGACTATGACGATGGATTACATCAAAAATTAGTATCGCAAGCATATTATGAAAAAGTTTTTGATATAACAAATAATGAGTCAAAAAAAATTGCAACTATTCACATATATATTTCTGATAAAACATTAAATAAAGAATTAGATAAAATTATTTTTAATAATGTAATCGAAGCTATAACTATTTCTTTAATGCTCATTTTATCCCTATTTTTAACAATTAGACACTTTATATTAAAACCTCTTTCTAATATTATTAAAATAATAAATGATACTGATAAAGATGGAATACCTCATAAGAATTTTTCTTTGAAGGGTTCAAAAGAAATATTTTTGCTTTCAAATACCATGAATAATATGATTGAAACGATAAAAAGCTCAAGAAAAACTTTAAGAGACAATGAAAATAGATTAAAATCACTTTTACAAATGAGTCCTATTGCTGTTAGGATTGCAACAAACAATGGAGAAAGAATAGTTTTTGCTAATAACTCTTATCTAAAATTACTACAAATTGATGAAAAAGAGTTATTAAAGCAAAATCCAAAAGTTTATTATATAAAAGAGTCAATATATAAAGATATATTAAATTCTTTAGATAAAAATGAAAGAATTGAGAATAAACTGATTTCTTTAAATATAAACGACTCTGAAGTTTGGGTAATTGCTTCATATATGAATATAATTTATGATGATGAGAATGCTGTTATTGGTTGGTTCTATGATGTTACGGATAAAATCAAAATTCAAAAACAAATAGAAGAACAAAAAAATGAATTTGAAACTATTTTTAACTATTCTATTGATGGTTTAGCAATAGTAGATTTAGAAAGTAATTTTTTAGAGTTTAATGATGCTTATATAAAAATGACTGGTTTTTCGAGAAAAGAGTTGTTAAAAACTTCTTGTATTAAACTTACAGCTCCTGAAGATTTAGAAAAAGCTCAAATTGCACTAGAGGCAATAGTTGAAAAAGGTTTTGTTACAGATTTTGAAAAAACTTGTATAGTAAAAGATAATAGAAGTATTACAGTAGATATGTCTATGGTTTTGCTTCCTGATAAAAAAAGAATTTTATTAAGTATAAAAGACGTAACTCAACATAAACTTATGGAATCCCAATCAAAACTAGCTTCTATGGGAGAAATGATAGGAAATATCGCTCACCAATGGAGACAGCCATTAAGTCTTATTTCAACAATTGCAAGTGGGATAAAAGTACAAATGGAATTTAAACAATTCGATGAAAAAGAACTTATTCCGGATATGGATAATATTATAAAACAAACAACTTATTTATCAAATACAATTGATGACTTTAGAAACTTTATAAAAAACTCAAATGAAAAAGGAGAAATTCAAGTTTCAGATATTATCAAAAAAACTTTATCTATTTTAAATCCATCAATAGTTAATCATAATATTACAATGATACTAAATACAAATGATGATATTAGAATAGATGGTTATGAGAATCAACTTATTCAAGCTTTAATAAATATTCTTAATAATTCAAAAGATGCTTTAAAAGAAAATCTTCAAAATAATGAAGAAAAACTTATTTTTATTGAAACAAAAAATATAAACAATAGTTTGATTTTAAAAATCAAAGATAATGCAGGAGGAATTCCTGAAAATATAATAAATAAAATATTTGAACCATATTTTACAACTAAACATAAAAGTATTGGTACAGGAATTGGATTATCTATTGCTTATCAAATTATTACAAAACATCACGATGCACATATTTTTGCTTCAAATGATACTTATGAATACAATCATAAAACTTACACTGGCGCATGTTTTACAATAATTTTTAATTACATAGAATCAGCTCAAAGCTAATTCTTTAGCCGCTTTAAAATCTTTTTTACCTGTTCCTAGTTTTGGAATTTCATCTACTATTTTTATAGTTGATGGAATCATTAGTTTATTATCAAAATTTATTATCATTTTTTCTTTTAGACTTGTTATAAATTCTTCATCTACCTTTGAAATTAAAAGAACAATTTTTTCGCCTTTTTTTTCATCTTCAACAGAAGTTACTATAAAATCAACCAAAGAATCTTCATCTAAAGCTATGATTTTTGAGATTTTTTCCTCAACTGCTCCAAGGCTTATCATCTCACCTGCAAGTTTTGCAAATCTTGAATATCTATCAACAATAGTTAAAAAGCCATCTTCATCCAATCGTCCTTTATCCCCTGTAATATAATAAGTTTTTCCTTTTATTTTTTTTAGTACTTGAGCTGTTTTTACTTCATCATTTAAATAACCACGCATTACTTGAATACCTGAAATCAAAATCATTCCCTCTTCATTTGTAGCTAACTCTTCAAAAGTTTGAGGGTTCACAATTTTTATTGTAGTTCCAGGAATTGCCATACCAACTGTTCCTATTTTATTTCCAACTTGAACGCTAAAATCAGGAGCTAAAACATCTGGTAAATTACAAGCAGCAACTGGTGAAGTTTCACTTGTTCCATAACCTTCTAAAATATCTTTTCCAAATTTCTTTTTAAAATCATATCTTACATCTTCTCGCAGTTTCTCAGCTCCTGCTACACAAAGTCGCAGACTTTCAAACATCAAAGGATGAACTTTTGAGTTTTTTGTATAAAGTCTAAAGAATGTTGAAGTTCCAGTCATAATTGTGGCTTTATATTGAGAAATTAATTTCCCTAATCCTAAACCATCAGTTGGGTCTGGATGACAAACACATTTTATTCCTTCAATCAAAGGTAAAAATGTAGTAACAACTATTCCAAAAGCATGGAATAATGGCAAAGAACCAACCATAATATCATCATCAGTTGCATTTATAATATTTGCTATTTGTTGCGAATTTCCCAAAATATTATCACTACTTAATTCAACACCTTTTGGAGTTCCTTCACTTCCTGATGAAAATAGGATTAAAACAGTACTTTCTTTTGAAGTCTTTGTTAAATGAATAAATTTCAATAAAAAACTAGGCATTAATTTCACACTAAAATATGTAAAAATTCCTTTTGGTCTTGAAATCTTTTCTTTTAAATCTTCCACATAAATAACCTCAGCCATTTCAAGGATTTCTTTTATGTTTATGCCTTTGTTTTCTAGTTTTTCAATAAACTTTTTTGAAGCTATTATGGTTTTTATCTGAGCTGATTGTACTGCTGTTTTTAAAGAGTTAATTTCACTTGTATAATTTAAATTTACCAGTGTTTTTCCCATCATTAAAACTGAATAATTTATAAAAGCTCCTGCAACAGTTGAAGGAAGTAATAAACCAATATTTTGATTTTTTACTTCTTTTTCTAGTAGATTTTTAAACAAAATAGAAACTGTCAAAAATCTCTCTCCACTTAATTCAAGACCTGTTGAATCAGCAAAAATCATATTAGAACCTACTTCTTTCAACCTATCAAAGATAGTTTCATTTAAAGGTTTTAAATCACGTATATGCTCTTGCCATGATTTAGTAGAAAGTTTTATAAGCTCTTGTTTTACACTTATTATATTTGCTTTTTCTTTTCTCATCATTCTTGAAAAAGATACAGTTACACTATTTGTTTTATTTGATTTTTTAAACTTTTTACTAGCTCGTGAAAACATAGATTCCCAAAGTCCTCTAATATAAAAAGGAACAACTTTTACATCTGTGGTTGTAAGTTCCAAGATTTTTTCAAAACCTCTTTTGAACTCTCCTAAATGTCCATTTCTAGTGATTGCACCTTCTGGAAAAACCACAACAACATTTCCAGCATCTAACTCTTTTGCTATTGTTTGAATTGTATTTTTGCTTGAACCATTTGAAATAGGAATACATTTGAAAATTTTTAAAAGCCAATTTAAATACCATTTTTCATAAATTGGTTTATGCATTACAAATCGTACTTCTCTAGGAGTTGCCATTAAAACAACAGCCCAATCTATCCATGAAATATGATTCCCTAAAAGTAAAACTCCTCCATTTGATGGAATATTTTTTACACCATTTACTTCAAGTTTGTATTTTAATCCAACAATTCTTTTTAAGAATAATAAAATCAAAGATTGTGGTAGTTTATAAATTGTATAAAATGTTCCAATAACAGTAATTAATAAAATCAAATAAAGTGTATTTAATGGATCTAACTCATAATATGAAACTGTTGTAGTAAGAGCCAACATTAAAAACATAGCTAAAGAATTAAACCAATTATTTCCAGCAAGGATAGTTCCTAAAACCTTTTTTTTAGCATTAAATTGAATCAATGCATTTAAAGGAACAACAAATAATCCTCCAAATATTCCAAATACTAAAAAACTCATTCCCAATAAAAAAGGCGTTTGAACAATCGTTGAAACATAAATCATCAAAGCCATTCCCAAAGCTGCAAGGGGAATTGTTCCTATTTCTATATAGTGTTTTGAGATTTTTGAATATAAAATTGAACCAATGGCAATTCCAACTCCAGAAGCTCCAATAACTCCATTTATCATAAAGACATCAGTTATTCCTAAATACTCTTTTACATAAGAAGGAAATACTGCCATCAATGCTTGCGAAACACCCCAAAATACTGATAATCCAATTACAGATAAAGATATGATGTTATTTTCAAATATTGTTTGAATATTCTTAGATAATAACTTTCCTTTAAATAGCTCATTTCTATCTAAAGTTAATGTTTCATTTTTAGTATATGTTGTATTTATTCTTCTTAAAAATAAAAATGAAACCATCATTTCTAAAAAGGCAACTGGCAAAATATAATATGTCAAAGGCAAAATTGCATCTAAAAGTTCTTCTTTTGTTGCAAGTGTTGCTAAATTATTTGTATTATAAAAATTTTCAAATACAAAAGATGCAGAGGCAATTGAAAATAAAATAGCAATAATTGAGGTAGCTTGTAATACAGCATTTCCACTTGAAAGATTTTTTTTACCATAAATATCTATTATAAGTCCAAATTTTGCAGGAGAATAAATGGCACTTTGAACAGCTAATAAAACTAAAGAGAACATCGCAAAATAAAAGTTCCCACTAAGATATGAAATCACCATTAAAATTGATAATAAAAAAGATGAAACAGCTCCATAAATTAAGATATTCTTTTTATTGTATTTATCTGATAAATACCCACTAACTGTAAATAAAAGTAAAAAAGGAATAATAATCAAAGCATTAATTATTGAAATCCAAATAACCTGAGTACTTCCATCAAAGACTTTAAAAGCTATATTTTGTAAAAACACTTTGTGTGCAACATCTACTATTACATTACAAAAAACCACAAATAAAAATGCGATTTTTATATTTAATAAGTTATTTATTTTGTTCATTTTAATTTTCCTTTTTAAATTCAAGAATTGTATGACGATTAAAAATATATGGTTTAAAAGAGTTTAAAATATCAAGAACTAATATCTCAGGTAAAATCCCAATCTTTTCCATAACTTTATCTGACAACTCCTTTTCCATTGAAGCTAATTTTTTACTTGTTTTTACATATTCACTTATAAGTTGAGTTGAAATATCATATTTTTTTAACTCATTAAAGGTTTTTAAAACTTCTATTTCTGTTTTAAAATAAATCTCTTTATCATCTAATAAATCAAGTTCTATTGCTTCATTTACACAATATATTTCTAAATCTTTTTTTGAAATTGGATTTTTTATTTCACTACTTATCATTTCAATTGATTGTAATATTAAATCAGCTCTGTCTTGAAAATTTATATTATAAAAATCAAAAAGTTCTTTTATATAATCAATTGAAAAATTTAGATTTTCTTTAAAATATTTAATCAAATTTAAAACTGTGATTGTAATTTCTGGATAATATTTCATATTTTTTGATGTACTTATGGTATTTGGCAATAGAGCTTTTTTATCATAAAATGAAATTGTGAAATTACTTAAATTTGTAAGTTCTACTAATTCAGACATTTTATAATACTTTTCATCTTTTATAAGTTTCATTTTTACTCCAATAAGTAAAGAGTTATACTCTTTATTTTTAGAAGTATAAAATAAAAAATTATAAAAGTCAAGAGTACAACTCTTTACTTTTATAATTTAAAAAAGGTCTTAAGAAAATAAAAGACAAGAATATTTAAGTATTCGAATATGATAAAGCTTCTAAAATTATAATTGATAGATTTGGAATCCACTAAAACCCCAAATTATGGTCAATACTAGAAGTTTGTATTTCTTTTTGTAACATCTTTAGAGTAAATAAGTTTAGGCAATTAGTTAAAAATAAACTTACATAAATTCGACATAAATTCTAGATATAGTCCATTTATATAAAATAAAAGGATATTTCTTGGAAGAAATAGAAAATAAAAAAAATTGGAAAAATTATACTGTTAAAAGTTTAGCTTTTTGGGTTATTATTGCAATTATCGCGGGTATTATTTTTGGTATGGTTGATCCCAAATTAGCAGTTCAAGCAAAACCTGGTATTGATTGGTTTATTCAAGGACTTAAATGGCTTGTTGGACCTATTATATTTTTAACAATTATTTCAGGTATTGTTGGATTAAAAAGTCTTAAAGAAGTTGGAACAATTGGATTTAAAGCATTTATTTACTTTGAAATCGTAAGTACATTTGCTTTAGCAATCGGTGTTTTATTTGGTAATTGGTTTGCACCAGGAAGTGGAATGAACCTTTCAGTTGATTCATTAGATCCAGCAAGTGTTGCAAAATATACAAATGCTAATCAAGATGTTGGTTCTGTTTGGTCTATTTTAAAAGGTGCAATTCCAAGTGATCCAATCACTCCATTTTTAAATGGTCAAACTCTTCAAGTTTTAGTAATGGCTTTAACTTTAGCTGTTTTAATTTCTGCATTTGGTGGGCCTTACAAAGAAAAAATCTTAAATCCTATTGAAACTGCTCAAAACTTTTTCTTCAAGATTTTAACTGTTTTAATGTGGTTAAGTCCAATTGCAAGTTTTAGTGCTATGTCATTTTTAATTGGTAAATTTGGTATTGCATCTTTAGTTAATATGGCTAGTTTACTTGGTGTTATGTTTATTTCTGTTGTTGCATTTATTTTTATTGTACTTGGTATTATTTTAGCTATCTTTAAAATTAATGTATTCAAATTTATGAGATTTATTTATAAAGAAGTATTAATTGTATTTGCTACATCTTCAAGTGAATCTGCTCTTGCTCCATTAATGAAAAGACTTGAATCAGCGGGTGTAAGTAGAGGAACAACTGGATTAGTTATTCCAACAGGATATTCATTTAATCTAGATTGTACAAATATATATTTATCTCTTTCAATTATCTTTTTATCACAAGCGTTTAATCTTCCATTAACTCTTGGTGAACAATTAAGTATCATTATTATTTTAATGATTACATCAAAAGGTGCAGTTGGAGTTACAGGTTCTGGATTTATAGTTCTAGCTGGAACACTTTCAGCAATGGGTGGAATTATTCCTGTTGTTACAGTTGCTGTTTTATTAGGTGTTGATAAATTTATGAGTGAAATGAGAGCTGTTGGAAATCTGTGTGGAAATGCAGTTGCAGCTGTTGTTGTTGGTGCTTGGGATAAACAAATTGATATGGAAAAATTCAAATATTCACTTGATCACCCAGAAACTGTTAAAGATGAGATTTTAGGGTAATTTCTTTTAAAATTAAAGAGGCATTTCCTCTTTAATTTTTTCTAACTTCTAACTAAACTTTATAAAATTCTTTTCAATAAACATATTTTTAAATCCAAACTCTTTTTTTATCCATTCAAAAGTTTTTTCTCTAAAAATAAAAACATGGGTTAAATCATTTTTATACCACCACTTTGAGAAATCAATATTATCTTTATAAATTCCCGTCATCAAATACAAAGTTGAGTCATCTTTTAATAAAGATTTCAGAAGTTCAAACTCTTTTTTAGGATTATAAAAATGCTCGATTACTTCACAACAAGCGATATAATCATATTTCTGTTCTAATAGTTTTTTATCATCAAAAAAATATGGGTCATATTCAAATATTTTATATTCATTTTGTCTTAAAACTTTGATTATGGGAGAGTCTTTCCCACAACCAAAATCCAAACCTAAATCACTCTTTTTATATTCATTTAAAATAGAATTGGTAATCGGAGCTACAAAATTTCGATAACCTAAATCATCTGAATTATTTGTATGGCTTTCATATCTTTGTTTTTCTTTTTCATTATCAAGTAGTTTTTCTTTTGGTCTAAATATACCTTTACAACAAATACATTCATAAAATTCATCTTTATAAAATGGTGTTGAACTATTTTGACAAAGGGGACACTTTGGCATCAAAACTCCTATTTTTTTATAAAATATTTTAGCATAATAAGTCATATAGCTACTTTTGGCTATTATAAAAAGAAAAAAGGACAAAAATGGAAATAGAATTATATATAGGATTCATAAGCTTCTTTTTAACAGCTTTAGCTTTAGTAGTTGTTTTTCTTTACTTATATGCTCTTGTTACACCTTATGATGATTATAAACTTATTTTTGAAGATAATAATATAGCTGCTGCTTTAGGATTTGGTGGAGCAATTATTGGAGTTTCAATTCCACTATATAGTGCATTAGTAAACTCTGTTTCTTATACTGATTTTGTTATTTGGGGAGTTATTGCAATACTTATTCAACTAATTTTTGCTCTTGTTGTTACAAGAATTAGTGGTAAATATTCCCTTGAATCAAAAATCTCTCAAGGTGTTGTTCCAGTTGGAATTTTAATGGCATTTTTATCTATTTGTATAGGTCTTTTAAATGCAGGGTCAATGAGTTATTAATAACTCATTAATTCTTTATGAACAATAAATTACCCTTGTATTAATTTTATAACCTCATCAACACTAAGAACTTTTCCACTACTTTTTACTGTTCCATCAACAACAAGTGCTGGTGTACTCATAACACCATAATTCATGATTTCAACTATATCTTCAACTTTTTTTATTTCGTGAAAACCACCAATTCTCGCTACAGCTTGTTTTGTAACTTCCTCAAGTGTTTTACACTTTGAACAACCTGTTCCTAAAATCTCTATTTTCATCTTTTTACCTTATTTTTGATTTCCAATTAATATAATACTTGCACCTAAAATACAAATGCCAGCACCTATTAAATCCCATTTATTAAAGCTCTCTTTTTCAACTAAAACTAACCACAATAACGAAGCTACTATATAAATTCCACCATAAATTGCATAAACTCTTCCTGCGTGTTCCACATCAATTTTTGTTAAAACATAAGCAAAAAGAATCAAAGAAATAACTCCTAAAGCTATCCACCAAGGAGTTTTTTCAAGTCTAAAATATAACCAAAAAGCAAAACATCCAAATATTTCAAAAAAAGCTGCAATAAAAAAGATTCCAATATTTCCTATCATTTTTTATCCTACTAAATAATTTAAAGTATATCCAGTTAAAAGTATAGCAATACCCACTACACCAAAAAATATTCCAATTAATTTTATTGATATTACTCTTTTTAAAATCATAGCTTCTGGTAAACTAAGAGCAACTATCGCCATCATAAATGAAAGTGCAGTTCCTATTAAAACACCTTTTTGTGTTAAAACTTCTATAATTGGTAAAATTCCTAATTCATTTGAATACATAGGAATTCCTGCTATTACTGCAACTATTGGCGCATACCAAACATCGCCACCTGCATATTTACTAATAAAATCTTCTGGAATAAATCCATGAATAAATGCACCAACTCCCACTCCAATGATTATATAAAGATATATTTTTTTAAAAATATCTACTGAATAATCCCACGATTCTTTTATTCTATGTTTAAACAGAGTTCCATCTTCTGTGTAACTTATATTATCAAGGGGTTTTACTTCAATTAAAACTTCTTTTTCCATATTCATAGCCCCAATTACAAGTCCTACAACAATAGAGATTATTACTCCAAAAGCAACATAAAGCACAGCTATTTTCCAACTAAACATTGAGATTAAAAGAGCAAATACCACAGGGTCACTAAGTGGTGCTGAAACTAAATAACTAAATGCAACTCCCAAAGGAATTCTTGCTTGTAAAAATCCTAAAAAAAGTGGTATTGCACTACAAGAACAAAAAGGAGTTATAATTCCAAAAATTGAAGCTAAGATATGTCCCACAATTTTATTTTTCCCACTTAAATACACTCTTACTTTTTCAAGAGGAAAATAACTTCTTAAAAATGTAATTAAATATACAATAACTATTAAAAGAATAAATATTTTAATTGTATCAAAAACAAAAAAATGAACTGCATCACCAAGTTTAGTACCTTTTACAAGTCCTAATATATCAAATACTAAGATAGCACTTAGATTATTCCACCACTCAAACATCTATTTTAAAGCCTCAACAACTTTTGGAAGTAAAACTTCTTCTATCTCTTTATATGTAGCTTCAAATGCTTCAAAACCTTTTCCATCTGGATCTTCAAATCCAACATGAATTTTTGCTACTGGTTTTGGAAACATAGGACAAGTCTCATTTGCATGATCACAAACAGTTACAATTAAATCATAATCATTATTTATTACAGTATCAAGTGTTTTTGAGTGGTATTCTTCTTTCCAAATTCCTTTTTCTTCAAGTAACTTTTTAGCATTTGGATTTACTCTTCCACTTGCTTTTACACCACTTGAATCTGCACTAATTCCTTCTAATTTAGCATTAATTAAAGCTTCTGCAATAATACTTCTACAAGAATTTCCTGTACATAAAATTAAAACTTTTTTTGTTGAATTACTCATTTTTTATCCTTTGATTATGATTTACATGCCAAGATTCAGGGAATCCTGCTTTTATGTGTTGATTTTTCACTAACTCTATAAACTTTAAAATATTTACTTTTAACTTATCTTTTGATTGTATAACCTTAGCTTTTTTCTCTTCATAAGTTCCATTACAAGCAGGACTTGAAATATTCCAGTGTAAAACCCCATCAAGACTTGGGAAAATTGGACAAGGCTCTTTTTTAGCTTCATCACAAACAGTTATTACATAATGAAAATGTTTACCCTCTTTGAAATAGTCTAAAATATTGTTTGTTGTGTAAGATGAAATATCCATATTTTCATCTTCACTTATAACTTCAACTGCCATAGGATTTAACTCGCCTGCATTTATTCCTGCACTTAAAACCTCAAAATCATCTCCACCATATTTTGATAATAAAGCTTGTGCCATTTGGCTTCTTGTTGTATTGTGACTACATATAAATAAAACTTTTGTTTTCAATTCTTTTTTTCTCCTAATTAAATTTTATATTTTTGATTTAGTTCTTCTAGTTTTGTATGCTCATTTTGCTCGGTATATAAAATTCTAAGATTATTTAAAGCACTATTATTTCCAGCATCTATTGCTTTTTTATAATAATCTTCTGCTTTTTCATATTCTTTTTGCCCATAATATAAATTTCCAAGATTATTTAAAGCATCATTAATTCCAGCATCTATTGCTTTTTTAAAATACTCTTCCGCTTTTTCATATTCTTTTTGCTCATTATATAAAACTCCAAGATTATTTAAAGCACCTGTATATCCAGCATCTATTGCTTTTTTATAAAACTCTTCTGCTTTTTCATACTCTTTTTGATCTTTATATAAGTTTCCAAAATTAATTAAAGCCCTATTATCACCACTTTCTAATGCTTTATTGTAATATTTTTCTGCTTTTTCATAATTGCCTTGCTTACAATATAAAGCACCTAAATTATTTAAAGCACTAATATGTCCAGCTTCTAATGCTTTATTGTAATACTCTTTCGCAATTTCATATTCTTTATTTAAATGATAACTTCTACCTTGTAAAAATAAATCTTCTGCTTCTGATTGCTGTTTTATTTCATCTTTGGCAGTTTTTACAGCTTCCGCTATTTTTTCTTGTGCATCTATTTCAAGTTCTTTAATTTTGTCTTGAAGTTGTTTATTCGCTTCATTTTTTATCCAATTTTCTGTTACTTTATAAGCTTCTTCTTTTGCAACTTCTTTCGACTCAGTTTTTGCCTTTGTATAACCTAACCAACCAGAGATTGCTGATACAATAGTAATAAGTAAACCTAATATCCCTGCAATAATCCCAAACCTATCAACATTACCACTAATATCCCCAATCCTTTTATCTAAACTCTCATTATCTTTTTTATTTTCAATTTTCTTTTCTTTTGTATCGTCAATTTCTTTTTTTAGCTCTTTTATCTCAGCTTTGAGTTCATCAATACTTTTTTGCTGTTGCTCTATTTTGTATTCATTTACTGATAGCTCAACTTTTGCATTGACATCCATATTAAAAACTATAAAAAAACTAAACATAAAAAATAAAACAAAATGCTTCATGATAACCTCAAATCTGAAAATAATTTAATACTCTATTGTAACACTTTAATTCTGACAAAAAATATTTTGTCAATATTTTTGACAAATTTATTTTTGTCATTTCTAAACCGCTAAAAGCACTAATAGTAAAACCGGTGGCGTAATAATAAGCCCAAATTTGCTGTATTCCCAAAAGCCTATTTTCACACCTTTTTTTGCTAAAACATGAAGCCATAATAAAGTAGCTAAACTACCAAATGGTGTCATTTTTGGTCCAAGGTTACACCCTATAATATTTGCATAAGCTAAAGCTTGATTTGGTATATCATGAAGGGCAATATCCATAATCATAACCGTTGGCATATTGTTCATAATAGCACTTAAAAATGCTGCAATAAATCCTGTTCCAATAATTGCAATTGTGTCACCTCTTAAAGCTAAATCTTTTAAAACAATCGTTAAATAATCCGTCAAACCAGCATTTTTAAGTCCATAAACCACAATATAAAGTCCAATACTAAACCAAACAACTTGCCAAGGAGCATCTTTTATAATGTGTCTTGCTTTTACTGTTTTTGAAAGTGAGGCAATTATTAAAAAAACAATTGCTCCACCTAAAGCAAAAATTGAAATAGGTAAATCATAAGCATCACCTAAAAAATATGCACATAATAAGAAGCCTAAAAAGAACCAAGAGAAATAAAATAAATTCATATTTTTAATAACACTTTTTGGCTCTTTTAACAAAGTTATATCAACAACTTTAGGAATATCTTTTCGTAAAAGTAACCATAAAAATCCTACTGAAACAAGAACACTTACAATAAATGGAACAATCATATTTAAAAAATATTCCATAAATCCAATACTAAAATAATTTGCTGTTACGATATTTGTAAGGTTTGAAAATACAAAAGGAAGCGATGCACTATCACTTATAAATCCACCTGCAAGTAAAAAAGCAACTATTGTTTTCATATTTAATTGTAAGATTCTCATTTTTGCAAGTAAAATTGGAGTTAAAATAAGTGCTGCTCCATCATTTGCAAAAAGTGCCGAAACAAAAGCACCTAGCAAAATAGAATAAATAAACATTAACATTCCATTTCCATTTGAAAACTTTGCCATTTTTAAAGCAGCCCATTCAAAAAATCCAATTTCATCTAAAACCATAGATAAAATAATAATTCCAATAAATGCTAAAGTTGCATCCCAAACTATATTTGTCACTATCATCACATCAGAAAAACTTACAACCCCAACAAGTAAAGCAACAATAGCTCCAATAACAGCTGTTGTTCCTATTTGTAAACCACGAGGTTGCCATATTACAAAGATTAAAGTAACAATAAAAATTAAACTTGCAACTATCATAAAATGTCCTCTTTTAACTCTTCAACACTTGCTTTTAAAACATAAACAAAAGTATCCACTTCAAACTCATCAAATCTTTCAACCGTAACAGGAAATCTTTCAAATTCTGCTCCTTCAAACTCATCTAAAAACTCCCAATGATTTATAAGATTGTCTGAATAAAATAAAAATCCATGAACAGTATCTCCATTTTCATTTAGTTTAATTCCAGGATAACCCATACTAGCACTCCAACCTGCATCTATTAGATTTCCTTTTACTGTTGCTGGTACAAATTTTCCTACAATGTTTTCTAAAACATGTCCATTTGGACAATTTGGCATCAAAGTTCCATATACAAAAAGTGTCTCTTTCAATCATTTTCCTTTGTTTCACAAGCTTTTTTTAGATTTGGTAATTCTATTTGAAGAGTTTCTATCTCTTTTATACAAGAAAGTCTAAACTCATCTAAGGGTGAACGAATGCTATAATAAGCCCATCTTCCTTCTCTTTCAAGTTTTAAAAAACCAGCTTCTTTTAAAATTTTTAGGTGTCGTGAAAGTCTTGATTGAATCATTTCAAATGAATTTTCCAAATCGCAAACACAACATTTTCCATAAATATTTATAAATTTAAGTATTTTTATTCTTGTTTCATCATTTAAAGCACTAACTGTTTTTAAAAAGATATCCATTTGCTTTCCTAAATTTTTTTGAAGTATAACAGAATAAATTTAATATATCAAGATATGTTGATATATTAAATTAAAAATAAGAGATTTTTTGATAATCACTTAAAAAAAGTGATTATCATAGGAAGAAAAATAGCTGTGAATATTCCACTAAGTCCCATAGCAAGTGCACCAAAAGCTGCTGCTTTTTCACTTATTTCAATAGCTCTGGCAGTTCCAATTCCATGAGAAACAAGTCCAAGTGCAAAACCTTTTGAAGTGTCGTGTTTTATATTTACAAGTTTAAAAACAATGGTTCCAAATAAAGCTCCGATTATTCCTGTTATTAATACAAAACCAACAGCTAAAGATGGAATTCCACCGATTTGTTGTGAAGTTATAATTGCAATTGGTGCTGTAATTGATTTTGTTGTCATTGATAAAATCGTTGGTAAATCAGCTCCAAAAATCCAAAGTAATGTAACAGCAATTGCTATTGAGAAAACACCTGCAATAAACAAAGTAAGAACTATTGGCAGAAAAAGTGATTTTATATATTTTAGATTTTTATATAAAGGCAATGCCAAGGCAACAGTTGCAGGACCTAAAAAGAAATGAATAATTTCTACACTTTTAAAATACTCTTCAAAAGAGGTATTTGTGAAAATTATTAAACTTAAAAGAATCACATAAGCTATGATTATTGGTTGTAATAAAGTGTGTTTATTACATCTTTCATAAATAATTATTCCTAATTTAAAAGCTGCCAATGTAGCAATCAGCCAAGTAAGTGGAGTTGAATGTATATAAGATATTAATGCCTCATAATTCATTTTTTTCTGCCTTTGTTGTAAGAAAATCCATAAATTTAGCAGCAAATATTAAAGCAACTAAAGTTCCAACAAATAATGCAATTGCTATTGCCCAAAATTCTTTTGTAATAATATCAATTTGAGTAATTATTCCCATTGCCGCTGGAATAAATAAAAGTGGTAAATATCTTAAATGCAAAGAAACTGCATTATCAAGACTTATAAAACTTCCTTTTCTTATTAATAAAAAAGCTAAGAGTAAAAGCATTCCAATTACAGGTCCTGGAACTAAAAGCACAAAAAATTTGGCTATACATTCTCCTATAAATTGAAATAACAATAAAATAATAATCCCTTTTAACATGGGCTTTTTCCTTTTAAAATGATTGAATAAAAATTATAAAGATTTTCGAAAAACAATCATATTTGATTTTGTAAATTTATGTTTTTTGTAAAAATTGTGAGCATTAAAATTATCACTATCGGTTAATAATGTAACTCTTTTAAACGAGTTTTTTTTCAAATAATCTAAAGTGAATTCTATCAAATTTGAACCAATTTTTTGGTTTTTAAACTCTTTAAAAACAACCATATCTTCTAAAATTGCAACTTTTTCACCTAAAGCTGTTGAAATAGTATATAAAATATTTACCATTGCAATAACTTTATTTTTTTTAACTGCTACAAAAATATCGCCGATATTTTCATCTTCTATGATTTTTTTTAAAGCTTTTTCTTGGCTTTTTTTGTTTGGAGTAAACTCAACTTCTTGGGAAAAAAGTTCCCAAAGAAGTTCACATAAAACTGGTATATCTTCAGTTTTTGCAACTCTAAAATCGAATTCTTCTATTTTATGCAAGTGGATCTTCTCCACTTGTCCAAGTAGCTAAATATTTTTCAACCAAATGAAAATCTTCACCCTTATGTTCTGTAAAAGTTATATATTGATTTTTAGTCTCTATTCCAAAATTGTGTTTTACAATCTCCATATATTTTAAAGCCAACTCTCTTCTTTTTTCAATTGTTCTCCCTTCTCTAATATCAAGATTCATCAAACAAATATCATCATTAATATCAGCTCTTCCAATAGTAAGGTTATATTTATCATACTCTCTTAAACTAACAGCAATATGGTCAGTTCCTGTATCCATAACTTCACTAAAAGTTTCTCTTATCTCATTTACAAAAATTTCTTTAGATTCATTTGATACTTTTTTATTTATTTCAAACTGTAAATGTGGCATTTTTTATCCTTTAATTATTTTTGAATAATTGATAAATCGAAGAGAAATCCTCTTCACCTTTTCCCATCATCTTCATTTTAGAAAACAGCTCTTTTGGGAGACACGCACTATAAAGTGGTAATTTTAGATTATATGCTAAATCTTGTAAAAGATGCAAATCTTTATTTATTGCATTATTTGAAAAATGTGCAGAAAAATCTTCATCTATTAGTTTTTGAGTTTTTGCTTTTAAAACAAGTGATTGACCACCACCAACTCCTAAAATTTCCAAAGCTTTTGCTTTAGGAATTTCACAACTCTCAGCCAATGCCGTACACTCTGCAAGTGTTGCCATAAATGAACCTAAACAAAGATTATTAATAAGTTTCATTTTTGTAGCACTTGAAGGAACGGGAAGATGAAAAATCTCTTTTGCAATTTTTTCTAAAATTGGTTTCATAGCTTCAAAAACTTCTGTTTTTCCAGAACTTACAACCGTTAATTCACCTTTAAGTGCTGGTGCAACTGAACCAAAAACTGGATTTTCAAGATAATTTCCACCTATATCATTAACTAATTTGTGAAATTCTAAAACCTCTTCATAATGATTTGTAGTTAAATCAATAATTGTTTTTCCTTTTAACTCTTCACATAAAAGTCCATTATTAGCTGTTAAAATTTGTTTTACAGCTTCGCTATCAAATAAACATAAAAAAATTACATCACATTTTTGAAGAATCTCTTTTGGAGATGAAACTATTTCATAACCTAAATCTTTTATTTTTTCTATATTTCTATTATAAACTACTAATGTTTCACCAAGTTGTGAAAGTCTTATTGTTATTGCAGTTCCTAAATTTCCTAATCCTATAAATCCAATTGCCATAAATTTGCTCCTTAGATATTTATTATTTATATTATAGAGAGTTAAAATAAAAAAAAGATGATATTTTGAAATTAGTTTTATGATAATTAAGAAGTTAATAGATGAGAAAATCTCATCTATTAAAAAAAGTGTTATTTTTTGAAGTCAGCTACGATTTTAGCTTTTAGTTTTGGAATTGTAAATCCAAACTCTTCGAATAAATCATTTGCAGGTCCTGAAGCTCCAAATGTATCCATTCCAAATACAACATCAGCAAATTTATAATATTCTAAACCTCTTGCTGCTTCAACTGCATAAACTCTTGTGTTTTTATCAATTACTTGGTCAATGTAAGATTGTTCTTGTTCAACAAATAAATCATAACAAGGAACTGAAACTACATTTGCAATAATTCCTTCTTTTTCTAACTCACAAGACGTTTGTAAAGCTAACATTAACTCAGAACCAGATGCCATAATAGTAATGTTTGCATTATCTCTTTTTTTAAGTAAATAAGCTCCATTTGCAACTGTTCCAAATGCTCTTTCATCTTTTAATACTTTTAAACCTTGTCTTGAGCAAACAAATGCAGTTGGTGCTTTCATTTTTAAAGCAACTTTCCAAGACTCTACATTTTCACTTGCATCTGCTGGTCTGAATGTATAGAAATTTGGTAATGCTCTAAATTGTGTTAAATGCTCAATTGGTTGGTGAGTTGGTCCATCTTCTCCAACTCCAATAGAATCGTGTGTCCAAACAAAGTGTTGAGGAATAGAAGCCAGTGCAGCTATTCTTGCACTTGGTTTTAAATAATCAGAGAAAACAAAAAATGTAGCAGAATAAACTCTAAATAAACCATATAAGTTCATAGCATTTGCCATTGCTGCCATTGCGTGTTCTTTAATTCCAAAGTGAATATTTCTTCCATTTGGGAAATCACCCATTCCCATTAATTCTGTTTTATTTGATGGAGCTAAGTCAGCACTTCCACCTAAAAATCCTGGTATTGCTTTTGCAATTGCATTTAAAATTTTGTGGTTTGAATCTCTTGTCGCAACACTTGAATCAGCTTCAAAAGTTGGATATTCAACTGCATCAAAATTTGGATTTTGTAGTTCAGCAATTTTTGCTTTTGCTTCACTACTCAAAGAATCATTCCAGTTGTTTTGAGCAATAGAACCCACTATTAATTTATCAAAAGCACCTTTTACATCAGCTGGTACAAAGAATTTTTCTTCAGGATTAAATCCAGCTTTTTCTTTTGATTTTGCAATTTCATCTTCACCTAATGGAGCTCCATGAGAATGATGACTTCCTTCCATTGTTACTGCACCTTTAGCGATTGCTGTTTTTGCAATAATTAAAACAGGCATAGTTGATGTTTTTGCAGCAACTAGAGCTTTATCAATTTGCTCAAAATTATGTCCATCTATTTCAATAACTTCAAAATCAATAGCTTGGAATCTTTTTTTAACATTTTCACTCCATGCAATTGTAGCTTCACCTTCAATAGTAATATTATTTGAATCATAAATAATTACAAGATTATCAAGTTTTAGGTGACCTGCTGTTGAAGTTGCTTCATAAGAAATTCCCTCTTGTAAATCTCCATCTCCACATAAACAATAAACTTTATGATTAATAACTTCTTTCCCTAAAATATTTTGAGCATATTTTGCAGCCGAGGCAAAACCAACAGCATTTGCAATACCTTGCCCTAAAGGTCCAGTTGTAATTTCAATACCATGAGTATGACCATATTCTGGATGTCCTGGAGTTTTCGAGTGAGTTTGTCTAAAGTTTTTCATATCATTTACAGATACATCAAATCCCCAAAGATGTAATAAAGAGTAAACTAATCCAGTTGCATGACCACCTGAAAATACTAATCTATCTCTATTTAGCCATTTTTCATCAGCTGGATTTACATTTAAATGTTTACTTAATACTGTTGCAATATCAGCTAATCCCATTGGAGCTCCAGGATGTCCTGAATTTGCTTGTTGTACCATATCAGCTGCTAAAAATCTGATTGTATCTGCTTGTTTTTGTAATAATTGTTTCGACATGATTATCCTATTTATTGAGTGAAGTTTTTCTAATTTTGTGCGATTATATCTAAATTAAATTAAATACAATATGAAGTAAATAGAGTTAAATTTTTGGAATAATAATTTTAAAAAAAGCACCTTCTGAAGAGTTTTTAACTGATAACTTTCCACTCATATTTTTTTCAATTATTAGTTTTGACATAAAAAGTCCAATTCCTGAACCCCCTACTTTTTCATAAGTAAAAAAAGGATCAAATATTTTTTCTATTGGGTTTACTTTTATTCCCCCAGCATTATCTTCAACAGTAGTAACAATATTTTCATTTTCTTCAAATATTGATATTTTTATATATGGATTTTTTATTTTTCTTTGAATTAAAACATCTTTAGCATTACTTATTATATTTATTAATACTTGAGAATAATCATTTTTATATCCTATCATTTCAGGATTTTTCTGAATAATAATATCAAGTTTTATATTGTGAGTTTTTAATCCTCCACTAATAATATTTATAGTTGAATTAATCTGCTCTAAAAGTTGAAATCTTATTTTTTCTTTATCTGTAGCAAAAAAATCTCTAAAATCATCAATAGTATTTGACATATATTTTGTAATATGATTTAACTTATTTATAGTTTCAAGTATCTCTTCTTTATCTAATGGCATATCAAGAAAGATTTTACCCTCAATCGGTAAAAATAAAGAGTTTATTTCCATAAGTGGTTGTCTCCATTGGTGAGCTATATTTCCTAACATTTCACCCAAAGACGCTAACTTTGCTTGTTGAAACATTAACTTATCTTTTTCTCTATTTTTTGCAACTTCTTCTTTAACTCTTTTTTCAAGTTCTTTGTTATTATGTTCTAATTCTAAGAACTCATCTATTTTTGTTTGTCTCATATCTAAATACCCTAAAAAATAAAATAAGAGAATTTCTTCTCTTATTTATCTAAATATCGTGATTTACTTGTATATCATCATCAATTAATAATTTAATTGTTGAATTAGCACCATTTGTTCCAGTATAAACATTATATTTTACACCATCAACATTAGTTGCTTCAGCTTCTTTCCATAAATCGGAATTTAAACTGATACTATCTTTATCATCACCTTTTATATAAATCTCTTTATCATCAGCTAATATTTCATCAAAATTTAATTTTATATCATTAGCCTTACCATTTTCAAGATCCACATAATTAACTTTATATTGTCCAATTATACTCGTCAGGTCAATATCACCTTCTCCATCAAAAGTAGTAGCTTGTGAACTTTCTTCTTTTCCATCAGTTGGGGTATCTGTTGAAGTAACACTTGTTTTAATGCTATTTAATTCTGTATCTGAAAGCTCTTTTTCATTTGTTAAAGTAAGTTTTGATTCACCATTCTCATCAAGTTTTATAGAATAAACTCCATTTTCATCAGCAATAATTTCTATCCCATCACTTCCATATACTTTTGAACCTTCTGGCACATTTTGTAAAGTTGCATTTGATAATTTTTCACTGCCATCTATATCAGTAAGTTTTGCATTTACTGAAATATCATAGTTGTAAACAGTTACTGTATCTTCTTTTTCACCTACTGTTTCATCGCTAAATACAATTTGTTCGATATTTTTTACAGTAATCGCTTGATTTGTATTTTGTTTATAAATATAGAATTCTTTATTTGCATATCCCTCATCATTTTTGTTTAACGATACATATTCTGTCCATGTAATTATTTTACCTGTTGCTTTATCTATAACACCATAATTACTTATTGAACCTTCAAGGTATAAAGTATCAAATCCTTTTCCACCATCAAATGTACTATTTCTAAAATCATTGAAATTACCTGGATTAAATCTAATTCCATCATTACCTAAACCAAGATTTACATTTACATTATTAACTTGTCCATTAATTTGAACAAAATCATTTCCTGCACCTGTTGAGATACTATTGCCATTACCATTGATATTTCCATTAATAATTATCTTATCAACTCCTACTCCTGTGGTAATATTTCCTTCAAAAGTTCCACCAACACTAATTGTATTATCTCCATCTCCTAAATCAATACTTGATTTATTTTGTATGTTTTGTCCCACAATAAGGGTGTCATTACCACTTCCCGTTGCAACACTCCCTGATAATACGCCAGCGATACTAATAGAATTATTTCCTTCTCCTAAATTAATTGAACCTTCTGCACTTTGGTTTACTATAACTTTATCATTACCTTCAGCAGAAGCAAGACTTCCTTTAAATCCACCAACAAAATCGGCTTCATTATTTCCATTTCCTAGATTTAAAGCTACACTTGCAGTTTGATTGAAAATAACTTTATCATCTCCTGAACCCGTATTTATAACTTTATTATTATTTACACTTGCAAATCTTAATATATCATTGCCAGAACCTGTTGTTACACTTCCACTATTAAAGTTTTGGAATGTTTTATCAACTGTTCCACTAAATTTCAAATTACAATTAATATCTTGAGAATTATTTCCCCAATCAGCTACTGCTTTTTCAGAAGTTAATACTTTTAGCTCTTTAATATCAGAGCCACTTCCGCTATTTCCATTACTCCCACTTCCAACTGTAACTTCGCTCGTTCCTGTTTTCGTAATATTTACAGTTAATTCTGGTGCATCAGCAACAGCAATAACATTAATAGTTGTTGTATATTCATTACTAAAGTTTCCACTTCCATCACCTACAGAGAATTTAAAACTTCCATCTTTATCGCTATTTGTAGTTGGTTCAAATACTACTTTTTTGGCACCAATATCAGCTAAAGAAATAATTTGGTCTTTTGTAATCTCAACTTTTGTATCTTCAATTGCAATAATTGTATTTCCATCTTTATCTATTATAGTTTCACCTTTTGTAACTATTAAATAAAGTTTTCCATTTTCTGGTAATTTAGTAATTTTAAACTCTATAGTATTTTGAGAAACATCACCAAAATCAGTTACTTTTAAAATATAAGCTGTATCTTCATTTGTTACAATACTATCATCAGAAGAAATTGCTGTTCCTGGAGTTACAGTTCCTGAAACAAAATCAAATACAGTTCCTGAAGTATTTACACCTTCATAGTTTCCGCCTTTAATTTCTACTATTCTTGCAACTACATTTGATAAATCACCTAAATCTTTAGGATCTATAGTTAAAGTTCCTCTACCTGTAGCATTTAGTTCAACTTCATATGTTTTACCATTTATTTCAACTACAGCTATTATTTTTCCTTGTGGAGGATAATTTTCATCTGTTTGAATATTAAATGTTACTTTTCCACCTTCAGTTATTACATCAACAATTTTTGTATTTACTACTTCTTTATAAACTATAGAATTGATTAAATAATCATCAATATTTGTTGGTGAAGAGAACTCAACTCTATCGAATGATATTAAATTACCATTTGAATCTGGTAATTCAAAAGTAAATAGTTCATCAACTTTATCTGAACTTCCTTTTGCATTTACTACTTTGATTACTTCACCATTTTCATTATAGTAAGTAACAATAGCTTTCGTTGTGCTTTGTCCATCTCCTTTAACTTCTGCATAACCTACAACTTTACCATCATTTATAAATGTAATTCTCGCTGTTTCATGGTTATTTCTCCATGCAAATGATACGTCAAGAGAATTAACATCTGCATCTGTAAACTCAACAACAATTTTCTCACCCATTCCAAGTTCTTGTGTATCACCATTTGAATTCTCTACAGAAGTAGTTGTCGTTACTTGATTTTTTCCTTTACCACTAGTTGTTGTTACTAGAGTTTCCACTCCAAATCCATCATGATCTGTTCCTTTAATAACTGATAAATTTGTTACTTTACCATCATTACCAATAGCTGTAATTTTTATACCATTAGTTCCATCTGTTTTTGTATTTACATCAATAATTTTAGGTGTTGTCGCTATTGCTGTGATTGTTACATCAATTGGATCAATATCATCTTTTATTGTAATAGTTGCTATTTTTTCTGATACATCTATTTTAGAATTTGATGTACTTTTTATAGATACGGTTTCTGTTGTTGTACCTTGTTGATAAGCATCATCTATTCTTGTAGTTTCAACCTCAATACTTCCTGAGATTTCACCTGCTCTAATTATAATTTGTTCATTATTGTCTAATGTTATTATTAAATCTTCTACTTGTGCTTTATCGATACTTGCAGTAACTGTTGCTTTTACTTTATTTCCAGTTGCTGTTCCATCAGTAACCTCTATTACTGTACTTCCTGTTAAAGTAATTATTGGTGGTATTGAATCTTGAACAGTTAATGTTCCAGCATTTACAACTGGGTTTTCAATTATTCCTTTATCACTTACTACAGTTGCTGTAATATCTTTTGTGGCATCTGCTTCTATTATTGAATCTGAATCTGCTGTAAATGTGAATGTTGCATCTTTTGAACCATTTTGAGTAAACTCAACTTCTGTTCCATCTGCTAATGTTACTGTTACAGTCTCTCCTGTTTTAAAGATATGTCCTGCTAATGTAACTTTTACTATTGCTGTAGTTGCATCTTCATTAACAGTTGCAGTACCTACTGTTACTGTTGTTGTATCTGTTGAATCTTGAACAGTTAATGTTCCAGCATTTACAACTGGGTTTTCAATTATTCCTTTATCACTTACTACAGTTGCTGTAATATCTTTTGTGGCATCTGCTTCTATTATTGAATCTGAATCTGCTGTAAATGTGAATGTTGCATCTTTTGAACCATTTTGAGTAAACTCAACTTCTGTTCCATCTGCTAATGTTACTGTTACAGTCTCTCCTGTTTTAAAGATATGTCCTGCTAATGTAACTTTTACTATTGCTGTAGTTGCATCTTCATTAACAGTTGCAGTACCTACTGTTACTGTTGTTGTATCTGTTGAATCTTGAACAGTTAATGTTCCAGCATTTACAACTGGGTTTTCAATTATTCCTTTATCACTTACTACAGTTGCTGTAATATCTTTTGTGGCATCTGCTTCTATTATTGAATCTGAATCTGCTGTAAATGTGAATGTTGCATCTTTTGAACCATTTTGAGTAAACTCAACTTCTGTTCCATCTGCTAATGTTACTGTTACAGTCTCTCCTGTTTTAAAGATATGTCCTGCTAATGTAACTTTTACTATTGCTGTAGTTGCATCTTCATTAACAGTTGCAGTACCTACTGTTACTGTTGTTGTATCTGTTGAATCTTGAACAGTTAATGTTCCAGCATTTACAACTGGGTTTTCAATTATTCCTTTATCACTTACTACAGTTGCTGTAATATCTTTTGTGGCATCTGCTTCTATTATTGAATCTGAATCTGCTGTAAATGTGAATGTTGCATCTTTTGAACCATTTTGAGTAAACTCAACTTCTGTTCCATCTGCTAATGTTACTGTTACAGTCTCTCCTGTTTTAAAGATATGTCCTGCTAATGTAACTTTTACTATTGCTGTAGTTGCATCTTCATTAACAGTTGCAGTACCTACTGTTACTGTTGTTGTATCTGTTGAATCTTGAACAGTTAATGTTCCAGCATTTACAACTGGGTTTTCAATTATTCCTTTATCACTTACTACAGTTGCTGTAATATCTTTTGTGGCATCTGCTTCTATTATTGAATCTGAATCTGCTGTAAATGTGAATGTTGCATCTTTTGAACCATTTTGAGTAAACTCAACTTCTGTTCCATCTGCTAATGTTACTGTTACAGTCTCTCCTGTTTTAAAGATATGTCCTGCTAATGTAACTTTTACTATTGCTGTAGTTGCATCTTCATTAACAGTTGCAGTACCTACTGTTACTGTTGTTGTATCTGTTGAATCTTGAACAGTTAATGTTCCAGCATTTACAACTGGGTTTTCAATTATTCCTTTATCACTTACTACAGTTGCTGTAATATCTTTTGTGGCATCTGCTTCTATTATTGAATCTGAATCTGCTGTAAATGTGAATGTTGCATCTTTTGAACCATTTTGAGTAAACTCAACTTCTGTTCCATCTGCTAATGTTACTGTTACAGTCTCTCCTGTTTTAAAGATATGTCCTGCTAATGTAACTTTTACTATTGCTGTAGTTGCATCTTCATTAACAGTTGCAGTACCTACTGTTACTGTTGTTGTATCTGTTGAATCTTGAACAGTTAATGTTCCAGCATTTACAACTGGGTTTTCAATTATTCCTTTATCACTTACTACAGTTGCTGTAATATCTTTTGTGGCATCTGCTTCTATTATTGAATCTGAATCTGCTGTAAATGTGAATGTTGCATCTTTTGAACCATTTTGAGTAAACTCAACTTCTGTTCCATCTGCTAATGTTACTGTTACAGTCTCTCCTGTTTTAAAGATATGTCCTGCTAATGTAACTTTTACTATTGCTGTAGTTGCATCTTCATTAACAGTTGCAGTACCTACTGTTACTGTTGTTGTATCTGTTGAATCTTGAACAGTTAATGTTCCAGCATTTACAACTGGGTTTTCAATTATTCCTTTATCACTTACTACAGTTGCTGTAATATCTTTTGTGGCATCTGCTTCTATTATTGAATCTGAATCTGCTGTAAATGTGAATGTTGCATCTTTTGAACCATTTTGAGTAAACTCAACTTCTGTTCCATCTGCTAATGTTACTGTTACAGTCTCTCCTGTTTTAAAGATATGTCCTGCTAATGTAACTTTTACTATTGCTGTAGTTGCATCTTCATTAACAGTTGCAGTACCTACTGTTACTGTTGTTGTATCTGTTGAATCTTGAACAGTTAATGTTCCAGCATTTACAACTGGGTTTTCAATTATTCCTTTATCACTTACTACAGTTGCTGTAATATCTTTTGTGGCATCTGCTTCTATTATTGAATCTGAATCTGCTGTAAATGTGAATGTTGCATCTTTTGAACCATTTTGAGTAAACTCAACTTCTGTTCCATCTGCTAATGTTACTGTTACAGTCTCTCCTGTTTTAAAGATATGTCCTGCTAATGTAACTTTTACTATTGCTGTAGTTGCATCTTCATTAACAGTTGCAGTACCTACTGTTACTGTTGTTGTATCTGTTGAATCTTGAACAGTTAATGTTCCAGCATTTACAACTGGGTTTTCAATTATTCCTTTATCACTTACTACAGTTGCTGTAATATCTTTTGTGGCATCTGCTTCTATTATTGAATCTGAATCTGCTGTAAATGTGAATGTTGCATCTTTTGAACCATTTTGAGTAAACTCAACTTCTGTTCCATCTGCTAATGTTACTGTTACAGTCTCTCCTGTTTTAAAGATATGTCCTGCTAATGTAACTTTTACTATTGCTGTAGTTGCATCTTCATTAACAGTTGCAGTACCTACTGTTACTGTTGTTGTATCTGTTGAATCTTGAACAGTTAATGTTCCAGCATTTACAACTGGGTTTTCAATTATTCCTTTATCACTTACTACAGTTGCTGTAATATCTTTTGTGGCATCTGCTTCTATTATTGAATCTGAATCTGCTGTAAATGTGAATGTTGCATCTTTTGAACCATTTTGAGTAAACTCAACTTCTGTTCCATCTGCTAATGTTACTGTTACAGTCTCTCCTGTTTTAAAGATATGTCCTGCTAATGTAACTTTTACTATTGCTGTAGTTGCATCTTCATTAACAGTTGCAGTACCTACTGTTACTGTTGTTGTATCTGTTGAATCTTGAACAGTTAATGTTCCAGCATTTACAACTGGGTTTTCAATTATTCCTTTATCACTTACTACAGTTGCTGTAATATCTTTTGTGGCATCTGCTTCTATTATTGAATCTGAATCTGCTGTAAATGTGAATGTTGCATCTTTTGAACCATTTTGAGTAAACTCAACTTCTGTTCCATCTGCTAATGTTACTGTTACAGTCTCTCCTGTTTTAAAGATATGTCCTGCTAATGTAACTTTTACTATTGCTGTAGTTGCATCTTCATTAACAGTTGCAGTACCTACTGTTACTGTTGTTGTATCTGTTGAATCTTGAACAGTTAATGTTCCAGCATTTACAACTGGGTTTTCAATTATTCCTTTATCACTTACTACAGTTGCTGTAATATCTTTTGTGGCATCTGCTTCTATTATTGAATCTGAATCTGCTGTAAATGTGAATGTTGCATCTTTTGAACCATTTTGAGTAAACTCAACTTCTGTTCCATCTGCTAATGTTACTGTTACAGTCTCTCCTGTTTTAAAGATATGTCCTGCTAATGTAACTTTTACTATTGCTGTAGTTGCATCTTCATTAACAGTTGCAGTACCTACTGTTACTGTTGTTGTATCTGTTGAATCTTGAACAGTTAATGTTCCAGCATTTACAACTGGGTTTTCAATTATTCCTTTATCACTTACTACAGTTGCTGTAATATCTTTTGTGGCATCTGCTTCTATTATTGAATCTGAATCTGCTGTAAATGTGAATGTTGCATCTTTTGAACCATTTTGAGTAAACTCAACTTCTGTTCCATCTGCTAATGTTACTGTTACAGTCTCTCCTGTTTTAAAGATATGTCCTGCTAATGTAACTTTTACTATTGCTGTAGTTGCATCTTCATTAACAGTTGCAGTACCTACTGTTACTGTTGTTGTATCTGTTGAATCTTGAACAGTTAATGTTCCAGCATTTACAACTGGGTTTTCAATTATTCCTTTATCACTTACTACAGTTGCTGTAATATCTTTTGTGGCATCTGCTTCTATTATTGAATCTGAATCTGCTGTAAATGTGAATGTTGCATCTTTTGAACCATTTTGAGTAAACTCAACTTCTGTTCCATCTGCTAATGTTACTGTTACAGTCTCTCCTGTTTTAAAGATATGTCCTGCTAATGTAACTTTTACTATTGCTGTAGTTGCATCTTCATTAACAGTTGCAGTACCTACTGTTACTGTTGTTGTATCTGTTGAATCTTGAACAGTTAATGTTCCAGCATTTACAACTGGGTTTTCAATTATTCCTTTATCACTTACTACAGTTGCTGTAATATCTTTTGTGGCATCTGCTTCTATTATTGAATCTGAATCTGCTGTAAATGTGAATGTTGCATCTTTTGAACCATTTTGAGTAAACTCAACTTCTGTTCCATCTGCTAATGTTACTGTTACAGTCTCTCCTGTTTTAAAGATATGTCCTGCTAATGTAACTTTTACTATTGCTGTAGTTGCATCTTCATTAACAGTTGCAGTACCTACTGTTACTGTTGTTGTATCTGTTGAATCTTGAACAGTTAATGTTCCAGCATTTACAACTGGGTTTTCAATTATTCCTTTATCACTTACTACAGTTGCTGTAATATCTTTTGTGGCATCTGCTTCTATTATTGAATCTGAATCTGCTGTAAATGTGAATGTTGCATCTTTTGAACCATTTTGAGTAAACTCAACTTCTGTTCCATCTGCTAATGTTACTGTTACAGTCTCTCCTGTTTTAAAGATATGTCCTGCTAATGTAACTTTTACTATTGCTGTAGTTGCATCTTCATTAACAGTTGCAGTACCTACTGTTACTGTTGTTGTATCTGTTGAATCTTGAACAGTTAATGTTCCAGCATTTACAACTGGGTTTTCAATTATTCCTTTATCACTTACTACAGTTGCTGTAATATCTTTTGTGGCATCTGCTTCTATTATTGAATCTGAATCTGCTGTAAATGTGAATGTTGCATCTTTTGAACCATTTTGAGTAAACTCAACTTCTGTTCCATCTGCTAATGTTACTGTTACAGTCTCTCCTGTTTTAAAGATATGTCCTGCTAATGTAACTTTTACTATTGCTGTAGTTGCATCTTCATTAACAGTTGCAGTACCTACTGTTACTGTTGTTGTATCTGTTGAATCTTGAACAGTTAATGTTCCAGCATTTACAACTGGGTTTTCAATTATTCCTTTATCACTTACTACAGTTGCTGTAATATCTTTTGTGGCATCTGCTTCTATTATTGAATCTGAATCTGCTGTAAATGTGAATGTTGCATCTTTTGAACCATTTTGAGTAAACTCAACTTCTGTTCCATCTGCTAATGTTACTGTTACAGTCTCTCCTGTTTTAAAGATATGTCCTGCTAATGTAACTTTTACTATTGCTGTAGTTGCATCTTCATTAACAGTTGCAGTACCTACTGTTACTGTTGTTGTATCTGTTGAATCTTGAACAGTTAATGTTCCAGCATTTACAACTGGGTTTTCAATTATTCCTTTATCACTTACTACAGTTGCTGTAATATCTTTTGTGGCATCTGCTTCTATTATTGAATCTGAATCTGCTGTAAATGTGAATGTTGCATCTTTTGAACCATTTTGAGTAAACTCAACTTCTGTTCCATCTGCTAATGTTACTGTTACAGTCTCTCCTGTTTTAAAGATATGTCCTGCTAATGTAACTTTTACTATTGCTGTAGTTGCATCTTCATTAACAGTTGCAGTACCTACTGTTACTGTTGTTGTATCTGTTGAATCTTGAACAGTTAATGTTCCAGCATTTACAACTGGGTTTTCAATTATTCCTTTATCACTTACTACAGTTGCTGTAATATCTTTTGTGGCATCTGCTTCTATTATTGAATCTGAATCTGCTGTAAATGTGAATGTTGCATCTTTTGAACCATTTTGAGTAAACTCAACTTCTGTTCCATCTGCTAATGTTACTGTTACAGTCTCTCCTGTTTTAAAGATATGTCCTGCTAATGTAACTTTTACTATTGCTGTAGTTGCATCTTCATTAACAGTTGCAGTACCTACTGTTACTGTTGTTGTATCTGTTGAATCTTGAACAGTTAATGTTCCAGCATTTACAACTGGGTTTTCAATTATTCCTTTATCACTTACTACAGTTGCTGTAATATCTTTTGTGGCATCTGCTTCTATTATTGAATCTGAATCTGCTGTAAATGTGAATGTTGCATCTTTTGAACCATTTTGAGTAAACTCAACTTCTGTTCCATCTGCTAATGTTACTGTTACAGTCTCTCCTGTTTTAAAGATATGTCCTGCTAATGTAACTTTTACTATTGCTGTAGTTGCATCTTCATTAACAGTTGCAGTACCTACTGTTACTGTTGTTGTATCTGTTGAATCTTGAACAGTTAATGTTCCAGCATTTACAACTGGGTTTTCAATTATTCCTTTATCACTTACTACAGTTGCTGTAATATCTTTTGTGGCATCTGCTTCTATTATTGAATCTGAATCTGCTGTAAATGTGAATGTTGCATCTTTTGAACCATTTTGAGTAAACTCAACTTCTGTTCCATCTGCTAATGTTACTGTTACAGTCTCTCCTGTTTTAAAGATATGTCCTGCTAATGTAACTTTTACTATTGCTGTAGTTGCATCTTCATTAACAGTTGCAGTACCTACTGTTACTGTTGTTGTATCTGTTGAATCTTGAACAGTTAATGTTCCAGCATTTACAACTGGGTTTTCAATTATTCCTTTATCACTTACTACAGTTGCTGTAATATCTTTTGTGGCATCTGCTTCTATTATTGAATCTGAATCTGCTGTAAATGTGAATGTTGCATCTTTTGAACCATTTTGAGTAAACTCAACTTCTGTTCCATCTGCTAATGTTACTGTTACAGTCTCTCCTGTTTTAAAGATATGTCCTGCTAATGTAACTTTTACTATTGCTGTAGTTGCATCTTCATTAACAGTTGCAGTACCTACTGTTACTGTTGTTGTATCTGTTGAATCTTGAACAGTTAATGTTCCAGCATTTACAACTGGGTTTTCAATTATTCCTTTATCACTTACTACAGTTGCTGTAATATCTTTTGTGGCATCTGCTTCTATTATTGAATCTGAATCTGCTGTAAATGTGAATGTTGCATCTTTTGAACCATTTTGAGTAAACTCAACTTCTGTTCCATCTGCTAATGTTACTGTTACAGTCTCTCCTGTTTTAAAGATATGTCCTGCTAATGTAACTTTTACTATTGCTGTAGTTGCATCTTCATTAACAGTTGCAGTACCTACTGTTACTGTTGTTGTATCTGTTGAATCTTGAACAGTTAATGTTCCAGCATTTACAACTGGGTTTTCAATTATTCCTTTATCACTTACTACAGTTGCTGTAATATCTTTTGTGGCATCTGCTTCTATTATTGAATCTGAATCTGCTGTAAATGTGAATGTTGCATCTTTTGAACCATTTTGAGTAAACTCAACTTCTGTTCCATCTGCTAATGTTACTGTTACAGTCTCTCCTGTTTTAAAGATATGTCCTGCTAATGTAACTTTTACTATTGCTGTAGTTGCATCTTCATTAACAGTTGCAGTACCTACTGTTACTGTTGTTGTATCTGTTGAATCTTGAACAGTTAATGTTCCAGCATTTACAACTGGGTTTTCAATTATTCCTTTATCACTTACTACAGTTGCTGTAATATCTTTTGTGGCATCTGCTTCTATTATTGAATCTGAATCTGCTGTAAATGTGAATGTTGCATCTTTTGAACCATTTTGAGTAAACTCAACTTCTGTTCCATCTGCTAATGTTACTGTTACAGTCTCTCCTGTTTTAAAGATATGTCCTGCTAATGTAACTTTTACTATTGCTGTAGTTGCATCTTCATTAACAGTTGCAGTACCTACTGTTACTGTTGTTGTATCTGTTGAATCTTGAACAGTTAATGTTCCAGCATTTACAACTGGGTTTTCAATTATTCCTTTATCACTTACTACAGTTGCTGTAATATCTTTTGTGGCATCTGCTTCTATTATTGAATCTGAATCTGCTGTAAATGTGAATGTTGCATCTTTTGAACCATTTTGAGTAAACTCAACTTCTGTTCCATCTGCTAATGTTACTGTTACAGTCTCTCCTGTTTTAAAGATATGTCCTGCTAATGTAACTTTTACTATTGCTGTAGTTGCATCTTCATTAACAGTTGCAGTACCTACTGTTACTGTTGTTGTATCTGTTGAATCTTGAACAGTTAATGTTCCAGCATTTACAACTGGGTTTTCAATTATTCCTTTATCACTTACTACAGTTGCTGTAATATCTTTTGTGGCATCTGCTTCTATTATTGAATCTGAATCTGCTGTAAATGTGAATGTTGCATCTTTTGAACCATTTTGAGTAAACTCAACTTCTGTTCCATCTGCTAATGTTACTGTTACAGTCTCTCCTGTTTTAAAGATATGTCCTGCTAATGTAACTTTTACTATTGCTGTAGTTGCATCTTCATTAACAGTTGCAGTACCTACTGTTACTGTTGTTGTATCTGTTGAATCTTGAACAGTTAATGTTCCAGCATTTACAACTGGGTTTTCAATTATTCCTTTATCACTTACTACAGTTGCTGTAATATCTTTTGTGGCATCTGCTTCTATTATTGAATCTGAATCTGCTGTAAATGTGAATGTTGCATCTTTTGAACCATTTTGAGTAAACTCAACTTCTGTTCCATCTGCTAATGTTACTGTTACAGTCTCTCCTGTTTTAAAGATATGTCCTGCTAATGTAACTTTTACTATTGCTGTAGTTGCATCTTCATTAACAGTTGCAGTACCTACTGTTACTGTTGTTGTATCTGTTGAATCTTGAACAGTTAATGTTCCAGCATTTACAACTGGGTTTTCAATTATTCCTTTATCACTTACTACAGTTGCTGTAATATCTTTTGTGGCATCTGCTTCTATTATTGAATCTGAATCTGCTGTAAATGTGAATGTTGCATCTTTTGAACCATTTTGAGTAAACTCAACTTCTGTTCCATCTGCTAATGTTACTGTTACAGTCTCTCCTGTTTTAAAGATATGTCCTGCTAATGTAACTTTTACTATTGCTGTAGTTGCATCTTCATTAACAGTTGCAGTACCTACTGTTACTGTTGTTGTATCTGTTGAATCTTGAACAGTTAATGTTCCAGCATTTACAACTGGGTTTTCAATTATTCCTTTATCACTTACTACAGTTGCTGTAATATCTTTTGTGGCATCTGCTTCTATTATTGAATCTGAATCTGCTGTAAATGTGAATGTTGCATCTTTTGAACCATTTTGAGTAAACTCAACTTCTGTTCCATCTGCTAATGTTACTGTTACAGTCTCTCCTGTTTTAAAGATATGTCCTGCTAATGTAACTTTTACTATTGCTGTAGTTGCATCTTCATTAACAGTTGCAGTACCTACTGTTACTGTTGTTGTATCTGTTGAATCTTGAACAGTTAATGTTCCAGCATTTACAACTGGGTTTTCAATTATTCCTTTATCACTTACTACAGTTGCTGTAATATCTTTTGTGGCATCTGCTTCTATTATTGAATCTGAATCTGCTGTAAATGTGAATGTTGCATCTTTTGAACCATTTTGAGTAAACTCAACTTCTGTTCCATCTGCTAATGTTACTGTTACAGTCTCTCCTGTTTTAAAGATATGTCCTGCTAATGTAACTTTTACTATTGCTGTAGTTGCATCTTCATTAACAGTTGCAGTACCTACTGTTACTGTTGTTGTATCTGTTGAATCTTGAACAGTTAATGTTCCAGCATTTACAACTGGGTTTTCAATTATTCCTTTATCACTTACTACAGTTGCTGTAATATCTTTTGTGGCATCTGCTTCTATTATTGAATCTGAATCTGCTGTAAATGTGAATGTTGCATCTTTTGAACCATTTTGAGTAAACTCAACTTCTGTTCCATCTGCTAATGTTACTGTTACAGTCTCTCCTGTTTTAAAGATATGTCCTGCTAATGTAACTTTTACTATTGCTGTAGTTGCATCTTCATTAACAGTTGCAGTACCTACTGTTACTGTTGTTGTATCTGTTGAATCTTGAACAGTTAATGTTCCAGCATTTACAACTGGGTTTTCAATTATTCCTTTATCACTTACTACAGTTGCTGTAATATCTTTTGTGGCATCTGCTTCTATTATTGAATCTGAATCTGCTGTAAATGTGAATGTTGCATCTTTTGAACCATTTTGAGTAAACTCAACTTCTGTTCCATCTGCTAATGTTACTGTTACAGTCTCTCCTGTTTTAAAGATATGTCCTGCTAATGTAACTTTTACTATTGCTGTAGTTGCATCTTCATTAACAGTTGCAGTACCTACTGTTACTGTTGTTGTATCTGTTGAATCTTGAACAGTTAATGTTCCAGCATTTACAACTGGGTTTTCAATTATTCCTTTATCACTTACTACAGTTGCTGTAATATCTTTTGTGGCATCTGCTTCTATTATTGAATCTGAATCTGCTGTAAATGTGAATGTTGCATCTTTTGAACCATTTTGAGTAAACTCAACTTCTGTTCCATCTGCTAATGTTACTGTTACAGTCTCTCCTGTTTTAAAGATATGTCCTGCTAATGTAACTTTTACTATTGCTGTAGTTGCATCTTCATTAACAGTTGCAGTACCTACTGTTACTGTTGTTGTATCTGTTGAATCTTGAACAGTTAATGTTCCAGCATTTACAACTGGGTTTTCAATTATTCCTTTATCACTTACTACAGTTGCTGTAATATCTTTTGTGGCATCTGCTTCTATTATTGAATCTGAATCTGCTGTAAATGTGAATGTTGCATCTTTTGAACCATTTTGAGTAAACTCAACTTCTGTTCCATCTGCTAATGTTACTGTTACAGTCTCTCCTGTTTTAAAGATATGTCCTGCTAATGTAACTTTTACTATTGCTGTAGTTGCATCTTCATTAACAGTTGCAGTACCTACTGTTACTGTTGTTGTATCTGTTGAATCTTGAACAGTTAATGTTCCAGCATTTACAACTGGGTTTTCAATTATTCCTTTATCACTTACTACAGTTGCTGTAATATCTTTTGTGGCATCTGCTTCTATTATTGAATCTGAATCTGCTGTAAATGTGAATGTTGCATCTTTTGAACCATTTTGAGTAAACTCAACTTCTGTTCCATCTGCTAATGTTACTGTTACAGTCTCTCCTGTTTTAAAGATATGTCCTGCTAATGTAACTTTTACTATTGCTGTAGTTGCATCTTCATTAACAGTTGCAGTACCTACTGTTACTGTTGTTGTATCTGTTGAATCTTGAACAGTTAATGTTCCAGCATTTACAACTGGGTTTTCAATTATTCCTTTATCACTTACTACAGTTGCTGTAATATCTTTTGTGGCATCTGCTTCTATTATTGAATCTGAATCTGCTGTAAATGTGAATGTTGCATCTTTTGAACCATTTTGAGTAAACTCAACTTCTGTTCCATCTGCTAATGTTACTGTTACAGTCTCTCCTGTTTTAAAGATATGTCCTGCTAATGTAACTTTTACTATTGCTGTAGTTGCATCTTCATTAACAGTTGCAGTACCTACTGTTACTGTTGTTGTATCTGTTGAATCTTGAACAGTTAATGTTCCAGCATTTACAACTGGGTTTTCAATTATTCCTTTATCACTTACTACAGTTGCTGTAATATCTTTTGTGGCATCTGCTTCTATTATTGAATCTGAATCTGCTGTAAATGTGAATGTTGCATCTTTTGAACCATTTTGAGTAAACTCAACTTCTGTTCCATCTGCTAATGTTACTGTTACAGTCTCTCCTGTTTTAAAGATATGTCCTGCTAATGTAACTTTTACTATTGCTGTAGTTGCATCTTCATTAACAGTTGCAGTACCTACTGTTACTGTTGTTGTATCTGTTGAATCTTGAACAGTTAATGTTCCAGCAACTGTATCAGCTGTATCAACAGGAATATTAGCTATAGATTCATTTAAATTCTCCCATCTTGCAGTATCTGCAATATCATTTAATCCTCTATCATTTATAGAAAAAATAGAATTAAATGTTGATCCATTACCAGTAGCATTTCCACCTGCTTCAGCTCCTGCTGCTGCTGCACCTAATGATTCTAACAATGTTTGATAATTTGTTATTAATGTTAAGTTTGAGCTTACATTATCTCCCAGTTCTACTGGTTTTGAAAGCAATGCTTCTAATCTATCTATTATTTCTCCACCATCAAAGCTATTATTCTCGACTATACTATCTACATCTTTTTCATTTAAATCTTTATTTATTATTATTGCTGTTGGGTTAGGCATATTTGTTGTATTTGCTTGTAGAAGTGGCACGATACCATTCAATTCTACTTTTATACTTTTACCATTTACATTAAATGTTAGAGTTACTGATTCTTGATTATCTTTAAAATTTAGTACATAATTTGAAAAACCATTTGAGAACACATATTGTTCACCTTTTATTGTATTAAATTGCAAATCGCTATTTAAATCTACAACTTTTTGTCCACTCTGTGTTTTTATTGTTAATTTCATCTTATATCTCCTGAAAGTGTCAGACAATTATTATCTCTTATTTGTAAAAGTATAATTTTGTATTATTATACTATATTAATAAAGTCTCTAAAAAGTTTTTTTATTATTAAGTTTAGAAAAAAAGTTATTTTTATTTTGTTGATAATTTGTAGTGAGAAAAATTAAATTGTTATGAAAAATTTTATCCATTTATAAAATAAGAGGATAAACCCCTTATTTTATATATCTGATACCGTAATATCTTCATCAATCAATAATTTAACTGTTGAATTTGTACCTGTACCTTTGTATACATTATAATTTATTCCTTCATATGATTCTATTCCATTATTTGTCCAATCACTTGGAGTATCTAGGTGAATACTATCTCCTAGATTTCCTTTAATAATCAATTCATTATTATTATCTGTGATATCAATAACTTCATTCAAATCTAATTTTAAAGTTTGATTACTACTATTTTCTAAATCAATAACTTCAATATTTTTAACTTTTGAAGTAATATTAGCTAAATCAATAGTATCATTGTTATCTAAAACTAATGTATCTTTACCATCTCCTGCATCTACTGTTGCATTTAAATTAGCTACACTAATAATATCATCTCCACTTCCTGTTTTAATACTTGTTGTAGTTGAAGTTCCCATAACCGTTAAATCTGCTGTTTCATTACTTAAATTAATAACATTTGAATTTGCTATATTCATATCAAAGCTTCCACTAGCTGGCGTATCAAGAATATCTTCTCCATCAACAGTTATTATAGAAACATCTACTTTTCCTTCGTAGTTATGATATAAAATTTCAATATTATTTATTTGTGAACTTGGTATTCCTTCTAACTTCCAAGTCGAAGTTAATATATCAAAAGTAGCACTTGGATTCCCATTTAAACCATTAAATAATGTCCCATCTGATAATCTAAATAATGCTGTTCCATCTAATACTTTTGTTTCACCTGTTAATTCAATTGTTAATGTTTCAGAACCATCTAAATCTGTCATATTCGCATTAAGATTAATTTCTGTCCAATTGTATGCATTTGCAAATGTTGTTGTTGGACTTATCGTCACACTACTTGCAACAGGGCTTACATTTAAAGTAAAATCTTTAGTTATAGTGCTAATAGTTTCACCATCTTTTACTATAGTTTTTAGTGTTATTCCTGAAACATCTCCACTCCAATTTTCTGGTGCTTTTACCCATATTTGAGGAGCTGTTCCATTAGATTCTACAGGAATATTCCAAGTGTTATATACAATATCTGGGCTACTATTATTATTTCCAGCATTTTGTGCTAATTTTTGACTACCTTCTTCCCCATAATATACTAAGAATCCCGCTGGTATTCCATCTAAAAGTATAGTTTGAATTGTTTCAGAACCATCACTATCTATCATATTTGATAAACCAATTCCTCCATTATCTGTAGTTAAAGCAATAAATTCATTAATTCCATCTGTGTATTCACTTCCTATTGCTTTTAGTCCTTCTAATTCTAAGCCATTTACAATAGGTGTAATATTTATGGCAATAATTCCTCCACCAACTTTTGTATTAGTCGCCCCATTTTCTTGCGTTTCTAAAGAGTAAGTAAATTTAGCTGTTCCTGAGGCATAAGTATCTGGAGTAAATTTAAGTCCAATCAATTGACTTGGTGAAATTATTGCACTAGTCGTAGTTCCATCAAAAATGATTTTAGTTCCATCAGATAATTCTAATATTCCATTTACACCTGAATGAGTTAAAGTTATATCTCCTAGTATTTCATAATCTGAACCATCAGCATTCGCACCATCATTTGAGAAATTTCCATTTGAATCTAAATCATCAACTGTTTTAGGTTTTATATCAAAAGTATATGTTTGATCTTCATTAATTGTACTAATTAAATCACTTGAAGCTATTGCATCTGTTACTGGAGTAACATTTTCATCATTAAATCCTCCCGCTGGAGTTATAACTGAAACTAAACTTGTTCCTATTACATATGTAGTTAATGTAGGTTGTATTGAAACTTTTTCACCTTTGTCATTATTTTCATTGAAATTTGCTTCTGGTAAGAATACAATACTTTGTAATGCTGTTTCAATATTGTCTGAACTACCAATATTTAATACATATACCGTTTCACCATTTTCTTCATAAGTAACTAGTTTTGATAAACTATCAGCACTAATACTTAGATTTTCTAAACCTTTGAATGATATAGAATAAGCTTCATCCGTTCTATTAGTATCAGCTATAATCGTAACTATATCTGCTAAAGAAAATGCTTTATCTTCTGTAACATTAAAATCTTCAATAAAGAATTCTGAATTTACTCCTAATCCTGATCCTCCTGAAGTATTAGCAATAGCATCCACAAATTTTAATTCTGTAGTTGCTGTAGTAACTTGACTATTTTCTCCATCTTGATTATAAGCAGTAATTTTAATATTATATTTTTCACCCGTTTCATTTGATAAAGTATTATGTACATTAAATTTCAAAGTATAACTTCCATCAAGTTTAGTGTCAGGAATATCAATAAACCATAAATTTGTACCATTACTTGTTACAGTGAAAGTACCATTTTCTATGCTCATACCAAGAGGAACACCCTCAACTACAAGTCTTGTAACTGCTTCTGAACCATCTGTATCTCTATCTGCGTTATCAGAAGCAACTGCATTTAAAGCAATATCAACATCAAAACTTCCTGTTTCTTTTATAGTTACCGTTTTTACACCTTCACCATTTTGATTTGATATATCAATAATTGGAGATAAACCTACATTTGCATTTATAGAAATTTCATCTGTTACAGCTGTTAGTGTTAAATTATAAGTTGAATCTTTTTCTTCAATATCTGATATAACATTTGAATCACTTAATGTAATACTATCTTTAATAGTATATTTAAAGTCAAATTTTGTATCTTGTGATGAACCTAAATCTGATTTATATTGTACATATAAATTTTTAGCTTCTTGAGCATTTAAAACATAATAACCATCTGCATCTTTACTTAAACTTGAAATAGGTGTTGTATTATTTCCTAAATAAAGTGTAAAATCTTTTCCATCAACATCAAGAGCTAATATTCTAACTTGTACTAATGATTCATTACTATCACTTGTAGAAATACTAAAATTAACTTTTGTTAAAGTATCTTCTTTTACACTAGTTGAAGTATTTATTGTAGCATCTACATCTGGTGTTACTAAGATTTTTACATTTTCATAAGATAGAGTCTTGCTATCTCCTTCTTTTTCTGTTGTAACATATCTAATTTTAAAATCTATTTCACCACTATAATTTTTTTCAGTAAGGATTTTTATATTCGCTACATTTTTTGCGTCAAATAACCAAGTTCTTGATTCTCCTTCTCCACCTAAGAAAACAGCTCCTTCAATATCGAAGTTTCCTTTAACTCCTGTGATAACTACACTTAAATCTTCTGAATCATCATAAGAAGAAAGACCAGAATTTTTATAAATATCTGCAAAATTAATAGTTGCACCATTTTCAGTATTTCCCATATCTTCACTTACAACTGCCTGATATATTCCATTTTCTACTGCTGAACCAGTAGAATCTAATTCTTTAAATATTTCATTTACAGGAACATCTGCTACACCTTTTATTTGTACATTTAAAGTAAGTTCTTGAGCGATTGCTTCACTTGTTACTGTTGTTACAGTTCCTGTAGAATTCGTAGCAGTATCTACACTATAAGCTTTTACTTTTAAATTAAAATCTTCATCACTATTATGAGTAGGAACTATTTGTAATGGTATTGTATTATTAAAATTCTCGATAGTGATTTTTCCTGCAGGATTTTGTACTACTTCTATTCCATTATAATAAATACTTGCACCAGTAGGAATATCAGAAATTACAACTGTAAATGTTTCAGAACCGTCTATATCATCAGATTTTACATTTATATCTAAATCGATAGCTCCAGGTATTTTATTTCCTACTTTTGCATTAATATCATCTGCATTTTCATCATTTGAAGTATTTCCTTTACTTCTTCCTGCATCTTCATACCCTTTTGCTTGAGATACACTAAGAGTAACTTGATCAGCAACAGGATCAACATTCATTTTTAAATAAACCGTTTGTGTTTTAGTTTCAGGAACTGCTGAACCTGCATGATCATCAATATCTGTTACTTTTAATGTAATTGTTGCATCTATTTTTCCACTAAATTCTCCAGGTAAAGTCATAGTAAATGTAGGATCAACAATTTTTTCAGCTGTAGCATCAAAATTAACTATTGCAATTCCGCTTGAATTTGCAACGGCACTTACTCCACCTAAAGTAATTATTGTACCTTCTGGAACACCACTTACCGTATAACTTCTTTGTTCTGAGCCATCTAAATCAAGTGAATTACCTGATGTAGGTGTTAAAATTGCTTGTAAATCAATTACATTATTTCCTTCTTCTAATTTACTTGCTATTGTGTAAGTTTTACTATCACTTGAAATATTATCATCAGGGTTATTTTTATTATCAAAACTTAGTGAAATATCATCTGTTACTGATTTAACAACCACTGTAATATCTTTTGATGTTGTTTTACCTGCAACTCCTGAAAGTGGATTTCCACTATCATCAACTTCATAACTTGTTGCTTTTAATGTCATAGTTATATCATTATGTGATTGGGAAATAGGAGTAATTGTTAAATTTTCATATTGTGCTTTTGTTAAATGTATAATACTTGTATCATTCATATCAATATTTGAATAATGTAAAGAAGTATCTAAACTACCATCAGCATTAACAATTACAAATTTTAAAGTTGCTGTAGTTGTTCCACTATTTAATGCAATATTACCATTGTAAATTATTGCACCTTTATCAATACTAGAAAGTTCAATAACACCTATTCTTTCACCATGGTCACCTGTTTTATTACCATTATCATCTGAATTATCTATAATAGTTGGAAGAGTTAAATTCATATCAACATTTACATCTTCATTAGTTGTTACATTTGTATAATTCCATGTTAAACCATCTGCAACAGGATTAACTTTAAATTTAATTTCTCCAAAAGCAATATCTCCATCACTATCTTGAATACCATATTTAAATGATGGAGTAGCATTATAGTTTGAATAATCAGGGTTTGGAGTAAATGTTACATAACCTGAACCATTATATGTTAATTTTCCTATTACAATATTTGAATTATTTGGATCAAAAATATCTACTGTTGGATTACTTGAATCTAAAGTTTCTGGTAATAAACCTTTGTTCCAAATTAATAAACTAGAAAAACTTTCTTCTGTTAAAGTAATATTTATTGAAGTATCTTCATTTAATTCAAATGTTTTATTTATAGCATTTGGTAAAGAGTCATTTACAGTTACTTTAAATTCTACAAGAGGACTAGTTTTACCTTGATCTGTAATCTTAAATCCAAAATTAAGAACTATATTATCATCTATAATTTGGTCAATTGATGAATTTATACCTACAATTCCTTTTATTGGATGATCAATATTTTCATACTGAGTATAAGTATAACTATCATCACTACCACCTGCACTATTTTTATTTAGTTTAATTTCAAATACAGTTTTGTTATCACCTTCTCTAATTGCTGTGATTGTATTTCCATTTAAAATATATGTTATTTTTTTACCATCAGAAGTTAAAGGTTCACCTAAACTATTAGTTGGTGTTGTTGTAAAAGACAATGTATATCCATTATCTCCACTTGGAGCAGTTATTCCTAAATTTCCTGTAGTTGAAATTGATGTATTAGAATTTGTTACAATAAAATTATCTTCATCAACTGTTCCATTTATAGGTGTTTCTATACTTACTCCATCAATAATTTCACCTGTTACACTATTTTTTCCTGCATGTACTTCTACATTTTCATAATAGTGACTTGATTGTTCTACATCTGTAATTTTTAAAACATAACCTTCTTTACCTTCATTTGTAAAATCATCAACTGTTGAATTCTTAACTATTACACTACTATTTCCACCAGTTATTACAACTTCAGTTGTTTTATAAGTTGTAGTACTATTAAAATCTTCATTTTCTGTAGTATCTGAACTATATGTTAAAGTTATTTTAATACTTTGTCCAGCAGGAACAACTACTGGATTTCCAAACTTATCAACCAAAGTAATCGTATGTGTTAAAGCATTCCCTTCTATTACAGAAGCATTATTTTCTATTTTTACATATACAGTATCTTCTTGTCCAAAAATAGTATCATCTAAAATTGTTGTTACAACTTTATCACTATTTAAAATAACATCTTCATATATTTTTCCACTATTTGGAGCTTTATAGTTTTCAATTGAAATATTTAAAACTTCACCATTATCAGATATATAATCATCTAAAGCATCCATAGAAATAGCTTTACCAAGAGCAATATTAGTTAATGTTGATTGAGGTAAATAATCATTTGAGCCAGCAGATGCATTTGTAGCAGTATTCACAGTAGCTGTATCTGGTGTAAATTTGAAATCTACTGTCCCAACTTGATCTGATACAACAGTATTATCATTAAACTCTGTTGTATTTGGTTCAAAAGCTAAAGCAACATAATGTGCTTTAGCACCTTCAGTTACACTATTTGTTGTTAAATAGTTTCCATTTATATCTTTTAAAGGCATTCCATTTTCATCAGATACAAAGATTTTAATAATAACCGTATCTGTTGTATCTGTTACTGTAGCTTTTGCAGTTGCTGTTCCTACATTTATTTTCTCAAAATTCCCACCACTTGCTGACGTTATTGTTGCTGTAAGTTCACTTCTATCAACATAAACATCACTTGTATTATTACTTGCTATTGTTAATGTCCCTGTTGTTTGTCCATCTGCAATTGTAATTGTTCCTTTATCTGTAACAATTATTGTATCACCTTGTGATGCTGCACTTAATGTTGCGGTAAACACATACGATGTATTTGCTGCATCTTCATTTACTGTTGACGCGCTTAAGTTTACTGTTACTGGTGTCTCTGTATCTGTTACTGTAGCTTTTGCAGTTGCTGTTCCTACATTTATTTTCTCAAAATTCCCACCACTTGCTGACGTTATTGTTGCTGTAAGTTCACTTCTATCAACATAAACATCACTTGTATTATTACTTGCTATTGTTAATGTCCCTGTTGTTTGTCCATCTGCAATTGTAATTGTTCCTTTATCTGTAACAATTATTGTATCACCTTGTGATGCTGCACTTAATGTTGCGGTAAACACATACGATGTATTTGCTGCATCTTCATTTACTGTTGACGCGCTTAAGTTTACTGTTACTGGTGTCTCTGTATCTGTTACTGTAGCTTTTGCAGTTGCTGTTCCTACATTTATTTTCTCAAAATTCCCACCACTTGCTGACGTTATTGTTGCTGTAAGTTCACTTCTATCAACATAAACATCACTTGTATTATTACTTGCTATTGTTAATGTCCCTGTTGTTTGTCCATCTGCAATTGTAATTGTTCCTTTATCTGTAACAATTATTGTATCACCTTGTGATGCTGCACTTAATGTTGCGGTAAACACATACGATGTATTTGCTGCATCTTCATTTACTGTTGACGCGCTTAAGTTTACTGTTACTGGTGTCTCTGTATCTGTTACTGTAGCTTTTGCAGTTGCTGTTCCTACATTTATTTTCTCAAAATTCCCACCACTTGCTGACGTTATTGTTGCTGTAAGTTCACTTCTATCAACATAAACATCACTTGTATTATTACTTGCTATTGTTAATGTCCCTGTTGTTTGTCCATCTGCAATTGTAATTGTTCCTTTATCTGTAACAATTATTGTATCACCTTGTGATGCTGCACTTAATGTTGCGGTAAACACATACGATGTATTTGCTGCATCTTCATTTACTGTTGACGCGCTTAAGTTTACTGTTACTGGTGTCTCTGTATCTGTTACTGTAGCTTTTGCAGTTGCTGTTCCTACATTTATTTTCTCAAAATTCCCACCACTTGCTGACGTTATTGTTGCTGTAAGTTCACTTCTATCAACATAAACATCACTTGTATTATTACTTGCTATTGTTAATGTCCCTGTTGTTTGTCCATCTGCAATTGTAATTGTTCCTTTATCTGTAACAATTATTGTATCACCTTGTGATGCTGCACTTAATGTTGCGGTAAACACATACGATGTATTTGCTGCATCTTCATTTACTGTTGACGCGCTTAAGTTTACTGTTACTGGTGTCTCTGTATCTGTTACTGTAGCTTTTGCAGTATCCGTTGTTACTAGGTTTTCAAAGTTCCCACCTGTTGTACTTACAACTGTTACAGTGTAAGTTTCACCATCTTTATATACATCATCTCCTTGTATTACAAATGGTGTTGATTGAACTATTGTTCCTACTACATAATCTGGTCCAAATGTGATTGTTGATCCATTTGAAAGTGTTACTACTAATGTTGTTTGTGGTGCATAATCTAAGCTTCCACCTACTGTTGCTGTTCCTGTTCCTTCATTTACATTTACATCATCTAATATTAATGTTACATCATCTATTGCACCAATATCAGTTATATTTACAGTAACTGGTGTTCCGAAAACTACTTCTTCATAATCTCCACCATTTATAGCTACTATTTCAGCTGTCAACGATTGAGAATCATTATATACATCCATATCTTGTGTTTTTATAGTAAGAACACCTCTTCCGTCTGCATTTATATCTACGATATAAGTTGTAACATTTCCATTTTGATCTGTCACATTTACGGTTACTGTATTAGCTGTACCTTGAGGAACATAGCTTAGAAAAATATTGAATGTTACTGAGTCAGCATTTTCATTTACATCTGACGAAGTCATTGATGTAAATATTGTGATTCTATCTCCTGTATTATCAGCTGTATCAACAGGAATATTAGCTATAGATTCACTTAAATTCTCCCATCTTGCAGTATCTGCAATATCATTTAATCCTCTATCATTTATAGAAAAAATAGAATTAAATGTTGATCCATTACCAGTAGCATTTCCACCTGCTTCAGCTCCTGCTGCTGCTGCACCTAATGATTCTAACAATGTTTGATAATTTGTTATTAATGTTAAGTTTGAGCTTACATTATCTCCCAGTTCTACTGGTTTTGAAAGCAATGCTTCTAATCTATCTATTATTTCTCCACCATCAAAGCTATTATTCTCTACAATACTATCTACATCTTTTTCATTTAAATCTTTATTTATTATTATTGCTGTGGGATTAGGCATATTTGTTGTATTTGCTTGTAGAAGTGGCACGATACCATTCAATTCTACTTTTATACTTTTACCATTTACATTAAATGTTAGAGTTACTGATTCTTGATTATCTTTAAAATTTAGTACATAATTTGAAAAACCATTTGAGAACACATATTGTTCACCTTTTATTGTATTAAATTGCAAATCGCTATTTAAATCTACAACTTTTTGTCCACTCTGTGTTTTTATTGTTAATTTCATCTTATTTCTCCTGATATTATCTTTTTTAATATACATAAGTATTATTTAATATCAAAATATTATATTAATAAAGTCTCTGAAAAGTTTTTTTATTATTTATTTTTAGGAAAAAAAGATAACCCAAAGGTTATCTTTCGTGAAGAGAATCTTGTTTTACTTTAAGTATTGGTTTTAAAAGGAAATCTAATATTGTTTTTTTACCTGTTACGATGTCAACAGTTGCAATCATACCTGGAATAATTGGTAATTTTTTGCCTCTTCTTTCCAAATAATTTTTATCTGTTTTTACTAAAACTCTATAGTAACTTTTGCCATCTTTTGAATCTTTATCGACTATTGTATCAGCCGAAATTTCTACTATCTTGCCTTCTAAACCACCATAAATAGCAAAATCATATGCAGTTATTTTTATAATTGCTTTTTGGCTAGGATTAATAAATGCTATATCTTTTGGATCAATTTTTGCTTCAACAACTAAAGCATCACTTAAAGGTACAATTTCTATTAAATCCATTCCTGATTGAACAACTCCTCCAATAGTATTAAAATTAAGTTGTTTAATAATCCCATCCACAGGAGAAGTAATAGTTGTTTTTGCAACTTTATCTCTATCACCAACTAATTTGGCTTCAAATTTATTTATTTGACTTACAGTTTTTTGAAGATCTCTTGAAGCTTCAGCTTTAAAAGTATCTATTTTTTCTTTTATTCTATTTTGTGCTTCAGAAATTGCAAAATTTGACCTAGCAATAGACAATCTTGCTGTTTGTAAATCACCTTTTGTTACATTGTATTCTTTTTCAATATCTAATAAATCATACTTTGATTTTATTCCTCGTTCAACAAGCTTTTTAATAGTTACTCTTTGTTCTTCAATAAAACCTAAAGTATCTGTTAATTTTTTAATTGTACTTTCAATCTCTTTTAACTCTTGAATTTTTTGACTTTCTTGATTTTCAAGAACTTTTATAGAAGATTTTATTTCTCTAAATCTATTTTCTAATAACAATTTTTCATTTATATCATATCTAGACATATCTTTTATAATTTTTTCATCAAATTCAAGTACTGGCAATTCATTGTTAATATCAATGGTTGATTCTACTTCTAATCTAGTTTTTAATGCTAATAATGATAAATATTCTTGTTTACTTTCTTCCAATGTTGCTTGAAATCTTGTTGTATCAATTTTCATTAAAGGAGCATCAAATTTTACGATATCTCCTTCTTTTATAAAAATTTCTGAAATAATTCCACCATCTAAAGACTGAACTGTTTGAATTTTATCTGTAGGAATTACTTTTCCATTTCCTCTTGCTAATTCGTCTATTTCTGCAATAGCTGCCCATAACAAAAGTATTGAAAATATTCCAGTGATTAACAAAAATATTACATTAGAAACTCTACTTGGTTTTTCATTTGAGTTAGAATATGAATTATACATAAACTCTAAATCTTTTTCTTTTTCGTCTTCTAAACCATAAAGTCTTTTAAACCAACTTATCAGACCTATTTTCTCTTCATTTTTTTTATTCTTTTGCATAATTTAACCTATCTTTGTAGTAAAAACTTCATCTTTAGGTCCATCAACTATTATCTGACCATTTTCAACAATTATAATTCTATCAACTAATTGTAATAAAGAAGTTTTATGTGTTACAACAATTAAAGTTTTATCACTAACAATATTTTGAAGCCTATTTATAAATGATTTTTCAGTTTGTCTATCCATAGAATTAGTTGGTTCATCCAGCATTATTATGTTTGGGTCTGAAATTAAAGCACGAGCAAGGGTTACAGATTGTCGCTCACCACCTGATAATCCTTCACCTCTTTCTCCAACCAATAAATCGTATCCAGCTTCATGCTTACCTAAGAAATCATCAAGTCCTGCAATTTTTGAAACCCTTAATAATTCTTCATCTGAAACATATTGTTCCCCAATTGTTAAATTATCTTTTATTGTTCCCATAAATAAAAATGGCTCTTGAGGAACACTTCCAATTGCATGCCTTAAATCTGTTGGATCTATTTGTCTTGTATCTAAACCATCAATTAAAACGGAGCCTTTTGTTGGTTCATATAAATTCATTATAAGTTTTAATAATGTCGATTTTCCTGAACCAATTTTTCCAAGAATCGCAATTTTTTCACCTTGTTTAATAAGTAAATTTATATCTTTTAGTGTTTGATGATTTTGATCTTTATATGCAAACTGAACATCTTTTAATTCAATGTCACCTTTTAAATTTGGTCTACTTATATACGATTTATTCTCTTTTTCAACTGGCATTCGCATAACCTCATCGAGGTTATTTAAAGACAACATTGTTCTATCAAATTTAATAATCATTCCTACTAATTGAGAAATGGGAGCTATTACTCTTCCATTTAAAATCATTGCCGCAATTATTGCTCCCATTGTAATTTCACCCTCTTGAGCTAAATAAACTCCTGCTGCAACAATAGCTATATTAGAAAACTGTGAAATAAACGCCGTTAAATAAGTAATAGTTTGAGATAAAAAGTGCCCCTTATCTGCATAATGTACAGTTCTATTAATAGAATTATCCCAATGGGTTTTCATTCTATTTTGAGCTTTTACACTTTTTATTATTTCTAAACCAGAAACAGTTTCTATAAGTGTAGTTTGTTTTATTTGTTCTTCTTTTACAGATTTTGAAATTATTTCTTTAAGAGGTCTTTGCATATACCATGAAATTAATAGGGAAATAATTACAGTTAGAATAGTTATATATGCCAAAGGACCTGCTATAAAAAATATTACTATAATAAAAATTATTGCAAAAGGTAAATCAACAATAGCTGCCATTGTAGCGCCAGTAAAAAACTCCCGTACACTTTCAAAAGATTGTAATCTACTTACAAACTGTCCTGTTGAAGCTGGTTTTGCTTCAAGTTTTATATTTAATAAATGATTAAATATTTTATTTGACATTATGGTATCAGCTCTTTTACTAGCAATTCCAAGAAAATGAGATCTTAAAATTTTTAACAATAAATCAAAAAACATTACTATTGAAATTCCAATAAATAAAGCCCATAACGTTTCTATTGCATTATTTGGTAAAACTCTATCATAAACATTCATTGTAAAAAGAGGTGTTGCTAAAATAAATAAATTTATAAATAAAGAGACAACTATTACTTGCTGATAAATTCCTTTATTTCTTAATAAAGTTCCCCAAAACCACTCTTTAGGATTATCAACAACTACTTCTTTTTCTATTCTATTATTAAAGTTGTATTCTGGTTTTATTATTATAACTTCGCCTGTATATTCACTTTGAAGTTTCTCTATAGTCATTTGTGTTTCACCTGAAATTAATCCAGGAATAATAACATTTGCAGTTCCTTCTTTTAAGTCATAGTTTAATAAAACACAAGCTCTATTTTTATCTAAAATTAAAACCGAAGGAAGGGCTAGTTTTGTAATATCTTTTAATTTCTCTCTATTAACTGTTTTAGTGATTAATCCTATACGAGATGAAGCTTGATGAAACATTGATATATTCATAGATGTTTTATGAATTGGCAATCCAAAAGTCAAAGATTCTGCTGATGTTTCTCGATTATGGTACTTAGATAAAAAAAGTAAACAACCTAAAAGATCATCTACTTTTCTCCTATCTTTAAGGTCTGTTAATGTTTCATTTTCTATTAAATCAGAATTATTTTCCAATATTAACCTTTTTTCTAGAAATCTCATACTTCTAATATTTAGTTTATATTCACTAATATTGAAATTATGGCTTATTTTTGTTAGTGTGACAAAAGATAATTTATTTATTACTTCTATTTGCCATTTTTACGCAGTTAAATGTACCATAAATAACCTTAGCACTTTTTTATCTTTTAGATATTATAAGTTAAAAACTTATTTTAAGCTCTACATTACCAAGAATTAGTAAGTAGAGCAAAAAACATTATATATTATTGTTTTTTAGGTAATGCAGGAGTTATTTTTTTTGTATCTTTTGGAGCTGTTTTTTCATCTCCTAATAATGCACCTAATTCTTCAGATGCTGGCTCTTTTGAAGCTTTTTGTTGTTCTGAAACAAGCGAATTTAAAGCTTTATCGTTTGAACAACCATCTTCTGATTCTAAAATAGTTGTTGTTAACATTGACAATGTATTTAAAATATCGTAATAATTTGTATATAAATCATATTCTCTTGCAACTAAACTCTTTTTTGCTTCATATAAAACTGTTTGTGCATCTAAAATATCAACAAATGTTCTTGTACCTGATTCAAATTCACTTTTATAAACTTCAACAATATTTTCATTTGCTACAACATAATCTTTTAGAACAGCTATTCTTTCTTTATTTTTTGTAAATCTTTTATGATTCACTTTTATTGATTCAACAATTTTATTAGTAATTGCATCTAATCTTTCTTTTTCTTCAGCTAAAAATAATGCTTCTTGTTGTGATACAGCATAATCTCCACCACCATTGTATAAATTCCAAGCCAAGTTAATTCTTCCATAAGCTTGATTTTCTGTACCTTCTTCATTCAAAGATAAATCATTGTCAGTAAGAGCTTTTAATTCCAAACTTAAATTTGGTAAAAACTTTGAATCAGCTTGCGCTATTTTTTCTCTTTGAGCTTTTATTGTTTCTATTTGTTGTTGGATTTCATAATTTCTCAAAACTGCTAATTCTACAATTTGTTGTAAATTATCCGGTATTTTTGATAAATTAATTTTTGGTCTACATTCATTTCCTGATGGTTCCATTCCAACATATCTTTTAAAAGTACTAATTTTTGAACTTTTTAAATCTTCTTCTTCTAAGTATTTTTCTTTAACAAAACTTAATTTTGAATCAACTTCGTATGTTTCAAGTACTTCTCCACTAATAGATTCTTTTTCTTTAGCTATTTGAAGATTTTCTTCATTTGTAGTAATCATATTTTTTGTTAACTCTAACATTTCGTTATATTGAACCAAATCTTTATATGCAATAATTGTTTCATAAACGACATTATCAATATTCTTTTCTGTTCTAAACTTATTAGCTAAATCATTATGTTTTGCTTCTTGTACTTGACTTGGAGTTAAATTACCATCATATAACATCTGATTTAAAGCTATTCCAAAATTGTATCCATCTTCTTTTGTATTACTATCAGATAAATTATTTAAATTTGGTTGATCATAATTTTTATCAGAATTACTTTTTTCTAATCTTCCATCCACATCTATTCTTGGAAGGTAATTTGCCTTTCTTTCATCAATATATTTTCTAAAAGCTTCTTGATTATTTTTTTCAGCTATTACTTCTGGATTAGTAGCTAATACTTTATCAACACTCTCTTTTAAACTAACAGCCTGTAAAGAACTACTTGCCAATATAGAAATACAAGCAAATTTCAATAATTTTTTTATGTACATTTTAACTCCGCTTAAGATAACCTAAATCTTAAATAATTTTTTCTGTTACTTTACATGCTTTTTACTTAATTATTTATTAAAAAACTTTTTGGTAATAAATTGCTACTATATGGTATTTATAGTAATAAATAATATAAATTATTTTTTTAAGTTTTATTATTATAATATGCTAAATTATTATTTTCACAAAAGAGTTAAATATGCAAAAAAATCTTAATTTTAATCACATATTAAAAAATTTAAATATCTTGTATATAGAAGATGAAGAAAATATTAGAATAAATATAAAAAAAGTTTTACTTTTGTTATGTGAAAATGTATTCGATGTTTCAAACATAAATGAAGCTAAATTTATTTTTAACAAACAAAGAATAGACATAATAATTTCAGATATAAATCTTCCTGATACGGATGGGATTGATTTTATAAAAGAATTAAGAAAAACGGATAAAACTATTCCTGTGATTTTATTAAGTGCTTTTACTGATACAAAATATTTATTGGAAGCCACAAAACTAAAACTAGTTGATTATCTTACTAAACCTGTAGATTTTAAAACTCTAAATAATTCTTTACAATCTTGTGTTGAAGAGATTTTAGATAATTCAAGATATTTGATTAATTTCCAAAATAATATTCAATACAATGTACTTCATAAAAAATTAGTAGATTTAAATACAAAAGAAGAAGTTGCTCTTACATTAAAAGAATTAGATTTAATAAGTTTTTTAATAAAAAATAGTAACCGAATCGTTTCATCTGAGGAATTAAAATCTAATATTTGGGAAGATTGTTTTGAAGCTACAGATTCTGCTTTAAAAAACCTATTAAATAAAGTGCGGAAAAAAATAGGCAAAGAATCAATTACCAATATTTCAGGCGTTGGATATAGACTTAATTTTTAATTATTAATGTCCCTCACCCAAATTAAATAATAGTTTGTTATAATGTAATTATTAACAAAAAGATTTATTTAGGTCACTATGAAAAACTTATTCATTATCATTTTTCTATTTTCTATATCTATTTTTGCAAAAGAAACAAATTTGAAAATTTCTTATGACCCAAATTATGCTCCATTTTCATATAAACAAGATGATAAAGCTGCTGGATTATTCATTGATATTTGGAAATTATGGGCGAAATATAACAATTACACAATTGAATTTGTAGATGGAGTTATTTGGAACAATGCTCTTGATTTAGCCAAAAATAAAGAAGTTGACTTTTTTTTAGGTTCTAATCCTTATAAAAATTGGATGTTTAGTTCAGATTCTTTTTATGAATTAACAAGTTCATTTTTTATTTTAGCAAAAAATAACGCTCAAATACTTGCAAAAAGTAATATTAATATAGGACTAATAAGTCAAGATTATGAAGAATTAATTTTAAAGAATTATCCAAATGCAACTATAAAGTTGTATAAAGATTACGATAAATTAATAGAAGATTTAGAAAATAATGAGTTAGATTTAATCTATGAAGATAAACTTGCAGTTGAATTTTATACTCTTAGAAATAATTTATTTCATTTGATAAAATCCTTAGATAATTCAATTCTAAAAAATAGTGTAAATGCAATAACTTATTCTCAAGATAAAGCTGATTTATTTAATAATGGATTTTCAAAAATTCCTATAAATGAACTCTTAGAACTTGAAAAGAAATGGATTTTAAATGAAAAAGATAGATATTATTCAAACTTTAAACAACAAATTAATCTAACTCAAGAAGAAAAAGATTTTTTAGCAAACAATTTAATTAAAGTATCTGTTTCTGACGCATGGGAACCATTTACATTTAAATCAAGAAACGATGAGGCTATTGGTATTTCTGCTGAATATTGGAAAATTATTTCAAGTAAATTAGATTTAAAATATAAAAATATATTTGATGAAACATTTAAACATCAAATTAATAGTATAAAAAATAAAGAAAATGATTTAATTTATAGTGTTGGCGAAACTCATGATAGAAAAGAGTACTCAATTTTCTCAAAAGAATATGCAAAATTTCCAATTTCAATAGCTACCAAAAAAGACGAAAACTTTATAGAAAACATTTCTATATTAACTAATAAAAAAATAGCCGTAGGTGATAATTTTACAGCTCATAATATAATAAAAAGTAAATATCCAAATATGGACTTTATTTTAGTTAATAGTGTAAAAGAAGGATTAGAGTTAGTATCCAAAAATAAAGCTTATGCTTTCATTGATATTCAGCCTGTGCTTTTTTATAATATTGCTAAATATGATTTTGATGATTTAAAAGTATCTGGAAATACAGGTTTAGATTTTAGTATAAAATTTATGATAAGAGATGATTATGTTATATTAGAATCAATACTAAATAAAGCCATTTCATCAATTTCTATAAATGAATTAAATGAAATAATTACAAAATGGAATAACGTACAATTCCAAACTAACTTTAATTATGAGTTATTTTTACAAATATTTGCTGTTGTTTTTTTAATTATATTAGCATTTGTGCATAGAACTTTAACACTTAAAAATCTTAATAAAACCCTTACTATTAAAGTTGAAGAAAAAACTAAAAAATTGAATGATATGAATAAAAATTTAGAAAATTTAGTAGAAAAAAAGACTACAGAATTAATACAAAAAGAAAATATTTTAAATCACCAATCAAAAATGGCAGCAATGGGAGAAATGATAGAAAATATTGCTCACCAATGGAGACAACCTTTATCTTTGATTTCAACAGCAGCAACGGGAGCAAAATTAAAAAAAGATTTTGGAAACTTAAGTGATTCAGATTTTTATGAAACAATGGACATAATAAATAATTCGGCTCAACATTTATCTAATACAATTGATGATTTTAGAAACTTTTTTAGTAATGAAAAAAAAGCTTCTTTTTTTGATGTTAATACTCCAATAGAAAAAGTATTATATTTGGTTAGTTCAAAATTGAAAAATAGAAAAATAGAAATCATAAAAAATACTCAAAAAATAGAAATTATAGGTCTTGTTAATGAATTTATTCAAGTTCTTGTAAATATTATAAATAATGCATTAGATGCATTTGAAGAAAATAATTTAGAAAAGAAATTAATATTTATTGACATTTATAAAGAAGAAAATAATTTAATTTTAAAAATAAAAGACAACGCAGGAGGAATAAAAGAAACAATCATAAACAGAATTTTTGAACCTTATTTTACAACAAAACATAAAAGTCAAGGAACAGGAATTGGTCTTTATATGTCAAATGAAATTATAAAAAAACATATGAATGGAAATATAAGCGTTTCAAATAAAGAATACAGCTATGATAATGTGAAATATATTGGAGCAGAGTTTAAAATCGAACTTCCAATAAACAAATAATTTCTAAATAAAATAAGTTTTTTACAGCTATAATTGCAAACTGCAAAAAAGGAAAAACTTGACTCAACAAAACTTTCATAAATTTTTTATTTTCTATTTTATTATTTTTGGGATTATAATTTCAGCTTTTAGTTCATTTGTTAGTTATAAACTTCAAATGGAAGATAGCAAAAATAGCTTAGATAAAAAAGCTAAAGAGATATTTGATATAAAATTAGAAACTATACTAAAACCTAGAATAACAAATATGGATAACATTGCAAAATCTTTACATGATAATAAAATATTAAAAGATTTTCTTATTTCAAAAGATATTAATAAACAAAAAGAATTAGAAGATATTTTTCTAGCTATTGTAAATAGTAACACTAATATAATGAAAGCCAGATTCATTGATAAAAATGGAATGGAAATAGTTAGAATAGACAGAAATAATGAAAATGAAAATGCGTTTATTATTGAAAAAGACAAACTTCAAAATAGAAGCAATAAAGATTATTTCAAAATTTTATCTAACAATAAAGATGAAACTATTTGGCATTCAAAATTTGATTTAGGAAATGAAATAACGGATGAAATTCCTAAACCCACTTTAAAAATTGCAATTCCGGTGTTTAATGATAATAAATTTTCTGGAATTATTATCATAAATGTATTTATTACAAATTTATTTAATTCAATTGGTTTTTCTTCTACTTTTGATCATTATATTATTGATAAAAATCAAAACTTTATTTTACATCCAAAAAATGAGTTTTCATTTAATGCACATAAAAATATTCCAAGAGATATGAAAAATGATTTCCCAAATGGACTTGAAGAAGAAAATATTTATAAAATATCTTTAAATCATATTCTAAAAAATGAAGATGAAGCTACACTGATTTTAAAAACTAAAACAAATTACCAAAAAGAGTTAATTGATACAAAATTGAATACGGCTATCATTGTTTTAGGATTAACTGTTTTATTGAGTTTATTTATGGCAATTATTGTATCAAGAACTCCTATTAAATTACAAAGAGCTTTATTAAAAGCCCATGAAAAGCTAAATCAATTTACTTCAATAATTGATAAATTTGTAATTACATCAACAACCAAAATAGATAGTACTATTCTAGACGTTAGTGATGCTTTTGAAAAATCTAGTGGTTACAATAAAGATGAATTAATTGGACAAAAAATGTCAATAATTAAACATCCAAAACAAGATAGAACACTTATAAAATCTTTATGGGATACTATACTAAGTGGAAAAGTTTGGACAGGAGAATTATTAAATAAAAAGAAAAATGGTGAAAATTATTGGCTTGAACAATACATTATTCCCACAATAAATGAAGAAAGTGGAAAAATCGAAACCTTTGTTTCAGTTGGAATTGATATAACTGCAAAAAAAGAGATAGAAAAATTGGCTTCAATTGATAAATTAACAGGGATTTATAATAGAAGATTATTAGATGAATTTTTAGAAATAGAAATGGAAGTTGCCAAAAGATATAAAGAAGAATTATCTATAATTTTGTTAGATATTGATTATTTTAAAAAAGTAAATGATACTTTTGGACATTTAGTTGGTGATGAAATTTTAACAACTACTTCAAAAATCATATCTGAAAACTTGAGGAATTCTGATATATTTGGAAGATATGGGGGAGAAGAGTTTTTAATAATTTGTGCAAAAACAAGTGAAGAAAATGCGCTAATTTTGGCTGAAAAACTACGAGTTACAATAGAAAATCATAAATTTCCACATGTTGAACAAAAAACAATCTCTTTAGGAATCACAAGTTTTGAGAAAAATGATACTATAAAATCATTATTTAAAAAAGCGGACTTAGCTTTGTATAAAGCTAAGCACACGGGGAGAAATAAAGCAATTATCTATAAAAAAGAATTATAGTTTTAATTTTATTTATTGTCTTCTTTTTGCCATTTTCTTTTCATATTATGAATATAGATTATTAATACAAAAAATATAGAAGATGTGATTCCTAATGCTATTAATAGATCTGTTTCACTTGGAGTACTTTCAAGTAAAATAAGTTTTCTAATGATAACAACGAATGCTATTTCAAGAAATGTTAAAGCATAATCAAAACCATTTTTGATAAATAATGTTTTAACAATAGCAATAACAATCAAAGTAAATAAACCATCTGTTAAAATTGTTTTAATTGATGCAAAATCTAAAGCACCTTGTTCAAGGGTGAAAGAAATCATTTTATGTGATAAACTCATAAGACAAATAGCTAAATAAATTATCATTATAACAATAAAGATATATTTGAGCATATTAATAAATCTTAATAAAATTGTATCAACTTTACTTTCCAAAACTTTATCTATGCTATTAACTTTTAAAAAGACTTTTTCAACTAAACTTTTTTTTTCTTCTTCCACTTTTTAAACCTTCGACCTACTAATAATTTTGCGAATGTTATCACAGATGAACATAAAAAAAAGATAAAAATAATGTATTTCTAAATAATTTCTGTAAATTCTTCAAATAATTTATCTTCAAGAGGAATTTCTAATTTTAATTCTAATTTTATTGGTTTATTTCCTTCATATTTAACACTATTTGCAATTCCTAGATAAATAAAATCTTGAGTTTTTTTATCTACTTGTACAAATTTTCTCATAAAAATATGCAGTTTGACTCCATACTTTTGATTTTCAATCAATCTTTCTCCATCACCTTTATCTTGTGACATACTTGGTTTACTTTGATATGTAAACCTATCTTTTGATAAAAAAGTATTAGAATAATTTGCTGATTTAGAAAACTTATCTTTTTCAATATTTATAAACAAGAAAAAATCATCTTTATATTTTAAAAATCCACTTCCCCTAAATGAACTATGAATTTTTGGAAAATTACAAAGTTGAGCAATATTTAACATATTATATTTTCCATAAAGCTTTAAAAATGGTATTCCAAAATCTCTTGAGCCAAACTCTTCTTCATAAAAATAAATTCCATAATTTAAACTATCTTTAAAAATATCTTTATATTTTTTATTTTCTAAAAGCCTTGAAAACTCTTGTGTTTTTTTTATTTTTTTTCCATCAAAATCTATAAGTTTTAAATAGCGACTTATTTGAGCCGAATCTAAAAAATCTTGATTTAAATAAGAAAAACTATGAATTATCGTATCTTTACAAACTTTATCTAAATATTTATCCAATATCTCAAAAGCTATTTTTTCATCACAAAAATCATTATTTAAAAGATATTTTAATATTACAAATTCATAAACTCTTTTTATTGGAAGTAAATTTTCAATAAACCTGATAGCTTTTAAAAACTCTTCATTTTGACATAAAATTTTATATTCATTTTTTATTTTTTCATCTTCAACTTTTGCGATAAATTCAACATAAGATTTACTTTCATATATAAAATTCAAAGGATTAATCACATCACTAAATTGTAAAAAATCTACTAATTTTGGAACTTTATTTTCTAAAATAGATTTAAACTCAAAATATTGTTCTTTTAAATATTTTAGATGATTAAAATTTTCATTTTCTATTTGTTTTAAAATTCTATTTTTTGAGATTTCATCCATGCTTATAAATACATTTTTAAAATCTGCAAAGTTATTTTGTAATGAGAATTTGATGCTTTCTTTATCTATGGCTTTATTTCCAACTAGACTAAGAGCAATTAAATAGGCTTTTTTATGATTTCCTATAAAATCAAGAACTGTTAAAAAATCTTTATTTTTATGTTTTCTCAAACCTCTACCTAATTGCTGAACAAATACTATTGGTGAATTTGTTGGTCGTAAAAATAAAACTGTGTTAATTGAAGGAATATCAATTCCTTCATTAAAAATATCAACTGTAAAAATAACTTCTAAAGAATCCTTTTCACCTTCAAGTTTTTTTATTGTTTCTTCTCTTTTTTGAATTGAATCTTCACTTGTAAGACAAATAGAATTTATTCCTTTCTCATTAAACTTTTTACTCATAAAAAAAGCATGTTCTTTGGAAACACAAAAACCAATAGCTTTTCTTTTTGTTCCAAAAAAAGAATAAAAATTCATTTTCTCAATTATAAAATCAGCTCTTTTATTTACACTTAAAAGTTTTGCTAATTCATCTATTTTATTTAAATCAATATTTTCATAATCTATGCTTTGGATATCACTTATTCCAAAATAATGAAAAGGAACAACTAAATTATGTTCTAAAGCATCATTCAACCTTATATCACAAGCTATATTTTCATCAAAAACTTCATAAATAGAGTTCCCATCCATTCTATTTGATGTGGCGGTTAATCCCAATAAAAACTTTGGTTTAAAATACTCTATTACTTTTTTATAACTTGGACTTGTAACATGGTGCGCTTCGTCTATAATTATATAATCAAAATAATTTTGTGAAAAATTGGAAAAAGAGTTAGTCATTGTTTGTATAGTTGAAAATATGTAGTTTTTATCTTCTTCTTTTTTATTTCCCGTATAAAGTCCATAAGTAAAACTATCACCTAAAATAGTTTCAAAACTCTTTTTTGCACTTAAAAGTATATTTTCTCTATGAACTAAAAAAAGAAGAGTTTTAGGCTGATAATTTTTCACATCAAAAGCACTAAGATAAGTCTTTCCACTTCCAGTTGCTGCAATTACTAAAGCTTTTTTCTCTTTTTTTACTCTTAATTCTTCTAGTTTTTGTAAAGCTTTTTCTTGCATAAAATTTGTTTTTATACTTTTTTTATAAGCAAATGTAGGAATAAACTCTTTTTTTTGTTTATTTAAAAAGTCTGCATATTCTTTTAAAAATTCATCATTTGCTTCATAAGAATCTATCCAAAGATTTTCAAATTCATTTAAAACATCTTGTAAAAAAACATCATCTTTTTTTGCAATAGTTTTGACATTCCATTCAATATTTGATTTAAAAGCACTTGCTGTTATATTTGATGAACCAATCAAAACTTTATAATTATCTTTAAATTCAAAAATATAAGATTTACTATGAAAACCAATATTTGAGGCATTTGAATCATAGATTTTTAATTCTATATTTTTGAATTCTTTTATTTTTTCAAGAGCTTTTATTTGAGTGAAATTTAAATATGTCGAAGTTAAGATTTTACCTTTTATATTTCTTTTTTCTAAAACTTCAAAACTATCAAGTAAAAGCTGAATTCCAGAGAAATTAATGAATGCAACATTAAAAATAAATGATTCGCACTCTTGCAGTAATTTTGTGATATGATTGTAAAAGTTCGTTGTTTGATTATTGGTTATTAGAGTATTCAAAAAATCCCTTAAAATTGAAGAAACTATTATAATTAAATCAAACGAAATTTATAATAAATCACAATTTATTCACACAGCAGATATATGATTCTGCAAATTTAAAAAGGATTTTCTTTATGAAAAAATTAATTCTAATTTCACTTCTATCTCTTAGTTCAAGTTTGTTTGCAAGTGCTGATATTGGATTGAGTATTCGTACTCCAATTGGAGATAATTCAACTCTTGATCTTAATTTTAGGTCAGATGATCATCGATATGATGATAGATATAGGAATTTTGATTATAAACGTCATGGTTATTATGACAATTACGGATATTATTTTGGATATTTTGATAGAACAGGATATTTCTATAATAATATCTTCTTTTTATATGATGGTCGATATACATATCATGATAGATTATTTTTAAGAGGTTATTTTAAGCCAAGCCATCCACATTATAGAGAATATCGATTCCATAAAAACAACGATTGGAATAGATCAAGAAACTATAGAAATGACAGAGAACCTGTTTATGGACCATACTATGAAAGAAATTATAATCCTAATTATAAACAAAAAGATGAGCATAGAAAACACTATGATAATAAACCAGATAAACATGATTACGAAGATAATAGAAATTCACACCCAAGAGATGAAAATCGTCATAGATAAGGTCTGAAATGAAAGAGAAAAGTGTAGTTTATTTTTTGACTTGTGAAGATATAAAAGATAAAAATATTCTATTTAACCATATATATGCAAATGAAAAATCGAACTTTTATATAAGTGATGATTTATCAAAAGATTTTTATATAAATCAAGCATTATGTGGTTTTATCTCAACTTCTGTAAATCTTGAAGATAGGTTTTATTTAGTTCCAGAAATGCAGTTTGAATATGCAATATTAGATTTTGAAAATCTTCATATTAGTAAAAAAGTAAAAAAACTTCTAAATAAAAATGAATTTGAATTTTGCATAAATTCAAATCTTAATTTAGTTTTAGAAAATATAGAGAAATGTCATAAAACCAACTGGTTAACATCCAAATACAAAAAATTGATTTTATCTTTACAAAATTATATTCATCCAACAATTGACTTTAAAATTTTAAGTATTGAACTTTATGATAAAAATACAAAAGAGTTAATATCCGGTGAAATTGGATACAAAATCAATTCAACTTATACCTCACTCACAGGTTTTAGTTCAACTAATAAAAAATACAACAATTGGGGGAAACTTCAATTGGTTCTTTTAGGAAAATATTTAGAAAAAGAAAACTTCTCTTTTTGGAATTTGGGTCATCCTTATATGCAATATAAATTTGACTTAGGTGCAATTACCTATAAAAGAAAAGATTTCCTAAAAAGATGGTTAGCTGAAGTTTTAAAAATTAATTGATACATAAAAACTCAAATCAAATTCATCACTATCATCTAAAAAATCCAATTTATTATAAATAGCATATGATGGTTTAGTTGTTGTTTCATATTCACTTTTTGGTAACCATTCGTGGTAAACCCAGTGAATAAAAGGTAAAACATCTCCTGTTTTTCCTTTTAAATCAAATTTTGCATAAACACCATCTGATATTTTAAAATTTGGTAATCTATCACTTGTAATTTTTTCAGACTCATCAACAACTATACAACCAATGTATTGGCAATCATTTAAAGGAGTAATAGTTGGATTATCATGAAAAAGTGCAATTTGTTTATATGAATTAATATTATTAGTTAAAATCCAAGTTTGAAGCTTTTGCCAAGTCTCTCTAATATTTACATTATAACCCTTATTTCTAATATAAAAACTTTCAAAAGATGGCATCTTTACAATCATTGGTGTTATATTACTAAAATCTGCTTTTGATTGCATTGCCCGTTGGGATTGTTGTAAGATTTTTTTAGAATATTCTTTATATCCTCCATTTCTCCAATCTTTTGGCGTCATTTCAAATCTTTCTTTAAATGTTTTTATAAATGAAGATTGTGAAGAATATCCACATAAATTTACTATATTTGATATGGTTGAATATTTATTTGTTAAAAGTAAATTTGAAGCTTTTTGAAGTCTAATTGATTTTATGCTTTCATAAATATTTTTTCCAAATGCCTCTTTAAAAATTCTATGCATATGAAATTTACTAACACCTAAATCAATACTAAGTTCTTCAATATCAATGTTAGTTTCTATATGAGTATAAATATAATACATAATATCATTGGCTATTTTTGTTCGTTTTTGGAGGGTTTCTTTTTTCATATTTTATTATAGCATTTTTAAACTATAAAATTAGCACTTAAAAACAATTTTTAAAGCACTTAAAAAGAAGAAGAATTTACTTAATTTGCCTAAAATTGCACCGTTAAATAAACAAAAAGGTTTAGTTATGGAAACAAACTTAGTTGCGCAAGTAGTAGAATTACTCTTAGTAGGGATGGGAATCGTATTTACATTCTTAATACTAGCAGTATTTATGACTAAAGGGAAAATATTAAAAAAATTCCTTCCACAAGAAGAAATGCAAACTCAAACTATTAATGTAGTATTAGAAGCAAATGTAACTAATACAGAAGCTGCGAAGATAGCTGCAGTAATAGCAGCAGTACAACATCATAAAAATCTAAAAGGTTAAAATATATGTCTAAGAAATATATAGATATTATGGATACAACTTTTAGAGACGGATTTCAATCTGTCTTTGGAGGAAGAGTCCTAATGAATGATTTTTTTCCAGCTGTGCATGCTGCAAAAGAAGCTGGAATAACACACTTTGAGTTCGGTGGAGGAGCAAGATTCCAATCTTTATTCTTCTATCTTCAAGAAAATGCATTTGAAATGATGGATAAATTTAGAGAAATCACAGGTCCAGATGCAAACTTACAAACTTTAGCTCGTGGTATCAACACTGTTATGCTTGATACTGGTTCAAGAGAATTAATCGACTTACATGCAAAAATGTTCGCAAAACATGGAACAACAACAATCAGAAATTTTGATGCCTTAAATGATGTTCAAAACCTTGAATACTCTGCTGAATGTATTAAAAAATATGGATTAAACCATGAAGTAGTTGTAACACTTATGGATTTACCTCCAGGTTGCTTTGGTGCTCATGATGTTCCTTTTTATGAAAAGACTCTAAGAAATATTCTAGATAGTGGATTGCCTTATGATTCAATTTGTTTTAAAGATGCATCAGGAACTTCAAGTCCGCAAAAAATCTATGAAACAATCCAAATGGCAAGAAGATTAGTTGGAGATAACACTCATATTAGACTTCATACTCATGAAACTGCAGGTGTTTCAGTTGCTTGTTATTTAGCTGCTTTAGAAGCTGGTGCTGATGGTATAGATTTAGCTGCATCTCCAGTATCTGGTGGAACTAGCCAACCTGATATTTTAACTATGCTTCATGCAGTAAAAGGTAAAAACTTTGATTTGGGTGGTTTAGAAATTGATAAAATTCTAAAATACCAAGAGACTTTAAATCATTGTTTAAAAGATTACTTTATTCCACCAGAAGCTACACAAGTTTCTCCATTAATTCCTTTTTCTCCAATGCCAGGTGGTGCATTAACTGCAAATACTCAAATGATGAGAGATAATGGAACTTTAGATAAATTTCCAGAAGTTATAAAAGCAATGAGAGAAGTTGTTGAAAAAGGTGGATACGGAACATCTGTAACTCCAGTTTCACAATTTTATTGGCAACAAGCATACGCAAATGTAATGTTTGGACCATGGAAACAAATAGCTCCTGGTTATGGGAAAATGGTTTTAGGTTACTTTGGTAGAACTCCAGTTGAACCAGATGCTGAAGTTGTTAGACTTGCAAGTGAAAAATTAAAACTTGAACCAACAAAAGAGAATCCTTTAGATATAGCAGATAGAGATGAAAAGAAAAAAATATCTGTGTGGAAACAAAGATTAGAACTTGAAGGTATAGAAACAAGTGATGAGAATATATTCATAGCAGCAGCATGTGATGAAAAAGGGATAGCATTTTTAAAAGGTGAATCACCATTAAATGTTAGAAAGAATGATGATAAAAATTGTAATTTAGGAGAGAATAAAATGGCTAATGCAAATGGAAATTATACGGTAATAGTAGATGGACAAAAATTTAATGTAACAATAGCAGAAGGTAATGCAAATATTCAAGTAACACCAGTTGCGAATACTGTAGCAACACCAGTTGTAGCACCAGTTGTAGCACCAGTTGCAACACCTGCATATTCAGGAACAGCAGTTCCAGCAGCAGTAAATGGAGCAGTATGGAAGATACTAGTAAAAGAAGGTGATACAGTTGAGAAAGATCAACAAATAATGATATTAGAAGCAATGAAAATGGAGATAGATATAACAGCTCCAGTTTCAGGTGTTATAACTAAAATTTTAGTTAACAATACTGATGCTGTTGAAGAAGGTCAATCTTTAGCATTTATTGGGTAATTAAAAAATAGAAAAAAGCTCAGATAGAAAAATTTCTATCTGAGCTTTTTTTATGTAAAAAAATAATTAGTTATTAAAATTGTTGATTTTTTTAAGATTAGTTGATTTTGATTTTTAAAAGTGGTACTCCCAGTACGATTCGAACGTACGGCCTACGCCTTAGAAGGGCGTTGCTCTATCCAGCTGAGCTATGGAAGCATTAAAAGTAACCTAAAGCTAAAAAGCCTTACACAAAAAGTAGAAAATACTTCTTATATAAGGCTTTTAAAATGGAGCGGGAGACGAGACTCGAACTCGCGACAGTCTGCTTGGAAGGCAGAAGCTCTAGCCAACTGAGCTACTCCCGCTTCATATAGTGGTGCGGATGAGAAGACTCGAACTTCCACACCGTGAGGCACCAGATCCTAAGTCTGGCGTGTCTACCAATTTCACCACATCCGCAATAAATTTTTATGATTAAAAATGTTTAGTTGGTAATCTAAACCAAAAAAAGTGGTACTCCCAGTACGATTCGAACGTACGGCCTACGCCTTAGAAGGGCGTTGCTCTATCCAGCTGAGCTATGGAAGCAACAATAATAAAAAATGGGGTAAGTAATGGGGCTCGAACCCACGACCCTCTGAACCACAACCAGATGCTCTAACCGACTGAGCTATACCTACCACAGGTTAAAAAAATTAAATGGTCGGGGCGAGAGGATTCGAACCTCCGGCCCCCTGGTCCCAAACCAGGTGCGCTAACCAGACTGCGCTACGCCCCGACAAATATTTTTGAAGTTTCACAAAAAGTGGACGGAATTATATTAAGTTTTAAAGATTTTGTCAAGTCTTTTTTAAAGAAATCCCGAAACTTTCCGAAATTTCTTTAAATCAATTAGAATTGGATTAATCCATCAATTGGTGAACTTGCTGTTGCATAAGGTTTTTTAGGGATTCTTCCTGCTTTATAACCCATTCTTCCTGCAATTACAGCATATTTCATAGCTTCTGCCATTAGTATTGGATTTGAAGCACAAGCAATTGCTGTGTTTGTTAAAACTGCTTCTGCACCTAATTCCATTGCAATTGTTGCATCACTTGCACAACCAACACCCGCATCTACAATAACAGGAACTTTTACTGCATCTCTTATAAATGCAATGTTATATCTATTTTGAATTCCAAGTCCTGAACCAATGGGAGCTGCTAATGGCATAATAGCATCAGCACCTGCATCTTCTAATCTTTTTGCAATAATTGGGTCATCACTTGTATACGCCATAATGGTAAACCCATCTTTTTTTAGGATTTCACAAGCTTTAATTGTTTCTATTACATCAGGATATAAAGTTTTTAAAGCATCTCCAATAACCTCAAGTTTGATAATATCAATTCCTGTAGCTTCTCTCATTAATCTAAAAGTTGTAATTGCTTCTTCTGCTGTGAAACACCCTGCACTATTTGGTAAAAGTTTTACATTTGTATCTTTAAAATAATCTAATAAATTCTCTTCATTTGGATTTGTAATATTTACTCTTCTTATTGCAACAGTTATTAATTCACTTCCACTTGCTATTGTTGCATCTTTAGTTGTTTGAAAATCTTTATATTTACCACTTCCAACGATTAATCTACTATTAAATTCATATTTACCTATTTTTAAAATATCGCTCATATTGTATTTCCTTTTATAAATTTTAAATATTTTTCACTTGTATTTGTCATATTAAGTTAAATAATTTGGGGCAAATCATAACTATGTAATTCTTTTATTTTGCTTTTATATTTTCATAATTGTCTAATCTCTTCAATCAAATCAGAAGGAATTAAAGAGTAGTTGTTTTTACTATAGTTTCTTGAAGCTATTGTATGGGCTAAACTTGCTGTTATCGTCGCATCAAGAGGTTTATATCCTTGAGCTAAAAGTGAACCAACTAGACCACTTAAAACATCACCACTTCCACCTTTACTTAAAACTGCACTGCCAAAACTATTTACATACAATTTTTCATTTGAAGAAATAATTACATTTGCACCTTTTAACAATAAAACTACATTTGGATATTTTTTACAAAATTTTTCCACATACAAAAATCTATTATTTTGTAACTCTTCCACATTTATCTCTGCAATTTCACAAAGTTTTAAAAGTGACACAAACTCTTTTGGATGGGGAGTTAAAACTATTTCTTGCTCTAAAACTTCACAAATTAATTTATCATAAAACAAATCTGCATCAATTATCTTAGGAACTTTTTTATTTAATATTTTTCTAATTTCATCGGTTTCATATTTTCCTAAACCCATTCCAATTGCAATTGCCGTACAATTTTCACTAATAAAATGTGTTTGCATAATATGATATGGCAAATCTAGATTTTCATGGCAAACTACACTTACAAGTCCCGTACCAAATCCAAAGGCAGCATTTGCAGCAATTATTCCAGCTCCTTTTTTACAACCAGCAACTACATTTAGATGTCCAAAACTTCCTTTATGAGCATTTTTTTTATTCCTAAAAGGAAGTTTCATATCACTTTTTTCTAATAAAAATTTATTAGATTCTATTTCATAAATTTCCCTTTGAACTCCTAAATTAGCAACTATAATTTCTCCAACATAATCTTTTGCCATATCACTAAAAAGTGAAGTTTTTAAAGCCCCCATAGTAATAGTAACATCAGCTTCAAAAGCTACATTTTGTATTTGTCCTAAAGAGTTTATTCCACTTGGAATATCACAAGCTATTTTAAAAGAGTTATATGAATTTAGAGTATTTAAAAGATTTATAGATTTTTCATCTAAAGGTTTATTCAAACCCGTTCCAAACAAACAATCAACGATAATATCAGCATTAAAGAGTTCATTTACAATCTTTATATCTAAAGTTTTTGCTCTTTGAAGTTGAAGTTGTGCCATCGAAGATTTTGGAGTTGTTGCCAAATATAATTTAACATCAAATTTTGTATGTAAAAGTCTAGCAAGTGCGATCCCATCAGCACCATTATTTCCACTTCCACATACAATTAAAATAGATTCAAAAGAGGAATATTTTTCAGATATATACAAAGCCATATTTGAAGCTGCATGTTCCATAAGTAAATCTTCACTTAACAAAAATTTCTCGTAACATCTTTTGTCTAAAGAATTAACCTCATCAAAAAGCTTTTGCATTTTATATCCTTTTTATTTTCTAAATTTCCAACCATCACTTTCTAAAATAGTTTTTATTTTATCTTTTACATCACCTTGAAGTTCAAGCCACTCTTCATTAATAGCGCCACCACAAGCTAATTTTTTCTTTAGAAGTTTTAAAACTTCTTTTTTCTCATCAAGAGTGATATTAAATCTTCCTACATTTGTAACTGGTTTTCCATTTCTTTTTTCAAAGGTAAAAACTAGTTGATGTTGATTTTTTGGAATCAAATCAGAAGAAGATTTTTTTGGATTTTTTTTATCTTCTTTTATTGTATCAAAACTATTTCCTTCAAGTTTTGCACCAAATCCAAAAGCTAATTTATCTGCTAAGCCCATACTAACTCCTTGATTCTTGATTGAACATCAATATTTTCAATTGTTATAAAATCATTTTGTTTATATTGTTCAACGGCAACTCTTCCAATCATCGCTGCATTATCACTACAATATTTTAACTCACTAAGGTATAAATTTGTATTTGATTTTTTACATAACTCTTCAAGTTGAGAACGCAAATGTATATTTGCACTTGCTCCTCCAACAATTGCAAAGTTTTTTGGAATTTTTTGTTTAAATAGTTTTTTTAGTTTTTGCATAATATGTAAAACTGCTGTTTTTTGGAAACTTGCACAAAGGTCATATTTATCTTGTTCTGTTATTCCAAATTCACTATTTTCAAGCTTTTCTATTTGCATTCTAACTGCATTTTTAAGTCCTGAATATGAAAACTCTATTTTTGGACTCTGACTAAGTGGAACTGGTAAATCAAATCTATTCATATCACCTTTTAAAGCATATTCTTGAACAACTGGACCACCAGGATATCCAAGTCCTAACATCTTTGAAACCTTGTCAAAACTCTCTCCAAAACTATCATCCATAGTACTTGCGATTACTTTCATGTCACTTAAACTATTTGCTTCTATAATTTGTGTGTGTCCACCGGAAACCAATAAAACAGTCATTGGCAAAATCTCATCTTTTTCAATAAAAAGAGAATAAATATGACCTTTTAAATGATTTACAGCAATTAATGGAAGATTTAGGGAAATTATCAAAGCTTTTGCCATAGTTACACCCTCAGTTAAAGTAACACTTAAACCTGGGGCATTTGTAACAGCTATTGCTTTTAAGAATGGGAAATACTCTTTGCACTCTTCAAGTATTTTTGGTAAGGCTTCTATATGAAGTCTAGCAGCTAATTCAGGAACAACTCCTCCATAAATACTATGTTGTAGTTCTTGAGATATTTTTTTATGATAGATTAATTTGTTTGTTTCTATTTGTGTAATAGAAATTGAGCTATCATCACAAGAACTTTCAATACTTAAAATCATCCTTGTAACTCTTCATTTACATCTTTATTTATCTCGCATTCATCAACTCTTTTTATCCAATCAAGTGCGCAATCAAGTTTCCCAAATCCTGAAGATGCATTTATATGTCCTGCATTTTCCATGATTTTCATACCAATATTTAGTTTTGATTGAAGTTCGATTGCTTCTTCAATACTCATATATGGATCATTTGTAGAAGCCGCCATGATTATTTCGTTGGCTTTTAAATCTTTTGCTATTGGATATGGGAAAAATGTTTTTGCTTCAGGGATATCTCTATTTCTTGAAACAGGTGCAACTAACATTAATTTATCTAGTTTTATATCAAGTTCATCACAAGTATGAAACCACAAAATATTAGCTAATGAGTGACAAACTACAATATCTGGTTTAAAATGCTCTAACTCTTTTTTTAAAAAATCTTTCCACTCTTCTAGTTTTGGGTTATCCCTAGATGGAAAAGAAGGGAATGAAACAATATAATTCTCTTTTATTAAATCACTTGCAAGTTGTGCTTGCCAATGGGGGAAATCACTTCCATTTAAACCATGAAGTATTAAAATTCTTTTATTCAATTTTTATCCTTTAGATTAGTTATTTCAAATTTACCTCTTGAAAGTATTGATTCTACGCTTTCATCTAATAATTCTATATTCACTTTATAATCTGTTTTAAAAACTAAACCTACTAACTCTTTTTGTGAAGTTTTCTCTTTTTCTTGTGTTGAATGTTTTTTCCACTCTTCAAATTTCTCTTCATATAACTTTGTTATATCTTTTTCAAAAATATTTCTTGAATAAATCAAATAAACAACCAAAATTAGTAATATTCCAAAAGGAATTAATAAATCAAGCGCCACAGTAGTTTCTCACTTCTTTATCTATTTCGAAAATTTCTTCTATTGAAGTTGCTTTTACATTATTAAATTTATTTATTGCATTCATTGTAATTTTTGAAATATCCAAAAATCCAATTTGAGAATTTAAAAACTTTGAAACAGCAACTTCATTTGCAGCATTTAAAACCACACCTAAATCAAGATTATTTAATATATCATCTTTTATTTCCCAAATTGGGTATCTTGAAGTCTCTATTTTTCTAAATTCCAAATTTGCAACTTCTAGTAAATCAACTGGTTTTAAAATCTGTTCATCACACGAACCTAAAATTGCATAAGCAATTGGAAGTTGCATTGAAGCATTTGCAATATGAGCTGTTGTACTTCCATCTGCAAAATTTATAAAAGCATGAATTAATGATTTTGTTTCGATAATTGCATCTAGTTTTCTAATATCAAAAAGCCAAGCGGCTTCCATTAGTTCAAACATTTTATTCGTCATGGTTGCACTATCTATTGTGATTTTATTTCCCATAGACCAATTTGGATGCGCTAAAGCTTCTTTTATAGAGACATTTTGAAGTTTATCAAGTGGATAATCCCTAAAAGAACCACCACTTGCAGTTACCATCATAGAATCAATTTTTTTATCTTGAAGTAAATACCAAAGTCCAAAATGTTCACTATCAATTGGTTTTAGTTTTGTTTGGTCTATAAACTTTCCAGCTACAACTAAAGATTCTTTATTTGCAAGAGCGATTTTTTTACCACACTCAATAGCTTTTAAAGTTGGTTTTAAACCTAAAAATCCAACCAACGCATTTACAACTGTTGAAGTTTCACTCTCTTGGATAGCTTGTAAAATAGCTTCTTCCCCAAAAAAAACATTCTTATGATGAACCAAAGGAATATCTTCAGCCTTGTCAATTACAACTTTTTTGGGTTTAAACTCTTTGATTTGTTGGTTTAGTAGCTCTATATTTCTTCCAGCTACTAAAACCTCAACATTTAAATTAAATTTTCGTGCAATATTTAAAGTATTTACACCAATAGATCCGGTACTTCCAAGAAGTATCAAATCACTACCCTTAATAATACTAACATTACAATCGCACCAAATAAATAACCATCTGTTCTATCTAATATTCCACCATGTCCAGGAAGAATTGTTCCACTATCTTTAACATCAGCTTCTCTTTTTAAATAACTTTCAAATAAATCACCAAAAATTGAAACAATAGAAACTATTGCTGAAATTATTAAAGCATTTACAAAACTAATTCCATTTGTTGAAAAAAGTGTTCCTAAAATAACTGCAAAAACAACTCCACCAACAACTCCTTCTATAGTTTTATTAGGACTAGTTTCACAGAATTTAGTTTTTCCAATACTTTTACCTACAAAATAAGCACCAATATCAGTACTTGCAACAATTACTAATAACCATAAAAGTGTCATTGAACCATATTCACTGTATAACGATAAAAGGAATAAAAATGATGCCGTTGGATATAGAAGTGGTAAAAACATATGTATATTTAATGTTTTTTTATACGCTAACTGAGAAGCATAAGCAATTGCCACAATAAAAATTAAATCTTCTGGTTTTGGATAAAAATATGCAGCAATCCATAAAAGTGTTGTGTACACATAAATACTGTCACTTTTTAGATTAAATAGTTTTTTTGCTTCAGATATTGAAATCAATAACATAATTCCAAAAACTAACCAAAATATAAAATATGAATCGATATAACCTATCACCAACATTGCTATAAATAGTACAACACCCGTTTTTATACGAGTTGAACTTTCATTTATTATCTGTAACATCTTATTGAACCTTGAATTTAAAAGTTTATGATTATACTAAATTTTGGCTTGTTATTTGTAAAGAGAAGAAAAGATAATATATTTAATTAAATGCATTATCTTTTTATACTCAAATTTATAAATATCTAACTTTAAAATAAGTTAGATATTTCTTAGTTTTTAGAATAGTCCAGCTATTTGAGATGAGATTTGTCTTTCTAAAATTGGAGTTGCTTCAGGTAGTGTCAAATTCATTTTAGTTGCTTCAGCAAATAACATTGTTTTATGTTCTATATAATCTGTTTCATAATTTTGAGCACTTGCACTTGCCATATTAGAGTTTAACTGCCCAGAAGCATTAACATCCCTTGCAGCACCACCAAAACTATTTATGAAACCAGCTTTAGTAGAATCATTTACGCTTGCTTGTCCATTTGCAGTTACATTTGAAGCTACAACTCTACCTTTAGCTTTTTCTCTAATTACAATATCAACTTGCATTTGGAAAATTGTATCTTCTGTAGCTTTTGCAATAAGTCCACCAACTAAAGCAGCTCCTAGACCAACTCCTACCATTTGTCCTGCACCACCATTGTTATATCCAGAAACTCCAGCTCCTACAGCTCCTGCTGCTAATGCTCCACCAGCCATATTATTTTCTTGTTTTTTGTTACAATATAATACATTCATCAATAAAACATATGTAGCTTGTTCTGGATCATCAACTATTGTGTAACCCTTAGCTTGTAATTCATTTAATATTGTATTTTGAAGATTTATTTGTTGTCCACTTGTGTTCTTACTTGATACAAAAATTAATCTCTTATTTTTTGCAACAGGATTTATAAATACACTTTGTGTCATTTTAGCACTTGTTTGTAACTCACTTGTTGCACAACCCGAAAAAAGTACGGCTGCTGTAATTAAACTTACCCCTAATGTTTTTATTCTTGTCAATTTATCTCCTTTAAATAACTAATTGTATGATACTAACATATTAATAATAAAAAAATCTTTCATTGGATTTTTACTATTATCGTAGTGTAAGGATTATATAAAACATTTGCACCTGATTGAATTTTTACATTTCTTCTTTGTGTATAATCAACTTCATAATTTCCAGCAAAATCTACTGAAAACTTTGCACACAACATTGCAGCTTGAGTTATCACACTCAAAGGAATCTCTTTTTTTGTATTTTGAACAATCACATGACATGAAGGTCTATCTTTTAAATGAAACCAAAAATCACTTGCTTTTGAATTTTCTAAAAGATATATGTTTTCTCGTTCACTTGTTCCTAACATAATTTTGTAACCCTCAAAATAAAAACTTTCATAAGTTTGAGCTTTTTTTGTTTTAATTTGATTTCTCTCTTTTTTTGGAGATAAAAATTCACACTCTTCTATGCTACTTGCATTATTAATATTATTCATAAGTCTTAATAAAAATTCTAATTTTTCATCTAAATTATCTTTTTCTAAAGAAATATTCGAAGCTTTTTGTTTTGCTCTTTTTGCTTTTTTAAATAATTCATTCGAATATTTTGAAGCTGATGCTTTCTCTTCTAAATCAATTTCAACTTCAACTCCTTCATAATTATAAACTTTTAGACTTTTTTGATAAGGTTTAATAATATGTAGATTTGAGAGTATCAAATTTGCTTTTTCATAAAACATATTTGATTCGATTTCTAATTCCTCTTTTTTAGGTAAAGCATCAATTGTCTTTTTTAATTTTTTTGCTTTTTTATCTATTTGAGAAATTTTTTGTTTTTTTACATTTTCTAAAGTTTGTTTCTCTTTTTCTTCATAAATTTCATATAAATACTCTTCTATGTTAGAGACTTCATCGATTTTTGGAATAAATGTTTGTTTTGGAATCTCTTCTAATTTTATTCCTACTTTTACAACTCTACTTGAAGAAAATTCATCAACATGCCTTAAAGCTTCAATAATTACCCTATTTTCATCTAAAATAATTATATTTGTATGTTTCCCTGTAAATTCTAATTGTAAAATAGTTGAGAGTTTTTTATAAGATGAAGAAGAATTAACTTTTATATTTATTATTTTGTCATCATTATATAGTTCCACATACTCTATTTTCGAGTTATTAAATCTCTTTTGTAAGGCAACATCAAAGGGTGCATTAAAATCTTTTTTTGAAGATAAAATTCTTCTACATTTAAAAATTGTGCTATTTCCTTTTGTAATATCAATATATATTATATTTGTATTATTAAACTCAATTATAATAATATTGTTATCAATTCTTCGTATATACTTGATATTATGGGCATTTGTAGCCAAAAAAGCTACTATTTGTTTTAATAAAAAATGTTTCATGATTGTTCACTTTTTGTAATATTTTCTAAGAGTTTTTTTATGTACATTAGATATAATGACATAAAATTTTTCACTAGGAGTATAACATGAAATTATTAAAAATTATCATGGCAGGAACATTAGCTTTAGGAATTGCATCAACATCTTTATCTGCTGATGCTGTAAAAGGTCAAAAATTATTTAGTAAATTACTAAAAGGTCCTTGTGATATGACAGGTGCAAAATTTGCAGCTAAACATACACAAGATGAGTGGAAAGAGATCAAAGATAGCGGTAAATTCGAGCAAGAAGTTATCAAAATTTGTCCAAATGTAAAAGCTGGTGATTTAAGTCAATCTGTACAAGAAAACATTATTGATTTTACAATTGAATTTGCAAATGATTCTGGAAATGTTCCAGCTTGTTAGGATTATAAGTTAGAGTTATAAAAAGGGTGGCTTAAAAATCACCCTTTTTTAATGCTTTTTTTAAATCATAATTATAATTGTAAAAAACAAAAAAAGGAAAAACATGAAAAAGAATTTAATCGTATTATCTTGTGTTGCTGCATTTGCTACAACATCATTTTCTAGTGATGTTAATACAGAAATGTTTAAACAAATTCAAGCATTAAAAGCTCAAATTGAAGCTTTAGAAAAAAAAGTTGCTGCACAAGAAACTGTACAAACACAAAAAGTTGAACAACCAACAGTTACAGCTATAGATGAAAAAAGAATAGAAAAAATAGAAAAAAAACTTGATAATGTTTCTAAAACAGCAACAGCTGCAAAAGTTCAAAGTGCTCAAGATAATCTAAAATGGGATGTAGATTTCCGAACACAAGTTGATAATATTCAATATAAACATGCTGATGGATCAAAGTCTGAAAATAATGCACTTTTAACAAATAGATTATGGTTAGGTGCGAAATATAAAGCTGATGATAATTCATCGTTTTTTGGTAAATTATCTTATAACAAAGCATTTGGAGATACAGCAGATCACTCTCAATCAAATACAAATCCAGGTTATGCAAACTTTGATTGGGTTACAAATGAAAATGCTACAGATAATACAATCAAACTAAAAGAAGCTTATTGGTTATATACAAAAGAGAGATTATTTGGTACAGATATTCCTTGGTCAGCATCAGTGGGAAGACGACCTTCAACAGATGGATTACCAATCAATATAAGAAATGACCAAGCAGCGAACTCTCCATTATCGCACACTGTTGATGTTGAATTTGATGGATTCTCAATAAAATTTGATACGGAAAATGTTACAGGATTTACAGGTTCTTGGCTTAAAATCTGTGGAGGAAGAGGTTTAACAAATGCAACTCCTAGATTTGATATGGCTACTGCCAATACAAATGGTGCATATTCAACAGATGATGAAAAGAATATTGATGTTGATATGTTAGGATTTATTGCTGTTCCTTATGATAATGGACAATATTCAGTTCATATGAATTATGCAAAAGCTTGGAATTTAATTGGATTTGATAGGCAATCTTTACAAAATTTTGATGGTGCATATAAAAATTATAAACAAAATCCTGATATGAATAATGCATATACTTTGCAAACAATGACTCCATCATTTAAAGATGTTGGGGATATAGATTTTGCAACAATTTTATTTAAAACAGAAGGAATAGGAAATGGTATTTCAGATTATTTAGATAATTCTATTGCTTTTGCTTCATTTGCGGCTAGTAAAACAAATCCAAATTCTTTAGGAATGTTAGGTTCAACTGATTCTGAAACAGGAACTTCAGTTTGGTTAGGAGTAAATGCACCTTGTCCTATTTTACCAGATAGTGCGAAAATTGGATTAGAATGGAATAAAGGAAGCAAATACTGGCGTCCTATGACTTATGGTGAAGATACATACGCTGGAAGCAAAATAGCAACGAGAGGTCAAGCTTGGGAAGTTTACAGAACTCAAAAATTAACTGATGCTTTAAGTTTTGGTCTTAGTTATGTATATATGTCTTATGATTATACAGGTTCAAATTCATTTTTTGGAGCAGATGGTACACCTATGACAATGGCTGAAGCTCAAAGTGCAGGTCAAAATCCAGTAGAAGAAGCTCAAGATATTAGAGCATATATGAGATATAAATTCTAAATAAAAGAGGAGAAATCCTCTTTTTATCTAAAACTATATTTATCAAAGTTGTAAATTACTTTTTCGGCTAACTCAATCATTTTTATATTTAAAATTTTAAAATCTTTATCTTTTATCTCAACTAATAATTTATCATATACATTTGAATAAGGATAAAGAATAAAATATATATACTCTTTTGATTTTGATTCTTTATTTAACTCTTTAAACCATAAAGCAAGAAGTGAAAAATAAAGCATTGAAGGATTAAACTCTTCATTTTGTTTTAGATTTTTTGATATCTCATTATTTATAAAATTGTATCCATCTAAAACTACTTTGACTCTATAATGTTTTCTATTTTCTAAATAGTAATTTTGTGGATATGTCACATTTGAAATTTGCTTTAACATATCACTACCAATATTATTAAATTTTTCAATTATCTCTTTATCCATAACATATTTTTCTATCTCTTTTTTATCTTTGTACGATAGAATCAAGTCTTTACAAAATAACAATAGGCTTTCTGTTTTTATTTTTGATAAGTTTAAAATCATGCTCAATTGTAACGAAAATTTACTAAATTAAGTTATATCTCAATTAGTTTAAGTCAGTTTGAGGTAAAATAATCGTAATTTAATAAATAATTAAGAAAAAAAGGAAATTATTGGAACCTATTGGTATATTAAAAGATGGTCAAGTCTACGACCTTCAAACTGCTTTGGCTTTAAATATACAAGGAGTTGAGATTAAAGCTGATGATTCAAAAGAATCTTTAGATATTTTAAGACACTCTTGTGCTCACATGATGGCTCAAGCTATCAAAGAACTTTATCCTGAAGCAAAATTCTTTGTTGGACCTGTTGTAAAAGAAGGTTTTTATTATGATTTTAAAATAGAAAGTAAAATTTCAGATGAAGATTTACCAACTATTGAAAAGAAAATGAAAGAAATCGCAGATAGAAAACTACCTATTACTAGACATGAAACCACAAAAGAAGAGTTTTTCGAAAAATTCAAAAATGATGAATTAAAACAAGCTGTTCTAAAAAATATCAAAGATGATACCTTAACAATATATAAACAAGGTGATTTTGAAGACTTATGTAGAGGTCCTCACTTACCAAATACTAGAATGATAAGAAGTTTTAAACTAACACGAGTTGCTGGTGCTTATCTTGGTGGTGATGAAAAAAATGAGATGATTACTAGAATCTATGGAATTGCATTTTTTGATAAACAAGCTTTATTTGATTACACAAGAATGATTGAAGAAGCTAAAAAAAGAGACCATAGAAAACTTGGAACTGAACTTGAACTTTTCACATTTAATGATGATGTGGGAGCAGGACTTCCTATGTGGTTACCAAATGGTGCAAGACTTAGAAGTAAACTTGAACATCTTTTATATAAAGCTCACAGAGTTAGAGGTTATGAACCAGTTCGAGGACCTGAAATTTTAAAAGCAGAAATGTGGAAAATCTCTGGACATTATGCAAACTATAAAGAAAACATGTATTTTACTACTATTGATGATCAAGAGTATGGAATTAAACCAATGAACTGTGTTGGACATATTCAAATTTTCAAAAACAATTTAGTTTCGTATAAAGACCTACCAAAAAAACTTTTTGAATATGGTGTTGTTCACAGACATGAAATGTCAGGAGCAATGCATGGATTATTTAGAGTTAGAGAATTTACTCAAGATGATTCACATATCTTTTGTACACAAGACCAAATAAAACAAGTAATTTTTGAAGTATTAGAGTTCGTTGATTCTCTTCTTAAAATGTTCGATTTTAAATATGAGATTGAAGTTTCAACAAAACCTGAAAAAGCGATTGGTGATGATATTTTCTGGGAAAAAACAACTGCTGGAATTATGGATGCTTTAAATGAAAAAAATATTGAATATGGAATTGATGAAGGTGGTGGAGCATTTTATGGTCCAAAAATCGACATTAAAATTCTTGATGCAATAGGTAGAAAATGGCAATGTGGAACTGTTCAAGTAGATATGAATTTACCACAAAGATTTAATGCTGAATTTATCAATGACAAAGGTGAAAAAGAACAACCAGTTATGATTCATAGAGCAATTTTAGGTTCTTTTGAAAGATTTATTGGTATTTTAACTGAGCATTGTGCTGGTGAATTTCCATTTGTTATTGCACCAACTCAAGTTATTTTTGTTCCAATTGCAGATTCTCATCTTGAATATGCAAAAGAGTTACAAAAAGCTTTAGTAGAAGATGGTATAGATTCTAAAATCTTTAATATGAACGAAAGTTTAAATAAAAGAATTAGAATGGCAGAAAAAGAGAGAGTTCCAATGATAGTTGTTATTGGAGATGAAGAGGTTGCTAATAAATCTATTGCTTTAAGAAATAGAAGAACTAGAGAACAATCAAACATGAGCAAAGATGAGTTTATATCAATGCTAAATGACATAATAAGCGGGAGCAAAATTTGAGTAAAGACAAAAGAAAAGACGATGTAATCATGAACGAAATGATTACAGTAAAAGAAGTGAGATGTACAGGTGATGATGGTACTAATTATGGAATAATAAGTACAGCTGAAGCACTTCAAACTGCTGATAGTTTAGGTTTAGACTTAGTTTTAATTGCTCCTGATGGAAAACCTCCAGTTGCAAAAATCATGGATTATGGTAAATTTAGATACCAACAAGAAAAAAAGAAAAAAGAAGCTAAAAAAAATCAAAAAGTTATTGTTGTAAAAGAGATAAAACTTTCTGTTAAAATTGCTGAAAATGATGTTAATTATAAAGTAAAACATGCAAGAGAATTCATAGAAGAAGGAAATCATGTTAAATTTAGAGTTTTTCTAAAAGGTAGAGAAATGGCTAATCCACAATCTGGTGTTGATGTTTTAAATAAAATCTGGCCAATGATTGAAGATATTGCAGTTATGGATAAAGAACCAAAACTAGAAGGAAGATACGTTAATATGATGGCTCTTCCAAAAAATTAATAAATTTTACTCCAAATTAAAAGAAGAGTTTTACTCTTCTTTTGCTCCAAACAAATCTAATCTTAAACTTATAATAAGTAAATCTTAAGTATAATCCAAAACTTTTTCATGTATGTGAAAACGCAAATTTATAAGGAGGATTCTTCAATGCCAAAAATGAAAACTGTTAGTGGCGCTTTAAAAAGATTTAAAGTGAAGAAAAACGGGTCAATTAAAAGAGGTTCTGCTTTTAGAAGCCACATCTTAACAAAAATGACTCAAAAAAGAAAAAGAAATCTACGAGGACCAAAAACTGTTCATAAAACAGACGCTGGAAGAATACTTGTAGCATTATGTAAAGCGTAATTACTTAAAAAATTAAGTAATTTTTGTCCCTCCATCAAATGATGGAAAAGTTCAGCAATTTGCTGACACCTTATTAGAAATAATGGTTAAGAAAGGAAATATATATGCCTAGAGTTAAAACTGGTGTTGTAAGAAGAAGAAGACATAAAAAAGTATTAAAAGCTGCTAGAGGTTTTTTCAGTGGTAGAAGAAAACACTTTAGAAAAGCTAAAGAACAATTAGAAAGATCTTTAGTTTATGCTTTCAGAGATAGAAGACAGAAAAAAAGAGACATAAGAAAATTATGGATTATAAGAATCAATGCAGCTTGTAGATTAAATGATATTAACTACTCAAGATTCATGAACGGATTAAAATTATCTGGAATTGAATTAGATAGAAAAATCTTAGCTGATATGGCTATGAATGATTCTGCTGCATTTGCATCTTTAGTAGTAACTGCTAAATCTGCACTAAAATAAATTTGCACAAAACACTAAAAAAGGGTTAGAAGTTTTACTTCTAACCCTTTTTTTATGCCTTTATAAAAAAATTATAATAAAGGTTCATTTACATCAATTTTACAATTATTATCTTTGCAAGAAATATTTGCGTCAAAATAATAAATTTCACTAATATCTAATTTTGCATCATTCAATTTAGACCAAGCATCAATAGATCTTCCACCTGCAGTACAATTAAATACAATAGTTTTATTTTTTGGTAACTTTTCAAATAACTCTTTTGCAGTTAATTTTGCTGCCTCAATATTAATAGCACCTTTAATATGACCATTTTTAAACTCATTTGGTGAAGTAACATCAACTATTTGAATATATGAAGGTAGTTTATTTTCTAATATCTGTTTTTTTAGCCACTCACCATCAACACTTCCTTCATCATTTCCAAGTTTTAAACCATTTTTACTAAATTGCTCTTTTTTTGGAGTTACTTCATTAACTTTTTCATCAATTGCAGATGCCGTAGTACTTAAACCTCTTTCTTTCCAAGCAGGAAGTCCACCTGCATAAACCATAACATCTTTATAATCTAAAGATATTAATTTATTAGCAATTATATGTGACTTTTCACAAGTATATCCTCCACAAAAAACAACTATTTTCTCATTTTTATCAATTGGGAATCTTCCAATTAATTTAGTTAAACTTGTATCTGGAATTGAAATTGCTCCAGGAATAGTTTCTTGTAAAAATTTTACATAAGGTCTTGCATCAACAATAAATGCAGAATTCTTTTCTTGATATATTTTTATAGCGGATGTATCAATCTCAAGATAACTCAATTTAGCCCATTCAGGTTCTCCTCCTGAATAAACTTTTACAGTTGTATGACCTTTATCTTTTAGTTTTTGTGCAACAATTGGGCTTTTTGTACAATTGTATCCTCCACAATAAACTATAAGTTCTTTGTCCATTGGAATATCTTTTAATACAGAATAGTATTCATCAAATTTTGTATCTGGAATATTTAAACTTGAAGGAATCGTTCCTTTTTGATATTTTATTTCTGGTCTAGCATCTATTAAAATTGCATTTACACCATTTTTATTACCTTGATTTATGGCTTTTTTTACATAATCAAAATCCACTTGTTCCAATTGATATTTTTTAACTAATTCCAAAACAGCTTCTGTTGGCGCAGAAAGATTTTCTACTTCTGCCGAAAAACTTCCTATTCCTATTAAAAGAAAACTTGATACGATTAAACTCTTAAATCTCTTATTCATTTTGAATTCCTTTTAAATAATTTAATTAAAAATCTTGGTATTAAAATTAGTATATAAATAACAAATGTAAAAATAAGAGGATGTAATCCTCCTAAACCATAGGCTCCTGATTTTGGTAAATCAAATATATGTTCAATTGGATGAGTTAATAACTCTTTGTAATGCATAGCAATTGTCAAAATAATCAATATACTTACAATAATTAATAACTCTTTTTTCATTTAGATCTCTTAAGCTTTACCGCTTAACATTCCATACTGTGTCATAGGTTTAAGTAAATAAACTTTTAGTAACCACCAAATATATCTTTCTTGTGTAGGATCAAGTGGAAAAGATGGAGTTGGTTTTGCAGTCCAGTTAAATTCAGCTAACATAACTTTTCCAATATCAGTAATTAATGGACAAACTGTATATCCTTCAAATTTAGCTGTTGACTCTTTTCCTTCCATAACGGCAACTAAATTATCAACTAAAACTTTATATTGTTTTCTTACTGTTCCACCTGTTTTCCCCATAGGAACAGCTGCAATATCACCTAAAGAAAAAATATTTTTATATTTAACATGTTGCAAAGTTTCTTTATCAACAGGAACCCAACCTTTTGTTGAACCAATAGCTGATTTTCCAATTTCATCAGGAGCTTTTTGAGGAGGTGTAATATGTAATAAATCAAAAGGAACTTCAATGTTTTCATGTTTAGTAATTGTTTCATACTCTTCTAAATCTTTATCATAGGCACCTTTTTCTTGCCAATGTTTGTCAAATGTAGCTGTTTTTTTAGCAATATCTACACTTGTTAAATTATGATTGAAATTCCATTTCATATCTCTTGCAATAAATTGTTTTTCTATTGCATCGGCATATTCTTTTACACCAAATAATTTTCCAGAATCTGTATAAAATGTCAATTCGGCATTTGCTCTGGCATTTGCTTCATTTAATCTAGCATTTGTAAGATACATAACTTTTTTAGGGGCTCCTCCACATTTAATTGCAGTATTAGGATCTGTAAATATACCTTTTACTTTTTGTCCATCTTTTGCTTTTTGAATGAATTTTTGTGTTTGTTCCCACATTGCAATTGATGAATCAATGTTATAAACAGATGTTATTCCTGAATTTCCAAAAACTTTTAATATTTTAGATGCATCTCCAACAGTGTATGCATCTCCAATCTCTTCTAAGCCTTTAATTGCACCAAAATCTAATGCAATTCCTGCTGCAATAATTAAAAAATCATAACTTAAAGTTTCTCCTGATTCTAAGGCAACTTTATTTGCTTCAGGATTAAAATCAATTGCTTTATCTTTTAAAAGTGTAACTCCACTTGGTAAAAAATCTTTTGTATTATAATCAATATCTTCTTTTGTATAAATTCCAGCTGCAACTAAAGTACTTCCTGGTTGATAAGATACTGATTTTGGATTTGGTTCAACTATTGTAATATCAGGATTTGATAAAGTATTAACTAATCTTGCAGCAGTAGAAATACCAGCTAATCCTCCACCAATAATTAATATTTTTCCTGTTGCATCACTTGCTTTTAATTCTGTTGCTGCATTTGCATCAGATCCGCCACCCATTAAATAAGCAGCTGATCCAAGTCCTGCTAATCTAAAAGCTTCTCTTCTTGAAATTCCAGCTTTTTTAATTTCGCAATCAACTAGCTCTAGCGCCTTATCTAGTTCATTCTTTATCATTTTATTTCCTTTATTTTAATAATAGCTATAAACTTAGGATAACAAAAAAGATATAATAGAAGACTTATATACGATTCATTTTTACTTTTAACTATTATAAGTCTAAATTATATAATTTAAACTTTCCTCATACTCTTCTTTATTATTAATATTTAGAAACTCACTATTATTAGGGAACTTTAATATTTTATTTTTATTTTTATTTATTAAGTAAGCAATTTTGTGTATATCATTTTCAATCATAGTTTTAATAGTTAAACTTATATTAGAAGAAAAAACTCCACATAAATTATGTGTTTTTTCTGTTTGTGCAATACAAATATCATAATTTATTGAAGCATCAATTAATTTAGATATAGAATCAATTGATACAAGTGGTGTATCTACAGTTATTATAAATATTTTTTGATTTTCAAATTTTTTAAATATTGTATCTAAGGCTAATATTGGTGAAAAGATATCTTTATTTTCATCTAAAATTAGGAAGTTTTTTTCTAAGAAATCGAATTTATCTACTTTCGAAGATATATAAATATTTTTAAAATAAGGTTTTAATCTATCGTATTGATATTGAATTAAAGTTTTAGAAGTTGAAAAGGGAAGAAGAGATTTATCTTCTCCCATTCGAGAACTTTTGCCTCCACTTAAAATTACACAAGTAATTTCAAAAGGAGTTTTCATTTTATAAACTTCTTGGATCTGTAATATATCCAGAAATTGCAGATGCAGCTGCTACTGCACTATTTGCTAAATAAATTTTTGAGCTTCGTGAACCCATTCTTCCAACAAAGTTTCTATTTGTTGTAGAAATACAAACTTCTCCATCACCTAAAATTCCCATATATCCACCTAAACATGCTCCACATGTAGGATTTGATACAACTGCTCCTGCATCAACTAAAATGTCAATATATCCAGCTTTTGTTGCGTCTCTTAGGATTTTTTGAGTTCCTGGAGTTAAAATAAGTCTTACATGTCGTGCAACTTTTTTATCTTTTAAAATTTCAGCTGCAACTTTAAAATCTGATAATCTTCCATTTGTACATGAACCTATAAATACTTGATCAACTCTAATATTATCAGCTACTGCTTGAGAAACTGAGTGACCATTTGATGGTAAAAATGGATATGCAATAACTGGTTCTAATTTTTCAACATCAATAACAATTTCTTGACAATAAACAGCGTCAACATCGCTATAATGAATTTTTGGTTCAGCTCTTAAAGATTCTCTTGAATCTAAAAACTCTTTTGTGATTTCATCATAAGCCACAATACCATTTTTAGCACCAGCTTCAATAGCCATATTACATAAAGAGAATCTATCATCCATTGATAAATATTGAATTGTATCACCTGTGAATTCTAAAGCTTTATATAAAGCTCCATCAACACCAAGTATTCTAATAATTTCTAAGATTAAATCCTTTCCAGTTACAAATGGAGCTGGTTTTCCTTTGAATACTACTTTGATTGATTCAGGAACTTTAAACCAGTTACCACCAGTAATCATTCCAAATGAAATATCTGTTGACCCCATACCTGTACTAAATGCTCCTAAAGCACCATGTGTACATGTGTGTGAATCTGCACCAATAATAACATCACCTGGGATTACTAAACCTTTTTCTGGTAAAAGGGCATGTTCGATTCCCATATCTTTTTCATCGAAAAAGTATTTCAAATCATGTTTATAAGCAAAATCTCTTGAGATTTTTGCTTGATTTGCACTTGCTATATCTTTTGCAGGAATAAAGTGGTCAAGTACAATAGCAAAACCTTCTGGATTTACTAGTTTCTCAAAACCACCATCTTCAAATGCTTTTATTGAAATTGGAGTTGTAATATCATTTCCAATTACCATATCAATTGGACTTCGAACTATTTCTCCTGCATATACTTTATGACCTACATGTTCACTAAAAATTTTTTCTGTTATTGTTTGACCCATATTAATTTTCCCTGTCATTTTCTAAAATTTGTTGGATTATAGCTAAATTTATTTTAAGCTACAAAAATCTACGATTTAATCTCTTTTTGCTTTTTTTCTTCTCTTGATTGTCTAATTTGTTTATAAATAACTATTACAACTGCTAAATCTATCATTACATCTGCTATGTTAAAAATTGCGAATTCAAAACCATAATGCCAATAAAAATAATCAACAACCCCACCATAAGTAAATCTATCTAAAATGTTTGATAATCCACCTGCATAAAGTAATGCTATTGGCAAATAATACTCTTTAAAAACACTTTGATTTTTAAATAAATATAGAGTTGCGATTAAAACAATAGCTAATTGAATATATTTTAAATTATGCTCCAAAAACGAAAACATGGAAAATGCAACCCCATAATTATATGCTAAGTTCAAAGACATATATGGACCATCAACATTCCAATTTAAATTTGCAAATCCAAATTTAACAACTTGGTCTATTATAAAAACAACTATAAAAATAGTTATTGCAAGTTTTAATTCTCTATTCATAATACTTTTTTAAAAAATGATTTTAAAGTTTCCATTGCATTTTCAACATCTTTTTTATTTTTTCCTTCAAGAAGTAATCTAATTTTATTTTCAGTCCCTGAATATCTAATTAAATCTCTAATTCCTTTTTCTCTAATTGGCTTTAAAATCTCTTCTAAACCTTTTATTCTATCTAAAGGAATTTTTTCTATAACTTTCATATTATGTAAAATTTGAGGATATAATTCAAATGGATTTAATACTTCACTAGCTTTTTTACCAGATTTTAAAATAAGTGCTAAAACTTGTAAAGCAGAAGCTAATCCATCCCCCGTTTTTGCAGTATCTGAGAAGATAATGTGTCCACTTTGTTCTCCACCAAAATTGATGCCTTTTGCTTTCATAACTTCAAGAACGTATTTATCTCCAACATCTGATCTAAATAATTCAATTCCTTTTTTAGATAAATAATCTTCTAAAGCTTTATTTGACATAACAGTTGCAACACAGCCATTACCTTTAAGCAATTTTTCTTCATTTAAATAGTTACATAAAGCACCTATTAATTTATCCCCATCAACAACTTCACCTTTTTCATCAATAATAACTAATCTATCAGCATCTCCATCAAGTGCAAGTCCAATGTCAGCTCTATATTCTCTTACTAATTTACCAATATGTTCTGGATGCATAGCTCCACAATCTTCGTTGATATTAAATCCGTCTGGTTTATTATTTACTACAATTACATCTGCACCTAATTCCTGTAAAATTGTTGGTCCAACTTTATATGCAGCACCATTTGCACAATCAAGAACAATTCTTAACCCACTTAAATTTAAATCTCTTGGAAATGAACTTTTAATTGATACAATGTATCTTCCAATAACATCATCAATTCTTTTTGAAGCACCAATGTTTCTTCCAGTTACTTGTTCTGTTTGCATTAATTCACTATCATTAAAAATTGTTTCTATTGCTTTTTCACAAGTTGTATTTAATTTATCCCCATGATTATCAAAAAATTTAATTCCATTATCTTCATAAGGATTGTGAGAAGCTGAAATCATAATTCCTGCATCACATCTCATACTTTCAGTTAAATAAGCAATTGCAGGAGTTGGCATTGGACCTATTTGAATAACATCATATCCAACAGCTGTTAATCCACTAACAAGGGCATTTTCAATCATATAACCACTTCTTCTTGTATCTTTTCCTACAAGTATTTTTTTAGTTGTTGAATGTTTTCTAAAATATATACCAGCAGCTTTTGCTAATTTTAATACAGTAATTGCATCCAAAAAATCACCAGCTTTTCCTCTAACACCATCTGTTCCGAATAGTTTCATTAAATCTTCCTAAAATTAAACTCTGTTTAAGTTACTTTAGGTAATATTCTACCCTTAAAAATTTTATAAAGAGGTTAAAAAAATGGCAAATCACAAATCTTCTGAAAAAAGAGCTAGACAAACTAGAATTAAAACAGAAAGAAACAGATTTTACAAAACTAGAATCAAGAATGTAACAAAAAATGTATTAGCAGCAATCGAAACAGCTGATAAAGAAAAAGCAGTTGACGCTATGAAAACTGCAAACAAATATTTACACCATTGTGTATCTAAAGGTATCTTAAAAAAAGAGACTGCAGCAAGAAGAGTAAGTAGATTACAAGTAAAAGTTAACGCTATATAATTTATGTTAAAAAGCAGACTACAACCATTTATTAATAGATACGAAGAAATTAATACTTTATTAATGGCTCCTGATATTACAAATGATATAAAAAGAATGACTGATTTATCAAAAGAACAGTCAAATATGCAACCTATTGTTATTAAAGCTCGTGAGTATGTTAAATTAATGGATGACATTGATGAAAACAAAATGATGCTTGATGATCCAGAACTTGGTGATTTAGCAAAAGAAGAACTCAAAGAATTAGAAACAAGAAAACCAAAACTTGAAGATGAAATTAAATTTTTAATGATTCCTAAAGACCCTAATGATGATAAAAATATCTACTTAGAGTTAAGAGCTGGTACAGGTGGCGATGAAGCTGCTATATTTGTAGGTGACCTTTTTAGAGGTTATTTAAGATATGCAGAAAATAATGGTTGGAAAGTTGAAATTATGAGCTCGAGTGAGAGCGAATCAAATGGATATAAAGAGATTGTTTTTCTAATTAAAGGTGACCATGTTTACTCAAAATTAAAATTTGAGGGTGGTACACATAGAGTACAAAGGGTTCCTGCAACTGAATCTCAAGGAAGGGTTCATACATCAGCTATTACAGTTGCTGTTATGCCTGAAGTTGACGATGTGGAAGTAGAAATTAATCCAAATGATTTAAAAATTGATGTTATGAGAGCCAGTGGGAATGGTGGTCAATCTGTAAATACTACAGACTCGGCTGTTAGAATCACTCATATTCCATCTGGAATTGTTGTAACAAATCAAGATCAGAAATCTCAACATAAAAATAAAGATAGAGCTATGAAAGTTTTAAAAGCTAAGCTTTATGAAATAGAAATGAATAAAAAAATGGAATCTGAAGGTGCTACTAGAAAAGAACAAGTTGGTACTGGTGATAGAAGTGGAAGAATTAGAACTTATAATTATCCACAAAATAGAATCAGTGATCACAGAATCAACTTGACTTTATATAGACTTGATTACATCATGAATGATGGTCTGTTTGATGAAGTGATTGATCCTCTTATTGCTGATCATCAATCTAGACTCATCGAGGCTAATGGATTATAAAATCCATTAGCTTTTTTTATGATAGAACTAAATAAAACTTATATACACTACAAAAATAAGAAATCTTACACTCCTCTAAACTTCTGTAAAGTCCAAGAAAATGATATTTGGATAGAAGCTATTATTTATAAACCAAACGATTGTGAAGAACTTTTTATAAGAACTTGCAAAGAGTTTGAACTTAAGTTTACAAAAGAAATAGTAACCAAAATGTAATCAACTGTCATTAAACTTTCACCGTAAATAAAAATATGGAGAAAAGAATGACTTTCAAAAAAACATCTATGGCATTATTCGCAAGTGCTTTATTAGTAACAACTTTAAGTGCAAGAGACCAAATCAAAATTGTTGGTTCATCAACTGTTTATCCTTTTTCATCTTCAGTTGCTGAAGAATTAGGATCAACTACTAAATTCCCTACTCCAGTTGTAGAATCAACAGGAACAGGTGGAGGAATGAAATTATTTTGTTCAGGTGCAGATATAAATACACCAGATATTGCAAATGCTTCAAGAAGAATGAAAGATAAAGAATTAAAACTATGTGAAGAAAATGGTGTTACAGATATAACTGAAGCATTAATTGGTTTTGATGGAATTGCAGTTGCACAAGATTCAAAAGTAACTTCATTTAACGTAACAAAAGCTCAATTAGCATTAGCTGTTGCAGAACAAGTACCTTCAAAAGATGGTAAAACTTTAATAGCTAATCCTTATAAAAAATGGTCAGATATTGATGCTTCATTACCAAACAGAGATATTATTGTTTATGGACCACCAAAATCATCAGGAACAAGAGATTCATTTGAAGAATTAGTATTACAACATGTATTTGAAAAAATGCCAGTTTATACAGATTTATTTAAAGCTGATGAAAAAGCAAATAAAAAATATGAAAAATACTCAGTTATTAGAACAGATGGTGTTTATGTTGAATCTGGTGAAAATGATAACTTAATCGTTCAAAAATTAACTAAAAATCCTGCTGCTATTGGTATTTTTGGTTATTCGTTCTTAGAAGAAAATAAAGATAAAGTTGTTGGAATTACAGTTGATAGTATTGCTCCAACTGCTGATACTATTTCAACAGGAAAATATCCAGTTGCTAGATCTATGTATTTTTATATCAAAAATGCACATGTTAAAGATGTTCCTGCTTTAAAAGAGTATGCAAATTTATTTATGTCTGAGAAAATGATAGGAAAAGATGGAATTCTAGGAGAATTAGGTTTAATCACTTTAGATGATAAAACTAGAGATGCTGCTAGAAAAAAAGTTATGAACAGTGAAAAATTAACTGTAGAAGATTTAAAACAACACTAACTAAATAAAAGGGAAGATTTTTATCTTCTCTTTTTTTCTACAAAATATCATTATTAAGTTTTTATCTGTTGACGCGAACAAAGAGGTAAAAACTTAGTAATGATATTATAAATCAAGATTAGGTGAACTATGCCAAATTGGAATCAAATAATCGATAAACTAGACTATGCTTTTCAACCAATTGTTTACTCTCACACAGGTAAACTTTATGCTGTTGAAGCACTTATTAGGAATGTTCAAAATATTTCTGGATTAAATGCTATTGATGATTTATTTAATATGGCTTTTAATGATGATTATTTATATGAATTGGATTTACAGTTAAGAGAAAAAGCTATCAAAAAGTTCTCAAATATTGAAATTGAAGATTTAAGATTATTTTATAATTTAGATAATCGAATAATTTACAATAAGAATCTTTCTGCAGGAAATACTTCTAAAATATTAAAAAAGTATAAATTAAATAAAAGTGCCATCTGTTTTGAACTAAGTGAAAAAGGTACGGCAATAGAACAAAATGCTTTATCAACAATGATTCAAAGATATAGAGAAAATGGTTATTCTATTGCTATTGATGATTTTGGAATAGGTGTTTCTGGTCTTAAACTTCTATATTTTAGTGAAGCACAAATTATAAAACTTGATAGATTTTTTATTTCAAATATTGATCAAGATTCAAAGAAAAAACTTTTTTGTTCTTCTATTATCGAAATGGCTCATATTATGGGAATGCAAGTTATCGCAGAAGGTATTGAAACTGTAAAAGAGTTTTACACTTGTAAAGATATTGGTGCAGATTTTATTCAAGGTTATTTAGTACAAAAACCAACAGTTGAAATAAATGAAATAAAAAGTCTTTATAATAATATTCTAACTTTAATCAATGAAGATAAAAGAAATAATCCAAATGCTACTATTGATGAAGAGTTTATAGAACCAATTATTGCACTTAGTGTAAATAGTTCTTTATATGAACTTTTTGTACATTTTAAAGAATCTACAAAAAATAATTTTGTTCCAATAGTAGATGAATATGATAATTTTTTAGGAATAATTTATGAAACTGATATCAAAAAAATATCTTATTCACAATATGGATTAGCTCTTGCACAAAATAAAACTTTTTCTTCTAGTTTAATAAAATATTTGAAACCTGCATTATATGTTGAAATATCTTGGGGAATTGACAAAATATTAGAAATGTATAACCAAAACTCAAAAGATGCTTTAGGAATTTTTATTACTCAAGCAAATAAATATAGAGGATTTATAAATCTAAATTCGCTTTTAACCCTTTCTTATAAAAGAAATATCGAAATAGCTACAAATCAGAATCCACTTACAAAACTTCCTGGGAATAATCAAATTGAGAAATTTATAGAAAAAACCCTTAAAAGAAATCAAAAAACTATTACACACATAATCTATTTCGATTTTAATGATTTTAAACCATTTAATGATATTTATGGATTTAGACTAGGAGATAGAGCTATTTTGATTTTTTCAGAACTTCTTCAAAAAAGATACCCAAAAGATTCATTTATAGCTCATATTGGTGGTGATGATTTTTTTGTTGGATTAAAAAATCATAAATTCGAAGAAGTTTTTGAACTAACAAACAAAGTCCAAATTGAATTTAAAAATTCTGTAGAAAATTTGTATTCAAAAAAAGATAAAGAAAATGGTCTTTTAATTGCAAAAGATAGATTTAATATAGAAAGAAGTTTCAATTTATTATCAGTATCTTCTGCAATTATTGAAATAAATCCTAAATCAAATATCTCTAATTTTGATAATACTTTAAATGTTTTGAAAAAAGCTTCAAAAGGCTCAAGTAAACCTATTTCTAGTATTTTGTAATCGATGTAACCATTGTGTAACTATCTTTATTTAATATTTCATCTAAATTTACTATAAAGGTAAAAGTATTGAGCACTTTTGAATCAAGAAAAAAAAGTAGAGAACTAAATGAAAAACTAATTAAATTTGCTTTAATTAGTGCAGCAGCTATCTCAATTTTAACTACATTTGGAATTCTATTTTCAATATTATTTGAAGCAATAGAATTTTTTAAATTGAGAAGTTTTTGGTATTTTATTACAGGAACTACATGGTCACCAGGTGTTATTGGTAGTCAATTTGGAGCATTGCCAATATTTGCAGGAACATTTGTAATAACTGTTATTGCTTTAGGTGTTGCTATTCCTATTGGTCTTGGAAGTGCAATTTACATGAGTGAATATGCAGGTCCAAAAGTAAGAGATTATTTAAAACCTATTTTAGAAATACTAGCTGGTATTCCTACTGTTGTTTATGGTTTTTTTGCAGCAATCACTGTTGCACCTTTAGTTGTAAAAACAGCAGAATTTATTGGGCTTGAAGCTACATTTAACTCTGCCCTTGCATCTGGGATTGTAATGGGAATTATGATTATTCCTGTTATTTCTTCACTATCAGATGATGTTATTAGATCCGTTCCAGATAGTCAAAGAAAAGCAGCTTTTGCCTTAGGAATGACTCATGGAGAAACTATAAAAAATATAGTTCTACCTTCAGCAATGCCAGGAATTATTTCAGCTTCACTTCTTGGACTTTCAAAAGCTTTAGGAGAAACAATGATTGTTGTTATGGCAGCTGGTTTACGACCAAATCTATCTTGGAATCCATTGGAAGATATGACAACAGTAACAGTTACTATTGTAAATTCATTGGTTGGAGATTTTGAGTTTAATTCACCAGAAACTCTTTCTGCATTTGCATTAGGACTAATTTTATTTATTGTGACATTAATCCTAAATATGATTTCATTATCTCTTATTAGAAAATTCAAAGAAAAATATAAAGTGAATACATTATGATTAGAAGAAAAAAACAAAAACAAAACAATAATCCATTTTATGATCCAACATTAAAAGCAAGACATGCAAGTGCAGCTAGATTTAAAAAGTTTACTTTAACTTCATTAATTTTTTCTGTTGCTTTTTTATCATTCTTTTTATTTGATATTGTAGGAAAAGGCTTACCAGCTTTTAAAGTAGCTTATATTCAAATGGAAGTTACATTTAATGAAAAATCTTTAGACGACACAAGATTTGCTGTTGATAAAAAATATAGAGATTTAGTTTCAAGAGCTTGGCTTAGAGATATTCCTTTATTAGTAAAAGAAAATCCAAATTTTATGAATACTACTTTAACAACTTGGGTTTTAGCTGATGATCAGGTTGACCAATATTTAAAAGGGCATCACCATAAATTAAAAGAAGATGAAATAACTTTAGTGGATGAGTTACACTCTCAAGGATTAATTGAAAATAAATTTAATGTAATTTTCTTCACAAAAGGTGATTCAAAAATTCCTGAATATGCTGGACTTTATTCAGCAATGATTGGTTCAATTCTTACTTTAATTATTACTATGATAGTTGCTTTCCCAATTGGAGTTATGACAGCTATTTATTTAGAAGAGTTTGCAACTGATAATAAATTTACAAGATTTATAGAAATCAATATAAACAATTTAGCAGCAATTCCTTCTATTTTATTTGGTCTTTTAGGACTTGCAATTTTTATAAATTTATTTGGTATGCCAAGAAGTTCTCCACTTGTTGGAGGTTTAACTCTTGCACTTATGACTTTACCTATTATAATTGTTAGTTCGCGAGCTGCTTTAAGAGCAGTTCCTGATAGTATTAGACAAGCTGGATATGGTTTAGGACTTAATAAAATTCAAGTTACAAAAGACCATGTTTTACCTTTAGCATTTCCAGGAGTACTTACAGGTTCAATCATTGGTCTTGCACATGCTATGGGAGAAACTGCTCCATTGATTATTATAGGAATGATTGCTTTTATTCCAGATGCTCCTTCAATGGTAACTCAAGCTGCAACTGTTATGCCAGCGCAATTATTTACATGGGCTGGAATGCCTGAGGGTATGTATATAGAAAAAACAGCTGCAGGAATCATGGTGTTATTAACAATCTTAATTTCACTAAATGCAATTGCGATATATTTAAGAAAAAAATTCGAAGTTAAATGGTAAGAAGGAAAAATCAAAATGATAGAAAATGATAATAAAACAAAAATTGAAGTAAAAAATCTAAATCTATATTATGGAGTTAATCAAGCGCTTTTTGATATTACTGCAAATTTATATGAAAACAAAATTACAGCATTAATTGGACCATCTGGATGTGGAAAATCAACATTTTTAAGATGCATCAACAGAATGAATGATTTAATCCCAATAGTAAAAATTGATGGTCAAATCATAATCGATACTAAAAATATCTATGATAAAGATGTAGATGAAGTAAGTGTTAGAAAAAGAATTGGAATGGTATTTCAACAACCAAATCCTTTTCCAAAATCAATTTATGACAATGTTGCATATGCTCCATTAAAACATGGAATTGTAAAAAAAGGAAAAGAGTGTGATGAATTAGTTGAATCTTCACTTATTAAATCTGGACTTTGGAATGAAGTAAAAGATAAATTACAACAACCTGGAACTTCACTTTCAGGAGGACAACAACAAAGACTTTGTATTGCAAGAACAATTGCAATTAAACCAGAAGTTATTTTAATGGATGAACCTACATCAGCACTTGACCCAATATCAACAGAAAAAATTGAAGCTTTAATGCTTGAATTAAAACAAGATTATACAATCATTACTGTAACTCACAATATGCAACAAGCGGCACGTGTGGCTGATTATACAGCATTCTTTCACTTAGGAAAACTAATTGAATATGATGAAACAGAAACAATTTTTGTTAATCCACACAATAAAAAAACAGAAGATTATATTACAGGGAGATTTGGATAATGTTAAAACCTTACGAAGCAAAATTACAAAGTATAAAAGACGAAATTTCAAAAATTGGTGTGGATGTTATAAATTCACTAGAATTATCTTTAAGAGCATTAGAAGATAGAAAAATTGATGACTTGAAAAATGTTGATTTAACAGAAAAAAAACTTCTATTACGATCAAATGAAATTGATAATATCATAGTTACAACTTTGGCTTTATATTCGCCAGAAGCAAAAGATTTAAGACAATTAGTTTCATATTTAAAAATCACAAACGAGTTAGTAAGAACTGGTTCAAACGCAAAAGATTTTGCAAAAATGTTTAAAAAATCTTATTCTGATGATTTAAATACAAATATGATTTTAGAATATGCTGTTCCTTTGTTAAAATCAGCACTTCTTTCTCTTCAAACATCTATTTCAATCTTAGATGAAACGAATGCAAATCATATAGAAGAAAAATATCATCGAGTTATTGTTGAAGAGAGCAAAACCGATGATTTATATTTAATGATTGAAAAAAATATTTTAAAACTAATTTCAAAAAATCTTGATTTATCAAAAGAATATTTTGATATATTAAGTGCATTAAGAAGACTTGAAAAAATTGCAGATAGAGCTGTATCAATCGCTAACTTATTACATTTTGCTCAGGTTGGTGGAGATATGGTACAATCATGATATTTATGTTATAATTTTTGTATGAAAAAAGCTATAAATAAAATAAGAAACTACTTTAGTACTAACTTTGAAGTTCTTGCTGGGATAATTATTTTTATCGGAATAATTGCCTCAGGTAAGGATTTTTATAAAGCAATAATTTTTATGTTGGAATTTATTGTTATCATGGAAGTTGTAAAAATGGTCTCTGATTTTATCAAAAAAGAGACTTTACGATTAAGATATGTTATTGATATTTTTATCATTTTTTTAATCCGTGATGTAATTATTTTAACAACAAATAAAAATAGAGACTACTTTGATATTTCATTTTTACTTTTTGTAATTTTTGTATTTTTTATATTTAGGATTCTTGCTATTAAATTTTCTCCTGGTGTTATAAAGATTTCAAAAGATACAGTAATTGAATATGATGATGAAAGACCAAATAAAAAAGTTACAACAACAAAAGAGTCAAATTCTGATGAATAATAAATTAATTTTAATTGTTGAAGATGAAGAAGATATTTTAGAACTTCTTGAATATACACTTCAAAAAGAAGGTTATGAAACAATAGGTTTTTTAAATATTGATAAAAATGTAAGAAATGTTTTAAATGAAGAACAAATTGATTTAATTTTAATGGATAGAAATCTTCCTGGAATTGAAGGAACTTCGTTTATAAATGAAATTAAACAACAAGGTTATTCTAATCCTGTTATTTATGTAACAGCAAAAGATAGAGACGAAGATATTATTGATGGTTTTGATAGCCATGCGGACGATTATATTACTAAACCCTTTAATCTAAAAGAGTTATGTGCAAGAATAAAAGCAGTTATCAAAAGAAGCTCAAAAGATATTGATGTGTTAAAAGTAAAAGATATTGTTTATAAATCTTCTAATAAAAAGTTTTATATTGATGACTTAGAATTAGAATTAACCCATCTTGAACATGATTTATTGCTTGAATTTATCAAAAATAAAGATATTCTAATGACAAGAGAACATTTACTTAATAGTGTTTGGCAAGACTCTTTTGAGAAAAAAGAGAAAACAGTAAATGTTGCAATTAAAAGATTAAAAGCAAAAATAGACCCAAATGGAAAAAAAGATTATATTCGTTCAATTAGGGGAGAAGGTTATATTTTTTGTTAAAAATACACCAACTTTTTCTAAGAACTTATATTGCAATATTTTTAGTTATTCTTCTAACTTTAAGTATTATTACCTACTTTTGGTCAAAAAATATTTATATAAACCAAATCGAAAGAAACTTACTACAAAATATTGATACGTTATCTATTGTTTTCAAGAATAAAGATAATCTAACTAATACCTCTGATATTGTTCACGAACTACATGAAAAATTAAAACTTAGAATAACTATTATTGATGAATTTGGTACAGTAATTGCTGATAGTGACAAAGAATTATCTCAAATTAAAAATCATTTAACAAGAAAAGAGATAATCGAAGCAAAAAATAATGCTATAGGGAAAGATACTAGAAAATCTGAAACAATAAATAAAGAATTGTTATACATTGCAAAAAAAATCACTATTTCTAATAAAATTTATTACATAAGAATGGCTGATTATATAAGTAATATTACAGATAATTTTATGAGTCTTACTTTTGGAATCTTTTTATTTATTACCTTTTTTTTAATCATTGCTTTTTCAGCTACATACATTATTAGTATAAGAGTTAAAAAAGAAACCGATGATATTTTACATTTTTTGACTTTATTAGCACACAAAAAACCCTCTTTTATCCTAGATTCAAAATATACTTATGAATTTTATAAAATTTCAAAACTTTTGAATAAAGTAGCTATAAAACTTACAAAAAGAGAAAAACAAAAAGCAAAACAAAATGCAAAACTAAAAATTGCCAATAAACAAAAAGATGAAATTATTTCAGCAATTTCCCATGAATTCAAAAATCCAATTGCAATAATCTCAGGATATAGTGAAACTATCTTAAATGATGAACAAATGCCCCAACCTATGAAAATAAAATTTTTAAAAAAGATTTATTCAAATGCAAATAAAATGTCCCAAATAGTTGATAAATTAAGATTGACTTTAAAATTAGAAGAAGGAAAACAAGAACTTATTTTAGTTCCATGTTCTATGAAAAAATTGATTGGAACATGTGTTAGCGATTTAAAAGATAAATACAAAAATAGAGAAATACTACTTCAAGGCGATGATATAACTTTAAAAGTTGATGAAACTTTGATTTCTATGGCTATTTCTAACTTAATTGAGAATGCATTAAAATACTCAGAAGATGAAATTATTGTAAATATTTCTCAAAATTCAATTTGTATCATTGATAAAGGTATAGGAATTGAAGAAAAAGAATTAGAAAAAATAAATCAAAAATTTTATAGAATTTCAAATAATGGTTGGAATAATTCCCTAGGACTCGGACTTTTTATTGTTCAGTCTGTACTTTCTTTACATAATTTTACACTTGAAATTCATTCAGAATTTAAAAAAGGTTCACAATTTTGTATAAAATATTAATTTATACTTAATTTAAGTAATTATTAAGTATTACTACACTATTATTGCACCTCATTAAAAAAGCGGAGAAAATAAATGAAATTTACTCAAATGGCACATGCTAACGAAATCGAAAGAGATTGGATAGTAGTTGATGCAACTGATAAAGTATTCGGAAGAATTATTACAGAAGTTGCTACTATCTTAAGAGGGAAAAACAAACCTTGTTTTACACCAAATGTAGACTGCGGAGATTTTGTTGTTATTATAAATGCATCAAAAGCAAGATTTTCTGGTAAAAAATTAGAAAGTAAAAATTACTTTACACACTCAGGTTATTTTGGTAGTACAAAAACTCACAAAATGTCTGAAATGTTTGAAAAAAATCCAGAAAAATTATACAAATTAGCTACTAGAGGTATGCTTCCAAAAACTACTCTTGGTAAAGCTATGTTAAAAAAATTAAAAGTATATGCAGGAAGTGAACACCCTCATACTGCGCAAATTAAAGGATAATAGTAATGGCAAAAGTATATGCAACTGGAAGAAGAAAAACAGCTGTAGCAAAAGTATGGCTAGAAAATGGTAATGGTCAATTAACAATTAATGGTCAATCTTTAGATGCTTGGTTAGGTGGTCACGAATCAATTAAAAAAAGAGTTATGCAACCATTAAATGTTGCTAAACAAGAAACTTCTGTAAACATTATTGTAAAAACTCTTGGTGGTGGATATTCTGCACAAGCTGATGCTGCAAGACATGGAATTTCAAGAGCATTAGTTGCTTATGATGAGCAATTTAGAGCTATCTTAAAACCTTATGGTTTATTAACAAGAGACTCAAGATCTGTTGAAAGAAAAAAATTCGGAAAGAAAAAAGCAAGAAAATCTTCTCAATTCTCAAAAAGATAATTCAGAAAAAGTATTTCTTACTATTTCAAAAAAGGAGCGACAAAAGTTGCTCCTTTTTTTTATGCCTTTTTTTATAAAAAAACTATACAATACTTTATGAAATTTTTAACCCTTTACCTATTAATTCTCAGCTATTTAAGTGCAAGTACTTTAAATTTATCAATGACTTCAAGTCCTAGTAGATTAAATCCTATATTAGCAAATGACACGGCAAGTAGTGAAATATCTGATTGGCTTTTTAATGGTTTATTTAAATATGATAAAAATGGGAATCCAACCGTTGATTTAGCTAAATCTTATAATTTTGAAACACCAACAAAATTAATTATAAAATTAAAAGAAAATGTACTTTGGCATGATAAAGAAAAATTTACTTCAAAAGATGTAATTTTCACTTATGAAAAAATAATTGACCCAAAAGTATTTAACTCTATTAAATCAAACTTCAAAGAAGTAGAAAGTGCAAAAGCTCTTGATGATTATACAATTGAAGTAATATATAAAAAACCATATTTTAAAGCTCTTGAAACTTGGATGGTTGGGATTCTTCCTTATCATCTTTTAAAAGATGACAAAGATTTAATGACAAGTTCATTTAATAAAAATCCAATAGGAACAGGTTCATATAAACTAAAAGAGTTTAAACAAGGTGAAGATATTGAACTTATTGCATTTGAAAACTATTTTGAAGGAACTCCTAAAATTGAAAAAATTTTATATAAATTTTTACCAGATCCAAATACTTCTTTTTTATATTTAAAACAAAAAAAATTAGACCTTGGTGGATTAGACCCAATTCAAGTTGATAGACAAATAGATGATGAATTTAAAAATAACTATACAATAATTCAAAAACCCAGTTTTACTTATGCTTATTTAGGTTTTAATCTAAAAAATGAGAAATTTAAAGATATAAGAATTAGACAAGCTTTGTCCTTTGCTATAAATAGACAAGAGTTAGTTGATATTTTGTTTTTTGGTTATGGAAAAGTTTGCAATGGACCATTTTTACCAGGTTCATTTGCTTTTAATGATGAAGTAAAAACAATACAACAAGATATAGCAAAAGCAAAAAAACTTTTAAAAGAAGCAGGATATGATAAAAATAATCCTTTCACTTTTGAGGTAATTACAAATACCGGAAATGACACAAGGATAAATGCTGCTCAAATATTACAATACCAACTAAAAAAAGCTGGAATTATTATGAATATAAGAGTTATGGAATGGCAAGCTTTTTTAAATACAGTTGTTCATCCAAGAAATTTTGAAGCAGTACTTATGGGTTGGGCATTAGCATTAATGCCTGATGCTTATCCCATTTGGCATACTTCAAGTAGTAAACTTGGAGGATTTAATTTTGTTTCATATGAAAATCCAGAAGTTGATTCATTAATTGAACAGGGAAGCAAAACAATAAATAGAGATGAACTAGGAAAAATATATAAACAAATCTTCAGAAAAATTACTGATGATTTACCATATCTATTTTTATATATACCTGATTCAGTAAGTGTTGTAAATAAAAATATTAAAAATATTGAACCCTCTTTTGTAGGAATAATGCACAATCAAAAAGATTGGGAAATTGAAGAATAAATATATAAGGACAAAAAAAGATATGGATAAAAATAAAATAATACTTTTTGATTTAGATGGAACTTTAATAAACTCTACAGATGCAATAGTTTCAACATTTTATCACTCTTTTAAAGAATTGCAATTTGATTTCAAAGGTAATGATGAAAGTATTAAATCATTAATTGGTTACCCACTTGATATTATGTATAAAAGCTTAGGGGTTGACGAGTCAAAAGTTTGGGATTTTGTTGATTCTTATAAAAATAGATATAGAGTAATTTCTATCGCTCAAACAACTTTATTAGAAAATGCCTATGAAGCAGTGGAACTTGCTGCAAAAATTGGAAGAGTAAGTGTGGTTACTACAAAAACAAGAACTTATACAATGCCCTTATTAGAACATTTTAACATCGCTCAATTTTTTGAAATAGTAACAGGAAGAGAAAATGTACAAAATCCTAAACCAGATCCTGAACCTATTTTAGTTACTCTAAAGCAAATGAATTATGATAAAAATAAACATTCAGTTTGGATGATTGGTGATACAAAACTAGATTTAATTGCTGCAAATGAAGCAAATATTAACTCAGTTGGAGTATTATGTGGTTATGGAAATGAAAAAGAGTTAAGAGAATATACAAATTTTGTAGAATCAAATGCTTTAAATGCAATTAAATATTTGAAAAATCTTTAGTAATATTATATTTAACTTAATATTTTATATTAATATTTTGACGCTATATTTTATTAAATGTAATTTAAGTTAAAAATATCTATAATACTTAAGACTAATTAATTTTTTTAAGTCAAGTTTAATATTAACTAATAAGGAGAGCCTCTATGTTAGAAATTAGATGGCATAGCCGTGCAGGACAAGGTGCTGTTACTGGTGCAAAAGGTCTTGGTTCTGTTGTTGCTGAAACTGGTAAACAAGTTCAAGCTTTTGCTTTTTATGGTTCAGCTAAAAGAGGTGCGTCTATGACGGCTTACAATAGAATTGACGATGAGCCAATCTTAAATCATGAAAAATATATGCAACCTGATTTTGTTTTTATATTAGATCCGGGTCTTGCAATCACTGATAATATCACGGCAAACGGTAAAGATACTACAAAATACATAATCACAACTCACCTAAAAAAAGAAGAATTAATCTCTTTAGTTCCAACTTTACAAGGAATTGAAGATAGAGTATTCGTTCTTGACTGTTTTCAAATTGCAAGAGATACAATTGGAAAAGCTATTCCAAATACTCCAATGCTTGGTGCATTTATGAAAGTTAGTGGAATGTTTGAACTTGACTACTTTAAAGAAAAAATGAAAGGGGTACTTAAAAAGTTACCTCAAAATGTTATTGATGCAAATATGATTGCAATCCAACGAGCTTTTGACGAAGTTCACTAAAAGGATAAAAAAATGAATAAACCAATAAGTGAAATGGGATGGGATGAATTAGCACCAGGTGCAATTCTTTATACATTCGACGGAGATATAAATTATAATATAGCTGATATTCAACCTGAAGATAGAATGTATTCAGAAACTAGTTCAAAAGGTATGAGTGTAGGAGACTGGAGAGTTCTTAAACCAGTTTGGAATTCTGAAACATGTATTGACTGTCAAAACTGCTGGATATTCTGTCCAGATACTTCAATCATTGCAAGAAATAAAGAGATGAAAGGTGTTGATTACGAACACTGTAAAGGTTGTGGATTATGTGTAAGCGTTTGTCCTACAAATCCAAAATCACTTTTAATGTTTAATGAATATGAAACTGTTGAAAATGCACTTGCAAATTGGCCTGAAAAAAAGAAGAAAGGTGAATAATAATGAATAAAAGAGTTATGGAATTAAAAAGTGTTGAAGTTTGGGATGGAAATATGGCAAACTCTCAAGCTTTCAGACAAGCTGACGTTGATGTAGTTGCAGCTTATCCAATTACACCTTCAACTGCTACTGTTGAGAATTATGCAATGTTCCATGCAAATGGATATATTGATGGTGAAGTTATGATGACTGAATCTGAACATGCTGCTATGAGTGCATGTGTGGGTGCAGGTGCAGCTGGTGGAAGAGTTGCAACTGCAACTTCATCTCAAGGACTAGCACTTATGATTGAGGTATTATATCAAGCATCTGGAATGAGAATTCCTGTTGTTTTATGTTTAGTAAATAGAGCATTAGCAGCACCTTTAAATGTAAATGGTGACCACTCAGATTTATATCTTACAAGAGATTCTGGTTGGATTTCAATAGATGCATTTAATCCTCAACAAGCTTATGATATGACTTTAATGTCATTTAAAATTTCTGAGCATCCAGATGTTAGACTTCCAGTTATTTCTAATCAAGATGGATTTATGACTTCACATACAGCTCAAAATGTTACTCCATTAAAAGATGATGTTGCATGTAAATTTGTAGGTGATTACTTACAAGTAAATGCTTTATTAAATTTTGACAAACCAGTAACTCATGGAGTTCAAACTGAACAAGATTGGCATTTTGAACACAAAGCAAAACAACATGCAGCTTTAATGGGTTCTAAAAAAGTTATTTTAGAAACATTTGCACAATTTAAAGAATTAACAGGAAGAGAATATAAACTTGTTGAATCTTACAATTTAGAAAATGCAGATATTGCAATAGTTTGTTTAGGTACAACTTTTGAAACAGCAATGTTAGCAATTGACCAATTAAAAGCTGAAGGAATCAATGCAGCAGTAGTTGCTCCAAGAGTATTTAGACCATTCCCACTTGAAGAAGTAGCAGAGGCTTTACAAAATGTTAAAGCAATTGCATGTATGGATAGATCAGCTCCAGGAGGAACTGTTGGAGCTTTATATAATGAAGTTTCAGGAGCTTTATTTAATACGCCTGTTCGTCCTTTAATGTCTAACTTAATCTATGGTTTAGGTGGAAGAGATATGACGGTAGCTATTTTAAAAGATATATTTAGAACTTTAGATAAAGAAGCCAAAGAAGGTAAATTATCTGGAAAAATCCAAAGATTTGTTGGAGTAAGAGGTCCAGAACTTAGCTTTTATGAAACGCAAGGAAAATAAAAATGAGTACATTAGTTAATACACAAAAAGAAATTAAAAACTTAAAAACATTTTCAACAGCAGCAGAAAGATTTGAAGGTTCACACCTTTTATGTCCAGGTTGTGCTCACTCTATCATCGTTAGAGAAGTTTTAAATGCAACAAATGACAACTTAGTAGTATCAGCTTCAACTGGATGTTTAGAAGTTTGTACAGCTATTTATCCTCATACTTCATGGGATTGTTCTTGGATTCATATTGGATTTGAAAACTCTTCAACTGCAATGGCAGGGGTTGAAACTATGAACAAAGCTTTAAGAAATAAAGGCAGAATTTCTGCAGATACTCCTCAACCGAAATTTGTAACATTTGGTGGAGATGGTTCAACTTATGATATTGGATTCCAATGGATTTCTGGATGTTTTGAAAGAGGACATGACTTTATGTATGTTTGTTTAGACAATGAAGTTTATGCAAACACAGGTGGACAAAGAAGTTCATCTACACCTATTGGTTCAAGTACAACAACAGCACCTGCTGGGAGTCACTCTTATGGTGAAAAAAGACAGAAAAAAGATATAGTTTCTATTATGGCAGCGCATGGTGCACCTTATGTTGCTCAAGTTGCTCCAAATAAATGGAAAGATATGGTTAAAAAAATTCAAACAGGTTTTGATACACATGGACCTGTATTTATAAATGCAATGAGTGCATGTACAACTGAATGGAAATTTGCACCAAATCAAACTATTGAAGTTTCTGATTTAGCAGTAGATTCTTTAGTTTTCCCATTATATGAAATAATTGGTGGAAGAGAATTAAACATCACTTATAGACCAAAAAATATTATTCCTGTTAGGGATTATTTAGGCGCACAACCACGATTTAAACATTTATTCAAACCTGAATATGAATATTTAATTGATGAATGGCAAAAAAGAATAGACGAAAGATGGACATTCTTACAAAAAAGAGAAGAAATTAGAATGTAGTTTCTTCTTTTGTAAGAAAAATAAAAACTTTTTTTAAAGTTTTATTTTTCTTACATTTTATTCAACTCTATACAAAAATTTAAATATAACTTACAAACTCTAAGCATTTTTCCAATTAACCTTTTCATATTTTTGCTTCCTTATTAAAAGGGCAATTTCGATAAAATAATACTTCTTTTTATAAAAGCAATTAAAATAGCAAAGGATAAAACTTGATAAATAAATTAGCAGGTAAAAAAGCACCTAAAGAAATACTAGAAAATATTGAAGAATTAATCGAAGCCTATTATATTAATAAGCCAGATATAAATATTCAAAGTCAAAAAGTTAGTTTTGGAACATCTGGTCACAGAGGGAATTCTAAAAAATCAAGTTTTAATGAAGACCATATTCTAGCAATCACACAAGCACTTTGTGAGTATAGAAAAAATGCTGGAATAAATGGTGTTATGCATATTGGAATTGATACTCATGCTTTATCAACTCCTGCTCAAGAAACAGCGTTACAAGTTTTCTTAGCAAATGAAGTTAAATGTAAAATAGCTGCTAAAAACTCATATACTCCAACTCCTGTTATGTCTTTTACAATAATTGAATCAAATAAAAATTCAAAAGATTTAAATGATGGTGTAATTATAACTCCTTCACATAATCCTCCATGTGATGGTGGATTTAAATACAATACTCCAAATGGAGGACCTTCTGATACAGATGTTACATCTGTTATAGAAAAAAGAGCAAATGAGATATTAAAAGATGGTCTAAAAGATGTTAAATTCATTGCAAAAGACAAAATTTATGAATCTAAATTTTTAGAAATTGCTGATTTTATTACTCCTTATGTAAAAGCTTTAGACACTATTATTGATATGGATGTCATAAAAAATGCAAATTTACATATTGGTGTAGATCCATTAGGAGGATCTGGTTTAGAAGTTTATAAAAAAATAAATGAAATTTATGGACTTAACCTTGATATTGTAAATGATTCAATTGACCCAACTTTTTCTTTTATGTCATGTGACCATGATGGAAAAATAAGAATGGATTGTTCTTCTCCTTATGCTATGGCTTCACTTATACAATTAGCTGACAAATATGATATTGCCTTTGCTAATGACCCCGATTTTGATAGACATGGAATCGTAACAAAAAGTGTAGGACTTATGAATCCTAATCATTATTTAACTGTTGCTATTTGGTATCTATTTTCAAATAGAAAATCTTGGAAAAATGACCTAGCAGTCGGTAAAACTTTAGTTTCAAGTTCAATGATTGATAAAGTTGTTAAATCTTTAGATAAAAAACTTTATGAAGTACCTGTTGGATTTAAATGGTTTGTGGAAGGTTTATATGATGGAAGTTTAGCTTTTGGAGGAGAAGAGAGTGCTGGAGCATCATTCTTGAGAAAAGATGGAAGTGTTTGGTCTACTGACAAAGATGGAATTATTTTAAATCTTTTAGCTGCTGAAATTACTGCTAAACTAAAAAAAGACCCAGGAGTTATTTATCAAGAATTTGAAAAAGAGTTTGGAAAAGCTTATTATAAAAGAGTTGATGCTGTTGCAAATTATGAACAAAAAGCTAAACTAAAAAACCTTAGTGTAAAAGATATTACATCTAAAACTTTAGCAAATGAAGAAATAGAAAACATCTATACAAACGCAAGTGGAAATAATGCAAGCATTGGTGGACTAAAAGTTACTACAAAAAATGGTTGGTTTGCAGCACGTCCATCTGGAACTGAGGATATTTATAAAATTTATGCGGAAAGTTTTATAAGTGAAGAGCATTTAGAATTACTAATAAAAGAGGCTCAAGATTTAGTTTTAAAAAGCATAGCTTAAAACAACTGAGCTAGGAAATCTATGATAAACATGCAACAATTATCTCAAATGTTACTTGCACTTTTCATAGGTTTTTGTGGCTCTATTTTATTTATTTTTTTACATCTTCCACTTCCTTGGCTATTAGGAGCAATTTTTACAACTTCTATTGCCATGAGATTTGAAAAACTTCCAATACAAAATCCAAAAATCTTTTCAGCACCAGCTAGAATTTTTATAGGTTTGATAATTGGAAGTGCTTTTACTCCTGAAATCTTAGAATTTTTACATATCTATTTATTTAGTATTTTATTGATTATTCCTTATTCGATTATTGTTACTTTTGCTGGAATGTATTATTATGTAAAAGTTTTAAAGTTTGATAGAAAAACTGCATTTTTTAGCTCAACTCCAGGTGGTGTTGTAGAAATGGTAATTTTAGGAGAAGAACAAAAAGCGGATACTGCTAAGATAACCCTTGTTCAATCTTCAAGACTTTTATTTGTGGTTTTAACTCTGCCTTTTATTATTCAATATCTTTTTCATCTTGATATTAGTGGAAATCAATTAATCACAAAAGCTATAAAAGACACCAATTTAGTAGAGTTCTTTTATCTGATTATTATTGGATTAATTGGAGCATTTGGTGCGAAAAAACTAAAAATATCAGCTGCTTTTTTAATTGGTCCTATGATTTTAAGTGTTATTGTTTATAGTAGTGGATTTATACATACTTTGATTCCAGATGAATTAATCAAATTTATTCAAGTTATATTTGGAACAATTATTGGTTTTACATTTAGAGGTGTTAAATTAAGAATGATTCTAAAAATTTTAATGGGAACTTTTGGGCATTTTGTGATTTTGGCATTTATCTCTGGTATTTTTGTAGCTATTGCCTATTACTTTTTTGGTTTCCCAATAGTTTCAACTCTTTTAGCTTTTAGTCCAGGTGGGCAAACAGAGATGAATTTAATAGCTTTAATTGTTGGAGCAAATGTTCCATATATTACAATTCATCACATAATGCGACTTTTTATAGTTATGAATTTAGCTCCAATAATCGCTAAAAGATTATAATTTATTTATCTCTTTTAGCAACTCTTTCATTATCTCTTCAAAAGTTTTATTCAAACTATTTACAAATTCATAAGGTTTATTTTGAGCTTCTAAAACCTTCTTATCATAACTAAATGTTTTTACCAACTCTTTATCTTTTACTAAATCAAAATTTATTTTCAAAATAACATAAGATTTATCTGCATTTATTTCATGGTAGATTTTGATTACATTTGTTTTTAAAACATAATCATATTTTATTTTTGTATCTTCAACAGAGACTAAAGAGAAAATATTACTACTTTGAAAAGACTCTAATAATGAGTTATGAATCATACTACTTGGAAGATTTATCCATCTATTTTTTGCGTACTCTTCAAACAAATAAGGTTTTTGGCTATAAAAAATTGCCCGTGAATTAAAACTTTTATTTACAAGTGGTTCTTCAATCAAAATTGATTTATCTATATTTTTATAACTTTCGTTTTTTGAGTTAAAATCAATAGAATAACTATTTATTTGTCCCACTTCTTGTTTTAAAGTACATCCTGAAATTAGAATTACAATTAAAAGATAAAAAAGATTTTTCATATTTATTCTCCTGGTCCATTTTTTATATTTTTTTGTTTAAATAAAATATCACTTGGACTTTGATTTAGATTATCTATCAAAGTTTGAGTTTGTAAAAGTGTTGAATCTAGGTTATTTAAAACACTATTTAGTTTGTCAAAACTCTCTTTTGACATACCGTTTATATCAAAACTTCCCTTTTTGATTTCAGCCAAAATCTCACTTGTTAAGTCTTTGAAACTATTTGCTGAATTGTTTATACTTTCAAAAGATTTATTACCATTTTTACTAAGAAGATTTATATTTTTTATAAGTTCATCAATTTTTTTCTCATTATTTACAAGATATGAACTAAATTGTTCTACATTATTCATACTATTTTTTGTTTTACCAAGAATATCTGAAATAGTTTTTATATTTTCATCGGCTAAAAGTTTTTTCATTTGCCCTAAAACTAAAGTTAATTGGTTTGTTAAATCAGTTGTAGAATCAACTAAAGTTGTCAAATCTGATGTTTTTGAGCTTATTATTCTAAAACCATTTTCATCTTCTTGCAAAAGTTTTGAATTATTACTTCCACCTTTTAATTCGATATATTTAAGTCCAGTAATCCCAAGGTTCCCTAAAACCGCATAATTATCTTCTTTTATTGGTGTTCCTTTTTTGATTGCAATATCTATTTGTATCTCTTCTGAGTTAAGTGGATTTAGTTTTATTTCATTAACATTTCCAACTTCAAATCCCTTATATTTTATAGATGAACCAATATTTAATCCAGAAACAGATTCTTGAAAATAGATTGAATATTCATCAAATTTTTTCTTTTCAAAACCAAATTTTCCCAACCAAAAAATAAGAACTAAAAGTGAGATTACAAGGGCTATTACAAATAATCCTATTTTAAAAAAGTTTATTTTTGTATCCATTATTTGCCTTTATTTGTTAAAAAATCTTTTATAAATTCATCTTGTGAATCCAAAGCTTGAGTTATATTTCCATCAAAGATTATTTTTTGTTTTAATATTATAAATCTATCTAAAACTGTTTTTATTGTTTCTAAATCATGGGTAATTATGATTATTGTGATATTTAACATTTTTTTTAGATTAAGTAATAACTCATTTATTTTTTGTGTACTAGAAGGATCAAGTCCACTTGTAGGTTCATCTAAAAATAAAACTTTTGGTTGCATTGCAAGACTTCGTGCAAGGGCAACTCTTTTTTTCATTCCACCACTTAATTCAGATGGATACAATAATGCACAACTTTTTGGAAGCCCTACAATTTGAAGATTTGTATAAGCGATTTTTTCTATTAAATCTGCTGGTAAATCTGTATATTCTTTTAACATCACACTAATATTTTCAATCACATTCAAAAAAGAGTATAAAGCTCCAAACTGAAAAAGATAAGAAAATTGTTGTTTTAAATCTTGAATATCTTTTAAATCTAAAGTTGAAATATCTTTTCCCAAAAATTCAATATTTCCCTTTTGAATTTTGTCTAACATAACTATTTGTTTTACCAATACACTTTTCCCAGAACCACTTCCACCTAATACCCCAAAGATTTCTCCTTGATTTACACTAAATGAAATATCTTTATGTACTATGTTTTCACCAAAGATTGTTGATAAATTATTTACTCTTATTATTTCCATTATATTCCAATCTCAGTTAGAATCACTGAAAAAATCGCGTTTAAAGCAATAACTACAAAGATAGCATTTACAACACTTATTGTTGTATATTTTCCGATACTTGTAGTATTGTTTTGTACTTGAAATCCTCTATAACACCCAATAAGTGCAATAGCCACTCCAAAAAATATTGATTTACAAACTCCAATTAAAAGATGTTTTAATGGAACTTCTTGTCCCATTCGGTTTATAAATTCAAAAAATGTAACATCTAAATCCGTATAAGCTATTACCATTCCACCAAATATTCCTACAATATCAGCAAAAAACACCAATAAAGGCAAAGCAATAACCAAAGCAAAAATTCTAGGTAATACCAAAAATAGAGTTGGTTCAAAATCCATAGTTCTCATAGCATCTATTTCATCTGTTATTTTCATAGCTCCAATTTCAGCAGTATATGAACTAGAACTTCGTCCAGCAATTACAATTGCAGTTACAAGTGGAGCGATTTCTCTAAACATAGTTATACAAATCATCTCAACTATAAAAATATTTGCTCCAAACTTTTCAAGTTGAACAGCTCCTTGATATGCAATTACAACTCCTACTAAAAATGAAGTAATTCCTACTATAAAAAGTGCATTCACAGCCGATGTATCAATATATTTTAGCATCGCTTTTAATCTCATTTTTTTTGGATTAAAAAGTGAATAAACAAAATAATAAAAAACTTTTCCTACAAATTTTGTAAAATCAAGGCTTGAAAGGTAAGCTTCATATGCAGTTTTACCAATCTTTTCTATAATGTTTTTTTTATCTTTTATATCTAAACTATTGTCTTGATAGTGTTTTTCATAAAATCTATAAAACTCTTCAAAAGAATCTAAATTTTTAAGTGTTAAGTTTTTTTCTTCAACTTTTTTAAAAAATGAAATAAGATAGATAATTGAAGAAGTGTCACACTCTTTTAGATTTTGAAAATCCACAGCTAATTTAGTATGGGAAGAAAAAGTTAGTTTTTCTAATTTTTTGATGTTTGAAGTAAGAATTTGTTTATTCCAAATATTTAGTAATGTTAGTTCATAACTACCATCATTTATTTTTCTAAGTTCGAAATAATCGCTATAATCTTCCATAATAACCTCTTTGCTTTTGGCAAAAATAATTTAATATAATATCCAAACTTTCTACAAAAAAACCTTGGTATGTTTATTGCATATGCTCATAAAAAGGAGTTTTATGTCTGATATTTTTAGAAAAGCTTACGATTGGGCAAAAACACATAGTTTTGAACCAATACAAATAGAATACGCTTCAAAACTGGCTCTTAAAATGCTTGATGACAGTTGTCAAATGACTTCACATGATAGGGAAGTTTTTTTTAATGTATATGATGCAATCTGCGATAGAGCCGATATAAACCTAGATGATGATGTAAATCAACTTATAATGTTAGCAAGGGATAGAAATACAATCTACTCAAAACCAGAGTTTGCAACTATCGTTCATGCCTGTAAAGAAGAGATTATCCCAACAATGATAAGAGAAGATATGAAAGCATTTAAAGCAATGGTTAGAAAAAATCTTGGTATGAACTAAACTCATACCAAAGCTAACTTTTTATTTATCTTTGTAAAATTCTGCAATTTTAAATATAAAGAGAAAAAATGTATATTTTTAAAAAACTTCAAATATTATTGGTTTTATTTTCACTTCTATTTTTTACAGCTTGCATAAAAAAACTTGATAGCAATGGTTTGACTTTGAAAATTGAAGAGAGTGAACTGAATAACTTTTCACAAGAATTTCCTATAAATCAGGATTTTGTATTTGCAAATATTCAACTCCAAAAACCACATATTTATGTAAAAAATGGCACAAATAGATTGGCAGCTACTATAAATATGAATTTCTCAACAGTTTTTATACCTAGCTCAAATGGAACTTTTGCCATAACTGGGAATCCATATTTTGATAGGGAAACCTCAGCAATATTTCTAAAAGATATTCAAATAGAAGAATTGAAACTCACAAATATGGATATTGATAAAAACTTTGTAAATACTATTATTACAAATACAAAACCAGTTATTGATAATGTTTTTAATCGTATTCCTATTTATAAAGTTGATAAATCATCTTTTAAAGGCTCATTTATCAATGATATAAAAATAGAAGATTCAGAACTTTTGGTGACTTTTGGCTTGTAAAAATATGAAGTGCAATGGTTGGATTTGAATTTATATCAAATCTAACTCTTCACTTATGTCTTTGATTAGTTTTGATAGTGGACGTTTGTGTAAATCTTCAGATGTATAAATACCAAATAAATCTTGTTTTATCTCTTCTTGTGTTTTTTTAGTCAAATCAGCTAACTCTTTTATTCTACTATCTGGATATTCTCTTCTTTTTTGAATCATTTCTAAAACTTTGTATTTATGATAATCATATCTATCGTTTAAATTTAAACTTTCTATATATTTATCATATTTATTTGAATAATTCTCAATAAGTTTTATATAAAAATCTTGTTCTTTTTCTATTTGAAGATTAACATTTGAAATAAATGATTTAAACTTTACTCTTTCATCAAAATCAAAATCTTTATTTGTTGGAGAAAAGTCCTTAAATGATATTTTTGAATCTCTTACTTTACTATTACATACATAACAACTTGGCACTAGATTGTATAAACTCAACGCCAAAAATGGATACTTAGCTTTTTCTAAAACATGGTCTAACGTAAAAGCATTTTTTATTTCATTGTTTTTTTTGAAAGTATTTATAAAATCAATATTGCAGTAATAACAAGTATGAACTTCTATATTTTCTTGAAGAAATTCTGATATTTTTGGTTGTAATTTTGAAAGTAATGGAATAAAATCTTTTGAATTTGCTTTATCATAATTAAAAAAAGTTTTAACTATTTCAAAATCTACACTTGTCAAATTATTAGAATCTTTTATCTCCAATAACTTACCAAAATCACCAGTTAAAATATCTGCAAGAGAATAATTATTTAAAATGGCTTTTATATTAGTATTATAATATTCTTCAAAAGTACAATTATTTTGTTTTCGCATTTCAGTATTTGCTATTTTTTTATAATAATCTTTTTTTTCAAATTCTTTATATTTAACTAAAATCATTATTTCTTTAGCCTTTTTAATCTATCAATTTTGTCCTGAAGTTTTTCTATCTCTTTATCAATTAAATATTCATCATATAAAATCTTTTCTATTTCAACTAAATGATTTTTAATCACTTGTTTTAAATAATCATCTCCGATAATTGATTGAATTTGCCTAAACTTAGTTTTATGCTCTTTTTCATAAATTTCTTTTTCTTCATCTCTTTGCTTTTTATTTTCATTTTTTGTTAATTCTTTTTTCAAAAGTTCTTCATGATATTCTATAATTGATTGAATTTTATCTTTCGCAAACTCACCCATAAGTCCATTTTTCATAAAAAATCCATGAGAAAGCAAGGTGTGGATATTTGCTCCAAAAGTTTGTTTTCCATCATCAAAAGGATAAACTTGCTTTCCTTTTTCTAGAAATATTATGTTTTCTTTTGGTAAGTCTGAAAGGATGAATGGAGAATGAGATGTTATTATCAAATGAAACTTTTTTTCAGAAAAATTCGATAACAATTTAATCATTTCACTAATATATTTCTTTTGCCAATCAGGATGAAGTGTTAAATCAGGTTCATCTAAAAGTAGAAGAAAATTATTGTTTTCACTTTGTTTAATTTCATCAAAAATCATTAACATTTCAGTAAAAAGTTTTCTTTCTCCTTGGCTCAAATCAAAATATTCTCTACCCTCTTTATCTTCAAAATCAATTTTTAAATATCCTATATTTCTTAATTCTAAAAGGCTTTCTTTATACACATTATATATATCTTTAAATTCTTCAATTAATATCGTACTTTCTTCTATTTTTTCAAGTAAAGCATAAATATTTTCAATATTTTTTACCTTAAATTTTTCAAGAATCTCTTTTTCAATAGACATAATATCGGACTCAATTTCGTGTATTTTAGGATTTTCATCTTCAAATAATTCTATATACAAAAATGTTAATAATTTTTCTTTTGAGAAATTTTTATCTTTAACTTCTTTTGCAAGTTTTTTGCAATTATCTTTTGTAGGATGAAAAGTATCGAAAAACATAATTTTCATAGGATTAAAGAAAAATATTTCTGATTTGAATGAATAACAATGTTTAAAAATATTATTCACAATATACCTAAAAAATATTAGAACATCAAAATTTGTTTGACTATTTTGATTTGTATAATATAGATTCTCGTATTTCAAACCTTTACGCATATAATTTAAATAACTTGGTTTATTGATTTTTAATAAATCATAATTTGTATGTATAATTTTATAATCTTTTTCTTTTTCCAAGTTACAGACTTCATTATTTTTATTAAAAAAAGTTCCTTTATTCCCAATGTAATTTAATAAACTACTCTTCCCACTCCCATTTTCTCCAACAATAGCAGTAACATTTATATTTTCACCAAAAAAGTTTTTAGGATAAGATTCTCCAGTTTTTTCTTTATCAACAATTTTTAATTCTTTTGTATCTTCATCATATTCACACCTAAACCTAGGCGAAAAATTAAACCCTTGTTTCTCTATATTCTTATACTTATCAACCCACAAATAAACCAATTCCATTAAAAACTCTTTTGTTATTATTTTATTACTAATCATAGTTAAAAGATTATTCAAAATCCCTTTTTATATTTTCAGATTATCGCCCATTTAATAAACTTTTGATACAATCCAAGCTTATTAAAAAAGTAAATTATAAGGATTTTATTATGCCATTATTAGATAGTTTTAGAGTTGACCATACAATTATGCCAGCACCAGCAGTAAGAGTTGCAAAAAAAATGAAAACACCAAAAGGTGATGATATTACAGTATTTGATTTAAGATTTTGTGTACCAAATGAAAAAATGTTAAGTGAAAAAGGTATCCACACTTTAGAGCATTTATTTGCAGGATTTATTAGAAATCATTTAAATTCTGATTCAGTTGAAATTATCGATGTTTCTCCAATGGGTTGTAGAACTGGTTTTTATATGAGTTTAATCGGAACTCCTGATGAAACTACGGTTGCTGTGGCTTGGGAAAAAGCTATGAAAGATGTACTTGAAGTAAAAGAACAAAATGATATTCCAGAACTAAATGTTTACCAATGTGGAACATGTGCAATGCACTCTTTAGACGAAGCAAAAGAGATAGCAAAGGATATTTTATCTTGTAAAATTGATGTTATGTCAAATGAGAAATTATATCTTTCAGATGAAAAATTAAAAGCTTTAGGAAACTAAAAAGTGCAACAAAAACTCAATCTTTTTAAAGAGTTATTTTCACCATATACAAATATTTCTATTCTTCATATAAATAACTCTTTAGATTTAGTTGATTCTACTTTAGAAGAAATTCGAGCTCAAAACGAAGGAAATATAAAATATATTTCTTTTGTTGATGAAGAGAGTGCAAAACTAAAAGCAACAGCAAGAGAGTTTGAATATATAGTTTTAGGAGATATTTTATCTTTTTGCAAAAACCAAGAGACTATTTTAAAAATTATGTACAAAGCTTTAGAAAACTCAGGAAACATCATAATCCTAGAAAAAATCTCAAATGACAATAGATACGAACTTTTAGATTTACTTGAAAGTGTTGGTTTTCAAGCACCAAATTGTATTGAGCTTTTTGATGATGTTTATATTTTTACAGCAAAAAAAATGCACCATTGGGACAATGGACTATAAGTGCAAGACAACATTAACTCTGTGGTAACCACAAAAGATGGTTCAAACACCCTATTTTCAAAACTATATAATCAACACTATCACAATCCAGATGATGGCGCGATAAACGAAGCTTTATCAAAACACATAATCCCAGCGTTTACATTTCATAAAAACAAAAAAGAACTTAATATTTTGGATATTTGTTTTGGGATTGGATATAACACATTTTCAACTATTTATTATTGTTTGTTAAATAATCTTGATGTGAAACTAAACTTTTATTCTCCCGAACTTGATGGAAATCTTGTAAATTCACTTAAAACTTTTGAGTTCCCAAAAGAGTTTGAGAATATAAAATACATTATAAATTCAGTTGCAAAAAGCAACAAATATGAAGATGAAAAAATCAAAATAGAAGTTTTTATTGGAAATGCGAGAGATTATATAAAAAGCCTAAAAACAAATAGTTTTGACATAATCTATCAAGATGCTTTTTCGAGTGATGTGAATTTTGAACTTTGGACAAAAGAGTATTTTGATGATATTTATAAGCTTTGTAAAAACGACTCTATCATGAGTTCTTACGCAATTGCAACTCCAATAAGATTATCTATGTATGAAGCTGGATTTTTTATCTATGAAAATAGACCAGTTAAAAGAAAAATCACTTTAGCATTTAAACAAAAACAAGAGTTGATAGAAAAATATGTGGATATGGAACTGAAAAAACAAAGGAATAAAGAAGCTGTTGCTTTGCATGATAAGTAGTTTTAAAACTACTTATTATTTTGAAAGATTTTCTAAAATATACTTTTCTAAATCTCTTTTTGAGATTTCATCTCGCATAGCTTTTTCAAAAATTTCATCTATTTTCTCTGAATATTCTTCATAAGTAAAAAATGGGAAATGCAGTTTCCATGATCTAATAATAAGTTCTTTAGTCATAGTATCTCTCATTTTATCTCTAAAAAAGTTAAACCCTATAAATATAACAGCTGTTATAACCATAGCTCCCAAAATAGAAATATGTGGGTCAATTTTGGCTAAAGGTTTATGAGTTAAAAGTGAAATTGGAACTATAATAGCAAGAACAATTCCTATATAAACAATATATGCTCTAATTAATCTTATTCTAAATCCTAATTTTGCTGGATCTACATGCATTCCATCATTGTGTTGTCTATTTGCGACTAATAAATCTTTTAATAATATTGGTTGCTTAGAAATAGTGTAAACATACTCTAAAAGCTTATTTTTAATTGTTTTTTCTTTAGACATATTTATTCCTAAAAGTAATGATAGATATTTTATCTTAGTTTGTTATAATATTGAGTTAATTAAAGATTAAATTATTTAAAAGGAGCATCTTGAAAAAGTTAATATTTGCTTTGATATTGAGTGCTTTGCCTTTTTTAAATGCTTCAAATTTACAAAAAACTTCTGTTCAACTTATGTGGTTTGACCAATTTCAATTCGCTGGTTTTTATACAGCTATTGAAAAAGGTTTTTATAAAGAAGTTGGTCTTGATGTTGAACTAAAAAAATATAATGATTCAAATGTTTTAGATGAAGTTATCAATAAAAAATCTGATTTTGGAATTGGCTCAAGTTCTTTGATTGCAGATAAATCAAATGGAAAAGATATTGTTTTATTAGGCTCGATTTTTCAATCTTCTCCATTGATTCTTCTTACTTTAAAAAATTCAGATATTAACTACATTGAAGATATAAAAAACAAAAAAATAATGATAACAAAAGAGCAACAAGATTTTGCAACTTTTAAATCTATGATTATAAGTAAAGGCATTAATACTTCTAATTTACAATTTTTAGAACACTCTTTTAATATTGATGACTTAATAAATAAAAAAACTGATTTGATGTTAGCTTATATTACGAATGAACCTTTTTTACTGAAAGAAAAAGGTTATGAAAGTAGAGTATTTAAACCTAAAGATTATGGTTTTGATTTTTATGAAGATATTATTTTTACCACAAAAGATTTTGCTTTAAATAACCCAAAACTTGTAAAAGATTTTTATAAAGCAACCATCAAAGGTTGGGAATATGCTTTTAATAATATAGATGAAATTGCAAAATTAATCCATGAAAAATATAATTCTCAAAACAAAAGTTTAGAAAGTTTTATTTTTGAAGCAAATGAAATGAAAAAATTAGCTTTTGATAAAGATGGAAAAATTGGAACAATAACTCAAGAAAAAATCAATCTAATAATAAATACTTACCGAGTAATGGGTTTAATTAAAAATGAAATTAATTCAGAAGATTTTGTTTATACAAAACATCTTGAAAATAATTTTTTATTAAATGAAAAAGAAAAAATATATTTAGAAAATAAAAAAACTATCAAAATGTGCGTTGACCCAAACTGGATGCCTTTTGAAAAAATTGAAAATAATAAACATATTGGAATAGCCGCTGATTATATAAAAATACTTGAAAGTAAAATTAAAATACCAATTACTTTAGTTCCTACAAAAACTTGGAGTGAATCTTTAGAACTTGGTCAAAAAAGAGTTTGTGATATATTTTCACTTGTTAGAACAACACCTCAAAGAGAAAAGTATCTTAATTTTACAATGCCTTATTTAAACATTCCTTTGGTAATTGCAGCTGATATAAATGCTCCTTTTATAAATGATTTTTCACAAATAAAAGATAAAAAATTAGCAATTATAAAAGATTATGCTATTGGTGAAATTTTAAGAATGAAATATCCAAATATAGATTTTATTGATGTAGAAGATATTCAAGAAGGATTAAATCTTGTTCAAAAAGGAAAAGTTTTTGGTTTTATTGATACTCTTGTAACCCTTGGATACCATATACAAAATAACTATATTGGACAATTAAAAATCTCAGGAAGATTTGATGAAACTTGGAATTTAGGAGTTGGAACAAGAAATGACGAACCAATTTTAAATGATATTTTTAATAAAGCAATAAATGATATTTCAATAATTCAAAAACAAGAAATTTTAAATAATTGGATTTCTGTAAATTATCAAAATAGTTTAGATTATGGATTTTTTTATAAAATATTAGCAGTTTTGATTATTTTTACTTTTATTTTGGTTTTATTTTATAGACAATATTTATTAAAAAAATTAAATTCACAATTAAATGAAAAGATTGCAATTGAAATTCAAAAAAATGAAGAAAAAAATAGAATTTTAATTCAACAATCAAGAATGGCTTCAATGGGTGAAATGCTCGAAAATATAGCGCACCAATGGAGACAACCACTCTCTACAATTAGTGTTGCCGCTTCTGGAATGGAAGTTAAAAAAGAGTTTAGTACATTAAGTGATAAAGAATTTTTTGAAGGAATAAATCATATAAAAAAATCAACTTTATATCTATCAAATACAATTGATGATTTCAGAAACTTTTTTAGTAAAAAGAAAAATACCTCAACAATAAATATCAATAGCGTTGTCGAAAAAGCTTTGGATTTAATGGGAAATACTTTTGTTCAAAATAGAATTCAAATTATAAAAAATATTGAAAATGTAGAATTTTTATCTTTAGAAAACGAACTTATTCAGGTTTTTATGAATATTCTTGTAAATGCAAAAGATGCACTAAGATATATTATCACTACTGATAAATATATTTTTATTGATATTTACAAAAAAGATAATTATTTGATTATTGATATAAAAGATAATGCAGGTGGAATAAAAGAAAATATTATTGATAAGGTTTTTGAACCATATTTTACAACGAAACACAAATTCAAAGGTACTGGAATTGGACTTTATATGAGTAAACTTTTAGTAGAAAGACATTTAAATGGAACTTTAAATGTAAAAAATAGTGAATTTTCCCATATAGATAAAATCTATATGGGAGCTTTATTTACTTTAGTTTTAGACTTAGAAAATAAATAAAATTTATTTTTTCATAGCCATATTTAAAATCTGAGCTACTTTTTCTAAAGTAACATTTCCTCTTTCTCCAATATTTGTCATGCCATGAGCTTTTAGAGCTGTTGTGATATTTTCAACTACTTTATCATCAATCTCATAATCATTTAAATTCGTACTCACACCAATACTATTGTACATGTATTCAATTGCTTCAATCACTAATTCATAGTTATTTGGCATATCAAAAACTTCTTTACCCATCAAAGTTAATTTTTCTTTTTTATCTTCAATCATTACTCTTAAAAGTTGTGGTTGAACTACTGCTAAACTTCGTGCATGGTCCAGTCCATAAAATGCAGTTATTTCATGTCCTATCATATGTGTTGCCCAATCTTGAGGAACTCCTGAACCTATAAATCCATTTAAAGCTTGATTTGCTAATAGCATTAGATTTTCTTGCCATGAAATTGTTTTTCTATTTTCCCAATCCATTGATAAAGTATGTAAACCTTTTAAAATAGTTTGAGCATAACCATCATGTAAAAGTGATGTATTTGGATATGTTAAATATTGTTCACATGTATGTACAAATGCATCAACTAAACCATTTGCTAATTGTCTATCATCTAATGTACTCATTACATTTGGGTCTAAAACTGCAAACTTTGGATAAAGTAAAGGTGAACCAAAATATCTTTTTTCATTTGTTGATTTTTTTGAAATTACAGCTGTTGTATTTGATTCACTTCCTGTTGCAGGAAGAGTTAAAATAGCTCCTAAAGGAAGTGCCTTTTCTACTTGTTTTGAACCATCTAAAAAATCCCAACCATCACCATCATAAAGGGCAGCTGCAACTAAGTATTTACTTCCATCAATTACAGAACCTCCACCAACAGCTAAAACAAAATCTATTTTTTCATCTTTTATGATTTTTACGGCTTTATTTAAAGTCTCATAAGATGGATTAGGTTCAACTCCACTAAATTCTAACCAAGTATAACCCTCAAGTGCTGTTTTTACTTGTTCATAAACTCCATTCTTTTTGATACTTCCACCACCATAAACAACTAATACTTTTAATTTCTTATCAATATAGTTAACTATTGATTTTATTTTATCTGTTCCAAACTCAATTGAAGTTGGATTAAAATATGTATAGTTCATAATAAGCCTTTATAATAATTTTGAAGCTTTATTATAGGATAATTAACATTTCTAAAGGATTACAATGATTAAAATTTGGTTATTTGTTTATTTTTCTGTTTTTATTTGGTCGATCATTAATCCAAAAGATTTATTCACTTGGTTTTTAGAAGTACTTCCAGCAATAATTGCTTTAATTGTTTTAGCACTTACTTATAAAAAATTTAAACTCACATCTTTAGTTTATACATTGATTTTAATCCATTGCATCATTTTGATGATTGGTGGTCACTATACTTATGCCCATGTTCCACTATTTGATTTTATAAAAGAGATTTTAGATCAAGAAAGAAATGACTATGATAAGCTCGGTCATTTAGCCCAAGGTTTTATTCCAGCTATGATAGCCAGAGAAATAATCATAAGAAAAAGTATCATTACTATTGAATCATGGAGGAATTTTTTTATTATTTGTTTTTGTTTAGCACTTTCTGCCTTTTATGAACTTGTAGAATGGTGGGTTGCTATTTTTACAAACGAAGCTTCAAATGATTTTTTAGGAACTCAAGGATATATTTGGGATACCCAAAGTGACATGGCTTGGGCCTTATTGGGTTGTGTTTTAGCTTTGATTTTATTACGAAAATATCACACTAAACAATTACTTAATATTAAATAGTTACAATCGCGAAAAAATAAAAGGAATTATTAAATGACTTGTTTTGAAAACAAATTAGAATCTGTTTTAAATGAAGATATTGGAAAATTAATTTTACGATTATCTATTGCTGGACTTATGTTATTTCATGGATTTTTTAAATTCTTTAATGGAATTGATGGTATAAAATTTTTAGTTACAAGTGCTGGTCTTCCTGAGTTTGTAGCTTATGGAGTTTATTTAGGAGAAATTGTTTTCCCTATTTTAATTATTCTTGGGCTTTTTACTAGAATTTCATCGCTGTTTTTTGCTTTAACTATGGTTTTTGCAATATTTTTAGCTCATGGTAGTGAACTTTTTGCTTTAGGGAAAAGTGGTGGTCCAGTAATTGAATTAGCATTAATTTATCTTTTAGCTTCAATTTCAATTATGTTTATTGGTGCGGGTAAATATAGTTTTGATGCTAGATGCAAAAAGTGTGAAATTAAAGCCTAATTAGAAATCATATCTTTCCAAATTCTCGTTTGGAAAGATAGACTTATTAATTCTCTTTTTTTAAAGTATATATCGAATTTATTATCAAAGTAGCTATTATTATACTTCCTCCAATAAATGTATAAGAACTTGGTACTTCATTCAAAAATATCCAAACCCAAATAGGTGCCATAATAGTTTCAATAATCATCAAAAGAGAAACTTCACTAGCCCTTATATATTTTGCTCCAGTACCTAATAATACCCTTGAAATAGGACTTATTAACAATCCCATAATCATTACAACTGTTAAAGTTTTAAAATCAATAGCTAATTCATCACAAAAGAAAAATGCAATTATACTCAAGGCCAATCCACTAAAAGCAGTTAAAACAACCCTATTCATATCTTTATATCGTGATAATAAAACATACGAAGTAGCAAATAATGCTGTACAAAAAAGAGCATAAATATTTCCTTCAATACTTCCTATTTCTAGTTTGTCATTAAATATTATAAATAATCCTACAAACATAAAAAATGAAGCAATTATTATATTTTTTGTAATTTTTTCTTTATAAAATAAATAAGCAAATAAAGCAGAAAAAAGAGCAGCTGTACTAAAAATAATTACAACATTTGCTACAGTTGTTGTTTTTACAGCTGTGATAAAAAAGATATTTGAAGTTCCCATCAAAGTAGCACAAACTATCATCATAGGTAAATTTGTATTTAAAGCTTTTTTTAAAACGGCTTTTTCTTTAAATAAAAATGTTGAAATCATAGAAATAAACATAAATATTCCTATATAAAAAGAGAATAAAAAAGGCGAAATTGTTGTAAATTTTATAAAAAGAGATTCTAAACTCATAATAAATACACCCAAAGATGTAAGAGCTAAACCTTTAGCGTTGTTTGTCAAATTGTAATCCTATGGAAAAATATATAAGGATGCAAAAGATGCATCCTTTGTTTTAGTGTTAAATATTGTAGTAGTTTGCTTCTTTGTGAGTAACCACAATAGCACAAGTTGTTTGTTCTGGATGCATTTGAAAAGTTTCAGATAATTCTATTCCGAACTCTTCAGGATTTAGTAAATCAAAGATATCTCTATTCATTGCTAAATCTGGACAAGCTGCGTATCCTGGTGAATATCGGCAACCTACATATTGTTTCATTTGAACATCATTTAGAGTGTGTCCCTCTTTTGGCACAATATCTAAATCTAGTCTTATTTGTTTGTGTAAAACTTCGGCAAGAGCTTCAGCTAGTTCAACTCCAAGTCCATGAACTTGGTAATATTTACTAAACTCACCTTTATCATAAATACTTCTTTCATAATCAGAGATTTTAAGCCCAGCACTTGCAAGTGTAAATGCCACAACATCAAGTCTATCATTTGCAAAAAAGTCAGCAATACATCTGAACGGTTTTCTTTTTTGTCTTGGAAATTCTAATACTTTTATCGCTTCACTTAAAGGTGGTACATTTTTTGATTCTTCAAGAGTATTAAACAAATATTTTTTATCAAAAATATAAAGTTTATTATCATGTGAAATACAAGGATAATAAGCATAAATAGCAATAGGGTCAAAAATATCTTTATCAACTAATTCTGCTTTTAAAGCTTGATATGTTGGTTCAACTACATCTTTTTCATACTGTAAAAATTTAGCTGAATCTTGTTTTCCTCTTTTGTATCCCCATCTTTGTCTAAATAAAACCCTATGATTTATCCATTTAAAAATCAACTCTTTATCTAGTTTTGCACCAGTTTTTGCAATTCTATCCCAAATTGGAGGAAAAGTAAAAGTTCCTTTTTCAGGAAGTGGTATCTCTTCGTAAGGAGGAATTTCCACAGCTTCTTCTTCAACTCTATCGCTTGTATCAATGATTTTGATTAAATCAGCTGCAAGTGCTGTATTATTAGAATCACCTGATTCAATTCTTTGCATAGAAACAACCCCATCAAAAGCATCTCTACAATAAAAAATTGGTCCATCGTAAAATGGTCGGCAATAATCATCTATAAAGTTTTTAGTAAGTGCTGCACCACCCAATAAAACTGGCACTTTTATTCCTAATCTTTGAAGTTCTTCAAGATTTTCTTTCATAACTGCTGTTGATTTTACAAGTAATCCACTCATTCCAATTGCATGGGCATTGTGTTCTTGTAATTTATCAATAAAAGTATCAAGACCTGCTTTTATCCCAACATTTACAACTTTAAATCCATTATTTGAAAGAATAATATCAACTAAATTTTTACCAACATCGTGAACATCACCTTTTACAGTTCCTAAAATTAGCGTTGTTTCACTATCTTTTTCTTGTTTTGGTAAATATGGATTAAGCGCATCAACGGTAGCTTTCATAGTTTCAGCACTTTGAAGTACAAATGGTAACTGCATTTGTCCTGAACCAAAAAGTTCACCAATGATTTTCATTCCATCAATTAACCATTCATTTACAATGATTTCAGGATTTACACTATGTCTTAACTCTTCAACAAGTGGCAATAATCTATCTTTATCTCCATCCAATAAAAGTTTTTGCACTTTTTTGATTGGTTCCATTTTTTGATATTCTTCATCTGTTTGTTCTTCTTGAGCTTCCACATTTGAGAAGTGTTCAATAAAAGCAAATAAAGGGTCACCATTTTCATGATTATTAAAAATCAAGTTATCACAAGATAGTCTATCTTCTGCACTTATTTTATTTAGAGGTAAAATGTGTTTTACATTTACAATAGCACTTGTAAGTCCTGCTCTTACACAATGATCAAGATAGATAGAGTTTAGGTAAATTCTAGCTTTTTGGTCAAGTCCAAAAGAGATATTTGATAATCCTAAAGTTGTTCCCACTTCTGGATGTAAAATTTGAAATTCTCGTATAGCTTCCATAGTTTCAACACCAGCCGTTCTATACTCATCATCTCCTGAACCAATAGTAAAGGTAAGCATATCAAACACTAAATCTGAAGCTTCAAATCCATGTCTATTTACACATAAATCAAAAATTCTTTCAGCAATTCTCAGTTTATCTTCTTTTGTTTTTGCCATTCCAACTTCATCAATTACAAGACAAACTAAAGCCGCTCCAAATTTTTTTGCTAATTTACAAACCGCATCAAATTTTTCTTCACCGTCTTCAAGATTTACAGAGTTAATAATAGCTCTTCCACCTATTTGTTTAAGTGCTGCTTCTAAAGCATAAATTTGAGTTGAATCAGGCATTAAAGGAAGTGCAACTTTTTGAGAATAAAGTGCAACAACCTCATCCATATCAAATCTTTCATCACGACCTGCAAATCCTACACTTACATCGATTACATGGGCTCCTGCTCGAACTTGCTGTTGTCCAACACTTAAAGTTCCTTCATAATCATTTGCTTTTAAAAGTTCTCTAAAAGCTTTTGAACCTGTTGCATTTGAACGCTCACCAATTAAAAGTGGAGCTGGTTCTTGTTTTAGGGGAACTGTTCCAAAAAGTGAAGCCAATGAAGCCTTTAAAAATCCGCAAGGTTTTAATGGAACATCATTTTCAACAGCCTTTGCTAAAGCTTGAATATGCTCAGGAGTTGTACCACAACAACCACCTAAAAATGAAACTCCATGTATTTTTAAAAACTCTTTTTGTAAAGCTGTAAATTCATCTGGTTGCATTGGATAATAAGTTTTTCCACCTCTATTTTGAGGAAGTCCTGCATTTGCATGAACTGAAATTGGGAACTTACAAACTTCACTTAAAGTTTTAACATGTTTATGAACTTGTTTTGGTCCTGTTCCACAGTTAAATCCTAAAGATAAAATATTAAATGGACTTAAAATCGCAGCTATTGTCATAGCGTCTGTTCCAATTAACATTGTTCCAGAAAGTTCAATGGTTACAGAAACCATAATTGGAATATGAGGTGCTGTGTCATTTAAAGCATGAAGTGCTGCTTTTATTTGAAGTGGATCTTGGCAAGTTTCAAGTAAAAATATATCAGTTCCACCATCAGCTAAACCTTGAGCCATAATTTTATAACCCTCATACATTTCATCATATTTGATATGACCCAATGATGGCAGTTTTGTTCCAGGTCCAATTGAAGCTACAACAAATCTAGGTTTTTGAGGTGTACTATATTTTTCACAAGATTTTTTTACAAGTTCCGCACCCAATCTTGATAATTCATAAGATGTATGTCCAATACCATATTCATCTAAAACCCAAGGCATTGAACCAAAAGTGTTTGTACATATTAAATCAGCCCCAGCAAGAGCATAATCATCATGGATTTTTTCCAAAATATGTGGAGCAGTAAGATTTAAAAGTTCATTACAACCTTCTAAATCTTGATTTTCAAATAACCACTCTTCTTGTTTTATATCTGCTAATTGAAGCTGTGTTCCCATAGCTCCATCGATTATTAAAACTTTTTCTTTAATTAAATTTTTTATTGTTTCTAACATTTTTTTCTCTGTATTATTAATTATAATTGTTTTTGATATTTATTATTAGATAGTGTACTTAAATCGTAGTTAAAAGTTGTTAAATCAATTCTTTTGAACAACAACTCTAATCACACAAGCCTCACCTCGATGACCAATTCCTTCATCTAAAACCACTATTTCTTCTGTAATATTTTTTTTACATGAATTAAAATAATTTGAAAAATCTTCAAGACTATAAAGTAAATCCAAATCCTTTGGTCCACCACTATTAAAAGATAATTGTTTTGTTGAAAAAAACTCAGCAATAAAGTAACCATTTCTATTTAAAGAATCTTCAATTTTTTTAAATAACTCTTCTCTTTCATCTTTATACATGTGTAAATAAGAAGCTACTATCACATCATATTTTTCTAAAACTTTCCAAAAATTCAAATCCATACAAGTAGTTTTTATATCTAACTTCTCTTCAATAGCCCTATTTTGAAGTTTTTCTAATCCTAAATTTGAAGCATCAATTGCACTTACTTCAAACCCATTTTGAGCAAAAAATATCGCATTTCTTCCTTCACCCTCGCCTAAGCATAAAAGTTTTTTATGATTATTAAATAATTCAATTTTTGAAGCTAAAAATTCATTTGCTTTTGTTCCATAAAAATAATTTGCTTTTGAAAATTTATTATTCCAAAACTCTTGTTGACTCATTTTCTAACCTTTATCTACTACAATCTGTTGTTACATTATCAATCAAAGTTATATACCAATTATTTTCAAGTTTTGTTATATAAAATATTATGTTGTATGGAATTATCACTTCATAACTTGTTTGTTCTATAAAATCTGCTTTTTCAATCTCTTCTTTTTTAAACCTATTTGTTTGTAAAATATTTGCTTCTTCCATAATTTTTGTAATAAATGGCGTTGTTTGAGAATTTAAAAAAACTCCTTCTTTATCCCATCCATATAAACTATCATCCAAAGGACTACAATTAAAAGTTACTTTTTCAGTTTTTATTTCAAATGAATCTATTTCATTGTTTAGTTCTGAAATACTATTTTTAATTTCAAATATATTTTTATATTCAAATTTTGTAACATCATAATAACCATTTATTGGATGAATATATTTACTATTCAATAAAGCTAGATTATTTTGTTTGATTAGTTGCAAAATTTGATTTATTTCATTTTTTAATTGAGGAGTTATTGGCTCTTTTTCATAAATCTTTTTTTGATTAACTTGAAGTTGATTATTGTTAACCGAACAAGCTGTTATAAAAAAGCTAAGAAATATAAAAATCAATAAATTAAAAATCCTTTTTAGAAACATTTTTTACTCTTTTATACTTTTTCCTTTTATTATATTTAAATATCTAATAATTAATTATTAAGAGTTTATTTTAATAATATCTTGGATAAAATGGATGATTAAAAATTTAATTATTAGGAATTAATAAAATGACTGAGTCAAAATATATATGGATGGATGGAGAATTTGTAAATTGGAATGATGCAAAAGTACATGTATTAAGCCACACTCTTCATTATGGGAATGGTGCTATTGAAGGAACAAAAGCATACAAAACTGTTGATGGAAGATGTGCTATTTTCAAACTTAATGAACATACACAAAGATTATTAAACTCTTCAAAAATGACACTAATGAATGTACCTTTTTCACTTGAAGAATTGAATAAAGCACAAGTTGAATTATTACAAAAAAATGAATTATTCGAAGGTGCTTATATTAGACCTTTAGTTTACTTAGGTTACGGTGTTATGGGACTTTATCATAAAGATGCTCCGGTAAATGTATCTGTTTCTGCATGGGAATGGGGAGCTTATTTAGGAGAAGAAGGTCTTAGAAAAGGTGTAAGAGTTAAAATTTCATCATTTACAAGAACTCCAAATACTTCTGGTATGGGAAAAGCAAAAGCTGTTGCAAATTATTTAAATTCTCAAATGGCAAAATTTGAAGCTGTTGAAGCTGGATATGATGAAGCTTTACTAAGAGATGACCAAGGTTATATTGCTGAAGCATCTGGGGCTTGTTTCTTTATAGTAAGAGATGGAAAATTAATCACTCCTCCAAATGATAACTCATTAGAATCAATCACACAAGCTACTGTTATAGAACTTGCCGCTGATATGGGAATTGAAGTTGTAAGAAGAAGAATTAGTAGAGAAGAAGTTTATATCGCTGATGAAGCATTCTTTACAGGAACAGCTGCTGAAATTACTCCAATTAGAGATGTTGATGCAAGAGTTATTGGTTGTGGCTCACGTGGTCCAATTACAGAAAAAATTCAATCAGCATACTTTGATGTAGTTGCTGGAAAAAATGAAAAATATATTAAGTATTTAACATATGTTAACTAATGTTAAGTAACATTAACCCATTAAATATTTAAAACAAGGAAAATTATGCCTATAGACAACGATTATTTTAAAAATAGACAACAGAATAATAGTGGTGGAAATAACAATGGTGGTGGAAATTTCCAACCTCCTTTTGAAACACCAGAGTTTTTCAAAAACTTTGGGAAAAAGGCAGGAATGCTTTATCTAGTTATCATAGTTATTGCTGCACTTTTTATTTTTAAACCATTTGTTATTATTGAATCAGGACAAGTTGGTATTAAAGCAACAACAGGAAAATACGATGAAACACCATTAAATCCTGGTTTTCACTTATATATTCCCGTTTTCCAAAAAGTTATAATAGTTGATACAAAAGTTAGACTATTAAATTATAGAAGTGTTGAAGAGATGAGTGGATTTGATGCAGGAATTAAAATCAATCCAGCTATTAGCGTTCTTGATTCAAGAGGTTTACCTGTTTCTATTGAACTTACAGTTCAATATAGACTTACAGCATCAGGAGCACCAGCTACGATTGCTACATGGGGATTATCTTGGGAAGATAAGATAGTAAATCCAGTTGTAAGAAATGTTGTAAGAAATGTTATTGGAGGATTTAACGCAGAAGAACTTCCAATGAAAAGAAACGAAATTGCTACAAACCTTGATACGTTAATAAAAACACAAGTTACAGAATTAGCTGAAGGTTCAGTTACTATTGAGTCTGTTCAATTAAGAGAAATTGTACTTCCTGAAAAAATTAAAGAACAAATTGAAAGAGTTCAAATAGCTAATCAAGAATCTGAAAGAGTAAGATACGAAGTTTTAAGAGCAAAACAAGAAGCTGAAAAAAGAGCTGCACAAGCAACTGGTGAAGCAGAAGCTAAAAGAATTGAAGCACAAGGTAGAGCAGATGCTGTAACCATTGAAGCAAAAGCACAATCTGTTGCAAATAAAACTATCGCTGAATCTTTAACTTCTAACCTATTACAAATGCAACAAATTGAAGTTCAAGGTAAATTCAATGATGCACTAAGAGAAAATAAAGATGCGAAGATATTCTTAACACCGGGTGGTTCAACTCCAAATATTTGGGTTGATACTAAAGACAAATCTAGAGATGCAGTTATAAATAAATAAAAAGAAGTAGGTAACTACTTCTTTAAAAAACTATGAAAAAAAAATCTTTTTTACTAATTCCTACTTCTTTATTAATCTTGACAAATTCTATTTATGCAAAAGAAATAGAATCTATTGTAAAAATCAAACCTGAAATAAAATACGACGAAAATATTAAATATGAAAAGATTGAAGATTACAGATCATTTGAAGAAAATAAAAATAAAAACGATTTTAACTTTGGTATTGATGTTGACATAAATAAAGAAGAAAGAACTATAGATTTACTAAGAATTGATGTTCAAACAAACTTTTAAAGGAAAAGATTATGGAACAATTAAATAGAATTGATTGGCTAAAGATGGATAATCTAATTCCAGTTATTACTCAAGATGCAACAACAAATGAAGTTTTAATGCTTGCATATATGAATCAAGAAGCTCTTGAACTGACAATCAAAACAAACTATGCTCACTATTTTAGTAGAAGTAAACAAAGAATCTGGAAAAAAGGTGAAAGTTCAAATCACCTTCAAGAAGTTGTTGAAATTTTAGTTGATTGTGATAATGACACATTACTTTTAAAAGTAAATCAAGAAGGTGTTGCTTGTCACACAGGAAGAAAATCTTGTTTTTTCACAAATCTAAATACTAATGAAACTATAAGTGATGTACAAATAAATACAAGTAATGCTTATGGAGTTATAAATACTTTATATCACACTATTCAAGAGAAAAAAAATGATGATCCAAATAAATCATACACAGCAAAACTTCTTCAAGGTAAACAAAATTCAATGCTTAAAAAAATAGTTGAAGAATCTGGCGAGTTTACTTTTGCCATAAAAGATAATGATACAGAAGAGATTATTTACGAAGCGGCTGATATTACATACCATGTTTTAGTTGCACTTGCATCAAAAAACATAAGTCCAGATAGAGTTAAACAAGAGTTAGCTAGAAGATTTGGGATTTCTGGGATTGAAGAAAAAAATTCAAGAGTTGATAAATAAGTTTATAAAAAGAGTTCAAAAACTCTTTTTATATTTTACGTTTTTTAGTGGCAACCACATCCAGTTCCACAACTTTCACCACTTTTAGCTTTTTGAGCTGATTCATGTTCAGCTTTTATTTTTTGACCTTCAGTTGAACAAGCACTTACACCTGCTGGCATAATTGGTTGAATCGCTGAATTATCAATATTGTCATCAATATTTGCTAAGAATTGAATTAATTTATCCGCTGCAATCATATATCTTTTTGCTGAAACTGATTCAGGATTGAAATAAACTACAGGTTTTCCTGCATCTCCACCTTCTCTAATAGCTGGTTCAATTGGTAAATTTGCTAATACTTGAGTATTGTATTGAACTGCAAGTTCTTCACAAGTTCCCATTCCAAAAATATCAGATTCTACATTACATGAAGGACAAACAAATCCACTCATATTTTCAACAATTCCAGCAACTGGAATATGAAGTTTTTTGAACATATCTAAAGATCTTCTTGAATCATCAAGTGCAACATGCTGAGGAGTTGTTACATTTATTCCAGCACTTACAGGAACACTTTGAGCTAAAGTTAATTGAGCATCACCAGTTCCAGGAGGCATATCAATAAATAAAATATCTAACTCTTCCCATAAAATATCTCTTAAAAGTTGTTGGATTGCTTTCATAATCATAGCACCTCTCCAAATAAGAGCTTGCCCCTCTTCCATTAACATACCCATTGACATAACATCAACACCGTAAGCATTTAAAGGTTTTGCTTTATCTCCAACAATTTCTACTTCCTTACCTTGTAAACCCATCATACGAGGAATATTTGGTCCATAAATATCAGCATCAAGGATACCCACTCTTTTACCTTGCATTGCAGCTGCAACTGCTAAGTTTACAGTTGTAGTTGATTTCCCAACTCCACCTTTTCCTGAGCTTACCATTACAACTTTTTTGATTTGAGGAGCTATATTTTTTCCACTTACACTATTACTTGCTTGTTTTTGTTCTTGTGGTTTATTAAAATTTAGTGTAACATTTATTCCAATAGCACTTAAACAGGCTGCAATTTCTTTTCTTAATTGTACTTCAACTTCAGCAGCTGTTGAAGTAATATCAAGAAGAATAGAACAATTTGTTCCATCCACTTGAATATCTTTTACAAATCCAAACTCTACTATTGATTTTGCAAAACCTGGATATTTAATATTTTCTAATTCTTTTTTAATATTTTCTACATTTGCCATATAAAAATTCCTTTATATTTTTTTAATCATTGTATTATATTTTAAATAGGATAATTTATATCTTAATTAACCAGCAATGTCAATCATTGCTTGACCATGCTCTTTTACAATTTTTTGAGTAATTTTATATGAGCAGAATTTTGGTCCACACATTGAGCAGAATTCTGCTTCTTTAAATACATCTTGAGGTAATGTTTCATCATGATATTCTTTAGCTCTTTCTGGATCTAAGCATAATTCAAACTGTTTGTTCCAGTCAAAGCCATATCTAGCATCAGACATTTCATCATCAATATCTCTAGCACCTTTTCTTCCACGTGCAATATCAGCACTGTGAGCTGCTATTTTATAAGCAATAATTCCATTTCTAACATCTTCCGCATTTGGTAAACCTAAGTGTTCTTTTGGAGTTACATAACAAAGCATACTTGCGCCATGCCATCCACCAACAGCTGCACCAATTGCAGATGAAATATGGTCATAACCAGCAGCAATATCAGTTGTAAGTGGTCCTAAAATATAGAACGGTGCTTCGTGACAATACTCTTTTTCAAGTTTCATATTTCTTTCAATTTGATTTAAAGGAACGTGACCAGGACCTTCAATCATAACTTGAACATTTTTTTCCCAAGCTCTAAGTGTTAATTCACCTAAAACTTTTAACTCATTTAATTGAGCTTCATCAGATGCATCAGCTAAACATCCAGGTCTTAATGAATCTCCTAAAGATAAAGATACATCGTATTTTGCACAAATATCTAAAATTTCATCAAATGCTTCATAAAATGGATTTTCTCTGTGATAATGCATCATCCAAGCAGCCATTAAAGAACCACCTCGACTTACTATTCCCATTTTTCTTTTTGCAACATGAGGCATAAATTCTAATAAGAATCCAGCATGAATAGTAAAGTATGAAACACCTTGTTGTGCTTGTTTTTCAATAACTTTTAACATAACATCAATTGATAAATCTTCGATTTTATCTTTTACATCATGTAAAATTTGATAAATAGGCACTGTTCCAATTGGAACTGTAGAGTGTTTAATTACAGCTGTTCTAATCATATCTAAGTCACCACCTGTACTTAAATCCATGATTGTATCAGCACCATATTTTAAACAAACATCAACTTTTTCTATTTCACCTTCAACATTTGAAGCAAGTGCAGAAGAACCGATATTTGCGTTTATTTTGCATGAAGATGCAATTCCAATTGCCATTGGAACTAATTGTCTATGGTTAACATTTGCAGGAATTATTAATCTTCCTCTTTCAATTTCAGCTCTTACAAGCTCAGGGTCAAGTTTCTCAACTTTTGCCACATATTCCATATCTGGAGTAATAATTCCTTGTTTTGCATAGTACATTTGAGTTCTAATTTTGTCATTTTTATGATTGTCTAACCAATTTCTCATTTCTAAAATCCTATAGTTTATTATATTTGAATTGTAAATCGATTATAGCTAAATATGTTTAGAGAACCTTAATTACTTCCCTTAATTTAAAATTATTATTTGTATAAGTTTCTTTTCTATATAATAAATTGAAATATGCAAGAGGAGAGACAATGATTATTAATAAAGATTTGGTAAACTCTTCAATTTTTTCTTTGTATACAGGACAAGAGTTAGAACAAAGAGATTTTATAAAACAAATAGATTTTATATTAGAAAAATATAATATCTTAAAAAATGACAATCAATTAATCAGTTCTATCGAAAAAAATATTTTATATACTATAAACTATATTGAAACTTTATCTATTAAAAAAGAAAAAATTCCAAACGATTTAGAGGATTTATTTTTAAATAATCTTACATTTAAAGAACATTTAAATCACTATATTGAAAAAAAACTTTTAAATATTACAAAAAAAGATACTATTTATTTTTTTAAAGATATAAATATAATATTACATATTTTAGCTATTGGAACAAATGAAAAGATATTAGAATCTTATAATAATTACAATTTTGATGCCGTTTCTACAATATTTAGATTTTACGAAACAAGATTACAAGAGTTGTACACAAAAGATGAAAAACTATTTTCTTTAACTTTTGATTCTTATATTATTTTACTAAAAACTATTACTTTATTATGTAGTTTCAACTCTATTGATATAATTGCAAAAAAATGTATTAAATTTTTTATCGAATTAATGACAGAAACTATAAATACTGTAAAATTTACCATTTTATTAGATGAAAATAAACTAAATAAATTAAATAACATTCAGGGAAAATATTTATATTACTTCTCATATGATGAGATTAAAGTTGATATAGATGATTTAAAAACTACTTTTAAAAACTATTTATTAACTCTTGAAAGATATGAAGATGGTTACATTTTGTCAAAAGATAGCAATTTTGGAAATGAAAATGAAAATATAGATTCTCAAGAATTTTTAATATTTAAAAAGAATTCTTCAATTTTGATTCTAAATTTAATAAAAGATTTAAAAACTAAGCTCAATGAAGATTTGTATTTTGATTCAGAATATTTCCAAAAAATTTTAAGATTTTATTACAAAAAATTTAGTTTATATCTTCCAAGTGAAGTGATTGCGCAGAATCAAGAAGAATTTCAAAATAATCTTTTAAATTCTCTATTAACTACCTATGAAGTTAATCCTGATTTTATGAAAAAACTTGATTATCTTTTGATTATTGATGATTTTATATTTTCTCAAGAAAATTTAACCAATACAAATATGGAAATTATTTTTCAACTTTTATATTTTGATGAAAATATTCCTATTTATAAGTATTATCATATTGCTCAAATACTTACACAATATAATCCTATAAATAATGATTATCACGAATATTTTAAATTAGCAATTTTTGATTTGTGTATAAATAAATCTATTTCTTATAAATTTAGTTTAGAATTAGAAGATGTTTTAACTAAAATTTATACATACGTAAATGAATATAAAATTGCTTCTCATTTATTGTCTGTTTATTCAAAAATTTATTTAAGCCTTAGTCTTTTTTATTCAACAAATCAAATCAATTTAGAAAAAGCAAAAAAATTATATGCTACTTTTATTCAAATCAATGGTTTGGAAATTCTACATAGTGAATACAATGAAATAAATTCTAAAATCTTAAGTAGTATTCAAATATCAACTGATTTAATTTTAGATGAATTTTTAAAAAATAAATATCATGATTTAGAAAATGAGTTTTTAGTAATTAAAAATAAAATCACTAAAACTACTCCAATAGCTGAAATTAAAGCTCCTTTAGAAAATTTTATTTCAAATAATATATTTCATGGATTATGTGAAACTTCTATTTTAGAAACAACTCAAGAACTAAATATTTTGGAGGCTGGTTTTGAAGAACATCAAATTGTATTATCAAAATACATAATAAGATTTATTTTTACAAGTGTTTATAAAAACAATTTTTTATTAGTTTTCAAAAAAAATGAGACCTTTATTAAAAATAATATTTGTAAAATATTTAATGATTTAAAAGAAAATAACACCAATTTTAATCTTCTTATTGATGAAGATGAAATTGAAATAAAGTATTAATAATTATGAAAAAAGATTTATTAGAAGAGATAAACTCTTTACCTGCTCTTCCTTCAAGTGTGATTGAACTGGGAAAATATAAAAGTATTGGAAATGCTGATATACAAACATTAATTTCTATTATTGAAAAAGATCCTTTAATGATAGTAACCATTTTAAAGATTGCAAATTCAAATATGTTTGGATTTAAAAGTAGAGTTGAAACACTAAATAGAGCAATAAATTTACTTGGAATAAATTTTACAATTTCTGTTGCCATTGGCTCAGCTATTCAGGATACTATAAATAGCAATTTATTAGCTTATGCTGTAAAAAATGAAGATTTCCTTTTTTCTAGTGCATTAGCCAGTAATATTATAAATACTTGGGTTTCAAATATAAATTTTGATTTAAAAAATGAACTACTTTTACCAGCATTTTTGCAAGAAGTTGGAAAATTCATCATCTCAGAAGTAATTCAAAAAAATAGAAAATCTGAAGAATTTTTAATGGAATTAGAAGAAACAAAAGACACTACTTTTTGTGAAAAAAAATTTACAGGATATAGTTGTGCAAGAATAACTGCAAATATTTTTAAACAATGGAATTTAAGTCCTAATATAATTATACCTATTGCATTTACTGAAAATACAGAATCTTGCCCTAATGAATTTAAAATTAAAGCTCAAATTTTAGAGATTGTTAAAATATTGTGTGATATTCGTTATCCATTAAGTGATCAAAATATTGAAAAAGCATTAGAAAAAGTTGTTTTGTATGATTTTGATGTTGAACACTTTTTAAATTCGATTGATGTTATAAAAGAAGTAATTAATCAAAATTCTTAACTTATGCATAAGTAAGTATATACTATAATCTGTAACTTTTTTACACAAAGGGGTTTTGTTGTTAGATGTTACACTCATAGTTTTATGTGCTGGGAATTCCACACGTTTTGAACATAAAACTAAAAAGCAATGGATTAGAATAGAAAATGAACCTTTATGGCTAAATGTTACAAAAAGGTTAGCTTCTTTTTCACAATTTGATAAAATTATCGTGGCTTCCCATGAAGATGAATTAAATTATATGAAAAACTTCACCGATGATTTTACCTTTGTAAAAGGTGGAGAGACTAGACAAAAATCTATTTTAAACTGCTTAGAATTTGTAACAACAAAATATGTAATGATAAGTGATGTAGCCAGAGCTTGTATTCCCCAAAATGTAATTAAAAATCTTTTAGATGAAAAAGAAAATGTAGATTGTATTGTTCCTGTTTTAAATGTAACTGATACAGTGATTTATGCAACAAATACAATAAACAGAGACGAAGTAAAACTAATCCAAACTCCCCAACTTTCCCTAACAAAAACTCTAAAAAAAGCCTTAGATACTCAAATTGAATTTACAGATGAAAGTTCAGCTATAAAAGCAATAAATGGAACAATCAAATATATTCAAGGAAGTAATGAAAGTAAAAAACTAACTCTTGGAAATGAATTAGACGAACTTCCTTGTTTAAAAGAAGCTTCAAAAAACTTTTTTACAGGAACTGGTTTTGATATTCATGCCTTTGAAGATAATAAAGAGATGTTTTTGGGTGGAGTAAAACTTCCATATGAGTTTGGGTTTAAAGCTCACAGTGATGGAGATGTTTTAATACACTCTATTATTGATGCACTTTTAGGAGCTTGTGGAGCTGGAGATATTGGAGAATTTTTTCCTGATACTGATGAGAAGTATAAAGGAATTGATTCAAAACTATTATTAGAACATATTGTTAGATTTATTTACAATGTTGGATATGAAATTGTAAATATTGATACAACAATAATCGCTCAAAAACCAAAAATCAACCCATTTAAATGTGAAATAAAAAGTTCTTTAGCTGAGTTATTGAATATTGAAAAACAGTTTATAAATGTAAAAGCGACAACTGCTGAGAAAATGGGATTTATAGGTCGAGAAGAAGGTGTGGCTGTTCAAAGTATAGCTACATTGAAATATTATGATTGGAAAAGAAAATGAATATATTAATTATTGAGAATGAGATTTATTTAGCTCAGAAAGTTGTATCAAGATTGCTTGATGATGGGCATAGTTGTGATTATATTGAGTCACCAAATATCGATAATCTTACAAAAGATTATGACACGATTCTTTTATCAACATCTTTACCATCAGCTTTATGTAAAAATATCATAAAAAAATATTCAGAAAATTCAATTATTCTTCTTTTAGTCTCTTATATTTCAGATGAAACTGTTACAAATCCTATTAAAGATGGTGCAAAAGATTATATTATGAAACCCTTTATTATGGATGAATTAATTAGAAAAATCTACCATTATAAAGATTGTAGAACTTTAAAAAGAGAGTTACAAACTCTAAGAGAATATTTTGAATTTACTATGGCAGAAGTTGATACAACCGATACTTTATTACCACCATCTTTTCCAACATTAATAGAATCAAATTCACAAAAATGTGCAGATAAATTAGTTTTTGAACTTTCAAGAAAAATGGATTTACCAATTAATTTTATCTCTTTAACTTCTACATCATGGCAAAAACAGATAAATGCAATACAGGGGAAATCAATTATTTATCTAACAGATTTCCATACTTTGAAGAAAAATGTGAAAGAAAATGTTATAAAATTTATCGAAGATAAAAATTGTGTAGTTTCTACATTAGAAACTGAGATTGATTTTCCATATAGAAAAATCGAATTTAACAATGACAATCAACTAATTGGTAATTCAAATATTATGACAATAAATGATTATGTAAAAATGATGGTTGTTTCTTATCAAAACAAATATCCAGATACAGAACTATCAAAAAAACTAGGAATTTCAAGAAAATCTCTTTGGGAAAAAAGAAAAAAACTAGATATAGAAAAGAAAAAATAAGGATTTATTTTGAATTTAAGAAAATTTTTTTTAACAGTTGGTTTTAGTGGTCTAAGTCCAAAAGCCCCTGGAACTGTAGGTTCTTTTGTATCTTTAATTATTGGTTTATTTTTACTTGAATTTTTACATGTATCAACACTATTTTTATTAGCTTTATTAATCACAGTAATTGCTATAAAACAAATTGATATTTATGAAAAAGAAGTCGGTATGCACGATGGAAAAGAGATAGTTATTGATGAACTAGCAGGTATGTGGATTACACTTGCTATTTGTGGAATTAATAGTTCAAATGTCTTATTTATGGCTCCAATTGCATTTATTTTCTTTAGATTATTTGATATTTGGAAACCCTCATTTATTGGAAAAATCGACAGAGACGTAAAAGGCGGATTAGGAGTTATGGGAGATGATGTTCTTGCAGGAATTGCTGCTGGAATTGCTACTGCTGGGACTTATCAGCTAATTCAAATGTTTTTATTATAAGATTTTTACTTAATAAAAAAAGGGGAAGTTTTAAACTTCCCCTTTTTTTATTTAAACTATTTTACAATATCTGCAAACTGTTTGAAGATATATTTAGACTCATGTGGTCCTGGACTTGCTTCTGGGTGATGTTGAACTGAGAATATCTCTTTATTTTTATATTTAACACCTTCAATTGTATTATCAAATAAATTTACATGTGTTACATCTGCAATCTCTACAATATTATCAGGAACATTATAGTTATGATTCTGAGCTGTAATTTCTACAACACCGTTATTTGCAACAGGATGGTTACCACCATGTTGTCCAAATTTCAGTTTATAAGTATCATATCCATGAGCAATAGAAAGCATTTGATGACCTAAACAAATAGCAAAAATTGGAATATCTGTTTTTACTAATTTTTGAACTTGCTCTTTTTCAGCTATTAAAGTAAGAGGATCACCTGGACCATTCGATAGGAAAATTCCACCAATTTCTTTTGCTTCGAATCTTGCTATTAAATCATCTGCTTTAAAAGTTGAAGGAACTACTTCTACTTCAAGACCTGAGTTAACAAGCTCATTTAAGATATTTCTTTTAACTCCAAAGTCAATAACAACAACTTTTTTATCACTCATAACTGCTTTATCATACGCTTTGATAGAGTGATTCCAAGCTCCTGATTTATGAACATAAGATTCTTTTGTTGATACGATTTCAATATAGTTTATATCTTCAATTCTAGGACTTGCCGCTAATTGTTTTGCTAATTCATCTTTACAAGAAATTTCAGTTGATGCTATCATCATCATAGCACCTTCATCTCTAATCATCTTTGTTAAATATCTAGTATCTATTTCACAAATTCCTAAAACACCATGTTCTTTTAATAAAGAATCTAAATCATTTTGTGCTCTATAATTTGAATATTCAGCATGATAATTTCTAACTAATACACCTTTACAATGACAAATTCTACTTTCCATATCATTGTCATTAACTCCAACATTTCCAATTTCTGGCATTGTAAAAGTAATAAATTGTCCAGCATAAGAAGGATCTGAAATAATTTCTTGGTATCCAGTTAATGATGTATTAAAAACTATTTCTCCAACAGATGTTCCTGTTGCACCAAAAGATTTCGCTTCTAAAAAAGTCCCATTCTCTAAATATATCCATACTTTTTGCATTTATATCAATCCTCTTTTTGTTAATTCCTCTTCATATAATCTGTGATATACAAGATCATAATCATCAGTTCCTGGTATTAATTTTCTTTTATAATTTTTTAATTTTGCCATAACTTCACTATCAGCTTTTTCAAAACCTTTGATAAAATCATCTAAAGAAGCAAATATTACATTTTTAATTTGATTATCAGAACATGTATAATGTATAAAATCTTCTTCCCATAAATAATCTAATATTTTGTGAGCAATGTCTGAAAATCTATCTTCGTTATTTAAAATAACTCCAAAATCATTTGCTAATCTTTTTTTAGTCATCCAAAAAAGTTGTCTTCTATCTGCATTTAAATACTCGATTTCTTCTTCTTGCTCTTCCAAAATTTCTTGAACTTTTTCATCTAAAGCAAACTCTTTTTCTAAATCAGCATCTAATATTCTTTCAACTTCTGCTTCGATACTATGTTTCTCTTTTCTAACCTCAACAAAGTCACAACTAATTAAATCTCTTGTAATTCTTCTTGAGACATACGGTGTATGATGTAATTTCATTCTCATGCGTTTTTACCCCCTTATAATTGTGTCATCTCTTTCAGGAGATGTTGAAACGATTCCAACCTTAACAGAAGTAACTTCTTCTATTTTTTCTATATATTTTTTTGCATTTGCTGGTAGTGATTCATAATCTCTAATTCCAACTACACTTTCCCAACCATCGATCTCTTCATATATTGCTTTTACATTTTCTAAACAAGTTGGAACATAATCAATTCTAACACCATCTAATTCATAAGCAACACAAATTTTTATTTTAGCAAAACCATCTAAAACATCAAGTTTCATTAAAGCTAATTGGTCACATCCATTTAATCTAGAAGCATGTTTGACTGCAACTGCATCAAACCAACCACATCTTCTTTTTCTTCCAGTTGTTGTTCCAAACTCTTTTCCAACTTGAGCCATAGTTTCGCCCTCATCGCCAAAATCTTCCGATGGGAATGGACCATTTCCTACTCTTGTGCAGTAAGCTTTTGTAATTCCTGTTATGATTCCAACATCTTTAGGACTTAATCCTAAACCTGTACAAGAACCAGCACTTACCGTATTTGAAGAAGTTACATAAGGATATGTTCCATGGTCAATATCAAGCATAGTTCCTTGAGCACCCTCAAGTAATACTCTTTTATTTTCATCAAGAGCTTTCCAAACCATATTTGTTGTATTTGTAATAAAAGGGGCTAATTTTTCTTTATAAGAACTTAGCTCTTCTAATAACTCTTTTTCATTTGGCGTTGCTATTTCTAGAACATCAAATATTGCTCTGTTTTGTTCAAAATATTCTAAAATTGATTTAGTTAATTTTGCCGGATTTAATAATTCACCAACTCTATGTCCAACTCTATTAATTTTATCAGAATAAGCAGGTCCTATTCCTTTTCCTGTTGTACCAATAGCTTTTGCACCTCTTAATCTCTCTTTTGCTTGATCAATTAATGCATGATATGGTAAATTTAAATGTGCTTTATCAGAAATAAATAGTCTTCCTTCAAGGTTTTGAAATTGACTCATCTCTTTAATAATATTTTCAGGTGATAATACAACACCATTTCCAATTACATTTATAGCTTTTGGATTTAAAACTCCTGAAGGAATTAGGTGTAAAGCATACTTTACTCCATCAACCCAAATAGTATGTCCAGCATTGTGTCCACCTTGGCTTCTACATACCATATCATATTTTTGAGCAAGCATATCAACTATCTTACCTTTTCCTTCATCTCCCCATTGGATACCAACAATTATATCTGCGCTCATTCTTAATCCTCTAAAATTTTTAATAAATTATCTGTGTATAGTGCAAAACCTAGTGAGTTTATACCTTCACTTGAGTAAACTCCACCATTACATAAAGTTAAATTGTCATTAATTACTCTGTAATAAATACCATCATAATATCTTAATGACCCATAATAAAGTGGTGCAATAATTATATTTCCATAATCTACATCTTTTGCTTTTGAAAGAAGTTTTTCTAACTCTATTTTAATAGAAGCAGGAACAATACTTATTACATCTTCTAAACTTTTTATATCTTTAACTTTTATAAGTTTATTTAACCACTCACAATCTAATTTAAATAGTGTTGCAATTTCTCCATTTTTAAGTAAATCAATATCAATATTCAACTCATTTGAAACAAGTTTTGGAATATTAATATTTGATATTTGTAAAATAGGTTCTATTTTTAAAGCTTTTAAAATATCTGCTGTTAAATTCATAATATCAGCAATATTATCATGATCTATCCACTCACATCCAATTTGATACTCTTCTTTTGATGGATAAGAAAAAATAGGTTGAACATAAAACCATTTTTTATGTGTTGTTGTTCTTCCTAATCTTTTTGTAATAATTCTTACTACATCTAAAGTTGAATCGGCTCTTAATGATACTTGTTCATTTTGCTCATCCGAAAATTTTATTAGTTTTCTCTCATTTGCAATAGCTTGATGTTGAGAATATGAGAAATTTGGAGTTAATATCTCTTCAAATCCATTATTTTCTAAAATATCGCAAACTTGATTTTCCAATACTCTTTTTCTTTTAGCAGATGCTCCAAAGTATAATCGACTTCCTTTTGGAATTTCGTGTTCAAAAATCATTATTCTTAATTTCCTTTAAACATATTTGATGCAAAAACTTTGTTTGCAGTTCCATCAAATGTTCTAATACCTAAATCATCAAGTGCTAATTCAACAGCATTTACAGCCCAAGATGCTTCATAATCTTCAACTAATCCCATATGATTAATTCTAAAAATCTTACCAGCTAAATGATCTTGTCCACCTGCAATATTTACATTGTATTTATTTTCTAATATTTTTCTAATAGCACTTGATTGTTCTGTATAAACAGTTGTCATTGCATTTGCAGGAGTTTTTGGATAAATATCAAATCTAATTGCTTTTAAAGCTTCTCTCGTAGCATTTGCTCTTAATGCTGTTTGTTTATATAAATTATCAAATCCATCAGCTTTTAGTTTTTCTAAAATTGCACCTAAACCAATAATAAGTGTAGTTGCAGCCGTCCATGCTGTTGTATTTTTTCTTTGTGTTTTAATTTCAATTGCTAAATTAAAATAGTAACCTCTTGGTTTTGACTCAATTTTAGCAACCGCTGCATTTGAAAATCCAATCATTGCAAGACCAGGTGGTAACATTAAAGCTTTTTGGCTTCCCGTTACTACTGCATCAAGATTTGTTGTATCAATTTTTTCAACACCAATTGCTGTAATTCCATCTGCAACGATTGTAATATCTTTATTGATTTTTTTAATTTCTGCAGCAATTTGTTCAACTGGATGTCTTAATCCACCTGCACTTTCGCAAATTTGAATAAACACAGCATCAATTGAAGAATCAGCTTTAATAGCTTCAACAACTGCTTCAACGCTAACTGGTGTATTCCACTCATTTTTGATTTCTGTATAATCTATACCAAATGCAGCACAAATTTTTCCGAATCTTTCACCAAATTTTCCTGAATTAATTGTAAGTGCTTTTTTGTGTGTTAAATTTGTAACACAAGCTTCCATAGCACCTGTACCACTTGAAGCTAACATTACAACTTCAGGCATATCATAAATTTCAATTAATAATTCTCTAGTATTTTTAAAAATCGCTTCAAACTCTTCAGTTCTATGATGAATCGTAATATCGGCCATCGCCTTTCTTACAAATTCTGGTACTGGAGTTGGACCTGGCGTCAATAGCATTTTAGTATCCTTATTTTTCATTCTTTTATAGCAAAACGAAATATTTTATCCAAAAATTCATTATGAAAAGGTTAAGTAAAAATTTCATAAATTTCATTTTCCCCTTGACTTTATTACTAATTAGTAATATAATTTCAAAAGGAGTATGTTTATGAATAAAAAATCGTTAAAATCTTATGGAACTAGAACTGACAAAGCTATGAAAACTGTTGTTAGATTAGAAAAAGCCAGTTTAAAAATTACAAATTTGACTGTTAATTATTTATCAAAACATAATCTTACATTTAATCAATTTAAAGTATTAGAAGTTTTATATCACAGAGGTGATTTAAATATTGGTTCAATTACAAAATTAACTATGAGTACACCTGGAAATATAACTGTTGTTGTTAAAAATCTAAAAAGAGATGAATGGATAACTTCAATAAAAGACCCAAATGATAGTAGAGCATTCATATTATCTATTACTCAAAAAGGAAAAAATGTTATTGAAGAGGTTTTTCCAAATCATGCAAAAAATCTGACTCATATGTTGGAAGTTTTAAGTGATGAAGAATTAAATACTTTATATGATTTATTGAATAAAGTTTACAAAGCAAATTAATTTTTTTGCTTTAATATTACTAATTAGTAAAATAAAATAATAAAAGGAATACTATGAAAATTTTAAAATTAAGTTTAGCATCAATTGCTCTTTCAACTGCGTTATTTGCAGGTAATTATAATGTTGATGCAAGTCATACAAATGCTGGTTTTACAGTAAAACATATGATGATTACAAATGTTACTGGTAAATTTAACGACATTGCTGGAACTTTTGAATTTGATGAAAAAACAAATACATTAATATCAATAAATGGAGAAATTATTGTTGCTTCAATTAACACAGCAAATGAAAAAAGAGATGAACATTTAAAAGCTGAAGATATGTTTGATGTTGCAAAATTTCAAAAAATTACTTTTAAATCAACAAAAATTGAAAAAGATGCAGTTTATGGTGATTTCACTATGAAAGGCGTAACCAAAAATATCAAACTTGATTTAGAAACAAGTTCTGTAATTAAAGATCCTTGGGGAAAACAAAGAACTGGTTTTTCACTTAATGGAAAAATTAAAAGAAGTGATTTTGGTTTAACTTGGAATAAAGCTTTAGAAACAGGTGGAGTTGCTGTATCTGATGAAGTTAAATTAGCGATTGATATTGAGGGTGTTTTAGCACAATAATCATGAATCCAACACTATTTATTTCGCATGGTGCTCCAAATATAATTTTAAGTGATATAAAATCTAAACAAAATATAAAAAAATTAGCAGATAGTTTAGAAAAACCAAAATATATAATTATATTTTCTGCCCATTATTTAACAAAAGATTTAAAAATCATTAGTCCAGAAGCAAATAAAATTATGTATGATTTTTACGGTTTTGAAGATGAATTATATAAAGTAAAATATGAAATAAATAGTGATGAGAAATTAACTTTAAATTTAATCGAAAAATTAAAAAAAGAGAATATTAATATCTCAATCGATGAAAATAAAAAAAGTTATGACCATGGAGTTTGGAATGTTCTTGCATTAATGTATGAACATCTTGAAATTCCAGTACTACAAATAAGTATTCCTACTTCATATAATATAAACCAATTAATAGAATTAGGAGAAAAACTTCAACAATTTAAAAATGAAGCTTTGATTATTTGTAGTGGTGGAATTACCCATAATTTAGGTGATATGAGTATGAATCCAAACATAAGAAATTACGCAAAAGAATTTAATGATGATATGATTGATATTATTGAAAATGCAAAAGAAGAAAAGTTAAAAAATATTCAAGAAAATATAAATTTTTATAAAAATCATCCTTCGATTGAGCATTTTTTACCTATATTTATAGCTTTTGGAAATGCTATAAATAAAAAAGGAAAATCATTTAATAGTGAGATGTTGTATTCAAATATCTCAATGGAAAGTTTTATTTTTGACAAGGAGTTAACATGTTAAAAAAATTACCAAAAGAAAATATGGGAACATCAAATTTAGGTTGGTTAGAAAGCCGTTTTCATTTCTCATTTGCAGAATATAGAAATCCAAATAATATGAATTTTGGAGTTTTAAGAGTTCTAAATGATGATATTGTTCATCCTGAATCTGGGTTTGACACTCATCCTCATGCAAATATGGAAATCATTTCTTATGTTGTAAATGGAGAGATTACTCACAAAGATTCTATGGGAAATTCTGAGACTTTAAAAAGAGGAGAAGTTCAATATTTAAGTGCAGGAGATGGAATATATCATAGTGAACATAATGTTCATAAAAGTAATGATTTAAGACTTTTGCAAATTTGGATTATTCCTCCAAAAGCTGGTCTTCCTAGACTTTATGGCTCAAAAAGATATGAAGAAAAAGATAGAATCAATAAGTTTTTAAATATTGTTTCAAGCACTGATGGAACTGCCGATATAAAAATCTATCAAGATATAAATATTTATGTTAGTGAACTTGAAATTAATAAATCTTTAGAGTTTGAAATCAAAGAAAATAGACAAGTTTATTTTGTACAAATTGAAGGAAGTTCAAATATAAATGAAATTACTTTAAATGCTGGTGATGCAATGGAAATAATTGATATTAAAAAAATAGAAATAAAAGCTTTGGAAAATTCGCACTTTTTATTTATCGAAATGGCTAAAGTATAATTAGAATTTAACTATACTTCCCTATAAAAAAATGTAGGTTAGATTATGAAAATTCTTTTAAATGGTGTTGGTAGAATCGGTAAAGCTGTTTTAAAACAGTTGGTTTCAAATAAAGATTTTGAAATAGTTATAATAAATGAGATAAATCCATATATTGAAAATATAGTTTATTCAATAAATTATGATTCAACATATGGAAAATATGAAGATAGATTTAAAATCGTTGAAAATAACTATATTCAGAACTCAACATCAAAAATAAAAATCACAAACTTTGATTTTTTAGATAAAATTGATTTAACAAATATTGATATTATTATTGATTCAAGTGGTAAAAAAGAGGATATTAATCTTTTAAAAAATCTTCCTGTAAAAGCAATATTTTTAACTCACCCAAATAATAAAGCTGATATAAACATAATTTTGGGAGTAAATGAAAAAGAATTAAATCCAAATATTCACAAAATCATCTCTACAAGTTCATGTAATGCAACAGCCCTACTTCCTGCTTTAAAACTTATAAATGATAAAAAAGAGATTTTATGTGGAGATATTCTTACTGTTCATCCTTTATTAAATCATCAAAGAGTTCTTGATGGAAGTTTTGTAAAAAGTGATACAAGAGAAGTGAATTGTAACTTTGAGTTTGGTAGATCTTCAACTCAAAATATTATTCCAAATAAAACAACAACCATAAAAGCTTGTTCTTTTGTACTTCCAAATATCAATCAGAACTTAATAAGTTCAAGTTCCCTAAGAGTTCCAACAGATACAGTTGGAGCTATAAATGTAACTTTGTTTACAAAAGAAAAATCAACAAAAAATGAGATAATTGAGCTTTTTGAAGAGTATGAAAAGAATCAAAACTTCCCAATAGTTTTAAATAATTTTGAGCCTTTGGTTTCAAGTGATTTTAAAAAAGAAAAATTCACAACAATAATTGACCATAGATACACTGAAGTTATAAATAATATGATTAAACTTTTAATTTGGTATGACAATGAATGGGGTTATGCTTCTAAAGTTGTGGAGATTCTAAATTATTATAAGAACATAAAAAAAGGGTGAGTTCTTAAACTCACCCTTTTTACTTCTTATCTAAAAAATATTAGATAAATTCAACACATTTAGCACCATCAGCTATATGTCCAATAACATATCCATCAGTGTTAGCTAAAACTGAATCTACATTTTCAGCACTTACAACTAAAACCATACCAACACCCATATTAAATGTTCTGTACATCTCTTCTAGTTCTACGTGTTTACCCATAAATTCAAAAATTGGTAAAACTCTAACATCTGCTCTTTTTACAACTGCTTTTAAATTATCTGGTAAAACTCTTGGTAAGTTTTCTGTAATTCCACCACCAGTAATATGTGCTAAAGCATTGATTTTACTTTTATTAGCTTTGAACTCTTTTACATAAATTCTAGTTGGTTCTAATAATACATCTTTAAGTGCTTTCCCTTGGAAATCATCATCTAAAGACATTCCTAATTTTTCAAGTAAAAGTTTTCTAACAAGTGAAAAACCATTTGAGTGAACACCAGAAGATGGTAATGCAATTAAAGTATCACCTGCTTTGATTTTATCAATTCTATTTAACTCATCTTTTTCTGCAATTCCAACACAAAAACCAGCTAAGTCAAAATCACCCTCTTTGTACATTCCTGGCATTTCAGCAGTTTCACCACCAACTAAAGCGCACTCGCTTCTGATACAACCCTCAGCTATTCCTTTTACTACTTGAGTAGCTTCTTCAACATTTAATTTTGCAGTTGCATAATAATCTAGGAAAAATAATGGCTCTCCAAAGTTACATAACAAGTCATTTGAACACATGGCAACTAAATCAATTCCAACTGTATCAAATTTTTTTGCATCAATTGCAAGTTTTAGTTTTGTTCCAACTCCATCTGTTCCAGATAGAATTACAGGTTTTTTGTAACCACTTGGTAATTCAAATGCACCAGCAAATGAACCTATTCCTCCAAGAACTCCTGGAATTGTCGTTGCTTTTACATAAGGTTTGATATTTTCTACAAACTGATTTCCAGCATCTATATCAACTCCAGCATCTTTGTAACTAACTGTTGCCATTATTCACCTTTTTTTTATTCTGTTTTCCAAATCTTGCGATTACTTTAAAAATTTTTGGGTATTATAGCAAAATGTTTATAAATATTAAGGACTATATATAATGAAAGATAATAACGCATTTAATGAAATGATGGTACATTTACCATTGTGTACACACAAAGAAGCTTCTAATGTTCTAATTATTGGAACTGCTGATGAAGATATGAAAAATCAAGCTGCTAGACATTCAAAAGTTTCAAATATCGAGTTTGGAGACACTTCACTTCTTACATCAAAAAATGAAAAAAATATTGATGTAATAATTTTAACTGATGTAAAAATTGATGAACTTCTACTTGCAAATATTGAAAGAATTTTAAAAGCTGATGGTTTAATTGCTTTTGCTTCAAAAGCAATTTCAAAAGATAAAGAGCAATTATTTGCTGATTTAAAACTTGTTGGAACAAAATTCTGGATTGCTATGCCATTTAAATTTGGACATAACACTTCAATCTTAGCTTCTAAAAAATATCACCCAACTGCTGATATAAATCTACAAAGATCTGATTTATTAGATGGATTAGATTATTATTCATCTGAAATCCAACTTGCATCTTTTGTATTTCCAGCATCAGAACACAGAGAATTAACTGGTATCGCAAAAAGATAATTAACTGCTATTAAATATAAATAAATCATTATTATTGTAGAATCTTTCTATGAGTAATGATTTATTTAAAAACGCAATCGCCTTAACTGGCGGAATTTCAACAGGCAAAAGCACTGTTTGTAACCTCTTCAAACTTCACGGTTTTTTAACAATTGATGCTGATGTAATAGCTCATAGATTATTGGATGAAAATTCTAATAAAATTGCTACCATGTTTGGTGAACAATATGTAGAAAATGGAAAAGTTTTGAGAAAAGAGTTAGGGAAAATTATCTTTTCAAATGAAGAAAATAAACTAAAACTAGAAGCCCTACTTCACCCATTAATTAAAAATGAAATCATTAAAGAATCAAAAATATTTGAAGAACAAAATAAACCTTATTTTGTAGATATTCCACTATTTTTTGAAAAAATGCATTATCCAATTTCAAAATCTTTGGTTATTTATACTCCAAAAGAGTTACAAATTCAAAGACTTATGAAAAGAGATAATATTGATGAAAATGAAGCTAAATTAAAAATCTCAAATCAAATGGATATTGAAGAAAAAAGAAAGTTAGCTGATATGGTAATAGATAATTCACAAAATTTAAAACATCTTCAAAACGAAGTTGAACGAATCATCGGAGAGATTATATGACATATACAAAATATAGTGCAAGTGGAAATGACTTTGTAATTTTTCACACTTTTATAGAAAAAGATTATACAAATGAAGCTATAAAATTATGTAATAGAACTGAGGGAATTGGTGCAGATGGATTAGTTGTAATTGTTCCATCAAATGAAGCTGATTTTAAATGGTTATTTTACAATAGCGATGGAAGTGATGCTGCAATGTGCGGAAATGCTACAAGAGCTGTTTCTCATTATGCTTTTACAAATAATTTAGTTACATCAAATGAAATGCAATTTTTGACAGGTGCAGGATTAATAAAATCATGCGTTGAAAATGATATTGTTGAAACTCAACTTACTCTTCCTAAAGTTATAAAAGAAGAATTTGTTCAAGATGGATTTGCTTGGTATTTAGTTGATACTGGTGTTCCTCATCTTGTAACAATAGTTGATGATTTGGAACTTTACAATCATGATTTGTGTGCAAAAATGAGATATGAACACAATGCAAATGTTAATTTTGCAAAAATTGAAGATGGTATTATAAAAGTTAGAACTTATGAAAGAGGAGTTGAAGGAGAAACACTTGCTTGTGGAACTGGAATGGCTGCGTGTTTCTTAAGAGCTAATAATTTAGGACTTGTAAAAGATTCTACTTTTGTTTACCCAAAAAGTGGTGAAGAGTTAACTCTTTCGAAAAAAAATGGCACTATTTATTTCAAAGGTGCTGTAAAAAAAGTTTTCGTAACTAGCATTTAATAAAAACTAAATTCAATAATTAAGGATAAAAAATATGAAATTCCCTGCGCCTTTAAAATCTGATTCTATAAAAATCATGCTTCTTGGAAGTGGTGAACTTGGTAAAGAAGTTATCATTGAAGCTCAAAGATTAGGTATTGAAACAATAGCTGTTGATAGTTATAACAACGCTCCTGCACAATTGGTTGCTAATAAATCATATACAATTAATATGAAAAATAAAAATGAGATTCTGGATGTTATAAGAAGAGAAAAACCAACTTTTATTTTACCAGAAGTTGAAGCTATAAATATTCAAGCACTTTTTGAAGCAGAAAAAGAGGGATTTCATGTAATTCCAAATGCAGATGCTGTTAATAAAACTATGAATAGAAAAAATATTAGAGAGTTTGCAGCTGTTGAGTTAAAACTTCCAACAAGTAAATTTGAGTTTGTTACAACTTTTGAAGCTTTACAAAAAGCTGCTTCAAATATTGGTTTTCCTTGTGTTATTAAACCTGTTATGAGTTCTTCTGGACATGGTCAAAGTATTGCAAGAAGCGAGGCAGATTTAGAAAAATCTTGGGAATTAGCAAAAGAAGCAAGAGGAGATGCTAGTGAATTAATAGTTGAAGAGTTTATTAGATTTGACTATGAAATCACAATGCTTACTATTAGAAATGGAAAAGATACAGTATTTTGTGAGCCAATAGGTCATATTCAACAAGATGGTGACTATATCTTCTCATGGCAACCAATGAATATGAGTGAAATTGCAATTGCAAAATCTCAAGATATTGCTAAAAAAATCACTGATGGTTTAGGTGGACGAGGAATTTTTGGAGTTGAACTTTTTGTAAAAGGTGATGATGTTTATTTCTCAGAAGTAAGTCCAAGACCACATGATACTGGAATGGTTACTATGATTACTCAAAGTGCTAGTGAATTTGCACTTCATGTAAGAGCAGTTTTAGGACTTCCAATTGAGTATGTAACTTATGGAGCTGGTGCAAGTGCTGCGTATAAAGCAAGTGGTGATAGCTTTAATCCTCAAGTTGATATTTTTGATTCTTCATTTACAAAAGATTCAATTATTAGAGTATTTGGAAAACCTCAAAGTCATGTGGGAAGAAGAATGGCTGTTGCTTTAACTTTTGATAAAAATTCTAGTGATGTTGCTTTACAAAAAGCTAAAGAAATTATTGGAAATTTTAAAGATAACTAAAAAAGTGTAAACTAGGTAAAATTTACTTAGTTTACTTTCCTCATTTAAAAAGTTAGATATTTTAGACTCCTTAAAAAAGATTTGAAGTCAAAAATAGACTCTATTTATCACTAATTCTTAAATAAAAATATTTATCCCTTTATAACTTTTGTTTATATCTAATGATTTTGATATAATCGCGAATTATTTTAATAGGATTAAATATTTTGAAAAAGAAAATCATTTTTATACTATCTTTTTTTCTTATGTGTTTATTATTTACTTACGTTATTTTCACACTTATTGAAAATAGAAAAAAAGAACATTTAGATGCTGAAAAGAAAATTATTGAAGTTACGTACAATACAATAATTGAAGCATATAAGGTTTATTCTAATATTATTTATTTTAATAAATTAAATACTAAAGAAACAAAAAGTATTTTAGAAAATGTTTATACATCTTCTAAAGAAGAACAAGAAATCATAAGAAAAAAATTATACGACCATCTTATTGACATGTATAACAATATGAATGATTATAAACTCAAACAACTACATTTTCATTTAAAAAATAATGATAGTTTTTTAAGATTCCATAGACCAAATAAATATGGAGATAATTTAACTAACATAAGACATACTGTTGCTTTTGTAAATCAATATCAAAAAGCTATTAGTGGATTTGAAGAAGGTAGAATTTATAACGGATATAGATTTGTTTATCCTTTGAAATATAATGATATTTATTTAGGAAGCGTTGAAACTTCTGTTTCTATGGAATCAATAATAAATGATTTAAAAAAAGAACTCCATAGTGATACTGACTTTATAATCAAAAAATCTATAGTTGATAAAAATATCATTGAAGAAGAAAAAGACAACTACGCTACTTGTTCAATTGATAAAGATTTTTATCATGAAATAAATATTTCAAATAGTGGAAATAATAATATTGAGCCTATTATCAAAGAATATTTAACAAAAAATAATTCCAAAATAAGAGAGTTTATAAAATCAGGTGAAATTTTTAATTTTTACAATAAATACAATGGTGATTATTATATAACTACATATTTACCAGTAAAGAATGCCATTACAAATCAAACTATTGCATATATAATAATCTCTAATAAACATAATGATTTACAAGATTTTATTACACAATATTTTTTATTTCTAGCTATTTTAATATTTTTAACAATGGGTATGATTTATTTTATTTACAGAATTGATAAAACGAAAACTCAGCTTTCAAAAAAAGATAATGTTTTAAAAGAAGTACAAAAAATTGCTCAACTTGGATATTGGGAATTTGATATTTTAGGAAATAATCTTAAATGGAGTGATGAAGTTTATCATATCTTTGGATTTAGTCCTCAAGAGTTTGAAGCTAGTTATGAGAATTTTTTAAGATATATTCATCCTGAAGATATAAAAAAAGTAGATAAAGCCTATATGAATTCAATTAAAAATAAAACAAATTATCAAGTTGAACATAGAATTATTACAAAAACTGGTGAAATAAAATATGTAGAAGAAGAATGCAGACATACTTTTGATGAATATGGTGATGTAGTTCAATCTTTAGGAACAATTCATGACATTACAAGTATTAAACTTTATCAACTAAAAATAAAAAAATCTAAAGAACAATTTGAATCTTTAGTTTCTCATATTCCTGATATTATTTATAGATGTGAAATTGATGACGATTTTACGATGCTTTATATAAATAATGCTATTGAAACAATAACTGGTTACAAAATTGATGAAATAAAATTCAATAAAGTAATATCTTTTGCAAATATTATTCATCCAAGTGATCTAGCTGTGGTTCATAAAAGTATAGATTCAATGATTAAAAATAATGTTTTAAATATTGATTTAGAATATAGAATTATTTCAAAAGATGGAAGAATTATTTGGATAAATGATAATCTTCAATTAATCAGTGATGAAAATCATAGTTATTTTGAAGGAGTAATTAGTGATATAACTTCACAAAAAATTGCCTATGATAAACTTTACAAATTTATAGATACACAAGATAATATAGTAATTTTAACAAACGGAAAAAATATTGAATTTGCAAATAAAAAATTCTTCAATTTTTTAGGATTTAAAAATATTGAAGAATACAAAATAAATCACAAATGTATTAGTGATTTATTTATAGAAGATGAAAAGTTTTTTAATTTATCTTTTGTGAATGAAAATGAAAATTGGGTTAATATAATTCAAACCTTGAGTCATAGAAAAAGAGTTGTTGCAATTAAAGGAATTGATGGAATAACTTATGCTTTTTCTGTAACAATTAATAAATTTGAAGATGCTATTTATATAGTTAGTTTTACTGATATTAGTGAAACAATGCTTGCAAATCTTGAATTAGAACAAAAAGTATTAAGAGATAAATTAACAAATGCATATAATAGAGAATTTTTTGAGAATAACTATAAAAGACTTATTGAGACTTTTGAAAATGATGAGATGTATTTTGGTTTAGGGATGATAGATATAGATAATTTTAAAAAAATAAATGATACTTTTGGACATGATGTTGGAGACAAGATTTTAGTAACTCTTGTATCAAACGTAGAAAAATATTCAAGAAATGATGATATATTAATTCGTTGGGGTGGAGAAGAATTTATTATGATATTAAAAGTTTCTTCAGAAAATGGACTTAAAATTGCACTTGAAAATCTAAGAAAAATAATAGAAAATAATAAAATTGACAATCTTCCAAAAATAACTTGTAGTTTTGGAGGAACATTATATGAAAAAAATGAACCAATAAATAACACTATTAAAAGAGCAGATGAAGCCCTATATATGGCAAAAGCAGCAGGAAGAAACAAAGTAATTCTTAAATGATTTAAAAGAATATGAAATAAATTATTCTATAGAATTTATAAAAAAAGCCTGACAGGAGTCGAATAAATTTCTTGCACCCTATTTCTATCAAAGTCTTTTTCTTATAACCCCTTACAATAGATATTATTTAATCGAACACTAAAAGTAGATTAAATGACATTATTACCTAAAGAAATAGAAAAAATAGCTACCAAAGATAAGATAGTAAAAATTAAATTTTTTACACCTGATAGTAGTTGGAGTTTTTGTTCTAACTTTATTAGTTGTTGTAGTCATTTCAAATCCTTTATTTATTAGGAAAGGTATAACACACAATATGTATTTAATTTATAGGAAATGAATTTAGAGTTTGAAAAGAAATATTTACTAAACATATAAAATATATTACTTTATTTTATTAGTTCCAGTTATTTAATAAGTATCTAAATTCTTGGAAAACTATATAAAATTAAAAAATATTGTTAGCAATCAATTTAATAATTAAAACTTCAGCACATATTTTGCTGAAACTACATTATTACTAAAATCTTTTCCTTGTCCTTGGTAATCATATGATACATTGATATTATTTGTTTTATTTATATCCATTTCATATCCAATTCCAGCTTCATACGACCATCTTCCATTATCTATTCCATCTGTCCCAAAGTTAACTCCTGTTGCTCCTTCATAAGCTGAAGTTACAGTTTGGTTTTTATCATGTAAATCATATCCTACATTTAAATTTCCAACTATTTTTGAATCATCTGTTAATTTATAATGTGCTAATGTTCCGAACCCTACAATTAAATCACTTGATGTAAATTTATCAACATTTAAATTTAGTGCATCTGCTCCAGTTTCATTATATGCTGGATTTGTAAAATGTCTATATGTTGTATTTACTAATGGTTGTAATAATAAATCTTTATTTACATTCACATCTCTCATTAATTTTAAATCTAAAGATGCTGTTTTACTTGTATATTTTGATTCTGCTATATCTCCTGTAAACACTGCTCTATCTGTTTGTGTTTTTTGCCAAGCGTATCCAGCTTGATACAAGAAGTTTGTTTTATCATCTATTACAGGTACATTTCCATATATTAATGTTGTAAATACATCTAAATCTGCGTTTTGATTCATATTATTTACATCAACATTTCCATTTGTATAGAAAAATGCCAATCCTAATTTTTGGTTGTTTTTATATTCTGTATCTGCTCCAAATCCTAACCCATATGTTTTTAAATCAAATCCATTTATACCATCTTTATCATTTTGAGAACCAATTGATCCAAATGGTTTAATCCAAAGATTATTTTCACTAAACATTCCATCACCTGAGTTCATACCACCAGAAGAAATATTTGCATTTTGTCTTTGAGTTACTATTCCTGCAATTCCATTTGAAATTTGCGTTGTTGCTCCAACTGTTGCATTTGTTGCTACAGGAGTTGTAGTTTCTACTGCACTTGCTACTGCTTCATTTGACGAAAATTGATTTAATTTTGCTATTACACTTTCCATTTTTGGATTATTATCTATGTTATCTATAATTTTATCCAATGCTTTTGCTGCACCTTGTGCATTTGCGTATTGTGTTGGTCGAGTTTTAGGAGTAATTTTATTTATTGGTTGTACTACAATTTGTCTAATTACCAAATGAAGAGTTGATTCTTTCTGTATATTATAATCTGCTAAAGTTCTTCCCTCTTCCAACTGGTTTCCAGCAAAAACTATTTTTTGCTGATCTGGAGGGATACCTTCTTTATCTTGTATTTTTGCTTTAACATTTTCAATAGTATCATTAGCTTCAACTTCTAAAGCTATTGTTTTACCAGTTAATGTTTTTACAAAAATCTGCATAGCAAACAATTGATTAGGTAAAAATAACAAAAAGAAGATAATCATATAAACAATTTTCATTTAAGCCCCTAATTTTTTTGTATTGTAGTTAAATATATTTTAAAAAAGCTACTTAATTGATTAAAAAGTTTTAGAATAGATAAACATTCTGGTTTAAAAATGTATATTTAAATTGCCAAATTTTTGACCCATTTTCTTTTACTAATAGCCTTAATTCTCCACCATCATTTAAGAAATATTCTTTTTCTTGTGGTTTTGTTTTTTTAATTTGTATATCTTTTAATAACTCTATCTTAGGCATTTCAACGACCTTTTTTATAGAAATAAGGTCATAATTATTTATTAAATTAGGTCTTTTCTAAAAATGACCCAAAATGAGACCCAAATTTTCTTAGATTTAATTAGCATAAGTTAGATTATAAATTATTTTAAAGTTTGATTTAATGGACTTTATCTAGATTGTTTTTGATTAAGTTAGATTGTAAAATGGTACGCCTGACAGGAGTCGAACCTGTAACCGCCGGGGCCGAAACCCGATGCTCTATCCAGTTGAGCCACAGACGCATTTGTTATTATTAGAAATAAGGCTGGAATAATAGCACAGCCTTACTTAAAAAATAAATTAAAAGAAAATATTGTCTAATATAATCAATACAAAAAATATTATTCCTAAATATCCATTTACTGTAAAAAAGGCTTTATCGATTTTTCTAAAATCTTTATTTACTAAATAATGTTCATAAGAAAGCATCAATGCACTTAAAACTACAGCAACATAAGCAAAATATGAACTTTCAGAAATAATCACAAATAAAAGCCAAAAAATCACTGTTAAAGCGTGAAATATTTTTGAAATTTTCATTGTTTTTTCAACACCAAATTTTGATGGAATAGAATGAAGTCCTAATTTTTTATCAACTTCAATATCTTGTAAAGAATAAAGTAAATCAAATCCAGCAACCCAAAACATAACTCCACTACTCAATAAAACTGACCAAAAAGGTATCGTTTCACTCACAGCAACAACTCCAGCAATTGGAGCAAGTCCTAAAGAAATACCTAAAATCACATGGGCTAAATAAGAAAATCTTTTGAAATATGAGTATGAACCAATAATTATTAAAATTGGAATTGATAAATATAATGCTAAATCGTTTACAAAATATGCAACGGCAATAAATCCTAAAGCATTTAAAACAACAAAAATAAACATTGAAGAAGCACTGATTCGTCCATCAACATTTGGTCTATTTATAGTTCTTGGATTTAAAGCATCAATATCTCTATCCATAAATCTATTAAATCCCATTGCAAAATTTCTAGCTGTTAAAGCAGCAAAAATTCCAAGAATTAAAAGTTTAAATCCAAACCAACCATTTGCAGCTACAACCATTGCTATAAAAATAAAAGGAAGTGAAAAAATAGAGTGTTTGAACATAACAAGTTCGTTAAAGTCGTTTAGTTTTTGTATAAGCTTATTCATGGAAAGAATTGTATCTAAGATATTATTAAAAAATTAGAATTAAACTTTTTCTAGTTATAATCAATTTTATTTTAATTATGAAAGCAACAAATGTCTAAAATCACCCTACTTTTAAGCACCATATTTTTAGTTTTTACATTAAGTGCCTGTGTTTCTAAAACACAAATGGAAGTTAAAGATTCTGGTTCAAAAGATGTTTCAGATCTATTAAGAATCTTAATTCAAAAAGAAAAAGAGATAAATGAACTAAATCAAAAATTAGAAGATTGTAAAAATTCAAAAGTTAAATCATGAAAGAAATAGCAATAATTGGATCAACAGCTTCAGGGAAAACTGCCCTATCTTTAGAAATAGCAAATAAAACAAACTCTATTATTTTATCGCTTGATTCACTTTGTGTTTATAAAGAAATTGAAATAGCTTCTGCAAAACCTACTTTAAAAGAAAGAAGAAATATAATTCATTTTGGAATAGATGAAGTTTATCCAAATGAAGAGTTTGATGTAATTAAATTTATTGAACTTTATAAAAAAGCAAAAGATTATGCTATTAAAAACGATAAAAATCTAATCATTGTTGGTGGAACTGGATTTTATCTAAAAGCCCTAATTGATGGTTTATCAAAAGGCATTGAAACAAAAATAAAACTTGATATTCCTCAACAAGATGCTTATGATTTATTGTATGAAATAGATAAAGAATATATGCAAAAAATCGAAAAAAATGATAGATATAGAATCGAAAAAGCTTATTCTATTTATAAACAAACTGGTCTTAGCCCTACTTCGTATTTTGAAAAAAATCCTAAAATTGCTCTAGCAAAAGATTTGAAGATTTTTGAAATTCTTTGGGACAAAGAAGAACTTAAAAATAGAATTTCTCAAAGAACAAAAATTATGATAAATTCAGGGCTTATTGATGAAGTTATATTTTTAGAAAAAAAATATACAAGAAGCCCAAATTGTATGGCATCTATTGGAATACTCGAAACTTTAGAGTATTTAGATGGAAAACTTTCTAAACAAGAATTAGAAGAAAAAATATCTGCAAATACGGCAAAACTTGCAAAAAGACAAAATACTTTTAATAAAGGTCAATTTTTAGATAAAACATCCAATATAATAGAAAACTTAAATTCAGATATTATTAAGTATTTTTCGTTATAATCCCGTCCCTAAAGAGTTTTTTAAAGGGCTAGCAATAGACTTGACCTTTTATTAAACATTAATTACATTAAGGATTATGGCATGAAAAAAGATATTCATCCAGATTATAAAGTTTGTACAATTTCTTGTGCTTGTGGTAACACATTTGAAACAAAATCAAATGTTGAGTCTTTAAGAATCGACATTTGTTCATCTTGTCACCCATTCTTTACAGGTGAGCAAAAACTTGTTGATGCTGCTGGTAGAGTTGAGAAATTCAAAGCTAAATATAACATGGCTAAATAGTACAATATTATGTTGTGCTTAGTTCCAACTCCAATAGGAAATCTTGAAGATATTTCAAAAAGGTCTTTAAGAGTCCTTGAGGAAGCGGAACTTATTTTTTGTGAAGATACAAGAGTAACAAAAAAACTTCTAAATCTTTTAGGTGAAAAAAATAACCTAGACTTTTCAAACAAAGAATATAAATCTTTCCATTCTCATAACGAAAATCATATTTTACAAACTTTAGACAAAGACACTTTTACTAAAAATGTTGTTTATGTAAGTGATGCAGGAATGCCTTGCGTTAGTGATCCTGGGGCTACTCTAGTTGATTATTGCATAAAAAATGATATTGCTTATGATGTTTTGCCTGGTGCAAATGCTATTTTAACTGCTTATGCAATGAGCGGATTTCCTCACACAACTTTTTCATTTTATGGATTTTTAGACCATAAAGGAGTAAGTAGGGCATCAAAATTAAATGATGTTTTAAATGATGATAAATTAGCAATTCTTTATGAATCACCACATAGACTTCTAAAACTACTTGAAGAATTAAGTATAAAAGATGCCAATAGAACAATATTTTTAGCAAAAGAGATAAGTAAACTTCACCAAAAAACTTTTAAGAATTCAGCTTTAAATTTATTTAATGAGTTTAAAGATATGAATATTAGAGGTGAATGGGTCGTAATTGTTGAACCAAAAGAAACAGTTGGTTTTAACCTTGATTTAGATGATATTATTTCTTTAGATATTGCTCCAAAAATAAAAGCTAAATTAATAGCTAAAATGACTGGACAATCAATAAAAGAGGTTTATCAACAATTTTTAGATAGAATCTCCCAATGATAATATATGGAAAACAAATCGTACTTTATGTACTTGAAAAACACCCGCAGTTAATAGAAGAAATTTTTCTTTCAAAAGAGATTGATAAAAAACTTTTTACAAGATTTGCAAAACTTGACAAAAAAATCCACAAATTGGATAATCAAAAAGCTCAAGCATTAGCAAAAGGTGGAAACCATCAAGGTTTCTTTTTAAAACTAACACATGTTGAATACACAGACATAAAAGAGTTCAAAAAAATGAATTTCATTTTAGTTCTTGATGGTGTTACTGATGTTGGAAATATTGGTGCGATTGCTAGAACTGCTTATTCTTTAGGAATTGAAGGATTAATTGCTGCTGATATTAAAACTGTAAATGATTCTGGAATTCTAAGAACAAGTTCTGGGGCATTACTTGATTTACCATTTTTGGTTCATCCAAGATCAGCTGATTTAGCAAGTGAATTAATTGATTGTGGTTTCACATTAATTGGTGCAACAACAGATGGAATTGATTTAAAGAAATATGGGAAAATTGAAAAAACTGATAAAGTTGCCCTATTTTTAGGAAGTGAAGGAACTGGGATTTCTCCAAAAGTTGCTAAAAAACTTGACTTAAAAGTATCAATTGCTATGGAACATGAATTTGATTCATTAAATGTTTCTGTTGCTGCTGGGATTTTGATTTATAATCTTAAAAGATAAAAGAAGAAAAAACCGTGATAAGAAAACTGATTTTAATAATTACATTAAGTGTATTGTTAAGTGCAAACTTAGATATGAAAGTAAAAGATTTATTAGGAAATAGTGATTATAACACTCACAAAAATCTAATTAACCATATTTTTAGCAATGAAGCTAACTTTTATACAAATAATCAGATTGACTACACAAAAATTATTCAAGAATTGTCAAATAATGGTGTGTTAAAGCTAAATCTCCCATCAACTCAAAATATTAGTATTACATTTAATGTTAATAAATATCCAAAAAAATCATCAAAAAATCTTGGTGATATTTTAAGAGCTTTAGGACAACATAATTTCATTGTACAAGAAGAAATTGTCGTTAATAATAATTTAAAATGGACTATTCAAATAAAAACTGCAGCCGCCATAAGCCCTCTCAGATTATCTCAAGAATTACAATCAATAAATTGTAGAATTGTTGATATCAAAAGAGAGGGTGACTATAATTGGAATTATTCGATAGATACGAGTGATTCTTCAGTTTATAGAGCAGAAGATTTAATAAATAATAAAGAATTATCTTTAAAAAAACCACTTAAACCGTATATGATTAAAGTATCAAATACAAAAGTTATTACAATAAAATCATCAAGTGGTAATATTTGGTATCCAAATGTGGTTTTTTATGATGAAGCTTTAAATATAATTGGAATTTATGAAGAAAACAGTTTGCATAAAAGTTTAAGACTTGAAGTGCCTAACAATACAAAATATATTAAAATTGACGATTTATATACTCTTGCTAATATGAAGCAAGGAATTAACATTACTAAGGAGTAAATTGTGTTTCCAGAAATCGAATTTGAGAGAATGAAAAGACTTCCAAACTATGTGTTTGCAGAAGTTAATAATATCAAGATGGAAGCTAGACGAGCAGGGGAAGATGTAATTGACTTCTCTATGGGGAATCCTGATGGTCCAGCACCACAACATATTACAGATAAATTAATTGAAGCTGCTGCAAAACCAAAAAATCATGGTTATAGTGCAAGTGCGGGTATTTTTAAATTAAGACTTGCTATTTCTAACTGGTATAAAAGAAAATATGATGTTGATTTTTTAGACCCAAATAAACACGTATGTGCAACAATGGGTTCAAAAGAAGGATATGTTCACTTAGTTCAAGCAATAGTAAATGTGGGTGACGTAGCTGTCGTTCCAGATCCTACATATCCTATTCACTCATATGCATTTATGTTAAATGGTGCTGCTGTTCATAAATTTGAACTTGTATTTGATGATGCATTTAAAGTTGATGAAGATCTTTTCTTTCAAAGATTACAAAAAACAATTGATGAATCAATTCCAAAAGTAAAATTTGTAGTTGTAAACTTCCCTCATAATCCTACATGTGCGACAGTTACACCTGAGTTTTACACAAAATTAGTAGCAATGGCAAAAAGAGAAAGATTTTATGTAATCTCTGATATTGCTTATGCTGACATCACATTTGATGGATATAAAACTCCTTCTATTTTCCAAGCAGAGGGTGCACTTGATGTTGCAGTTGAATGTTTCACTCTATCAAAATCATATAATATGGCTGGATGGAGAGTTGGTTGTATCGTAGGAAATGAAAGATTAATTGGTGCTTTAAAAAGAATAAAATCATGGCTAGATTATGGAATGTTTACTCCAATTCAAATTGCTGCTACTGTAGCACTTGATGGACCACAAGAATGTGTTGCTGAACATGTTGAGAAATATAGAAAAAGAAGAGATTTAATGCTTGAAGTGTTTGCAGAAGCTGGATGGAAAATGAATAAACCAGATGCATCAATGTTTATTTGGGCAAAAATTCCAGAAGTTGCAGCACATTTGGGAAGTATGGAATTTTCAAAACAGCTATTAACACAAGCACAAGTTGCCGTAAGTCCTGGAATTGGTTTTGGAAATTATGGTGACCAATATGTAAGAATTGCTCTAATTGAAAATGAAAAAAGAATTAGACAAGCAGCAAAAAATATAAAGAAATATTTAAAATCATTAGAGAAATAGGAATTATTCATGTTAAGAGTTGGAATTATCGGAGTTGGTACAGTTGGAGCTAGTGTTGCTAATATTTTAAGAGATAATAAAAATATTATAGCAGCACGTGCTGGTAAAGAGATTGTAGTAACCCTTGGAGTAGTTTCAAACTTACATAAAATGAGAGATGTTGATATTAAATTAACAGATAATATTGATGATGTTTTAAATGATGATTCAATTGATGTTGTAGTTGAACTAATGGGTGGAATTGATAAACCAAATGAAATTGTTAGAAAAGCTTTATTAAAAGGGAAAGCTGTGGTTACAGCTAATAAAGCTTTATTAGCATATCATAGATATGAACTTCAAGAATTAGCTGGTGATATTCCATTTGAGTTTGAAGCAGCAGTTGCTGGTGGAATTCCAATTATTAATGCCCTAAGAGATGGATTAAGTGCAAATCATATCAAATCTATTCAAGGTATTATGAATGGAACTTGTAATTATATGCTTACTCGTATGATAAATGATGGTGTAAGTTATGATGCTATTTTAAAAGAAGCTCAAGATTTAGGTTATGCTGAATCTGATCCTACTTTTGATGTTGGTGGATTTGATGCTGCACATAAACTTTTAATTTTAGGTTCAATTGCTTATGGAATTGATGTAAAACCTGAAGATATTTTAATAGAAGGTATTCAAAATATTTCAAATGCAGATATAGAATTTGCAAAAGAGTTTGAATATTCAATTAAACTTTTAGGAATTGCAAAAAAAGTAGGAAACGAAGTTGAATTAAGAGTTCATCCCGTTTTAATTCCTCAAGATAAAATGATTGCAAAAGTTGATGGTGTTATGAATGGAATCTCTGTTGTTGGAGATAAAGTTGGTGAAACTATGTTTTATGGAGCAGGAGCTGGTGGTGATGCCACAGCATCTGCTGTTATTGCAAATATTATTGATATAGCAAGACGTGGAAAAGGTTCACCAATGCTTGGTTTTGAAAATCAACCGGGTGAAAAAATCACGTTAATGTCAAAAGATAATATCCAAACAAAATATTATTTAAGACTTGAAGTTGCTGATAAATCAGGAACTTTAGCAAAAATAGCAACTATTTTAGGAGATAACTCAATCTCTATTGAAGCAATGTTACAAAAACCATTAAAAAATGGAAGTGCAAATTTACTTTTAACTACACATATCTCTATTGAAAAAGATATTGTAAAAGCAATAACTGAACTTGAAAACTCAGGGGTAATTTTAAGTAAACCTGCCATGATAAGAATAGAAGAATAGTTCTTCTATTCTTAAAAATTTGAAAACAAACTCAGAAAACCTAACCACACAAAATATTCCCTCACTAATAAAACAATTAGCAATTCCTGCAAGTATGGGAATGTTTTTTAACACCATGTACAATGTTGTTGATACATTTTATGCTGGACTCATTTCAACACAAGCAATATCAGCATTAACTTTATCTTTTATGATATTTTTCTTAATTATTGGTTTTGGATATGGTTTTAGTTCAGCAATTACAGCCCTTCTTGGAAATGCTCTTGGTAAAAAAAGATATAAATTAGCTTCTATTTATGCTCACAAAGGTTTGATTTTTGTTCCTATTATTGGACTTCTATTAAGTATTATTGGATATTTTTTTGCACCAGCTCTTTTTATGCTTTTAGGAGCAAAAGAAGAGTATTTACAACTTTCACTTGATTATATAAATCCTATTTTATTTGGTGCTGTATTTTTTATGTTTAACTTTTCCCTAAACTCTATTTTAGTGGCAACAGGAGATACAAAAACTTATAGAAATAGTTTGATATTTGGCTTTTTTGCCAACTTAGCTTTAAATCCTCTGTTAATGTATGGATTTTTATTTATTCCTGCGATGGGAATAAAAGGAATTGCATTTGCTACGGTTTTGATTCAAATAATAAATATGTTTTATCTATTTTACAAAGTTTTACAAACAAAACTTATTCATTTTGAAAAACTAGAATATTTTATTCCAAATATCAGAGTTTATAAACAATTTTTAATTCAAGGAAATCCATCAAGTTTAAATATGCTCACAATGGCTATTGGTTCATTGATTCTTACTTATTTTGTATCACATTATGGAATGTATGCCGTTGCAGGATATGGAATAGGGTATAGAGTTGAACAACTAATGCTTTTACCAGCCCTTGGACTAAGCACTGCTGTTCTTGCTCTTGTATCAAACAATTATGGTGCTAAAAAGTATGATAGGGTAATTGAGACTTTAAAAGTTTCAATTAAATATGGGTTTATTATTTCAACAATTGGAATAATCTCTTTAACCCTTTTAGGACGATTTATCATTTCATTTTTTGATTCTAATCCAATAGTTGTAGATTTTGGAGTGAGTTATTTACTCATTGAAATTTGGATATTTTATGCTTATGTAATTTTATTTGTTTGTGTTTCAACACTTCAAGCCATAAAAAGACCCAAAATGCTTTTATATATTGGGTTATATAGACAGATTTTTGCAAAATTAATAATTGCTTATTTTATTGTAAAGTATTTTGAACTTGATTTTATTTATTTATGGTTTGGAATTTTATTTATGATTTATAGTGCGGCAATTTTTACTTATTTTTATACAAATAGATTATTAAAAGAGATTTTAAATAAGAGTTTATAAGAAGTCTTAAAAGACCTCTTATAAGTGGTTACTTAGAACCACATTTCCCAGCTCCGCATGAACCTTTCATTTGGTCTTTCATCTCTTTTTTAGTGTCTTTCATTCCATCATTCATTTCTTTTTTCATTTCGGCACCACATTTTCCAGCTCCGCATGAACCTTTCATCTCTTTTTTCATTTCAGCACCACATTTTCCAGCTCCGCATGAACCTTTCATCTCTTTTTTCATTTCAGCACCACATTTTCCAGCTCCGCATGAACCTTCTGCTGCAAATGATAATGTAGTTGCAAGTAAAAATCCTAATAATAATCCTGATAATCTCATTTTCATATTGTTTCCTTATTTATATTTATTTAATTATACTATTTTTGTACAGCTTCAACATCAACTATGATTTTCACTTCTTCAGCTACAGCAACGCCACCTAACTCAAGAGCTTTATTCCATTTTAAATCATAATCCATTCTATTAATTTTACCTTTTAAAGAAAAACCAACTCTTTTAATACCTTGAAAATCTTTTACACTAGCAATATCATCAACTTCAAAAGTAACTGGTTTAGTAATACCTCTGATTGTTAAATCCCCTTTCATTTTTCCTTCATTACCATCTGATTCATAAGATTTCATAACAAAAGTCATCTTTGGAAATTTTTCTGAAGCAAAAAAATCATCACTTCTTAAATGTTCATCTCTTTTTTCAATACCTGTATCAATAGAAGCTGTATTTACATTTGCACTAAATGTTTTAAAACTTTTCGTAGCTTCATCAAAATCAATTTGTGCATCATAAGTTTTGAAATCACCCTTTACATTTGTAATCATCATGTGTTTTACTGAAAATCCTACGTTCGTATGGGCATTATCAACACTATAAGAAGCAGCATTTGCTAAACCAAAACTCAATATTAAAGCACTTGTAATTTTTGTTATAAATCTCATCTTCTATCCTTTTTTTAAATTACTACATTCTATATTCTTTTTGTTTAATTAATGTGTAGAATCATTGTTTCTAATACTAATTATATAAAAAATTGCTGGAATTATAATAAGTGTGAGAAATGTTGAAGTAACCATTCCACCAATCATCGGAGCTGCAATTCTTTGCATTACTTCACTTCCAACTCCATGAATATACATTATAGGGATTAATCCTCCTAAAATAGTAAAAAGAGTCATTAGTTTTGGACGAAGTCTCAAAACTGCACCTTTATAGATAGCTTTTGCTATTTCATCTTTTGTTATATTTAAACAACTTTGTTTTAACTCAATCATTGCTTCATTTAAATACACAAGCATAACAATAGAAGTTTCAGCTGCAACTCCTAAAAGTGCTAAGAAACCAACTATTACAGCAATTGAAATATTAAAATCTAGATAATCTAAATATATTATTCCACCACTTAATGCAAAAGGTAAAGTAAAAAATATAATCAAAGTATAAGTCATATTTTTTAAAGCTAAATATATCAACACAAATATAATTATAAAAGTTAAAGGAATAATATAAGTCAATTTTTCCATAGCTGATTCCAAATATTCACTTTGTCCTGACCACTCAAAATAGTAACCACTTGGTAACTCTATTTCTTTTAATAATTCATTTGCTTCATCTTTATATTGTTTTGTTGAAACACTCTCTTTTGGCGTTATATAAACAAAACTTACATTTAAAGCTTTTTCAGAAGAGATAACAGATGGTCCTTCTTCATATTTTAGATTTGCAAATAATCGTAAAGGTTGAAAACCTAAATTTGTTTTGATTTGAAGATTTTCTAGTGTTGTTAAATCTTCCCTTTGATTTGCTTCAAATCTTAAAGTTATTGGGTATCTCTCTAACTTATCCAAAAAAGTTGAGATTTGAGTTCCACCAACTCCTAAATCTATTGTTTCTAAAATATCGTTTTTACTTATTCCATATCTTGAAATCATTTCATCATTTATTTGAATATTTAAATAATATCCTGAATTTACCTTATCAGAAGATACAGATAAAGTTCCCTCATAACTTCTTAATTTTTGCTCTATTTGTTTTGCTGTTTCTTCTAAGATTTTATGGTCATTTCCATAAAGTTTTATTCCAAGAGGTGTTCTAATACCAGTTAAAAGCATATCAATTCGCCCTCTAATTGGGTATGTCCATGAGTTTATAAGTCCATGTACTTGAAGTTTTTCATTCATCTCTTCCATGAGCTTTTTATAAGTCATCCCTTCTCGCCATTGTGATTCTGGTTTGAAAGTAATAATTGTTTCAATCATAGCAAGTGGTGCTGGATCTGTGGCACTTAAAGCTCGTCCAACTTTTGCAAAAGCTGTTTGTACTTCAGGAAATGATTTTATAATTAAATCTGTTTTTTGTGCTAACTCTTTTGCCATATCAATACTTATTCCATAAGGAGTTACTGGCATATACATAAAAGTTTGTTCATTCATCATTGGCATAAATTCCCAATTTTGTTTTTGATAAACACTAAATGCGAAAATAATTATTCCAATATAAATAACAACTATTAAATACCTTAATTTTAAAGCCATTTTTAAAAGTGGCGAATAAAGATTTATAAAAAATCTATTTAAAATATTTTTATCTTCAGCCATGATTTTTCCACGAATTAAAAAAATCATTAAAATTGGAACTAGGGTAATAGATAAAATTGCTCCCGTCATCATGGCAAAAGATTTAGTAAATGCTAAAGGTGTAAAAAGCCTTCCTTCTTGACCAGTCAAAACAAAAATAGGGAAAAATGAAACTACCACTAAAACTAAAGCAAAAAATATTGGACGACCTACTTGTTTTGCTGATTTTATGATTATTTCAACTCTTTCTTCATTTGAAATATTCTCTTTTCCTTGCAGATATTTGTGGGCATTTTCAACCATTACAATTGTGGCATCAACCATTGCTCCAATTGCTATTGCGATTCCTCCTAAACTCATAATATTTGAGCCAATTCCAAAAGCTTTCATAAGTAAAAAACTAATAAGCACTGTAATTGGTAAAGTAATGATAATAATCAAAGCAGATCTAAAATGAAATAAAAATAGTGTTGCAATAATTGCTACAATAATAGACTCTTCAATCAAAGTATTTTTTAAAGTATCAATTGCTTTATCTATAAGAGAACTTCTATCATAAACTTCAACTACTTCCACATCGGGAACTTTTAATGTGGCTAATTTCTCTTTTACAGCCTTTATAACAGCATAAGGATTTTCTCCATGTCGAACTATTACAATACCTCCAATCGTCTCACCTTGACCATTTAAATCAACCATACCACGTCTTGCACTTGAAGTAATATTAACCTCAGCTATATCTTTTATTTTTAGTGGAATATTATTTGAAGTTTTAATAGTAATATTTTCAATATCACTTAGAGATTTTAAGTAACCTCGAGCTGTGATTATATGTTCATAACCATTTTCTAAAATGATTCTTCCACCTATATCACTATTGTTTGCTTGGATAATATCTTTTATTTCATTTATATTTAAATCATATTGAACTAATTTATCCTGATTTAGTGTAATTTCATAGTTTTTTACATACCCACCAATTGAGGCTATTTCACTAACTCCATCAACACCTAAAAGTGCATATTTAAAATAATAATCTTGTAAAGTTCGTAACTCATCTAAACTTTTTGTATTTGATTTTAAAGCATATTCATATGCCCAACCAACACCTGTGGCATCAGGTCCAAGTTGAACAGTTGCACCTGTTGGAAATGTTCCTTGTAAAGTTGAAAGTTGCTCTAAAACTCTACTTCTTGAATCATAAATATCAGTTCCGTCTTTAAATATTATATAAATCATTGCTGTTGAAAATGAAGTCATCGCTCGAACTGTTTGTATATTTGGCAAACTCATCAAATTTGAGATTAAAGGATAAGAGATTTGTTCTTCTATTGTTTTTGGACTTTGTCCACTCCATTCAACTTGTATGATTACTTGTGGAGGTGATAAGTCAGGTAGGGCGTCTAAATTTGTATTTTTAACAGCCCAAAATGAAGCAACAGTTAAAATTAGAATTGAAAAAAGTACTAGAAATTTATTTCTTATACTATATGAAATTATACTCTCTACCATAATTACCAATCCTCTTTATCTGATTCATAAAGTGCATTTGTAACTGCATCTGAATCAAGTAGGAATAGGGCGTTATTTATAACCTCATCATTTTCATTTAATCCACTTAATATTTCATATTTATTTGAAGATATTCTTTTTGCTTCTATTTTTATAGGTTCAAATTCACCATTTTCTAAAGGTTTGAAAACATAAAATTTATCTGCTTTTTTTAGAACTGCTGTTTTTGGAAGAGTTAACATAAGGTCTTTTTTTACATTTATATCAACTTTCCCAAACATACTTGGAACCAATTTTAAATCCTCATTTTCAAGAATAAATCTCACATCAACTGTTTTAGTTTTTTCATCAAAAATAGGGTAGACAAAATCAACCTTTGAATTTAATTTTTGATTTATTCCATCTATAGTTATAAGTGCCATATTATCTTTTTTTATAAACTCTAAATCACTTTGATAAACAGAAGCTACAAACCAGATTCTGTCTAAACTAGCCATTTGTAAAAGCAAATTTCCTTTAGTTATAGCACTTGATTGATTTATGTTTTTTTCCAACAATATTCCATTTATTGGAGAAGTCACCACTAAACCATTTGAATTCATTTTTCCATCTTTTATTTTTTGTTGTTCACCTTTTGAAATATCTAAATTATCAAGTCTTGAAAAAGTACTTTGATAGATATTTTGATTAAAATTCTTAGCTACTTGCAGTTCATTTTGAATACTTAAAAGTTCTTGAGAATATACAGAATATAAAGGTTCACCTTTTTTTATAGTCATATATTTTTTATTTGCATTTAGTTTTGTAATATAACCATCAAATCTACTTGTAATATCAACTAAAGATGATTCATCTATTTTTGTAACTCCATAAAAACTTTTATTTATAGATACTTCTTCTTTTACTACTTTTGTAATCTTTTTATTAAATAACTGTTTTGCATCTAAAATCTCCGCTTGTAAAAAACCACTAAAAAGTAGGGTACTTAATATCAATATTTTAATCATTTTAAACCTTTATTTGTAAAGTAGATAAGTTGTGAATAACTCTCATAATATTTTAATGCTTCATCTAAAGCTTTTGTTTCATAGGTAATTAATTCATTTAGATTATTTATGCTTTCTTCTGGTTTTACCAGCTCGAAGCTATTGTAATTTTCTATATTTGTTTGGATTTTTTGTTTTAGTGGAATTATCTCTTTTTGGATGAGTCTGTAATTTCTAGCACTTTGATTTAGATTGTTTAAATAAATATTTGTTTGCAAAGATAAATTATGTATAAAACTATCCAATTTATCGTTTGTTTCATTTGAATTTAGTTTTGCCTTTAAAGCATTTATATTTTCAGTTTTATATAAAGGAAGTGGTATTCCTACCGTTACATTTCCATAATCTTGTTCAGCATTTTGCATATATTCCACACTCAAAGTTACATTTGAATACTTCTTCGCTTCTTCTAAACTTGCCATTTCTTTGTATTTTGAGCTATCTTCTTCTAAAGTTTTTACTTTTGGATGAGTGATAATAAGTTCTTGATTTATAAAAGCTTTATTTATCTCTTTTATATCGATATTTTCATCTATTGTTTGAACTTTTTCATAACTTATTAATTCTAAATTTAGATACAAATTATCTATCATTGTTTTTAAATTATCAAGTTCAAGTTTCAAATCTAAATATGATACTTTTGTATTTAAAACTTCATTTAAAGAGGCTTTTTGATATTTATATAAAGAGCTATATAACTCTTCAAGTTTTTCTATATTTTTTAAATAGTTTTCTATTAGTTTATATCGTTTTTCTAAAATCAAAATATTGTACGAATATTCATATATTTTTGATTCAAGTTCAAGTTTTTTATCTTCTAAGTCAAACAGTTTTATATTTCTATCTTTTTTAGCAATATTTTCTTCAATATCAAGAGTTCTTCCAATAGGAATAACTTGTGAAAGTTCAACTCCATACTCTTTTTGATTTGATAATGGTTTATTTAATCCAATGTTATTTACTTTAAAAGCAAGCATTGGATTTTCCCAATTCTTAGAAACTTTTATTTGTTCATTTGCTACGTTTATTGATTTATTTAAACTTTTTAAATCATAGTTTTTTTCAAAACTATTTTTTACTAGCTCATCTATTGTTACAGCACTCAATAGTGAACTAGCAAGAAATGAGCTTAGTAATATTCTTAACATTATAAATTCACACTACCTTTAATAGTATGAACAACTCCGTCATCTGTTTTAAACTTTAGTTGATATTGCCAAGTTCCACTCATTGGAAGATTTATATTCATTTTATAAACTCCATTAACTAAAGTAGCATTATCTTCTGATTCCATATAAGGCATTCCTGGCATTTCAGGCATAAAGAACTTTGCTTTTACTTTAGCAGTTTCAACAACTTTTGAATCTTTTGATAATTCAACTAAAAATTCATTACTTCCAGCAACTAAAGCTTTTGTTGAAGTAAGTTTTACATTAAAGCCATCTTTTTCACCATTTTGCTCTAAAAGTTCAGCATTTAAAAAAGTAAATGTAAGAAAAATTCCTAAAACTATTTTGATTATATTTTGCATTGATATACTCCTGTAGTATTAAATTAAGAGTATTTTATTTTTTTTGTGAGTAGTTAAAGTGTAGAGAACCTAAAAAGTTAAACTGAAAGTTGTTCCTTTATTTATTTGTGAATCAACAGTGATTTTTATTTTATAAAAACTGCAAATATAACTTACAATATTCAAACCAATACCAAAACCACCTTGTTCATTTGTTGCTCTGTAATATCTTTTGTAAATATCATTAATTTTATCTTTTTCTATACCAATGCCACTATCTGATATTTTTAATATATTATTTTTTAGTGAAATATCTATTACTCCACTTATTTTATTGTATTTTATAGCATTTGAAACTAAATTATTAAAGATTCTAATAAAATCATCTTTATCTATTTTATAATCAAAATCTTCAATAGTTTTATTTATTTTAACTCTTTTTTTTGTGGCAATTAAATCCAAATATTCCATTTGTTCACTTATCAAATCTTTTAAATTAAACTCTTGAATATTTTTAATTGTCTCTTTATTTTCTAAAAACAAATATGTCAAATCACTATAAATTTCAGAAACTCTTTTTGCACTAATTCTTACTCTTTCTATTTGTTTTTCGCTTAGATTTTTGTTTTCAGTTGACATCAAAATAGCACTAATTGGAGTATTTAATTCGTGGGTTGTATCTTTTATAAAGTTATTTAATTTTACTCTTTCTTCACGAATAGGTCTCAAAAAAAGTTTTGCTAAATAAAATCCAATAAGTGCAATAATTAAATAAATAATAAAAAATATACTAATAATATTTAGTTTTAATTCTTCTATTTTTTTAAAATACATATTCTCTTTTAAAGCAATATAATATATATCCAAATGCCCTAAAACTGAATCATCTACTAAAATAAAACTATTTTTTGTATCAATAATCTTTTTTGAAAAATTAATATTTTCATCTAGATTTCCAAATATTTTATTTTGATTTTTGTCATAAAAAGAGATTTTATAATTTTCTGTTTCGAGTAATTTTTCTTTATCAAATTTATTTCCACCCATATGTGAAAGAATAATTAAAGAAGAAATTTTTGAAACTTCATTTTGCATATTTGATTTAGTTAAATCATAATAAAGTATTTTTTCATTTTGATAATAAAGAGTTGCAATAAAAATCATTAAAACAAAAGAAGAACCTAAATACAAAAATAAAAATCTTAGATATGTACTCTTTTCACTGCTTGTTAAATCGATAACCAACTCCTCTTAGATTTATGATATATTCATCACCTAAAATCTTTCTAAGATTTTTTATATATGTTCTAATTGTAGCAGCACTTGGGGAATCTTCATAACTCCAAACATTTGAACTAAGCTCTTCTTGACTAACTTGTTTATTACTATTTTTAATTAAATATTGTAAAACTTCACACTCTTTTTTTGCTATATGAATCTGTTTATCATTTTTTATAATAAGCAAATTATCAACATCTAAAAATGTATCTTTTGATATTTCAATTAAATTGTTTGGATTGATGTTAAAAAGTCGTTTTATATTATTTATTCTAATATCCAACTCTTTAAGTTCGAAAGGTTTTTTTATGTAGTCATCACAGCCAGATTTAAATCCCTCTTCAATGTCACTAACTTGATTTAGGGAAGTTAAAAATATGGCTGGTGTATAAATCTCTTTTTGTCGCAACTCTTTTAATAGTTCAAAACCATTAAGAATAGGAACATTTACATCTAAAAGTAGTAAATCGAATTTTTGGCTGTACAGTAAATCTTGTGCTTCTAAACCCGTAAAAACGGTTGTAATCTCGTGTTTTTGTGAAACTAAATGTTCTTCTATAATTTCATTAAGCATTAAATCGTCTTCTAATAATAAAATTTTCATAATAGAGACTTTCTTTGGATGTTTTTAAGTTGTATAAAAAGGAAGTAGTGTTTTTAAAAAAAAGCACTACTTTTTTTAAATTAGAATTGTCTTCTAGGTCTTTCTTCTCTTGGTTTCGCTTCGTTAACTCTTAAAGTTCTACCTTCGCTCTCATTACCATTTAAAGCTTCGATTGCTTTAGTACCAGCTGATGAATCTTCCATTTCAATAAAACCAAAACCTTTTGATTTTCCTGTTTCTCTATCCATTATAACTTTTGCACTTTTTACTGCACCAAACTTTGAGAAAAGCTCTTCTAAATCTTTATCATTTGTTCTATATGATAAATTTCCTACGTAAATATTCATCTATTTTGTCCTTTGTAAATGTACAGCTATTATGCCAGATTATTTTTAAATAATCAAGTATTTTGAAAATTTCTTTTTAAGGCTTCTTTTAACCTTGAAGAAACTTCGTTAAAACCGAGTATTGCGATAATGTCATAAACAGAAGGGGCTTGTGTTCCACCTGTTAATGCTATTCTAATTGGCTGAAATAATTGTGGAAATTTTAGTCCATTTTCAGCAATAAATGGTTTTGTAATTTCTTCAACATTTTCAACATTATATAAATCTTCTTTGTTTTTTTCTAATAATTCAAGATATTTTTCTAAAAAATCTTTTGTATCTTCTTTTACAAATTTTTTAACTCCCGCTTCTTCATAAGAAGTTGGAACATCTAAAATATCAGTAATTGATTTTTTTAATTCAACGATTGTTTGAGCTCTTTGTTTTGATAAGTCTAATAACTCAGTTCTTTTTGGATGATGAGATAAATCTAAATCAAAAAACTTTAACTCTTCGATTAATCTTTCATTTGAAACAGCTTTTATATATTCAGAATTTAACCATAAAAGTTTTTCTCCATTGTATGATGAAGAAGATTTATTTATATTTGAAGGATCAAATAGCTCTAACATCTCTTCCATTGAGAAAATCTCTTGGTCACCATTTGACCAACCAAGTCTTACTAAAAAGTTAAGTAAAGCTTCTGGTAAATATCCTAGATTTTTATAATCCATAACATCCATAGCACCATCTCTTTTAGATAGTTTTTTACCTGATGGATTATTAATCATTGGAACATGATAAAACTTAGGAACTTTAAATCCTAATGCATTATAAACAACAATTTGTTTTGGAGTATTTGATAAGTGGTCATCACCTCTGATTACATCTGTCATATTCATTAATGCATCATCAATAGCAACAACAAAGTTATATGTTGGCATTCCATTGCTTCTTGCGATTACAAAATCATCAACTTGATTAGCATCAAATTTCATACTACCTTTTACACCATCTTCAAATTCAATAGTTCCAGATAATGGAGCTTTTATTCTAATAACTGGCTCTATTCCTGCTGGAATTTGTGGTAATACTTTTCCAGCTTCAGGTCTCCAAGTTCCATCATACCTTGGATTTTGTTTTGCTGCTTCTTGAGAAGCTCTTAGGCTATCCAGTTCATCTCTACTCATATAACATTTATAAGCATTTCCATTTTCTAAAAGTTTGTCAATATAAACTTTATAAATATCTGTTCTTTTTGATTGATAAAATACTTCACCATCATAATTTAATCCAACCCAATCAAATGCACTAATGATTGCTTTCATTGCTTCTTCATTGTTTCTTGCTGTATCTGTATCTTCAATTCTTAGTCTAAATTCACCATTTGTTTTTCTAGCCCATAAATAGTTATAAAGTGATGTTCTTAGCCCACCAATATGTAAATATCCCGTTGGACTTGGTGCGAATCTTGTAATTGCCATTAAATTATTTCTCCTCTTCTTTTTTATTTTGTATATAAAATCCTACGCCTGTAACAATTGCAACAATTGCTATAAATACTAGTAATGATATTTCAAGAATTCCCATTTGCTTCTTTCTCCTTTAACTGTCCACAAGCTGCACTTATATCTAAGCCTTTTGATTCTCTAATCGTACAAATTACGCTTTTTTCATTTAAATAATCTTTGAATCTTAGCATATCTTCCACTTCTGGTCGCTGATATGTAGTTCCAGGATATGGATTAAAGAAAATTAAATTCACTTTTGATTGTATTCCATTTAGAAGTTTTACAAGTTTTTTTGCAGCATCTAGTGAATCATTTTTGTTTTTAATTACTAAATACTCAAACATAACTTTTTTTCTTGTATCTATTGGGAATTTTTTAACAGCATCAATAATTGAAGCAATGTTATAAGCTTTATTCATTGGAATTAGTTCACTTCTTAACTCATCATCAACCGCATGAAGTGAAATTGCCAACTGTATTCCTAAATCAATTTTTCCTAATTTTTCTATTTTTGACGCAATCCCAGAAGTTGAAACAGTTTGCCTTCTTCTACTAATCGCCAATCCATCAAGTTCAGAAAAAATACTAACAGCTTTTATAAAATTATCAAAGTTATCAAGTGGCTCACCCATCCCCATATAAACGATATTTAAAGCTTTATTTTCAGCTATATCATTATCTCTTTTGATATTTACAATTTGAGCTATATATTCTCCCACTGTAAGATTTCGTACAAATCCACCTTTTGCAGTTAAACAAAAACTACATCCAACTTTACATCCAACTTGAGATGAAATACAAACAGTGTATTTTTCACTTCTTACAATATTCCCATCTTCATCTTTTTTTTTCTCTTTCATCAAAAGTAAAACAGCTTCTACGGTGTGGTTATCTCTTAATTTAAAAAGATATTTTATACTTCCATCAACACTTTGTTCTTTTTTTACAATTTGCATAATATCAAGTGGATAATTTGTTTTTAAATCATCTAATAAATCTTTTGGTATATTTTTCATTTCATCATAAGAACTAACATACTTTTTATAAAGCCAGTTATAAACTTGTTTTGCTCTAAATGATGGTTTTAATTTCTCTTTTAATTCATCTAATGTGTAATCATATATAGATGATAACTCTTCTTTTGCCATTATAATTTGTCCAATATTTTATTTATTTTATTATATTTTTTTCAAGTAAATATTTTGTTAGTTTATCCATTGCCTCTTTGTGATTCTTTATAAAATCTTCATGGGCATTTTCATTTGTATAGTTTGTTATTACGAATATTCCAGCAACTGGAATTTCAAACTCTTTTGCAACACTTAAAATTGAAAAAAACTCCATATTTTCAATTCCAACTCCATAATCTAAAAACTCTTTACAAAGTTTTTCATTTGTTGATATATAATTTGAAGAGTTTACAATCGTGTCATTTCTCGCAAACTTATTTTCAGATTCAAGTACATTATCTAAAGGAGTATATGCACTTTGTGTTAAAAATCCTAATTCTATATTCGAAGCTCTTTTTGATTCAACTATTTCAAAAATCTGATGATTACCGTAAGAGCCTGCACTTCCAACAAAAAGTAGATATTCTGGTTTATTAAATAAACACATTCTTGTAAGATTTATAGCAGATTCGATTAGACCTACCCCTATTGGGTGAGCGAAATGAAAAGTTTCATTTCTTCCAGCACATATAATCATTTACATTCCAATATAAAATTTGGATTGATTGTTATATTTTGTTCACTATTAATTGGTGCTATATCTGCCATTGATTTTGACATACCTGAATATGCCATTTCAGACCTTGCATAGACTACATTTCCTGTGTTTGTTTCAAAAATATTTATTTTTGAAACTTCACAATATTTAGAAACTTGTGAAGAAAGAGTTTTTGCGTAACTATCAATCCAATTTATAGCTTCAAGTCTTAAATCATCAAAATTCTTATTTTCTAAATTATCACTTGTTTTCCAAGAAACATTTGAGATATTAAGTTTTACTTCATCTGATTTGATGCCGTTTTTTATTGAAATTAATTTATCCATAAAAACATTTAAATCTTTTGCATTTTTTGATTCAGCTGTATATCTTAAATTTCCAACATAACCTATAAATTCTTGTTTATTATCATGATATTTATATTTAGGACTTAATGTAAAACTACCATTTTTAAGAATTACATCATTTGTTTTTTTTAAAAAATCACTAAATTTTTCTATTTCACTATTTACTTTATTTTCATCTTTTTTCTCAACACTAATTGTAATATTTGTTGTTAATAAATCAGGATTTACAACTTTTGTAAAACTTTTATTAAAATTTAATTCGTAAGAAAATCCTAAAATTGGTAATAAAAGTGCCGCTATAAAAAATCTTTTTTTCATCATTTTATATCCTTACTGGAATATTATTTGCTCTTAAATATCTTTTTAAATCCATAATATCTATCTCTTTAAAGTGAAAAATTGAAGCGGCTAATGCTGCACTTGCTCCACATTCAAAAGCCTCTTTTATGTGTTCCATTGTTCCAGCACCACCGCTTGCAATTACTGGAATGTCTACAAGTTTTGAAATTTGACCAGTAATATTTAATTCAAATCCTGTTTTTGCACCATCAGTGTCCATAGAAGTTAATAGTATTTCTCCACAACCTCTATCATAAACCTCTTTTGCCCAAGCTAGTGCATCAAGACCCGTATCTTCTCGTCCACCTTTTACAAAAACATGATATGAGCCATCAGCAACTCTTTTTACATCAATTGCTACAACAATACATTGTGAACCAAATCTTTTTGAGCTTTCATTTATTAAGTTTGGATTTGAAACAGCTGAAGAATTTATAGAAACTTTGTCACAACCCACATTTAATAAAGCATAAATATCTTCAAGTTTTCTAATTCCTCCACCAACGGTTAAAGGAATAAATACTTCTTTAGCAACTTGTTTTACAATGTCAACAATAGTTCCTCTATTTTCATGGCTAGCTGTAATATCTAAAAAAGTAAGCTCGTCAGCTCCTTCAGCGTTATATCTTTTTGCAACTTCAACTGGATCACCAGCATCACGAAGTCCAACAAAATTTACCCCTTTTACAACTCTTCCATTATCAACATCTAAACATGGTATTATTCTTTTTGCAAAACTACTCAACTAAAATCCTTCTTAATTACTAAATATTATCTTATCTAATTGTAAGTTAAAAGCAGATATACTCCTTGCAATTATGGAAAAAGTAAAAGCAAAAAAACAATACGGACAAAACTTTTTAAAAGATACGACTATTTTGGATAAGATCATCCAATCGATGCCCAACAACAATAATTATATGGTGGAAATTGGGCCTGGATTAGGTGATTTGACCAAAAATTTAGTCAAGTACAAAGATATGACTGCTTATGAAGTTGATACTGATTTAATTGGTATCTTAAAGTCTAAGTTCGCAATAGAAATAAAAGAGGAAAAACTAAAACTGATTCACACAGATGTTTTAGTGGCTTGGGACAAGCAAAAAACCCTAAATGACGGTAAATATGACTTAATTGCAAACTTACCGTACTATATTGCAACAAACATTATATTAAGAGCATTTGAAGATAAAAATTGTGAACACATTATTGTAATGGTTCAAAAAGAGGTAGCAGAAAAATTTACTGCGAAAGTTAACGATAAAGATTATTCATCACTTGGTATTATCACGGAATTAATTTCTGTTGATTCTAGAATACTGTTTGATGTTCCACCTGAATCTTTTGATCCACCTCCAAAGATAATATCTTCAATTCTTTATATCAAAAAAGATATGGATAAATATCTTGATAAGGATTTTAATAAGTTTTTAAAGGCCTGTTTTGTGCAGCCAAGAAAAAAACTTTCAAAAAATCTTACATCAGTGATAGATAAAAATACCATCTCTAAAATTTATGAAGAATTAAGTATTAATGATAATGTTAGACCTCATGAAGTAAGTTCATCTTTGTATAGCCAAATGCATACAAGGGTAAAAGATGGAAGAAATTAACAAAGAAGAACAAATTGTTGTTAGCAATGAAGCTAATCAAAATGAAACTAACCCACAAAACACAGAGGGTGAAACTAAAAAACCTTTCAAAAAAAGAAAGCCAAAACCAAAAGTTGCAAAAGATCCACAAGCGACTCAAGTAAAAGGTGAAGGTTGGATTACTGATTTAAAAAAAGCCTATTTAGTAAATGAAAAAATACATAGAGATAGATTAAATCCACATTATAAATTAAATTTAAATACGACTGCTAAACTTAAAATTACTCCACTTGGAGGATTAGGTGAAATTGGTGGAAATATGATGGTTATTGAAACAGAGAATGAAGCAATAATTGTTGATGTTGGTATGAGTTTCCCTGATGAAAATATGCATGGTGTAGATATTTTAATCCCTGATTTTACTTATATTAGAGAAATTAAAGAAAAAATTGTTGGAATTATTATTACACATGGGCATGAAGATCACATTGGTGCAATGCCTTATTTATTTAAAGAGATGCAATTTCCAGTGTATGGAACATCATTACCACTTGAAATGATTGGTTCAAAATTTGATGAACATAAAATGAGAGAACATAGATCTTTATTTAGAGCTATTCAAAAAAGAACACCTATTAAAATTGGAAATGAGTTTGAAGTTGAATGGATGCATGTAACTCACTCAATTATTGATTCATCGTGTATTGCGGTTAAAACAGCAGCTGGAACAATGATTCATACAGGTGACTTTAAAATTGACCATACTCCAATTGATGGTTTTCCTACAGATTTACATAGAATTGCACATTATGGAGAAGAGGGTGTTTTAGTTTTAACTTCTGATTCAACAAATTCACATTCACCAGGATTTACAAGAACAGAAAAAACTGTTGGACCAACTTTTGATAGAATATTCCAAAATGCAAAAGGAAGAGTTTTAATGTCAACTTTTTCTTCAAATATTCACAGAGTTTCTCAAGCAATTGAAAAAGCACTTTTATACAATAGAAAGATTTGTGTTATTGGAAGATCAATGGAAAAGAATCTTGAGATTGCAATGAATCTTGGTTATATTAAATTCCCAAAAGATCAATTTATTGAAGCGCATGAAGTAAATAAATATAATGATAAAGAAGTTTTAATTGTAACAACTGGTTCTCAAGGTGAATCAATGTCAGCTCTTTATAGAATGGCAATTCATGAACATAGACATATCAAAATTAAACCTGAAGATCAAATTATTCTTTCTGCAAAAGCAATTCCTGGTAATGAAGGAAGTGTTTCTGAAATTATTAATCATCTTTTAAAAGCTGGTGCAAAAGTTGCATATCAAGATTATCCAGATATTCACGTATCAGGTCATGCTGCTCAAGAAGAACAAAAATTGATGCTTAGACTTGTAAAACCTAAATTCTTTTTACCAGTTCATGGTGAATATAACCATGCATTAAAACATGGTCAAACTGGTATTGATTGTGGTGTTTTAGAAAGAAATGTTTATATTATGAGTGATGGAGAACAAATTGAAGTTACTCCAAAATATCTAAAAAAAGTAAAAACAGTTAAAACTGGAAAAGTTTATATAGATAATCAATTAAATCATAAAATTTCTGATGATGTAATTTTAGACAGACAAACAATGGCAAACGAAGGTGTTGTTATGATTGTTGCTCAAATAAATGAAGATGATAGAACATTATCTCAAAGACCAAAAGTAACTTCATTTGGTTTAGTTTCAGATAAACAAGATAAATTCTTTTCAAAAGAAATTGAAGATTTATTAACTATATTCTTAGAAAATATTAAACCAGGTATTCTAAAAAACAATAGAATATTAGAAGATGAATTAAGAAAAGTAGTAAGAAAACATTGTACAAGAAAATATAAAAAATACCCAATGATAGTTCCAACAATCTTTGTTCAATAAGGAATAAAAATGGATTTTATACAAATAGTTAAAGATGTTTTATTAACTGAAGCAAAAGAGTTAGAAAAAGCAGCAGCTACTATCTCTTTTGATATTGAAAAAGCTATTGATTTAATCATAAATTCAAAAGGTAAATTAATTATTACAGGAGTTGGAAAATCTGGACTTGTTGGAACCAAAATTGCGGCAACATTAGCAAGTACAGGAACAAGTTCATTTTTTCTTCACCCAACAGAAGCAATGCATGGTGATTTAGGAATGGTTGGAAAAGAAGACATTGTTTTGGGAATTTCATATAGTGGAGAAAGTGATGAATTAGTTCAAATTCTTCCTCACTTAAAGAGATTTAATATTCCTTTAATTGCAATGGCTAGGAATCCTGAATCAACTCTTGCAAAATATGCAGATATTTTTATAAATATAAATGTAGAAAAAGAGGGTTGTCCCCTTGATGCAGCCCCAATGTCTTCTACAACTTTAACTATGGCAATGGGTGATGCACTTGCTGTTTGTTTAATGAAAAAAAGAAATTTTAAGAAAGAGGATTTTGCATCTTTTCATCCAGGTGGAAGTTTAGGTAAAAAACTCTTTGTTAAAGTAGATGATTTATTACGAAAAGAAAATCTTCCTGTCGTTTCACGTGAAACAAAATTAAAAGATGCAATTTTAGTAATGAGCGAAGGAAGACTTGGAAGCGTTATTATTGAAGATGAAAATAAAAAAGTAATTGCACTTTTAAGTGATGGAGATTTAAGACGAGCTTTAATGAATGATAATTTTTCAATGGATTGTAAAGTAGAAGATATTGCTACAAAAAATCCAAAAAGATTAAAGAACAAAGAGCTTTTAGCAAGTGATGCACTGCAAGTAATAGAAGATTATAAAATACAGCTATTAATTGTAACTGATGAAAATGATAAATTAGTTGGTGTATTACATATTCATGATTTAATTGAAGCTGGTATAAAATGAAAAAGAAAATAGAAGAAACTCCAGAAGAGTTAGTAAGATTAAATAAATTTTTATCTCATAATAGTAACTACTCAAGAAGAGAAGCTGATAAGCTAATAGAAGAGGGTAGAGTAAAAGTAAATGGAAAAGTTGTTACAAATCTTGCAACAAAAGTTTCAAATAGTGATGAAGTACATATTGGTAAAAAATCTATCAGAGAAGATAAAAATAGAATTAGTACAGTAATTGTTTACAATAAACCAAAAGGTGAAATTGTTTCTAAAAAAGATCCTCAGGGTAGAAAAACTATTTATGATTCACTTGATCATAAATATAAACATTTTTTAAGTGTTGGAAGACTTGACTATGCTAGTGAAGGTTTATTACTTTTATCTGATAGTGTAGAAATTGTTGATGCTTTAATGCACTCTGATTTAGAAAGAGTTTATAAAATCAAAGTAAATGGGGTAATTACAAAACCAGTTGAACAAGCTATGCAAAATGGTTTAGAAATTGAAGATGCAACTGGTGGAGCTTTTAAAACAACTAAAATAAAATCTATGAGTTTTGCACCATTTTTAGCCTATGATATTCTAACAAATAGTGAAAAATTTTCTAAAATTAAAGTTGTAATTTCTGAAGGTAAAAATAGAGAATTAAGAAGATTTTTTGCCCATTTTGGACTTGATGTTCTTGATTTAAAAAGATTGGAATATGGTGGAATTTCTTTAAATAATCTTCCTACTGGAAAAACAAGATTTTTAACAAAAGAGGAATACAAAAATCTAAGAATCTTTATGAATGAAGATGATAGACCTCTCTAATAAACTAAGACCAACAAGTTTAGAAACTTTTGTTGGTCAATCTCATATTATCGCAAAAGATAAAGCACTTTATAAACTAATCAAACAAAAAGATATTCCTCATCTATTTTTTTATGGAAAACCTGGAACTGGAAAAACTACTTTAGCAAAAATTATTGCACGAGAAATCAACACTGACTATTTTTACTTTAATGCAACAAGTATAAAAATTGAAGATTTACGAAAAGTATTTGATAAATATAAAGGCTCTTTAATTAAACCTTTGATTTTTATCGATGAAGTTCATAGACTTTCAAAAACTCAACAAGAAGTTTTGCTTCCAATAATGGAAAATTATGATGCAATAATAATTGGCGCAAGTACAGAGAATCCATTTTTTACTTTAACTTCTGCTATTCGTTCAAGATCATTTTTATATGAATTTAAAGCTTTTACAAAAGAAGAGATGAATAAAATTCTTGATATTGCTTTAAAAGATATTGAAATAAATATCCATGAAGATGCTTTAGAATATCTAATTACATCAAGTTCTGGTGATGCAAGAGCCATGCTTACACTTTTAAATTTTGCATATAAAGTATCAAAAGATATAAATATATCTTTATTAAAAGAGTTAAGGGAAAATGTAATAGGGGATGGAGTTTCATCTTCAGATACTCATTATGATTTAGCAAGTGCAATGATAAAATCTTTAAGAGGTTCAAATATTGATGCAGCTTTATATTATATGAGCAGATTAATAAATGGTGGAGAAAGTGTAGATTTTATAACAAGAAGATTGGTAATATTTGCTAGTGAAGATATTGGAAATGCAAATCCAAATGCTTTAAATCTTGCAGTTAATACAATGGTTGCTTGTAATAAAATAGGTTATCCTGAATCAAGAATCATTTTATCACAATGTGCAATCTACTTAGCATCAAGTCCAAAATCTAATAGTGCATATAAAGCTGTAAATAAAGCCCTAGAAGAGATAAAAGCTGGAAAACTACTAGATATACCAAAACATCTTGATTCGCAACATATAGGCTATTTATACCCCCATAATTTTGGAGGATATGTTGAACAAGAATATTTAAAAGAAAATTTAGAACTTTATGAAAATTCAAATATTGGATTTGAAAAGACTTTAAATGAATGGCTTATTAAAATAAAAAATAAAAAAGAGGTTTAAAATGGAATATTATACTTGGGTTTTGACTTTTCATGTAGTTGCTTTTATGTCTTGGATGGCAATGCTTTTTTATCTTCCTAGACTTTTTGTTTATCATGTTGAAAATATTGATAAAAAAGAGTATGTTGAGATTGTAAAAATTCAAGAGTTTAAAATCTACAAATATATTGGTCATCCTGCAATGTGGGCAACTATATTAAGTGGAATTACAATGTTGGTTTTAAATCCTGTTTTATTAGATTTTAATACTAATCCATGGATGTATGCTAAATTATTTGCTTTAATTTTATTAATAATTTATTCTTTTTCTCTTGATAAATATAGAAAAGAACTTCATAATGAGACTTGCAATAAAAGTGGTAAATTCTTTAGAATGTATAATGAAATGCCAACTATGTTAGCAATACTTATAGTAGGATATGTTATTACAAAATCATTTTCATTATTGTTCACAGCAATAATTGTAGTACTATTTGCATATATATCTTATGCGATAATGAAACCTAAAAAGGTAATTTAATGAACTTTGAAAAATACTATATTTTAGATACAAATATCTTATTAGAAGATGCAACAAATATTTTTAAACTTTCTCAAGATGGTCACAATCTAATCATACTTGCTGAAACTGTTTTGGATGAAATTGATACAAAAAAAAGTGGTTTTGAAGAAATAAATTTTCAAGCTAGAGAATTTGCAAGAATTCTTGAGAATGCAATTATAGTTGAATCAATAAAAAAAGATTTATTCAAAATTATTCGTTTAAAAATTGAAAATGATAAAAATACTTTTATAGATATAATCTCAAAAGAAGAATATGACGTAAATATAAAAAATGTATCTTTAAATATCATAAATGATAGAAAAATACTAGAGATTGCAAAGTTTGCAAATTCTTATTATAAAAATCAAGTTGAGTTTTTATCCCTTGATATAATGGCAAGAACAAGAGCTATATCTCTTGATATAAAAACAGATTCCCTTGTTGGTAAGGATAAAGATGTATTTAACTTTGAATTTACAAAAGATATAACAATAAATTTTGAAGATTTAGAGTTTTTAGATAATCAAGTAATTGATAAATTTGATAAAGAATATAAACCTTACAATTTTTCATATTGCTTTAAAGTTAAATCATCAGATCAAGTATTATTAGCTAATATTCAAAATAAAAGAATAAATCTACTTAACGAAGAAGAGATTAGAGATCAAATTATTACTCCACTGAATAAAGAACAACTTTTCTTTAGTGATGCTATTTTAAATCACTTGTACAACGTTTTAATCATTGAAGCTAAGGCTGGTTCAGGTAAAACACTTTTAGCCCTTAGTGGGGCTTTAAAATTAGTTCGTCAAAAATACTTTCAAAAAATCATTTATATTAGAAATTCTATTGAATCACTCGATAAAGGTGAAGATGTTGGATATTTACCAGGACTTGAAGAGAAGTTTAGAATATATAATCATCCTTTGATGGATAGTTTAGACTATATAATAAGAACTGAACATAAAAGAAAAAGAAATAAAAAAAATCCCGATGCTATTTTTGCAGAACTTGATGATAGTGAAGTGACTGCAAGAATTGAACAAATGATTAGCAATTATGGAATTGAAACAATGTGGGTAGGGGAAATGAGAGGAAGAACATTATCAAATGCATTTATAATAATTGATGAAGCTCAAAATATGTCAAATAAAACAATGCAAATGGTTCTTTCAAGAATAGATAGTTCATGTAAAGTTGTGGTACTTGGTTCTAATAAACAAATAGATAACTTCTATGTAAATAAATATACAAATGCCTTAACAACATTACTAAAGTCAACTAAAAATGAAAATAAACTTGTAAATTCATACGCAATTAAATTACAAAAAGTTTTAAGAGGTCCTATTACAGAGTGGGCTGAAGAAATTTTCTCAAAATAATATCTGTAAAAATATATTTTTGAATATATTTTATTCTTAATTATAAACATACTTACAAGTATGTTTATAATTCATCTTTAAAATAAATCTACTTTTCTTATTAATAATACAAAAAACAAAATTCATACTATATAGATTGATATTATATATTAATTTAAATACAAAATTAAAAGATAAATATATTGTAAAATTAAATACTAAGCCTTATATATAGAGTAATTATTTACTCGCTAAATCTAGATTTAATATTTTTAGTTATTAGTGAAAAACAAAAATATTATTTTAAATTTGTGTTATAATACATATTATAATACATAAAGGATTCTAATGGCTTTATTACAATACACATCAAATGAAATGTTTTCATCGACTGAATTAATAAGAAAAAGTAAAAATATTTTTGATAAATTAAATCGAAATGAAATTGAAAAAGCTATAGTACTAAGAGATGGTAAACCAGGAATTATACTATTAGATTTTAATCATTATGAACAAATAATGAATGAATATCTTTTATTAAAAAATCAAATACCTACAAATAAACAAGAGATTAAAAAAGAGATTAAATCTGAAAAAATTGAACCTATTAAAAATATTGAACCAATAAAAGAAGATGTTGGGCATTCATTTCCAGATGATGAGAATAATGAATTTTCATTTGATTCAGACTTAACAAAAGATAAGCCTGAACCACTTAAAGAATTTTGGGATTAGTAACATGATTGATGTACTAATAATTGGTTCAGGAATCGCTGGATTAACAGCAGCAATAAATGCTTCAAATAATAATTCAAAAGTTCTAGTACTTTCTAAAACTTATCCAACTCATTCTCAAAGTGTTCAAGCACAAGGTGGAATAAATGCTGTATTATATGAAGATGATGATAGTATAGATACTCATATAGAAGATACATATAAAGCTTCTTGTAAACTATCAAATAAAGATAATATAAAGATAATGTGTCAAAATGCTAAAGAAACTATCTATTGGCTTGATTCTATTGGTGTGCCATTTAATCGAACAAATGAGAACAAAATATCACAAAGAAAGTTTGGAGGAACAAAAAAAATCCGAACTTGTTATTCAAGTGATTATACTGGATTAAAGATTTTACATACACTTTATGATAGATGTATAGAAGAAGATATTGAGTTTAAAAACGAACATCTTTTATTAAATTTAATCATTGAAGATGACAAATGTATAGGAGTTACAGCTCTTGATATAAAAGAGGGAGTTGTAAAAGAATTTTTATCTAAAACAACAATTTTAGCAACTGGTGGATATGCGGGAATTTATACTAATCATACAACAAATTCATATTCAAATACTGCAGATGGTATAGCTATCGCTTTTGATGCAGGAGTAGAACTATCTAATATGGAATTTGTTCAATTTCATCCAACAAGCCTTGAAAATTCTAATATATTAATTAGTGAAAGTGCTCGTGGTGAAGGTGGATATTTACTTGATGAAAAAGAAAATAGGTTCATTGATGAGTTAAAACCAAGAGATGAAGTTGCAAGAGCAATATATGAAAAAATAGAAAAAAATCAAAAAGTGTATTTAGATTTAAGACATTTAGGTATTGATAAAATAAAAGAATTAATGCCACAAGAAAGTAACTTAGCCTTTGATTACTCAAATATAAAGATTGAAGAACAATTACTTCCAATAACTCCAGCAAGTCATTATAGTATGGGCGGAATAAAAACTAATGAAGATGCAAAAACAAATATAAAAAATCTTTTTGCCTGCGGAGAGTGTGCAGAAGCTTCAATTCATGGTGCAAATAGATTGGGTGGTAATTCATTACTTGAAATAGTAACTTTTGGAAAAATTGCAGGAATAAATGCTTTAAATGAAGCAAAAAAAATTAATGAAATAAACAAATCAGGAAATACAATCTCAAAAGAGATAAATTTAATAAACGAGATTTATAGCTATCCAAATGAAATAAATTTTTATAATAAAAAAGATGAAATTGGTAAATTACTTTTCAATAATTTGGGATTATTTAGAAACGAAATAAAAGTTCTAGATTTGATTGAAAAAATAAAAAAAATTCAATCAGAAATAAAAATTATGGGAATAAGTGATAAATCAAAATATTATAATAAAAATTTAGTAGAGTTTATTGAATTTAAAAATATTATAAATGTTGCTTTACTTGTTTGTATTTCTGCATTAAATCGGAAAGAGAGTAGGGGAAGTCATTTTAGATTGGATTTTCCTTTTGAACTAAAAGATTATGAAAAAAATAGCATTATAAAAAAATCAAATGATGAAATAGTTTTCAGATTCGAGGAAATAAAATGAAAATATTGATAAAAAGATTTAATAATGAATCATTAGAAAACAATCAAATAAATGAATACGAAGTAAAAAATGCAAACCTTTTACAATCTCTTATTGAAATAAGAAAAGAAATAGATTCAAGTTTAACTTTTAGATGTGGCTGTAAAAGTGGCGTTTGTGGCTCATGCGCAGTCAAAGTTAATGGAACAGAGAAACTTGCATGTAAAACAAATATAAACGATAATGATTTAATAGAACCAATGAATAATACAAATATTATAAAAGATTTCGTTGTAGATGTTTCACATGAAACATTCTTGATAAAGAAATTAAATCTAACAATAAACTCAAATATCCAATCAACTGAAATATCTCAAGAAAATATAAAAAATATAGATTTACAAAGTAATTGTATTCTTTGTAATTCATGTTATAGTTCATGTCCTGTTTATGAAGTAAATAAAGAGTTTCTAGGACCTTTTGCTCTTACAAGAGCATTAAGGTATGTAAATGATAAAAAGTTAGTAAATAAAGCGACTATAGTTGATTCTATTCAAACAAATGGTATTTGGGATTGCACATTATGTAGCGCTTGTACTTTAGTATGTCCACAAGGCATTGATCCAAAAGCTGATATTATGCAACTTCAAAATATTTCTGTTCAAAATGGATATTCAAATCCATATACACAAAATTTAGATTTTAATAGTTTTGGAGATGATTTTGGTGGATTTAATCCAAATGGATTTTAAAATAGAAAGTAAAACCTTTCTATTTTAAGAAACAATCTTTTAATTTTTTCTTTTTATTCCATTTAAGTTTTTTTAATTCTGGCTCATTATAAAACTCTTTTGTATATCCAAAACATAAATAAGCTATAAATTTATACTCATTTTTATCTATGTCAAATATTTTATTTATCTTTTTAGGTTTTAAAATAGAAACCCAACCCATTCCAATATTTAAAGCTCTAGCAGTAAGCCACATATTTAAAATTGCACAAACAACAGAATATTCACCTGTTCGTTTCATATATGTTTGACCTAAAACATTTGATGAGCTTTTTTTATAATAAACAGCTATGTTAATATTTGATTCTTTTATTCCTTCGAGTTTTAAACTATTGTACAAAGGTTTATCGAGAAATTTATCTTTACTTTTTTCGAATGATTTACTAAAGTGATCATAAACTAGATCTCTTTTTTCTTTATCAACTAAAATAAAGTGCCAAGGTTGAGAATATCCAACAGAAGGTGCATGTAGCGCAGAATTAAGAATTATATTTAATTTTTTACTTGATATTTCTTTATTTATAAAATTATTACCTCTAACATCTCGTCGTGAAGCAATAACTTTAGTAAGTAGATTTAAATCTTTTTTTTTAAATTTCATTAAATTGAGAAGTCGTGTAAATCTTTGAATAAAAATGCTTCTACAATTTCATCAATACTTTTTTGAGTTGGAGCAATTAAAGCAATAATTCCTTCATCCATAAAAGGCCAAACATATTCTAAAGCATTTATAACAACAACAGCATCAATCCAACAAGAAATATCTTCACGTCTGTCAAAGAATTCAATTTTTTCAACTCTTCCTTCGTCTAATGTAACAAATGCCCAAGCCTTATTTTCTTCAATTGATGAAATAACACATTCATCTCTTTTTTTAGAATCTACTGGTATTAATATAGTCATATCTTCTCTTTTTAATAATCTTGAATTTATTTGATTTTACAATCTTTTTTCTTAAGAAAGAAACTCTTTTTTGTACCATAAAGAGAATACAAAAAGTGAATAAAGATGTTGTTTAAATTTATTTGATTTTGATAGTTCATAAATATGTAATATATATTCATGATTAAAGAGATTTGTTTGATTATTTACTTCAACTATCACATCAAGGATTTTATCTTTATACTCTTTATTTAACCACTCATTAAAAGGTGAATTAAAACCTTTTTTTGTTCTATTAATAATAACATCTGGAATATATTTAGAAGCTATTTTTTTTAGTAAATATTTATTAGTATCGCCCACTTTTATAGATGATTCTACACTAAACATATAATTCACTAAATTAAAGTCCAAAAATGGCGTTCTAATCTCCAAAGAGTTACCCATAGAGATTCTATCAACTTTACTCAATAGTGCCTCTCCTAGCCAAATTTTTAAGTCAATATAACTCATCCAATCAACGGGATCTTGTTTAGCAGTTTCACTTTTAAAAGTTGGTACTTTTTTGAATAATCTTTTTCTTTGAATGTCCGTATAAATTTCTCCAAAAGAGTTATAAAGATTTTGTTTTTTTACAATTCTTCTTAAATATTCACTCTCTTTAGTATTATTTTGTAAAGCTCCAATTATGTCATTTAAAAAAAGGTTTTGTTCATTTGAAAGACTTTTTTCAAACTCATAATATTTTAAAAACTTTGTATAGTTATCATAACCTAAAAATATTTCATCACTTCCTTCACCTGATAATACAGTTTTGATTCCCGCTTTATGTATCTGTTTTGTTAAGATATTTAAAGGAATAGCTGCACTATCTCCATGAGGTTCTTCAAGCATATCATGTGTTTGTTCAAAATAATTGATATACTCTTTTTGATTTATAACTACTGGATTATGATTTGAGTTTATATGAGTTGCTGTAATTTGTGCAAAATCAAGTTCACAATAGTTTTTATATTCATCATAGCCAACACTAAAGGTATTTATCTTTTTTCCTGATATTTTTGTATAAAGTGCTGATATTAATGAACTGTCAATTCCACCACTTAAAAGAGAAGCAACTTCCACATCACTGTTGAGCCTATACTCAACACTTTTGAATAAAAGCTCTTCAATATCATTTAAAGCCTGTTTTTCATCCTTTATAGCTTTATATGTATTTATCTTATAATATTTCTTCTTTTGAAGCTCAAGAGCCTTATTTCGCTCATAAATCATATATGATGCGGCTTCAAGTTTATAAATGTCCTGATAAAATGTATCTTCACCAAAAGAGACAAAATATTGCATATATTTTGAAAGGGCCACTTTATTTAGATTTGGTTTATAATCAAGTAGATTTAAAATTGATTTAATACTTGATGAAAAAATAAATTTATTATCTTTAAAATAGTAAAAAAATGGTTTTTTGCCATATCTATCTCTTGCAGAAAAATAAAGATTCTTTTTCATATCAAAAATACAAAAGGCAAACATTCCATTTAGTTTATTTAAAAAATCAAATCCATATTTTTGATAAAGACGAATTAATACTTCACTATCACTTTTTGTTTTACATTCTAACTCTTCTGAAAGAATCAATTCATTGTAATTGTAAATTTCTCCATTAAATACAAGTAAAATATCATCAAAAATCATAGGTTGATTTGCTTCTTCATCTAAATCAATAATTGCAAGTCTTGTATGACCAAATTGTTTATTATCAATATTGATAAATTTTTGAAAGTCTGGACCACGATTATTTAAAAGTTCCAAAGATTTATCAAATTTATTAGAAATAAAATTTGTTCCTAAAATACCACACATGAAAATCTACTTAACGAAATATTTAATAATTTCTATATAAAAATAGAGTAAAAAAACAAATAAAGTAGTTGATACTAAAATAGTTGCAGCAACATTGTATGGTTTACAGTTATATAAAGCAGCTAAATTTACATTATTTACAGCAAGAGGAACTGCTAATTCCATAATTAAAATAGAAGCTACAAATGAATTTAAATTAGTGAAATAAACTATGATAATTATTCCAACAACAGGCAATAATATATGTTTTACAAAACTAATATGTAATGATAAATGCCATGGCATAGATTTTATTTTTACATTATATAAATATATTCCAAAAATAACTAACTGAATTATTATTGAAGTATAAGCGCCCATTTCTAGTGCAATAGAAATACTTTTATCAATAGTAATTCCATTATAATTTATAATTAATGCAAGAATTGCAAACCAAATCCCAGGAATTTTAAATATTGCTAAGATTGCTTCTTTTAAAAAGAATTTTTCTCTAGCAAAGAAATAAACAGAAAAAACGTAAATAAATAAAGTATTAGCAATATTAATTATACTTGTGTAGGGAACTGATTCAACCCCAAACAATGCAATTCCAAGAGGAATTCCTAAATTACCAGTATTACCAACAAGTGCCGTTGCTAAATATATAGATTGATCTGTTCTTTCTTTAAAAATTTGTTTATTAAATAAAAGTAATAAAAGAAGTGAAATTAAAACAGCAACTAAATAAATAAAAGGCGAAATAACAAATTCAAAATTGATAGGAGTTTTAGTTAAACCCCAAAAAATTAATATTGGTTGGAAAAAATATAAAGATAAAAGAACTAAACTTTTTTCATCGATTTGATTTGTAAAGATTTTTTTGGCCATAAAACCAAGTAAAATAAAAAAATATATAGGTAAAACAGATAGTATTGCTTCGATAATAAATCCCTCTTAAAAATTTGAGAGATTTTATCATTAAAGTGATAAATATTTAGAAGATTTCATAAGTAAATACTACTTATGAAACCATAATACCTTTTATCATAAAGAATATTGCAGCAGCAAGAATTGCAGCAGCAGGAACAGTAATAATCCAAGCAGCAATAATTTTTTTAACAGCATCTCTTTTAACATATTTAGTACTTTTTGCGTCTTTAATATCTTTTTTCTCAAGCTTCACTAAATCATCTTTTTCATCAATTTTTTTATATAATTCAACTATTCTTATATAATTAGATTTTGATTTATCTTTAATAAGTTCGATTTTATCTAATTCTTCTTGCATATTATCAAGTTCTTTTTTATGTTTTTTGAATTTTTTTCTTGTCTCTTGTAAAAATCTTTTTTCATTCATATCAAGATATTCTCTTAAAAAACCAACTCCAAAAACACCACCAATTGCAATATGAGTAGAAGATACGGGAAGACCTAACTGACTTGCAACAATAACAGTAAATGCAGCAGCCATAGCAATAGAATAAGCTCTGATTTGATCAAGTTCAGTAATCTCAGAACCTACAGTTTTAATAAGTCTAGGCCCATATAAAGCTAGCCCAACAACTATACCAAAAGCACCAACTGCCATAACCCAAAAGGGAATATTAACATTACTTGCAACATCAGAATTCATAATTGCATCATTAATTGCAGCTAATGGTCCTATTGCATTTGCAACATCATTAGCTCCATGTGCGAAAGATAATAAAGCTGCTGCAAATATAAGTGGAATATTAAATAAAGAATTAATTGATGTTCTATTATTAATTAATTTTAAAGAAGCTTTCTTAACAAGAGGCTTTACAATAAAATAAACACAAATAGCAATAATTAATCCAATAATTGTTGCAACAAAAAAATTCACACTAACTATGGCTTTTAATCCTTTTAAAATAATATATGTACTAAAAGACCAAGCCATAAATGCAATTAATATAGGAACAAATTTATTTGATGATTCAATTAAATTGTCTTTATAAATTATTTGTTTTTTGATAAAAAATAAAAAACCAGCGGCAACTATTCCACCTAACAAGGGCGAAATAATCCAAGAAGCAACAATTGTTCCAACCATATTCCAATCAACAATTGAAAAACCTGCAGCTGCAATTCCTGCACCCATTACTCCACCAACAATTGAATGTGTAGTTGAAACAGGAGCTCCAATAGAAGTTGCAAAATTTAGCCATAAAGCCCCAGATAAAAGCGCTGCTGTCATAGCCCAAATAAATATTTCAGGATTTGCTATTAATGCAGGGTCGATTATTCCATCTTTTATAGTTTTTACAACTTCTCCACCTGCGATAAAAGAACCTAAAGCTTCAAATATTGCAGCAAGAATAATTGCCCATGTCATTGTAATTGCTTTAGAACCAACAGCAGGTCCTACATTATTTGCAACATCGTTTGCACCTATATTCATTGCCATATAAGCACCAAATATGGCACCAATAATCAGAAATGTATTATTAGGTACATTTCCATGGGATGTATAGGACCACAAAAATACGACTACTATAAATAGCATTGCTAATGAAAGTTTTGCAAAACTAGGAAGGGTTTTTTCTCTTGCTTTTTCAAAGCTGTTTATTGTTCTTATATCCAAAGGTAAACCTTTTATAACTTATTTATATTGTCATTATAGTAGTATATTGTTTACCTTAGCTTTAAATAAGCTTAAAATTATTATAGAATTATTATTTAGATTATATTATTGCTAAAGAATTGTGATTTTTTGATTTTTGTTAGAATTTATATGAGAATATTAAAATTTCAAAAAAGAGAATTAATCTCTTTTTCTACTTCTATCACCAGATGGTCTTGGACTTCTGTCACCACTTGGTTTTGGTCTATCCCCTGATGGTCTTGGTGCTCTATCACCTGCTGGTCTATCACCTCTTGGAGCTCTATCTCTATCTCCACTTGGTTTTGGTCTATCTCCTGCTGGTCTTGGTGCTCTGTCACCTGCTGGTCTATCACCTCTTGGAGCTCTATCTCTATCTCCACCTCTTGAGTTTCTATCTCCAGATGGTCTAGAATTTCTATCTCTATCTCCACCTCGTGAACCACCTCTTGAACCAAATCTACTTCCACCTCTTGAATTTCTTCCAGAAGATGAACCTTCGCTATCATATCTACTTGAATTTTCAATAAGTCTTTTAATATCAGACTCAGTTTTTCCAATATTATTATTACCTTGAACAAATGTAGATGCTGAAATCATAGATGCTAATTTAAATGCAATAGTAGAAATATCGAATTCTTCTTTTAGTTCTTCAACTAAAGCTAAAGCATAATCTTTAATTTCTTGTTCACTAATTTGATTTTTTAATTCAGCTATTTTTTTCACTTTTACAGAATCAATATCAGGAACTATTTTAGCTTCTAATTTTGTACCAATATTTTTTTCAATTTTTTGTAACATTCTAAACTCATGTGGAGTTACAATAGATACAGCAATTCCTTCTTTTCCAGCTCTTCCTGTTCTACCAATTCTATGTACATAAGACTCAGAATCAAATGGTAAATGATAATTAAATACATGAGAAACATCATTAACATCTAATCCTCTAGCTGCAACATCCGTTGCAATTAGAATTTCTAATTTAGAAGTTTTGAACGCTCTAATTGCTTCTTCTCTTTGTCTTTGCTCCATATCACCATGAAGACCTTTTGCCATAAATCCTTGAGAAACCATAAATGTTGATAATCTATCAACTTCTTTTTTTGTGCGACAAAAAATAATAGATTTAGTTGGATTTTTGTAATCGTATAATCTAATTAATGCATCATCTCTTTCTCTTTCATCAACAACGTAAAAAGTTTGAGTAATTTTTGAATTTGTAACATCACTTTTTGTTAAAGTAATAAACTCTGGGTTATTTAAAATAGTTTTAGCAAGATTTTTAATCGCTAATGGCATTGTTGCAGAAAATAATAGAGTTTGTCTCTCTTTTGGTAAGAAAGTAAAAATTTCTTTAATATCATCTAAAAATCCCATATCAAGCATTTCATCTGCTTCATCAAGAATTACGTAATTAGGTTTAATATCAATTTTATTACCTCTTAAAAGATCTAAAAATCTTCCTGGAGTTGCTACAATAATTCCTGCATTTTCTATTAATTTGATTTGTCTAGCATAAGCTTGTCCACCATACACAGTTGCAGTGTTAACACCTAAGAATTTACCAAATCTATATAATTCATCTGAAACTTGCATTGCAAGTTCTCTTGTAGGAACAATAACAACTGCTTCAACACCAGAATTACCTTTCATATTATTTAAAATAGGAAGTCCAAATGCTGCTGTTTTACCTGTTCCTGTATGTGCTTGTCCAACAATATCTCTACCTGCTAATACAAACGGGATCGCTTGTTCTTGTATTGGACTTGGTTCTTTAAAACCTGCTTCATCTATTGCTTTTTGCAATAAATCTTTTAAATTGAATTCGTTAAAAGTCATTTTTTTACCTTAGTATATTATTTTATAAAAAATACACACGGTTATATAGTTTAGATTAAATCTTGCCCATAAATGTACAATTAAAACGCAATTTGAGTCTTGCAAGTAAGTCAGTTTAATGAAAATGAATCTTTGATTAATATATCAAAGTAAAATGGGTATATAAATGTGTATAATTTTCCGGAGTATATCTAGTTTTAGATAAATTTAAGCTTTAAGAAAAAGAGCTAAGCTCTTTTCTTATAAATCGTCTAGTTTTTTGTAGTTTTCTAGGTATTTAGTATCATAGTTATTTGAAATAAAATCTTCATTTTCCATCATTTTTTGATGAAATGGAATTGTAGTTTTTATTCCTTCAACTTCAAATTCAGCTAAAGCTCTTTTCATAATGTTAATAGCTTTATTTCTATCTCTTCCCCAAACAATTAGTTTTCCAATCATTGAGTCATAGTATGGAGGAACAACATAGTTTGTATAAACATGAGAATCAACTCTTACATTTCTTCCACCAGGAACCATCCATTGTGTAACTTTTCCAGGACTTGGTAAAAATGAATTTGGATCTTCTGCTGTAATTCTACACTCTATTGCATGACCTTTGAATTTTATAGATTCTTGAGGAGGTACTTTTTCACCCTCAGCTACTTTTATCATTAATTCAACAATATCAATACCAGAAACCATTTCAGAAACAGGATGTTCAACTTGAAGTCTTGTATTCATTTCCATAAAATAAATATTTTGTTTATCATCAGCTAAAAATTCAAATGTCCCAGCACCTTCATATTTTAAATATTTAGTTGCTTTTACAGCAACATCATGAAGTTTTGCTCTTGTTTCATCATTTAATAAAATTGCAGGTGATTCTTCAATAACTTTTTGATGTCTTCTTTGTAAAGAACAATCTCTTTCACCTATGTGAATAGCATTACCATGAGAATCTCCAACAACTTGAACTTCAATATGTCTTGGATTATTAATAAATCTTTCAAGATACATAGTTCCATCACCAAATGCAGCCAATGCTTCACTTGAAGCTGCCATAAATAGTTGATCAAATTCTGATTCATCATGAATAAGTCTCATTCCTCTTCCACCACCACCAGCTGCTGCTTTTGCCATAATTGGATAACCAATTTCAAGAGCTAATTTTTTACCTTCAGTAACAGAATGAACAGAACCTTTACTCCCTGGAACTACAGGAACACCAGCTCTTATCATTTCTTCTTTAGCTTTTGATTTATCAGCCATTTTTTCCATTACTTCAACAGATGGACCGATAAATTTGATATTGTGTAATCTACAAATTTCAACAAAATCTTGATTTTCAGATAAAAAACCATAACCTGGAAAAATTGCATCACAACCTGTCATTTCAGCAGCTGTAATAATTGCTGGAATATTCAAATATGAGTCTTTTGATTTTGCTCCACCAATACAAACAGCTTCATCAGCATGTTTTAAATATGAAGCATTTTTATCACCTGCGCTATAAACTGCAACAGATTTTTTACCCATTTCTCTAATCGTTCTAACAGCTCTTTGAACGATTTCTCCTCTATTAGCTATTAAAATTTTTTTAATTTCTGCCATATCTAACTCTTATAATTTTTCAACAACAAAAATTGGCATATCATATTCAACAGGAGAACCATCTTTAACTAAAATTTCTAAAATTTTACAATCAAATTCAGCTTCAACCTCGTTCATAATTTTCATTGCTTCTAAAATACAAAGAGTTTGTCCTTTTTTAACTGTAGAACCAACTTCAACAAAAGAAGGAGATTCAGGAGAAGGAGAAGAATAATATGTTCCTACCATTGGAGAATTAATAACTTCACCTGATTTTGGAGCACTTACAGCTTCTGCAACAACTGATGTTGTAACTACAGGTGCAGATGCAAATGTTGATTGAGCAACTGGAGCTGATGTTGTAACAGTTGTAACTCCACTTTCAAAACCTCTTTGCATAGAAATTTCGAATTCACCTTCTTTAACCTTTAATTTGTTAAGTTCACTCTTATCAAATACTCTTATTAATTCTTTGATATCTTTAAAATCCATACTCAGCCTTTTTAATTTAATAAAATTTTTTCTCATAATAGCACATTTTTTCTGATAAATATATTTTTGTTTATTTAAATAAGCTTTATTTAAGTTTCAAATAGAATTCATCTCTTATTTATTTAAAATATCTTTTAGATATAATCAAAAAAATTTAACTAGGACTAAAATGTTAAACGATAGAAGTTTTATTAATATTGCAAAAGAGATTTCAAAAGCATCTAAATGTGTATCAAAACAAGTAGGAGCTGTAATTGTAAAAGATGGAAGAATATTATCAACAGGATACAATGGAACTCCTGCTGGTTATAAAAATTGTAGTGAACATTGGAATGGTGAATATACTAAAGAGCACCATGAATGGTCAAAAACATATGAAATTCATGCAGAAATGAATGCAATTATTTGGGCAGCTAGAAAAGGAATATCAATTGAAGGCGGGACAATTTACGTAACTCTTGAACCTTGTAGTGAATGTTCAAAAAATCTAATTGCAAGTGGCATAAAAAGAATTGTTTATGAAAAAGCTTATGAACACACTAATTCAGAAGTTATTTCAAAATTTATAAAAGATAATAATGTTCTAATAGAACAAATTTCAGAATAATTCTACATATGGTGAAAAAAAATAACGAATTTTATACTCCTACTATAAAAAAATATGGAATAAGTGCAAAAGGAGTTCATTGGAACTCTAAATATAGTCAATATAAAAGATTTGAAATTTTGACAAACTTTATAGGAAATGAAATCAGAAAATCTAATATCATAGATGCAGGTTGTGGTTTTGCAGAATATTATAACTATCTTTTTGATAATGATTTGAAGCCAAAATCATATATTGGAATTGATTGTGAAGAAAAAATGATAACTCTTGCATCAAAAAGATTTCTTAATACAAGTTTTTATATTAAAAATATCATAGAGGATGAACTTCTTTTTGCTGATTATTATATTTGTAGTGGCGCTATGAATATTTTAAAAAAAGATGAAATTTTCATTTTTATAAAAAAATGTTTTGAAGCTTCAAAAATAGGATTTGTGTTTAACTTTTTAAAGAATGATTCCCTTACAAATGTAAATTTTCTTGATATTCTTAATTATTCAAAAAGCCTATCTAAAAAAATAGAAATAAAAGAAAATTACTTAGAAAATGATATTAGTATATTTATAAAAAAATAGAATTATCATATATATCTCATATACTAAATATAAAATTAGCTATTAAAAATGAGGAGTGTAGATGAAAATAGGACTTTTTATTCCCTGTTTTATGAATGAGTTATATCCAAATATTTGTAAAGCAACATATAAATTATTAAAGAATCAAGGTTTACAAATAGAATATCCTCTTAGCCAAACTTGCTGTGGACAACCTATGGCAAACTCTGGATGCTCGAAAGATGTAAAAAAATTAGCTATTGAATTTGTAAAAACATTTAAAGATTTTGATTATATTGTTGCACCTAGTGGTTCATGTGTATCTATGGTAAAAGAGCATTATGCACCATTTTTTGACAATGATAAAGATTACAATAAAGTGAAGGCTTCAATTTATGAAGTTTGCGAATTTTTACATGATATTATAAAAATTGAAAACATAGATTTTGATATTTCATTTCCCTATAAAGTTGGAGTTCATAATTCATGTCATGGACACAGAGTTTTAAAACTAGCAACTGCAAGTGAACTTAATATTCCTTATGATTCAAAGTTAAAAAATCTTCTAAATAAAATATCTGATATTGAATTAGTTACATTAAAAAGAGAAGATGAATGCTGTGGTTTTGGAGGAACATTTAGTGTTCAAGAAGAAGCTATTTCAGTTGCGATGGGAAAAGATAGAATTAAAGACCATATAAATTCATCGGCTGAAATAATCACAGGTGCAGATATGTCATGTTTAATGCATATGGATGGAATTATAAATAGAGATAAAAATCCAATCAAAGTAATGCATATTGTTGAAATTCTTGCAGGAGTTAAACCATGAGTAGTCACAGCGTAAATGCAGCAAAATTTGTTGCTAATGATGAGAGAATGCATTGGCATGACCAAGCACTTTGGTTTGTAAGAGAAAAAAGAGATAGAGCTAGTAAATCAATTCCTGAATGGGAACAATTAAGAGAGTTTGCAAATCAAATAAAAACTCATACAATGGCAAATCTTGATACTTATCTTTTAGAATTTGAAAAAAATGCTACAAAAAAAGGAATAAAAGTTCATTTTGCATTTGATGCACTTGAACATAACCAAATTGTTGCACAGATTTTAAAAGAAAAAGGTGTTACAAAACTTGTAAAATCAAAATCAATGTTAACAGAAGAGTGTCACTTAAATCCATATTTAGAAAATCTTGGAATTGAAGTTATTGATACAGATTTAGGTGAAAGAATCGTTCAATTACGAAATGAACCACCTTCACATATAGTTCTTCCTGCAATTCACTTAAAAAAATCAGATGTTTCAGATACTTTTCATGAACATTTAGGAACAGAAGAAGGAAATTATGACCCAACTTATTTAACACGAGCAGCACGAGCAGCTCTTAGAGAAGATTTTTTAACTGCACAAGCAGGACTAACAGGAGTTAATTTCGCAATTGCTCAAACAGGTGGTGTTGTAGTTTGTACAAATGAAGGAAATGCAGATATGGGAGCAAGTGTTCCAAAACTTCATATTGCTTCGATGGGAATTGAAAAAATTATTCCAAGACTTGAAGATTTATCAGTATTTACAAGACTACTTGCAAGAAGTGCGACTGGACAACCAGTTACATCTTATACTTCACATTTCCATGCTCCAGTTGAGGGTGGCGAAATGCATATTATTATTGTGGATAATAATAGAAGTCAGTTTTTAGCATCAGATAAAAATAAAAAAGCTCTAAACTGTATTAGATGTGGGGCTTGCATGAATACCTGTCCCGTTTATAGAAGAAGTGGTGGGCACTCTTATGAATATGTAATCCCAGGACCAATTGGTTCAATCTTAGGAGCAAAAAAAGAGCCTGAAAAACATAACTCTTTACCATTTGCTTGTACGTTATGTGGTTCATGTTCAAATGTTTGTCCAGTTAAAATTGATTTAGATTCACAACTTTATAGTCTAAGACAAGATTTATCAGAAGCAAATCTAATTGATCCAAAGAAAAAAATGGCAATGAAAGTAACTTCATGGCTAATGAGTAAACCAACTCTGTTTGAATTTGCAGGAAAAATGGCTAGATTTATAGTGCCAAAACTTCCAAATTCTATTTTATATAACAAAGCAAATGTTTGGGGAAAACAAAGGGATTTACCTGTTATGCCTTCAAAAAGTTTCAAAGAAATGTTTAGAGATGGAGAATTAGATGACTAGCAAAGAAAAAATATTAAAAAATATTAAAGATAATAATCTTGTAAAAAATGTAAAACTTCCAAGTTATGAAAATTTTGGTATCAAATTTGAAAATAAATTTGAGACTTTCTCAACTATGCTTGAAAGCGTTGGAGGAAAGGCTTTAATAATCGAAAAAGATAAATTAGATGAAACAATAAAATCTCTTTATCCCGATGAAAAACAAATTGCAAGTGATGTTGATTTTTGCTCAGTTTGTAATTTTAATGCAAATGATTTTGATGATGCCCATGATTTAAAAAATATTGATTTAGCAGTAGTAAAAGGAAATTTTGCAGTTGCTGAAAATGGTGCTATTTGGATGAAAAATGAAAATAATAGACATAGAGCTTTATATTTTATTGCCCAAAATATTATAATTGTAATTGAAGAAAATGAACTTTTAAATAATATGCATGAAGCTTATGAAAAAATTGATTTTGAAAATGCTGGATATGGAGTATTTATTTCAGGTCCTTCAAAAACTGCTGATATAGAACAATCTTTGGTTATTGGCGCTCATGGACCAAAATCAGGATATGTGATTTTCGTGAAATCTTGATATAATTGCTAAATAGAGGATTATAATGAAATATTTTTTACTATTTAGCATACTCTTTTTTAATTTCTTAGAAGCAAACCAACTAAAAGAAGTATTATTAATTCATTCATACCATAAAGGATATGCGTGGACAGATGATATATCTAAAACTATTGAAAAGAATTTTTCCTCAGATAAAAATATAGAACTAACTACAGTTTATATGGATACAAAAAGAATTGATGACTCTTCTTACTTAGCAAATCTTGCAAAAATTTATAAACAACAATTTGGAGAAAGAGAATTTGATTTAATTATTATTAGTGATAATAATGCCTTTGATTTTATGGAAAAATATTATGATTATTTATTTAAAAATGTACCCGTACTATTTTGCGGAATAAATAACTACAACAAAAATATGTTAGATAAATTAACTTTTAAAAATATTTCAGGTGTAGCAGAAGAAGTTGATATAGAAAAGAACTTTGAATTAATATCTAGATTGCATCCTCATTTAAAAAATCTTTTAATTATAAATGATACCTCGATTACTGGTTATGCTGTAAAAAAAGATTTAACAAAAATTATTGAAAAATATAAACATAAATTTAATATTGAATATACAGATAACCTTGAAATAACTGATTTAAAAACGAAAGTTTCAAAACTAGAAAAAGCAAATAGTGCTATTTTATTTGTACTTTTATTTAAAGATACAACTGGACACTATTTTACATACAAACAAAGTTTTGAAGAGGTAAAAAAAGTAAGTCAAGTTCCCATTTATGGACTTTGGGACTTTTACTTAAACAGTGGAATGGTAGGAGGTTTATTAACTTCTGCTGTTGCTCAAGGTGAAACTGTTTCTAAAATGGCTCTTGAAGTTTTAAATGGAAAAAATATAAAAGATATTCCTGTTTTAGAAAAATCTCCAAATCTTTATATGTTTAATTATGATGAATTAAAAAGATTTAATCTTGATGTTTCTAACTATGTTGAAAATCCTCTAATAATAAATGAACCTGCATCTATTTATAAAGAACATACTAGATTTTTTATTATAACTATTATTACAATTTTTGTATTGAGTATTATTGTTGTAATTTTAAAAGCTAATATTCAAAGAAGAGAAAAGCTTGAACTTGAACTTTCAAATAGAATAGAGTTTGATAAAGTGCTTCTTGACACTATTCCAAATCCTATTTATTACAAAAATACTGAAGGTAAATTTTTGGGTTGTAATACTGCATTTGCATCTTTAGTAAGCTCAACAAGAAATGAAATCATTGGAAAAACTGCCTTTGATTTTTTTCCAATTAAAGTTGCAACTAAAAATACTCTTATTGACAAAGAGTTATTGCAAACTTTTAGCACAAGTACTTCTGAATTTACTTTTTATACTCCTTCAAATGAAATGAAACATATCATTTTAAATAAAGCAGTTTATAAAAATATAGACGGAAGTGTCGGTGGGATTGTTTGTATTATGGATGATATAACTGAAAGAATTCAGCAAAAACAATTTTTAATTCAACAAAGTAAACTAGCCGAAATGGGTGATATGATTGCAGCAATCGCTCATCAATGGAACGAACCATTAGTTGAATTGTCAGCTCTTGTACAAGATATTCAAACTTCATATTTATTAAATGAATTAAAAGATAATGATGTTAAAAGTTTTGTAAATGATTCTATGATTCAAATAAAATATATGTCAAAAACTCTAAGTGATTTTAGAAATTTCCTTAAACCATCAACTAAAAAAAACCTTTTTTCTATATCTAAAGCTTTTAATGAAATCAACGAAATAATTGGAAAACAAATATTTTATTCGAATATTAAAATGAATTTTAATTATAAAAATAAAAATGAAGAATTATTGATTTATGGATATGAAAATGAATTTAAACAAGTTTTATTAAATATCATAAACAACGCAAAAAATAAAATTGTAGAAAAAGATCTTCCTATAAATCAAAAAGGAAAAATTGATATAAATATTGAAAGATGTACAAATTTTAATACAATTGAAATTATTGATGATGCTGGTGCAATTGATGAAAAAATCATTAATTCTATTTTTGAACCATATTTTACAACTAAAGAAGATGGAACTGGAATTGGTCTTTATATGGCCAAAATTATCATTGAAGATAAAATGAGAGGAACGATTAATGTCCGAAACAATAAAAATAATGTTATCTTTACAATAAAACTTCCACACAAAAAGGTTTAAAATGAAAATCTTACTTTTAGAAGATAATCAAAAATTGAATGAAACTATAACAAAAAGATTAAAACTAAAAAATTATAGTGTAGAGTCTTTTACAGATGGGGCAAAGGCTTATGAAAGAATAACAGAAGGTTTTTCTTGTTTTATTTTAGATATAAATGTTCCAAATATAGATGGTATAAATATTTTAAAAAAAATAAGAGAATATTATGATGTAATTCCAGTAATAATTATAAGTGCGAGTGTTGAACTTGATGTAATAAAACAATCTTATGATTTTGGCTGTAATGATTATTTAAAAAAACCTTTTTTTATTGATGAATTAGAGATAAAAATAGAAAAACTTTGTAATATCAAAGATGATAAAATCTATTTTGATACAAATTCATATTTTGATTTTAAATCAGCAACTTTAGTTATTGATGATGAAGAAACCAGATTAACAAAAAAAGAAAAACTTCTTATGAATCTTTTTCTTAGCAAAAAAAATCAAGTAATTACATATAGTACAATAGAAAACTATGTTTGGGAAGGAAGTTTTGTATCTTTAGAATCTATTCGAAGTTTAATTAGAAGAGTAAGAAAGATATTAAACAAAGAGTTTATTCAAACAGTTGTTGATACTGGATACATTTTTAAAGATATTTGATTCCTTTCCTTCTTACACCCATTAAAATCATATAAATCTCATACCATTTTAATATTCTTTGGATATTTTTTATTATGGAGGTTTTATATGCAAACTTGGCAACAAGTATATGCTCCAATTGGAGATAGCTTAGGACTATCGGCGCTTGTAGCACTGATCCCTATTGTTTTTTTCTTTTTGGCACTAGCAGTATTTAGAATGAAAGGACACTACGCAGCAATCATTACGTTAGCTCTTTCTATGATTGTAGCAGTTTTTGGATTTGATATGCCAGTTAATATGGTATTCGCATCAGCTGAATATGGATTCTTATTTGGTTTATGGCCGATTGCTTGGATTATCGTAGCATCAGTATTCTTATACAAATTAACTGTTAAAAGTGGTCAATTTGATATTATTAGAAATTCAATTATTTCAATAACTGAAGACCAAAGAATTCAAGTTATTTTAATTGGTTTTGCATTTGGTGCTTTTTTAGAAGGTGCTGCTGGATTTGGTGCGCCTGTTGCTATTACAGCTGCTATTTTAGTTGGTCTTGGATTTAACCCATTATACGCTGCTGGATTGTGTCTTATCGCAAACACTGCTCCTGTTGCATTTGGTGCACTTGGGGTTCCAATTATTGTTGCAGGACAAGTTACTTCAATTGATGCTTTTACTATTGGAGCAATGGCTGGTAGACAATTACCACTATTATCATTGATTATTCCTTTATGGCTTGTTGCTATGATGGACGGATGGAAAGGTATTAAAGAAGTATGGCCAGTTGCACTTGTTGCAGGTGGAAGTTTTGCTATTACTCAATATTTAACATCAAATTTCATCGGACCTGAATTACCGGATGTTACTTCTGCAATCGTTTCTATTGTAGCAACTACAGTTTTCTTAAAATCATGGAAACCAAAAAATGTTATGAAAGCTAATATGGAAGGTTTCAATTTAGTACCACACACTACGGGTGAAGTATTTAAAGCATGGTCACCATTTATAATTCTTTCAGTAATGGTTACAATATGGACAACTAAATGGTTTAAAGCTTTTTTTGCAAAAGGTCAAATTTTCGCAGATACTATCTTCAAATTTGAATTCACAGAAATTCACAATATGATTTTTAAAATGCCTCCAATTACGAGTGCTCCTAAATCATTTGAGGTTGTATATACATTTAATCCTCTTTCTGCAACTGGTACTGCTATTTTCTTAACAGCAATTATCACTTTATTTATTTTTAGATTAAATGTAACAACAGCTACAAAAACAATGGGTGAAACACTTTTTGAACTTAAATGGGCAATTTTATCTATTGGTATGGTTCTTGCTTTTGCATTTGTTATGAACTATTCAGGTATGTCTTCAACTATGGCACTTGTTCTTGCAAATACTGGATTTATGTTCCCTTTCTTTTCACCATTCCTTGGATGGTTAGGAGTATTCTTAACAGGTTCAGATACTTCATCGAATGCACTTTTCTGCGGATTACAACAACAAACTGCTCAACAATTAGGGCTTAATGAAACATTAATGGTAGCTGCAAATACTACTGGGGGTGTATGTGGTAAAATGATTTCTCCACAATCTATCGCTATTGCTTGTGCATCTACAGGTATTGTTGGAAAAGAGTCTGACTTATTTAGATTTACAGTTAAACACAGTTTAATACTTGTAACTTTTATAGGTCTTATTACAATGGCTCAAGCTTATATTTTAACATGGATGATTCCATAATATTAATAAATTTATTTAGGCATGAAAATGCCTAAATAATAAAACATTCTCTCTTATCTACTAAAAAATACTTATTCTAACTATTATTTATTCAAAGCATATTTTTAAGATTAATTAAAATATCATATTATTATCATTTAGTGAAGTTAAAATCTATCCTTTATGAATCTTGGAGGAACTAAATATGTTAGAAAGCAAATATCAGAAATTTTATGATGAAATCGTAAAAAAGATTAAAAAAGAGAAAATCTTCACAGATAAACTTCACACTTTAGCCTATGGAACGGATGCTTCATTTTATAGATTAATCCCAAAAATTGCAATCAAAACAGATAATGCAAAAGAAGTTCAAGATATTATTGAGTTATCACACTCAATGAATTTAAGTATTACTTTTAGAGCTGGTGGAACTTCACTATCAGGTCAAGCAATTAGTGATTCAATTTTAGTTATCACTTCAAGAAACTTTTCAAACTTCAAAATCTCATCAGATGCGAGTTTTATTTCATTACAACCAGCACTTACTGGTGCTCAAGCAAATGGATTATTAGCTAGATATTCAAAAAAAATTGGTCCAGATCCAGCAAGTATAAATGCTGCTATGATTGGTGGAATTGCTGCTAATAATGCTTCAGGAATGTGTTGTGGAATTTCACAAAACTCATATAAAACTCTTAAATCTATAAAACTTATTTTTGCAGATGGAACAAAACTAGATACTGGTTGCCAAGAGAGTAAAGATGCTTTTAGAAAAACTCATGGTGATTTTCTAAAAGAGTTAAAAAGTTTTTCAGATGATACAAAAAACAATGAAGAGTTAAGAGCAAAAATTGAAAGAAAATTTAAAATCAAAAACACATGTGGTTACTCTTTAAATGCTTTAATTGATTTTGAAGATGAGTTTGAAATACTTCAACATTTAATCATTGGAAGTGAAGGGACACTGGCATTTATTGAAGAAATCACTTATTACACAGTTGAAGATTTAAAAGATAAAGCAAGTGCATTAATTTACTTTAAAGATATGAATGAAGCCTGTAGCGCGGTTACAAAACTAAAACTTGCACGAGATTCAAAACAAATAGTTGTTGATGCCGTTGAACTTATGGATAGAGCTGCTTTAAAAAGTATCGAAAATGATTCAGCAATGCCTGAATATATAAAAGATTTAGGTTCAGAAATAACTGCGCTTCTAATAGAAACAAGAGCTTTAAATGATAATCAACTTGATGTTCAAATAACTCAAATTGAAGAGCTATTAAAAGAATTTACAGTTGTTAGAAACATATATTTTACAAAAGATGAATACGAATATAATCTTTATTGGAAAATTAGAAAAGGTTTATTCCCAGCTGTTGGAGCCGTAAGAGTTACAGGAACAACAGTTATTATTGAAGATGTTGCTTATCCAATTGAGTGTTTAGCAGAAGCGACACTTGAGCTTCAAAATTTATTCAAAAAATATGATTATACAGAAGCACTTATTTTTGGTCACGCTTTAGAAGGAAACTTTCACTTTGTATTTACCCAAGATTTTTCAGATGCAAAAGAAGTTAAAAGATATGATAATTTAATGAATGAAGTTGTAACTTCTGTTGCAGTTAAATATGAAGGAAGCTTAAAAGCAGAACATGGAACAGGAAGAAACATGGCTGCATTTATTGAAGTAGAGTGGGGACATGATGCTTATGTTATGATGAAAAAAATCAAATCATTATTTGATCCAAAAGGTTTATTAAATCCAGGTGTTATAATAAATGATGATAAAGAAGCTCACCTTAAAAATCTAAAAACTCTTCCAGCAACAAACGAAATTGTTGATAAATGTATCGAATGTGGATTTTGTGAGCCTACATGTCCATCAAATGAATTAACTTTAACTCCAAGACAAAGAATTGTAATAAATAGAGAAATTTCAAGACTTGAAGCAATTGGAAATCATCAAGAGGCAAAAGAGTATAAAGATTTATACCAATATGATGGAATAGAAACATGTGCAACATGTAGTTTATGTTCAACTGCTTGTCCAGTGAAAATAGATACGGGAAGTTTAACAAAACATTTAAGAACAGAACAAATCTCAAACACTGGAAAATCAATTGCTAATTTTGTAGCAAATAATTTTTCTACAACTTTAAAAGGTATTAGATTTGGTCTTCATAGTGCAAACTTTGTTCATAAAGTTTTAGGAACATCTAGCATGGAAAGTATGACTAAAACATTTAGAGAATTAAGCAAAAACTCTCTTCCTAAATGGAGCTCTTCAATGCCAAAAGGAACAAATGTAAATCTAAACTTTGAACAAAAAGTTAGTGATAAAAAAGTTGTATATTTCCCTTCATGTATAAATAGAAGTATGGGATTAAATGCTGTTTCTAAAGAAGAAAAAGAGTTATTTGATACTACAGTAGAAGTGTTATTAAAAGCGGGTTACCAAATATTATTCCCTGAAGATTTGCCAAATCTATGTTGTGGAATGCCTTTTTCATCAAAAGGATTTAATGATGCAGCTCACACAAAATCATCACAATTAGAACTTGCATTATTACATGTAAGTGAATTTGGAGAATACCCAATTTTATGTGATACAAGCCCATGTACTAAAAAGATGATGGAAAGTTTTTCTCATAAATTATCAATTTATGAACCAATAGAATTTGCATTAAAATTCTTAACAAAAGATTTAGAATTTACAGCTATAAATGAACCAATTACAATTCATACAACATGTAGTTCAAGAAAAATGGGATTAGAAGATAAATTCAAAACTTTAGCACAACTGTGTTCTACAAATGTAATTATTCCAGCAGATGTAAAATGCTGTGGATTTGCAGGTGATAGAGGATTTAATTTTCCTGAATTAAATAAATCAGCACTAAGAAGCTTAAAAGAGCAAACAGCTGGTGCAAAAATGGCATTTTCTACATCTAAAACTTGTGAAATTGGATTGAGCGAAGAATCAGGACTTGATTATAATTCAATCTTTTATTTAATTAATAAAGTTACTAAAGCTAAAACTTTATAATCTTTTTTTCATCAAAACAGATATTTACTATTTTTTTGGTAAAATATCTGCTTTATGAAAGAAGGAAACCAAAATGTACAAACTTTTTTTAACACTACTTATAAGTTCAGGAATATCATTTGCTGGTATAGCTAATGGTATTGCAATAACTGTTAATGACGAACCAATCACTGTTTATGATATTGAAAAAACAATGTCTGTAAATAAACTAGGCAAAAATGAAGCAGTTGGATTACTAATTGACAAAGCTTTATATGAACAAGCAGTAAAAGATAATAATATCAACGCTGATATTTTTGATGTAAATGAATATATTGAAAAATTAGCAAAAGCAAATGGAATGGATTTATACTCTTTTAAAGCCATAGTAAAACAAAAATATGGAAATTATTCTGATTTTGAAGAAGAAGCAAAAGATGCTGTAATTAGACAAAAACTAATTCAAAAAATAGTAAAAGGTCAATTAGCAGTTGCAAATCAAGAAGATATGGAACTATATTATGAAAAAAATAAAGGTCAATTCTCAACTTCAAAAGCTTATGATGTAATGCAATATACTTCAAAAAATAAAGCTTCTTTAACTAATGCTATAAATAATCCAATGGTAATTGCAGCAGATGTTGAAAAAACTCCTTTAAAACTAGGTGTTGAAAGTTTACAACCACAAATGCAATTTTTATTAAATGAAACTAAATTAAATAGTTTTACTCCTATTTTTACAGCAAACAAGCAGTTTGTTTCTTTATTTGTAATAAAAAAAGAAGGAACTACTTCTCTTAATTTTGAAACTGTAAAAGCAAAAATATTTAACGATATTATGACAACAAGAGAAAAAAAATATCTAAAAGATTATTTTGAAAAACAAAAATTAACAGCTGATATAAAAATTGTTAGATAAAGGAAATAGATGTTTGAAGTTATTATAGGTTTAGAAGTTCACACTCAATTAAATACAAATAGTAAACTTTTTTGCTCTTGCGCTACAAGTTTTGGAGAAGAACCAAATACTAATATATGTCCAACTTGTTTAGGATTACCAGGAGCACTTCCAGTATTAAATAAAGAAGCTGTTCATAAAGCTATTATGCTTGGAACTGCACTAAAAGCTCAAATAAATCAGAAATCAGTATTTAATAGAAAAAACTATTTTTATCCAGATTTACCAAGTGGTTATCAAATTTCTCAATTTGAAGTTCCAGTTGTTGGACTTGGAGAATTAGTAATTGATTTTCCAGATGGAAGACAAAAAACTATTGGTGTAACTAGAGCTCACTTAGAAAATGATGCAGGAAAAAATATCCATGCAGGAGATGCTTCACAAGTTGATTTAAATAGAGCAGGAACGCCTTTACTTGAAATTGTTTCAGAACCTGATATGAGAAGTGCTGAAGAAGCTATTTTATATCTAAAAAAACTTCACTCAATTGTAAGATATTTAGGAATTTCTGATGCAAATATGCAAGAAGGAAGTTTCAGATGTGACGTAAATGTTTCAATCAGACCAAAAGGTGATAAAAACCTTTATACTAGATGTGAAATTAAAAATATGAACTCATTTAAGTTTATTGAAAAAGCAATTCATTATGAAGTAAATAGACATATTGAAGCTTGGGAAGATGGTGTTCACTCAAAAGAGATTGTTCAAGAAACGAGACTTTTTGATCCAAACACTGGAGAAACAAGATCTATGAGAGGAAAAGAGGATGCAGCTGATTATAGATATTTCCCAGATCCAGATCTGTTACCTGTAATAATTACAGATGAAATGCTTGCTAAATATTCAGTAATTCCAGAACTTCCTGATGAGAAAAAAGATAGATTTGTAAAAGAATTTGGTCTAAAAGAATATGATGCTTCTGTAATCACAGCTTCTTTAGAAATGGCTAAATATTTTGATGAAATGATGGCTGAGGGAATTAGTGCAAAAAATGCAGTTACTTGGTTAACTGTTGAGTTACTAGCAAGATTAAAAGAGGGTGCTTCAATTGAAGATTCAATTATTAATGCAAAAACTTTAGCAACTCTTGTAAAAAGAATTGAAGATAATACTATTTCAGGAAAAGCTGCAAAAGAAGTTCTTGATTTCTTAATACAAAATGAATCAACTGATGTTGATAATGCTATTGAAAAACTAGGACTAAAACAAGTATCTGATGATGGAGCTTTATTAGCTATTATTGACGCTATATTAGCTGCAAATGAAGATAAAGTTGCAGAATATAAATCAGGTAAAGACAAACTATTTGGTTTCTTTGTAGGGCAAACTATGAAAGAATCAAAAGGTAGTGCAAATCCAAATAAAGTAAATGACTTATTAAAACAAAGACTATCATAATGAAAAACAACTCTATTGCAGTAATTGGTGCAGGGAAATGGGGACAAGCTCTACATTTTGCACTAAGTCAAAAACAAAAAGTTTTAATAACTTCAAGAACAAAAAAAGAGATTGAAAACTTTGTTGATTTAAAAACTGCATTAGAGTGTAAATATTTAATAATTGCAATTCCAGCTCAAGAAATACGAAATTGGTTAAAAGAAAATTTTGTTTTTAATGGACAAAAGATTCTTGTTGCTTCTAAAGGAATAGAAGCTTCTAGTGGTAAATTTTTAAATGAAATATATGCTGATTTTGTTCCTAAAAAGAACATAGGATTTATTTCAGGTCCATCATTTGCAACAGAAGTTAAACAAGGCTTACCATGTGCTTTAGTTATAAATTCAAGTTCAGAAAAACTTTTTGAACAATTTTCTCCTTTTTTTCCAAATTTTATAAAAACTTATTATAGTTCTGATGTAATTGGGGCTGAAGTTGCAGGTGCTTATAAAAATGTTTTAGCAATTGCTAGTGGTATTTGTGAAGGATTAAATTTAGGCAAAAATGCTCAAGCTTCATTGATCGCTAGAGGTTTAGTGGAAATGGAAAGATTTGGGAAATTTTTTGGTGCAAAAAAATCAACATTTTTAGGATTAAGTGGAGCTGGTGACTTATTTTTGACTGCAAATTCTACAATGAGTAGAAATTATAGAGTTGGACTTGGACTTGCTTCAAATAAGAATATAGAAGATATATTAAAAGAACTAGGAGAGGTTGCAGAAGGAATTAAAACGGCAGAAGCTATATATAATCTTTCTCTTCAACATAACGTCTATACACCTATTGCAAATGAAGTAAAACATATATTAGATGGTAAAAATCCAAAAGATAGTTTAAAAGATTTATTAAAACATTAAAACTAAAAAATAATACTCAAATATCTATTTCTCTAAAAAATTTATAGTTACAAATTAATAAAAAAATGTTATTAAGCTTTCAATATTTTTTAGCTAAAGTACATTCAAATAGTAAAAAGGAAAAAAATGAAAGCTTTTGTAGTTGAAAAAGTTGGAGAAAAGGAATTTATATCTAGTATACAAGATATACCTACTCCAAAATGTGAAGAAAATGAGATTGTTATAAAAGTTAGCTACTCTTCACTAAATTATAAAGATGCATTAAGCTCAGTTGGGAACCCAGGTGTTAGCAGAAATTTCCCACACGTTACAGGAATAGATGTAGCAGGAACTGTTTTTGAATCAACATCTCCAATTTTTAAAGTAGGAGAAAGGGTTTTAGTAACAGGTTATGATATGGGTATGAATTCAGATGGAGGACATGCTCAATTTGTAAAAATACCTGCTAGTTGGGTTGCAAGAATCCCTGATTCAATTTCAGATAAAGAGATTATGACTTTTGGAACAGCTGGTCTAACAGCAGCATTAAGTGTAAATGAACTAATTGAAAATGGCATAAAACCAGAAAGTGGTGATATATTGGTTACAGGGGCGACAGGTGGTGTTGGATCTATTGCAATTGCTATATTAAGTAAATTAGGATACAACATAACTGCAATTTCTGGGAAAAAAGATAGAGTTGATTTTTTGAAAAAAATTGGTGCTAATGAAGTAATTCTAAGAGAAGAATTTGAAGAAGAATCAAAAAAACCCCTATTAAGTGAAAAATATGCAGGGGTAGTTGATACAGTAGGTGGAAAAATACTAGCTAATGCCCTTAAACAAATAAAATATGATGGTGTTGCTACATGTTGTGGACTTACGTCTTCTCATGAGCTTAATACCAACGTATTTCCTTTTATATTAAGAGGAATAAGATTAATAGGAATTGACTCTGTTGAATGTAAATTAGAGAAAAAACAAGCTGCTTGGGAAAAATTAGCAAGTAGATGGAAAATAAATAGTTTAAATACGATTATAAATGAAATTTCTATAGATGAAATAAAAGTGGCTTATGAGCATTTACTTTCAGGAAAAGCTGTTGGAAGATATGTTGTAAAGATAAAAGAGTAAGTAGATTAAAATTTAATCTACTTCAATCTCACCATTTTCAACTTGTAAACTATAAGGTGTATCTTTACCAGAAGCAAGAATTTTTGCTTGATCTACCCATTGATTATTTTTAGCGATTCCTGGAAGCAATAAAAACTCTTCTATCCACTCAGTGTTCTTATTTGACCATTTCGAGATTTGTTCAAAATGATAAATGCCTAAATTATTTAAATCACACTCAATTTTACTATTTATGCCTTTTATTTTAATCAAAGGATCTTTTCCACTTGGTTTTGGACTAGTTAAAATTAAAGGTTTATAATCTAAGATTGAATTCTTTTTGAAAATAGGATTCAATGTACTTTTAACAATTCTTTCCTCTCTCAAATCATCAACTCTATTATCATTCTCTATAGATTCAATTTTAGGATAACTATTTCTTCCAAGAAGATATCCTAAGATAAAACCTATAATTCCAGCAATTACTAAATTTATTACAATTTGTGAAGCAATGTCAAGCATAAATCTATTCTCCTATAATATTAAAATCAACTCTTCTATTTATCTCTGATAGACCATTTTCATCATCTTTTGCAATTGGAAATTCTTCTCCATAACCAACAGCGATTAGTCTATTTTCATCCACACCCAAATCAATCAATGCAATTTTTACACTATTTGCTCTATCTTGTGAAATCTGTTTATTCAGATTTTTATCACCTCTTGAATCAGTATGTCCAGCAATTTCAACTTTTACATTTTTGTTGTTTTCTAATATTTTAGCTATTCCTACTAAAGTTGGATTAGAATCAGCAGTAATAGTTGAACTCTTTCTTTCAAATGAAATCTTTTTTTCTAATAATATTTGATTAATACTAAGTTGAATCTCATTTGGAGTTAAAATAGTTTTTACAGCATTTTCACGTTTGCTAACATTCTCAGAATTTTTATTACTTTCAAGAGAAACTTCTTTATCATTCAAGTTATCTTCACTATCAGCAGTAACAAGAGTTGGATTAGCAATATTTATATCTTTAATTAAATTTATATCCATTCTTGAAGTAATAGACTCTAATAAAGCATAATAATTTGGATCTTTTAATTCTCCTGATAAAGAAACTTCATCATTTATAATTAAAATTTTAGCTCCATCCGCAAAAAAATCCTTAAAAGGAGTAATTAATACAGCAACTTTTGATAATAAAACTTCGTCAATAACAACATCATCTTCATAAGTATATTCACCATCTCTATTAATATTCAAAATATTAGAGACTTTTTTAGCATCTTCTTCATTTGAGAAAATACCATCCATTGTAACTATTCCATCTTTTTTTGTTAACACAAGATTAAACGGTTTAGAATCTTTTTGATCAGATGAAGCAAAAAAATTAATAATTTTATCAATCAAACCTGTATCAGTAGAATTAATTTCTGTTTTTGTTGAAGTTGAAACTAAAGTTTGAGTATTTGTGGGGGAGTCAAAATCAAAGCTATAGACAGAATAAACTATAAACCCAATGAATAAAACTATTAAAAACACTACTTTTTTAACGACTGACATTATCATCCTTTTCCCTGTAATATCTATATTATATCTTTTGATAACTAACTATTAATTTAATAAAGTTTGATATTATACTTAATTAGCACGAAAATAACTAGAATAATAGCTTATTTTTATAAATTAATTTTATAATTTTATTTATTTGTTATAATTAGGAAGAAATTACTAAAGAGAATAACATGCAACATATAATTAATTCAGCGCAAACTTGTCTAGATTGTAAAAAACCGAAATGTCAAACTGGCTGTCCAGTTGGTACTCCAATTGCAGAAATGATCAGACTTTTTTTAAGTGGAAATATAAAAGAAGCAGGAGAAAAAATTTTTGAAAATAATCCATTATCAATTATTTGTTCCCTAGTTTGTCCTCACGAAAAACATTGTGAAGGACATTGTGTTTTAAATAAAAAATCGACTCCTGTAAACGTAGGTGGAATTGAAAACTATATTTCAACTTATTATATGAATTTTAGAGAGTTTGAGAAACCAATTTTAAATGGTCGAAATCTAGCAATAATTGGTTCAGGTCCAGCTGGTATTAGTCTTGCAATAATGATGGCTTTAAAAGGCTTTAATGTGACAATGTATGAAGGGAATGACCAAATAGGAGGAGTTCTAAGATATGGTATTCCTGATTTTAGACTTGATAAAACAATTCTTGATAAGATTGAAACAAATCTAATAAAATTAGGTGTAAAAATCCGAAAAAATATTATGATTGGTAAAAATATTACCCTTGATGATTTACAAAGGGATGGCTTTGATGCAATTTTTATAGGAACTGGAGTTTGGGCTCCTAAAAAATTAGGAATTAAAGGTGAAAGTTTAGGAAATGTTCATTTTGCTATTGATTATTTAAAAACTCCAAAAGCTTATGATTTAGGTAAAAAAATAGTTGTAATTGGCGCTGGAAATGTAGCTATGGATGTTGCAAGAACTGCTATACGAAATGGGGCAAATGATGTTTCAATTATGTATAGAAAAGGTGAAGAGGATATGCCTGCTGAAAAAATTGAAATTGCTCATGCAAAAATCGATGGAGTGAAATTCAAACTTCATAGATTACCTTTAGAACTAACAGAAAAAGGTATAAGATATATGACAACAGATCAAGAAATTAATAGAGAAAATTTTGAAGAAGCTGATTCTATTTTAGTAGCCATTAGCCAAACAGCACGAGATTTAATTGTAAAAAACAATACTGGATTATCTTTAGGTGAAAATGGACTACTTCAAAGTGATGAAAATGGAGTAACAGCTAGACGTGGAGTATTTGCTTCTGGTGATGTTGTTACAGGTGCTAGAACAGTTGTAGAAGCTGTGGCATTTTCAAAAAGAGTTGCCATATCTATTGAAGAATTTGTCTCAAAACTTCCACCAAAAACAGTAGCTTGTTAAGCTTCTGTTTTTAAAAGTTCAATCCAAAAATATTTATTTGCTACACCTTTTTCCACAGGTTTCCACCCATAAGTAACCGAATGCATATATAAAACTTCATCTAGTAATTTAAAAGTAATCTCTTTATTTGTGTTTTCACTTAAGATTTCTGAAAAAATTGCATAAATATGATTTTCATCAATTTCTATTTTGTAAGAAAAATCATCTAAATTTTCAAGTTGTTTATCAATAAAATCTTTTATTCTTTCTTTTGACATTTTAATCCTTTATATTTTTAAAGTCGTATTTTAGAGTTTTAATGCTTTATTTATATATATTCTATTGATTAATATCAATGTATCACTCTTTCTAAAACCATATAATCCCTCAAAAATTTAGAAGGATTTTATATTATGAGTATGTTTTGTTATCAATGTGAAATGAGTCAAAAAGGTGGATGTGGAAGTACTGGTGCAACAGTAGGAACTTGTGGAAAAGATGAAAATCTTTCAAGACTTCAAGATATTATGATTTTTGGTTTAAAAGGTCTTAGTGCATACAGAGAACATTTAAATACATTTAAACCAGAACTTACAAAAGAGATTGATGATGTTATGAGTGAAACGCTTTATTTCACACTTACAAATGTAAACTTCAACTTCAACGACCACATCAATCAACTAATGAAAATAGGACGAGCAGGAAGCTTAGTGATGGATAGATTATCAAATACTCACACAAATAAATTTGGTATTCCAACTCCCATAACTGTTTCTCAAAATAAAGTTGAAGGAAAAGCTATCTTAGTTTCTGGACATGATTTAGAGATGTTTGAAAGATTGTTAATAGCAACGCAAGATAAAGGAATCAATGTTTACACACACTCTGAAATGTTACCAGCTCATGGTTATCCAGAACTTAGAAAATATCCTCACCTAAAAGGAAATGTTGGAAAAGCATGGTTTGACCAAGCAAAACTAATGGAGAAATTTCCTGGAACTTTTGTAGTAAATACAAACTGTATTGTTCCTCCAAAGAAAAACTGTGAATATTTAGATAGATTATTTACTTACAAAATTGTAGGTGTTGAGGGTTCAACTCCTATTGAAAATGATAACTTTGATGCTTTAATCAAAAGAACTTTAGAGTGTGAAGATGCAAATGGAATTGATTTTAATGAAACTACAACATTAACAACTGGTCACCACTATAAAACTGTTTTAACTTTAGCTCCACAAATCTTAAAAGCTTTAGAAGAAGGGAAAATCAAACAATTCTTTGTAGTTGCTGGTTGTGATGCACCAGGGAAAGGTGGAGAATATTATAGAGAATTAACTTCATCTTTACCAAAAGACTGTGTAATCATCACTTCATCTTGTGGAAAATTCAGATTTAATGATATTGATTTTGGAGAAATTGAAGGAACTGGAATTCCTAGATATTTAGACTTAGGTCAATGTAATGACTCAAATGGTGCAGTTGAAATTGCAAAAGCAATAAGTGGAGCATTAAACACACCAATCAATGATTTACCAATTTCTATTGTATTATCTTGGATGGAACAAAAAGCTATTATTGTTTTACTTGCTTTATTTTCTCTTGGAGTAAAAAATATTTATCTTGGACCAAAACCACCACAATTTGTAAATGAAGATATTTTCAACTTCTTAGCTGAAAACTTCAATCTTACACTTACAACAAATGCAAAAGATGATTTAAAAAAACTATTAATTGCATAAAATAAAGGAGATAATCTCCTTTATTCGCTCACTTTTTAAATTGACTTATTTTTGTGCTAAAATTTAAAAAAGGAGTTACTATGAAAAATTTGTTACTTACATGTGTATTTATTAGCTCTATACTTGCATCTGATTTACCTCAAGAGTTTGATGGAGAGTTGTATGAAAAAGGTGAAAAAATATTTGAAAACAAATGTATGGAATGTCATCAAAAATCAATGCCAATTCCACTATTAATGAAAAACTTTATAGAAGAAAACAATAAAACTCTAAAACTAAAAGCCCCAACGGGAAATGAAATCTCATTTAGACTAAAACAACAAATTGGAAGTAGAGAAGATATAGAGTTTCATCTTCACCAAACAAATGATTTTTTAAAGGATTATTTATACAATCCTGATTTATCAAAAACTATCTGTCTTGAAGGTGTAATAAGACATTTTAAAGTAATGCCTTCAATGAAAGGTAAAATTACAGAAAATGAAATAGAAGAAGTGAATTACTTTTTATATTTTTTAGAAGGATTTAATGGGGTTAATGAGTTTTATTTTGATGAAACGAAGTTTTAAATAAAAGCAAGTTTTACTTGCTTTTATAGTTTGATAACTCTATGAGATTTTTATCAGGGTCTCGTAAATAAATAGATTCTATTTCTCCCATAGCTCCTGTTCTACTTACGATTCCTTCTTCAATTTTTATACCTAAAGATTCTATATAGTTTTTAGCTTCATTTAAAGGCGTATTTACAATAAAACACAAATCAGCACTGCCATCTTTAACATTAAACGCTTTTGGCTCAAATTCGCTTCCTAATAAATGTAAATTAATCTTTTGATTACCAAATTTTAAAGCAACCCTTGTGCCTTTAAAAATCTCTTTTTCCATACCTAAAACTTTTGTATAAAAATCTACTGTTTTATCTATATCTTTTACTGTTAAAACTAAATGGTCTAAATGGCTTATTTTTATCATTTTAATTTTCTCCAAATATTTTTTAATAGTATTTTAACTAAAAAGAAGAATTAATCTCTCTCATGATACTGCTTATTTTAAACTTTTCTTTCTTTATTAGCCTGAGATAATAAAGTTCCAGCCAATGCTTTTGTATTTTTATTATACTTATTACTACTTAATACTTTTGAGGCAATAACCTCCATCTTTGAACTTGTTTGTTTATTTGTATTAGTCTGTGCTAATGCAGAAGCGCCTAATGATTTTGCTATTTGTGAAGCTGTTTTACTATTCATAGTTTTAACAGCTAATGTTGTGATTTTGGGTTGAGTTTGTTTCTTATTTATTGCCATTTTATAGTCCTTTTTACATTAGTTTATTCTTGCATTTTCAGCAATAACAGTTTTGTATTTTTAACAAAAATGAATAGTAAATATAAGGATTTCTAAAGTCTTCAGAGGGTATTATTCAGTTTCCGAGGCTGAATTAGTATCTCAAGAAGAACTTCAAAAACCTTTTAGAGATACTACTTCTTTTTAATTACTACCTTAATTCTTATATCTATCATATTAAGTCCTTTCATAAAAGTTTAGTTTAATGACATTTCGGTCATATCTCAGATTCTAAAAATCATCAAAATCAATAGAACCTTTTGAATAATTTACAACATTTCCTTCAAAGAAATTAGTTCTTTGGTCGTTGAAACTCGCATATCCATCAACCCATGGAATAGGGTGTTTCACTCCATATTCTGGTTTATATCCAACTGCATCTAATCTTTTATCCGCTAGGTATTGAATATATTGTTTGATAATTCCATCTGTGAAACCTAGGATTTGTCCTTGAGTGATATATGAACCCCAAGCTGATTCTAGTTCTACTGCTTTTCTGAACATTCCTCTTACAATCTCTTCAAGTTCAGCAGTGAAAAGTTCTGGTCTTTCTTTTCTAACTGAATTAATCATGTTTTGGAAAAGTAAAAGGTGAGTTACTTCATCTCTTTGGATGAATCTAATCATTTGTGAACTTCCTAGCATTTTTCCTGATTTTCCAAGGGCATACATAGCTGCAAATCCTGCATAAAAATATAATCCCTCTAAAATCTGATTTGCGAAAAGTGCTAAAACAATTCCTTGATCTGTAATTTCACCTGAAAGGTTTTTATAAACAGCTGCAATATAGTTGTTTTTTTCTCTTAGTTTAGTATCATTTTTCCACATATCATAGATTTGGTCTGTATTATCAGAAATAGATTCAACCATAACTGCATAAGATTTACTATGATTTGCTTCTTCATAAGATTGTCTTGCTAAACAAGCATTTATTTCAGGAGCTGTGATATATGGATTTATATTATCCATTAGATTATTTGTTTGTAAAGAATCCATAAAAATAAGTTGAGATAAAACTAAATCATACATTCTTTTTTCAGGTTCAGTCAAAAATTTATAATCTTTTGCATCACCTGTCATTTGAACTTCTCTTGGAAACCAAGTATTAGCTTCCATTGTATCCCAAAGATTTAATGCCCACTGATATTTCATTTTTGTGAAATTAATCATACCATCGCTATTTCCACCAAAAACTCTTCTATCATTTAAACTCTCTTTAGAATCAGGGTTATAACTAGTTTTTCTTTCCATTGGGAATCCTCTATTTTTTCTAAGATTTTATTCTATTTATATAATTATTCGTAGTTATGAAATGTAAGATCGTCTTATTGACAACCACTACACTCCATACTTCTATCTTCTACATCATTTTTTGCTTCAGGTGATTGGCTTCTTAAATAATATGTTGATTTAAGCCCTAATTTCCAAGCTAATGTATAGATTTCATGTAGATGTTTTCCACTTGCTTTATCTAAGCTCATAAAAATATTTGTAGATTGACCTTGGTCTATCCATTTTTGTCTAATTGCAGCTGCTTTAATAACTTGTAATTGGTCAATTTCAAATGCAGGTGTGTAATAATTCCAAGTTTCAGGACTTAGTTTTGGAACAACCACTGGAATTAATCCAGATAAGTTTTCTTCAAACCATTTTCTTTTATAAACTGGCTCTATTGCTTGAGTAGTTCCTACAAGAATTGAAATAGATGAAGTAGGAGCTACTGCCATTAAGTAACCATTTCTCATTCCATCTTTTTTTACTTTTTCTCTTAAAACATCCCAATCATAAGAAGCATCGAATAAATCTTTATCAACAAGAGCATTTACAGCTTGAGGAGCGTGGTCATGTGGCATAATTCCTTGTGACCATTTTGAACCTGCAAAAGTTGGATAGATACCTTTTTGTGTTGCTAAATCTGAACTTGATTTAATAACATTATATGAAATTGCTTCCATGATTTGGTCAATTTTTTTGAAGTGTTCATTTGAACCCCAAACAAGTTTATAATCAGCTAACATTTCGGCTTCACCCATAACACCAAGACCAATACTTCTTGATTTTAAGTTTGTAGCTTTTACTTTTCTTAATGGATAAAAGTTTAAATCAATAACATTATCAAGCATTCTAACAGCTATTGGAACAACTCTTTCAATATCTTCTTTTGTATTAATTCTTGAAAGATTTACAGATGCTAAGTTACAAACAGCTGTATCTCCATCAATTCTTTCTTTTTCAACTATGAATACTTTTTTACCATTTATACTATCAAGTGCAGAAACTTTATTTGCTTTTTTAGTGATTCCACCATCAACAACAATTAAATCTTCTTCTTCAAAAGTAGAAATTGTTCCATCTACAAATTCAAGTTTGATTTTGTAGTGGTTTGGATTTGTATTTTGGAAAATCTCTGTACAAAGGTTTGAACTTCTAATATGTCCAACATGTGAGTTTGGATTTGCTCTATTTGCTGTATCTTTGAAACATAAAAAAGGACTTCCAACTTCAAAATATGAAGTTAAAACTTTTTTCCATAAATCTTTTGCTTTCATTATGTTTTTTGTGATTGATTCATCATTCTCATATTCTGTATATCTTTTTTTGAACTCATCACCATAAAGTTCAGATAAATCTTTTACTTCATAAGGGTCAAATAAAGTCCAATGTGAATCTTCTAAAACTCTTTCCATAAATAAGTCAGTTATCCATAAAGCTGGGAATAAATCGTGAGCTCTTCTTCTTTCTTCTCCAGAGTTTTTCTTTAAATCTACAAAATCAACAATATCCATATGCCAAGGTTCCATATAAACAGCAATTGCACCTTTTCTTGTACCTAATTGATCAACAGCAATAGCAATATCATTTGTGATTTTTAAAAATGGAACTGTTCCACCAGCAGCACTTTTATGGTCATCAATAACACCACCTAAAGCTCTGATTTGGTTCCAATCCCAACCAATTCCACCACCAAATTTTGACAATAACGCCATTTCTTTATAACCATCAAAAATTCCCTCGATATTATCAGGAGAACTTCCAATATAACAAGAAGATAATTGGTGTCTATTTGTTCTTGCATTTGATAAAGTTGGAGTTGCTAACATAACTTCAAATTTAGAAACTACATCATAAAACTCTTTTGCACACTGTTGTTTATTAACTTCGTCTTGAGCTAAGAACATCGCAATTGCCATAAACATATGCTGTGGTAATTCGATTGGTTCACCTTTGTTATTTTTGATTAAATATCTATCATATAAAGTTTTAATTCCTAAATAGTTGAATAAAAAATCTCTTGAAGAATCTATATAATTATTCAAATCATCTAAATCGTAACCTTCTCCAAGATTAGGAATTAATCTTCCTGCATCTTTTCCATATTTTAAATAATCTTTTAAATGACAATATGGCTCACCTTTGATTCCATGAGTTGCTTTTCCAACTCTGTGGTATAAATCAAAAACAAAAAGACGAGCAGCAACAAATGTCCAATTTGGAACATCAATATCAATCTTTTCTACTGCTGTTTTAATAAGTGCATCTTGAATATCAGATGAACTCATCCCATCAACAAATTTTATTTGTGCATCAAGTTCTAGTTCACTTTGAGAAACACCTTCTAAATCAAAAGTTGACTCTATAGTCATTTTTTGGATTTTAGTAATATCTAAAACTTCTTTCCGACCATTTCTTTTTTTTATCATAATTCCCATGTTATTACCTTGCGATTTATATTTTATATTATTTTTTGAATACTCTGTTGAAAATTTTATCCACATTTTTTGTATAGTATTCAAAATTAAAGCACTCTCTTATTTGCTCTTCACTTAATGAATTTCTTAATTCTTCATCTGCTAACAGATATTGAAGATATAAAGATTCACATTTTTCATTTGTAGTTGATTTTCCTTGTTGTATCTCTTCCCAAACTTTCATAGCATTTCTTTGGATAATTCTATATGCGTCTTCTCTACTTACACCTTGTAGTGGTAGTTCTAATAAAACTCTTTGTGAAAATACTAATCCACCTGTTAAGTTTAAATTTTTCATCATATTTTCAGGCATTACAGTTAAGTTTGCAATTACACTGTTCATTCTATGTAACATAAAATCTGTTGTGATAAATGCATCTGGTAACCAAAATCTTTCAGTCGAAGAGTGAGAAATGTCTCTTTCATGCCATAAAGCAACATTTTCCATAGCTGGAATTGCATATGATCTAATCATTCTAGCAAGTCCTGTGATATTTTCAGTTAAAATTGGATTTCTTTTGTGTGGCATTGCAGAAGAACCTTTTTGACCAACTGCAAAATATTCTTCACATTCATAAACTTCTGTTCTTTGTAAGTGTCTTACTTGAACAGCAAATTTTTCAACGCTAGATGCAAGTAGTGCTAAAGCAGTTGCAAGTCTTGCATATCTGTCTCTATGAATTACTTGGTTTGAACAAGGCTCTGGTTTAAGTCCAAGCTCTGCCATTGCATATTCTTCAAGCTCAAGTGGTGCGTGGGCAAAGTTACCCATTGCTCCTGAGATTTGTCCAACAGCAATAACTTCCATTGTTTGTTCAAGATTTAAAAGATGTCGTGCAACTTCATCATACCAAACAGCTAATGTTAAACCAAAAGTTATTGGCTCACCATGAATTCCATGGCTTCTTCCTACCATTAAAGTAAATTTATGCTCTTGAGCTCTTTTTTCAATAGATTCCATTAACATTTTTACATCATCAATAATTATTTTTAAAGAATCTCTCATTTGAATTGCAACACCTGTATCAACAGCATCTGATGAAGTCATTCCATAGTGGAACCATCTTGATTCTTCACCTAAAGATTCAGATACACTTGTGTTAAATGCAATTAAATCGTGTTTTGTGATAGCTTCGATTTCTTCAATTCTTTCAACTGAAAAAGTAGCGTTTTTTACTATCTTTTCACAATCTTCATCTGGAATGAGTCCTAGTTTATTCCAAGCTTTTACAGCTGCTTTTTCAACTTCAAGCCATGCTGCATATCTTGCTTCTTGTGTCCATTTAGAACTCATTTCAACTCTTGCGTATCTTTCTACCATTTAATAGTCCCTTGTTTTCGTTTTTATAAAGTATTTTTGATTATTTTAGTATGATATTGTATCTAAAAAGACAAAATCTAAAATAAAAAATCTGTTAAAAAATAGCAGATTTCTAAAAAAGAATAGGATGAAAATTTGCCATTTACACTCAAAAAACATAAAGCAATTATAGGTAAAAAAATACAAATTTTTTTAATTCATGAATTAGGTTTAGACCCTAAAATAGGTCAAAGGCTAACATCAAAAGGAAGAATCTTTGATGAAAATATGAATACTATAAACACAGGTGAAACTATTCCAACAGATTATATATATATCGCTGTTTTTGAGGGTATTTCAAGAGGTTTAAAACCTTTAATTGAGTTTAACGATTTTGCAATATTTGATAAACCAACAAATTTAATGGTTCATCCAATTTCAAAAAACACTCCGTATTCTTTACTTGATGAAATTAGATTTCATTTTGGAGAAGATGCAAATTTAATACATAGAATTGATGCTGAAACTTCTGGGTTAGTAATTGTGGGAAAAAATAAAAAAAGTGAAATAGCTTTAAAAGAGATGTTTCAAGAAAAAAAATATCATAAATCATATCTAGCAATTGCTCAAGGTGAAATAAAAGAAGAAATCCGAATAGATAAAGGTTTAGATAGAGAAGGTCTTGCAATTGGTGTTAGAATGAAAGTATGTGATGATGGAAAAGAATCCGTAACTATTATAAAACCTCTAAAATATAATAAAGAAAAAGATTTAACACTTATTGAAGCTTTACCATTAACTGGTAGACAACATCAAATAAGAGTTCACTTATATTCTATTGGACATACAATTTTAGGTGATCCAATTTATGGAATTGATGATGAAAATGCTGAAAACTACCTAAATAAAACTTTAAGTCTAGAAGATAGATTTACAGTTACAAAATCAAATAGATTATGGCTTCATGCAAATTATTTAGAATTTACTTTTAAAGATGTGACTTACAAAATCTTCTCTAAAAATAAAGATCTTTACAATGAATTTTTAAATTAATCCATTGTAAAGAATAAAGAAACAAGAACTATTGTTATTTCAAATGAAACTAAAATAGCTAAATCTTTTTTATTAAAGTTTTTTTCTTCTAACTTAGTTTTATTCTTCATAAAAAGCCTTCATTTATTGATTTAACGAACAGTTAAAACAATTACTTATATCTTCACAAGCAGCACAAGCAGGTGCTGTTTTACCAATACAATCGTATAAATATTTTTTCCATCTTTTATCTTCTGGTTTTAATTTTGCCAATGAGGTGAAATTTTTACACATAAATTCTCCCATTTCTTTTCTGCTTTCTAAACCTAAATCTGAATATAAATGTCCCATTTGTAATGAAGTTTTAGCAATCCAAGGTGCAAGTTCATTTTTTGCATGTTCATCATTTGCGTGGGTTTGAAGTAGTTTTAAAATTTCACTTTCCATTCCCATATATACTAAATTACTCATGGAATACTCCTATTTTACATCACAAAAGTCTAGTTCTAATGACTGTGGTTTTTTTAATCCTTTATTGTTGTCAATAAAAAGATTTTTTAAATTAACTAAGTTATTAATTGTATCAGGAATAGAGTTTAATTCATTATCTTCAACATCTAATTCTTGTAGATTTTCTAAATTCCCAATTAACTCTGGCAACTCTTCTAATTCATTTGAACTAACCGATAAAATTGTCAAATTCTTTAAGTCACAAATTTCATTTGGTAATTTTTTCAAAGAATTATTATCCAAAATCAATATTTTTAAATCTTCAAGTTTACTAACATCAAAATCTAAAGACTTTAAATCATTTCCACTCAAATCAAGTTTTATAAGCATATCGTGAGATTCTAAAGATGGTAATTTTTTCAAACTATTACCTTCTAGAATAAGAGTTTCTAACTCTTTTATTTTTGACAAAGAAGAGGGTAAAGTAGTTAAATGATTAAATGATAAATCTAAATAATATAATTGTTGCATTTGCCCAAATATATCAGGAATATCTTCTAATTCATTTGTTTCTAAAGAGAGATACAAAAGTTTTGATAATTTTTTAAAATCATCGTCTAAATGTTCAATTCTATTTGCTGCAAGAGTAAGTCTTGTAAGTGATTTAAGGTCGTAAAAGCCTTTTGGTAAAGATTTTAATCTATTTACATTGAGATTTAATATCATAAGGTTTGCAAGATTACCAATACTTGAAGGTAACTCTTCAATTAAGTTATTCTCACATTGTAGGTTTCTTAAATTTTTTAATTCACCAATTGCTTTTGGAAGTTTTCTAATTTTGTTATTTGATAATTTTAGTACACTTAAATTTTTCAAAATTCCTATAGATTCAGGTAAATCTTTTAAATTTCTTTTTGATAAATCCAAGTGAGTTAATAATTCTAAATCATCACTATGAACAGAAAGTATAGGTGTTAAATCGTTTGCTCTAATCCATTTGACAAAGTGTTCGATATCATAACTCATAACTCATCCTTTAATCTATCGTTTTTTGCATCAATTAAAAATGCAATCTCTTCATAATCAACTTCACCAAACTCAACCATGTTAAATAGAGCCATTAAAGGTCTTCTACAACAAGTTTTACTACAGCCAGTAACAAGTTTTTTTGCTTTTTTATATGGTAAATCAGTCTCTTCAAATATCTTTTGAGCTTGAATTACACTCATTTCACCACATTCGCAAATCTGTTTTTCTTTTAAATTTTCCATTGTAAACTACTTTAAGTAGGGATGTTGTTCTTGAAACTCAATAACTTCTTTCATTGCATTTTTTATATCTTCGCTTAATTTTGGTAATCTTACATAATCAGTCCAGATAGTATCTTCAACGATGTCATGAACTTCACCAGCTAACTCAACAACTTTTCTTTTATATTTAGCCAACTCTTTTTTTAACTCTTTTTGATCAGATGTTAATTCCATAATTACTCCTTAAATTGCGTATAAATTATCTAATACGATGTTTGGTTTTTCTTTCAAATACATAAGTTTAAAATCCTCATCGATTTTAAACTTATAACTTTGATATAAGTCGATTATTTCTTTTACATTTTTTGGGGCATATCCATAAATTTTCTTTAATCCACGGTAATACAAAACTCCTCTTAAAAGCTTTTCAGCATCTAAAAAAGCTTCATTATCCATAATCCACGGAGATATTTTTATAAATCTTTTATTTACAACATAAGAGTGTAAATATCCATATCCTGTTGAAAGTTTTAAAGAGTTTGAAAAAACACAATCTGTTTTTAAATACTCATCTCTTCTTAAATTAAATGCTTTTTTATCTACTCTTCTTGCAACTTCATCATAGTGTTCACCACTTACTTGTTTTGCAGTTGAATTTGAAAAATTAAAAGCAACAGCTTCTCCCGAATGCATAAATCTTACAAAATCACTATAAATTTTAAATCCTAAGTTTTCTAATTCTTGACTTTTTTCATTTTCGATTAAAACTAAAATATTTTCATTTGGAAAATTTCTTAATAACAAAGAAACTAATCTTTTTAAAATATCTTCATACTTTTCTATCACTTCTATTACATTTATATATAAATAATTTTCAAAAGTATAAGCACTTAAAACACCTATAATTTTTGAATCTTTATAAGCTGCAAAACAATATTGCGGATAAACAGAATATGTTTGTTTTAATAACTCCAAATCAAATAAAGGATTTTTATTTATTAAATCCTCTAAACAATCTTCAAAGCCATTTTTTAGATATCCAATGAACATAGGTATAACTCTTTTAATTCATTTGCACTTAAAACTTTTTTCCTATTAGTTACTATTTCTCGAACTTTTGGAAGAATTTTTTGTACGATATTTATATTTGGATCTATTCCAACCATTTTTAAATGATAAATCAATGTAGAACTTCCAGAATGTTTTCCAATAGGAAAAGTTCGTTTTAAACCAACTTCATCAGGTGTAAAAGGCTCATAAGCTTGGTTTGATTTCATCATTCCATTTACATGAATACCAGATTCATGTGAAAATATGTTTTTACCAATAATTGGTAAATTTGTATCTATTCTTCTGTTTGAAGCATTACTTACAGTTTTTATAAGAGCTTTTAGAGCTTTTGAATTTATATGAACTTCTTTTCCAAGTAATCTCAAAGACATTAATACTTGCTCAAAACAGGCATTTCCAGCTCTCTCACCAATTCCAATAACAGTTGTATTAGAACTTACAGCTCCTGCTTCATAACCAGCAACTGCATTTGCAGTTGCCATTCCAAAATCATTGTGAGTGTGCATTTCAATATCTAAAAGATTTGAAGAACTTAAATCTTTGATATTTTCATAAGTTTTATAGGGCGTTAAAATACCCACCGTGTCACAATATCTAAATCTATTTGCACCCAGTTCTTTTCCTAATGTCATAATCTCTTTTAAAAAAGAGTTATTCGCGCGACTTGAATCTTCTCCACCGATACAAACAAATAAATTTTCTTTTTTGGCTTGTAAAATTACTTCTTCAAGCTGTTTTAGTAGTCTTACTTTATCTCCACCAAATTTAATATCAATCAAAATATCTGAAACAGGTATAGATAAATCAACTGCTTTTAATCCACACTTTAAAGAGGCTTCTAAATCGCCCATCGTAGCTCTATTCCAGCTCATGATTTGAATAGGTAAATTAAGTGCAAGAATCTCTTTTAAATCATCTTGTTCTTTTTTTCCCATTGCTGGAATTCCTACTTCTAGTTCATCAGCACCTGCTTCATATAAAAGCCTTGCTATTTGTAACTTCTCTTTAGTATTGAAAGCTACGTATGGTGTTTGTTCACCATCTCTTAAAGTAGTGTCATTAATAATTGGCATTATACTAACCTTTAATTTCGATATAAATATTTATGCAAATAGTGTTCCGAAGTGAGAATTAGTAAAAAGAATTAGTAAAAAGAATTAGTAAAAAGAATTAGTAAAAAGAATTAGTAAAAAGAATTAGTAAAAAGAATTAGTAAAAAGAATTAGTAAAAAGAATTAGTAAAAAGAATTAGTAAAAAGAATTAGTAAAAAGAATTTGAAATTATTTTAAATTTCCAATTCTTCTACTTTAATACTTAAGAAGAAAATTAAGAATAATTAAATATGTTTAATATATAAGATTAGATATTATATTATTATATTATTAGTTATAAAATAAGGATAAATTTGAGAAAATTAATTTATGTAATATCGATTATAGCATTGATATTGGGATTTAGTGGTTGTATTGCAAATAAGGATGTAAAACCGTTAAGATATGATGGAGTTTACAAACAAATTAGCGGTTCAGATGTTATTTATCTAAAGTTTGAAAAAGATAAGAATAAATGGAATACAGTGAAATATTCTACTGAAAATGATTTAGAAGCAATTAAAGAATTAGATATATTATCTAAAAGTACAACGAAAGAAGAAGAAAAACTTTTCACAAATGACGAAAAAAAAGTACGTATCTATGGCGGGAATAAAAGTATATCATGGAGTGGAGCATTTAATAAAAATGCAAATGGTGAGATACAAAATAGTTTTTTCATAAAAACTGAAAATAACAAAATTAAAGAGACTATAGATTTAAGAGTACTTGACAGTTTTAAAATTTATTCATTTGAAAGTGAACCCTTATCAACGGATATTTTTGAAGATATAAAAATAATTAATAATAGATACATTGTAGTAAAAAAGAATGATAAATATGGAATTCTAGATGCACAAACAAAAAAATTAAATGTACCTACAATATATCAATGGATAGAGACAGATCAATATGACAATGATATGATACCTTTTAAAAAAGATAATAAATATGGTTTCTTTGATTCAAATTTTAATGTTATTATCCCTGCCCAATATGATAACATTAAAAACATTCCATATAAAGGTTATTTCATAGATGGTATTCAACCTGTAAAATTAAATAATCATTGGTTCATTATAAATAAATTTAATACTAATGTTATTAATTCTCCTCTCGATGATATTGGAGAATATTCTTCTAAAAAATTTGTGCCTATATACAATGAGAAAAAAAAGTTATATGAATTTATGAATCTTGATACTAAAAAATTTACAGGGGCAATAACATATAGAAACTCAGTAATAAATAATTATAATATCTTAGATATCGGAAAAGGGCAAAATATAATTTTAGATTCAAATGGAGGAATACTATTTTCACAATCATATGATACTATCTTCCCTTATACTTCATTATATGATAAAACTTATTTTATAGTTTCATCACAAGTAAATAATTTTAATATAATGAAAGGTCTAATAGATAAAGATTCAAAAATTATTATTCCTCTTAAATATAAAGATATAACTCCAAAATACAATAAAAATGGAGATATTATATATTTCAAAGCAACAATAAATTATTACAATAATTCTTTATATAATACAAATGGAGATTTAATTCTACCTGCAAAATTTAAAGAATTAGATAATTTTAACGAAGATAAAAAATATATCCTAGGAGAAATAATTAAAAACAATTCTGCAGGAGAACCTTCTGGATATTATATTTTTAAAGAAGGAAATAGTGAGCCATTATTTAAAGCTGATTATATTTGGAAGATAAATAAAGATGCTAAATATGCAATCTTTAGAAAAAATGGTTTATATGGAATTATGGATATAGATTTACAAATTGTTGTAGAAGCAAAATATGAGAACATAACTGATATTAAGGGTGATTTATATGCAGTATTCATAAAAGGAGAGAGTACCATATATAAAATCGGTGATGAACATGAACTTTTAGAAGTAGAAGGAAGAGTTAATTTTAAAGATAAATATATAACTGTTTCAAATCGGCAGGAAGACTCTATATATGATTATCAATTTAGAAAATTAAATTCAAAAGATTTAAGTTCAATAGAAGTTTGTTACAAAGATGAGAATGCTGCTATATTTAAAGATGAAGATAATAAATGGGCAATTATCTATAAAAATCAAATTAAATATCTAGATGGCGATTTTGAAAATGTTAAATGTGGGCTTGATAATTTTATAATTGCTAAATTAAAAAACAAATTACTTAAACAATAAATCAAAGTAAAAAAGAGTTAGAAATCATTCCAAAATTTCTAACTCTTCAGCTTTAATAAGCTCTAAATCTTTATTTTCTAATATGTCATAAGAAAAAACAAAACAGCATGGTTTTTCTGTGATTTCTTTTTCAATAATTAAAAATCTATCATAATCAGTTAGTGTCACAACTTTTTGTGCACGAAGTTGTTTTAGTGGAAAACCAATAAAACCGTGGGAAGTTGTGATTGTAATTAGCTCCATTAGTTCATTATTTATAGAAATTGGGCCATTACCTTTTAGAAGTATTACTGTAGGTTTAGTTTTCATAAGTTAGGGATTACCCTAACTCATGTTCAGATTTTGAATTTTCTGAATAAAAATATTTTTGTACAGCTGCGAAAACTGATTTCTCAATTGGTTGAAGCGCATAAGAGTCATCACAAATCAAGTTTATTGATTTTAATTCATCCATTGGGCATCCACCGATTTTTTCAGTTAATAATAAATCTACATCTTTTAAAGTATTTTTAATATCTTCAATTGGATAAGAACCATCACAATCTTCAGGTCCTTTACAATATGGATTTTCTACTTTTCTATGCATTACAAATTTGATTGCTTTATCACCAGCTTCATAGATTAAGAACTCTTTTGCATTTCCAAAGTGTAGGTTAATAGTTCCCTCACCAGCAGTTGTAACAGCTACAAGTTTAGTAACACCCGTTGAACTTAATTGCTCTTTGCTAGCTTGTGCAATTTTTACTTTTTCATTTGCAACGTCAAGAGCCGCTCTCCAATTTTCAATAACTTGGTGTTTTTGTGCTCGAGCTGAAATATCATATTTTTTAGTTAAATCTTCCCATTCCATATTCATAAAAGTGTCTTTTGTAAATTCATCACCTCTATCTTCACCAATTAATCCAACTGCATCAGCTCTACACTGTCTACAATGTGACATAAGTTTCATGTCCATTCCACAAGCTTCTTGAGCTGCCATAACTTCTTGATCAGTTGCGCTTTCTTGACCATTTAATCCATAATATGTACCAAATTCAGGTTTTGATAATAAAGGCATAATGTTGTGTAAAAATACACCTAACTCTTTTAATTTTTTAGCAACATTTGGTAATTCATGTTCATTAACACCTGGAATTAACACAGAGTTTGCTTTTACAAGAATTCCTCTATCTGTTAACATCTTGATACCCTCAAGTTGTCTTTGTAAAAGGATTTTTGCTGCTTCTTTTCCAAATACTTTTTTATGATTCCATAAAATCCAAGGATAAATTTTTGACCCAACTTCACCAGTTTCATCAACAGAGTTGATTGTAACTGTTACGTGATCAACGTTGTATTTCACAATTTGGTCAATATACTCTGGAAGCATAAGTCCGTTTGTAGATAAACACATTTTTAAATCTGGTGCTTTTTCATATAGCATTTTAAAAGTTTTAAAAGTTTTTTCAGGATTTGCTAAAGCATCACCTGGTCCTGCTATTCCTACAACTGAAAGTTGTTGGATTTCTCCACCAACATATAAAATCTTTTTAACTGCTTCTTCTGGTGATAATTTACCACTTGTAACACCTGGTCTGCTTTCATTTGAACAATCATATTTTCTATTACAGTAATTACATTGAATATTACAAGCAGGTGCAACGGCAACATGAATCCTTGCATAGTGTTGGTGAGCACCTTCACTATAACATGGATGATTATTAATCTTTGCCATTACCTCTTCTTGGATTGATTCTTGAGAACTACTTGAAGTACACGAACAACTCATAGATAACTCCTTATTTAATTTAGAAATATAATGCACATATTGTTCCTTACAAAATATAGGAATAAAAAATGCATAATAAATTTCATATAAAAAAAGGATTTAAAATGAGAGTACAAGAAGAGATAAAAAAAGAACTACTAAAAGAAATCTATGGAAATGTTGATAATATTTACGACTTTATTAGTTTAAGATACAATCTTGATAAACCGTGTAATGATGCTGTTATAAAAAAATTAAATGAATTAAAAGATGTGATTTATAAAGTTTCAAATTTGAGTGATTTAGCCTAAGATAAATAAGCGATGAGTACATGTTTTAGTTAAACCCCTGTAAAGTTTTATACTCATCGGTTATTCATCTTGATTTAGTTCATATCTATTTCAATCATTTTACCATTAACAATTTGGGCAAACTCTCTACCAAATTCAAAACAGTTTTCCAATTCCTCTTTTGTTGGAATTAGTTTTATTTTCATAGGTTCAATTGGAGGAACTCTAAAATGTAAAGATTTCATTCTATCAAGAATCATATTCACAGCTTCTCCACTCCAACCATAAGAGCCAAATGCCATTCCAGTTTTTCCTCTTTTTTCCAAATACATCATACATGAAAGTAAATCCCAAACTGGTTTTGGAGCATCTGCATTTATTGTGGGAGTTCCTATTAATATTCCATCGCTTTCTTCAAGAATATCAATCATATTTTGCTCTTCAATTGAAGCTAAATCATATAAACTTGCTCGAATAGTTTTAACACTTTCAGCTCCATCAAAAATAGCATCTGCCATATCTCTTGTATTTTTATAACTTGTTAGATAAAAAATAGAGATAATTTTATTGCTTTCATTGATATTTTCAGGTCTATTTAAACTCCATTTTCTATATAATTCTATATATTTATATGGTTTTTCTCTAATAATTGGACCGTGTAAAGTGGCAATCATTTTAATATCTAATTTATCATATAACTTTAAAGCGCTTAAAACATAAGATTTAAAAGGTCTCATTATATGATCATAATAATATTTAAAGGCGTAAGAAAAATCTCCAACCAAATCATCAAATAATCTTTTATCATAGTAGTGACTTCCAAAAACATCTCCACTAAAAAGTAAAGAGTCTTCAACAACATAAGAACTCATTGTCTCTGGCCAATGTAAATAAGGTGTTGTTAAAAAATTTATTGTTTTATCACCTAGAGTTAAACTTTTATTTGTCCAAACTGTTTCAAAATTAATATTTTCATTGTTTGTGATTGCTTTTAACATTGGTGTTGCTTGTGGTGAAATTAAAACCTTTGCATTTGGAACTCTTTTGATTAATTCAGGAATTGCTCCTGCATGGTCTGGTTCTAAATGATGACAAATCACATATTTTATTTCATCATAAGAGCAAAGTTGTTCTATTTTTGAAAAAAACTCTTTTTCAAATCCCAACTTTACAGTATCAACAATAATAACACCTTCACTTGTTTTTATCAAATAAGCATTATATGAAGAACCATTTGCAGTTTTCATGATAATGTCAAAGGTTCTAATATCAGGGTCAAAAGCCCCGATAAAATAAATATTATTTGCTATTTCTATTGGTTTATTATGATTCATTTTCAATTAACCTTCTCATCCATATTGGAGGATTAGATCTCATTTTTATAAGTAAATTTAGAATATCTTCTATTTTTTCATTTTCCTTAGCAGATTGCATAGGGAAAATCTTACAAGATTGAACCATTCGTGAAGCTTTTGGTCCAATTTGTTGTACATATAAAATGTCACTATCTTCCAAACACTCTATTTTGTAAGTTAGCTTTTCTATTTCATCTGAAATTTCAATAGAGGAATCTATGCTTTTTATAAAATTGAAACTATCTTCTAGAATTTCATATATATAAAACTCTTTGCACCAACCAAAATGTTGGTTAACATGAATATTATTCGTTGATGCAAATGCGATTTTCATAATACATAAATCCTTACTCTTTTATCTATTACTTGCTCTATTGTACTTTTTATCATCTCATAAGTTCCAGTTGAAGCAATTGAACAGCCAACACAAGCCCCTTGATATGCCAGTCTTAACTCTATTTCTGGCTCATTTAAATAATCGATTAGAATTATATTTCCACCATCTTTTTTCAAAATTGGTCTAATAAATCTCTCTAGGGCATCATTTAAAATTTCAAGTTGGTCTTCTAAACTTTTACCTCTAAAATTTCTATTTAATTCCCCATCTTCTAAAGGTTTATCAACACCTGTTAATTGAACTGTTGCCATTACATGACCAGCCTTTGCAGCTTTAAGCATACAATCAAAACCTTCTTTTATTCCACTTAAATTTGTTCTATCTTTTAATTGAATTAAAGCCAGTCTAAATGCAGCTTGTACATGATTTTTAGCAACTGCTCGTCTGAAATAATCAGCAGCTTTTGGAATATCTTCTTCAACACCAATCTTTGTTTGGTACATTAGTGCTAAATTAAAATTAGCAGAATCATTATCATAAGCACTAGCTTGTTCAAACCATCCTTTTGCTTTTGCATAATCTTTTTCAACACCTTCACCTTTTAAATACATTAGCCCTAAATTTGTCATTGCTTGGTCATTTTTTAACTTGGCTTCTTCTACCCAAATATCATGTGCTTTTTGAAAATCTTTATTTTTATATGCCTCAAGTGCAACTCTATGTTCCATAAATCTTGTTCCTTCATTTGGATTTGGGATTGGATTATTTAATTTTAATTCTCTTTCTAGATGTATTTTTAGATACTCTTTTGCCAATAATATTGCTTCATCATAATCTTCACTTGAAGCCTTTATATCAAAATCAATATATTGAACCAAATAAGCATCACCAATTTCATTTTCCCCAAAATAACTCTCAATAGGGTAATCTAAACTAAGATAATAATCCAAATCTTTTTTCATTTATTAAAACCTATTTTTTATTTTGCTTTGCAAGTACAAGCACTATTTCCAGAATCTAAAAGTGTTGAACTATTCTCTTTTGTTACTTCTTTACAGTTATTAGTAAGTAAACTTTGATAAATCTCATCTATGCTTAAGTGAGTTTGTAAGCAACTATAAACTTTTAAGCCTTTTTCTTTTAGATTATCAAAAACTTTTTCGCCCATATAATAAAAAATAGTACTATTAATATTTTGTTTAGAGATAAACTCTGCGGTATTCATACCATCTCCACAGGCTGTATTTTCAACAACTTTAAAAGTTCCTGTCTCTTCATTTAAAAAAGCAAAATATGGTGTATTCCCATAAAGTTTAGAAATCGTTGTTGATTCTTTTTTATCTAGTGGTATTGCAATCATATTAACTCCTTTTATTTGATATGTTTATCTATGCAAGTTGTATTCCATTATCATAGGGAATAAGATTTGCAAGGATAATATAAATAAAATCCAATACAAAGAGTCTGTTATGGTAAATAAAAAATTAATTAGAGAACTTTTAAGTGAAAGTGATTGCTCACATAATAAAACAAAAAAATCTTCATGTGATAAACCAAAACCAGGGGCAACAAGTGGTGGTTGTGCATTTGAGGGAGCTCAAATTTCACTTTTCCCATTTGCAGATGTAATTCATTTAGTTCATTCACCAGCTACTTGTATTGGAGCTTCTTGGGAAACTAGACAGACTCTAACTTCTCATGAGGGGGTTAATAATACAGTTATGGGTTACACAACTGATGTTAATACAAATGATATTATTTTTGGTGGGGATAAAAAACTTGAAGAATCTATAAACTACATAGTTGAACATAAAAATCCAAAAGGTATTTTTGTATATGAAACATGTGTAACAGCAATGATTGGTGATGATATGGACAATGTTTGTGGAAGAATGGAAAAAAAACATGGCATTCCAATTGTTGTTATTCACTCTCCGGGATTTGTTGGTGGTAAAAATCTGGGTTCAAGACTTGGTGGAGAATCAGTTTTACATCAACTGATTGGTACACGAGAACCTGAAGTTATTCATCCTTTTGGAATAAATTTAATTGGTGAATACAATGTAACAGGTGATATGTGGCAATACACACCACTTTTAGAAAAAATAGGGATAAAAGTAATCTCAACACTAGCAGGTGATGGAAGAATTGAAAATATTCAAATGGCTCACACTGCAAAATTAAATGTAATTGTTTGTGCAAAATCTTTAATTTCATTAACAAGAAAAATGCAAGAGCAATATCAAATTCCATATATTTCTATCTCATTTTATGGGAAAAGAGATACATCAAATGCAATAAGAAGTATTGTAAATGCCTTTGGAGATGAAGCCTTAACTGCAAAAGCTGAAGCTTTAATAGCAGAAGAAGAAGCAAAACTTGAAGAGGCATTAATTCCATATAAAAAAATACTTGAAGGCAAAAAAGCTATTTTAAATACAGGTGGAAATAAAACTTGGTCAATAGCAAGTGCTTTACAAGATATAGGAATTGATGTTGTGGCAACAAGTGTTCAAAAAGCAACTTTAGAAGATAAAGAAATTTGCGCTCAATATGTAAAAATTCTAATAACAGACCCAGGAACACAACAAGCTCAATTAATAGATGAACATAAAATTGATATTTTACTTGCAGGTGGAAGAAGTTTATATACAGCTATTAAGAAAAAAGTAGCCTTTGTAGATGTAAACCAAGAGAAAAAAGTATCTTATGGAGCTTATTCTGGACTTATAAATTTAGCAATTGATGTAGCAAATGCAGTTAATAATAGAGTATTTAAAGTTGTAGGTACAAAAGCTCCTTGGGAAGAATAAATAATAATGTTTTTATTATAAAAGAAATATAAACTAAATAATAGATTATTCTACTCCCATAGAAACATTATTTTTATATTAATGTTTCTATTAATTTTAATTTAAACTTATAATAAGACCATTAAATAGCAAATTAATATTTTCATTAATTAATTATTAAATTTATCATATAAATATCATATTTATTAATTTAACCTTTTATTAAGTTTATAAACTTACAATAATTTTAATTTTTCAAGAAAAATAATTAAATATAATAGAAGAACATAAGTAAAATGAATAAAGAAATAAAGCTACATAAAAACACAATGATAGTTTCAGAGACTGATGAAAAAGGTGTAATTGTATATGCAAATAATGATTTTTGCGATATTGCTGGTTTTTCAAAAAACGAACTTATAGGTAAAGCGCATAGTATGGTTAGACATGAAGATATGCCAAAAGCTGCTTTTGAAGATTTATGGAAAACTATTCAAAATGGTAGAATTTGGAATGGAATTGTTAAAAATAAAACAAAAAATGGTAATTTCTATTGGGTGAATGCAACAGCTTATCCATCAAAAACAAAAGATGGGAAGTTACGATACATTTCAATTAGAGTCTGTCCTACAAATCAAGAAATTGAACAAGCTAAAATACTTTATACAACTATGAAATAAGGGATTTTATAATGTTATTTTCAAATAAAAGTGATGAAGCTATTTTAAAAGCTTTAGATGATATTGATTCGTTTATAAATAATAAAATAAATAAAATTCCAGATATAAATATTTCAAGTAGTGGTTTTAACAAAAAGTTAAAAGAGAAGTTAGAAAAAATATCTTTATCTTTAAAAATAAAAAATGAAGAAGAACTTCAAGTTTATGGTGAAATAATGTTAGTTTCTGAAAAATTAGCAGATGGAAATATTAATGATAAGATTTATCATACAAATACTTCAAATGAAAAATTAAATTACATTGCCAATACATTTAACTCTTTAGTTGATAATCTAAAATTTACAATAACTTCTATTTTAGATGTATTAGATAGTTATTCAAAACATGATTATATAAAAAAAGTTGAGATTCCAACTATTCAAGGTGAATTTAAAATGTTAGTTGATGGAGTTAATACTCTTAGAGAAACTATAACTTCAATGCTGATTGAAAATAAAGAAAATGGTTTAACACTAGATAAAACATCAGATATTTTGTTGATAAATGTAGATAAATTAAATCTAAGTTCCAATTCGGCGGCTGTTAGTTTAGAAGAATCAGCAGCATCTTTAGAACAAATGACCAGCAATATTAGAAATAATACAGAAAACATTTCTAAAATGGCAAATTTATCAAATGAATTAATTATTGCAACTAATAATGGTGAAATTTTAGCAAATCAAACAACAATTGCTATGGAAGAGATAAACTCACAAGTAAATTCAATTAATTGTGCCATAAGTATAATTGACCAAATAGCTTTTCAAACAAATATTCTTTCTTTAAATGCAGCCGTAGAAGCAGCAACCGCAGGTGAAGCAGGACGAGGATTTGCGGTTGTAGCAGCTGAGGTAAGAAATCTAGCAAATAAAAGTGCAGAAGCTGCAAAAGAGATAAAAATAATAGTTGAAAATGCAACAATAAAAGCTAATGATGGGAAAAAGATTGCAAATACAATGATTGAAGGATACAAAAGCTTAAGTGAAAATATCTCACATACAACAAATATTATTAATGATATTCAACTAGCTTCAAAAGAACAATTAGATGGTATTGTACAAATAAATGATGCAATAAATCTATTAGATAGACAAACTCAATTAAATGCAAATGTGGCTGCTGAATCTCACAATGTGGCACTTATTACAGATAAAATTTCAAAACTAATTGTTCAAAGCGTAAATACAAAACAATTTATGGGACGAGATGATGTAAAAATAAAAAAACTTATCTAAACTTAGGAATAGTTCTTGCATTATTTCCATAATTATCCTTATAAGGAATTATTATGGAAGCAATATCAGCCAAACCTTTACAATTAAATCCAATAAAATTATCACAACCTATGGGCGCAATGTTATGCTTTTTAGGTATTAAAAACTGTATGCCTTTAATGCATGGAGCGCAAGGCTGTGCATCTTTCTCAAAAGTATTTTTCACAAGACATTTTAATGATCCAATTGCAGTTCAAACAACTGCTGTAAATGATATTACAGCTGTTATTGATGGTGGAGATTATGCAATAAGTGAAAGTATTAAAAACATCACAAAAAAAGTAAAACCTGATTTAGTAGGACTTTTTACAACAGGGCTTACTGAAACAAAAGGTGATGATATAAAAGGAGCTAGTAAATTAGTTGAAGATATTCAACAAATGGTTTATGTAAATACTCCTGATTTTGAGGGTTCACTCGAAAGTGGATTTTCAAAATCAATTGAAGCAATAATTCAACAATTAGTTCAATCTACAACTGAAATAGATACAAACAAAGCCTTAATAATCCCAAATGTAAATTTAAAACCAATAGAAGTAGAAAAAATCAAAGACACTATCTCTTTATTTGGTTATGAAGTTTTTTCACTTCCAGATTTGAGTGAATCACTTGATGGTCACCTAGGATTAAAACAAGGGGCATTAACAAGTGGTGGAATATCTGTAGAAGATATTAAAAAACTTGCAAATTCTTCACTTGTTTTTACAATAGGACAAAGTGTAGAAAAATGTGGAAGTAAAATTCTTGAAAAAAATCCAAATATTAAAGTCTTTCATTTTGATTCTTTAGGTGGACTAGAAGCAAGTGATAAATTCTTTAAAGTTTTGTGTAAAGTAAAAAATATCTCTCAACCACACCCTTCAATTGTAAGATGGAGAAAAAGACATCAAGATGCACTTTTAGATACACATTTTGTTATTGGAAGTTCTAAAGTAATAATTGCCCTTGAGCCTGACCAAGCTTTGAGTGTTGCAAATACAATTATTGAAGCAGGAGCTCATATAAAAGCCATAGTAACCACACATAGAAATGATTTATTAGATGAAATTCCATGTGAAAACCTTTTAATTGGGGATTTTGAAGATGTGGAATCATTTTTGCAAGAGGGTGACTTAGTAATATCAAATTTCCATGCAGAAAGACTTGCTATAAAACATAAAAAAGCTTTATTAGTTCGAGGTTTTCCTGATTTTGAAAGTTTAGGAAACCAACTTAAAAATGATGTTTTATATGAGGGAAGTTCATATTTACTTTTTGAATTAGCAAATTTAATAAATCATCATAAATTAGGAGTAGGACATGAGCATTAATCCAAATATGCAATTAGTTCCATTTACAAGTGTGAAAATGTTAAATGAAACTATAAAATTAATAGGAATGCCTAAACTAAATGCACAAATTATTATTACATTACCAAATATAAATGAATTTAATGAACAACTAAAAAATAGTATTCATTGCTCAAAAAATGAAATTGAGTGTTTTATCATAACAACTAGTTCAAAAAATGAGATAGAAAATATCATAAAAGAGTTTGATTTAAATGAATCAATAATGTCAAATGATTTTAGATCAATTGCAAAAACATTTAATCTAGATGATAAAGAAAATAAATTAATAAAATCATTAATAATGATAAATAAAGATTGTCAAATAATACACAAGGAAATTTTATAAATGGAAGTTACATACAAAAACAAAGCCTACACTTTAGGTAAAAAAGATAGAAAGATTGAGGGTGAAGCACCAGCAGTAAGAGTAAAAATGGCAAATGATGAAACAAAAGTAATTGGTTTAATGGCACCATCTGTTCAAGTTATGATTAGTTTAAATGACATAAATAAATACACAAGTGAAATACATGAAGTAATAAACTCAACAAAAAGAAAAGTTTATGCTTATTTAATAACTCCAAGTGAACAAGAACAAGTTGAAGATATTGCAGAAAAATTTGCTTTAGATAAAGGATTTATTTCAAATGACTTTAAAGATTTTTCACTTAAATTTGGAGTTAATATTGATGATTCTATGATTGCAAATTCTATTTTTATAATTGATAAAGAGGGAGTTATAAAATATAAAGAGATTCCGACTGATTTAGAAGAAGATTTTAAAATTGAAGATTTTTCTATTACTTTAAATGAAGTTGTAAACTTCAAACCAAAAGGTCATACTCACGAAAATTGGATGGGTGTTTAAAATGACTACTTTATTAAAAGAGTGGTTAATTAAAAATGAATATTCTCAGGAAGATTTAAATACTGTTGGGAAATATGGAAATTCTGCACTTATGAAAGCATGTAGAGAAGCTAATATAATTGTTGTAGATGAATTATTATCATTGAATGCTGATTTAAATATTAAAAATATAGATGGAAATTCTGCTTTGTGGAATGCCTGTTTTGGGAACTCTTATGAGTGTTTTGAAGCTTTAGTAAAAGCTGGAATTGATATAAATTCACAAAATGTAAATAATGTAACTTCACTAATGTATTGTGCAAGTGCAGGAAAAGAAGATTTTGTAGAATTACTTTTAAAACATAATGCACGTACTGATTTTGAAAGCTTAGATGGATTCAAAGCAATCGATTTAGCAGTAACTCCAAAAATTGTAAAACTACTGAAAAATGCAAATATATCATGATCAAACTGATATAAATTATAAAAAATATTTTAATCAAGCTAATTTTATAGATTATAGAACTCAACCAAGAGCTTATAAAAAATATCCTCATTTTTATCAAAGATTTAATCTTGATGATTATGAGGAGTTAAAATTTATAAAAAATATTGGAAAAATCACAGCTACAAAAACTTACGGGAAAGAAAAAGTTGATTTAAGAGCAAATCCTAGTGCTGGTGGATTGTATCCTTGTGAATTATATATTCAAATTCGTGCAATTAAAGGATTTATTAGTGGAATTTATCATTATGAACCACTTGAAAATAATCTTACTTTAATCCATGAATTAAGTAATGACGGAGTTGAGTTTTATTTTAAAGAAAAAGAACAAAAGAAATTTATGTTTTTAATCTCAAATGCCTATTTTAGGACTGTTTGGAAATATGAAAAAAGAGCAATTAGGTATCTTTTACTTGATACTGGACATTTTTTAGGTTCAATATTTTCAGCTTTAAAACTTAAAAATATCGAATGTGAAATTGATTTTAATTTTGATAAAAGTGCTTTAAATGAAGAGTTTTCTTTTGATAATTTTGAATCATTTTATACAAGTATTACTGTTAAATCACAAAAAACTATTGAACCAAAAAAGTTACGAACTCCAATAATAAATGTTTGTGCTTGTGATTATCAATTAAAAGAAAAATTTGTAGAAGATTTTTATCATGATTGCCAAAAAGATGAACTAGAAAGAATATTCGCAATTGATTTATTAAATGATTTATCAAAAGAAAATCTCCAAAATGCCATAAATAATAGACGCTCAATTCGAGCTTTTAATAATGAAACTATTTCAAAAGATGATTTTTTATTTATTACAAAAGATATTTTTGAATTTGCAAATACTTTTGGTATAGAAATTTATTTTGTAAATAATCATATTGAGGGAATAAAAAAAGGTTTATACAAAAATGCCAACTTAGAAAATGAAGCTGATTTTACTGAGAAATTGACAACTTTAGCTCTTAATCAAAAACTTTCTGGACAAAGTGCATTTACTATATTTTTTACATGTAAAGCAGGACACAATTACTTTTATTCTTATATTTTAACAGGATTTATTGCTCAAATTTTATATCTAAGAAGTACTTCTCTAAACTTGTCTTGCAGTGGAATAGGAGCTTATTTTGATGATATTAGTAAAGAATTTTTGAATACAAAAAACAATATTTTTTATCTTTTTGCCATAGGTAAATAAATTTAAGTTGTGGAACACTAATTGCATATATTTCACAAGATACAAACTTTTAGGATAGTAAGATGAAAAGTATAAAAATACAAACAAACGAACCAACAAGTGGAACTGTTAGAATCGCTTTTGCTACAAGTGATTTAGAAAATATAGACTCTCATTTTGGAAGCGCAAAGCAATTTGCCGTTTATGAAGTAGGAAAAGAGTCAACAACTGTTTGTGAAATCATAAAAATTGAAGATAAAGATACAGATAAAACTGTTGAATTATTAAAAGGTATAGATATTGTTTATTTTACAAATATTGGAGCAATTGCTGCTGCTAAAATCATAAACAATGGAATATTTCCAATTAAATATAAAGAAGTAGTTTCTATCGAAGAAGAAATCAAAAAATTAACAACAATGTTAAATACAAATCCACCTCCATTTATTAAAAAAATTATTGAAAAAAAGGCTGCCTAATATGGATGCTAAAAAACTATTTATTGAAACTTTAGTTGGACAAGTAAGAGCTTTAGACCAGTTTGGAACTTGGACTGGTAAAAGCAATGAAGAACTAATAGTTGAAAAATATATCAGAACAAAAGAAGATTTAAAAAATATTCCTATTATCGCTGATATTGACGAAATGCAAATTAAAGATATAAGACTTATTTTCCAAGCAGTTGCACTTGCATTTGAAAAAATGACTGGGGTTATGGCTTCTGTTGTAATGGAAATGAGTCATGAAGGATTTGGAAGAGTTGTAGTTTTCGCAGGGAAAATTGTTCTTTGTGAAAAATTTTTCAAAGATGCCCATAGATACTCTTTTAGAGAATATGAAAAACTAGAAGAAGAGGGTGAAAAGTTTCTTTTAAATGCGCAAGAAACTTATGATAAATATAAAAACATTTAAGGATTAGACATGGCAAACATTGGAATTTTTTGTGGAACAGCTGGTGGTACATCAATGGCTATTGCAAAAGCATTAGCAAAAGAGTTTGATGTTGATGAAATCATAAATATGGAAGAAGACTTCGATAATGTAGATCAACTTCTTGAATATGACATTTTATTTTTAGGAAGTTCTACTTGGGGACAAGGTGATGTTCACCACTCTTGGGTTGATCCGATTTTAGAAATAGAGTCTGATAATATTGATTTCTCAGGAAAAACTGTTGCATTTTTTGGAGCAGGGGATTGTGTAAAACATGGTGAACATTTCTGTTCAGCGTTAGGGAAACTTCATAAAACATTTACAAAAGCAGGTGCTACTGTTGTTGGATTTGTTCCTGTTGAGGGATATAAATTTGAATTTTCACTAGCTCAAATAGATGATAAACTTTGTGGTTTAGCTATTGATAACCACAATGAAAAAAGTTTAACAAAAGCTAGAATCAAAGATTGGATTGAAACTTTAAAAGACGAATTAGACTTGTAATAAAGGATATAAAATGCAAACTGTAAATGATTTTTATAAACTAAGAGATACTGAAGATTTTTTTAATTTTTTTGGTTTAGAGTTTGACCAAAAACTAATTAATATTAAAAGATTTCATATGATGAAAGAGTACGGGACTTTAATAAAAAAAGGTCTTGATTCAATTGCAGATGAAAACAAACTATTGGAATTTTTAAAATTCTCACTACTTAGAGTTTATGGTGATTACAAAACTGGTCATGCTCCAAGTGCCGCTGATGTTTGGAATATGTATGAAACAGGAAAACTAGATGGTTGTTCATCTTGTGGAACTGGAACAACAGGAACTCAAGGAGGAAGTTGTGGGTGTTAATCATAAAGAAATAGTTGATGCAAATACTATTTTACACGATAGCGTAACTGCATCAAGATCAGGTAGAGATGAAGATAAACCAAAATTTGGAATAGGTCAAAAAGTAAAACTTCTTGAAGATATAAAAAATGATGGAACATATCCACATGCTCCTATTGGAACAATTATGGTTCAAGCAGGTGCAATTGGATATATAAAATCAATAGGGGAATTTTTACAAGTAATCAGAGTTTATGAAGTTCATTTCTTAGATTTAAATGCTTTGATTGAAGTAGTAGGTTGTAGGGAACACGAACTACTAGCAATGGAAAATTATAGAGATGAAGTTGAGGAAGAACTTGAGTTTATGAGACAACATAGGGAAAAACATTACTCAAAATAATTTTTGCTCAAGCCAAGTAAAAGAGCTTAAGAAAACTTTTTTACTTGGCTTGGTGATCTTATTTTAGTAAACAAGTCTATTAAATAGTAGTAAGGAGGAAAAGTATGGCAAAAGTGATTTTTATGCATTTTGACACGGTAACTGATGGGGTATATGATGCAAAAATTGGTGAACCTATTGTTAGGTTAGCTAAAGAAAAAAATGTACCAATTCCATTTGCGGCTAATGGTGATTATTCTAAGTGTTTAATTTCGGTTGAAAACTTAAGTGATGAAGAACCAACAAGTTATATGGAAGATGAGGAGTTAGATATTTTAGTTAAACTTGGAGCAATTACTGCAAGTGAAGCTGAACAATGTCAACAATTTACAATTAGTCCAAAAATCAGAATAGCACCAATGATGTTAGTTAAAGGTGATATTTTAGTAAAACCATTCAAATTAAAATAAGGGAAAAAAAATGACAACAAGAGTAGAAATCGTAAACGACTTTTTAGCAATTAATGTAAAACCAGGAAGTACAATTCAAGATGTAGTTGAAGCATCTGGTTCAGCTTTACCATTTGGTTGTAGAGACGGTGAGTGTGGAACATGTTTAGTTTCAATTGAGCAAGGTATGGAATTTATCTCTGAAATCAATGAAAAAGAGAAAAAAGTAATTGCAGAAGCTGGTGCTGGTACAAATACTGAGAAATCAAGATTATCGTGCCAAATGAAAATAGTTAAACCAAACGGTGTAATTAGAATAAAGTATTAAAAAATATACTAAAGGACGTCCAAATTCTTTTTGAATTTGGGCAAAATAACTCTATGGCAAATTCACTTTCAATATCAACTGCGCAAAAGCAGAACTTAAACCTATCATTAAAGTTGTGGCTACCAATGCTTCAAACATCTATCCAAGATTTAGAATCGTACCTAACAAACTTGTCTTACGAAAACCCTTTTTTGGAAGTAACAAAATCAAAAGATTTTTATAGTAACTTTACTTCAAATGGTACAAGTGGAGAATTTGTTGAGTCATTAGCTTTTTATTCAAACTCTTTGAATGATAAACTAAGCGATCAAATAGAAAATGAATCACTTTTTCCAACACCAAATTCAAAAAAAGTTGCACTTGAAATTTTGTGTGATATAGATGAAAATGGATACTTTGATGGAGATATGGAAAAAATAGCAACTACTTGTAATGTATATAAAGAGTATGTTGAATCAATAAGACAAAGATTTGCAAGACTAGAACCAAGTGGAGTTGGGGCATTAGATTTGCAAGAATCATTTTTGTTTCAGTTAGATTCTATTGATAGAAAAATTGACGATGAATTATATAATTTCACTAAAAAAATCATAAAAGATATAGCTCATGTTGACAAATATGCAGCACATCATAGATTTAATGATGCAAAAGATATTATAAAATATTTCAATAATCCTCCTGCCATTGATTATATAAATGACAATGTGCAAGTTATCCCTGATTTCTTTGTTGAAATCAATGAAGATATAGAGATAAAAATAAACAATGCTTATTACCCAGATATAAAAGTTAAAAATCCATTTATTACAAAAAATGAAAATATAAAAGAAAAACTAAAAGAAGCAAAAGATTTAGTAAATTTACTAAACTTACGAAAATCAACACTTTACAAAATTGTTTTAATAATTGTAGAAAAACAAATATCTTTTTTTGTTGGAGGAGAATTACGACCTTTTTCTATGCAAGAGATTGCAGCTGAATTAGGATTTGCAGAATCAACAATAAGTAGAGCTGTATCAAATAAATATATAGAGTGTAATTTGGGAATTTTTCCATTAAAATTCTTTTTTACAAATGCTGTTGATAAAGATTTATCATCATCACAAATAAAAAGTTATATTAAAAGTTTAGTTGATTATGAAGATAAAGAGATTCCTTTAACAGATGAAGCTATTTTAGAATTTATAGAAACAAAGTTTGGTCTTAAAATGGTTAGAAGAACTATTACAAAATATAGAAAAATATTAGATATTCCCTCTTCAAAAGAGAGAAAAAAACTCTACAAGGTAGAAAATCTATAAATTCTTCACTCAATATGCGCTAAAATACTCTTAGAAATAATATTTTTATTAAAATATAAAATCCTAAATTATTTTTTTACTAAAAAATAAAAAATGATACTATTTTAATACACTTTATTACTATTATTTTAAAATAACATTATCATTAAGATAACATTTCATTTTAATAAAAATAATTTAAGGAGATTATAATGCTAAACATTGGAAAAACAGAAGAAGAAAAAGGACGATTAATTGCAATGGATGAAAATTTTGCAATTATTTCATTTAAACCAGATGGGACAATAATACATGCAAATGATAATTTTTTAAATGTTCTTGGTTATAAATTAAATGAAGTGGTAGGTAATCATCACCGAATGTTCTGTAATAAAACATATACAACTACAACAGAATATACAGAATTTTGGAATAATTTAGATAAAGGAATATCTCAAATAAATGAGTTTGAAAGAATTCATAAAAATGGTAGCTCTGTTTGGATTCAAGCTTCATATACTCCTGTAAAAAATAAAAGTGGAAAAGTAACAAGAGTTGTTAAATTTGCTCAAGATATTACTGAAGCTAAAAAAGTAATTGATGCTGTAAAAAAAGCTATTGAGTTAGCAAAAATAGGAATTATGAAACAAACTATAACTGAATCAACTAAAAATGAAGGCATAGAAGAACTTAAAAATGGTGTTAATGACTTATTTGAAATTGTATCTGCAAAAGTTGATGGGGATTTAAATAAAATATCAGATGCTTTAATAGCTTTTCAGAAATTAGACTTTAGACACAGAATTACAGGAAATAATTTAGGAGAAGTATCTGTTGGATTAAATAGTCTTGCAAATGTTGTAAATGATATGTTAGTTGAGAATAAATCAAATGGATTAACATTAGATGAAAGCTCAAATATCCTTCTTGTAAATGTTGATAAATTAAATATCAGTTCAAATGAAGCAGCAGCAAGCCTAGAAGAAACAGCAGCAGCATTAGAAGAGATAACATCAAATATCAGAAATAATACGCAAAATATCCAAAAAATGGCTACATATTCAAGTAGTGTTACAAAATCTGCAAAAGATGGAGAGAATTTAGCAAACCAAACAACAGTTGCTATGGAAGAGATAAATGTTCAAGTAAATTCAATAAATGAAGCAATAACAGTAATTGACCAAATAGCATTTCAAACAAATATTCTTTCACTAAATGCAGCTGTTGAAGCAGCAACTGCTGGTGAAGCAGGGAAAGGATTTGCAGTTGTTGCAGCAGAAGTTAGAAATCTTGCAAGTAGAAGTGCAGAAGCAGCAAAAGAGATAAAAAACATAGTAGGAAATGCAACTTCTAAGGCCAATCAAGGTAAAGAAATAGCAAATCATATGATAAGTGGATATAAAGAGTTAAATCAAAATATAACAAATACTATAAATCTAATTCAAGATATAGAGATGTCAAGTAAAGAACAACTTACAGGAATAGAACAAATTAATGATGCTGTAAATCAGTTAGATCAACAAACTCAACAAAATGCAGCTGTTGCATCACAAACGCATGATGTTGCCATGAATACAGATACAATAGCAAAACTTATAGTTTCAAATGCAAATGAAAAAGAGTTTATTGGTAAAAACGAAGTTAAAGCTAAAAATATAAAGATTAAATAAAAAGGAAAGTTTAAAACTTTCCTTTTTTAAATAGAATAAAATGATTAAAATATAGAAATTTATAAGAAAATAAGAGATTAATAAGATAATTAATATCTTATTTTTATATAATTACAATTATATAGAAAGGATTTCTATGAATACTCAACAAATCAATCTATTATCTACTTTATTTGACGAATCACTCGATGCTATCTTAATTCTTGATTTAAAAACACAAAAATTTATCTTATTCAATCAAAAAGCTTTAGAATTATATAACTACACAGAAGAAGAAATGAGACAAATTACTCCCAAAGATTTGACTTTAGAATTTATAACAGATGAGGAGATGAAAAAAAGACAAAAAAATATTTTAGAGAAAGGTTGGGATAAATTTACAACAAAACATAAAACAAAAGATGCGAAAGCCTTAGATGTTTTAATAAAAAGTAAAAGAATTGAACTAATACCTGATTCTCCTCTTTTATACATAACAATTATTAATTTAGGAAAAGAACAAAAAATAGAACAAGAGTTTGAAACAATATTTTATAGTTCAAAAGATGGAATTGCAACAATAAATTTAGATGGAAATTTTATAAAATTTAATGACTCTTTTAAACAATTAAGTGAATATAGTTACAATGAACTTATTAACATTTCTGTTTTTGATTTATTTACTAAGGAAAATAAAGAAAAAATCCAAGAGTTAATGGACCTTATAATTAAAGAAAAATATATAGAAAATTTTGAAACTACTTTTATTACCAAAAATGAAAAATTAATGATTATTTATATTACAATGAATTTGATGCCAAATCAAAAAGAGATTTTATTAATTATTAAAAATTTTACTCTTTTAAAACTCATAGAATTAGAAAAAAAGTTTAAATCACTAAATGAATTAATTCAAAATATATCACATCAATGGAAACAACCATTAAGTACAATTTCTATTATTGCAAGTGGAATTAAACTACAAAAAGAACTAAATTTATATGATATTTCAAATTTAGATAATGATATGAGCAAAATTGTAGAAATTACAAATTATTTATCAAATATAATTAATAATTTTGATGATATTGCTTTTGAGAATCTTGAAAAATCTTATAGTATTTGTCAAATAATGAGTGATATCTTACATGATATGAAAAAAGTTATAAACAAAAATCATATAAAAATTATAACTGACTATAAAGTTGATAATAAAATTTATATAGATAAATTTAAGTTTTCTGAAGCAATTAAAAATATTCTAAATAATTCAATTGAAGCATTTATTGAAACTAATGTTGAGAATAGGGTCATAATTATAAAAATAGTTAATACAAATAATCATCTTAACCTAAAAATCCAAGATAATGCAGGAGGAATTGACGAAAAAATACTTCCTAAAATATTTGAGCCATATTTCACAACAAAACATCAAAGTCAAGGTACAGGATTAGGACTAACTAACACATATAAAACTATTGTTGAAATGCATAAATACTTATTATCTTTTGATAATTGTCAAACTATATTTGAAAATAAGAATTATAAAGGGTTAAGTGTAAGTATCACATTTTAGTAAGAAAACTTAAAGAAAAAATCTTACTAAGATTGTAAAACACCATATACTAAAAGTATAAATAGATTTTAATATATTGCTACTTCCTGCTGATATGATAATTGCAGATTCGATTGTATATTTACCTGTTAAAAAAGGTAACTGCTGTTCCTATTTTGAATCTTCTAGCTCAAACCTATAACTTTTGATGCTTTTTTATAATAAATATAATTGATAATTCCCATTAAGACAATGAAAAACAAAAATGGTAACAAAATTGTTTTAGCAACTTCCATATTAAAAGTGGAAGTAAAAAAAGAATCTTTTTATAATACCATCTTTACCAGCTGAATTTCAACCTTCAAAAATAATACAAACTTGTAAATCATATAACTCTTTTTTGTACTCTTTTTTTCATTTTAAACCTACATAATATAAATAATTTACACTAATAAAATCGGATAATAAATGTCCTAAAAATAAATTTTTAATTTTTTCTTAGCATCTAATCTCCTATTTTAGGGTTTTCTAAAAGAAATTATAAAAATTTATAAAAAATCTTTTCTGTGGAACACAAAGTGCAATTATCTATTTCGTAAACATATATATCAAAGGAGTTAAAATGTCAGCATTAAGACAAATCGCGTTTTACGGAAAAGGTGGGATTGGTAAATCTACTACATCTCAAAATACATTGGCTGCAATGTGTCACTATTATGGTCAAAAAATATTAATCGTAGGTTGTGATCCAAAAGCGGATTCAACAAGATTAATTTTACATGAAAAAGCTCAATCAACAATTATGCAATTAGCTTCTGAAGCGGGAACTGTTGAAGATTTAGAATTAGAAGATGTATGTAAACCAGGTGCTGGAGAATTCCACTACGATAACAATGAAATAACTGAAGGTTATATCAATTGTACTGAGTCTGGTGGTCCTGAGCCAGGTGTTGGTTGTGCAGGTAGAGGAGTTATTACAGCTATCAACTTCTTAGAAGAAGAAGGTGCTTATGATGACGATTTAGATTTCGTTTCTTATGACGTTCTTGGAGATGTTGTTTGTGGTGGATTTGCTATGCCTATTAGAGAAGGTAAAGCTCAAGAAATTTATATCGTAATGTCTGGAGAAATGATGGCAATGTATGCTGCTAATAACATTTCAAAAGGTATTCTAAAATATGCAAATACTGGTGGAGTTAGACTTGCAGGTCTTATTTGTAACGCGAGAATGACTGATAAAGAATATGACTTATCAAAACACTTAGCAATGCAAATTGGTACTCAATTAATTCACTTCGTTCCAAGATCTAACCACGTTCAAAGAGCTGAGTTAAGAAGAATGACAGTTGTTGAATATTCACCAAATCATGATCAAGCTATGGAATATAAAGAATTAGCAAGAAAAATCATTGCAAATGATTTAAAAGTTATTCCAACTCCATTAGAAATGGATGATTTAGAAAACCTATTAATGGAATTTGGATTAGAAGAAGAAGCTGACTTAGAAAATGTTGGTAAAAAAGCAGAAGAAGCTTAATAATTAAGCTTAAAAAAACAAAAAATTAAAATAAAAATAGTAGTAAGGAGAAAATTATGTTTGTATGTGGATACCACTTCCCAGCGAGTGAAGGAAATAATGTAAGTTTTGAGAAAGTTATTGAAAAAGTACAGGAAGGTATTGATGCTTCAGGGAAAACTGTAACTTTAACAAGTGAAACAAGAGAAGGCGCTAAATTAGAAACTATTTCTGTTCCTGAGGGTTCTTTTTTACACACTGCACTTGTAGATTATTATACAAATACTGAATGTAAAGAAATTGATGGTTTTAAAATGGTTTATTACACAAATAAATACCAAATTTCTGAAATTTCAAAAAGCGTAGATGGTGATGCAACTAAAGCAGTTTGTAGAAAATTAGATGACATGAATCTATACAGAGTTAAAGTAGCGTAAGCTACTTTTTCTTTAAAAGGAGAAATTATGGGACCAGAAACATTAGAAAGTCTTCAAAAAGAAGCGATAGCTGAAGTACTAGAAGCATATCCAGACAAGGCTAAAAAAAGTAGAGCTAAACACTTAGGTGTAGATTCGCCTGAAACAGGAAAAGGTTCTTGTGATACAACAAGAAGTAACAAACAAACAGTACCAGGTGTAATGTCTCAAAGAGGATGTGCATATGCAGGTTCAAAAGGGGTTGTTTGGGGACCAATTAAAGATATGATTCATATCTCTCATGGACCAATTGGATGTGGACAATATTCAAGAGGTGGAAGAAGAAATTATTATATAGGAACAACTGGTATTGACTCTTTTGTTACTATGAACTTTTCTACTGATTTTAATGAGAAAGATATTGTATTTGGTGGAGATAAAAAACTTAAAAAAGCACTTCAAGAAATTGATGAATTATTCCCATTAAATAATGGAATTTCTGTTCAATCAGAATGTCCAATTGGATTAATTGGAGATGATATTCATGCAGTTGCTAAAATGCATAAAAAAGAGACTGGACATCAAACAATAGCTGTTTCATGTGAAGGTTTTAGAGGGGTTTCTCAATCACTTGGTCACCACATTGCGAACGACATGATTAGAGATTATATCATGCCAGATACTTCTTATAGAAAAGATTTCGAATCAACTCCTTATGATGTATCAATTATTGGGGATTACAACATCGGTGGAGATGCTTGGTCAACAAGATTAATTTTAGAAGAAATGGGTTTAAGAGTTATTGCTCAATGGTCGGGAGATGCTTCTTATAAAGAGTTAGCTATTGCTCCTCAATCAAAATTAAACTTATTACATTGCTATAGATCTATGAACTATATTGCTAGACACATGGAACAAGAGTTCAATGTACCTTGGATGGAATATAACTTCTTTGGACCTACAAAAACAACTGAGTCTTTAAGAAAAATTGCTTCATTCTTTGATGAAACAATTCAAGCAAAAACTGAAGCTGTAATTGCAAAATATACTGCAATGACTGACGCTGTAATTGCTAAATATAGACCAATGTTAGAGGGTAAAAAAGTTATGCTTTATGTTGGTGGATTAAGACCAAGACACGTTATTGGAGCTTATGAAGATTTAGGAATGGAAGTAATCGGAACTGGATATGAGTTCGGACACGGAGATGACTATAAAAGAACTAAAGACGAAATCGAAAGATCAACACTTATTTACGATGATGCAAATGAGTATGAATTAGAAGCTTTCGTTAAAAAATTAAGACCAGACTTAGTTGCAGCTGGGGTAAAAGAGAAGTATGTATTCCAAAAAATGGGATTACCATTTAGACAAATGCACTCTTGGGATTACAGTGGTCCTTATCATGGATATGACGCTTTTGCAATTTTCGCAAAAGATATGGATTTAGCGATTAACTCACCAGTATGGAACCACACAAAAGCTCCATGGGAAAAAGAAGCGTAAGGAGAAGGCTATGCAAGATTTAGATAATATAGTAAACGGACAAAAACTTTTTTTAAAGCCTGAATACCAAGAAGTTTTAAAAAATAAAAAAGAATTCGAAAGTGCTGCTGGTGCTGTTGCACCTGAAAAAGTTGCAGAAATTGCTGAGTGGACAAAATCTTGGGATTATAGAGAAAAAAATCTAGCAAGAGAAGCTATTACAGTTAACCCTGCAAAAGCTTGTCAACCATTGGGTGCTATTATGGTTGGTTTAGGTTTTGAAAACACAATGCCATATGTACATGGTTCACATGGTTGTGTTGCATACTTTAGATCATACTTTACAAGACACTTTAAAGAACCAACTCCTTGTGTTTCTGATTCAATGTCAGAATCAGCAGCGGTATTTGGGGGACTTGCAAATATGAAAGATGGTTTAAGAAATTGTAATGCACTTTATAAACCAGAAATGATTTCTGTAAGTACAACTTGTATGGCAGAAGTTATCGGTGATGACTTAAATGCATTCGTAATTGGTGCTAGAGATGATGCTGAGGGTGAACTTGATAATACTCTAATTACTCATGCACATACTCCTTCATTTGTTGGATCTCATATTACGGGTTATGACAATATGATGAAATCAACTTTAGAGCAATTATCAGAAGGTGTTGCAAGAGAAGTTGACGAAGAAAGAATCAATATAATTCCTGGATTTGAACCATATTTGGGATCATTAAAAGAAATTAAAAAAATCTCTAAAATGTTTGGTGATAAAATCATCATGATTGGTGACCATGAAGAGCAATGGGACACAGGAGCTGGTGAATATAAATTATATGCTGGTGGAACAAAAATAGCTGATGCAAAAACAGCAATTAACGCAAAAGCGACTATAAGTTTACAAAAATATTCTACTATTCTTACAGCTAAAACTATTAAAAACAAATGGAAACAAACTTATGAAGCTTGTAATCCAATTGGTTTAAGTGGAACAGATGCGTTTGTAATGAAATTAGCAGAATTAACAGGAAAAGAAGTTCCAGAAGAATTGAAACAACAAAGAGCTAGATTTGTTGATGCAATGCAAGATTCATATCCATATATGCATGGTAAAAAAATTGCAATCTGGGGAGATCCTGACTTCTTATTAGGAATGGTTTCATTCTTAGTTGAAATGGGTTCAATTCCAACTCATATTGTGTGTAACAATGCACCAAGAAAAGGTTGGGAAGATGATATGAAAGCTATCTTAGCTAAATCTTCTAGAGCTGCTGAATGTAATATTTGGGGTGGAAAAGATTTATGGCATTTAAGAAGTTTATTATTCACAGAACCAGTTGATTTCATGATTGGAAATGTTTACGGAAAAGAATTATATAGAGATACAAAAATACCTTTAATTAGAATTGGTTTCCCAATTTTTGATAGACATCACTTACATAGATATTCTATTAGTGGTTATGAAGGTGGATTAAATCTATTAACTTGGATTACAAATTCTATCTTAGATCAATTAGATGAAGAAACAAAACAAATTGCACAAACAGATTATTTCTTTGATGCAGTAAGATAATTAAAAAACTAGAAGATTTTCTTCTAGTTTTTTTTAAATTATCGTTATGTATTAAGCTACATAATGATAATATTTTTTTATTTATCGTTATATACTATATGATATAACAAAAAGGATTTATGTGGAGATATTATCAAATTTAACTTTAGAGATTTTTAACCAACCATTTTTATTAGAAAAAAGAATTGAGTTATTAATTGCAGTTAAAAGAACAGGTTCTATTAGTAAAGCGGCTAAAGAAGTTCCTATGAGTTATAAGGCTGCTTGGGAAGCTATTGAATCGATGAATAATCTGTCAACAACACCAATTGTACAAAGAGAGACAGGCGGAGTTGGGGGCGGAGGAACGACACTTACACCTTATGGGGAAAATCTTATAGAAACCTTTGAAATTTTAAGAAATGAGCAAAAAAAATTTCTTAAAAATTTAAGTCAAATAACAGATATAAATACTGGGACATTAAAAACTATAAGGAGATTATCAATGCAAATAAGTGCAAGAAATCAGATAAGCGGAACTGTTGAATTAATTGAACATGGAAAAATAAATGCAGAAATATTTATTAAACTAAAAAGTGGTTACACACTTGTTTCAGTTATTACAAATACAGCAGCAAATAATCTGAATTTAGAAATAGGCGATGAAGTTGTTGCTATTTTTAAATCAAGTACTGTATTAATAACAACTGATATTACACTAAATATTAGTGCTAGAAATAAATTTCAAGGAACTGTTGATTCTATAAATCAAGATGAAATTAATACAGAATTGGTAATTGATATTGGTAATAATGACAAAATTGCCTCAGTAATAACATCAAGTTCATTTGAAAGGTTAAAAATAGAAAAAGGTACACAGGTGAGTGCTATTATAAAAGCCTCTGACGTAATAATTGGAAAATAAGGAATAAAAAATGAAAAAGATAATTTTTGGATTAATGGTTTTATGTTCAACAATATTTGCAGGTCAAGTAAATATTGCAGTTGCTGCAAATGTTAGTTATGCAATAGATGAATTAGTAAAAGAGTTTAATAAAACAAACCCTGATACAAAAATTCAAGTAACTCTTGGAAGCAGTGGAAAATTTGTTACTCAAATTGAAAATGGAGCGCCATTTGATATCTTTATGTCAGCAGATATGAAGTTTCCTCAATCATTATATGAAAAAAGGTTAGCTAAAAATGTACCAGTTATTTATGCTCAAGGAAGCCTTGCAATGTTAAGTTCTAAAAAACTTGATTTTTCTAAAGGAATCAATGTAATTAAAGATTCATCAATATCTAAAATAGCTGTTGCAAACCCAAAAACTGCACCTTATGGAACTGCTGCTATGGAAGCTATTAAGAATGCCGGATTAGAAGAAGCTACAAAAGATAAATTTGTATATGCTGAATCAATTTCTCAAGCTGTAACTTATGCAACGACAGCAGCAGATATAGGATTTATTGCAAAATCATCAATGTACGATGAAAAAATGGTTCAATATAAAGAAAATGTTAATTGGGTAAGTGTTGATCCAAAACTTTACACTCCAATTGATCAAGGAATTGTAATAATAGACCATTCAAATAGTCTTGTTGGAATAATAAGTGATAAAATGAAAAATGAAGAAATAAAAGCTTTTTATGACTTTATCTTAGGAAAAGAAGCAAAAAAAATATTTGAAGATTTTGGTTATTTAGTAAAATGAGTCAATTAGTTGCAACAATAAAAAAAATAAATTCTGTTGATAATTTAAATATTGTAGAGTTTGATTTTAATGGATTAACTTTAAAAATGATGAGTTTAGATTTAAATGATGATGTGAAAATAGGTAAAAAAGTAGAATTATCTGTAAAACCTTCTAACATCTCAATTGCTAAAAATTTAATAGGTGAAATAAGTTTATCAAACCAAATTGTTGCAACAATTCAAAGTTTAGAAAATGGACAATTATTAACTAGTGTTATTTTAAAAATAAATGACACTCTTCTTGAAAGTATTATAACCGTAGATTCATCGAAAAGAATGAATTTACAAATTGGAGAAGTTGTTACAATTTTGATAAAAGCAAGTAATTTATCTATTGGAGAAGTGTTAAATGATTGAGATTTTAAAAAATATAGAGTTTGAACCTTTTTTATTATCTTTCAAACTTGCGGGAATTACAACGCTAATTCTATTTTTTATTAGTTTACCAATCGCGTGGTACTTATCACAAACTAAATCAAGATTTAAACCTATATTAGAAGCAATTACTGCTTTACCTATAGTTTTACCACCTTCTGTTTTAGGATTTTATATACTTTGGTCTTTATCATTTAATTCTCCAATTGGAGCTTTTTTTCAAGAATATTTTGGCATAAAATTGGTATTTAATTTTACAGGTTTAATTATTGCTAGTTGTTTTTATTCTTTACCTTTTATGGTTCAACCTTTACAAGGAGGTTTAGAAAGCCTAAATAAAAATATGCTTGAAGCTAGTTATATAAGTGGAAAAAGTAAATTTGAAACTCTTTTTAGAGTTGCCATACCAAATATAAAACCTGCTTTAATTACAGCAATCATAATTACATTTTCCCATACTGTTGGAGAGTTTGGCGTTGTTTTAATGATTGGTGGAAGTATTCCTGGTGAAACAAAAGTAGCCTCAATTGCTATTTATGAATTTACTGAAATTATGGATTATACTAATGCACATATTTATAGTGCAATTATGATAACTCTTAGTTTTCTTACACTTTTAGGTGTTTACATATTTAATGGAAAACAAAAAAATATGTTACTAGGAAAGAAATAAATGATAAAAATTGATATATCAAAAAAACTTCATGGTGCAAATGGAGAAATGGATTTAAATATAAATCTAGAAATAAAACAAGGTGATTTTGTAGCTCTTGCAGGTCTTAGTGGAAGTGGGAAAACTACACTTTTGCGAATTCTAGCAGGTCTTGAAGATGCAAAAGGAACCCTTGAAATTGATAATAATATTTGGCTAAATGAAAAGTTTTGTTTAGCTAGCCAAAAAAGAGAAATAGGTTTTGTATTTCAAGATTATGCTTTATTTCCCAATTTTTCAGTTTTAGATAACCTTTTATATGTAAATAAAGATAAAGAATTAGCAAACTATTTGCTAAAAATGACAGAATTAGAAGAACTAAAAAACCGATTCCCACAAACATTAAGTGGCGGTCAAAAACAAAGAGTAAGTTTATGTAGAGCGCTGATGAATAGACCAAAAATCCTACTTATGGATGAACCTTTATCAGCACTTGACTCAAACATGAGAACTAAACTTCAAAATGAAATTCTTACTTTACATAAAGAATTTAATACAACAACTATTATGGTAAGCCATGACCCAAGTGAAATTTATCGTCTAGCAAATCGCGTTGTTATTCTAAATTTTGGGAAAATTATAAACGATGGTACACCAAAAGATATTTTGTTAAAAACAAAAGGTAGTCAGAAATTCTCATTTGAGGGAGAACTTTTAGACATAGTAAAAGTCGATGTAATTCACATTGCAATTGTATCAATTGGTCAACAATTAGTTGAAGTTGTTGTAAGTAAAGAAGAAGTAAAAAATCTTAAAATTGGACAAAAAGTAAGCCTTAGTACAAAAGCATTCAGTCCTACAATTCAAGGATTATAAATTATGGGATTAATTCAAACAAATTTAGACAATTTAGATTTTGCAAAACTTTTTAAAGAGCAAATGAAAAGCTCAACTTTTAAAGGTAAAAGTAGTCAAGATTGGGACAAACGAGCAAATAGTATGAATACAAATGTTCAAAAAAGTATCTACACAAAAGATTTTATAGACAAAATTGATTTTACTGATGCTTCTTCACTTTTGGATGTAGGTTGTGGTCCTGGAACTATTTGTTTAGCGATTGCTTCTAAAATTCAAAAAGTTTATGCCCTTGATTACTCTTTAGGAATGTTAGATTGTGTAAAAAACAATTGTAAAGAAAAAAATCTAAACCATGTCAACACTATTCATAAATCATGGGAAGATAACTGGGATGAAGTTCCAAATGCTGATATTGTTGTGGCTTCTCGCTCAATGGAAGTAAAAGATGTTAAAGATGCCATTTTAAAACTAAATTCAAAAGCGAATAAAAGAGTTTATTTAACAACAAAAGTTGGTGGAACTTTTATAGATGCTGAAATATTAAACCAACTTTCAAGGAAAGTTTTTCCAAGACCTGATTACATCTATTTATTAAATATACTTCATAGTATGGGAATTTATGCCAAAGTAGATTTTATTTTAAGTGAAAATACAAAATTTGGAAGTAGTACAGCTGAAGAATTTATAGAAAAAATCAGCTGGAGTTTAGGTCAGCTCTCAAATGAAGAAAAGAATACATTAAAAGAGTATTTCAATAATACCTATAAATATAAAGAAACTCCAGATTATCTAAATTGGGCGTTTATTTCTTGGGAAAAGAGAAAAAATGTTTAATTTAACAACTTCTGAGTTAGAAAAATATATCCAAGATGATTTACCATATTTTGATTTGACAACAAGTTTACAAAATTGTAACAATGCAATTGCTCAAATTGAAGTTTACACAAGGGAAGATATTATCGTTTCTTGTAGTGAAGAAGCTTCAAAAATAGCTGAACTTCTAAATTGTAAAGTTGATTTTTTTGAAAAAAGTAAAAACAAAATAGAAAAAGATGGCACAATTTTGAGATTTTCAGGTCTTTATGAAGATATTCACAAAGCTTGGAGATTAACCCAAATACTTTTAGAATATAGTTGTAAAATAAGCACTTATGCCTACCAAATGAAAGAAAAAATAGAAAAAATCAATCCTTTTTGTGAACTTCTAACAACTAGAAAAACCTTTCCCTTTTCAAAAAGATTTTGTATAAAAGCAGCCTTTTGTGGTGGAGCAATGCCTCATAGACTGAACCTTTCAGAAACTGTTCTATATTTTGAAGGACATAGAATATTGTATAAAAACAACGAAGAGTTTTACGAAGATTTAAAAAGAATAAAAACAAAAATCCCAGAAAAAAAACTAAATGTAGAAAGTGAAAGTTTAAAAGATAGCATAAATCTAATGAAAGTTGGAGTTGATGTAATTCAACTTGATAAAATAGATTTTGAAGAGTTAGAAAAAATCATCACCTTCAAAAATGAAAACTTCCCAAATGTAAAAATCTTAGTAGCAGGTGGAATAAACCTAACAAATATAGAAAAATACGCTTCATATAAAATTGATGGAGTGGTTACAAGTTCTGTTTATAACTGCGGAATGGCAAATATTAGTAGTAGATTAAAGATTATATAAATATAGGGAAAACCCTATATTATTAAGCGATTAAAATTACACTTGAAGCTTTGAATATTGCATAAGCATCTTCAGAAGCTTTGATTGATAAATCTTCGATAGCATCATTTGTTACAACTGCAGAAATTATGCTATTTCCTAAAGAAAGTTTTACTTCACTATTAATAGCACCTTTTATAACTTCAACAACTTTTCCTTTTAATACATTTCTAGCAGTTGTTTTTACTGCATCTTTTGTAATAATAATAGAAGAAGCTTTAATGATTGCAGTAACATTATCATTTAATTTAGCTCCTAAAGAGTGAATTCCCTCTTTTGTAACTGTTGCACTAATAGTTACCTCAGAAGAAACTGTAATTTTTACTTCACTCATCACAGCTCCATCAATAATGTTTGTGATTTTCCCAGTTAATTCATTTCTTGCACTTGTTTTCATAATTTGTCCTTTTTATTTTTAGTTATTTTATTAAAGAATCATAGGCTTGTGATTATAAAATTAAGCTTAATTTTAAGGTTATATTTTTGAATTTGCTGTATAAAAATTATATACCGTTCTCTATATAAATACATATACATCGGTATTCTAAAAACAAAGAGAGTGAAAATATAATTTATTTATTTTTGTTCACACAAGAAATATTTCAAAAGTCTAAAAAATTATTTTTCTAAACTTATTGCTTTATAATAATTATTAAGTCAAAAAGATTAAAAGAGAAAAATCTGATTTATGGAACACTTCTTGCATAGTGTTAAGTACACCTTTAAATATTGATAAGGGGATAAACCTCGTTTATTCCCTTGTTATTATGTAATTTTAGAAAAAGAAGAAAAAAATCATGATAGCAACATTTGATGACACTTACAATTTTGCAAAAAAATTCTCACATTACAAAGATTTTTATATCAAACACAACGATTTAATATTTTCAAAATTAGGGTTAGGTACATTCAACAAAGAACCATATAAAGAAGAAAATTATCTGTTTCATTATATCGAAGGCGTTAAAGAAGCTGTAAAAAGTGGAATTAATCTAATAGATACAGCAAGTAACTACAGATATGGACAAAGTGAAAAAGAGATTGGTATTGCTTTAGAAGAGTTATTTGAAGAAGGTGTTACAAAAAGAGAAGAATTAATTATATGTTCAAAGGGTGGGTTTATTCAGTTAGAATATCCATTTCCAGAGAATCCTTATAAATGGATTGAAGAGAATATAATTAATAATTCATTAGCTACAAAAGATGATATAGAACTAGACCAACACTGTATGACTCCTGATTATTTGGAATGGTCATGTAAAAAATCCCTTGAAAATTTGGGTGTAAAAACTATTGATATTTATTTTTTACATAATCCAGAAATTCAAGTTTCAAAACTAGGGTATAAAAAATTCCTAAAAAAAATCGAAACTATTTTTAGAAGATTTGAAAAAATGGTAGAAATGGGAATGATAAAATATTACGGAATTGCCGTTTGGAATGGTTTTATTGATGAAAGCACAAACGAACATATAAATTTAGAAGATTTAGTAGATATTGCCATCAAAGTAGGTGGAGATAATCACAATTTCAAATATATCCAAACTCCATTTAATATGGGAAAAACATCTATATATACAATGCCTACTCAAAAAGTAAAAGGAGAAGATTGTACTTTACTGCAAGCTGCTCACAGATTAAAAATTGGAGTAATTTCTAGTTCATCACTTCTTCAAATGAATCTATTTAAAAAATCATTTAAACCAGAAACTGGTTATTTACTTGATTCAAAAATGGTATTGGAAAATGATATTCAACTTGCACTTCAATTTGTTCGTTCAACTCCTGGGTTAATTTCATCACTTTTTGCTTCAAAAGTTCCTATTCATATCAAAAAAAATCTAGAAATCACAAAAGTAGCTGCAACTTCAAGAGCTAAATACGATTTAATGTATCGAGTATAAATGATTTATGATGTAATTGTAGTTGGTGGTGGAATTGCTGGTTTAATGGCAGCAATTGAAGCAAAAGATGAACAAAATAGAGTTGCACTTATCACAAAGGGAAATCTATTTAAATCAAATTCATCAATGGCAAGTGGCGGAATAAATGCTGTTCTTGACATAAATAATTCAAAAGAGATAAATCAACATATTAACGATACTTTTAATTCTGCAAAAGGTATTGGAAATAAAAAAGCAATTACTTATATGTGTAAACAAGCTTCATCGATTATTGATAAATTAGTCGATTATGGTGTTGAGTTTGATAGAGATGAAAATAAAAAGATTCTACAACGACCATTTGGTGGTGGAAATTCAAATAGAACTTGTTATGTTGGAGATAAAACAGGAAGTGCAATTACAATGGCACTTATTAAAAAAGCAAAAAGTAAAGGAATTACATTTTTACCAAACACTTTTATTTTAAATCTTGCAAAATATCAAGATAGAGTAAGTGGAGTAATCGCTTTAAATAAAGAGAACTCGCAAGTAACAATATATGCCTCAAAAGCTGTAGTTCTTGCAGGTGGTGGATATGCTGGAATTTATAGAGGTTATTCTACAAATGCACCTGATTATACAGGAGATTTATTAGCGGTTGCATTAAGAGCTGGGCTTGATTTAAAAGATATGGAATTTGTTCAGTTTCATCCAACTGGTTTTGTAAAAACAAACTATTTAGTAACAGAAGCAGCACGAGGAGAGGGTGGTTACTTGGTAAATAGTGAAGGTTTAAGATTTATAAATGAATTGGGAACCAGAGATGAAGTAGCACGAGCGATTTTAAAAGAACAACTAGAAGGTAAAAAAGTTTTTATTGATTTAAGACATCTTGGAATTGAAAAAATCCAACAAAAACTTCCTTCTCTTTATAATGCTGCACTAAATCAAAGTGGAATAAATATTGCGGAAGAGTTATTAGAAATAAAACCAGTTGCCCACTACACAATGGGTGGAGTTGATGTAAATATGACTAGCTGTGATATAAAAGGTCTTTATGTTTGTGGAGAAATGGCTTCAAATGGAGTTCATGGAGCAAATAGACTAGGAGGAAACTCTTTACTTGAAGGTTGTGTTTTTGGAAATCTTGCAGGAATTACCGCAAAAGAGTATGCAAATACAAATGAATTTTCACCAATAAATTATAACACTGTTGTAAAAGATATTGAAATGATTGAATACATTTTTCAAGGAGATACAACTAAAAACTTTAATGCAATTAGAATAAGTTTAGGAAAATGTTTATTTGAAAAAGTTGGGATTATCAAAAATGAAAAAAGCCTAACAGAAGCTTTTGATTATGTAAAATATTTAAGACAAATATCTTATAGCTTACATTGTATAAACAAAGAAAAAAATAACAATGTAGAGTTATCTGCAATTTTAGAACTGAGAAATGCCCTTGAAATATCAGAAGCAATAATATTATGTGCACAAAAAAGAGATGAAAGTAGAGGAGCTCATTTTAGGGAAGATTTCCCTTTTATTTCTAAACATTTTGATAGAAGTTTTGTAGTTAAAGAGTTAAAAAAAGGTTTCTTTAGAATCTCATTTAAAGAAAATGAGTTATTAAGAAAATTCAGAAATTTATTTATAAACAAGGAGTAATAAATGGCAAAAGTTATGTTAAGAGAAGTTGATGGTGTTGTATCATTTTATTTTGCAAAAAAAGATATGGAAGAAACTATTGAAGAAATAGAGTTTGATACAGAAGAAAAATGGGGTGGAAATGCAACACTTTCAAATGGTGAAATTTGGTGGATACAACCTGGTATTAAAAAACTTCCTAAAGAAGAAGTATGTAAAAAAATTGCAGATTAGAATACTGTATGTTTTTTATATAAATGGATATTCATTATGATTTATAAAATCGTTATAATAAAAGTATTCAAAAAAATAGGAGGCAAAAATGTTTGATAAATCTGCTTGTATGAGCTGTCTTACAATAAGAGAATTAACAACTCTTTATGAGATATCTTCAGTAATTTCTAATCATTATGACCTACAAACTTCACTAGAAAAGTCAATGAAAATATTAAAAAATTCATTAAATCTTGAGAATTGCGTAGTACATATTTTAGAAGATGATGTCTTAAATGTTTTTGCATCTATTGAGTTATCAAAATTTCAAAAAACTCTTGCATCTTATAAAGTAGGTGAGGGAGTTACTGGAATGGTAGCAGAATCAAAAGAACCTGTTGTTGTTGAAAATATTCATAACAATTCACTTTTTCTAAATAAATCAGGAAAAAGAGATTTTAATGGTAAATCTTATGTTGCAGTTCCGATGATAATTGATAATGTTGCTATTGGTGTTTTAGGTGCAGTAATTACAAAAACTGCTGAAATACAACTTGATGATACAGTTAGAATTCTAAGTATTGTAAGTTCTATTTTTGCTCAAACTATACACTCTTTCCAATTAAATCAAAAAGAAAAAGAAAGACTTCAAGAACTAAAACTTTATTACAAAATGGAGTGGGATTCTAAAGTTCATAATTTTGGCGATATCATTGGAGATAGCCCAAAAATGGAGCAAGTTTTCAAAGTTATCCAACGAATTGCCCAATCTGATGTTACAGTATTAGTTCGAGGTGAAACAGGAACTGGAAAAGAGCTTGTTGCTGCTGCTATTCATAAAAGAAGTAATAGAAAAGATGAACCATTTATCAAATTAAACTGTGCTGCAATTACAGATACTTTACTTGAAAGTGAACTTTTTGGTCATGAAAAAGGTGCCTTTACAGATGCAAGAGAGACAAGAAAAGGAAGATTTGAACTAGCTGATGGGGGAACTCTGTTTTTAGATGAAATAGGCGATATTAGCTCATCTGCACAAGTAAAACTTCTTAGAGTTCTACAAGAAAGAGAATTTGAAAGAGTTGGTGGAAGTAAAACAATAAAAGTAAATGTAAGACTTGTGGCTGCTACCAATAGAAACCTTGAACAAATGGTAAAAGATGGCAAATTTAGAGAAGATTTATATTATAGATTAAATGTAATCCCTATTGATTTACCACCACTTAGAGAACGAGGTGAGGATATTAAACAATTAGTTAATTTCTTCCTTGAAAGATCAATAAAAAATCATAAAAAAAGAGTAACCATTACAGATGAAGCAATGGATGCACTCTGTAGTTACCCGTGGCCGGGCAACGTAAGAGAGTTAGAAAATACAATTGAAAGAATTGTACTAATGGGAAATGAAGATGGAATTAATAAATATGATATGTTACTACTACTGCCAGCACTTAATGATCAAAAACTAAAAAGCGATTATAAACCTATTTCTAAAAAGATTTTAACTTTAGAAGAACTAGAAAAAGAAGCGATTATTGAAGCACTTGAAAATAACGATTACAATCAGTCAAATGCAGCATCAGAGTTAGGAATAACTCTTAGACAAATGGGGTATAAAATAAAAAAATATGAAATCTAAAATACTATACAAAAATGAAGAAATGCAACTAACAGATGATTTTATAGATATTGGTTATATGGCAGAAAATTTTGATGTAATTAATCTAAATAATGAAGAAGTAAACATCAAAAAAGCAAGCCCAAATAGAAATATTCAAGTATTTTTGTCATTTCCAAATTTTGATGATTTTAGCGAAGAAATTATAGCTTTTGATGAGTTTATAAATGATGCAAAGGTCGATATATTCACATATATTATCTTTAATGAGAACATTGTGTTTCCATACGAATTTAAGAAAATTATTCCTGTATTTGATGTGAATGAAGAGTTTGCAAATATGTACGGAACAAAAATTGTAAGTGGTAGCTTAGAAAATAGATTGACAAAAGCACTTTTTTTAATCGGTAAAGACGGTGCCATCTATCATATTGATATGCCAAGTAACTTAGATTCTCCACTAAATTTAGATCGAATTAGAGTAGAGTTAAACAAGGTATATCAGTCATACACAGGAGCTGGATGTCATGGATGATAATATACTAAAGAAAATACAAGATGGAGAACTTATACCCTTTTTAGGAATGGGTATATTTAAAGATACAAAAAATAGCGATGGAGCTCAACTTCCATTTGATAGTGATTCAATGATTTTAAGCCTTAATAATGGAAGAGCTATGAGTCCAAGACTTATGTATGAATACTCAAGAGCTGCAATGAGTTTAGAACAAAGAAAAGGTAGAGAGTTCATTATTCAAATGACAAATCATATTTTCTCTTCAAAAGAGTATGAACTTCCTGCTGTTTATAAATGGTTACAAACAATTAAACCCAAATATATCATCGATACAAATATGGATGATAGCTTACAAAAAATCTACAGTGACTGTAAACACTTTTTAATTACAGGTGTTTCAAGAATTACAGCTGATTGGGATAGATATTTAATTTATTCTTTTGATGTAACTACTAAAACTTACACTCGAATCGAAAAAGAAAATTTAACTTTAGACTTACCAATTTTATTTAAACCAATGGGTTCAACTAAACCTGAAATGAATTTTATTATATCAGATGCTGATTTTGTTGATTGGTTAACTGAAGCTATGGGTGGTTATGCAATACCTCCTATTTTAAAAGAACACAGAAAAAATAAAGAATATTTATTTATAGGTGTTGATTTCTCAAAAGACACTTTTAGAATGGTTGCTAATGAAATAACTGTTGATTTAAAAGGTGGTACAACTGTACTTGACAAAAAAGAATTAACAAAAAAAGAGGATAAATTTATTAAAACTCACAATTTAACTAATTTAGATGTGAGTATTAATGAATTTATAAAAAGCCATGAGTGAAAAATTTAATTGCGATTTCTGTGGTAAAGAGATTACAGAAGTAAAAAAAATATTCTCAAGTGAAGTTTCACACATTTGTGATGAATGTGTGACAATGTGTTCAAAAGTTCTTGAAAAAGAACTTATCAAAGATAGCAAAAAAGAGTTCCAAAAGGGACTTAGTGTTCCTATTAAAATAAAAGAACATTTAGATGATTATGTAATTGGTCAAGTTGAAGCTAAAAAAGTTTTAGCAGTTGCTTTATATAATCACTATAAAAGAATTGATAAACCAGTGGTTAAAAATGTTGAAATAGAAAAATCAAACATTATGCTTATTGGTCCTACAGGAAGTGGTAAAACTCTTCTTGCAAAATCCCTTGCTAGAATCATGGATGTTCCATTTGCGGTTGCTGATGCCACTGCATTAACTGAAGCTGGTTATGTTGGAGAAGATGTTGAATCAATTCTTTCAAGATTATTAGCAAGTGCAGATTATGATTTAGAAAAAGCAAAAAGAGGAATCGTTTATATTGACGAAATCGACAAAATTGCAAATAAAAGCGAAAGCTCAACAAGTGGAAGAGATGTAAGTGGAGAGGGTGTTCAACAAGGACTATTAAAAATTCTTGAGGGTGCAGAAGTTTACGTTCCTGTAAAAGGAAGTAGAAAAAACTCATCTGCTGAAACAATTCTTTTTGATACAACACATGTTTTATTTATTTGTGGTGGAGCATTTGTTGGATTAAGAGAAGATGATAGCGTTAAAAAAAGTAAAAAAGCTCCTAAAATGGGATTCTTAAAAAAAGAAGATGAATTATCTGAAAGAAAACCTATTGAAGCAAAAGAACTTATTTCTTTTGGGTTAATTCCAGAATTTATAGGAAGAATTCCAGTAATTGCTGAACTAAATAAACTTTCAAAAGAAGATTTAATTAGAGTTCTAAAAGAGCCTAAAAATGCAATTATCAAACAATATGAAATTTTGTTTGAACTTGATGGAGTTGAATTAGAATTTACAGATGAAGCATTAGAAAGAATTGCAGAAATAGCAGTTGAAAAAGATGTTGGAGCAAGGGGATTAAGAGGAATTATTGAAAATATAATGCTTCCTTTACAATACATAATTCCATCAGAAAACAATCTTGAAAAATGTAGAATAACAAGAAAATACATTGATAAAGAAGAAGATGTTGAATTAAAATATAATGAAAATTCAACCCAAGAACCAACAAAAGAGATTTTATTTAGAAAATTAGCTAATTAAAACTCATAGTGGAATAATATTTGCATCTACTTTTTATATTTTTATAAAAAAGGATAGAAAATGGCAGTTAAAATTACTGAAGAATGTATAAGTTGCGAAGCATGTGCATCAGAATGTCCAGTTGCAGCAATATTACCAGACGGAAATGAAAAAAATCCACAAGATGGGATTTTATATGTAAAACCTGAATCATGTGTTGAGTGTGTTGATCACGCTGATGCACCAAGATGTGCAGAAGCCTGTCCAACAGCTGGTGCAATTGTTTGGGATATGCCTTATACGGTTGATTTTAGTTCATATTATTTATCTGGACATGAAGATGGAACTTATAAAATAAGAGAACATAAAGCTAAGGGATTAATGCTTCCTGAAGTTAAAGAACAAAAATTTAGATCTGATATATCAATGAGCGTTAGAGAAGCTCACGCTAACGTATCTGATTTTTAACACTCTCCTAGGTAAATATACTTTTGTGTATTTACCTCTTCTTAAATTATTAAAACCAAAAATAAATATCTAGAAAATTTTGCCACAATAACTAAAATTAGGAATTTCTTAAAATCATATTTTAAAATACCCGCTACAAAAGTGATTGGATCACCAACTATTGGTAACCAAGAAAAAAGAATAGAAAAAGCACCATATTTATCAAAATAATTCTTACTTTTAATTATATATTCTTCTTTTAATAAAGATTTTTTTAGAAGATATTCTTCTCCTTTTAAACCTAAAAAATAGTTTATAACTGAGCCCAAACTATTTCCTAAAGTTGCAAATAAAAGTAAAAAATATATGTTGTATCCTTGTTTAATATCATAAACAAGTAAAGCTTCACTTCCAAGAGGAAATAACGTTGCTGAAATAAGTGCTGTTATAAAAAGTATAAAATAAACCATGTTTACCTTTCAAAGCAAAATATAAAGATATTTAAGATATAATTCCCATCTTTAAAAGAAGAACATTGAGAATATTTAAAATATTTTGAATGCTCTTCTTTAGACCCTTACAATTGTTATTTAAGGCAAAGCCCCAGGATGGGAACATAGCAAGGCACTTTATTTAATGGTGTGTTTGGGTATCTGGAGAAGAGTACTTTTGTACTCTTTTTTTATATCAAATCCAAAAAATCTGAATTCAAAATCAACAACTTTTTTTCTACTTTATTATAAATAAATCTTTTATCACCTATTTTTATTCCATTAAAAATCATTGATTTTATTTCTTGTTCTGTTTTATTATATCTTTTCATTAAAACAAAAAAATCTTTTACACTAATAAAATCAGCTTTATTTTCATCTATTTTATTTTTTAAATTAGACTCTAATTGTGGTTTATAAATAGAACGCATTTCATTAAAAGCACTTTGTAAAAGTTTTATTTCTGAATTAAAAACTTCTATAATTCTTTTTTGGTTTTTTTCTAATCTAAAAATTTCTGAAATATATTGTTTTTTCATCCATTTCATTGATTTTTTTAAAAGCTCAATTTGTTCATTTTTAACATCAATAACAGCTTTTATAGAGTCAAAATTAGATGTTTTACTAGAAGATTCAACTTTAGGTTTATTTTGAGCAGTATCGACTTTTGTTTCATTAGGTATATAAACAAAAGTTTTACCATCTTTTTTTATAGATTTTAATTGATCTTTTTTAATTCGATAATGTATACCTTGTAAAGACAAGCCCAATATTTCAGCTGCTTGTGAAGTTGTAACTAATCTTTCCAAGATTTAAGTCCTAAAACTTTGAGCTATCTATTTCAATAACTGTATGTACATTTCCTCTTGGTTTAAAATCACCAATTACTTTCATCCATTTAGGTTCTAATTTAGCATATAAAGTATCAAAAATTTCATTTATTGAATTCTCATGAGAAACTTCTCTAAACATAAATGAATTAATATAAATTTTTAATGCTTTTAACTCAATAACTCTTTTATTTGGAGAGTATTGTATTTTTATAGTTGCAAAATCTGGGTATCCACTTCGTGGACATTTTGCCATAAATTCAGGTAATTCAATATCTATAATATAATTCTTTTCATGTATATTTGGCCAAAAATTTTCTTCTTTATTAATATCAAATTCTAATATTTCTCTTTCACCATATTTCATTTCCATAATTTTTGTACCCTTTTATAAATATAATTTTTGCCTATTTTACCCAAAAAAGACTTATAAGAGTTACAATTTAAAAACTATGGCTAATTGTTTCCTGACAAAAATTACAATCACTTTGATTCTTATTACATAAAACACAAGGTCTTAACTTTCCAAAAGTTCGTTCAAAATTTTTGTTATTAGGATTTATAGAAGCAATATAAGAAACATTTTGTACAGGATCATATAATAAAGAATCAATGATTTCTTGATTTAAATTTGAGTTTCTAGCTAAATTTCTTCTAATAGCCATTGATGAATGATTTTTTAAGAGTAACATTTCATCAAAAGAAGTAGTTTTTAAAGCAATATCTAAAAGTTCACTAATGTTTTTAATTAATAAATTCATTTTTCCTCCAAAGCTATAATTTATATTGTTATTATAGCTAAATTTTATATTTAATTTGAGGAGAAGTTGTATAAAAGATAACAATAGTAAATTATTATTGTTATCTTTCAATGATTAGTTTTTAAACATCAAGATGTTCAACATCTCTTGCATGTTCTTCAATATAATTTCTTCTAGGTTCAACTTCATCACCCATAAATAGAGTAAATGTATCACTTGCAACCTCTGCATCTTCTATTTTAACCCTTAAAAGCCTTCTATTATCAGGAATCATAGTAGTTTCCCATAATTGCTCAGGATTCATCTCTCCAAGACCTTTATATCTTTGAATATAAGCACCTTTTTTAGCTAGAGTTTCAATATCATCTAAAATATCTAATAAATCTCTTCCTTCAAATACTGTTAAATCTCTTTCAACAAGTTTATTATAAATATATGTTGCTTCACTAAAATATGGTGATGCAAATAATTCTTCATCAATAATTAACTCTTCTAAACCTTCATTTGTTTGAACAAATAATTGAATTTTATTATCCGTAACACTTTTAGAAAGAATGTTATAACCTTTAGCATCTAAAAAATCTTTTATTTTTTCATATAAAGATGTAAAATCAAGATTTACAAAATCACTGTTTTCGATTATATATTTTAACACTTCAAGTAAAGAATATCTTTTCCCTAGTTGTCCTAACATACTTCTATATCTTGAAACTATTTTAAATAAATCTAATAAATCGTTGTATCCTAAACCTTCAAAACTAAATGATTCTAAACCATTTTCAATTAAAAATGCAGATAATGCTGAATCATCTTTTAGATATATTTCATTTTTACCTTTTTTATATCTATAAAGTGGTGGTTGAGCAATATATAAATAACCTCTTTCAATAACTGGTCTTAAAAATCTAAAGAAGAAAGTTAATAAAAGCGTTTGAATATGGCTTCCATCAACATCGGCATCGGTCATAATGATGATTTTATGATATCTAACTTTTTCACCATCAAAATCTTCACCAATTCCACAACCAAGTGCAGTGATGATATTTCTAATCTCATCTGATTTTAAAATTTTATCAAGTCTTGATTTTTCAACATTTAAAATCTTACCTTTTAGTGGTAAAATCGCTTGGAAAACTCTATCTCTTCCTTGTTTTGCAGAACCTCCAGCAGAATCCCCTTCTACTAGATATAATTCTCTAATTGCTGGATCTTTTGATTGACATTCAGCTAGTTTACCTGGAAGTGTTCCAACTGTCATTGCATCTTTTTTTCTAGTTAAATCTCTTGCTTTTTTAGCTGCTTCTCTACCACGAGCTGCCATTAAAGATTTTTCCATAATAGCTTTTGCTTGTTGTGGATTTTCTTCAAAGTATTTATCTAACGCATCACCAGTTAATTTTTGTGTAATTGCTTTTACATAAGATGAACCCAATTTACTTTTTGTTTGTCCCTCGAATTGTGGTTCTGGAACTTTTACAGAAATAACAGCAATTAAACCTTCTCTTACATCATCACCAGTAATTTTTGTATCTTTTTCCCTAGCTGCTGCATTTTCATTTAAATATTTAACAATACTTCTTGTAAGTCCTGCTTTAAAACCAGCTTCATGAGTTCCACCATCAATTGTTCTAATATTATTTACAAATGATAAAGTTTTTTCAACATAAGTATCGTTATACATAACAGCAATATCAACTTCAACACCTTCAATATTGTCATTAAAAGCAACAGCATCACAAACCGCAGTATCTTTATTCATATCTTCAACAAATTGTTTTAGACCACCTTCAAAATGATAAACTTCTTTTGTTTTTGTAATTTCATTATCTAAAGTAATTGATATAAATGAATTTAAATATGCAACTTCTCTAAATCTTTTTGCCAAAATTGCAAATTCATATTTACTTACTTCAAAAATAGAATCATCTGCTAAAAACTCAATAGTAGTTCCAGTTTTTCTTGGACTTTCACCAATAACTTCTAAAACTCCTTGCGGAATACCACATTTGAATTCTTGATAATGGATTTTCCCTTCTCTATAAATAGTCATTTTTAAATGTTTTGATAATGCATTTACAACAGAAACCCCAACTCCATGAAGTCCACCAGAAACTTTATAAGTATCTTTATCAAATTTTCCACCAGCATGTAGTACAGTTAAAACAACAGTTGCTGCACTTATACCTTCACCTTCATGAATAGCTGTAGGAATTCCTCTTCCATCATCTTCAACTTTAATCCAATGATCTTTTGTCATAGTAACTTTAATATTTTTACAATAACCAGCCATTGCTTCATCAATAGAGTTATCTACTACTTCATATACTAAGTGATGAAGACCATTTGTATTTGTATCACCAATATACATACCTGGTCTTTTTCTTACAGCTTCAAGACCTTTTAAAACTTTAATGTTACTAGCGCCGTATTCTTGTTGACTCATTATAGATTTCCTTATTTTTGTTTAATTTTTTATTTTTCTAAAACTATTGGCATTACAATAGTAAAAAATTTATCATCTTCTAAATAAAATGGTAAATTTGATTCATTAAAGCCTATTTTGATTTTTTCATTATGCGACATACTTAAAAAATCTAATAAATATTTGGCATTAACAGCTAAATAAAACTCTTTTTCAATATTTAAATCAATATCAATTTGAGTTTTTGATTCACTATCTTCATCAAGTGATTCAAAAAGAATTGATGTTGAGTTAAATGTGATTTTAATATTTGAAAATAATGAAGTTACAAGTTTTATAGATTCAACTAACATACTTTTTGGTAATGGAAAATTATATTTTAAAGTATTTGGAATAATTCTTTCATAATCAGGAAATTTTCCATTTATTAGTTTTGTAGAGAATTTAGTATTATCATTTGAAATTACTAAATATGTATCATCATAAGAAATTTTTGCTTCATCTAAAAATAGTTTTTGAATTTCAATAATTGCTTTTTTAGGAATAATAAATTGTGCTTCTTGATTTGTAATATTTTGTAAATATGAAACTGCTAGTCTTCTTGTATCAGTTGATACAAAATTTATTTTTTGACTTTTTATATCTAATAATGCACCATTTAATTCAAATTTTGGATTGTTGTTATCAATTGCAGGTGTTATTTTTCTGATTGAATTTATAAAATTTATAGTTGAAATTGATAATTCTTTTAAATTTTCTGATTTATTTAATGATGGAAATTCATCAGCATCATAAGTTGGTAATTTAAAAGTTGATTTATTCTGTCTTATTACTAGATTATTATTTGTAACTTCTACAGTAATTTCTTCATTTTTTAATCTTTTTATAATTCCTAAAAGATTAGAACCATTAACTGTTGCTTTTCCATCTACTGTATCAGTAATATTATCAATGTATGATTCTAAACCAATTTCATAGTCTGTTGCTTTTATAATTAATTTCGCATTATTTATTTCTAAATATATATGTGATGTGATTGCACTAGAATCTTTTTTTTCTAAAAAAGGTTGCATTGAAGCTATTACATTTTCAAGAATATTCTTTGTAATTACAAATCTCATTTTATCTCCTATATTTTTATTTAATTTAGTGGAAGTAGTAGTTCATGTGAAAAGATGAAAATACCTTTTAAAACACTGCTGAGACGAACTTTACCCCAGTGATTAAAATTGTCTTTGTATTCACATCTTTTCACATAAGTCTTTAAAACTTATTTTGTTCTAAAGTTTTACCACTCCTTGTTGATGATTTTATTCTTTAAATTTTCAATAATTAATTTAAAGTTTTCATCTTTTTCAATTAACTCATTTGCTTTTTTAATATTGTGCGAAATTGAACTGTGATCTTTCATTCCTAAAAACTTTGCAATATCTGGCATAGAGTTATGAGTTAATTCTCTTGTTAGATAAATTACTATTCTTCTAGCATTTGCAACAGTTGCAGTTCTTTTTTTAGATTTTATATCACTTGGCTTAATATTTAATTGATTTGCAACAATATTTATAACATCAGGAAGTTTGATATTCTCTTTTGTCTCTTTTATTTGATCTTTTAATAAATTTTGAACCATTGGAAGAGTGATTTCTTGATTTAGTAAAGATGCACTCGCATTAATTCTAATTAAAACACCCTCAATCTCTCTAATTGAGTTATCAAGCGTAGTTGCAATGAAATTAATGATTTCTCTACTTAGAGAAATTCCATTTAAATCTGATTTCTTTTCAATAATTGCTATTTTTGTCTCAAGTCCTGGAATTTGAACATCTGCTGTTAAACCCCATTCAAATCTTGATTTTAATCTATCAACAAGACCGGCAATTTGTGAAGGAAGTCTATCTGATGTCATTACTATTTGTTTTTTTGCATTGTGTAATTCGTTGAAAGTGTGAAAAAACTCTTCTTGAGTTTGCTCTTTTCCACTTAAAAACTGAATATCATCAATTAAAAGTACATCACATTTTCTATATTTATTTCTAAAATGTTCCATGCTTTTATTTTTTAAAGAGAAAGTAAAATCGTTCATAAACTGTTCAATAGTTACATAAATAACAGTATTTCCCTTTTCAATAGCATAATTTCCAACTGCTTGTAAAAGGTGAGTTTTTCCAAGTCCAGTTCCTCCATAAATAAACAAAGGATTATATTGAATTCCAGGTTTATTTGAAACGGCAAGTGAAGCATTGTATGCCATTTGATTAGAAGGTCCAACAACAAAAGAATCAAATGTATATGACGGATTTAATATGGTACTTTCGGCAGTTTCATTTTGAACTTGCTCTTTTAAAATCTCTTTTTTAGATTTTTTTTCACCAGCAAGTTTTATTTCAATAGAAGGTTTTGAACCATCAAAAATTTCAAAGCAGTGTTGAATTAAACCAGTAAATTTACTCTTTATCCAAGAGGCAATGTACTTGTTATTTACTTCAAAAATAGCGATTTTTTCGTCAGAAGATACTTTTTTATAAACTAATTGTTTTAAGTATCTTTCAAAATCTGTTTTTGAAGCTTCTTTTTGAATTATTGTTTGAAAATCTTTGGTTGTCAT